>NZ_JBJNOV010000001.1:0-1567113 GCF_052166375.1 Serratia sp. CY83965 | reverse complement strand
GCGGCTGCCGTCGTCGCGCTGCTCCTGCAGCAACCGATAACCCTGCCACAGGAAACGGGTCGTCTGTTCGATTTTGCCCTTGTAGCGCACCACCTTGCGGCTGCGGCGGCCCAGCGCGTCGTAATGATACTGCGCCTCGAATTCGCCCTGCGGGCCACGGCCGTGCGCCCGCACCAGCCGATTGTCGGCGTCGTAGCGGTAGTGCTGTTCGTACAGGCCGTTGCGCCGGCTGATCAGGTTGCCCCAGCCGTCATACCGGTAAAACAGTTTTTGCCAGTGCGTCAGGCGGTTGTCGGCGATCGGCGCCAGCGGCAGGTGCGCGTCGATGTCGCTCTGCGGGCTGCGTTCGCCCAGCAGGTTATCCGCCAGATCGTACACCAGCCGCGCGCCCGGTTTGCCCTGATTGGGTTCGCGGTGTTGCAGCAGGCGGCCTTCGGCGTCGTAACCGTAGTGCACTTCGCCGCGCAGCGCGTCGCTCACCCCGGCCAGCTCGCCGCGGCCGGTGTAGCGATAAGCGCGCCACAGCACGCCGTCTTCCGGCCGGGTCAGTTTGTCATGGCCGAAGGCGCTGCTCTGCCAGCTGCGGCGGCCCATGGCGTCGTAACGCCGCTGCTGCTGCAGCGCACCCTGGCTGCGGCCGGTTTCCCGGTGCAGGCGATCGCGAGTGAATTCGCTCACCACCTGCTGGTTGAATTTAATGGCGCTGGCGTGGCCGGAACCGTAATACAACCACTGCAGGCGATCGCCCTGCGGCAGCGTCAGCGCCTGCAGGTTGGCCAGCGCATCCCACTGGTATTGCAGCTCGCCGTTCACGCCCTGCTCGCCGAGCAGCCGCCCGGCGGCGTCATAGCGCATCTGCACGCTGTCCGGCTCGATGCCCAGCGCCGCGCCGCTCGCCGTCGGCAGGCGGTTCAGCTCGCGCAGCCGCCCCATGGCGTCGAAGCGGTAATGCCATTCCGCGCTGGCGTTGCCGCGCCAGACCAGCTGCCCGGCCTCGTCGAAGCGGAAGCGCTGTTCGCGCTGCGTCAGCTCGCCCGCGCTGCCCGGCAGGCCGACCTCGCGGTGCTCCTCCAGCAGCCCGGCCGCGCCGTAGCGATAATAGTGGCGGGTGTCGTCCGGGCGCTCTTCGGCCAGCACACGGCCCACCGCATCGTAGCTGAAGCGGTAGTCGCCGCCGTTGCCGTTCTCCAGCCGCGTCAGCCAGCCCTGCGGGCTGTAGTGATAGCGCCGGGTGCGGTTGATGCGATCGGTGATGCTGACCGGCAGCCCCAGGGCGTTGTACTGCCAGCGGGTCAGGCTGCCCAACGCGTCCTGATGTTCGGCCAGCTGGCCGTGCGCATTCCAGTTAAAACGCTCTTCGCCGCCGTCCGGGTGGATCAGGGTGTGCAGGCGGCCGCCGTTATCCCACCGGTAGCGCGTCTGGTGGCCTTCGGCATCGGTCTGCGCCGTCAATTGTCCCAGCGCATCGTAGGTATAAGCCGTCACGCTGCCGGAACAGTCGGTGTAGCGCGTCAGCTGGCCGCGGGCGTCCCACTCCAGCTTCACTTCCCCGCCCAGCGCGTCGATCACACTAGCCGGCAGGCTCTCTTCGTCATCCGGATAGCGGTACAGCGTGGCATTGCCCAGCGCATCGACATAGCGCGTCGGGCGCCCCAGCGTGTCCCAGTGCTGCGCTTCGCTGCTGCCGTCCGGGTATGCGACGGCGAACAGCCGGCCGCTGTTGCGCGAATATTGATAGCGCGTCACGCGGCCGAGCGGATCGGTTTCCGACAACAGGCGGCCGTAAGGGTCCCATTCGCTCTGGCGCTGCGCGCCGCCGGGCAGCAGCACGCTGCACAGCTCGCCGCGTTGGTAGATAAAACCGTAGCGGCGCTGGTCGAAGTCGGTGTACTGCGCCACGTTGTCGTCGTCATCCAGCCGCCACTCCGCCCGCTTGCCGTCGCCGCGCACCGCGCTGCGGCGCCCGCCGGCGAAGTCATAGCCGAACTCAAGGGATTCTCCGGCGCTGTTGCGATAGGCCGTCACGCGCGGCACGCCGTCGATCTCTTGCCATTGGTATTCGTTCAGCAGCCCGGCGGCGTCCTGGTGGCTGATCATCAGGCCGTCGCGCCAGCCAAAGCGGCGCGTTACCTCACCGGCGCGGTTGCTCACCGTCGTCAGTTGGCCCTGCTCATCGTAACCGTAGCGCGCCAGCGTCCGTTCGCCTTCGGCGGTTTGCAGCGCCACTTCATGCAGGCAGCCCTGCGCATAGCGGCACATCAGGCGCTGCCCGGCGCTGTCCACCAGTTCGCTCAGCAGGCCCTCGTCGTCGTAAAACAGCGAGGTGGCGTTGCCGATGGCGTCGGTGATCATGCTCAGCCGGCTCGGCTGCTCGCCCGCCAGCGGCGGGTAGTGGAAAATCTGTTCGCCGACGTCAAACAGCTGCCAACTGCCGTCGTCGTTGTGCATCAGCCAGCATTTTTCGGCTTCGCAGTAAGTTTTGTGGCCGCGCGGCACCATGGGGAAAGCGACGAAGTCGCCGGAAGGCGCGCGCCACACCAGGCCGTCCTGATACGGCTGCAGGCTGCTCTCCCAGAACAGGTTCCAGCCGCGGCCCAGTACGCTGTCGCCGGGGTTGCCGCTGCGCCAATAACGCTGCCAGGCGACCGGCAGGCGCGATGGCAGCACGAAATCGAGATCGTCTTCGCCGTCGAGGAATTTCTGGCCGCTGACGATATCCACCGGCCGGGCGATAATGCCGACCGCGGCGGTCGCGGTCATCAGGGTGCCGGCGCGGCAGGCGATGCGCGCCAGTTTGTTGATGCCGGGCAGCTTGCCCAGCAGTTTGCCGAGCGCCCCCAGCTTGCCGGCGGCGCCGCCCACGCCGCCCACCAGGCCGGCGAACAGCAGCGTCAGGTCAGAGACCTTGTACAGCCAATCCGGCACTTCGGGCTTGATCGGCAAGGTGGTGACGGTGCCGCCGCCGATAAACACGTTGGGCGAACCTTCCATCACCTGCGCATCACAGTTGGTTTTGTCCCCCACGCGCGAGGCGGGCTGGCCGTTGATACTGACCTTGTCGGAGCCCTGCGCCATCTGCATGCTCGGGCCGTCGTCGCTGCAGGCCACCTGGCTGTTGGTGGCGAGCGCGGCGGGTTTGCCGTTAATGAAGACGTTGGGGGAGCCGGTGACGATATTGCCTTTGGGGGTCAGGCTACCGGCACCGGCGTCGGCAATGCCGTCGCGCGCCGCGGTGGCCGCCTCCCCGGTGAGATACCCCACCGCCAGGCTGGCGCCGATAAGCAGCACGCCGACGCCGATACAGGAAGCCGCCAGGCCGGCGACGAACAGCGCACCCGCCGCCAATGCGCCTGCGGCGGCGATCAGGCCGCCGACAAGGGTGCCGGCAATCATGCCGGCCAGGGCATGGGAATGCCCGATGGTATCGCCGACGCGGGCCGCTTCGGTCATCGTAAGTTCCTTTTACGCAAAGAGTTCATCGTTAGGCCACCCGATAGCTGTTCAGCACCTGCTGCAGCAGCGCGTCATCTTGCGGCGTCAGCTTGCGCGCCATCGCCAGGGTGAACACCAGCACCCGCCCCTCCGCCAGCGCAAACACCGCCTGGTTCTGCCAGATGCGTTTGCCGTCGCGCAGGTAGCTGGCGCGCACCCACTCACCGGCGGCCAGCCCATCGCCCAGCGACGCCGGCTCGCGGCTTTTGAACGCCCAACCTTTCAGCCCCTGCGCCAGCGCATCGAGCTGGCGGGTGACGTAGCCTTCCAGGTTCTCCGCCGGCTGCAGCGCATCGCGGGAAATATTGACTGAGGGGGAAACATCATCGCCGGCCAACAGGACGTTGACCGTGCGATCGGCATAGCCTTCCGGCAAAGCGACGCTGCCTTCGCTGAAAGCGCAGCGGGATAAAGCGGACATGCGAGGATCCTTTTGCATAAATAATGCTTAAGCATCGCATAACTTAGCCTTGAAATAAAACCATCAGGCGTCGCCAATGTTGCACGGCGTGACCGCGTTCACTGTGAAAAAGAGCGTTGCCGGAATCTGGCCGGGAATCAAACCGTCATATTACAGAATTATCTGAAACCACTGGCGCGCCGACGCCTTGATTGTGGCTATACTCGGCTCTCGTCCGTTTTTCAGGAGATCAGGATGCTGAGATTCACCCGTAGCGCGCTGCTGTGCGCCGCGCTGGCCGCGTTCAACGCCGGCGCCGCCGAAACGCCGACGTTCGGCCCGGAACTGCAGGGCTTTCACTACCCCTACCCGTTGCAGCAGTTCAGCTTCACCTCGCAGGGGCAGCCGTTAAAGATGGGCTATATGGACGTGCCGCCGGAAGGCGCCGCCAACGGCCACACCGCGCTGTTGCTGCACGGTAAAAACTTCTGCGCCGCCACCTGGCAGGACACCATCAAGGCGCTGAGCAAGGCCGGCTACCGCGTCATAGCGCCGGACCAAATCGGTTTTTGCTCCTCCAGCAAGCCGGCGCATTACCAGTACAGCTTCCAGCAGCTGGCGCAAAATACCCACGGCCTGCTGCAGAACCTGAACATCAGCAAGGCCATCGTCATCGGCCACTCCACCGGCGGCATGCTGGCCACGCGCTACAGCCTGATGTATCCGCAGGCGGTGGAACGGCTGGTGATGGTCAACCCGATCGGCCTCGAGGACTGGAAGGCGAAAGGCGTGCCGTGGCGCAGCATCGATCAATGGTTCGCGCGCGAGCTGAACACCACCGCCGAGGGCATCCGCAATTATGAGCAGCACACCTACTACGGCGGCCGCTGGAAGCCGGAGTACGATCGCTGGGTGGATATGCTGGCCGGGCTGAACAACGGGCCGGGCCACCGCCTGGTGGCGTGGAACTCGGCGCTGATCTACGACATGATCTTCACTCAGCCGGTGTATTACGAGTTCAAGGATCTGCAGACGCCCACCACGCTGATGATCGGCACCGCCGACACCACCGCCATCGGCAGCGATATCGCCCCGCCGGCAGTCAAGGCCAAAATCGGGCATTACGCGGTGCTGGGCAAACAGGCGGCGAAACTCATCCCGCACGCCACGCTGATCGAGTTCGCCGGGCTGGGCCATGCGCCGCAAATGGAGGAACCAGCGCGCTTCCATCAGGCGTTGCTCAAGGCGCTGCAACCCTGAGCGGCCGGTTGGCGCGGCCGCCGCACGGCGGCTAAACTTTCAGCTGGCACTCAATTGCAGGAGACAGCCATGCGACAGATTATTGCCAGCGCGTTCGTCAGCCTCGACGGCGTGATGCAGGCGCCCGGCGGGCAGGACGAAGACCGCAGCGGCGGTTTTCGCTTCGGCGGCTGGACCGCGCCCTATTGGGATGACGCCGTCGCGGAAACGATGAGCGATCTTTTCTCTGCGCCTTTCGATCTGCTGCTCGGGCGGCGCACCTACGATATCTTCGCCGGCTACTGGCCGCATATCACCGACGAGGCCGACCCGTTTTCCGCCGATATCGCCCGCACGTTCAATCAGGCGGCCAAGTACGTCGCCACCCACCACGGCGAGACGCTGACGTGGGAGAACAGCCAGTGGCTGGGGCAAGACATCCTCGCCCGGCTGCGCGAGCTGAAGCGCACCCAGGGGCCGGTGCTGCTGGTGCAGGGCAGCAGCACGCTGATGCAACAGCTGCTGGCCAACGATCTGGTGGATGAACTGCGCTTGCTCACCTACCCGGTGCTGCTCGGCGGCGGCAAGCGGCTGTTCGATGACAACGCGGCGCCGGCGGCCTTCACGCTGGCCCACTCGGTGGTCTCGCCCGGCGGCGTCATTGTGGCTCACTACCGCCGTGCTGGCGCGGTGAAAACCGGCTCTTTCGTGGCGGAAAGCGCCGCGGCGGCCCAGTCGTAAAAAAAGGGCCGGTCGGCCCTTTTCTCTTCCCCTTACTCACCTCAGGCAAACAAAATATCGCTCTGCTCCACCTGCCCGACCACGTGGATCTTGAAGTCGGCGGCATAGCTGTTGCTCTGGGTGTTCATCAACAGATCGGTGGTGCCGTTGAAGGCGTCGAAGTTGAGCTGGATCTCGCCTTTCTGGCCGCTGAAGGCGCTGCCGCTGTCGATAAAGCGCAGCTCGCTCAGGCTGTTGTTGAAGCGCAGGCCGGAGAGATCGATCTTGTCGATGCCGTGCTCGAAGTCTTCAATCACGTCGAACGCCGCCACCGTGGACTCTTTGGCGTTGAGATAGACGAAATAGTCGGTGAAGTTATTGGCGTCTTTGCCGCCCCACAGATGATCCGCCCCCAGGCCGCCGTACAGGATATCGGAGCCGGCGTTGCCCGCCAGCAGGTTGTCCTGATCGTTACCGATGATCACATCGCGCCCGCTGCCGCCTATGGCGTTCTCGATGATCGCCCCGCGCGCGATGGCGACGTTCTGCGTGCCGCCGCCGACGCTGGAGAACGCACCGTCGTTCAGGTTGATCATCTGCTGCTGGCTGTAGCCGGAGAAGTCCAGCGTGTCGTTGCCGCCGGCGTCCCACACCGCGAAGTTGACCGGTTTGCCGTTGTCCGCTGCGGCGGTCAGGAAATCGCGCCCGGTGTTGGAGTTGAAGCCGTACACCGTGTCGCCGGTGCGGGTGTTCATGTTGGCGCCGTACAGCTTCTGGATCGCGGCAATGTCATCCACCATCGGGCCATAGCCGTACACCCCTTTGGTATCGGCGCCGGTATAACCGGCGTTGAAATAGCTCATGATCGAGTATTGCAACGAATCCTGATAATAGGCGGCATCGTTCTGGTAGCTCGGGTTGCCCAGCGACGCGTCATAAGATCCCGGGTGCGCCAGCCCCAGGGCATGCCCCAACTCGTGGGTGAAGGTCTGGCTGCTGAAGTCACCGCTAACCGGCGCCTGATGGGTGGCGAAGTTTTTGTTGAACCACACCGTGCCCGCAAAGGCGTTATCGCTGCCCGGTTTGGAGCTCGGCGGGTAATAGGCGTAAGCGTTGATGGCATTCGGGCCGCTGCCGGCGGCGGTGCTGCCGTCGGCGCGCTGGGTGAAGTACGCGAAGGTGATGTCCGCGCGGTGGTTGATATCGGTAGACGCCGCTTCGGTAAAGGTCACGTTCGCCACGTCGGCCCACGCCTGCATCGATTTCAGCGCCTGAGCCTGCGCCGCCTGGGTCAGTGGCTGCAGCCCCTTGTCGCCGTCGCCGGTCTGGCCGATGCGGTTCAGCGCGCTCTGCGTCAGGAAGGAGTAGGTCAGCGCCACCGACTGATGATACACCTGATCGCCGTTGTGCGTCAGGCCCGGCCGCGTCAGCTGATCGGCGGCGCGATCGAAGCTGAAGTTATCGCGGATTTTACCCAGGTTGTCGATGGCTGCCCCGCCGCGCTGATTGCTGTACAGGTTAGCGTTGTCCAGCGTGAACAGCGCGCCGTAACCCAATCCGTCATAAATGCTGCCGGGCTGGTGATAGTAAAACTGATAGTTATGATCGTTGGGGGATGTGGCGCTCAGGCTGGTGAACTCATCGTCATCTTGCAAAATGTCGTTGTGGCGACTGCGCATTGTATTCTCCTTTTACACAATAGGAACCCACTCGCTTTGTAAGACTATTCATCAGTCGTTCTAATCTAAGCCAAGGCTTAGGAATGACCAGTATAGTGACTCACCCCGCTGGCGCGAGCCCGCCCGGCCTGGCTTCACCACGCCGGGCATTGAGTTGGAGATACGCGTAACAATTTGTATTCTCACTATATTAATGAGAAAAATGAGCGCATTAACGGGTTAATTATTCGTCTTTTTGCGCATTTTATCGCCGATTGGATCAGAATAATCGAGGATTAAAAAACCTAATCCTTCCCTCATCATCAAGATGGGTACGTGCTAAAGTGTGAACGGACAGCCGAAAGGAGTGACCCGATGCCAACCCATTTCCTTATGCGCGCCTTGCGCCGCGCCAGCCTGACAGGAGTCGTTATGAGCATATTGTGCAGCAGTGCCCTGGGCAGTTCACTGCCGTTGCTGGAACCCGCCGCGCTGAAGGGCGACTGGCAGCTCGCCGCCATCGGAGACGGTAAAACCGTCTGCGAGGTGCAGCTGAGCGACGAAGCGGTCGCCAACACCAACGCTTTCCGTTTCAGCGCCTCCGCCCAATGCCTGCAGCCGCTGGCGCTGCACGCGCTGCCGGTCGCCTGGCGGCCGACGCCGGACGGCATGACGCTGACCGACGCCGAAGGGAGCATGGTGGCGTTTCTGGCCCTGACCGCGCCGAAGCGCTATGAGCTGATCGACCGCAACGGCCCTTCGCGCTTTGTGCTGATCCCGCGCTAACCCTTCAGGCGAACAGCAACCCGAGCAGCGCGCCGCCCGCCAGCACCCACAGCGGATGGAGGCGCTTGCTCATGCTCAACCCCGTCGCCAGCGCCACGATTGCCGCCAGCCGCCAGCTGGGCGCGGAAGCCTCGGCGATCAAGATACCGCTGGCCGCCACCAACCCCACGGTCAGCGGCACCAGTCCGGCCTGTACGATGCGGCGCCACGGGCGATCCTTAAAGCGCCGCCAGGCGCCCATCACCAATAGCGTAACGATAGAAGACGGCCCGAACTTGGCGATCGAAGACACCAGCAGCCCCGCCCAGCCGGCGACGTGCCAGCCGACCAGCGGCACGATCATCATGTTCGGCCCCGGCGCGGCCTGCGCCATGGCGAACAGCGCGCTGAACTCCTGGGCGCTCATCCACTGATGCACCTCCACCACCTGCCGCTGCATTTCCGGCAGAATGGTCATGCCGCCGCCGAACGCCAATAAAGAAAGCTCGGTGAAGATCAGCGCCAACGCCATCAACACCCCGCTCATGACGGCCACCGCCACATCAGCAGAATGCTCAGCGGCGCCAGCACCAGCATGGTCGGCAACAGCGGCAGGCGCAGCCAGGCGATGGCGATCAGCGCCAGCGCGACGATCGCCAGCGCCGGCCATTTACCGCGCAGCGGCAGCAGCATCTTGATCCCGGTCGACAGCAGCAGCCCGGCGGCGGCGGCGGCCAGCCCGGCGAACACATGCTGCACATGCGGATCGTTTTGGAAGCGGGCGTATACCACGCCCAGCCCCACCACGATCGCCGTCGGTGCGCTGATGAGGCCCAGCAAAGCGCACAGCGCGCCGCGCAGCCCGCGAAACTCCATGCCCACCGCCACCGACAGGTTGATCACATTGCCGCCGGGCAGGAACTGGCACAGACCGAGCAGCTCGGTAAACTGTTCGCTGCTCAGCCAGCGCCGGCGCTCCACCAGCATACTGCGCGCCATCGGCAGCACGCCGCCGAAGCCGATAAGCCCCAGCCACAGAAAGCCCAAAAACAGCTCAGCATTACCCGGCGCAGCTGCCGGGTGCGGTTTTAACGTATTGATATCTGACATGACATTGCCATTCCACATCGCTTGTTTTGATGTCTGGTATCATGCGCGCCGCCGTGCCATGATGTCTAATGCATTCCGGAAAAACCAAAGATACCTTTGAGGTATGGCTATGATCGAACTGCGTCGCCTGCGGGCATTCGTCACCGTGGTGGAAGAAGGCAACATCACCCGCGCCGCCGAGCGGCTGTTTATCCAACAGCCGCCGCTGACCCGCCTGCTGCAGGGGCTGGAAGACGAACTGGGCGTAACCTTGTTGCAGCGCCTGCCGCGCGGCGTGCGCGTCACCGAAGCGGGGGGCGTGCTGTTTGAAGAGGCCCGCGCCCTGCTGGCGCGCGCCGAACGCCTGCGCGAAGCGGTACAGCGCGCCGCCCGCGGCGAACAGGGCCATATCGCCATCGGTTTCACCAGCTCCGCCGCGCTGCATCCTTTCGTGCCCAACCTGCTGCGCCGCTATCGCGATATCCTGCCGGGTATCACCACCCAGTTGGAAGAAGCCGGCAGCGGCGAACTGATGGAGGCGTTGCTGGAACAGCGCCTCGACGCCGCCTTCGTGCGCTCGCCGGCCAACGGCATTCCCGGCCTGAGCGTCGAGCCGGTGCTCAGCGAGCCGATGATCGTCGCCCTGCCGCTGGGCCACCGGCTGGCGCAAGAAACGCAGCAACCGCTGCCGCTGGCCGAACTGGCCCACGAGGCGTTTATTCTCTATCGCCGCCCCGCCGGTCAGGGGTTGTACGACGCCATCCTGGCCGCCTGCCACCGCGCCGGCTTCAGCCCGCGCATCGTGCAGGAAGCGCCGCGCCTGCCGGCCACCCTCAGCCTGGTCGGCGCCGGGCTGGGGTTGTCAATCGTGCCCGGCTCGATGCGACGGCTGGGCGGCGACGGCATTGTCTACCGCACGATCGCCGAAGAAGCGCAGCTCAGCGCCCCGCTTTACCTGGCGCTGCGCCATAGCCCGGCCTCGCCGATCGTCGAGCGCTTTCGCGAACTGGTCGCCGAGGCGGTTCAGGCCTCGGGCTGATCGGTGATGCGCGTCAGGTGGATCATCAAATACAGCAGCTCATCGTTCGACATCTCCATTTGCAGCAGATTCTTCACGTAATCGCGGATCAATAGCGCGCCGCGATAGGCATGCGGATACTCGGCCGTCATCTGGGCAAACAGAAAGTCGGCCTTCGAGGTCATCTGTTTGCCGTCGAGCATACGCTGGATAAAGAACTGCATATGCACTAAAAAGCGCGCGTAGTTCAGCGAATCGGTGTCGATATTGAGGCGAAAGTGATACTTGATGATATTGAAAATATCTTTCAGCATCTTCACCGCCAGCAACGTGTGCTCCATGTTTTGCACTTCGGTCTGGCCGTTGACCAGGTGAAAGGCGATATTGCCCGCTTCCTCTTCAGGCAGATGGATATTCAGCCGCTGGTTAATGTAGGCCAAGGCTTGCAGCCCCACCGCAAACTCTCGCGGGTAGAAACGCTTCACCTCGAACAGCAGGCGGTTTTGGATGGCGATACCCTTGTGATGACGTTCGATAGCAAAACTGACGTGATCCGCCAGCGTAAAGAAAATCTGTTCATTAATGTTGCCGTTCAGTTGGCGATTGGCCTCACTGAGGATCATCTGCACAATTTCGATGTGCTCCGTCGGGGCAGTTTCAATCAGCCGCAGGTAATCCCGCCCCTTTTGCCCCTCCTGCACCACATACACTTTCTCAATGGCGGCCGAGTTGATCTCGTCTCCGGTTTTGCTGTTAAAACCAATTCCCTTGCCCATGACGATAACCTCACGGTTATCGTCGTCCGCGGTTAACACCAGACTGTTGTTGAGCACCTTAATGACTTTCATCGTCTCGGCCGTCACCTTGCTTATTTGCCCAACCGGCCATTGGCGGCGATAAGCTGCCGATACCAGTCAAAACTGCGTTTTTTGATGCGCCGCAGATCCTTAAGATCCCGTTCTCCGCGGTTCACGTAGATAAATCCATAGCGCTTTGCGTAACCTTGATGCGTGCTGACGACGTCAATCGCCGCCCACGGGCAGTAACCGAGCAGCTCGACGCCATCGTTGATCGCCAGCCGCATCTGTTCGACATGCTGCCGCATGAATTCAATGCGATAGTCGTCGTCGATAGTCTCATCCGCCCGCAATTCATCCGGCGCGCCAATGCCGTTCTCCGTGATCAGTATCGGCAGGTGATAGCGCTCGAAGGTCTTGCGCAGCGTTAAGCGCAGGCCAACCGGATCGATCACCCATCCGTAGCGCGTCTTGCCGACAAACGGGTTTTCCGCCGCACGATACACACCCGGTTCGCCGAGCATAATTTGCTGATCGCCGGCGCGTGCGCTCACGTCTGAACCGTCGCCGCGGCTGGCGGCGATCGTGGCGGTGGAATAGTAATTGATCGCCACATAATCCGGTCGTGCCGCCAACAGCAGCGCCGCGTCCTCCGGCTCCCTGTCCGGCGACCACCCCCGATCCTCAAGGTAACGCCAGGCCAGGGCGTTATAGCGGCCATGCACCGCCACATCGAGAAAACTCCAACAGCGCAACGTCTCCCAGTTATGAGCGGCAATGGCATCCAGCGGATTACAGGTCTCCTGATACATCGAGGTGGTATTGAGCGCCGGGCCAATTTTCCCGCCGGGACAGCGCTGATGGCATAATGCCATGACTTTGGCCTGAGCGACCAACATATGATGACTCTGCTGATACAGCGTCCGTTTGTCAGGCAACGCACCGCCTTTGGGCGTGCCGATAGCGCCGGGGTGCAGGATCATGGTGTTCTGTTCATTGATGGTGAGCCAATACTTCACCCGATCGCCGAAGGCGTCGAACAGCACGCCGGCATAAGTGACAAAAGCCTCGATGGTGGCGCGATTGGACCAGCCGCCCTGCTGCTCCAGCACATACGGCAGATCGAAATGATACAGCGTCACCACCGGCTCGATGCCGTGCGCCAGCAATTCGTCGATCAACTGCCGGTAAAACGCCAACCCCGGCGCATTAACTTCGCCGACGCCTTCGGGCAACACGCGCGTCCACGCAACCGAAAACCGGTAGGCCTTTAACCCCAGTTCTGCGAACAGCTTCACATCCTCGCGAAAGCGATGATAGTGATCGCTGGCCACCGTAAAATCCGCCGTGCCTGCGGGATGTTCGAGCATATCGACGATCGACAGGCTTTTGCCGTCTTCATTCCATGCGCCCTCCACCTGATAGGCGGAAGTCGACGCGCCCCAGAGAAACTCGGCGGGAAAATCGTGCAAGCGTTGATAAATCATGCCGGCTCCTTATTGGCCTTCAGCGCCATAATCGTCTCACCGGCATGAACGCCATGCGGCTTAGGTAACACCTGAACCTGAAACGCTTCGCTGTTGACGATCAATACCGGCGTCGTCAGATCGAAGCCCAATGCGGCGATCGCGCCGATGTCAAAACGCACCAGCTCGTCGCCGGCCTTCACGCGATCGCCGATCTGCAGTCCGGAGTCAAAGTGTTGGCCACCCAGGTTTACCGTGTCGATGCCGATATGCAGCAACAGCTCCGCGCCGTTGTCCCCCTTGATGCCGACCGCATGTTTTGACGGCAGGAAAGTCACGATCTCGCCGTCCAGCGGCGCACGCAGCACGCCTTCCGACGGTATGATCGCCATGCCCTGGCCCAACAAGCCCTGGGAGAAAACGTCATCGTTGACCTGATTCAACGTCACGGCTTTGCCGGTCAGCGGGCTGAAAACCGGCGATACCTCGTCGGCCGCCGCCACCTGAGTCTCGTCGTTCGTCTCCTCGACCGGATCGTCGAAGCCAAGGATCCAGGTCAGGGCAAAGGTCACGACGATGGCAATGGCGCAAGTGATCAGCGCGTGCACGATATTCATCGGGTTCTCACCGATAAACGCCGGCAAAGCGGCCAGGCCAGGAGAAACGAAGGCATAACGCACCAACCCGCTCAACCCGGCGTAAATGCCGGCGCAGCCACCGCCGATCATCGCCGCGATCAACGGTTTGCGCAGTTTCAGCGTCACCCCGTACAGCGAGGGTTCAGTGATCCCCAACAATGCGGTAAAACCGGCGGAGGACGCCAACTGGCGCAAATTCGTGTTCTTGGTGCGGAATGCCACACATAGCGTCGCCGCACCTTGTGCAATATTGGACGCCAACATGCCCGGCCCGTTAATCATCTCAAAGCCATTCTTGGTCAATTGGCCGGTGGCGATCGGTGTCATCGCCCAGGCGGTGCCAGTGATCACCAAAAATGGCTGCAGCCCGCCCATCAACATAGGAATCAGCCAGCTGGCCTTGCCATCGACGATCGCCGCACCGGCGGCCACCATGTCATTGAGGAAAATGCCGAACGGCCCGACCACCACCAACGCCAGTGGCGCGGTGACCAGCAGCACGATCATCGGTTTGGTGAAGAACTTGATCATCGTCGGCGAAATTTTCTCGGCAAACCGCTCGATATAGGACATCAGCCACACGGTAAAAATGATCGGCAACACCGAGCCGGCATAATCCGCCAGCCGCACCGGAATGCCGAGAAAATCAATCGCGGCGCCCGCCGCCTGCATCTGAGCCAGATTAGGGTGCAACAACGCGCCGGCGAGGGTCATCGCCAGGATGGGATTGCACTCGAATTTTATCGCGGCACCGTAAGCCAACAGCACCGGCAGGAAGAAAAAGGCCGCATCGGCGACGGTATCCAGCAATCGATAGGTCGTGCCGGCGGGATCTATCGCCCCGGCCAGCTTGAGGATCGCCAGCAGCGCCTTGATCATCCCCGCGCCGGTAATGGCCGGGATCACCGGGGTAAAGGTCGTGGAAATCACGCTGATAATCCGTGACACCACGCCACCTTTCGGCTGCTGCTTTTGAGCGCCGGTTTGCGGCTGGCCAATCTCCTTTTGCAGCACGCGGAACGTTTGCTGCACGTTATTGCCGACCACGATCTGAAACTGGCCGCCTCGCACCACCACGCTGATAACGCCCGGCAGGGCTTCGATCGCCTTCGAATCCACTTTAGCGTCGTCGTTGAATTCCATACGCAAACGGGTCGCGCAGTGCGTCAGCTTGCTGACGTTGCCTTTACCGCCGACCCGCGCCAATATTTCTAAGCCAAGTTTTTGATAGTCCATCGTCTTCCCCGGTAAAATGCAAAAAAAAAGACCAAAATGGAAATGCGCCTCATCACAAGGAGAAGTGCATTCCTATTTTGGTCTTGCCTGCTTTAGCAGTAACACGCCGCAATAAAAATGGTGTGCGGTCTTCTCGACCGCGCTAAAAGTATCACCATACTCGCGAATACTCGGCAATAGCCAGACGTCAGCGTTGTGAAAGGCGTCACGATTTAGCGTAAATGCACTGCAATGTCGCCGCTGCACGCTTTTTGCGCACACCCATAGCGCAATCGGAAGGAAATAACCCAAAATAATGCGTTTCATTGACACTTTGTTTATTTAATTACAGGGGAAGATTAATTCAGATCCATGACTATTGAGATTAACAATGAATAATTAAACCCGCTCTCACTTAGTAACAAACGCAAACAAATAAACGCCTACGCAATACATTCCAGCCGCTAGGATTTAAGGGTCACAGCCTATTCCCGCCGATGACAAAAATCATTTCAATGGCGATCGCGCCTTCCCCGTCGCCTGCTTCTGCAGGCGCACGGCTTTATATTGGAGAAAATGCTATGCTATCGCGTCGTGATATATTGAAAGTCTCCGCCGTCAGCGCGGCCGCCGCCGGCATGATCGGCGGCATCACCAAAAATGCCGCTGCCGACGACCATCGCAATATCGTGCCCCCCAGCAGCTATCAGCCGCCTGCCGATGCGCAACATCTCTATAAATACAAATTCACCGACAGCAAAAAACGCAGCCTGCCCAGCGGCTGGGCGCGCGAAGCTACCGTCGAGCAATTCCCGATCTCCGAAGGCGTGGCGGGCGTCGACATGACGCTGGAGCCGGGCGGCGTGCGCGAACTGCATTGGCACGCCATCGCCGCCGAATGGGCATTCATGCTGGAAGGCCATGCGCGCATCACCATCCTCGATCCCGAGGGAAAATGTGAGGTGGCGGATTTCGGCCCCGGCGACGTCTGGTATTTCCCGAAAGGCTACGGCCATTCCATTCAGGCGCTGGCGGACGGCGCGCATTTTATTTTGGCGTTCGATAACGGCCATTTCTCCGAATTCGGCACCTTCAGCATCACCGATTGGGTGGCGCATATGCCGAAAGAGGTATTGGAAAAAAGCGTCGACATGCCGGCGGCGGTATTTTCCAAGGCCAAACAGGGCGAAGCTTATATTGTCGGCGGCGCCGTTCCGCCCACCTTGCCATTACCGAAAAGCGACGGCGGATTAAATAATTCCCCGCTGACCCACCGCTATGAATTAATGAAGCAAAAGCCGTTCTTTGAAAATGACGCCGGCAGCGTCCATTTGGTGTCGTCGAAAGAATTTCCCATTTCCACCACCATGACCGGCATCATCGAGATCGTGAAACCCGGCGCGATCCGGGAATTGCACTGGCACCCCAACGCCAACGAATGGCAATACTATATTGCCGGCAAAGGCCGCATGACGGTGTTCAGCTCGCACGGCCACGCGCAGACGGAAGAGTACGCCCCTTCGGACGTCGGTTACGTGCCGCAGGGCTTCGGCCATTACATCGAGAACATCGGCGATGAGGATTTGGAGGTACTGATCGTGATGGACAACGGCATTTATCAGGATATTTCGTTGTCCGACTGGTTGGCGAAAACCCCGGCCTACCTGCTGGCGGACAACTTCAATAATCAGGTTGAGGACTGGCAGGATAGACCGAAAGACAAACGGGTGATGTCGCGGCGCAGCCGATAACGCCGCGGCGAGGGAGAATCTCCCTCGCCGCTTTTCGTTACTGCTTGCGCTGCTCCGCCACCTGTTTGGCGGTGACGCTGCCCTGCTTATCGCCGAAGTGGCCGACCACGAAGTTGGCGACCGCCGCCACTTCCTCGTCGGAATACGCGCTGCCGAACGACGGCATCATCTCATGCCGCTCGCCGACGCTGATGCTCGTCCCCTTCAGGATAGCCTGCACCACGCTGCGCCCCTGCGGATCGTTCACCGCCGTGCTGCCCACCAGCGAAGCATACTCGCTCTGGCGGCCCGGCCCGTTCCACTGGTGGCAGCCGCTGCAGTCGTTGGCGAACATCCGCCGCCCGAGCGAGCTGTCTTGCCCGCCCGGCAGGATCGGGGTGGAAGCCCCCGCGCCCTTCGGCTGCAAGTTCACCGCCGCCGCGCTGTCGCCGGCGATGGGTTCGATGTCGCGCAGGTATTTCACCAGCGCCAGATTATCTTCCGGCGTCAGGAACTGCAGGCTGTTTTCCACCGCTTCCGCCATCGGACCGGCGGCGCTGCTGCGCCCCGGCGCATGGCCGGTGGCCAGATATTGCGACAGTTGCTGGTCGCTCCAGCCGCCGATGCCGGTCTGTTTGTCCGGCGTGATGTTGGCGGCGAACCAGCCCTGCACCACTTCACCGCTCAGGTGCTTGCTCTGGTTAAGACCGAACCCCAGATTGCGCGGCGTATGGCACTCGCCGCAGTGGCCGAGCGCCGTCGCCAGATAGGCGCCGCGATTCCACTGTTCATCCTTGTTGAGATCCGGCGCGAAACGCTGCTCCTGGAAGAACGCCAGGTTCCAGAATTTCATGCCCCAACGCTGGTTGAACGGGAACGACAGCTCGTTTTGCGGGTTGGCCTGTTTCACCGGCGGCAGACTGAACAGATAATCCTTGATCGCCAGCACGTCATCGCGGCTCAGCCCGGTGTAGGAAGTATAAGGCATCGCCGGATACAGGTTGCCCTGTGGGCCGATGCCCTCACGCACCGCGCGCACGAACTGATCGTCGCTCCAGTTGCCGATGCCGGTTTCCTTGTCGGCGGTGATGTTGGTGCCGTAAATGGTGCCGAACGGCAGCTTGAAGGCGAAGCCGCCCGCATAAGGCGTGCCGCCCGGCGCGGTGTGGCACGCCACGCAGTCGGCGGCGCGCGCCAGGTACTCGCCGCGCGCCAGTTTGTCGGTCATGCCGGCCGGCGCCCCGGCGATCGGCGCCGCAGGCTCAGCGCCGGTGGGCCGCAGCAGCGTATACAGCGCGTATCCTCCCGCCAACACCACCACGGCGATAATCAGCCATAACAGCCCTTTCAAGGCATTGCTCATCGCATCTCTCCCTAACCCAACGCCTTGGCGGCCTGGTGGATGGCGGCGCGAATGCGCACATAGGTGGCGCAACGGCAAACGTTGCCGCCCATCGCCGCGTCGATGTCCGCATCGCTCGGATTCTTGCTTTGCGCCAGCAGCGCGCTGGCGCTCATGATCTGGCCGGACTGGCAGTAACCGCACTGCACCACGTCCAGATCAAGCCAGGCTTCCTGCACCGCCTTGCCTTCCGGCGTGGCGCCCACGGCTTCGATGGTGGTGATTTTTTTGCCGACGGCGGCGGAGACCGGCGTCATGCACGAACGCACCGGCACGCCGTCCAGATGCACGGTACAGGCGCCGCACATGGCGATGCCGCAGCCGAATTTGGTGCCGGTCAAGCCGGCTTCGTCACGCAGAAACCACAGCAGCGGCATGTGCGGATCGCCCTCGAAAGTCAGCGGCTGATCGTTTACGGTTAAATGAATCATCAGGTTCTCTCCTTGTCAGACGCCGGATTCGCAGTGGGATTATGCAGCGGCAGGCTCAGCGAGGTGCGCGGCCGCCCAAGCAGCGCCAGCGCATTGCCGACCGCCGGGGCGATGGTCGGCACCCCCAGCTCGCCCACGCCGGTCGGTTTCTCGGTCGAAGGCACGATGATCACCTCGATCTCCGGCATCTCATCGATGCGCAGCGGGCGGAAGTTATTGAAATTGGACTGTTCGACCACGCCGTCTTTCAGCGTGATATTGCCGTACAGCGCCAGGCTCAGGCCGTAGCCGATGCCGCCCTCGATCTGCGCGCGGATCACGTCGGGATTCACCGCCACGCCGCAGTCCACCGCGCACCACACTTTATGCACTTTGGGGATGCCGCCTTCGCCGATCGACACCTCGGCCACCTGCGCCACATAGGTGTCGAACGCCTTGGCGACGCCCACGCCGCGCGCGCGTCCGTCTACCACTTTAGCGCCCTGCCAGCCGGCGGCTTTCGCTACCGCCCGCAGCACGCCCGCCGCGCGCGGCGCATCGCCCATCAGCGCCAGCCGCCCTTCGACCGGATCCTGGCCGGTTTCCTGCAACAGCTGATCGATAAAGCTCTCCACCGCGTGGCCGGTGTGGGTGCTGGCGACCGACCGCAGAGAGGTGGTCGGCACCTTGCCGGGCACGATATGCGCATCGCAGCGGAAGGCTTCGAAGGTGTATGAGACCTCGCTGGCGCCCTCGACCATCATCTGATCGAGGCCGTTGACCACCAGCGCATCCATCGCGCTGTGGCGCGTCCAGGAGTGGCCGACCACGGTATCGGTCCAGCCCACCACTTTGCCGCCCCGAATGGCGCCGCGCAGGCGGTGCAGGATCATCGGGCGATACCAGCCGTTGCGGATGTCGTCCTCGCGCGTCCACACCACCTTCACGCCGTGGCCGGGGCCGATGCCCTTGGCCGCCGCCGCCATGTCGGCCGCCAGATCCGGCCCCAGCGTCGGGTTGCCTAAATCGATGCGCCGGCCGAAGCTGCCGCCCGCCAGAATGGTTTCAATCTGCACCTTGTCCGGCGGCAACTCGAACAGATCGCACAATTGCTTGTGATCGAGCGTCTGGATTTGGCAGCCGTAGCGCGCCTTGACGCTCTCGCCGTCCCAGAACAGATAGCCGTCCAGCGGCTCCATCGGCGCGTGCGCGACGTACGGGAAGGTGTATTCGGCCTCGATCACCTTGTCGGCCTTATCGAACACCTCGTCCGGCTTGCCGTGGCTCTTCGCCACCACGCCGGTTTTCTGCGCCACCTGGCGGAATTCGGCGTAGATCTCCTCGGTGTTGCGCCGTTCGGCCTGCGCGTCGTCCCAGGTGACCCGCAGCCGTTCCCGCCCCTGGATCGCCGCCCAGGTGTTTTTGGCGTAAACCGCCACGCCGGTGGCGACCTGCTTCACCGCCACCACGCCCGGCACCGCCAGCGCCCGCTCGGCGTCGAAGGTCGCCACTTTGCCGCCGAAACGCGGCGGTTTCTTGATGGTGACGGTCAGCATGTCCGGCTCGTGGATATCCTGCGAGAACTGCGCGCTGCCATTGGTTTTCGCCAGCGAATCGACGCGGTGCAAACCGCGCGTTTTGCCGATCAGGGTGAAATTGGCCGGATCCTTCAGCGTCAGGCTGGCGGGATCGGGCGGCGGCAGCGTGGCGGCCAGCGCGGCGAATTCGCCGAAGCCCGCTTCGCGCCCGCTGGCGGCATGGCGGATCTTGCCCGCCTGCACGGTGATTTCCTGCGCCGAGGTTTTCCAGCTCTGCGCGGCGGCCTGCACCAGCAGCGCGCGCGCCATGGCGCCCATACGCCGCATTTGCTCATAGGCATTGGCCACCGAGCTGGAACCGCCGGTGCCCTGGAATCCGAAGGCCAGGTTTTTGTAGATATTGGTGTCCACCGGCGCGGCCACGACCCGCACCTGTGCCCAATCGGCGTCGAGCTCTTCGGCGACCAGCGTCGCCATGCCGGTATAGACCCCCTGGCCCACTTCGGTGTGTTTACTGATGACGGTGACGACGCCGTCGGCGCCGATCTGAACGAAGGCGTTGGCGTCTAACGCCGCCGCGCCGGAGGCGGTCGGGGCAGCCGAACGCGCCAGCGCGCCGGTGGACGGCAGATAGGCGCCGATCACCAACGCCCCGGCGCCGACGATAAACCGCCGCCGCGAAAGCGGAACTTGGGATATGCTCATTGCTCATGACTCCAAAAAAACCGAAGGCGTCACTGCCTTCGGCGAAACAAATCTTGTTATGGGAATGGCTTGTCGCGTCCGTCAGGTGATATAGCGCAACAGAGCAATAATTAGCGTAGCCTATTATCCAGTAGACTTAATGTTGAAGAGGGTTTTTCTATTGGAGAATCGTGCGGTGCGGGCAGACACCCGCACCGGGGTCAGCTCTGCGTCGCCGCCAGAGAGGAGAAAACGCTGAGCAGGTTGATTTGCACCGCCATGTTGTCGCTGTCGAAGGCCACGGTGAGCGCGTCCTGGCGCTCCACGCCGGGCACCAGGCTGAACAGATCCGCCAGCACCGGTTTGGCCGCCATCAGCGTCAGCCGGTAAGGCGGCATAAAACGGCGCTCCACCGGCAGTCTGGCGCCCTGGCGCACCTGTTGCATCGCCCGCTCGCGGATCTCCGCCCGCGCCCGCTGTGGGCTGAGCGATTCGGCGGCGGTTTGCGAGAGGGCGCGTTTTACGCAAACATAGCCGGATTGCGGATAACGTTCAGCGATCCAACGTTGCAGCTCGTCGTCACCGCTCACCAGCCACAACGGCACGTTCAACTCCGCCGCCATCGCCGCATACAGATCGCTTTCGCCTACGACCTCGCCGTTCAGGCTGACGCGATAAAAGGCCCGACCGTTGATGGTATGCGCCAGCACGCCGCGTTCGCCGGCGGCGCTGTGATAACCGATGCACATCAGGCCATCGTAACGTTGATGCTGCAGCCCTTCCACCATCGACAACCCGCGCGGTTTGCCCTGCACCAGGCGCGCCCGCGCATCGATGCGATCGGCGCGCAGGTTCTGCATCATGGCGTGGCTGTCGGCCACCGTCACCTCGGTGGAGCCGCCGGCGAAAGCGCCGTCGATGGCGGCGTTGACCTCCTGCTCCATCAGCTCGCGCGCCGCCGCATAGTCGGCATGGCCCGGGTTGCACTGCTCCGGCCGCATCACGCCGGCAATACCCTCGATATCCGCAGAGATAAAGACTTTCACATCACACTCCCGTTATTTAATTTGCCGCCAGCCGATCGAGCAGCGGGCCCAGCGCCACGCGCGCATGCTGCTGGAAACCGCTGACGCCCTCGGCGCTCAGCAACGCATCCAACACCGCATATTCGGTGGCGTCCGCGGCCGCCGCAAACAGCGGCTCCAGCCGTTCGTCCGGCAGCGTGGCCCCCAGCAACCGGGTGGAGAACGCCAGCGCGATGTCGCCGGAGCCGTGCCCCCAATGGCTGCCTACCCGCCCCAGACCCGCGCCCGCGCGGCGGGCGATGCGGTTCAGCTGGCGGCTGTCCAGCGCCCGATCGCAGGCGATGATGATGATGACCGAACCGGCGTCCACCTGCGGCGGCGGGTCCGCCAACAGTTTGCCCAGCGCCTGGCCGACGCGCACGCCGCTCAGCGTCAGCGAGTCGAGGGTGCCGAAATTGGCCAGCACCAGCACGCCGAGCGTGGTGCCAAGCCCAGGGCAATAGCGTGAGGCGGTGCCGATGCCGCCCTTCAAGCCGAAACTGCTCATGCCGCGCCCGGCGCCGACGCTGCCGCGCGCAAAGCGGGTGGAATGGTTATCCAGCGCGCTGAAGACGTGCTCCTCACGCACCGCCATCGCCTGAATATCGTTGAGGTAACCGTCGTTGCACTCCAGCACCAGGGGGTTAATGGTGGCGCTGCCGCGGCCGATCTGCGGGTAACGCAGACAGCTGCGCCGCACCATTGCGTTGAACAGCGTGCCGACGGCGAAGGTGTTGCTCAGCAGAATAGGCGTTTGCAGCACCCCCAGCTCGTTCAGCTGCACCAGCCCCAGCGGCTTGGCGAAGCCGTTGAGCACCGCGCTGCCACACGGCAGCGGCTGGTTAAACAGATCGCCCGGCGGCACGATGGCGCTAACGCCGGTCTGGCATTCGCCGTCGGCCAGCGTGTGATGCCCGACGCTGACGCCCGGCACGTCGCACAGGGTGTCGGTCGGGCCGGCCGGATAGCGCGCGCCCGGCAGGCGGCGATGGCGCCGCCAATAGCTCAGCAGATTGTCGAGGCTTTGTTGTTCAAACGCCTGGCTGTCTGTCATGGTTCCCTCATCCGCCGTCAGCCCATCAGAAAACCAGAATATCGCGCAATGCGCCGCGCCGTAAATTGAAAGCCGAAGCGAGCAGCAAAAATAGCCTTGCCCCATCGCCGTTCATTGCCTGCACCACTTTGCGTTTGCGGCCGCCCCCCTACGTCAGCCCGCGCGCCACCGCCCCGGCTAGCGGGTACGATAATCGCCGCTTCGGTTATCGCCATGCGAGGAGAACAGCCCGATGAAAGCAATCGTCATTGGCGGCGGCATCGGCGGCCTGAACCTATTGGGTTTTTAGGGGGAAAAACAGTGTAAATGGCCGGTGCCGCGGGTGATATCCCCCTTATCCAAAATGTATAACTCGATCTGCCGACGCAATGGTCGTTTCACGATGGGCAATGATCAGCTTAGTGATGTTGAGTCTCTTAATTGCCTGATTCACGGCAGCTTCGCTCTCCTTATCCAGCGCGCTGGTGGCCTCGTCCAGGAACAAAATAGCCGGTTTTTTGTAGATTGCCCGGGCTATGAATAACCGTTGTTTTTGCCCGCCGGACAATCCCTCCCCCAACTCGCCGATCGGGGTTTCATACCCCATCGGCATGCGCATGATCACCTCATGCAGATAGCTGGCACGGGCACAGGCTTCCATCCAGGCATCATCCATCTCGTCCGCGAACCCGCAGATATTTTCCCGGATCGAGCCGGAGAACAGTTTGTCGTCCTGCATCACGCAGGCAATCATTTTGTGGTAGTTGTTGATGCCGAGCTGCCGGATATCGACGCCGTTCACCTCAACCCGCCCCGAATAACAATCCATAACTATCCTGTATTTCATGAAAAAACCAATAAGAAAAGTGTGTTCTAAACATTGCAACCCATCATATTAAAATAAAACCCGGAATAATATACCGAACCTAATTACACGTAGGCACTATCGATTCAATTAATTGAATCGCCAAATAATCTCAACGCCCAAGATTAATAACCCAATAAAGAAGAGGCGGCGGAACAGCTGCGGGCGCCAATGACGACGCACCCTCTCCCCCAGCCACATGCCGGCAAGCGCCGGCAACAGCGCCAACAGCGAACCGCCGAGCAGCGTAGCGGGCAGCGCCTGATGCCAGGCTAATCCGGCGGCCAGCGCTAGCGTCGAGACGGTGAACGACAACCCCAGCGCCTGCACCAGATCGTCACGCGCCAGGCCCAATGCGTTCAGATAGGGCACCGCCGGTATGACGAATACGCCGGTGGCGCCGGTCAACGTACCGGTCACCAGGCCACACAGCGGTCCCAGCCAAGGCTCTGCCGTGGCGGAAACGCGCCAGTCGAAACGGGTAAAACCCAGCAGCGCATAGCCGATCAGGCAAACGCCCAGCGCCAGCGGCGCCAGGCGGCCGTCGATGTCGGTGAGCGCGCCGGCGCTCAATAACGTGCCCAGCATGACGCACAGCATCATCGGCCAGAGCCGCCGGCATAGCGCCCCCAACCACGGCCCGCACAGCAACTGCCACAGGTTGGTGATCAGCGAGGGCAACAGCAGCAACGCGGCGGCCTGCCCCGGCGGCATCATCAGGCTGAGCAACCCCATCGACACCGTCGGCAACCCCAGACCGATCGCCCCTTTGACCGTGCCGGCCAGCGTAAAAATGCCCGTCAGGGCGATAATCTCGAGTAACGTCAGCGACATGCGTCTATCCTTATGGCGAATCAACGGCCCGATTGTGGCCGGCGCCGCGCCGCGGCACAATGCGGCAATGGCAGAGCCTGCCTGCGGCAAAGACAGAGGAAGAACGCATGCATTTTGACTTTATCGATCTGCGGCTGTTGGCGGCGGTGCTCGAAACCGGCAGCATCACCGCCGGCGCCGAGCGCGTCGGGCTGTCGCTGGCCGCCGCCAGCGCCCGCATGCGCGGGCTGGAACAACAGGCCGGCGTGGCGCTGTTGACGCGCAATCCGCGCGGCGTCCAGGCGACGTCCGCCGGTGAGCGCCTGTTGCAACACGCGCGTGTGCTGCTGCAACAGCGCGACCGGCTGCGGGGTGATATGGCCGAGTTCGCACCGGGCCAGCGCAGCCAGCTGCGCATCGTCGCCAATACCGTCGCCGCCGACGCTTTTCTGCCGGAGCTGTTGGCGGATTTTCTGGTGCTGCACCCGCACACCGACATCGCGCTGGAGGAGCTGCCCAGCCCGGCCATCGCGCAGGCCATCGCCGAACGGGCGGCGGATATCGGCATCGTGGCGGACCACGCCGATCTGCGCGGGCTGACAAGTTACCCTTTTCGCCAGGATCGTCTGGTGCTGGCGCTGCCGCCGGGGCATGCGCTCAGCGGCCGCCGCACGCTCAGCTTTGCGGACGCCCTGCCTTTTGATTTCATCGGTCTGCCGGAAGAGAGTGCGCTGCAACAGCATCTGGAACAGCTGGCGATACGCAGCGGCGGCCCGATGCGGCTGCGGGCGCGTGCGGCTAATTTCGACGCCATCTGCCGCATGGTGCTGCGCGGCGCCGGGCTGGCGGTGGTGCCGGAAGAGAGCGCCCAACGCCATCCGGAGATCCGACACGGCGCCCTGCCGCTGACGGACGAGTGGGCGACCCGACGCCTGTCGATCGCGGTGCGTGACCTGGCGCAGCTGCCGCTGCCGGCGCAGCGGCTGGTGGCGTTCCTGCGCCAAGCCTGAGGCGGCTCAGTGCGTGCCCGGCTCTGCGCGCAGCCGCGCCACCTGAGCCTCCACGTCGCGCCAGGCCGGTTTGTCGCCGGCATAGCGTTGGCGCAGATAATTCACCAGCGCCGTCACCTGCCGATCGGAAAAGCTGTCCTTAAAGCCCGGCATAAAGCCCAATTCGGCGGTGGCCGGTTTGGGGATCCCTTGCAGGATCACCTTGATCAGGTTATCGGGGCGATCGCTGAAGATATTGGTGTTATTGGCCAGATCCGGGCTGATGCCGAACAGCTGCGGCCCGCCGGCGGCGGCGCTGTGGCAGGCCTGGCAAGCGCCCTGAAACAACCGCTCGCCCGCCAGTTGACCCGCAGGCAACGCGCGGGCCGCCAACTGCGCCTGCGGTTCCACATTCAGCGTCGCCTTGGCGCTCAGCGACATCACATAGTTGGCCATCGCCCGCAGATCGCTCTGCGGCAACGTCGCCAGTTCGCTGACCACCGGCCCCATCGGCCCGGCCGCCACGCCGTGCTCGGCGGAATGCCCGCTGCGGAAGTACTGAAACAGCTGTTCCTCGGTCCAGGGTTTGTCCGCGTTGGCCAATTGATTCAGCGCCGGCGCTTCCCACCCGTCCACCATCCCCCCCGCCAGGAAAGCCGCGCCGCCCTTTTCCGCCCCCAGCAGATTGCGCGGCGAATGGCAGGCGGCGCAGTGACCGAGCCCGTTGACCAGATAGGCGCCGCGATTCCACTGCGCGCTTTGTTGCGGATCGGGTTGATATTCCCCCTGGCGCAGGAACAGCGCGTTCCAGCCGGCCATCAGCGGCCGCAGGTTAAACGGGAAGCGCATCTGATTGGCCGGATTGCTCTGGCGCACCGCCGGTTGCGACATCAGATAAGCGTACAGCGCCTGCATGTCGCCGTCGGTCATTTTACTGAATGCCGTGTAAGGAAATGCCGGATAGAGGTGGCGGCCGTCGCGGGCGATGCCCTGACGCATCGCCCGATCGAATGCGGTAAACGACCAGTTGCCGATGCCGGTCGCCACGTCCGGGGTAATGTTGGTGCTGTAGAGCGTGCCGAACGGCGTCGCCATCGCCAACCCGCCGGCGTTGGTCGCCCCTTCCGACGCGGTATGGCAAACCGCGCAGTCTCCGGCGGCGGCCAATTGACGACCGCGCTCCAGCGTGGCGGCCGACCAGGTGCCGGCGCCGGGCGTCGCCACCGGCGCGATCTCCGCCCGCCACGGCAAGGCGCTGCCGGCGATGCCCAGCACGGCGCCGAACAGCCCCGCCGCGCCACCGAACCACCATTTGCCGCGCTTCTTTTTCTTGGGCGGCGCGGCCTGCCGCTCGGCGTCCGGCCCGTTCAACGCCTCTCGCAGCTTGTCCGAGGTGATCGGCAGCTCGCGAAAACGAATGCCGGTGGCGTCGAACACCGCGTTGGCGATGGCCGCCGCGCTGGGCACCGATGCCGACTCCCCGGCGCCCAGCGGCGGATCGTAAGGGCGCGGCATCATCACCACGTCCACCTCCGGCACCTCCGGGAAGGTCAGGATCGGGTAAGCCCCCCACTCTTTGGCGGAGACCGTCGATTCCTCAAAGGTCACGCGCTCTTTCAATACCCGGCTGGTCGATTGCAATACGTTGCCGTGAATTTGGTGGCGCACGCCGTCCGGGTTGACCATCATGCCCGCGTCGTGGCCGACCACGATGCGCGTCACCGCCACTTCGCCGCTGGCTTTGTCGATCGCCACGTCGGCCACCCAGGCGGCCCAGGCCGCGCCAAAGCCGGGAAACTTGCTGTGGATGTAACGGGCGTAGGCAAAGCCGCGCCCGCGCAGCACGCCGTCTTCCGCCGGGGTCTGCATCGGTTCGGTATGCGGCGTCCAGCCGGCGCGTTCTGCGGTGCTGCGCATCAGTTCACTGGCGCGTTCATCATGGATGTAGCGCAGCCGATACTCCAGCGGATCGACGCCGGCGGCGTGGGCCAGCTCATCGATATAAGACTCGTGGGCGAAGGTGTTGGGCAAGGCGGAAACGCCGCGCATCCAGGAGGCGCGCACGATCGGCGCCATGTCCTCGATGCTGACGCGCAGCGCCGGATACTCATAAGGCGGCACCGAGGTGCGGTCGCCCATTTCATAGGCCACCGGCAGCGGCTCGACCCGGCCGGTCAGCAACAGCGCCAGCGTCGGCGCGCCGTTGGAAGGATAATAGGTGCGAAAATCGTAGGCGACCGGGTGCCCGGCGGCGTCCAGCCCGCCGTCCACCTCCATCAGCTGCGCCGTGCCCTTCGGTTCCCACACATGCTCTTGCTCGCGGGTCAGCTGCACCCGCACCGGCCGGCCCACCGCGCGCGACAGCAGCGCCGCGTCGGCGCAGACGTCATCGGCGCAATTGCGGCCATAGCAGCCGGCCGCCTCCATGCGAACGATCTCGATCTGCGCTTCCGGGTACTCCAGCAGCCAGGCCAGATCGGCGCGCAGCAGGTGCGGGTTCTGGCTGCCTGACCAGACCTGCAGACGCTCCGGTCGGTAGTCCGCCAGCGCGCAGGAAGGGCCAATAGAGGCATGAAGCTGATACGGCCACAGGTAGCTGCGGGTGAAACGCCTGTCAGCCGCAGCCAGCGCCGCGTCCACGTCGCCGGTATCGTGCACCACCCGGGTCGAATGCGGGTTGTCGCGCAGCGCCTGCGCCACGTCGGTCATCTGCGGCAAATTGCGGCGCCAGTCTTTCCAGCTGACCTGCAGCGCCTGCGCCGCCTTAATCGCCTGCTCTTCGCGCTCGGCGACAATGCCGATGAAATCGCCGATCACCACCAGTTTGACGATGCCGGGAATATGCGCGATCGAGGTTTCGTCCACCGCCAGCAGACTGGTGCCGACGAATTCGCCGCTGTCGTACCCGGCATAGGGCGGCCGCACCACCCGACCGTGCAGCATGTTCGGCAGGCGCATATCGTGTACGTAGGTGGTTTCGCCGGTCGCCTTGGCCGGAATATCGACGCGCGCGGCGCTGGTGCCCACCAGGCGATATTCCGCCTGCGGTTTCAGCGGCGCGTCGCCGGAAATCGGCAGTTCGACATGGTCGCCGGCCACCAGATCGGCGTAGCTGAGCGCCTGCCCCTGCGGGCTGCGGATCACGCCCTCTTCCAGCGTCAGCTGTTCCACCGGCGCATCGAAGCGCTGCGCCGCCTGGCGCAACAGCCAACGGCGCGCCTCGGCGGCGGCGTTGCGCAGCGGCACGGCGGAGATCTGCAGCGTGGCGCTGGCGATGGTAGCGCCCTGATTCGGCGCGCGTTCGGTATCGCCCAACACCATTTGCACCTGATCCATGCGCAGGTACAGCTCTTCGGCGACGATCTGCCCGAGCGCGGTGCGCACGCCGGTGCCGAGATCGACATGGCCGTTAAAGGCATAGATTTCGCCGCTGCCGCACAGGGCGATAAACAGCCCCTGCTCTTTGGGCTTCAGCACCGGCGTTTGCCCCTTGGGCACCAGCCCCGGCGGCGGTTGCACGCTGTCGACGATCAGCAGCACGCCGTCGCGCTGCAGCAAGTCGGCCTGGCTCGGCGATGGGACACGGGAATCAGTCATGGGCGTGGGCGTCCTCATCGCGGCAGAGAATGATGGCGCGCTGAACCGCACGCAGGATTTCGAGATGGGTGCCGCAGCGGCACAGGTTGCCGGACAGCGCCTGACGGATCTCCGCCTCGCTCGGGGCGGGATTGCGATCCAACAGGGCTTTGGTGGTCATGATCATGCCATTGAGACAGTAGCCGCATTGCGCCGCCTGCTCTTCGATAAAGGCGCGCTGCACCGGGTGCGGGCGCTGGCGATCGCCAAGGCCTTCCAGGGTCACGATCGCCCGGCCGGACACGCCGAGCGCCGGGATCACGCAGGAGCGCGCCGCCACGCCGTCGATCAGCACGGTGCACGCGCCGCATTCGCCCAGGCCGCAGCCGTATTTCGGGCCGTTGAGCGCCAGATCGTTGCGCAGTACCAGCAAGAGCGGCGTATCCGCCATCACCTGCGCATGAAGCTGTTCGCCGTTCACCGACAGCATCAGCGGATGCTCCGTCAGCGTGGTTTTCGCGCCGTCCCTGGGCGATTGCACTTCAGATATCGCCATTGTTCGCGTCTCCGCCTGCACGTGATGATCTTATGGGCTGGCCTCTCGCCGCCGACCACCAGGCAACCGACGTTGCGCGGGCGAATCAGCCGGTGGCAGGCTCTTCCAGCATTTTATTCAGCAGGAATATCAGCGCTATCCGTTCGGCCGGGTTCAGCGTACCGAACGTCAGTTCTGTGATTTTCGCCGCCTGCGGCACCGTTTCCGCCAGCAGCGCGCCGCCGGCGTCAGTGAGGCCGACCACCACCTTGCGCCGATCGATCGGATCCGGCGTCACCGTGATCAGATCGCGCGCCTTCAGCCGTTCGACGATGCCGCGGATGGTGGCCTGATCCACCGCCGTCACCTGCACCAGCTCGGTCAGCGAGCTCGGCCCCATATCGCGCACCGCGCACAGGGTGATGAACTGCACCGCCGTCAGCTGCGAATCGCCGACGTTTTGCTGGAAAATCGCCACGTGGCGCTGATAAACCTTGCGCAGCAGGTGCCCGACTTGCTCGGTAAAATGATAATTTTCGGGTTGGCCGCTCACGGCTGACGGGTATTCGGGGGGCGTCATTGCGTTACTCTCACCATCTATGGAATCCACGAGAATAGTACAAACCCCCGCCGTTGGCAGCAACGATTACGCCCGGTGCACGCGCGACGCCTCCGGCGCCACCACTTCACCGTCCGCCACCACCGTTTGCCCGTCGAGGCGAATGTCGCAGCGGCGCAGCGCGATATCCATATGGCAAGGCGTTTTGCGCGTGCCGCCCACTTCGGTGTTCGGCCCGGTGGAGAACAGGAAGTTGCCGTAGAACGCGCGCGCGTCCATGCACATGCCGTCGTTCTTGTCGTGCAGGCCCATCGCCGTCCACTGGGCGCGCGGCTGCAGACCCCAGCCGATGTGCGAGATGCCGTACACCTCCGGATCGTCGAAGTATTTCATGTATTCGCGCAGGTATTCCGCCTCGAAGCCGCCGTGAATCCGGGTGACGAACCCTTGTTCGATCTCCAGCGTGATGCGTTCGCGCGCATAGCTTTTGAACGGCAGCAAGATATCGCCGACCTCCAGCACCAGCACCCCTTCCGCCTGTTCCTCATTCGGCCAGGTGAACAGGAAACCGCTCGGCCAGTGATCCCAGCGCCCCGGTTCATCGGCATAGCCGTACTCGGTCACCGTCGGGTATTGCCCCAGCGGCGCGCGGAAATCGCTGCCGGCGGCAGAGGTCACCTGCATCATCTTCGCCTGCTCCAGCACGGCGGCGGCGGCCAGCACCCGCGCCTTGTCCTCCGCGTTGGGCAACATGCGCGCCAGCACCTCCGGCGGCTCCACCGCCAGCAGGATGCGGGTGCCGGTTTTCAGGATCTGTTCCTGCTCCGGCGAATGCAGCAGCATCATGGTATCGACGATCAGGTCGGCGGCCTCCAGCGCACGCTGCGCCGCCAGATTGCCGGTCAGCGCGGTATCGCCGCAATAGGCGGTCATGTCGTTGCCCATCGCTCGCGGATGGTTGAATGCCGGCAGTTCGACGGCATACACCCTGGCGCCCAGCCGCAGCGCCGCGTCGGTCGCGGCGCGCACCGTGCGCGCATCGGAATAATGGCTTTTCAAAATCGCCACGCTCTGCGAAGCATCGACCTTCGACAGCGTAAGCACCTGCTCGAACAGCTGTACCAACTGGGTTTCATTGACCGCCATGGCCTGTCTCCTGTCTCGTCAAGGGTCACCGACGCCCGCAAGGCGGCGGTGATTTTTCAAACAATTTAAAGCGAACACACTCATTTCATCTAAGTCAAAAAAGCAAAGGAAAGCAAGCTGCGAATATCCACCATAAGAAAGTCCTATTTCATCCCGCATCAATCCTGTGATTAACATGAGTTTAACAGTAACACGCTGTCAATTAGCGTGAGCGAGATCTGATTTAACACTTTTGCAACTTTTCGTTATCTAGCGCATACACTATAAATCGATCGTCCAGCCACGCGTTGGGCCTACGCTGAAAAAAGCCAACAGAAAGGGGAAACATGATGAGCAAACAACCACGCATCGCCGTCGTCGGCGCCGGGCTGGGGGGCGCCGCCGCCGCCGGGCTGCTGCAAAAAGCCGGCTTTACCGTCGATCTGTATGAACAGAGCCCGGCGTTCTCACGCCTCGGCGCGGGCATTCACATGGGGCCGAACGTACTGAAGATTTTCCGCCGCCTCGGTATTGAGCAACGGTTGGAGCAGATGGCGTCTCATCCCGATTTCTGGTTCAGCCGCGACGCCGAAAGCGGCGACTACCTGTCGCGCATCGAACTGGGCGCCTTCGCCCGCCGGGAGTACGGTGCCGCCTATGTGACGGTGCACCGCGGCGATTTGCAGGCGTTGCAGCTCTCCGCGCTGCAGCCCGGCACCCTGCACTTCGGCAAGTGCCTGAGCAAGATTGAAGATCGCGGTGACGAGGTGGTGCTGAACTTCGTCGACGGCACCTCGGCCCACGCCGATATCGTGATCGGCGCCGATGGCATCAACTCGCGCATTCGCGAGCACCTGCTGGGCGCTGAAGCGCCGACCTACAGCGGCTGGGTGGCCCACCGCGCGCTGATCCGCGGCGAGAAGCTGGCGAAATACAATCTGACGTTCGAAGACTGCGTGAAGTGGTGGTCGGCGGACCGCCATCTGATGGTCTACTACACCACCCAACGGCGCGACGAGTATTACTACGTCAGCGGCGTGCCGCACCCGGCCTGGGATTTCCAGGGCAGCTTCATCGACAGCAGCCGCGAAGAGATGTTCGAGACCTTCGCCGGCTACCACCCGATCGTGCAGGCGCTGATCGAATCCAGCGAACAGGTCACCAAATGGCCATTGCTGAACCGCAAACCGCTGCCGCTGTGGAGCGAAGGCCGTCTGGTGCTGCTCGGCGACGCCTGCCATCCGATGAAACCGCACATGGCGCAGGGCGCGGCGATGGCGATCGAAGACGCCGCCATGCTGACCCGCTGCCTGCAGGAAACCGGCCTCAGCGACTACCGCACCGCTTTCCAGCTGTATGAAGCCAACCGCAAGGAGCGCGCATCCAGGGTGCAGGCGGTGTCCAACGCCAACACCTTCCTGCGCACCCAGGAAGATCCGGCCTGGGTTTACGGCTATGACCTGTATGCGCAAGCGCTGAAATCGGAGAACGCCGCATGAGCACCTTCCTCTACGGCGCCCACGTTCACGCCAACGACATTCGCCAACACTATCTGCGCTACGGCGGCCACGGCCCGGCGCTGATCCTGGTCCCCGGCATCACCAGCCCGGCGATCACCTGGGGCTTCGTCGCCGAGCGGCTGGGGGAAAAATACGACGTCTACGTGCTCGACGTGCGCGGCCGCGGTTTGTCGTCCAGCGGCCCGGAACTGGCTTATGACACAGAGACCTGCGCACAGGACGTCAGCGCCTTCGCCGCCGCGCTGAACCTGGACAGTTACGCCCTGCTCGGCCATTCGATGGGTGCCCGCTTCGCCCTGCGCGCAGCCGCTTTGCGGCCCGCCGGCGTGTGGCGGCTGGTGCTGGTCGATCCGCCGGTTTCCGGCCCCGGCCGCCGCGCCTATCCCGGCCAATGGCCGTGGTACGCCGACTCCATCCGGCAGTCGCTGCCGGGTATGAGCGCCGAGCAGATGCGCGCCTTTTGCCCAACCTGGAGCGAAGAACAGCGCCAGCTGCGCGCCGAGTGGCTGCATACCTGCTACGAGCCGGCGATCCAACGCGCCTACGACGATTTTCATCAGGTGGACAGCCACCGCGACTACCCGCAGCTGACCATGCCGACGCTGTTGATGGCGGCGGGCAAAGGCGGCGTCATTCAGCCCGAAGACCGGGCGGAGATCCGCGCGCTGCAGCCGGAGATCGCCATCGTCGAGGTCGAGAACGCCGGACACATGATCCCGTGGGACGATTTCGACGGCTTCTTCCGCGCCCTGGGCGATTTTCTGGATTAACTGAGGAACACCGACATGAGCAACCACTACCGCATCGGCCAGATCGTGCCCAGCTCCAACACCACGATGGAAACCGAGATCCCGGCGATGCTGGGCGCGCGCCAGCTGATACGCCCGGAGCGTTTCACCTTTCACTCCAGCCGCATGCGCATGAAACACGTCAATAAAGAAGAATTGGCGGCGATGGACGCCGAGTCCGATCGCTGCGCGCTGGAGCTGTCCGACGCGCGGGTCGACGTGCTCGGCTACGCCTGCCTGGTGGCCATCATGGCGATGGGGCTGGGTTACCACCGCGAATCGCAGGCCCGGCTGGCGCAGGTGACGAAAGACAATCAGGCCGCCGCGCCGGTCATCAGCAGCGCCGGCGCGCTGGTCAACGGCCTGAAGGTGATCGGCGCCAAACGCATCGCGCTGGTGGCGCCCTACATGAAACCGCTGACCCAGCTGGTGGTGGACTACATCCAGCACGAAGGCATCGAGGTCAAGGTATGGCGCGCGCTGGAGATCTCGGACAACCTCGACGTCGGCCGGCACGATCCGGCCAGGCTGCCGGGGATCGTCGCCGAGATGGACTTACGCGAGGTCGATGCTATCGTGCTGTCCGCCTGCGTGCAGATGCCTTCGCTGCCGGCCGTCCCGACGGTGGAGGCCCAAACCGGCAAACCGGTGATCACCGCCGCCATCGCCACCACTTACGCGATGCTGACCGCGCTGGAGCTGGAACCGATCGTTCCCGGCGCCGGCGCCCTGCTGTCCGGCGCTTATTGAGGAGGCAGAATGAACGACACCCTCAGCGACAACTATCGCGGCGTCTGGGGCCAGCGCATCGGCTTCGGCCGGCGCCCGGCGCTGCTGGCGATCGACTTTATGCAGGCCTACACCACCGAAGGCGCGCCGCTGTTCGCGCCGGGCGTAGTCAGCGCGGTCGAGGAAAGCCGCGAGCTGCTGGCCTGCGCGCGCCGAACGGGAATTCCGGTGATCCACACCCATATCCGCTATCATGCAGGCCATTTTGCCGATGGCGGCCTGTGGGTGAAGAAAGCGCCGGTGATGAAAGACATGGTGGCGGGCAACCCGCTGGCGGCGTTCTGCCCGCCGGTGGCGCCGCTGGCCGATGAGGTGGTGCTGAGCAAGCAATACGCCAGCGCCTTCTTCGGCACCGCGCTGGCGCCGCTGCTGGTGGCACAAGGGATCGACACGCTGCTGATGATCGGCTGTTCCACCAGCGGCTGCATCCGCGCCAGCGCGGTGGATGCGGTGCAGCACGGCTTTCGCGCCATGGTGGTGCGCGAGTGCGTCGGCGATCGTCACCCCGGCCCGCACGAAGCCAACCTGTTCGACATCGACAGCAAATACGGCGATGTGGTGCACAAACAGGAGGCGCTCGACTACCTGAACCGGTTATGAGTCAACGATTCACCTGCAACGACAATAACGAAGGCGCAGACAGCGCCTCACGCGACCGCCCGAAACAGGGCGGCGCCCATGCAACGCAAACACAACAGGCGCCTCCTGCGGAGGCCAACACGCACCACCTGGAGACAACATCATGGCCATTGTCGACACCCCGCTGGCGGGGAAAGCGGACGCAGAATCGCTGCTGCTGTACCGCAAAATCACCTGGAAACTGATCCCGTTTCTTTGCCTGTGCTACCTGGCGGCCTACCTCGATCGCATCAACGTCGGGCTGGCCAAGCTGCAGATGGCCGACGCGCTGCAGCTGAGCGAAGCGGCCTTTGGTCTGGGCGCCGGGCTGTTCTTCGTCGGCTATATTCTGTTCGAGGTGCCGAGCAACCTGATCCTGCAGCGCGTCGGCGCCAAGATGTGGATCGCCCGCATCATGATCACCTGGGGGTTGCTGTCCACCGCCACCATGTTCGTCACCACGCCGACCCAGTTCTACGTCATTCGCTTTTTGCTCGGCGTGGCGGAGGCCGGTTTCCTGCCCGGCGTGCTCTTTTACCTGACGCTGTGGTTCCCGACCTATCGCCGCGGCCGCATCATCGCGCTGTTCATGATCGGCCTGCCGCTGTCCAGCGTGATCGGCGGGCCGCTCTCCGGCTGGATCATGGGCCATTTCGACATGCGCCACGGGCTGCACGGCTGGCAGTGGCTGTTTCTGCTGGAGGGCATTCCCAGCGTGCTGTTGGGCGTGTTGACCTTCTGGCTGTTGCCTAACACTTATCAGCAGGCCAAGTGGCTGACGCCCGAGGAGAAGCAACGCATCGCCGACGATCTGGCGCGCGACGACGCCGAGGCCGATCACGGCAAGCACAGCTTCCGCGACGGCTTCTTCAACCTGAAGGTGTGGATGCTCGGCGGCATCGACTTCGCTATTCTGCTCAGCGCCTACGCCATGGGCTTTTGGATGCCGACCTTCATCAAAACCGCCGGCGTCACCGACATCACCACCATCGGCTATCTGACGGCGATCCCCAGCGTCGCCGCCCTGCTCGGCATGCTGCTGATCGGCAGCAGTTCGGACCGGCTGCGCGAACGGCGCTGGCATATCATCGTGCCGTTTATCATCGGCGCGTTGGCGATGGCCGGCAGCACCTTCTTTACTCACAACGCGCTGGCCACGGTGCTGCTGTTCTCCATCGCCCAGGCGGCGATCATCGGCGCGGTGCCGGTGTTCTTCAGTCTGCCGGCCACCTTCCTGCGCGGCACGGCGGCGGCGACCGGCTTCGCGCTGGCCTGTTCGCTGGCCAACATCGCCGGGCTGGTGAGCAATTCGCTGATGGGGCTGGCGCTGGATCTGACCGGCAAGAGCGGCGGCGCGCTCTGGGCCTTCGCCGGCTGCCTGCTGCTCAGCTCGCTGCTGGTGGTGGCCCTGCCGGCCAAGGTGGTGAACCGCTGAATGTCGGCCACGCCAAAAAGACGAAGGGCGCATAACGCGCCCTTTTGTTTGCTTATCGGGAGTGGCCGAACTTACTCGTCCTTCAACCCGCGATTGATCAGCATCGGTTCAATGCTCGGCTCTTTGCCGCGCCAGTCGATGTACAGCTTCTCCAGATCCTGGCTGTTGCCGCGCGACAGGATCATGTCGCGGAAACGCTGGCCGTTTTCGGCGGTCAGGCCACCGTGCTCGGTGAACCACTGGAAGGCGTCGTCCGCCAGCATTTCCGTCCACAGATAGGCGTAGTAGCCCGCGGCGTAGCCGTTACCCCAGATGTGCTGGAAGTAGCTGGAACGGTAGCGCGGCGGCACATAGCTGAGATCCACCTTGTCTTTTTGCAGCGACTCGGCCTCGAACTTGTCCACGTCCTGCTGCGGCTGATCGGCGGTCAGCATGTGCCAGTGCATGTCCAGCAGCGCGGCGGACAGCAGCTCGGTCATGCTGTAGCCCTTGTTGAACTTGTCGGCCTTCTTGATCTTGTCGACCAGTTCCTGCGGCATCGCCTCGCCGGTCTGGTAGTGCTTGGCGAAGTGGCTGAACACTTTCGGATCGCTGACCCAGTGCTCGTTGAACTGCGACGGGAACTCGACGAAATCGCGCGCGGTGTTGGTGCCCGACAGGCTCGGGTATTCCTGATCGGCGAACATGCCGTGCAGCGCGTGGCCGAACTCGTGGAACATGGTGATCACGTCGTCATACGACAGCAGCGCCGGCTGCCCCGGCGCCGGTTTGGTGAAGTTGGCGACGTTGTAGATCACCGGCTTGGTGCCGTTGAGCTTCGACTGATCGACGAAGTTGCTCATCCAGGCGCCGCCGCCTTTGTTGTCGCGCTTGAAGTAGTCGGTGTAGAACAGCGCCAGCGATTTGCCGTCCTTGTCGAACACTTCATACACCTTGACGTCCGGCTGGTAGACCGGAATGTCCTTGCGTTCTTTGAAGCTGATGCCGTACAGCAGGTTGGCGGCGTAGAACACGCCGTTGTTCAGCACATTGTTCAGCTCGAAGTAAGGTTTGATCTGCGATTCGTCCAGATCGTACTTGGCCTTGCGCACCTGTTCAGCATAGAACTGCCAGTCCCAGGCCTGCACCTTGAAGTCGCCTTTCTGCTGATCGATCACCGCCTGAATGTCTTTGGCTTCACGCTCGGCGCGCGCGGTGGCCGCCGGCACGATGTTGCGCATAAAGCTCAGCGCGGCATCCGGCGTTTTGGCCATCTGGTTTTGCAGCTTCCAGGCGGCGTAGTTCGGGTAGCCCAGCAGTTTGGCCTGCTCGGCGCGCACCTTGGCCAGACGGGAAATGGTCTGGCGGGTATCGTTGCCGTCCCCCTTCTCCGCACGCGTCCAGGAGGCGTCGAACAGCGCTTTGCGGGTGTCGCGATCTTTCAGGCTCTGCAGCAGCGGCTGCTGGGTGGTGTTCTGCAGCACCAACAGCCACTGTTTCTCCAGCTTGCGCTCGGCGGCCGCCTGCGCTGCCGCGGCCAGCTCACCTTCGGACAGACCGTCCAGCTTCGCCGGGTCGGTTATCGCCAGCGCGCCGTTTTTGCTCGCCGCCAGCAGTTTGTTGGTGAACTGGGTGCTCAGCGTCGCCGCTTCCTGGTTCAGCGCCTTAAGCTTGGCCTTGTCGGCGTCCGACAGGTTGGCGCCCGCCAGCTCGAAGTTCTTATAGGTGACTTCCACCAGCCGACGCGACTCCGGATCCAGCTTCAGCGCATCGCGATCTTGATAGATGGCCTTGATGCGCGCGAACAGCTTGCCGTTGAGCATGATGTCGTCGTTCAGCGCCGCCAGCTTCGGCGAGGTTTCTTCATCCAGCTTCTGCAGCGCGTCGCTGGTGTTGGCCGAGGTCATGGCGCCAAACACGTTCATCACCCGCGTCAGCAGCGAACCGGCCTGCTCCAGCGCCACAAAGGTATTCTTGAAGTTGGGCTTGGCCGGGTTGTTGGCGATCTTCTCCACCTCTTCCCGCTTTTGCTTGATGCCCGCTTCGATCGCCGGCGCGTAGTCGCTTTCCTTGATCAGGTTGAACGGCGGCGCCTGGAACGGCAGGCGGCTTTGATAGAAGAACGGATTCTGAGTCTTTTGCTTGTCGTGCTGATTGGCTTCACCGGTCACGGTAGCCTCCTTCGCCTGGCCGCTGGGCAGCGCGCTATGGTCGGCGTGAGGTTGGGTTTCTGCTGCCTGTGCCTGCGAGCCCAGCGCCATGCCGATCGCCAGCACCAATGTGGATAAACGCATCAAATCGAAACTCCTCCATGTTCACGGAATAAGGTCTCGGGGAATGGCTCCCTCAGAGTCATCACCTAGCTTAGGCGCAGTTGGCAGTTTGAGCAAAAACAAGTGATTAGAAGTTAACCGCCTCGCCGACCGCGGCCAAACGCTTCTTTGACATCTTTATTTTTCATCATCGACACATAGTCACAAAAAGTAATCATTTTATGATTAATTAATTCAATACCATGATAAATAAAGAGGAATCATAAAATACCCTGTTGACTTATCAGGTTACCCAATGTAACTTGATGTAAATTTTGATTAATGGAGCTAATCAAATTGTACCTTATAACGGAAATAGTTCTTATTGTCATTTTCATCCTCATTATCAGTGCGATCTATAAAAACGCGAAGAAAAAAGGCGTGCGCGCGTACCACATCGTTATGCTGTTCTTGATATTTCCCCTTGCCGTATTTTTAGACTACTGCCTGCAGCGCCAGGCGATCCTTTTGGATACGGCCGCCCTTAAAACCACGGCCAGTTATGGTTTGCCGATGGCGATTATTTTTTCGCTTGTTTTATCTATCACCTCTCGCAAGAAGGAGTTTAAATGAGAGCCTTAACGGAAGTTGAATTGTCATGTATTAACGGATCTGACGGCAACGACTCTTATAATCCGACTTCGCTCATTGTCGGTAGCCTGAGCACAATAGCGAAATTACCCACCCCCGTATCCTTAGCTGTGGGCGTCGGGACGGAAATAGCTATTCAAGCCGCACCACACATGCCGGTTAACGTTGCTATTCCACAGGTTCCTATGGGCCCAACCTGGAATGGCAGTGGCGGTGGCCGCCCTTCACCTTCGTCTTCACTTTCAACACCGGATTCATCAAATTAAAAAAACAGTCTTATTATTCCTTGTGCAATAAGGCCGGGATTTAACTTACTCTGCACCAATAAAAATAACGATTAAAAAATGACAAAGCTCGCCATGCTTCACGAAAGCTTGATCCCTTTCGTCGCAAAAAAGACAGGTTCTCAATTACTCTGGCACAATGCATTAAGCCCTGCCGAACAAGACGAACTGAAAAAAGAGACCAGCTATCTCATCGAAGAAAATAATCGCCATGCTATTTTTGATGACGGTACGCCGCGCTTAAACGATGAAAAAGTCTTTTTCGCCGAACGTTATGGCGGCGGCGCTATTTCGCGCAACGGCGGCGGAGCACGCTGTGGCTTTGATGGGCGTTGGCAGGTTAAAGGTATTGGGGCTAATGCGTTAGTCGGTCAAGGGGCAAAGCATGTCGATGGCGAGTTGACGATGACCGGCGCAGTATTGGAGGCATTATGGGGGAACGTCATGGCCAAACTGCTGCCTTACGGTGCCGTGCCCAATAAGGCGATCTTGTTGACCGATAGCCCCTTAGCCGCCATATCTCCTGAATCGGCGAGAAGTCCCCATAACCGCAAGGCGTTGCTGGTGCGTGAGCCCGTCGTGCGCCCTGCACATTTTTGCCGCGCACCCTACTATCATCCTCATGACGCAATGCAAAGGCAGCCTTCGGATATTCAGCGGGTCGAAAAGCTGATTGTCGCCGCACCGGCTTTTCTGCCTCGTCCCCCGGAGTTTGACGCCGCAAGCTGGTTGGCATTGCCCCAGGAAGAACAAGCATTCTACGGGCTCTGCGAGCTTGCCCGGCGTCTCGCGACGCAGATCGCGTACTGCCGCACCCGGCATTTGGTGATGATGACCTCACCCTCCAATTGCGATATGGCCGGCAGGCTGCTGGACTTTCATGGTGTTCGCAGTGTTTTTCCCGCAGAACGTCGCGATCCCGGGCGCAGCTACATTCAACACAACAAGCTCAATGAAGACGCCCCTTTGTTGCTGAGAGGCTTGCAAGATCTCGCTTTTTATTTAGCCAAACATCAATTCGGCCCGGCATTTCTCGCGGCAGCGCACCAAGGCATCGGTGCGGCCTTCAACATGGCCTATAAACGAGCCTGCCTGCTGGATAATCTCGGTATGGCGGGTTTTGACCCTGCATTTTTACAACGCCTGCCTCTCACCGCCGAGTGGTTCGCCTTAGGCGAACGCTTGCAAAAAATGTTCGATTTGGCTCCCGGCGTCTTTACCCGTCGACAAGGTCTTGGCCTGGGGAATGCTCATCCGGCGATTGCCCTGTTGCACCGGCTCATCGACGCGCCCGTAAGGGTTCCCGCCGAACAACAGGGTACGACCGCGGAGGAGAGATTTTCTCTGGCGTTCCGTCGGTTATACGCGCAATACCTTCAGGAAACATCAGCAGCTCAAACCTCCGCCGGATTACAACTGGCGATGAAGCAGACCGTCACCAGAAGGTTGGGTTCCCGCACGTTCATGCGCCGTGAAGTGATTTTTCAAGAAATTGCCGGCTGGCGCGGCGAAGTCAGCGAGATCACCGAACAATTGCAAACCTATCTCGACCGTTTCGAGCGCCAGGCGATCAACGTATTACAATAACAACGCTGAGGATATTTCGTGAGTTTTATCAAAGAAAACCAGCAGGGTAAAAGTAGGTTCAGTCAATACGAGAGCCTGGGCTTCGCCGTTAACTGTATGTTGATGAATAAAAATTACAGTTTGTACCATATAAAAACGTTGCAGCTATGGACTCAGGAAGCGATTAATCAAAACCAATTTAAAATATTATTCGACCATTTGGATAACCCGATAGGGTATATAACTTGGGCCTACCTGAGAGATGAGACGCTGAGTCGATTTATTAACGACCCGCAGTTTCTTCTCCATAACTCAGAATGGGATGAGGGCGGCACGCTGTGTATTTTAGATTTTTGCTGCAAGCCAGGCAGCGCGCATTTATGTTTGGAACACCTTAAAAGAGTTCACCCCATCGTAGAACGCCGCACGATTGTGTGGCGCTCCCGCCGAACGGGCAGACTGATGACTGTAAAAAATAAAGAAAAATAATTGTCAGGGATGAGGCAATGAGCAAACATCAATTACTGGATTCACAGGCAGGATTTTACTATGGCACCAAGATCGGCGATGACAAATCGAGCTATAATATCGCGGAATATGTCGAAATAAATCACACTCTCGATATCGCAAGAATGAAACGTGCTATTCATCGTGTCGTCAGCCAAACCCCTACGCTGCACGTTCTGTTTGATGAGGATAACGGCACGCCTTATCAATATTCCGTCACCGCCAATATCTCAGTGGAATGGGTAGATCTTTCGCAGAGCGCCAACGATATGGCCACCGCTATCGAATTAATGGAAGCGGATGCTAAGCGCCCCTTCTCGCTGAACGCGGCGCCGTTATTCAGACAAAAAATCATCAGGCTGGGTGAGAAACGCTTTCTGTGGTATTTCTGCAGCCACCATCTGCTGCTTGATGGTTACGGCACTTATTTGCTGATCCATCAAGTGGCGCAGGCCTACCGAGACCAGACACAACAACCGCAAGACGTACCGGCGATCGATGCCTTGCTCGGGGCTGAATCTGAGTATAAACAGTCAGCCGCCTATCAAGCAGACCGACATTTTTGGCAAGCGGCCAGCGCCTCACTGCCAGACCCGATGACATTAGCCTGCGCCAATATTCCCTCGGGACAGACCATCCGCCATGTGACGTCGTTGCCCTATCCTGCCGAGTGCCTTGCGCTGCAAACCGAACATCCTTCTTGGCTGGCGCGCACTTTTGTAGCGGTGATGGCGTATTTGTACTTATGTACCGGCGAGAAGCAGCAAACGATCGGCGTCCCTATGATGGCGCGAACAGACGCCCTGTCGAGGCAGGCGCTAACCTGCAAGACCAACGTTGTTCCTTTGACTCTCGATATTGAGGACACCGCCTCATGCCGACAGTTGGCGCAAACCATTGAACACGCGCTCAAGCAACTCAAGAAACATCAAGCGTTTCGTTACGAAGAGATAAAAAGTCTGAGGAGCGTCGCCAGCCGCTCGCCGTTGTTCAACATCGTGGTCAATATCATTCCCTTTGAAGCGGCAGCCTCATTCTCTCCCGCTCAGCGTAGTGAAATTCGTAACTTACGCTCAGGAGGCGCGCAGGATCTGGTCTTCAACATGCGTCCCGATCTCGATAACCAAACGCTGCGGCTGGAGATCGATGCCGACTCAGGGCTTTACGATGCGGCCAGTCTGGTGCGGCACAGCCAGGGGATACAGACCTTGTGCACCTTGCTGTACGACGATCCAGAAAATCTTTCCGTCGCGGCATTGCGACAACGTTTCCCGCTCTCGCTGCTGGGTAAAACAGCCAACGACAACGTGGTCGATATCATGCAGCGTATCGATCGTGCCGTCGTTCAAGCGCCGCAACGCACGGCGATCCTCACGCCTGAACACGCTTCGTCATCGCTCAGAACGCTGTCTTATGCCGTTTTGCAGCAGCAGTGGCGTGCGCTGGCCGATGTCCTGGCTCCCGTTCGCGCCGCACATACCGTACTGTTGCTCGACTTGCCGCAAGGGCCGGAGGCCATCCTCTGCATGCTTGCTGCGTTGCAATTGAAAATGCCCTTCGTCAACCTGAATGCCAAAGGGGATGGAGCGGCTTACCGTCAACTGCTTGAACAGTTTAGCGACGCTATCCTGATTACCGATCGCACGCGTCCCTCCGTTCATTCCGAGCCTGGCGCATTGGAGCATTGGCGCGCATCGACACTCAATATGCCGACGGATTTCGCACACTTCACCGTGTTTCGCCGGCAAACATCGACTGAGGCGCCGGCGTTCCCGGTCGGAACCAGCTATATCATGTTTACCTCCGGTTCGACGGGAATGCCTAAAGGCGTGATAGGCGCCCGACATGCTCTCAACGTTTTTGTCGATGCGGCGATAAAATGCTATGGCATTCAACCGCACGAACGCGTGTTGCAATTTGCGCCCTTGCATTTCGATGCCTGCATCGAAGAAATTTTCATGACGCTGGGGGCCGGCGCCCACCTGTGTATCGCCCCCGAGAACGTCAAGCACAGCTTTGCCGCTTTCTTCACATTCTGCGACGATCATCAAATCAGCCTGTTGGATCTGCCGACCGCCTACTTTAATGAAATGCTGTTCGCCTCCGGTGGTGAACAGACGCTACCGCCGGCCGTCACTACCGTTATCATCGGCGGCGAAAGCCTTTCACCACGAGCCAAAGAACGCTGGTTCGCGCACTACCCCAAAGGCAGGAAGTTATTCAACTCCTACGGCCCAACCGAAACAACCGTGGTGGCGACGGCCGCAGAAATCAAAAACGATGGCGCCGCCGTGACGATAGGCACACCGCTGGATGGTATATACACGGCGATCGTCGGCGAGGATCTCAGGCCGTTGCCGCTCGGCTGCAGCGGCGAATTACTGATAGCCGGAGCGACCGTCGGCCTGGGATATTGGCATCAGCCAACGTTGAGCGCGGAAAAGTTCGTCACCCTTGAGGCCAACGGCCATCTCATGCCCGCCTTTCGTACCGGCGATATCGCCTGCCAGCGCCAAGATGGGCAGTTGGTGTTCCTTGGCCGCAAAATTCGTGAAGCGAAAATCGCCGGGCAGCGCGTCAATATGGGTGAGATAGAAAGCTGTCTGGCCCGCTTGCCCTCCATTGTCGAGATTGCCGTACTGGCCAAAAGCGGCGACGCGGGAACGGAACTGTACGCGCATTATCACAGCCGGCAGCCGCTCAGTGAGGCAATGCGCCGCACACTGTACGGCGAACTGCCCAATGCCCATATTCCTCAGCGCTTCGTGCATCATCCAACGCCGCTGGTCAAACTGGCTAACGGCAAGATTGATTATCGCACCCTGGAGAGACAATCCCGGATGCCTGAACCCACACGGGAGTTGCGTTCGACGACATTCAACACCCTGGTGCATGAAGTTTGGCTGGCGACGCTGGGCAGTGACGATGGCGACTTCTTCACGCTCGGCGGCGAGTCCCTGCAGGCCATAAAAATCATTAACGTGCTTAACGCCCACTGTCGGTTGGATCTGAACCTGAGCGACATTCTTGAACATCCAAGACTCGCCGATTTCTGCCGACACCTGACGCAGTTGGCCCATGCACGCTATGGTCTGGATCCGCAGCATCTGGACATCCGTTGCGCTATCGGCCGCTGTCTATCAACCGAGGCGCCGACCAGCAGCAGGCTGTTTATTCAATCTCCCGAAGGCACAGATGAACGGCTTTTATTGGCCGCCCTCGCCGACAAACGCGATGTGGACATTCTGTCACCGCAGGCGCTGCCGTTGCCTGCTGAATGGTCGCTGAACGCGGCCATATTCAACGTACCGAACGAAGCCACTCAATATGCCAGTTGGCTTGATGCACTTTCGGCCCTGCTGCACACCCTGCCCGGCCGAGTTAACCACATGATCTTTATGCATGATACGGCCGGCGGAGCCAGACTCACGCAAGGCCTGCTACGCGATTTACGGCATGAGCGACTACTGTTGCTGCATAAAGTCGATGCGCGCCGCCAAGCCGTCGACGCCGGCGTTACAGAGTTGATAGCCCTCTCTGCGCGGCTGGGTTATTTCCCGCACATTCGGTTCGATACGGCCAATGAGCGATTGAACGGCTGCGTACTGAGGATCTTCGGTTTCGATGATGGGGAGAATATCGACCATCGCGCCGCCTTCACAATGGCGCAGCGGAGAAACCCGGGAGTGCAGTTGTGTAGCTTAGCGCATTGGCTGAATTTGATTTCCGCCCACAGCGACAAACGCCCGAATAAAAGCGGTCGAACAGCGAAAACTATCGACGTCAACATGGAAGGAGCGCACTGATGAGCGTCATCGGCTTGATCAATCTGATGGAAATGGCGAAACAGGGAGCAAAATTCGGCGAGCTGTCGCCTCGACGCCAAACCATCGAGCATGTTGACGCCGCCGCACTCAGTGCGGTGCAGGAAGACATCACCGCATTTTTATCTGTCTGTACGCCGGACAATTCAGAGCGGCACACCGGGGAGAAGCCTTGTTACACCGTCAATCACTACGCGGGGCAATACCTGTGGCTGTATGAAAACTTCACCAAGAACAGCCCGCTGTATAACATTCCGATCGCTAAAGAGATCCTGGGGCCCTTTGAACCCGAGCGTTTGCTCGCCGCGTTGAAAAAACTGCTCAAGCGGCACGGTGCGCTTTGCGGCCGCTACCGGCTAGACGGTGAAGCCATCACCGTTGACATCGTGCATCCTGATGAAACCATTTTCGAACACAGCCTCGAGGACATCAGCAGGCTGAACAGTGAAGAGCAGCAAGAAAATATGCTGGCGGCGCTTAACGCCCAGTGTACGATTCCGTTTGACCTCGCGGCTGAGTATCCCCTGCGCTGCCGGATCTTGAGAAAGAGCGCGCAGCACCACTATCTGTTCTTGACCTTCCACCATTGCGTGGTCGACGGCTGGACGGCCAATTTGCTGGTGGATGAACTGAGCCGTGACTATCAAGCGTACGAAGAGCATTGGCATTATGACAACGGCCAGGCGTTTTTCCGCTATCTTGAAGACCCTTTCCTCGCCGTCGCCAATGTCGATGACAGCATGGCGTTTTGGCGCGATGAACTGGATGGTGCGCCGGAAAAACACGCGCTTGAATACGATATCGCCATCACCGCGGCAGGCAAAACACAGAATATCGTCAGAACATCGCTGACGAACGAACTGCAGTCGGCCCTGGCCCAGTTAGCCAAACATAACGGTACGACGCTGTTTACGCTGTTGCACTCCGCCTTCGCGTTACTGATTGCCAGAGAATCGGCGACGGATCGCGTGGTCATCGGTAGCCCGATCGCCAACAGGAACGAGCCGACGTTAAACGACGCCGTTGGCAGCTTCGTCAACACGATCGCTCACCAATTTATCATCACTGGCGACGACAGTTTCACCGCGCTGCTGCAAAAGAACGCGAATAAATTTGCGCGCGCTTTCAAACATCAGGGATTGCCCTTCTCTTATCTGGTTGAACAACTCAAGCCCACGCGCGGCAAGTTCCACCCCATTTTTCAAATCATGTTCGTCTGCCAACATCGCAAAAGCAACGAGCTAAATCTTGGCGGCGCGCAGGTTAACACCCTGCCAAGACGCTATGCGCCGCCCAAGTTTGATCTGGTTCTGGAAGTGATTTCCGGCGCAGAAGGCATTCAGTTGGAGTGGCAATACAACGCCAAGCTGTTTACGCCGGAGCGTATTAACGGATTGGCGCAAGCTTACGCATTGCTGTTGCAGCAAATTGCCTGCGATCCTTCGCGGGCCGTCGACCACTATTCGCTGGCGCCAATGGCCGATAACCGGCAATTGCGACAGCTCTCCGTCGGGCAGGCGATGCCGGTATGCTTGCGGCAACCTCTTTCCGATCGGCTGTTACGTGCTGCCCACCAGCATGGGGATCGCCCGGCGTTGTTCGAGGGAGATCAGGTGTGGCATTACGATCGGCTATTGCGGCACGCCGGCCTCGTGGCGCATTGGCTGAACGCCCATACCGCCCCAGGCGCGCTCATCGCCATCGATCTTCCACGCGGCGCTCATCAAGCTATTGCGGCGCTCGGCGTGATCCTCGCCGGACGCGCCTACTTGCCGTTGGCCGAAGGATTACCGGATGCCCGCGTAGCGGCCATTATGCGAATATCGGGTTGCGCCTGGGTTGTGAGCAATCGGGCTCACCATCGCGCCCGCTATCCGCAGACAACCCGCGTTCAGGATCTGGAGGCGCTGTTTTCTCCCCCTGTCACAGGCACAGCAACCTTCCCACCAGGCGAAGCGGAAGCACTCGCCTATGTCATTTATACATCGGGGACGACAGGCACGCCAAAAGGCGTGGCGATGGAACACGGCGCCGTCACCAATACCTTGCTGACCATGAATCAACTGTTTAACGTTTCACATCGTGACAACGTATTGGCGCTCGCCGACCTGGCCTTCGATTTATCTGTCTATGACCTGTTCGGCAGTTGGCTAGCCGGCGCATCGGTAACCGTGTTATCGCCGCACGACGCTAAAGAGCCGTCAGCATGGCTACATGCGATACGCCAGCGGAAAATCAGCATCTGGAACTCGGTTCCCGCCATCTTGCAAATGCTGGTGCAATACTGCGCACAAGAAAACATCCTGTCGCTGCCTCAACTGCGGCATATCTGGCTGAGCGGCGATCGTATCTCTCCGCGGCTGATCGCCGAAGCACATCGGCTTTGCCCCAACGCCACCATCACCAGCCTTGGCGGTGCCACCGAAGGGGCAATATGGTCAATTTATCATCCGCTTACACGAGATACGCACTACAGAAACGCCATCCCCTATGGAACCGCATTGCCGAATCAAAGCATGTGGGTGTTGAATGAAAAACTCGAGCCGTGCGGTTTCGGCGTTACCGGCGACATTTATATCGGTGGCGTTGGCGTTGCCCGCGAGTATTGGCGCGATAGGCAAACCACCGCCGGCAGCTTTGTTCTTCTCCCAACCACCGGAGAACGCGTGTACCGCACCGGCGATCGTGGCCGTTGGCATCGCAGCGGTTACATCGAATTTCTCGGCCGCGAAGACCAACAGGTGAAACTGCAGGGTTTTCGCGTCGAATTGGGTGACGTCGAATTCGCGCTCAAAAGCAGCGAACTGGTCGCTGAAGCGTGCGTCGTCTGTCGCGATGAAACCCGGAACGGCACACCGTATCTGGAAGCCTATTTCACATTGACCGAGGCGGGGAAAGCCAGCATCCAGGCGGAGCAAAGAATACGCGAGCAGGTTACGGCCGCATTGCCCGCGTATATGGCGCCATCCCACTATCATCTTATTGAACGTTTCCCGCTTTCACGCAACGGCAAATTGGATCGCACCTTGCTATCGCCAGGCACCGAACGGAGTCAGGCCAGCGATGTTGTTCCCGCCGCGTCCGCGGAACTCATGCTGCTACGTGAGTTGTTGGCGGATACGTTAGGCTGTGCTCCAGACAAGATCGACCCCTATGCCAGCTTCTTCAGCAATGGCGGCAGCTCGCTTTCCGGCATCACGTTTTTGGGTAACATCAAGCGTGCCCTTAATGTGGAATTAACCCTGGCGGAAATCCTTGGTTACTCACAGCTCGATAAACTTGCCGAGCGTCTGCGCGATAACGCGCCCTTGCCGTTATCGATATTGTCCGGCGCAGCCCATCGCCCCTCTCTGCCCACCTTGTATTTGGTGCATGGTGCCGGTGGCCAGGTGCATCAATATGCAAAGTGGACAAAACAACTTTACGCCTGCGCCAACATCATCACCATCGCCAGCCCGGGGTTGGCCGCGCCAGGCGCAGACGACACACTCACCCTGCAGCGATTGGCCGCCTCCCATTTGGCGGCCATACCGCGTGCCAAACGCGACACTGCCGTTATCGCCGGCTGGTCATTGGGCGGCCAATTAGCTGTCCATATGGCGGCGCAGGCCACGGAACAAGGCGCGCCCTTTGCGCATGCGGTGCTTATCGACAGCGGTTTGCCCGCCCAGCAACCCTCAGTGAATCGAGGTTTCAGCGTGGCGCAAAGTTACCTCAGTCTGTTCGACTCTCTCGGTATTGCGCGTCATTTGTGTCGGCATCAAGAAACGAATGCGATAGACAGCTTCGCCAACGAGATAAAAATGCACTATGCGCTGAATCAGAGCGTGCTTGCGGAGAAGATCACGCTGGAACATGCCGAAGCCTTTTGTTGGGCGCTGAAAAAATCCTTTGATCTGACGAACAACGCCGGCCCTCTGCCACAGATAGCGATACCGCTGACGCTTTGGCTCAGCCAGCAACGTCAGCGTAAACACCCCAATCTTGCACAACGCTGGGAGAAGCAATCCTCTCATGACGTTCAACTCAATTATTGTGCAGAAACGCATTACAGCATTTTAAACAACGCTCAACTTCTTCGAGCGCTGTCGCGGATGCTGCGCGCGTTGTCCACATCATTGGAATAACGCGAGAAGATACCCCTGGCCATTCAAACCTATCGAGGCACTGATGAAATTACCCAGCAGTTGGATTTTTTTGTTCTGCTTTTACTACACATTCATGGATATTTTTTATTCGTTATTTTTTTCCGAAGACAGGAGGTTTACCAGCACAATCATTCAATCCTTTATCTTTTCAACCTTGCTAGTGGCATTTTTCTGGTATCGGAAAACTGCAAAAACCAAAAACCAATAATATAAGGAAGTCGTTATGAGAGAACTTACGATTAATGAAGTGAACTTTATCGCAGCCGCTGGGGATTTCAGCTATGCGGAACTGGGCGGGGCCGTCGCTGCCGGCGCGGTTGGTGGAGCGATGACCGGCGCCATGGCTGGCGGTGTCGGTGCCGGCCCAGGCGCTGTTGCCGGTGCCGTTATCGGTGGTGCCGCCTATACCGCTGGCAAAATGGTGGAATCCATGTTGGGTGGCAATAAACAAACATCGACGAACAATCCTGCCGACAGTAACTAATACAGGAAGATTCGTGTTCATCATATGAAAAAGTCACTTATTGTATTGTTCGCCATTTTAATTGGGCTTGTTGCTGGCACGATTGCGGATTATTTCACCCTCAATCGCTTCTTGAAATACGCCCTTATCGCCGTTGCCGTTATCGGCACGCATAAATTGCTCAATAGCGATCGCGGGCAGCGCTCGGCATGATAAACGTGGCTTATTTGAAAATTTAATGATTAAGGAGCAAATATGCGCAATCTTACCTCTGAAGAATGTTCAATCATTTCCGGTGCAGGAGATCGCAGCGGTACATTGACGGTTTCCGCGGAAACTGTCGGCGCAGCGATCGGCGGTGGCATCGGCTCTATCGGTGGCGTGGCGGGCGGCGTTGTCGGCACCATTGTCGGCGGTGCTGTCGGTAACTATGTCACCGGCGATCGTGCCCCCGGCTCTGTTGGCCCATCAGGCATTCCCTGGGGCGGGAGCAACGGCGGCGGTACCATGTGGGGAAACAACAACAATACCGATTCGAACTGATCGGGGCCCTGCAAGCCACACGGCTGACCTCCCCGGTTAACGTTGGCTTCAGCGCCTAAAGCGTCATTTCATGCCAGGGTTATCGTTATGATAACCCTTTTTGTCATGGGCCCACCACAGGGTGAGCAACGCGGTTGGCGTAGCGAAAATGTCGAGATGAAGAAGTCAGGTGAAGCGAAGCTGACGTTACCCGAGTTGAATGACTCTATCCGCAGAGGCAATCGTCGATGGACGGTGCGCAATAATCACGCGGGTAATGTTCAGTTGTGAAATAGCGCGGTTAATATGTGTTTCATTATCGAGATCCAGGTGGCTGGTCGCTTCGTCCATAAACAGAATGCTGGGGCGACGATAGAGCGCACGGGCTATCAATAAACGCTGTTTCTGTCCGCCAGAAAGGCTTCCCCCCAATTCGCCGATCAATGTTTCGTAGCCCATCGGCATGTTTTGAATATCATCATGCATATTGCAACGCCGTGCGCACGCCTCAATACGTTTCAGATCCATTTCGGCGTCAAATCCTGAAATATTTTCAGCGATAGATCCCGCCAGCAGCTTGTCATCCTGCAGCACGCAAGCGATACATTGGCGATAATTATTAACGCCAATGTTGCTGATATCCATACCATCGACCAGCACGGCCCCTTCATCCGGCGACAGCAACCCACACATTAACTTCATCAATGTGGTTTTACCCACGCCGGAGGGGCCGACAATCGCCACGCTTTCTCCCGCAGCAATGCTGAGATTCAAATCCGTGATAATGGGTTTCGCCAAACGATCATACTGGTAGCGCAGATTCCGCACCTGAAGCTCTGCGGCGTTGCCTTTTGTGAAGAGCTGACGCGCGGGCATTTGCGGTTCCGGTGACGAAAGCACAATGTCCGCCACCCTTTCATTGTGCAAGCTTAACATTCGCAGCTGAAGCATCATGTCGATCAAGCTGCTGGCACGCTCCGAGAACTGCCCACGGTAGGCGTTAAACGCGATAAACATGCCGATCGTCATTTGATTGTCTATGACCAATGCCGCGCCGAGCCAAAGGATGATCACCTGATCGCAGGTGGCAATAAACGCCCCCAAACCGCCAAACATCATGTTTAACTTGGTCAGCTTGATACCCGCATTGATCGTTTCTACGTTTAGATTCAGCCAATACTGTGAACGGGTTTCAGATAACCCCAACGCCTTTAACGTACTGATGCTATATAACGTCTCCATGAAATGAGACCCGGCCCGCGCGCCCTTCACCAACTGCTCTTCCGACAGCTGCCGATAATGTTGATAAGTCGATAGCCTGAGAATGACGTATATCGCCGTAAAGCCGAGCACCACCCAAACTAACCAGCCGCCATAGAGCAGCATCATGACAAAGACCCCGACAGACATGATGCCATCAATAATGCTGCTGACGATGCTGGTAGTGAAAGTCGCTCTTATCGTATCCAATGAGCCGAAACGGGATTGAATATCACCCAACTTGCGCTTCTCAAAGAAGGAAAGCGGCAATTTCATCAGATGATCAAACACTCCCGCCTTCCATTGCACGTCTATCAACGCGCCCATGACGATAGAGATCCACGAGCGCAACATGGATACGCCAGTGCGGAATAAAATAAAGAACAGCAATCCTATACAAATCAGCGCTAAAAGATCATGATCGCCGGCCAAAATCACATGGTCCATGACCAACTGCGTACCAACGGGCAACAGCAGATTAACCGCTTCAATCACGATCGACAGACAGAAGATCTTTAGCAAGGCTCCCTTAAGGCCGCGCACATTGCTCATCAGCTTACGAAAGCGCAATCTGCTTTGCTGTTTGATCGGCTGAAATTCACTGTCTGGCCATAGCTCAAGCGCTACGCCGGTAAAATGCCGCGACAGTTCATGCAACTCCAGCACTTTACGGCCAAAGGCAGGATCATGGATCACCGCCCGCCCTCGGCTGACACTGACAAGCACCACGAAATGCTTCATGTCCCAATGCAGAATACAGGGCATTTTCAACGCTTTAAGCTCATCGATATTCAGCGATAACGCTCTGGATTGCAGCTTGAGTGCGCTCGCGATGTCAATCAACGCGGAAAGCGTCGCCCCGCGTGAAGAAAAGCCGTAGCGGCTGCGCAGATTAAACAGATCAATTTGCAAACCATGGTAATGGCATACCATCGCTAAACTGGCCAGCCCGCATTCCGAGGCTTCAGTTTGCAGGATCTGCGGCACTTTGCGGCGCAGCGACAAATTGAGTTTGCCCTTTAGCGCGTCTAAATAAGATTCAGTCATTGATTGGCCCCATCAGGCTGTTTTTCATATCGTAGAAAGGTGAGAACATCCATTGATATAGAGGCCTTTCTTCCAGAAACAGCGTGGATTGAGCCCGCATGCCGTTAGTGAGCTGCAACGCTTTGCCCTGGTAACTGATATGCGTTTTATCCAGGGAAACGGTCACCTTGTAAAAAGATGCCGTTTGCGCGCTGGGTTGATGCACGGGAGAACTGCTGTAAGTTGACATTTCTTGAATGGAGGCCGGTACATAAGCGATGCTTTCTATTCTGCCGGGAAACTGACCGAACTTCTCATAAGGGAAAGCGTCATAGCGAATGTTAATGCCGTCCCCCGCTGAAACATAAGGCACACTGGTGTTCGGCAACCATAAAACTAGCTGATAAATCGCGCCATTACGTGGAATAATCTGTACCAAGCTGTCACCGCTATTGACCATCTGACCCGGCGTAACGCTGAGAGACTCAATGCGGCCATCGCTTGGGGCATTCACGATCAATGCGCCGCTGGCATCGGCTTCCGCTAACTGCCGTTGCAAATCATTGCGCTGAAACTGGTACTGCGAAATTTGGTTATCGAAATCTGCCGCGCGCGTAACGATGTCACTTTCCAAATTCGTAATTTGCAACGACTCCTGAATGTGTTGACTATGCAGGTTTTGGAACAGACTTTGTTGTTGATAAAATGAATAGGTTTGCCCGCTAAGCTGATCTTTGGTAATCAGACCGCGTTGCTGATATTCCTTATAGGAACGCATGTTGTCCTGAGCAAATGCCACCCCCTCTCGTGCATTATCCAACAGCTGTTTGGACTGCATATGCGCCAATTCATACTGTTTTTTTTGCGCGCGTAGATTTTCCAGCGTCATACGCTTGTTGTCTTGCAACTTTAGAATGATGCTGTCGACATGTTTTAACTGGTTTTCAAGCGCCAGGCGCGTATTGGCGCTCACTTTCCCGTTATCCGTCACTCGGCTGACATCAATCTGATAAAGACGCTGGCCTTTTTTAACCACATCCCCCACTTCGACGAAGCGTTCCGAGATAAAACCCTGTTGGGGCGCAAACACGTTGACTGAGCGGGGGAAGGTGGTGATTTCACCATAAACATTAATGCGGCGTGTATAATGACTGAATATAAGAAAAGAGAGGAAAACAAGAATAAATAAAAACGATAAAAGACCAAAGCACCAGGCAGGCAAGCCGTTTATCAATAAAGCCTTACCCGCCCATTTCGCCCGCTGATGATCCGTGGCTTCCTGTCGAAACAAATCACGCATGACATCCCTTTCCAGAAATAAAATTCAAGCCAGCCTTGGCTCGTAAAATGCGGAAGCATATCGAAAAACAGCAGCAGAGATTAAAACAGGTCTGTTGTTTTTAATTAGCGATATCGTAAAGATAATTATTCTCATTATGATATCGGGCGTTCCGAAGAAATGCAATGTTTTTTACGCACTTACCCAGCCACATAGCCGTATATCACTATGCATATCGATAAAAAACCAATAAAGAGCCTCCTAATCAAATAACGCTATTCATTCTATCTCTCGCCATATGTAATATGCAGCGGCGTGACCGCCGGATCGAGCAGCAATGTGGATAAACGCATCAAATCGAAACGCCTCCATGTTCACGGAATAAGGTCTCGGGGAATGGCTCCCTCTGAGTCACCTCCTAGCTTAGGGCAGTTGGCAGTTTGAGCAAAAACAAGTGATTAGACGTGAGCCGCCTCGCCGACCTTCTGTATCAGAAAGGTCAGCAGCGCGCGCGTTTTGGCCGGCAGATAACGGCGGCCGGGGTAAACGGCATACAGCTGCAGCGGCGCCGGCGGCAACGTCAGCGGCACCTCAACCAATCGCCCGTCGGCCAGAAACGGCCGGCAGCCGAGCTCGGAAAGCATGGCGAACCCCACGCCGGCCAAGGCCGCCTTCAGCGCCATCTCCCCGCTGTTGACGCGATAGCGCGCATTGACCGGGACGGTAACGAACTTGCCGTCCGGGCGGACGAACTGCCATGGCATCCCCTTCAGCGCATCCACCGTGCTGATACAGGGCGATTGCGTGAATTGCTCAATCTCCGACGACGGCGGCCACTGCGCCAGCAGCGCCGGGGCGGCCACCACGATGCAGGGGAAAGACGCCAGCGGCTGCGCGACATAGTCGCTGTCGTCCAGCATGCCCCGGCTGATCATCACCGCCAGATCGACATCGTCGAGCAGCGACGTCATACCCGCCAGGTTGGTCACGCAGCTGATTTCGATCTGCGGATGCTGCAGGGCGAACGCCGCCAGCGGCTCGCCCAACAGGTATGGCCCAACTTCATTGGGCACGCACAGGCGCAGCGGCCCGCGCAGCTGTTGCTGCCGCTCGCTGAGGGTTTGCGCGGTGTGTTCCAGCGACGCCAGCAGCGGCTGGGTGCGTTCATGCAGCAACTGGCCGTTCGGCGTCAGCCGCATCGAGCGGGTGCTGCGTTCGATCAACCGCTGCTCAAGCTGGCGCTCCAACTGAGAGATATAGCGGCTGACGTTGGAGGTTGGCATCGCCAGCGCCCGCGCCGCCCCGACGAAGCTGCCTTGCTCCACCACCGCCACGAAAATGCGTAACAGGTTTAAATCCAATTTATCGCGCATGATTATCCCTGATTTGATAACAAACCATGCCATTTCTACCATCTAATCCCGATCAACGCCAAGCGCTACACTGCCGGCCTGACTCTGCAACCCATGGATGCTTATGACACCCGCGAGAAAGCTGACGGCGATAGCGCTGGTCATCGCCTTTACTCAGTTCACCAATGCCCTGGAATACATGGTATTCAACCCGATATTCATCTACATGGCCGGCGATTTTTCCGTGCCCGTCAGCTTCGCCGGCTATGTCAGCGCGGCCTATACGCTGGCGGCGGTGATTTCCGGCATCGGCGCATTTTTCTGGATCGGCGGCGTTGAGAAGCGGCACTTTCTGATGCTCAACGTCACGCTGCTGGGCGTGACCACCTTATTGATCGCCACAACCCAGCAGTTTTACTGGTTGTTGGCGCTGCGGCTGCTGGCCGGGCTGTTGGGCGGCACTACGATGGGCGTCGGGATCGGCCTGCTGCTCAACGCCGCGCCTGCCGCGCTGCACGGCCGAATGCTGGCGACGGTGATCGCGTCCTTTTCGTTGGTGAGCATTGTCGGCATGCCGGGCATGCTGTACCTGTGCGAAGTGGCAAGCTGGCGCGCCGCGCTGGCGGCTATCGGCGGGCTGTGTCTGCTGGCGGCCGTATTGGTGGCGCTGTTTGTTCCCAAGGATGCGCCGCAGCCACAGGCTGCCGCGCCCGTCACGCTCGATCGCCGGCTGTTGCTGTTCGCCTCCGCCGCCGGCCTGACACAGTTCAGCCCGATGCTGCTGATCCCGGTGCTGGCGCCGCTGCTCACCCAGCGGCTACAGGTGGCAAACGCGCATTTGTCCTGGCTGTTTCTCATCGGCGGCGTGGCCGGCTATCTGGCGACCGTGCTGGCGGGCCGCTGGCTGCAACGCGTTGGCGCCGTGACGCTGACGGTGGGCGCCACGCTGTTGCTGCTGGGCAGCCTGTGGCTGGCGGCGCGCGGTGGCGATCGCGGTGAACTGTTCATGGTCGCGTTTCTCGCGGCGGCCTATGCGCGGCTGGTGGCGATCTCTTCCCTGAGCATGCGCTGGCCGGACAATCGGCAACGCGCCGCCTTCGGCACGCTGCAAACCGCCCTGATACACCTGAGCGCCACGGTGGCCTTCTTGCTCTCCTCCACGCTGCTGAGCGGCGGCCTCACCCCGCTCAGTTTGCAACGTCTGTTATGGCTGTGTGCGCTGAGCGCCATCGCCGTCGCGCCGCTCAGCGTTTGGCTGCAGGCGCGGCTGCGTCAGCGCGACGCCTCATAAACCACCTTACCATTCACATAGGTGCGATAAATGTTACGATCGTCTCCCAGGGTCATCAGTACGAACCCTTGCTCCGCAGACGTGGCGCTGTTGGCGTAGCGCAGCTGCTGCAGCGGCGTCACCGCCGGATCGAGCACCACGAAATCCGCCTCTTTGCCGACGTTGAAGTTGCCGATTTTGTCGTCCAGCGCCAGCGCGCGGGCGCCGCCCAGGGTGGCGTGGTAGAACGCTTCTACGGCGGAGAGCCGGTAATGCTGCAGCTGGCCGACCTTGTACGCCTCGCCTAACGTGCGCAGCATATTGAAGGTGGTGCCGGCCCCCACGTCGGTGCCGATGCCGAGCTTCACCCGCTTGCGCCAGGCCTGCTGCAGGTCAAACAGCCCGCTGCCGAGAAACAGGTTGGAGGTGGGACAAAAGGCAATTGCCGAGCGGGTCTCGCACAGGCAGTCCCACTCCTGCTCCTCCAGATGCAGGCAATGGGCGAATACGCTTTTATCGCCGGTCATGCCGTAGCGGTGGTAAACATCCAGATAGCTGCGGTGCTGCGGGAACAGCGCTTTTACCCAGGCCACTTCCTGCGGGTTCTCGCTCAGGTGCGTCTGCAGCCAAACGTCGGGATATTCTTCACGCAGCCGCTGCACCTGCGCCAGCAGCGCCGGCGTACTGGTGGGCGCAAAGCGCGGCGTAATGGCGTAACCGAGGCGGCCTTTGCCGTGCCAACGTTCGATCAGTTCGCGCGTCTGGCGGTAACTCTGCGCCGGCGTTTCCAGCAGCGCCTCCGGCGCATGGCGATCCATCATCACCTTGCCGGCGATCAGGCGCATGTTCAGCGCTGCCGCCTGGCTGAACAGCGCATCGACCGACCGCGGATGCACGGTACCGAACACCAGCGCGGTGGTGGTGCCGTTACTCAGCAACTCCCGCAGAAAGAAGGCCGACATCGCGTCGGCGTGCTGCTCACAGTCGTAACGGCTTTCGGTCGGGAAGGTGTAATTGTTTAACCAGTCCAGCAGTTGATCGCCATAGGCGCCAATCATTTCGGTTTGCGGATAGTGGATGTGGGTGTCGATAAACCCCGGCACGATCAGTTTGTCGCGATACTCCGTGACCGTGAAACCCGGCGGCAGCAGCGCCTCGCCCTGCCGCCAGCTGCCGAACCAGACGATGACGCCGTCGTTCAGCAGCAGTAAACCGTCGGGAATATGCCGCAAGCGTTCCTCAAGCTGTTGCGGCGCCTCTACACAGGCTGAGATATCAAAAAAATTGCCACGAATAGCCGTGGTGAATTGCAGTGCCATTATTTTCTTCCTTGTCGCGACCGGCCCACCTCACCCGCGTAATAACCTGCGCCGATGAAACAATGCCTTTGTCGCCCAAACGCCAAGACCGGCTTAAGCATAGCAAGCCGCGTGCCAGCTGACGGCGTAAAATACATTATCCCTTAAAGAACAAAGTGATATTAATTAACCAAGGGGAGTTGACCGGCAAAAAAGAATAAAGCAAACGTCGCGCTTCGCCGGCAGATCAATAGCAACCGTTTGCCTGCCAAAATAACACCGCGCCGCTGCACCTTGAATGAGCAAGCGAATATCTTCACGGCGTACGGCTTATTTTCAACACCGCGCCTGGGGGTTGAATCTCGGCCTGAGGACAACCGCCAAACTTGAAACGATAACTATTCTCAATTATCATCCGCGCATCTTTTTGACCAGCAATGCGAAAATCATGTCCGCCACCGCTTCTGCCCCGCACGCCGCGCTGTCGCGCCTCTACGCCACCCATCACGCCTGGTTGCAGGGATGGCTGCGCCGGCGCTTGGGCTGCGCGTTCGATGCGGACGATGTGGCGCAGGACACCTTTATGCGCCTGCTGAAAGGCGACGCCGCGGCGACCCTGCGCGAGCCGAAAGATTTTCTGGTCACCGTCGCCAAGCGGGTGATGGTCGATCTGTTCCGCCGCAGAACGCTGGAGCGCGCCTATCTGGAGATGCTGGCGCTGATCCCGGAAGGCTACGTCCCGTCGCCGGAGCAGCGCCAGAGCCTGCTGGACAGCCTGCAGCAGATCGACGCCATGCTCGACGGCCTGGGGCCGAAGGTAAAACAGGCCTTTCTGTTGTCGCAGCTCGAAGGCCTGGGCTATGCGGACATCGCCGCGCGCCTCGGCGTTTCGGTCAGCTCGGTTAAAAAATACATGGCCAAAGCCACCGAGCATTGCCTGCTGTTCAGCCTCGAAAACGACGTTTATTCATGAGCAACGCCATCACCCCCGAGCAGCGCCAGGCGCTGAAAATGGCCGCACACTGGTATGCCCTGCTGTGCGACGAGCGCGTCACCGAACGCCAGCGCCAACAGTGGCAAGCCTGGCACCAGCAGCATGACGATCACCGCTGGGCCTGGCAGCGCGTCGAAGCGTTGCAGAGCCAGCTGCAGGGCGTACCGGGCAAATTCAGCTATCGCGCGCTCGATCGCGCCGGCCGCCAATCCGCGATCGACCGCCGCACCCTACTGAAAAGCCTGCTGCTGTTGCTCGGCGTGGGCGGCGGCGGCCTCCTTTACCAGTCGCCGCTCGGCCGGGAGCTGCGCGCCGACTACCGCACCGCCACCGGTGAAATCAAACCCATTGTGTTAAGCGACGGCACCCAGCTGGTGCTGAACACCGCCAGCGCGGTGGACGTGCATTACGACGATCGCCAACGGCTGATCCGCCTGCACGCCGGGGAAATCAGCCTGGTTACCGGACGCGATCCCCGGCCGCTGTGGGTGCAAAGCCCGCAGGGGGCGATGCGCGCGCTCGGCACCCGTTTTTTGGTGCGCGAGAGCGACGGCGAAACGCGCCTGACAGTGCTGGAGCATGCGGTCGAGGCGCAGCTGGCGCAAAACGCGCAACAACAGCGCCGGGTGAACGCCGGTGAACAGATCAGCTTCAGCGCGACGGCCTTCGGCGACAAACACCCCGCCGTGCAGGAGGACGGCTGGCTGCGCGGCGTGCTGAGCGTCAGCCAGTGGCGGCTGGACCGGGTGATCGCCGAACTGGCGCGCTACCGGCGCGGCCACCTGAGTTGCGATCCGGCCGTTGCCGGCCTGCGCGTCAGCGGCAGTTTCCCGCTCAACGATACCGATCGCGCCCTCGCCCTGCTCAGCCAGACGCTGCCGGTTCGCCTGCAGAGCTTTACCCGCTATTGGCTGCAAATCGTCTCCGCCTGAATTTTTTAAATGAAAATGATAAAAAATCGCATTCTTGATTGTCCCTTTTGCTTTGCTCATCCGACTCCCAGGAAAACACTGCAGCAATAAATAAAAAATGATTCAGGAGAAGGTATGAACAACGCTTGGGGAAAGGGAGCGCCGGCTTCGCTTTGGGGAAAACGGGCCACGCCGCTGGCCGTGGCCATTGGCCTGGTCTTCGCCGCACCGCTGACGGCGAGCGCCGCCAGCGCCGCTGCCACCTATCACATTCCGGCCGGTGAGCTGGACGGCGCGCTGAACGCTTTCGCCGCTCGCGCCGGCATCGCGCTCTCGGTGGACGGCGCGTTGACCGCCGGCAAACGTTCGCCGGGCCTGAGCGGCAGCTACGGCGTCGATGACGGCCTGAACGCCCTGCTGGCCGGCAGCGGCCTGCAGGCTAAAGCGCTCGGCAATAACGGCTACACGCTGGCCAAACTGCCGCAGCCGCAGAAGGAAGAGGACATCACCGTGGTCGGCGACTGGCTGGCGGAAGGCCGCCAGATCGACGTGTTCGAACACCCCGGCGCGCGCGACGTCGTGCGCCGCGAAGAGTTCGTCAAAACCGGCACCACCACCGTGCGCGAAGCGTTGAACCGCGTGCCGGGCGTGGTGGCGCCGGAGAACAACGGCACCGGCAGCCATGACATGGCGCTGAACTTCGGCATTCGCGGCCTCAACCCGCGCCTCGCCAGCCGCTCCACCGTGCTGATGGACGGCATCCCGGTGCCCTTCGCCCCTTACGGCCAGCCGCAGCTGTCGCTGGCGCCAATCTCGCTCGGCAATATGGATGCGATTGACGTGGTGCGCGGCGGCGGCGCGGTGCGCTACGGGCCGCAGAGCGTCGGCGGCGTGGTTAACTTCGTCACCCGCGCCATCCCGAAAACCTTCGGCATGGCGGCCGGCATGCAGGGGCAGCTCAGCCCGACCTCGCGCCAGGATCACCCGAAAGGCACCGGCAACCTGATGATCGGCGGCACCGCCGACAACGGCTTCGGCGCGGCGCTGCTCTACTCCGGCACCCGCGGCAGCGACTGGCGCGAGCACAGTGCGACCAAAATCGACGACGTGATGCTGAAAAGCCGTTACGCGCCGAACGAGGTGCACACCTTCAACAGCCTGCTGCAATACTACGAAGGCGAAGCGGAGATGCCGGGCGGCCTGAGCCGGGCGGACTACAACGCCAACCCGTTCCAGTCGACGCGCCCGTACGACAAGTTCTGGGGCCGCCGCCAGTTGGCGAACTTCGGCTACCAGTATCAGCCGGATCGGCAGCACAAGTTCGACGTGCAGAGTTTCTACACCTACACCCTGCGCAGCGGCTATCTGGATCAGGGTAAAAACCTGACGCTGTCGCCGCGCGAATACTGGGTGCGCGGCGTGGAACCGCGCTACAGTCAGAGCTTCCGCTGGGGCGACTCGGCGCACGAGGTCGGCGTCGGTTATCGCTACGTCAGCGAATCCACCCACGAACTGCGCTACACCAGCAAAGCCAGTACCGGCAGGCTGCCGTCCACCGCCAGCCCGTACGATCGCGACACCCAGTCCGGTACCGAGGCGCACGCCTTCTATATCGACGATCGCATCGACATCGGCGACTGGACCCTCACGCCGGGCATGCGCTACGAGTACATCAAGTCGTATCAGAACAACTACATCAAGAACAACCGCCTCGACGTCAGCTATAACGCGCCGCTGCCGGCGTTGAACGTGATGTATCACCTGAACGAATACTGGAACCTGTACGCCAACACCGAAGGCTCCTTCGGCACCGTGCAATACAGCCAGATGGGCAAAGCGGTGGACAGCGGCAAGATCGAACCGGAGAAGGCGCGCACCTGGGAGCTGGGCACCCGCTACGCTGGCGATGCGCTGACCGGCGAGATCGGGCTGTTCCTGATCAACTTCAACAACCAGTACGACTCCAACCAGGTGACCGACAGCGTGACCGCACGCGGCAAAACCCGCCATGCCGGGCTGGAAGGCAGCCTGCGTTACGATCTGTCGCAGCTGACGCCGAAACTGGACGACCTGACCGCCTACGCCAGCTACGCCTACGTCAACGCCACCATCCGTGAAGACGGCGGCTACAAGGGCAACCAGGTGCCGTTCTCGCCGAAGCATAAAGGCACGATGGGGCTGGACTACACGCCGGGCAACTGGGCGTTTAATCTTAACGGCGAGTTCCAGTCCAGCCAGTTCGCCGACAACGCCAACACCGTGGCGGAAAGCGCCGACGGCAGCACCGGCCGCATTCCCGGCTATATGCTGTGGGGCGTGCGCGCCGCCTATGATTTCGGCCCGGAAATGGCCGGCCTGAATCTGGGCGTCGGCGTGAAAAACCTGTTCAACCACGCGTATTTCACCCGCGCCTATGACGACAACAACAAGGGTCTGTACATCGGCCAGCCGCGCACGATTTATCTGCAAGGTTCGGTGAAGTTCTGATCCTCAACGGCGGGCGCGGTTAACCGTGCCCGCCGTCTTTCCCATCAACGTGACGACGTCACATAAAGCCGTTCCTCCGCGCCGCCGCAGCGGCGAAAAATAAGTCGCTTCTGCCGCCAATGCGCGTAATATCAACGATCCGCCCCGATTTACCGGCGCGGATTTTTTGCCGTTATGGCCTGAAAAGCGAGGGAATAAGATGAATCACAATGACCTTTCTCAGTGCCGCGTTGACACCGACCGTTTGTTGATTGCCCCCTTTACCGCAGCAGACGCCGACGATGTTTACCAGGCGATCACCCCCACTCTGACGCGCTTTATGACCTTTGAACCGGAGGCGTCGCCGGAGGATTTCGCCAACGTCTGGCAAGGCTGGCTGACGTTGATGCGCGAAGGTGAAGAAGTGATCTTCGTCGCCCGTCGGCGCGAAGACCGGCAGTTCGTCGGGGTCGGCGGCGCACATAATTTGCGCAGCCACACCCCGGAGCTGGGCATCTGGGTAAAAGAGAGCCTGCATGGTCAGGGCTACGGCCGCGAAATCGTGCAGGGCATCGCGCGCTGGGCCAGCGAGCGCTTTCAGCCGCCGCACTTTCTCTACCCGGTGGCCGAGCAGAATATCGCCAGCCGCCGCCTCGTCGAGTCGCTGGGCGGCGTGCTGGCCGGCCGTTGCGAGCGCATCAAGTATGACGCCGTGGTCTACCACCTGCCGCCTCAGCGCTAATCAGCATCGGGCCGCCGGCCCGGTGTGACCTTTTTTGCTTTCCGCCGTGATAACCGCTGCCACTGCCTGCGGGTTTGTGCTAATGATAGAGGCATGTAGGGTAAAAACAGTTGAGGAACAGCAACATGATTATTTTTGTTACCGGCGCCACCTCCGGTTTCGGCGAGGCCATTGCGCGCCGTTTTATCCGTGAAGGCCACCAGGTGATCGCCGCCGGGCGCCGCCTTGAGCGTCTTGAAGAACTGCAGGAAGAACTCGGCCAAGCGCTGCACATCGTGCGGCTCGACGTGCGCAACCGCGCCGCCATTCAACAGGCGATCGAGGCACTGCCGGCCGAGCTGCGTCAGATTGACGTGCTGGTGAACAACGCCGGGCTGGCGTTGGGGCTGGAGCCGGCGCACAAGGCCAACGCCGATGACTGGGAAACCATGATCGACACCAACGCCAAGGGGCTGGTGAACATGACGCGCGCGCTGTTGCCGGCCATGGTCGAGCGCAACGTCGGCCATGTGATCAACATCGGCTCCACCGCCGCCAACTGGCCTTACGCCGGCGGCAACGTGTACGGCGCCACCAAGGCGTTCGTCAAACAGTTCAGCCTGGGCCTGCGCGCCGATCTGCACGGCACGCGCATTCGCGTGACCGATATCGAGCCGGGCCTGGTGGGCGGCACCGAATTCTCCAACGTGCGATTCAAGGGCGATGACGGCAAGGTCAACAAAACCTACGAAGGCGCCGATGCGCTGACGCCGGAAGACATCGCCGAGTCGGTGTTCTGGGTCGCGACGTTGCCGGCGCGCGTCAACATCAACACGCTGGAAATGATGCCGGTCAGCCAGTCCTTCGCCGGGCTGAACATCCACCGCGGCGCCTGAGCCGCGACGGCGGGAGGCAACTCCCGCCGCGTTTCCTCAGGCCGCGCGCCAGCCGGAAACGATAATCAGCATGCCCGCCAGCGCCACGCCGGCGCCGACCCAATCCAGCGCAGACAGCTTCACCCCGTCCACCACCCGCAGCCACAGCAGCGCGGTCGCCACATACACACCGCCGTAGGCCGCATAGACCCGCCCGCTGGCCGCCGGATGCAGCGTCAACAGCCAGACAAACAGCATCAGGCTCAATGCCGCCGGCAGCAGCAGCCAGGCGCTGCCCTGCTTCTTGAGCCACAGGTAAGGCAGGAAACAGCCGATAATTTCAGCCAGGGCGGTGGCGAAAAACAACAGCGTAGTTTTTAACATCGGTCGCAGTTTTCTCTCGATAAAGTAAACGAATCGGCGCTTGGCTGGTGAATTCCAGGAGCGCGGTGGTATATTTATCACCACGCCTGCGGGCGAGGTAACGCCAGTGCCGCCATCATCAGGCGCACTCACTCATAAGGATGAAACGATGAAAACATTTTCGACCCAACGACTGCTGCGCGGGATGCTGCCGGTCGCCATGCTGGCCGTCATGGGCGCCTGGCAGGCGCCGGCGCTGGCCGCCACCTGCACGCAGGGCAGCACCTGCGTCACCGTCGATGGCAAAGGCAGCGGCGCGATGAGCACCGAAGAAGCGCGCCAAAGCAAAGAGCAGTGGAATGATACCAAATCCCTGCGCCACAAGGTCAACACCCGCGTCGAGAAAGAGTTCGACAAGGCCGATCGCGCGGCGGATGACGAAGACCGCTGCAACGACAGCAACAACGTCAACGCCTACTGGGAACCGGACACCCGTAAATGCCTGGATCGCCAGACCGGGCGTCGGATTAATCCTTAATCCGCCTGCGGCGGGCGGGCATGCGTGAAACCCGGCCGCCGTTGCTGCTATCCTGTTACAGGAAGTTCATTGTCTAAAAGGATGACGTGATGAAGAAAACGCTGATATTAACCGCTGTATTGCTGGCCGGCGCCCCATTGGCGGCCCTGGCCTCCTGTGAAAGCGTGAAAGCGGACATTTCGCAAAAAATCGTCAATAACGGCGTTCCGGAGTCCGGCTTCAAACTGGAGATCGTGCCTAACGATCAGGCCGATCAAGCGGGCGGCCAGGTGGTCGGCCACTGCGAAAACGACACCCAGAAGATCGTTTATACCCGCCTGAACAATGGCGACGATAGTGGTGACGCGGCGCAGACCGGCACCAGCCAGGACACCTCCAACGCGCAGTAAGCCGCATCGGCTACCCAGGGCGCGCAACAGCCGCGCCCTTTCCTTTTCCTTTACGCCTGCTCCGCCTCTTCCTCTTCGCCTTGCGGCCGACAACGCGCGGGGATCAGCATCGCCGCCGCCAGCGCCAGCAACGACACCAACGCCGACACCAGGAACACCCAATGCAGCGAAGCCGCCACCTGCTGGATAAGCTGCGCCAACGCCTCGCTCCCCATGCTCTGGCGCACCGCCGGCTCCATCAGACGCTGCACCGGATCGTCAATTTCCGGCAAACGCCACTGCAGGTTGAGGTTCAGCGTGGCGCCCAAAATCGCGGTGCCGATGGCCGAGCCCACCATGCGGGTAAACACCGTACAGGCGGTGGCAATGCCGCGAATGCTGTAATGCGCCGCGTTCTGCACCGACACTAAAAACGTCGTGTTGCACAATCCCATGCCGGCACCGACCATAAACGCCGCCACCCGGCCCCACAGCAGACCGCCGTTCGGCTGCAACATCAGCAGGATCAGGCCGCCTGCCACCAACAGCAGTGCGCCCAGCAGCGCCGTGGCGCGATACGAAGTCATCAGCATCAAACGGCCGCTCAGCGTGCTGGCCAATGGCCAACCAATCGACATCAGCGCCAGCGTGGTGCCCGCCTCCAGCGGCGAGCCCCCCATCACGCCCTGAATGAAAGTGGGCAGGAAGGCGCTGATGCCCATCATCGCCGCGCCAATCACCAGCCCGCCGATGTTGCCGGCGACGATCACCCGGCTTTGCCACAGCGCCAGCGGGAACAGCGGTTCGACCGCGCGCCGCTCCTGGCGTATCAACAGCGCCAGCGACGCCGCCGCCAGCGCCAGCAACGGCGCCACCCACCATCCGAGGCTTTCCATCTGCAACAGCGCCAGCAGCAGCGCCGAAACGAACAGCGTCAGCCAGGCGGTGCCCGCCAGATCCAGCGCGTGCCGCCGCAGTTGCTGATGCGCCGGCAGATAGCGCCAGAGGAAGAACATCGCCAACAGGCCGATCGGCAGGTTGACCCAGAACACCAGCGCCCACGGCAGGTGTTGCACGATAAACGCGCCCAGCAGCGGGCCGATGATCGCCGATACGCCCCACACGCTCGACAGGTAGCCCATCACCTTCGGCCGTTCGGTGGCGCTGTAGATGTCGCCGATGATGGTGGACGCGATCGGCATGATGGCGCCGGCGCCCAATCCCTGCAATAAGCGGAAGCCGATCAGCCAATACATGTCGGGGGCGAAGCCGCACAGCACCGATCCCAGCAGGAACAGCGTCGCGCCGAAGAAGAACACCCGCTTGCGGCCGTAGAGATCCGCCAGCCGGCCGTAGATGGGAATGGTGATCGCCTGCGCCAGCAAATAGACCGCGAACACCCAGCCCAGCAGCGAGAAGCCGCCGAGATCGCCGATGATGGTCGGCATGGCGGTGGCGACGATGGTGGCTTCGATCGCCGACATGAACATCGCCAGCATGCAGGCGATCAGGATCAGCGGGCGATGGGCAATGGGTGCGGGTGAAACGTTATTTGTCATGGCGTTATGCAGGCTTCCTGGCGTTTTTATTTTCCCTGAGTATATCAGCAAGCGCCTGCGCCAAGTCTATCCGCCCTCACATCCCGCCGTTGCCGATAGCGAATCGCACCATTTGGACTAACTGTTACGGCGTAACGTTTTACCGCGATTTTTTTTCACTTTACGCGCATCCCAGCGCTGACGCGGGCTGCGGCGCCAATACGGGCAAACTCAATCAGCTGATTTTGCTCATAAAACTTGGCACGGTCAACGACAGGGTGCTATACCTTCCCTAGCCGGCGCCTTTGGGCTTCGTGCTTTCTCGGGTTTAAATATCAGTATCTTATGCTGATTAACTCACGTATTGAGCCTACGTTCAGCACGCTGTGCCGAACGCACCCTTCGCTCAATGTCGCTAACCTCATGCGAAACGCCCGTTTTGTACCGCCACGCCCGCCGGGCCGTGGGCAACAATCAGAGCGGAATGCGCCGTCTCTTCGGCCGCTCCGCACAACGGAGGACGCAACATCATGCACAAGTCAGCGCCATATCGGCGCCTGCTCCTCGGGAGCCTGTTGTTTATCGCCGTCATCGCGCTGCTGGTTTACGGCATCGGTTGGGAAACCCTCAAGTCGCGCCGGGAAGATTTGATTTACCTCGGCCAGCAACACATGTTCCTGGTGGTGTGTTCCATGCTGCTGTCGCTGCTGGTCGGCATTCCCAGCGGCATCCTGCTGAGCCGCCCTTTCGCCCGCCGCTGGGCGGAGCACGTGATGCAGATCTTTAACGTCGGCAACACCCTGCCGCCGCTGGCGGTGCTGGCGCTGGCGATGGTGATCATCGGCATCGGCGACCGGCCGGCGGTGGTGGCGTTGTTCCTCGCCTCGCTGCTGCCTATCGTGCGCAATACCTATGCCGGCCTGCGTTCAGTGCCGCCGGCGCTGGTCGAGGCCGCCAACGGTATTGGCATGACCGCCGGACAGCGGCTGCGCCAGGTCGAACTGCCCAACGCCCTGCCGGTGATCTTCGCCGGGGTGCGCATCGCGATGGCGATTAACGTCGGCACCGCGCCGCTGGCGTTTTTGATCGGCGCCAGCAGCTACGGCGAGCTGATCTTCCCCGGCATCTACCTGAACGACTTCCCGACGCTGATCCTCGGCGCCGCCGCCACCGCGCTGATCGCCCTGCTGCTCGATCTGGCGCTGGCCAGTCTCGGCCGCCGGCTCAGCCCGCACACCGCATCCTGATGGGAGAAACGCGATGACTCGATGGTTACAACGACTCCGCCACGCGCTGCTGTTCTCCTTGCTGATGACTGGCGCGGCCGCCTGGGCCGCCCCGCTGACGCTGGCGAGCAAGAACTTTACCGAACAGCGCATTCTGTCGGCGATCACCGTGCAATACCTGCGGGCCAAAGGTTTTCAGGTCGAACCCAAAACCAATCTGGCTACGGTGATCACCCGCAACGCGATGATCAACAAACAGATCGACATGACCTGGGAATACACCGGCACCTCGCTGATCATCTTTAACCACATCAATAAGCGCATGTCGCCGCAGGAGACCTACGACACGGTGAAAAAGCTCGACGCCAAACTCGGCCTGGTGTGGCTGCAGCCGGCGGACATGAACAACACCTATGCCTTCGCCATGCAGCGCCGGCGCGCGGAAAAAGAGCAGATCCGCACGATGTCGCAGCTGGTGGCCAAAGTGGAACAGGTGCGTAAAACCGACCCGAAACACAACTGGCTGCTGGGGCTGGATCTGGAGTTCGCCGGCCGTTCGGACGGTCTGAAACCGATGCAGGCGCTGTACGACATGCCGCTGGATCGCCCGCAAATCCGCCAGATGGACCCCGGCCTGGTCTACAACGCCATCCGCGACGGTTTCGTCGACGCCGGGCTGGTGTACACCACCGACGGCCGGGTGAAAGGCTTCGATCTGCAGGTGCTGGAAGACGACAAAGGCTATTTCCCGAGCTATGCGGTCACGCCGGTGGTGCGCGCCGACGTGTTGCAAAACACGCCGGGGCTGGAAGCGGCGCTGAACACGCTGTCGAAACAGTTCAACAATCAGGTGATCACCGAGCTTAACGCCAAGGTGGATATCGACTACCAGACGCCGCAACAGGTCGCCGACGCGTTCCTCAAGCAGCGCGGCCTGATTTAGGAGGCATGATGAATACCTTACTTTACGCCTGGCAAAACTGGGCCTATATCGCCGGATTGACGCTGGAACACCTGCTGCTGGTCGGCATCGCCGTCGGCCTGGCGATCCTGATCGGCGTGCCGCTCGGCGTGCTGATCGTCCGCCACAAATGGCTGGCGACGCCGGTGCTGAGCCTGGCCACGCTGGTGCTGACCGTGCCCTCCATCGCCCTGTTCGGGCTGATGATCCCGCTGTTTTCCTTAATCGGCCACGGCATTGGCTACGTACCGGCGATCACCGCGGTGTTCCTCTACTCGCTGCTGCCGATCGTGCGCAATACCCACACCGCGCTCGACAACCTGCCCGGCGGGCTGCGCGAAGCCGGCCGCGGCATCGGCATGACGTTCTGGCAACGCCTGCGCTGGGTGGAGATCCCGGTGGCGCTGCCGGTCATTTTCGGCGGCATTCGCACCGCCGTGGTGATGAATATCGGCGTGATGGCGATCGCCGCGGTGATCGGCGCCGGCGGTCTCGGCCTGCTGCTGCTCAACGGCATCAGCAGCAGCGACATCCGCCAGTTGATTACCGGCGCCGTGATGATCAGCCTGCTGGCGATCGTCCTCGATTGGTTATTGCACCGCTTGCAAATTGCGCTCACGCCCAAGGGGATCCGCTCATGATTAAATTGGAAAATCTGACCAAACAGTTCATGCAGAAGAACGGCACACCGTTCAACGCCGTCGACAACATCAATCTGGACGTGCCGGAAGGCGAAATCTGCGTGCTGCTCGGCCCTTCCGGCTGCGGCAAAACCACCACGCTGAAGATGATCAACCGCCTGATCGAACCCACCGGCGGCACCATTCTTATCAACGGTGAAGACACCAGCGCGCTGGATACCGTCAGCCTGCGCCGCAAAATCGGCTACGTCATCCAGCAGATCGGTCTGTTCCCCAACATGACCATCGAGGAGAACATCACCGTAGTGCCGCGCATGCTGGGCTGGGACAAAAAACGCTGCCACGATCGCGCCGAGGAGCTGATGAGCATGGTGGCGCTGGATCCCAAGCGCTTTTTGCACCGCTACCCGAAAGAGATGTCCGGCGGGCAGCAACAGCGCATCGGCGTGATCCGCGCGCTGGCCGCCGATCCGCCGGTGCTGCTGATGGATGAACCTTTCGGCGCGGTGGACCCGATCAACCGCGAAACCATCCAGAACGAGTTTCTCGACATGCAGCGCCAGCTAAAAAAGACCGTGATGCTGGTCAGCCACGACATCGACGAAGCGCTGAAGCTCGGCGATCGCATCGCGGTGTTCCGCCAGGGCAAGATCGTGCAGAACGCCAGCGCCGATGAGCTGCTGGCGCGCCCGGCGAACGACTTCGTCGCCTCCTTTGTCGGCCAGGATCGCACGCTGAAGCGCCTGCTGCTGGTGCAGGCCGGCGACGTGGCCGATCAACAGGAAACGGTGACGGTGCGGCGGGAGACGCCGCTAGTGGAGGCGTTCGGGCTGATGGACGATATCGACGCCCGCTCGGTGACGGTGGTGGACGCCGACGGCAAACCGCTGGGCTACGTCAAACGCCGTGAGGCGCGCGGCGCGCCCGGGGTGTGCGCCGACAGCCTGCACCGCTTTCGCGTCACCGCCCGCGCGGAGGAGAACCTGCGCGTAGTGCTGTCCAAGCTGTACGAACACAACACCTCCTGGATGCCGATCGTCGATGAAGACGGCCGCTACAGCGGCGAAATCTCGCAGGATTATATCGCCGACTACCTCAGCTCCGGCCGCACGCGCCGGGTGTTGACGCCGCAATAACCCCCGCCGGGGCGCTCGCCGCCCCGCCTATGCCGCAGTTTGCTAAAGATTCACTGGTCATCGGCCGGAGCGCCAAGCACAATGCGCTGATGACCCTTTGATTTTTCTCACGACGCCGCCCACGCATGAAAAGATTGGTCCACCTGCACCACTATCGCGCCCTGCTGCGCAGCCTGTTTATCGCCGTGTTTATCGGCGTCGCCGCCGCCCTGGCGGTGTGGCTGTTCCACCGTTCGATGATTGGCCTCGAGTGGCTGCTGCTCGGCAATGCCGACGGTAGCCTGGTGGCCGCCGCCGCCGCGCTGCCCGGCTGGCGACGCGCGCTGACGCCCGCCCTGGGCGGTCTGGCGGCGGGCCTGCTGCTGTATATTCACCAGCGCTACCGTCACCAGCGTCCGGCGGCGCCCACCGACTATATGGAAGCGATTGAGACCGGCAACGGCAAGCTGGATACCGGCGCCAGTCTGGTGAAGTGTCTGGCGTCGCTGCTGGTGGTGTCGAGCGGCAGCGCCATCGGCCGTGAAGGCGCGATGATCCTGCTGGCGGCGCTGGTGGGATCGCTCTTCGCCCAGCGCTTTACGCACGAGAAAGAATGGAAACTGTGGGTGGCCTGCGCCGCCGCCGCCGGGATGGCCAGCGCCTATCATGCGCCGTTGGCGGGCAGCCTGTTTATCGCCGAGATCCTGTTCGGCACCCTGATGCTGGCCTCGCTCGGCCCGGTAGTGATCGCCGCAGTGAGCGCCCTGCTGATGACCAACCTGCTTAACGGCGGCCAGGCGCCGCTCTACCTGGTGACGCCGCTCGCCGCCCCTCTGCCGACGCAATACCTGCTGATGGCGCTGGTCGGCGTGGTGGCCGGCGCCGGCGGGCCGCTGTTTTTGTGGTTGATGACCGCCACCGGCCGCGCGTTCCGATCGCTGCGGTTGAAGCCGCCGTTGCAGCTGGCGCTGGGCGGCCTGATCGTCGGGCTGCTTTCGCTGCTGTTCCCACAGGTGTGGGGCAACGGTTACAGCGTGGTGCAGGCGCTGCTGATCGCGCCGCCGGGGGTGTTGCTGCTGGGCGCGATCCTGGTATGCAAGCTGTTGGCGATCCTCGCCAGCAGCGGGTCGGGCGCGCCCGGCGGGGTCTTCACCCCGACGCTGTTCGTCGGCGCCGCGCTCGGTTCTATCATCGGTCAGCTGTTCGGCCTGTGGCCGGGCATGGATGCGGCGGTGCCGCTGCTGCTGGCGCTGACCGGCATGGCCACCCTGCTGGCCGCCACCACCCATGCGCCGATCATGGCGGCGCTGATGGTGTTTGAAATGACCGGCGAATACGCGCTGCTGCCCGGCATTCTGCTGGCCTGCGTGATCGCCACCACCGTGTCGCGCGGCCTGCGGCCGGTATCGGTATACCACACCGCGCCACCGCCCAAACGCGAGGCTTAAAACTCGCCCTGCTGCAGCAGCTTCCTGAACTGCGGGCACTGCAGGTGTTCCGGTTCAGGGCAATCGACCATGTGCTGCAAACCGGCGCGCACCTGCCCCAGACGCCGCAGGGTGCGATCCAGTTCTTCAATCCGCGCCGCCAGCAGCCGGCGATCGAGGGCAATGCGTCCCCGCTCGTCAAACAGCGAGGCGATCTCATCCAGCGTAAATCCCGCCAGCCGCCCGAGGGCGATCAGCTTCAGTTGATCCAGCACCCCAGCGGCGTATTGGCGACGTAAACCATTGCGGCCTATCGACGCGATCAGCCCTTTTTTCTCGTAATGCCGCAGCGCCGAGGGCGCGATGCCGCTCAAACGCGCCACCTCGCCAATATCCAGTTCTTTTGCCATTGACTTGAAGTCGACTTTAAGTTGCACACTGTGCGCACATTACACCATGAGTGACTTTAAGGGCACGAAAATGACGACAGAAATTTTACTGATGATTATGCTGACCGGGGTGGGCGCCACGCTGTGCACCGATCTGTGGGCCATCGTGCAAAAGCGCGTGCTGGGCATCCCGCCCCTTAACTACGCGCTGGTTGGCCGCTGGTTTATCGGCCTGTTCGACGGCCGGTTTTATCACGCTCCGATCATGGCGGCGCCGGTGCGACGGGGAGAAAAAGCGATGGGATGGCTGCTGCACTACGCGATCGGCGTCGCCTTCGCCTTTATCCCGCTCGGCTTGGCGGGCATCGCGTGGTACGCCGCGCCGACGCCGCTGGTCGCGCTGCTGAGCGGCTGGCTGAGCCTGGCGGCGCCCTTCTTCGTGATGCAGCCGGCGTTGGGCTTTGGCGTGGCGGCGGCGAACACCCCCAATCCGACGCGTAGCCGCATCATCAGCCTGCTGGTGCATACGGTGTACGGCCTGGGGCTGTTTGTCTCCGCCCGTTTGTTGGCCCCTTTGCTGGCCTGAGCGCGCTAGCGCAGCAGCGTGGAAATGTCGAGGTAGTGCGCCAGTTCACGCTGCTCCGCGCGCGGCAGATACGGGATCTCACCCAGCAGCGGCGCGGAAATGCGCTGCTGCAGCGCCGCGATGGTTTCGGCATAGTGCGCCAACCCCGGGTTGATGCGGTTGGCGACCCAGCCCAGCAACGGCAGGCCGTCGTTGATAATCGACTGTGCGGTCAGCAACGCGTGGCTGACGCAGCCCAGCTTGATGCCCACCACCAGCACCACCGGCAGCTGTTCCTGCACCACCCACTCGGCGTAAGGCCGCAGATCGTTCATCAGCACCCGCCAACCGCCGCTGCCTTCCACCACCACCGTATCGGCTTTGGCGGACAGATCCCGCAGACCGCTGCTCATCACGCCATAGTTGATGTCCTCGGTCGCATGCGCGTGAAACACCTCATCCAGGCAGGTGATGGGATTGATCTCCTCGTAGGACAGCGGCAGGGTTGAAGATGCCTGCAATACCAAAGCGTCTTTATTGCGGATGCCCTCGCTGGTTTCCTGGCAGCGCGCGGCGATCGGCTTGTAGCCGGCCACCGAACGGCCTTCGGCGGCCAGCGCCTGCATCAACCCGCGGGAAACCACGGTTTTACCGACGTCGGTATCCGTGCCTGTCACAAATAAACGCTTCAACATGAATAAAATGCCCCAGAATGCCCCGTTAACAATGTATCGCCGCACCGGCGGCGAAGAAGTCTTTCGGAAAAATTCTAGGGGATGCTGCCGCGTAGGGGCTTGAGGTAGCTCAATCTTTTGCAGGATTAATAAGAAGTTCTGATGTTAGCCTTGCAGCAGTTGCACCAGCAATGAACCATTGTACAGCGCCTCTTTCACCAGCGCCGCGCCGGGCATGGTGCCCTGATTGAAGAACTGCGTGGATTCGACCTTGACCTGCTCGCTGTAGGCCGGCAGCGCCTGTTGGCGAATGCAGGAGGCGATGGCCGGGTGCAGGATCTCCGCCGCGCGGTTGAGCGGCGAGCCCACCAGGATCTTCTCGGGATTGAACAGGTTGACCATGATAGCCAGAATGCGCCCCACGCTGTGGCCGACGCCGAGAATGATGTCCCGCGCCAGCTGATCGCCCGCCAGCGCGGCGTCACACAGCGATTCGACGGTCAGCGGCGCGCCGTGCAGGCTGGAGCTCATCGAGCCGCTCAGCCGCTGCTGGGCGATCTCCAGCATGTTCTCGATGCTGGCCACGGTTTCGAGACAGCCGTGGTTGCCGCAGTAGCAGCGTTTGCCGTAGGGATCGACCTGGGTGTGGCCGATCTCCACCACGCTGTGGCTGCCGGCGTGCAGCACGTGGCCGCCGGTGATCACCCCGGCGCCGACGTTGTGGTCGATCACCACCTGAATCACGTTCTGGCTGCCGCGCGAGGCGCCGTACAGCGCCTCGGCCATGGTCCAGGCGCTGATGTCGTGCTGCAGGTAAACCGGCAGGCCGGTGCGGGTTTCCAGCGCCGGGCCGAGCGGCATCTCCAGCACATCGTAAAACGGCATGCGGTGCACCACGCCGGACTGCACGTCGATCATGCCCGGCAGCGTGATGGCGATCGCCGTCAGCCGTTCCAGCTTGCTTTGGTGGCGGATAAAGAATTGGTCGACTTCGGTCAGGATGCGTTTCAGCAGCGGTTCGGGGTGTTCGGCCGCCAGCGGCAGCTGCTCCTCCACCACCAGTTTACTGCTGAGATCGCGCAGCGCCAGCGTGATGCTACCGCGGCTGATACGGGCGGACAGGTAATGCCAGGCCTCGGTGTCCAGCACCAGCCCCACCGCCGGGCGGCCCCGGCTGCCGATTTCCTGGTACTCGGTTTCCTTGACCAGATGGGCTTCCAGCAGTTCGCGCACGATCTTGGTGATGCTGGCGGGCGCCAGCTGCGCGCGTTTTGACAGTTCGATACGCGAAATCGGGCCCAGCTGATCGATTAGCCGATAAACCGCCCCCGCATTGGTCTGCTTGATTTGATCGATATGCCCAGGCTGCCCAACCGCAATCACAAACCTGCTCCTACTATTTTTCGCGCTTCTAAATAAAGACTAGGGGTTATGGTGGGGCTTTTGTCATACAGCGTCAACTATTTGATTAGTTATGTGATTTGCTGCACAAATTCCTCGCAATTTCAGCGTGAATTGATTTTTATTTGCCCAAGTTCAACGTCATTTCAGCATCAACGCCATCAGCGCCTGCGCGGCAGCGGTCAGCGGCCGGCGGCGGTGATGCACCAGCCACACTTCGGTGGTGGCGTCCGGCTCCGCCAGCGGCAAATAGCGCACGCCGTCCACCCTCACCCGGGCGAAAGACGCCGGCAGAATCGAGACGCCCAATCCGGCGGAGACCAGCCCGATGATGGTCATCGCTTCCCCCACTTCCTGGGTGATATACGGGGTAATGCCGGCTTTGCCGAGCAGCAGCAGAATTTCGTCGTACAGCGCGGTGCCCACTTCGCGCGAGAAGAACACGAACGGTTCCCGCGCCAAGTGTTGAAACCGCAGCGCGCCGCCGGGCGTTTCCGCCAGCGGATGCCCTTCCGGCACCACAGCCACCAGCGGCTCACGCAGCAGCAGCTGATAGTGCAGCGCCTCCGGCAGCCGCGTATTGCGCATCACCCCCAGATCCAGCTCACCGTTCAGCAGCGGTTCGATCTGCTGTTTGGTGTTGATTTCGCGCATCTTGATGTGCACCTGCGGGGACTGCTGGCGAAAGGCGCGCAGGCTGCGCGCCACCACGCCGATAAAGGGCGCGGAAGAAGTAAAGCCGATGGTCATTTCCCCCAGTTCGCCGCGATCCAGGCGCGCCGCCTTTTCCGCCGCGCGCCCGACCTGATCGAGCACCTGATAGGCTTCTTTGAGGAACATCTCCCCGGCCTGCGTCAAGCTGACGTTGCGGTTGTTGCGCGCCAGCAAGCGCGCGCCGACCATCTCTTCCAGCGCCTGAATTTGCTGGCTGAGCGGCGGCTGGGAGATGCGCAACCGCTCGGCGGCGCGGCCAAAATGCAACTCTTCCGCCACGGCGATAAAGTAACGCAGGTGTCTCAGTTCGATATTCATATTTAAAACGTCTTAATTTGAATTATTAATATATTAGACAAAAAATTCGCCGCTCCCTATCATTTTGTTATCTGTAACCTGTCTGTTTATCTCCCCGAAGTTCGGTAAGGAAACGCTGTGACAACCCCTGTGCGTTCTGCGGCCGCGATGCCGTCGACGCTGGCCGCCAACGATGACGCGGCCGCTGCGCCAAAAGTAAAACGCTCCACCCTCAACAACAAACTCCCCTATATCGAACGCGGCACGCCGCAGTTTATGCGCGTGACGCTGGCGCTGTTTTCCGCCGGGCTGGCGACCTTCGCGCTGCTCTACTGCGTGCAGCCGATCCTGCCGGTGCTGTCGCAAGATTTCGGCGTCTCGCCGGCGGAAAGCAGCCTGTCGCTTTCGGTCTCCACCGGCCTGCTGGCGATCGGCCTGATGTTTACCGGGCCGTTGTCCGACGCCATCGGCCGCAAGTCGGTGATGGTGGTGGCGCTGCTGCTGGCGGCGGTTTGCACGCTGATTTGCGCCTTTATGACCAGCTGGCACGGCATTTTGCTGATGCGCGCGCTGATCGGCCTGTCGCTGAGCGGCGTGGCGGCGGTCGGCATGACCTACCTCAGCGAAGAGATCCATCCGAGCTTCGTCGCCTTCTCGATGGGGCTGTATATCAGCGGCAACTCGATTGGCGGCATGAGCGGCCGCCTGGTGACCGGGGTGTTGACCGATTTCTTTTCCTGGCGCGTATCGCTTGGCGTCATCGGCCTGTTCGCCCTCGCCGCCGCCTGCATGTTCTGGCGTATCCTGCCTGCCTCGCGGCATTTTCGCGCCAGCTCGCTGCGCCCCCGCACCCTGCTGATCAACTTCAAACTGCATTGGCACGATAAGGGGCTGCCGCTGCTGTTCGCGGAGGGTTTCCTGCTGATGGGCAGCTTCGTCACCCTGTTCAACTACATCGGTTATCGCCTGCTGGCGGATCCTTATCACCTGAGCCAGGCGGTGGTCGGCCTGCTGTCGGTGGTGTACCTCACCGGTTCCTACAGCTCGCCCAAGGCCGGCGCGCTCACCTCGCGCTTCGGGCGCGGCCCGGTGCTGCTGGCGTCGATCGTGATTATGCTGATCGGGATCCTGATTACCGCGCTGCCGCAGGTGCCGGCGATCTTTATCGGCATGATGCTGTTCACCGCCGGTTTCTTCGCCGCCCACTCGGTGGCCAGCAGCTGGATTGGCCGCCGCGCGCGCCGCGCCAAAGGCCAGGCGTCGTCGCTGTACCTGTTCTGCTATTACGTCGGCTCCAGCGTGGCCGGCACCCTCGGCGGCGTGTTCTGGCACAGTTTCGGCTGGAATGGCGTGGCGGCGTTCATCAGCCTGATGCTGTTGCTGGCGCTGCTGGTGGTGCATTACCTGAAACGCCTGCCGGAAGCGGTCCGTCTCTGAAAAGAAAAAGCCGCGGCGACTTGCCGCGGCCCGTCATGCCGGAGCCTGTGATTATTGACCGGTTTTCCAGCGGGTGCGCAGGTAGTTCACGGCCTTATCCGTTTGCGGCTCGGTCAGATAACGTTGCCGGAACAGGATGGTTCCCCCCATCCCCGGCAGGCTCTCGTTGAGATCCAACTGCCTTTTCAGCTCGGGGACGCCGCCGTCGACGGTCCAGGCCGGCTCGCTGGCCGATGGCGTGCCCACTTTATACAACGCCACCCCGGCATAAAGCCGAACCGGCGTGCCTTTCACCACCTCGGCCCACCAGTTGGCCAGCACGTCGTAGCGGACAATTTCACGATCAAAAGGCCAATACAGCTGCGGTGCGATGTAGTCGAGCAGCCCCAGCTTGATCCACTGGCGCGTATCGGCATAGGCCGTATCGTACGACGGCGCGCCGGCCCGCGTCGCCGAACCGGCAGGATCGTCCGCTTGGTTTCGCCATACGCCCGCCGGGCTGACGCCAAACGCGACTGCGGGCTTCAACGCTTTGACGGTGGCGGAAACCTGTTTTATCAATTGCAGCGTATTGTCTCTTCGCCAGGCGGCTTTGTCTGCAAACCCTTGGCCGTATTCGCGATACGTCCTTTCATCATCCAGCGGCGATTGCGGCGTTTCGTAATAGAAATAATCGTCAAACTGAATGCCGTCGACATCATAGTTTTTGACGACTTCAGCCACCACGCCGGTGATCCAGTTGCGCACGTCGGGCAGACCAGGATCGAGCACGAAGCGATCGCTGGCGGTGCGGATCCAGTCGGGATGCAGCGCATAGACGCTGGCCGGCGGCGACTGCAGCGTATGATTAAGTGCATCTATCGTTTGCTGTCGGGTATTCATGGAAACCCGATAAGGGTTCAGCCAGGCGTGGACCTTGATGCCGCGCCGGTGCGCTTCTGTCAGCATAAAGGCCAGCGGATCATAACCGGGATCCTGGCCCACGGTGCCGGTCAATACCTCCGACCAGGGCAAGATGTCAGAACGCCACAGGGCCGTTCCGTCCGGTTTAACCTGAAAATACACCGTGTTAATCCCGGTTTTCACCATGTCGTCCAGCGCGTCCGTCAGCCCCTGCTTCTGCAGGCGCGCCCGCTCTTGCGGGGATTCCGCTTTCAGCGAGGCCGCCGGCGGCCAGTCCAATCCAATGACCGTGGACAGCCAGATGCCCCGCATCGGTGTAACCGGCGGTGTCGGCCGCGAGGGCTTCTCCGGTTCGGGGGGCTTGGCGCATCCGCCCACGCCCAGCATGGCGGCCATCAACAGCCATCCGCCTAATTTTGTTGCGCCTGTCGGCATCAGTATTCTCCTTCCGTGAGTGACGGTTATCCCATGTCGCGGCGTGCGGAGCAAGAAACCGCCCGCTTTCTCAACGCTAGCAAGCTGCCGGCGCCGCCCTTTCTGACGACGCCGGTACTTGTCCCATTACCAGCTCAGCCCCGTCCCACGAGGGAATGCGATTTTTCCCGTGTTGGTTTCCACATCGTAGTCATGCCAGGTGTTGACCGGCAGTTTGCCCTGCGGGGTGATTTTCCCCGTCAGCACCTGCGCCAGCGATACCATCGAGTGGCCGCGCCATACCCCGCCGTCATAGCCGTAATAGGAATAGGTAGCGACAGCCGCCTCCACCTCTGCGGCATAGTTCACGATATCGTAAGGTGCGCGCAGTGAGAGATGAACGCGCTTTTTCCCCTGCTCGGCGGCGTATTTCAGCCAGCCCGGATAAGGACTGGTATCATTAGCCGCCCCGGTTGCGGAGGTCACGACCCCATCCTGCTCGGCAGGCGTAAAGCGGGTTGAGAGGGTTCCGAGCAAGAACACATCGCAGCCGGCAATATGTTCCCTGACCTGGGCGTCGCTCAGTTCCGTTTCCTTCGCGGCCACGACGTTCTGATAGCCCTCCTGCGCCATCACGTTCGCGATGCCGTTGGCCTGCTCGCCCCACGGCGTCAGAATAAAGTAGCGCAGCGCCTTGTCCTTTAGCGGCAGCAGACATTGACGGTTGATAACCACGGTAATGGAACGATCGGCGATGCGCTTTTCCAGCTTGTGCGCTGACGACGCAACGTCGTTGGAACAAGGTTTATCGCTATGGCCCATCAGGCCATGGCGTAATTTCAGGCGCAAAATGCGCTCGACCGAGGCATCGATATCAGCCTCGCTGAGATGCCCGGTTTTCACCCGCTCCGCAATGTAGCGAATAAGCTCGGGCAGCAGACTCGCCTGCGCCGGCGAGGCGATGCTGACAGGCATCAGGGCGATATCCACCCCGGCGGTAAAGACGTTTTCAGCCGCCGCTTGCTGACTGAAATGCTCGGCAATCGCGCCCATATCCAGCGCGTCTGAAATCGTTACGCCGGCATAACCCAGCTCATTGCGCAGGATCTGGGTCTGGATTTCGCGCGACATGGTGGCCGGCACCGTGATTTTATCACCGTTGCGGGTGTCGATCTGGCTGTTATCCAGTGCGGGGTACTGAATATGCGCAGTCATCACCATGTCCGGCGCCACGCAGCGGTCAATGGCCTGCTTGTAAGGCGCGATATCGATGGCAAAGGCCTCTTCCCGCGTACGATCGACGCGCGGCAAACCGGTATGCGAATCGGTGGAGGTGCTGCCATGGCCGGGGAAGTGTTTGTACGCGGTGATCAGCCCTTGCTGCTTCATCCCCGCCACCATTTTCTCGGCCAGGCGGGCAACGGTGTTCTTATCATCGCTGAAGGCGCGAACGTTAATCACCGGGTTGAACGGGTTGGTGTTGACATCCACGACCGGGGCAAAGTTGGTATTGATATGCAACGCGCGCATATCCTGAGCCATCAGTTTGCCCTGTTCAACGGCGAGCTGTTTATCCGCGCCGCCCCCAATCGCAGCCGCCAGCGCCATATTGCCGGGGAATGAGGCGTAGTCGCCGCGCGGCAGCCGGAAAACGTTACCGCCTTCGTTATCCGTGCCAATAAACAAACGAACGCCGGCGTGCGTTTTCATCGCGGCATACCAGGCCGTCAGCGTTTTGATCTGCTGCTTGTCTTTCAGATTATTGGCAAACAGGATCACCCCACCTATGTGGTTATCGGTGATCAGCTTGCCAATGGCTGCATCGGGAACGGTCATATCCTGATTGCTGCTACCGTTCTGATCCCAGTAGCGAAAATCCAGCATGATTTTTTGCCCGATCTTCTCTTCCAGCGTCATGTTTTTGACTTTCTGTTTAATATCCACCGTAAACCTCCGTTTAAAGCACCCGTTAATGACAGAAGAAAAGATAACCCGAGGGGCTCATAGCGTCCTGCCATTCTGTTTGTTCCAGCGATTGGACAACGGCAAACAAGAAATGGACTAAACAAAAAATAAACGAGCGAGAGAATTCCCCCTGCTGCCCGCCCTATTTCCCCTGGCAAGCTGGGCGGGCAGTTTAGCCGAGTATTGCCCCATTGCCGATGTTGCCCCCAGTCGGCCGCTCCTCTATAGTATGTTGTAACTAATATGGGAGTGATCGATGAGCAGATACGATGTGATTGGCCGAATGAACGCCTGCTTTAACGAGCTGGAGCAGGCGCTCAGCGCGTTGCAGCAGCAGATCGCCCCGCTGCGGTTGCTGGCGGCGCGGGTGTTCAGCCTGCCGGAGGTTGAAAAAGGCCAGGAACATCAGGCGATTTCGCATATCGCGGTCGAGCAGCATGTGGGGCAAGCGGCGCGCGATCTGGCGCTGGAACACTATCAACGGTTGTTCATCCACCATAACCGGGAGAATGTCAGCAGCAAGGCCGCCGTGCGCCTGCCCGGCGTCATCTGTCTGGCGGTGGAGCAACCGGAATATCAGACGTTGCAGACGCAGTTGGCGCTGATCAACCGCCTGAAGAGCGAACTGGAGCAGATTATCACCGTCGATTCCGGTCTGGCGCCGGAGCAGCGTTTCGAGTTCGTGCACACCCATCTGCACGGGCTGATTACCCTCAGCGCCTACCGCACTCTCACCGCCCTGACCAATCCCGACTCCGTGCGCTTCGGCTGGGCCAACAAGCACATCATCAAAAACGTCAAGCGGGACGACATTCTGGCGCAGCTGGAGAAAAGCCTGAAAGCCGGCCGCGCGGTGCCGCCGCACAGCCGTGAACAGTGGGCCGCCCTGGTCAGCCGCGAAATAGACGACGTCAGCCGCCTGCCGCAGCATGCGACGCTGAAAATCAAGCGGCCGGTAAAAGTGCAGCCGATCGCCCGGGTGTGGTATCAGCAGCAGCAAAAACAGGTGCAACACCCCTGCCCGCTGCCGCTGATCGCCCTGTGTCAGGTTGAAAACGGCGCTGCGGTGCCGAAGATTGGCGAGCTGCTCAACTACGACGCCGACGCGGTGAAACACCGTTACAAACCCGACGCCAGGCCGTTGCGGCTGCTGGTGCCGCGCTTGCACCTGTATGCCGACGACGCTACTCGCTGAGGGCATATACCCGCAGGCGATGGCCGTCCGGATCCCGCGCCACGAAGGTGTAACCGAATTCCATCTCGGTCGGCGTTTGCTCGATAGGCAGCCCGAGTTCGCGCCACTGGTTATAGCGCGCCTCGACCTCTTGCGGATCCTGGCACAAGAAGCCCAGCTCACCGCCGCCGCCGGTCAACGTGGCGGCGGGTTTTACCCCCTGTTTGGCCCACATCCCCAGCTTGAAGCCGTTGTTGAGTACGAACAGGGCGAAGCCGGGCGAAAGTTCCACCGGCGCCTGTCCCAATAAACGTTGATAAAAGGCGGCGCTGTTGAGCGGGTTGTCGACGTAAAGCAGGGTCATGCTGGGAAGGGTCATCGGTCTGTCCTCTGGATGATGGGAACCGGTCGGTTCCCGATAGGCACAGACTAAGGCGCGCGACTGACAGTTTATGGCAGCAGCGTGCCGCTATTGCTCCGCTATGCCCTCGCTGAGGCGCCACTCTTTCAGCAGCCGCCGCCGGCCACGCGGATAACGCTGTTCCAACGGCGTGGCGGCCTGGATGCGATCGAGGCGAAAATGGCGAAAGGCCTGACGCAGCTCGCACCAGGCGACCAACATCTGAAACTGATCGAAAAAGCCCAGCGCAAAGGGCCAAAGCAGGCGTTCGCTGCGCTGTCCCGCCAGATCGAGGTAGTCGATATGCAGTTTGCGCTCGCGGCGGATGGTGTCACGGATCAGCACCCGCATCTCATCCGCCACCGGCGGCGCCTGAACCGGCGCGATAAGCAGCGTATTGGCCTCCAGCTCCTCCCGCAGCGCCGGCGGCAGCACCGCGGCGATCTTGGCGAGCGCCTGGCCCGCCGCGCTCGCCAATTGGCTGTCGCCGCGGCGGCTGACCCAGCGCATCCCCAGCACCAGCGCTTCTGTCTCCGCCGGCGAGAACATCAACGGCGGCAGCATAAAACCGGGGCGCAGCACATAGCCGACGCCCGCCTCACCGGCGATCTCCGCCCCCTGCTGCTGCAGCGTGGCGATATCGCGGTACAGGGTGCGCATGCTGATGCCCAGCGTCTGCGCCAGCGCATGGCCCGCCACCGGATAACGGTGGCTGCGCAGCAGCTGCATCAGATCGAGTAAACGTTGTGCGCGCGACATCTTAATTTCTCCATAAAAAAGGGGCTTACCCCAGTAAGCCCCCGGTTGTCTCACAGATCAATTATTTCTGCATGCTGCCGACCATCGCTTCCGGCCGCACCCACTCGTCGAACTGCGCTTCGGTCAGGTAGCCGAGCTTCAGCGCCGCGGCTTTCAGCGTCAGCCCTTCCTTGTGCGCTTTCTTGGCGATTTCCGCCGCTTTGTCATAACCGATGTGGGTGTTGAGCGCCGTCACCAGCATCAGCGATTCATTCAGCAATTGGGTGATGCGATCGCGGTTCGGTTCGATACCCACCGCGCAGTGCTCGTTAAAGCCCTGCATGCCGTCGGCCAGCAGGCGAATCGACTGCAGGTAGTTGTGGATCACCATCGGGCGGAACACGTTCAGCTCGAAGTTGCCGGAAGCGCCGCCGATGTTCACCGCCACGTCGTTGCCCAGCACCTGCGCGCACAGCATGGTCATCGCTTCGCACTGGGTCGGGTTGACCTTGCCCGGCATGATGGAACTGCCCGGCTCGTTCTCCGGGATCGAAATCTCACCGATGCCGCAGCGCGGGCCGGACGCCAGCCAACGCACGTCGTTGGCGATCTTCATCAGCGAAGCCGCCAGCCCTTTCAGCGCGCCATGCCCTTGCACCAGCGCGTCGCAGGTCGCCAGCGCTTCGAACTTGTTCGGCGCGGTGACGAACGGCTGATGGGTCAATTCCGCCAGCGCTTTAGCGACGCGCACCGCGTACTCCGGATGGGTGTTCAGGCCGGTGCCGACCGCCGTGCCGCCCAGCGCCAGCTCGGCAATGTGCGGGATACTGTCCTCGATGTGTTTCAGATTGTGCGCCAGCATCGCCGCCCAACCGGATATCTCCTGCCCCAGGGTCAGCGGCGTGGCGTCCTGCAGATGGGTGCGGCCGATTTTGACGATGTCGCGGTAGGCTTCGGCCTTGTCGCTCAGCGTCTTGTGCAGCACTTTCAGCTCGGGGATCAGGTGCTCGCGCAGCGCAATCACCGCCGCCACGTGCATCGCGGTGGGAAACACGTCGTTGGAGCTTTGGCTTTTATTGACGTCGTCGTTCGGGTGCACCTTGCGCTCTTCACCGCGCACGCCGCCCAGCAGCTCGCTGGCGCGGTTGGCCAACACTTCGTTCATGTTCATGTTGGTCTGGGTGCCGGAGCCGGTTTGCCAGATTGACAACGGGAACTGGTCGGCATGGCGATCCGCCAGCACTTCGTCGGCGGCCTTGATGATAGCGGCGCCCCGTTCGGCCGGCAGCAGCCCCAGATCCACGTTCACCTGCGCGGCGGCGCGCTTGGTCAACGCCAGCGCGTGGATCAGCGCGGTCGGCATCTTTTCGGAGGAAATACGGAAATGCGCCAACGAACGCTGGGTTTGCGCGCCCCACAGCTTGTCGGCCGGTACTTCGATGGGGCCCATAGAGTCTTTTTCGATACGAACGCCTGCCATCATGATCTCCTTAGCATAATTCCTAAAATTGTAGGGTTAGGCCGACGCGCTACCCCCCGTCGGCATGCACTCCCAGTATAGTGACATAATAACTATTCGCATTAAGAGAGTTATCTCACAGCACGTTTCATCTCTTTTACCCATTAACGACGCGGTTATTTTCCGCCGGTTAACCCGCGGTGAAATAAACGGCCGGGAATGAGCCTGGAGAATAAAAATGTGGATAACCATTAATGCGGATGACGCGAATTAAAATTATTGATGCGTTGCGCCTGTAAATGATTGAGCTCATCGAACCGTTGCTGCTGCAGATGATTGATCTCGTCGTAGGCGTCCTGCCGTTCATTATGCTGATACGCCCCGGTCGCCGCCGCACCGGCGGTGAGTGCCAGCGGATGCGCCACAGCCGCGACCGGCGCGGGTGTAACGACGATCGGTGCCGGCGCTATCACCACAGTGCGTGGCGCCGCGTAGGGATAGGCGACAATCACCGCCGCCTGGGTTGCGCCGGTGCAAAGCCCCAATAGCAACAACAGTTTTTTCATACAACAGACCTCTTGTTTCGTTAAATCGACGTGTTGGCCGTTACGGTAAACGGGTCTGACGCGCAGGTTTAAGCTCAGCGTGTGATAGCCCGGCGCAGCGCGAAAATAATAATTAAGGGAATGGCTCAGACGGTAAAAAATAAATTCAGCCGACATAGTTTGACATGCTGAAAAAATAAATAATGACGCAGAATGACCAAGCTATCGGCAATAATTCCGCGGGGCCAAAGAATAATCGATCGGCGGGTTTTCCGGGCCGCCTTGAGGCCTGCGCGCCAATTGAGACGCCGATCGTTATCACGCTATACTTTGGCCCCGTTGCCGGGCGCGACGTTATCCGGCGTTTTTTTGATCGCGCCCATGATTTTTCCTGCCGACGCGGGCGTAGGATAGGTGTCGGCACAGATTTAGTTAACCGTATAAAATCAGTAGGTTATTGTCATCCAGTACGACAATGACGTTAAGGACGTTTATCGACATGCAAAAAATGACCAACGCGGTACAGCATTACGCCTGGGGCAGCCACGATGCGCTGACCCGTCTTTACGGCATCGCCAACCCGGATAATCAGCCGATGGCCGAACTGTGGATGGGCGCCCATCCCAAGAGCCCTTCCCGCGTGCCGGGCGCCGACGGTGAACTGCGTTCGCTGCGCGATCTGATCGACGAAGACCAGCCAAAACAGCTGGGCGCCAACGTCGCCAGCCGTTTTGGCGAGTTGCCGTTCCTGTTTAAAGTGCTGTGCGCCGATCAGCCGCTGTCGATCCAGGTCCACCCGAGCAAAGCGGCGGCCGAGGTCGGCTTCGCGAAAGAGAACGCCGCAGGCATCCCGCTGAGCGCCGCCGAACGCAACTACAAAGATCCCAATCACAAGCCCGAGCTGGTGTTCGCCCTGACGCCGTTCCTGGCGATGAACGGTTTTCGTGAATTGGCCGATATCGTTTCCCTGCTGCAGCCGATCGCCGGCGCGCACCACGACATCGCCGCCTTCCTGCAGCAGCCGGACACCGCCCATCTCTCGACCCTGTTCGCCAGCCTGTTGACGATGAGCGGCGAACAAAAATCGCTGGCGCTCGGCGTGCTGAAAGCCGCGCTCAACAACCAGCAGGGGGAACCCTGGGATACCGTGCGCTTCATCGCCGGCTTCTATCCGGACGACAGCGGTCTGTTCTCACCGCTGCTGTTGAACGTGGTGCAGCTCGCGCCGGGCGAGGCGATGTTCCTGTATGCCGAAACGCCTCACGCCTACCTGAAAGGCGTGGCGCTGGAGGTGATGGCCAACTCGGATAACGTGCTGCGCGCGGGCCTGACGCCGAAATTCATCGACGTGCCCGAGCTGCTGGCCAACCTGCAGTTCCGCCCGCAACCGGCTTCCGGCCTGCTGACCCAACCGGAGCAACGCGGCAACGAGCTGTTCTTCCCAATCCCGGTGGAAGATTTCGCCTTCTCACTGCACGATTTGACCGCCGCGCCGCAGGCGCTGGCACAGCGAAGCGCCGCCATCGTGTTCTGCGTCGCCGGCGAAGCGACGCTGGAGAAATCCGGGCAACGCCTGACGCTCAAACCGGGCGAATCCTGCTTTATCGGGGCGTTCGAATCCCCGGTCAACGTCAGCGGCAGCGGCCGCATCGCCCGGGTTTATAACCAACTGGCCTAACCGTTGATAAATTTCAGCAAATTGCTTGCTGAAAGCGAGAGCTGCCCCCACAATTAAACGCCTGCGGGCGTTTTTTGGCGGCCCCTATTTGCCCCTCCCACACAACGGAGGGTGATAAGAAAAAAGGATGAAACAGAGCTATGAAAAAATCGTTAGTCGCTGTCAGCGTCATTGTCGTTCTTGGCGCAGCATGGACCGGGGCATCCTGGTACACCGGGAAACAAATCGAGCAGCACATGGGCGAAGTCGTCGACAACGCCAATGGCCAATTGAAAGCCTACCTGCCGAAAGCCGGCGTCAAGCTGAGCTATGAAAATTACCAGCGCGGCCTGTTCAGCAGCAAAGTGCGTTATGTGCTGCGTTCCGACGGCACGGATACCAGCGAAAACGCGGCGCTGAAAGCCGGTGAAGAAGTGGCGTTCCTGGAAACCATCGATCACGGTCCGTTCCCGTTCGCGCAGCTGAAAAAATTCAACCTGCTGCCGAGCATGGCGTCGGTGCATACCGAGCTGGAAAACACCCCGGCGGTGAAAGGCCTGTTTGAAACCACCAAAGGCAAATCGCTGTTTACCGCCGATTCGCGCATCTCGTACAGCGGCGATACCGCGTCCACCATCGACTTTATCCCACTGGACTACCAGAAGGATAAATCTTCGCTGAAATTCAGCGGCGCCACCATTGACGCCGACGTGTCCCGCGATCTGAAAAAATTCGCGCTGGACGCCAATAGCGACACTATCGTGTTCGCCAGCCCGAATGAATTCGGCCAAAACGAGCAGATCACCTTCCAGGGCTTCAACCTGAAAGGCAACAGCAACGAAAGCAAGTTCGGCGTGAAGCTCGGCGATCAGACGATGACCCTGAAACAGTTCAAACTGACGATCGACGGTAAAGACACCGTGGCGTTGGACGGTTTCAATCTGGTGAGCAAGTTCGGCGAGCAAGGCAGCAGCAACATCGGCGGCCAGATCGACTACACCATGGACGCGCTCAAGGTGCAGGGCAACGACTTCGGCGCCGGTAAACTGACGCTGAAAATCGACAACGTCGACGGCAAGGCGCTGAAAGACTTCTCCGACAGCTACAACCGCCAAACCATGGCGCTGCTGCAGCAGGGCGAGAACCTGGATCCGGACGTCTACGAACAGCAGACCTCCGAGATGCTGCAAAAGAACCTGCCGATGCTGCTGAAAGGCAATCCAAGCCTCAGCATCGCCCCGCTGAGCTGGAAAAACAGCAAGGGTGAGAGCATCTTCACGCTGGATCTGGCGATGACCGATCCGAGCAAGGCCGCCTCCCCGGCACAATCGCCGGATCAGCTGATCGCTCAGGCGGTTAAAAAGCTGGATCTCAGCCTGACCATTCCGGAAGCGATGGCCACCGAAGTGACCGCGAAGACCGCCTTGTTGCAGGGTTATAATGCGGAAGACGCGCAGAAACTGGCGCAGCAGCAAGTGCAGGGCCTGGCGGCCATGGGCCAGATGTTCAAACTGACCACCCAGAAAGACGGCGTGATCGCGAGCCAGTTCCATTACGCTGACAATCAGGTTGACCTGAACGGCAACAAAATGTCGCTGCAGGAGTTCATCGGCCAGTTCGCCATGCTGGGCGCCCCGGCGGAAGACGCTGAACCGGCGCAGGAAGCGGAACCCGCTCCGGCACCGGCGCAGTAATCGCCTGAAAACCTAACAAGGGCCCCCTGCGGGGCCCTTTTTATTTACGCCGCATAAACCGCATCGCGGATCTGCTGCGGATAATAACCGCACATGCCTTCAAACGCGGTGTTGGTCAGTATCACCACGCTCAGCTGCGCCTGTGGATCAAAGAACCAGCTGTGGCCGTAAACGCCGCCCCAGGTCAGCGTGCCGGCGTGCTGCGGCGTCTGCACCGCTTCTGCGTCAATCAGCAGCGCGCCACCAAAGCCGAAGCCCCAGCCCGGCCCTTGCGTTTGCGCCTGCGCACCCACGTGCGGGCTGCGCAGCAACGCCACCGTCTCCGGCTGCAACATGCCCTGCCCGCCGCTGCGCAACGCTTCCACCAGCTTCAGCACATCGTCGGCATCGCCGACCATGCCCGCACCGCCGGAAGGATAAGCCTCCGCGTTAAGCGCGCGCGCCGGCGAGAACGTCACTTCTCCCCCCGCCATGCCTTCCGGCAAGGCGATCCGCAAGCCTTCATGCATGCGCAGCGGCCCTTGCGGCGTGTTGTAATACGGCGTCGCCAGGTTCACGGCGTCCGTCGCATGGAATGCGGTGTTGCCAAGCCCCAGCGGCTGCGCCACCCATTCGACAAACAGCTGCGGCAGCGACATGCCCGTCACCCGCTCCAGCACCGCGCCAAGCACGTCGATCGCCAGTGAATAATTGAAGCGCTCTCCCGGTTCCGACAGCAACGGCGCCTGCGCCAACAGCCGCAGGTTTTGCTCCAGCGTCAGCGTCGACAGCTCCACGCCGTCCTGGATCCCCAACTGATGGTAAACGCCCGCCGGCGGTTGGTTCAGCCGATAGTCCAGACCGGCGGTATGGCTCAGCAAATGGCGGATCTTGATCGTCGGGCGGCGGCCATCCGCCAGCGCCGGGGTAAACCACGGCAGCCAATCGCTGACCGCATCGTCCAGGCTCAGTTTGCCCCGCTCAATCAGGCGCAGCGCCGCCAGCGTGGTATAGGGTTTGGAGACCGACGACAGCCGAAACTGCGTTTCCCGCCGCATCGGCCGGCGCGCTTCGCGGTCGGCATAGCCGGCCGCCCCGGCGTAACAAATCTCGCCCCGCCGCGCCACCAGCACCACGCTGCCCACGATGCGCCCTTCGGCCATCGCCTGTTGATCGATCGCCGCGATCCGTTCTGTTAACGCCTGTTGTGTTGCCGACATGGTTTTCATCTCGCTGAGGGAAAGTAAAACCAGTCTAAAACGTTCGTCATAAATTAAAATAAGGCATAATTTAATGAATCATTAAGCACAGGTTATTAATAGATGAGTTCACTCCTGCAACTGCTGCCCTATTTCGAAGCCGTGGCACGGCTGGGCAACTTTACCCGCGCAGCCAGCCAACTGGGCGTCACGCCGCCGGCGGTGTCGCAAAACATTCAGGCGCTGGAGAATCAGCTCGGAGTGAGGTTATTCCACCGCACCAGCCGCTCGGTGCGCCTCAGCGACGAGGGCCGGTTGTTCTATCAGAAGGTGTCGCCAGCCATGAGCCAGATCGACGTGGCGGCGGACGACGTGCGCGCCCTGGGCGCGCAGCCGGCGGGCCTGCTGCGCATTACGCTGCCGCAGCTGGCCGCTTCGCTGCTGGTGATGCCGCACCTGGCGGAATTTCAGCGACGCTATCCCGAAGTGCAGCTTGAGCTGTTTACCGAAGACCGCTTTTCCGATCTGGTGCTGGGCAGTTTCGATGCCGGCATTCGCATGCACGCCATGTTGCAAAAGGACATGATCGCCGTGCCAATCGACAACGGCCAGCGCCGGGTGCTGGTCGCCTCGCCCGACTATCTGGCGCGTTGCGGCGCGCCGGCCACGCCGGACGATCTGCTCGCGCACCATTGCCTGCGCTACCGTTTTCCCGGCAGCGGCAAATTGGAACCCTGGTATTTCAGTCGGCACGGCGATGAGCGGGCGCTGGACGTCAGCGGCAGTTTGATCTTTAACGAAGATCGGCTGATCAAGGATGCGGCGTTGGCGGGGCTGGGTATCGCACAGCGTTTTCAGGGTACGGTGTTGCAGGAGCTGGCGCAGGGCGATCTGGTGGAAGTGCTGCCGGAGTATGCCAGCGAGGCATCCGGATTTTTCATCTACTTTCCCGCCGGCAGGCATCTGCCGCTCAAGCTGCGCGCCTTTATCGATTTCATGCGCGAGCGGCGAGATCGACAGCACCGGTAACAGGGGCGCCCCGACGGCGCCCCCCACGATCAGCGCTTATCCAGCGCTTGCACGATGCGGTAAGCCGCCTCGACCCGATCGTCGTTCGGGAACCATTTGTTGGCCAGCATCACCACGGCGATATTCTTCGCCGGGATAAACACCGCGTAGGTGGAGAAACCGCCGGTAGAGCCGGTTTTGTTATACCAGCCGGCGCGCAATTCCGGCTGCGGCGGCGTGATGGCGGTAGCCGGCGTGCCGTTCATGATCATCCCGGCGTTGTTGCCCTCGATCAAACGAGACAGTTTCACCGGGTATGGGTAGTTCTCCCACATCAGATCCTGCGTGAACGCGCCCGCCTTGTAATAACCGACGTGCGTCGCGGTCAGCGCCTCACGCCACGGCTGCGCGACCTTCACCTGCTGCAGGTTGGCGTCCAGATAGCGAATCAGATCGCGAGCGTTGGACTTGATGCCGTAAGACTCGGCGTCCAGCGGGCCGGGATTGACCCGCACCGGCTTATCGTCCTTGTTGTAGCCCTGCGCATAGTTGACCATCTGCGCCGCCGGCACCTGAACGTAGGTGTGGCTCATGCCCAACGCCGGCAGCATCCCCTGTTCCATCGCCTGGGTAAACGGCTGGTCGAGGCTTTTGGCGGCGATCATGCCCAGCATGCCGATGCCGAGGTTGGAATAGACGCGGTAGCTGCCCGCCGGATGTTTCGGCTGCCAGGCCCGGTAGTAGGCCATCAGTTGGGCGTTGTCGGTCACGTCGTCCGGCACGAACAGCGGCAGGCCGGAGGTATGCGTCGCCAGATTCAGCAGGCTGACGCCGTCGAAGGCGCTGCCGCGCAGCTCGGGCAGGTAGCGGCTGGCCGGATCGTTGAACGACAGCTTGCCCTGCTGCTGCGCATAGACCGCCAGCGTCGCGGTGAAGGTTTTGCTCAGCGAGCCCACTTCGAACAGCGTCTGCTCGGTGATCGGTTTGCCGGTCTGCTTCGAAGCGACGCCATACGGGTAAATCTGCTGTTTGCCGTCGACCGACACGGCGATCGCCATGCCCGGCACGCCATATTTTTTCATCAGCGGCTGAATAACGGCGTCGATATCCTGCTGCTGCGCGGCGTGCGCGGTCGGCAAGATCAGTGCGGCGATCAGCGCGGACGCCAGGCGGTTCATTTTCGTCATGATAGAGGCTCTTCGGTTGCAGGGCATCGGCCGCGGCCAAAAGTTTTTATTGGCGTTATGCACGGCGCTTTCCCTGGTTGATGATGTCATTCCTTTACGGCTGCCGCGACGCTCTTAGCAGCCGCGCCAAATATCGGATTTTGCCGTCGGGTTGACAAGCGATAATAATTTCAGCCAGCATAAAGAAAAACTTATGGCTATCGACAATGCGCAACCGACTTCCCCTCAACGCCCTGCGGGCGTTCGAATCCTCCGCCCGCCACCTGAACTTCACCCGCGCCGGCCTGGAGCTGCGCGTCACCCAGGCCGCCGTCAGCCAGCAGGTGCGCATGCTGGAAGAACAGCTGGGCATTCAGCTGTTCCGCCGCCTGCCGCGCGGGTTGGATCTGACCGAAGAGGGCCAGGCGCTGCTGCCGGTGTTGAGCGACGCTTTCGACCGCATCGAGGCGGTGCTGCAGCAGTTCGAAGGCGGGCATTTCCACGAGGTGCTGACGGTGGCGGTGGTCGGCACCTTCGCCGTCGGCTGGCTGATGCCGCGGCTGGCGGCGTTCCGCGCGGCGCATCCGTTCATCGATCTGCGGGTGCTGACCCACAATAACCTGGTCAATCTGTCGGCCGACGGCATGGATTTCGCCATCCGCTTCGGCGAAGGCCTCTGGCCCGCCACCTGCAATATCAAGCTGTTCGACGCGCCGCTGACGGTGCTCTGCCCGCCGGCGGTCGCCGCGCGCTTGCGCACGCCGCAGGATCTGCAGCACGAGCAGCTGATGCGCACTTACCGCAAGGATGAATGGGAGCGCTGGTTCACGGCTGCGCAGGTGACGCCGTGGCGGATCAACGGACCGGTGTTCGACTCATCGCGGCTGATGGTAGAAGGCGCGATCCAGTGCGACGGCGTGGCGCTGGCGCCGGTCAGCATGTTCCGCCGCGAACTGGCCGCCGGCGCGCTGCAGCGGCCATTCGCCGCCGAGGCCGCGCTCGGCGCCTATTGGCTGACTCATTTGAAATCGCGGGATCTGACGCCGGCGATGAAAACCTTTATCGGCTGGATCCGCCGGGAGGCGGAAGAGGAACAGCGGCGGGACTAGGCGGAGCCGCGCCGGATCAGCGTCGGCGGCAAAATGACGTTCTGCGCCGGCAGATCGGCGTCACCGATGCGCTGCAGCAGGCGCGCGGCGGCGCTGCGCCCCACTTCCCGCGCCGAACTGGAGACGAAGGTCAGCGGCGGCTCGGTCAGTTCGGCCTCCGGCACGTCGCCGAAACCGATCAGCGCCACCTGCCGGCCATAGTAGGCGTCGACCCCGTCCGAGCCGATACTGCGGCCGCTGCGCGTCAGGCCAAAATAGGCGCCGAGCGCGACCGACGCCTTGTGGCAGACGATGGCGGTAATGTTCGGGTAGTGGCGCAGCAGTTGCTCTGCCGCTTCCGCCGCCTCACGCTGCCGGCAATCGCACTCGACGATCCATTCGCTGCGAAACGGCAGGCCGTACTGCACCAGCGTGGCGCAAAAACCGCCCAACCGCTCGGCGCGCGTCAATGAGTCGCTCTGGCCGCCGAGGTAGGCGATTTGGCTGTGACCGCGTTTGATCAAAAATTCGGTGGCCAACTTGGCGGCCTGCATATTGTCCGGCCGCACCACGTCCACCCCATCGAGACCGCTGGAGCGCGCCACGCAGACCAGCGGCACGCCCTGCTCGGCCGCCTTTTCCTTCAGCCCAGCCGCCGCGCGGATGCCGCCCGCCAGCACGATGCCGTCGACGCCCTGCGCCAGCAGCGCGTCAAACGCCCGCTGCAAGCCCTGGCCGTCGCGCCCGCTCTGCGTCAAAAACAACAGCTTGTCGTGCGCCTCCAGCGCTTCGCTCAGCCCGGCGGTCATTTCGGCATAGAAGGGTTCGCAAATGTCGCGCAGAATAAGGCCAATCACTCCGGACTCCCCGCCGCGCAGCGTCGCCGCCTGGCGATTGCGCACATAACCCAGCTGCTCTATCGCCTGATTGACCTTCTCGGCGGTGGTCGGCGAAATGCGCCCTTTGCCGCTCAACACCAGGGAAACCGTGGTGACCGACACGCCCGCCTGCTGCGCCACATCGGTGATGGTGATTTTTTTGATGCTCATAGTCTCTGCGAACCCGTTCCTGGGCAACCCGCGCCGTAATGATCAAGGGTATACCGAATCCGTTAGCTCAGTAAAACGTTTTACTGCCTGCCGCATTGTCGCCAAAAACCGGGCGGCAGATTTGTGATTGGCGGCGCATTTTTGCGAGGTAAAACGTTTTATCTTCTTTTTACCTAATCAGATGTCCCCTTTTTGCTCGTCTTTTCGCCAGGAGAAGTCGGTTATGTCAGCAGCCAACAAACCCAAAATCACCCTCTGGGAGTTCTTCCAGAGCCTGGGCAAAACGTTCATGTTGCCCGTCGCCTTGCTCTCTTTCTGCGGCATCATGCTGGGGATCGGCAGCTCGCTGAGCAGCCGCGACGTGATCACCCTGATGCCGTTTATCGGCCACCCGATCTTCCAGCTGATCTTTACCTGGATGAGCAAGGTAGGCTCCTTCGCCTTCAGCTTCCTGCCGGTGATGTTCGCCATCGCCATTCCGCTGGGCATGGCGCGCGAAAACAAAGGCGTCGCCGCCTTCTCCGGTTTCGTCGGCTTCGCCGTGCTGAATCTGGGCACCAACTTCTACCTGACCGCCGCCGGCGTGCTGCCCACCAGCGATCCGTTGGTGCTGAAAGCCAACAATATCCAGAACATCCTCGGCATTCAGTCGATCGATACCGGCATCCTCGGCGCGGTGATCGTCGGCATCATCGTCTATCGCCTGCATGAACGCTTCCACACCATCCGCCTGCCGGACGCGCTGGCGTTCTTCGGCGGCACGCGCTTCGTGCCGATCGTGACCACCGTGGTGCTGGGCCTGTGCGGCCTGGTGATCCCGCTGATCTGGCCGTGGTTCGCCGCCGGCATCACCGGGCTGGGTTGGGTGATCAACAGCGCCGGCGCCTTTGGCCCGATGCTGTTCGGCACCGGCGAACGCTTGCTGCTGCCGTTCGGCCTGCAGCACATTCTGGTGGCGCTGATCCGCTTTACCGAGGCAGGCGGCACGATGGAGGTGTGCGGCCACAGCGTCAGCGGCGCCCTGACCATCTTCCAGGCGCAGCTCTCCTGTCCGACCACCACCGGCTTCGCCGAGAGCGCCACCCGCTTCCTGTCGCAGGGTAAAATGCCGGCGTTCCTCGGGGGGCTGCCAGGCGCGGCGCTGGCGATGTACCACTGCGCCAAACCGGAGAACCGCCATAAAATCAAAGGGCTGTTGATTTCCGGCGTGGTGGCCTGCGTGGTTGGCGGCACCACCGAGCCGATCGAGTTCCTGTTCCTGTTCGTCGCGCCGTTCCTGTATCTGATCCACGCGCTGCTCACCGGGTTGGGCTTTACCGTGATGGCGCTGCTGGGCGTGACCATCGGCAACACCGACGGCAATATCATCGACTTCGTGGTGTTCGGCATTCTGCACGGCACCGCCACCAAGTGGTATCTGGTGCCGGTGGTGGCCGCCGTTTGGTTCGTCGGCTATTACGCCATTTTCCGCTTCGCCATCCAGCGCTTTAACATCAAAACGCCGGGCCGTGAGAGCGACAGCGCCGTCAGCCAAAGCGCGCCGAGCGGCGCGGTGGGCAAATCCGGCTACAACGTGCCGGCGATTCTGGCGGCCCTCGGCGGCCCGGGCAACATTATCACGCTGGACAACTGCATCACCCGCCTGCGCCTGTCGGTCAACGACATGAGCCGGGTGGACGACGCGGCGCTGAAAGCCAATCGCGCCATCGGCGTAGTGCATCTCAACGACCACAATCTGCAGGTGGTGATCGGCCCGCAGGTGCAATCGGTGAAAGATGAATTAGACTCACTGATAGCCACGGCGCAACCTGCCGCGGCGCTGCAGGGAGCCACCCATGTTTGATTTCTCCACCCCGATCGACCGCCACGGCACCTGGTGCACCCAGTGGGACTATATCGCCGATCGTTTCGGCAGCGACGACCTGCTGCCGTTCACCATCTCCGATATGGATTTCGCCACCGCGCCGTGCATTCTCGAGACGCTGCAACAGCGCCTGCAGCACGGCGTGCTGGGCTACAGCCGCTGGCAGCATGAAGATTTTCTCGGCGCGCTGCGCCACTGGTATCAGCAACGTTTCAACGTCGCCATCGACACCGCAACGGCGGTGTACGGCCCTTCCGTTATCTACATGGCGGCGCAGCTGATCCGCCAATGGTCCGTACCGGGCGACTATGTGGTGACCCATACCCCGGCTTACGACGCCTTCTACAAGGTGATCCTCGCCAACCAACGCCAGCTGTTGGCCTGCCCGCTGCACAAGGCCGGCGACGACTGGCGCTGCGACATGGCGCACCTTGAGGCGTTGCTGGCGCGGCCGCAAACCAAGATCCTGCTGCTGTGCAGCCCGCACAACCCCACCGGCAAGGTGTGGCGCCGCGACGAGCTGCAGCAGATGGCCGAACTGTGCGAGCGCCACGACGTGCGCGTCATCAGCGACGAAATCCACATGGATATGGCATGGGGTGAACACCGCCATACGCCGTGGAGCCAGGTGGCGACCGGCGCCTGGGCCTTGCTGACCTCCGGCTCCAAGAGTTTTAACATTCCGGCACTGACCGGCGCCTACGGCTTTATCAGCGACGACGCCAGCCGCGAAGCCTATTTCCAGCAGCTAAAAGCCCGCGACGGCCTCTCCTCGCCGGCGGTGCTGGCGGTGGCGGCGCACGTGGCCGCCTATCGCCACGGCGCACCCTGGCTGGACGCCCTGCGCGACTATCTGCAGGATAATCTGACCTACGTCGCCGAGCGGCTGGAGCAGGCGTTTCCCGCGCTGGGCTGGCGCCCGCCGCAGGCCACCTACCTGGCCTGGATCGATCTGCGGCCGCTGGCCGTGGACGATCGGGCGCTGCAGCAGGTGCTGATCGAGCGTGAAAAGGTGGCGATCATGCCGGGCTTTACCTACGGCGAAGAAGGCCGCGGGTTCGTGCGCCTCAACGTCGGCTGCCCGCGCAGCAAGCTGGAAGCCGGCATGGACAAGCTGATCGCCGGGTTGAGGTTGGTGCTGGACGAGCAATAGCGCGAGGGGGCGAGCCTCTGCCCGCCCCTCCGTTACGCCTGAACAGACGGGATTTCCTCCAGATGACGATAGACCGTCAATCCCCATTCGTTAGCCAACCGCACGTCGTTATCGGCCCCCGCAGACGCCCCTTCGATGCGATACACCGCCTGACACTGCGCAATCAGTCGGTGAGCCACCGGGTAAAGAAACGCCTCGCTGACCGCATCGCCAACCTGAGTGGAACCGGCCGCGGCCGCCAAAGGCAGCGCCAGCCACTCGCCGATCACCGGCACGTGCCCCCGCTGGTAAACCGCCAGCGCCGCCTGTTCCAGGCGCGCCAGATTGGCGGCGATACGCTGCGGATCGCCATCGGTGCCGCTGCGATAGGGGCCGGCGATCAAGATTTGTTGTGCTTTCATCATTCTTCCTCCAACGTCCGATTCAAGGCGACAAACTGCAGCAGCATGATGGTTTTGGCGTCAACGATCGTACCCTGACGAACCGCCTGCAGGGCCTGCGCCAGCGGCAGCTCGATCACCTCCAAATCTTCCCCCTCCGCCGCCAGCCCGCCGCCCTCGTTGAGGCGATCGCTCGCCTGATATTCACCGACGAAAAAGTGCAGCTTTTCGGTGACCGAGCCAGGGCTCATGTACGCCTCAAACACTTTCTCCACGTTCTGCACGAAATAGCCGGTTTCCTCTTCAACTTCGGCGCGGATGCGCGCCTCCGGCGACGCGTCGTCCAACAGCCCGGCGGCGGCCTCAATCAGCATGCCGTCATGACCGTTGACGAACACCGGAAAGCGGAACTGGCGCGTCAGGATCACCGTTTGCGCCTGCCGGTTGAACAGCAAAATCACCGCGCCGTCACCGCGATCGTAAGTCTCACGGCTTTGCCGTTGCCAGACGCCGTCGCGCCGCAGAAAATCAAAGGTGGTTTTTTTCAGCAGGTACCAGTCATCGGACAACACCCGGGTTTCGACAATGCGAACCCTGTCTTTGGTGGCTATCATCGGTTTACTCCGCCAGAGGAAGGAAATTGATACTATCGTGCAATTTCGTGTATGATCAAGATATTTCGTGCATAGGAAATTTGAGAGGAAATGGCCATGTTGACCAGCCAACGCAAGAAGATCATTTTGGAAAAACTGGCCCAGGATGGTCAGGTCTTGGCCAAACAGCTCAGCGAGATGTTCGGGCTGTCGGAAGATACGGTCCGGCGCGATCTGCGTGAACTGGACGCCGAGGGGTTGCTGCAGCGGGTGCACGGCGGCGCCCTGCCGGTTTCTTCCGCCATCGCCAGCTTCGCCGAACGCAATCACTTGGAATCCGGCGCCAAACGCGCGATCGCCAAAGCGGCGGCGGCGCTGATCGCCCCCGGCCAGGTGGTGATCATCGACGGCGGCACCACCTCCGCAGAGCTGGTCAGGCAACTGCCGGCCAACCTCAACGCCACCATCGCCACCCACAGCCCCAGCGTCGCCGTGGGGTTGGTCGATCACCCCACCGTCGAGGTGATCCTGATCGGCGGCCGACTGTATAAGCATTCGATCGTCAGCGTCGGCGCCGCCGCCGTAGAAGCGATGTCGCATATCCGCGCCGATATTTATTTCATGGGCGTGACCGGCGTGCACCCCACCGCGGGGCTGAGCACCGGCGATCTGGAGGAGGCCTACATCAAACGCGCGCTGGCGGCCCGCGCGGCGGAAACCGTGGTGCTGGCCTCCGCCGCCAAGCTTAACGCCGCCTCGCAGTATGCGATCGGCGATATTACGCTGGCGCACACCGTCATCGTTGAGCGGGCTACCGATGACGCGCTGATCGCGCCGTTGCAGCAGGCGGGCGTCAGCGTGTTGAAAGCCTGATTCGCGACGATAATGCGATATATCGCGCATTATTTGTGATTCACATCACTTTTTTATGCAACGCGATGGCAAGTTTCATCCATTTGTTTTTATACTGTTCTGCACTTTACCTACGATAATTAGCGAGTGCCCAGCATGATCGATCCCCGCCTACCGCTTACCGATATTCACCGCCATCTCGACGGCAACATCCGCGCGCAGACCATTCTCGACCTCGGCCGCCAGTTCAATCTTGCCCTGCCGGCCAACGATTTGGAGAGCCTGCGCCCGCACGTGCAGATCACCCATGCCGAACCGGATCTGGTCAGCTTCCTGCAGAAACTGGACTGGGGCGTGGCGGTGCTGGGCGATCTGGACGCCTGCCGCCGGGTGGCTTACGAAAACGTCGAGGACGCCGCCAACGCCGGCCTGCACTATGCCGAGCTGCGTTTCTCCCCTTACTACATGGCGATGAAACATCAACTGCCGGTCGCCGGCGTGGTGGAAGCGGTGATCGACGGGATCCGTTCGGGCTGCCGCGATCGCGATATCGACATTCGCCTGATCGGCATCATGAGCCGCACCTTCGGCGAGGCCGCCTGTCTGCAGGAACTGGAAGGATTGCTGGCGCACCGCGACGGCATTACCGCGCTGGATTTGGCGGGCGATGAGCTGGGCTTCCCCGGCAGCCTGTTCCTCAGCCACTTCAACCGCGCCCGCGACGCCGGCCTGCGCATCACCGTGCACGCGGGCGAAGCCGCCGGCCCGGAAAGCATCTGGCAGGCGATCCGCGAGCTGGGCGCCGAACGTATCGGCCACGGGGTGAAAGCGGTCGAAGATCCGGCGCTGATGGACTTCCTGGCGGAACACGGCATCGGCATCGAATCCTGCCTGACCTCCAACATCCAGACCAGCACCGTGCCGTCGCTGGCGCAGCATCCGCTGGCCACCTTCCTGCGCCACGGCGTGCTGGCGTCAATCAACACCGACGATCCGGCGGTTCAGGGCATAGAGATCGAGCATGAATACCGCGTCGCCGCGCCGCAAGCCGGGCTGACGCCGGAAGAAATCCGCACCGCGCAGGAAAACGGCCTGAAGCTGGCCTTCCTCAGCGAGCAGGAAAAACAGGCGCTGCGCGCCAAAGTTCAAGGCTAATCTCCCAAGGCGCCAAACGGCGCCTTCTTCTCATCCCCCCGTTTTCTTCCGCCTGCGCGTCTTTATCGCTGTTTTCACCCCATCACTCTGGTGCAAGAGAGGAATTCCGCATGTCTGACAAACTACGCCGCATCGTGCTGACCGGCGGCCCGGGTTCGGGCAAAAGCACGCTCATCGACGTTCTTCATCGCCGAGGCTTTCCGCACTCGCAGGAGGCTGGCCGGGCGATTATTCAGGATCAGGTGAGTATCGGCGGCCATGCGCTGCCGTGGGGCGATCGCCAGGCCTTCGCCGAGCGGATGCTCGATTGGGAACTGCGCTCATGGCGCGAAGCGACGGGGGAAACATGCTGGTTCTTCGATCGCGGGCTGCCGGATATCGCCGGGTATCTCACGCTGTGCGGACTGCCGATCCCCGCGCATTTGACGGCGGCGATCGGCGCCTTTCGCTATGCCGAAAGGGTGTTCATCGCCCCGCCGTGGCAAGCGATCTACGCGCAGGACAGCGAAAGAAAACAATCTTTCGCCGAAGCCGAGCTGACCTACCGGGCGATGGTGGCCGTCTATCGCCGCTATGGCTATCAGTTGCAAGAACTGCCGCGCGCCTCACCGGACGAGCGCGCCGACTTTCTGCTCGACGCGCTGAGCCGCCGTTAGCGGCCTGCGGCCTATTTGGCCACCAGCGCCTCCGCCTCGGCCCGCTGTTTGGCGGTTTTACGCGCATAGCGCTGCGCCAGCACCGCGCACACCATCAGTTGAACCTGGTGGAAAATCATCAGCGGCAGCACCATAGCGCCCACCGCCGCGGCCGGGAACAGCACGTTGGCCATCGGGATGCCGTTCGCCAGGCTCTTTTTCGAACCGCAGAAGACGATGGTGATCTCATCGGCGGTGTTGAAGCCCAGCCAGCGCGCCGCGTAGGTGTTGATCACCAGCACCACCGTCAGCAGCACCAGCGACATCACCAGGATGGTCAGCAGCGACCAACCGTCGATGCGGTGCCAAATCCCTTCCACCACCGCCGCGCTGAACGCGGTATACACCACCAGCAGGATCGACGAACGGTCGGTCAGGTTGATCAGCTTACGATGACGGTCGATCCACTTGCCGATCAATGGCCGCGCCAGGTGACCGATCACGAACGGCACCATCAATTGCAAAATGATTGAACCGATGGCGTGCAGCACGTCGGTATTGCCGCCCTGAGTATGCATCAACGCCCCCACCAGCAGCGGCGACAGGAACACGCCAAGAATGCTCGACGCCGAGGCGCTGCAGATCGCCGCCGCCACGTTGCCGCCTGCCGCCGAGGTAAAAGCGATGGCCGACTGCACCGTGGCCGGCAGCGCGCACAGATAGAGGAAGCCGAGATAGACCGTCGGCGTCATGATGCCCGGCACCAGCAGGTTCATCGCCAGCCCGAGCAGCGGGAACAGCGCAAAGGTGCTGAGGAACACCAGCAGATGCAGCTTCCAGTGACTCATGCCGGCGATGATCGCCTCGCGCGACAGCTTGGCGCCGTGCATAAAGAACAGCAGCGCGATGGCCGCGGTGGTCAGGTGTTCAAAGAAGGTTTTCCAGATGCCTTCGCAGGGGAACAGCGAGGCGACGATCACCACCAAAATCAGAACCAGCAAAAATTTATCAATGCGCAAACGCTGCAACCAGGACATGAAACGAATTTCCTTGCACGTAAAGTCGTAAAAAGGCCCGACGCTTCGCCGGGCACAGAGAAATGGGCAGTATCAAACCACCGGCAACGCCTGCTGCAGCCGGGCCGATTCCAGCCCCAGTTCGATCAATGCCATCACCGCGATGGCGTCGGCGGCCGGCACCGGGTTTTCGCCTGTACCGGCGATCGCGTCGCGCACCGCCGCGTAATAAGCCGGGTAATTGCCGGGAATGTTGAGCAGCGGTTGCTCCGCCAGCAGATCGTCACGTGACAGCGTCACTACACCCTCGCGCATGTCATAGCCCCAATCGGCCTGTGGCAGACGCTCGCCGGCCTTCAGTCGGTCTTCCTGCGGATCGAGGCCGTATTTGACATAGCTGCCGCGGGTGCCGTGCACCACGTAGCGCGGGCTCTCTGCCGCCGCCAGCATGCTGGCGTGCAGCACCACACGGCGATCGCCATAGCTCAGCAGCGCGTGGAAATAGTCCACCGCCTGCGCCCCCGGCCGCAGCTCACCCAGATCGACAAACAGCCGTTCGGGTTTGCCGAAAAGTTGCAGCGCCTGATCAAGCAGATGCGGCCCCAAATCGAACCAGATGCCGCTGCCGACGCCGCCTTGTTCACGCCAGCGCTGGCGCACCTGCGGCCGGTAGCGATCGAAATGCGACTGGAAATACACCACCTCGCCCAGCGAACCGTCCTTTAACAGCGCTTTAAGGGTAAGGAAATCGCTATCCCAGCGGCGGTTGTGGAACACCGACAGCAGTAAACCGCTCTGCTGCGCCTGCTGTTGCAGCGACTGCGCTTGTGACAACGTCACGGTAAACGGTTTATCCACCACCACGTGCTTGCCGGCGGCCAACGCCTGCTGCGCCAGCGGGAAATGGGTATCGTTGGGGGTAGGAATGACGATCAGATCGAGGGCCGGATCGGCGAACAGCGCTTGCGCATCCCCCACCACCGTCATCGACGGCCAGTCGGCGTGCACTTTGCCGGCATCGCTGCTGGAGACCGCGGCCAACTCCAGCCCCGGCGTACCGGCAATCAGCGGCGCATGAAAGGTTTTGCCGGCGTAGCCGTAACCGACCAGCCCGACACGAATTTTCTCAGCCATGGGATTTCCTCTTGCTGGCTCACGACAGACCCTTTCGATTTGACACCATGCGGCCGGATGGAACAAGAAGTAAATGAGATGTTAATTCGAAGCGAGGCCGGAGTAGCCAAACGTGCGGCCCGGCGTCGCGATGCCGAGCTATCCGCTTGATAGAGATGACGAAGCCTATATTACCCGCTAAGCTATGCCGCCTGTGATCCCGTTTCAATCAGGAAGCCTTTATGTCTCAAGCTGAATACACTCGTATCGGCGGTTGGTTGCTGGCCCCGCTGGCCTATCTGATCGTCACCCTGCTCAGCGCCAGCCTGATGCTGCTCCTGTACGCCATGGCGATCTTCATGCCCGAGTCGCGCGATTATCTGTTGACCAACGCCCAGGCGTTTACCCTGCAATGGTACTTTTCGGTGCTGACCACGCTTTTGATGTGGGGCTTCACCCTGTGGCTGGTGTTTCTGTTTTGCCAGCGCTCGCAGCGCTTCCCCAAACTGTTCTTGTTATGGCTGCTGATCACGGTGATCCTGGCGGTGAAAGCCTTCGCCTTTGCGCCGGTACCGGATGAAGTGGCGGTGCGCAGCCTCGGCTGGCCGCTGCTGATGGCGGCGCTGCTGGTGCCTTATATCAAGCGCTCGCAGCGGGTCAAAGGCACCTTTACCGAACGTTAATGGCGATTGCAGCACATTTTATCGGTTTTTTTGTGTAAATTTTCGCCAAAAAAGGCAATACCCCTGCGATTCATATGTTGTCGTCCGGCCGCCGATTCCCGATAATAGGCGGCTTTTATTTTTTTAGGCATCGCAATGACCGAATACCTGCTCCTGTTTGTCGGCACCGTACTGGTGAACAACTTCGTTCTGGTGAAGTTTCTTGGCCTGTGCCCGTTCCTCGGCGTTTCCAAGAAGCTGGAAAGCGCCATCGGCATGGGAATGGCCACCACCTTCGTCATGACGCTGGCCTCCGTCAGCGCCTGGGTGATCAACACCTTTATTCTGGTTCCGCTGGATCTGGTGTATCTGCGCACGCTCTCCTTCATTCTGGTGATCGCCGTCGTCGTTCAGTTCACCGAGATGGTGGTGCGCAAGACCAGCCCGGCGCTCTACCGCCTGCTGGGCATCTTCCTGCCGCTGATCACCACCAACTGTGCGGTGCTGGGCGTAGCGTTGCTTAACGTCAACCTCGGCTATAACTTCCTGCAGTCCGCCGTTTACGGCTTCAGCGCCGCCGCCGGTTTCTCGCTGGTGATGGTGCTGTTCGCCGCCATTCGCGAACGTCTGGCGGTCGCCGACGTGCCGGCGCCGTTCCGCGGCTCCTCGATCGCGTTGATCACCGCCGGGCTGATGTCGCTGGCCTTTATGGGCTTTACCGGGCTGGTGAAATTCTAATGACTGCGTTGTGGATAGCTATCGCGGCTTTGAGCGCGCTCGGGCTGCTGTTCGGACTGGTGCTGGGCTACGCCGCGCGCCGTTTTGAGGTGGAAGAGGATCCGGTCGCCGAGCAGGTCGACGCGATCCTGCCGCAGAGCCAGTGCGGGCAGTGCGGCTACCCCGGCTGCCGCCCCTATGCCGAGGCGGTGGCCAACGGCGAGATGATCAACAAATGCGCGCCGGGCGGCGAACAGGTGATGCTGAAACTGGCGGAGCTGCTCAACGTAGAGCCGCAGCCGCTGGGCAGCGAAGCCGCCGCCGAGCCGGAGCGTAAAGTGGCCTATATCGACGAGGCCAACTGCATCGGCTGCACCAAGTGCATTCAGGCCTGCCCGGTGGACGCCATCGTCGGCGCCACCCGCGCCATGCACACCGTCATCACCGACCTCTGTACCGGCTGCGATCTGTGCGTCGCCCCTTGCCCTACCGACTGTATTGAAATGAAACCGGTCGCTACCACCACCGCCAACTGGAAGTGGGACATGAAGACGATCCCGGTGCAAGTGATCCACGTGGAGCAACATGCTTAATCTGTTCGCCGCCTTTAAAAAAGACCGGATCTGGGATTTCGACGGCGGGATCCATCCACCGGAAATGAAAACGCAGTCCAGCGGTGCGCCGCTGCGTGTCGCGCCCCTGCCCAAGACCTTTATCATTCCGCTGCAGCAGCATTTGGGGCCGGAAGGCGAGCTGTGCGTCAGCGCCGGCGATCGGGTGTTGAAAGGCCAACCGCTGACCGTCGGCCGCGGCCGCACCGTGCCAGTGCATGCCCCGACCTCGGGCACCGTCAGCGCCATTACCCCGCACATCACCGCTCACCCGTCCGGGCTGACGGAGCTGTGCGTGATTATCGAGGCAGACGGGGAAGACCGCTGGTGCGAGCGCGATCCGGTGGCGGACTATCGCCAATCGCCCGCCACGGAACTGATTCAACGTATTCATCAGGCCGGCATCGCCGGCCTGGGCGGCGCCGGTTTCCCGACCGCCAGCAAGCTGCAAGGCGGCATGAGCGGCGTGGAAACGCTGATCCTCAACGCCGCCGAGTGCGAGCCTTACATCACCGCCGACGACCGCCTGATGCAGGAACATGCCGATCAGATCATTGAAGGCACGCAGATCCTGCAACACATTCTGCAGCCCAAGGTCACGCTGATCGGCATCGAAGACAACAAGCCGGAGGCAATCGCGGCGCTGAAACTGGCGTTGCGCGGCCAGTCCGGCATTGCGCTGCGCGTCATCCCGACCAAATACCCGTCCGGCGGCGCCAAGCAGCTGACCAAAATTTTGACCGGCAAGGAAGTGCCGCACGGCAAGCACTCCTCCGCTATCGGCGTATTGATGCAAAACGTCGGCACCGCCTTCGCCATCAAGCGAGCGATCGTCGACGGCGAACCGCTGATTGAGCGCGTAGTGACCCTGACCGGCGAGGCGATTGAGCGCCCCGGCAATCTGTGGGCTCGCATCGGCACGCCGGTGCAGCACCTGCTCGACGTCGTCGGTTTCCGCCCGCAGGCGCAGCAGATGGTGGTCATGGGCGGCCCGCTGATGGGCTTCACCCTGCCCGCGCTGAACGTGCCGATCGTCAAGATCAGCAACTGCATTCTGGCGCCGACGGTGGATGAAATGACGCCGCAGGAACCGGAGCAGTCCTGCATCCGCTGCGGCCTGTGCGTAGACGCTTGCCCTGCCGGGCTGCTGCCACAACAGCTGTACTGGTTCAGCCGTGGACAGGAGCACGACAAGGCGCGCAACCATAACCTGTTCGACTGCATCGAATGCGGCGCCTGCGCGTTCGTCTGCCCCAGCAATATCCCGCTGGTACAGTACTACCGGCAGGAAAAGGCCGAAATCAAGGCTATCGATCTGGAAGCGGCGCGCACCGCCGAGGCCAAGGCGCGTTATGAGGCCAAGCTGGCGCGTCTGGAGCGTGAAAAACTGGCGCGTGAAGAGCGACATAAAAAGGCCGCCGTCAAACTGACCGACGACGATCAGGGCGCAGTGCAGGCCGCGCTGGCGCGCGTGCGCAGCAAGAATGCCGAAGCGGCGGTTACGCCGGTCAACGGCCAGCAGCCGGACAACAGCGAGATGATCGCCGCCCGCGAAGCGCGTAAAGCGCAGGCGCGCGAACGTCGTGCCCAGCTGGCTGCCGAGGTGGAAACGGAAGCGCCACCGGCGACCGCCGGCGACGACGCGCGTAAAGCCGCCGTGGCCGCGGCGCTGGCCCGCGTGAAAGCGCGCAAAGAGGCGCCGGCCGCAGACAGCTCCGCCCCGGCGGCAACAGAGGACGATCCGCGCAAAGCGGCCGTTGCGGCCGCCCTGGCGCGCGTGAAGGCCAAAAAGGCAGAGCAGCAGGCGGATGCCCCTGCTCCAGCGGAACCGGCGCCGGCGGCAGCCGAAGAAGACCCGCGCAAGGCGGCGGTCGCGGCGGCACTGGCGCGCGTAAAAGCCAAGAAAGCCGCGCAACAGACGGATGCCCCTGCACCGGCGGAACCGGCGCCGGCTGCAACCGAAGAAGACCCACGCAAGGCGGCGGTTGCGGCGGCTATCGCCCGCGCCAAAGCCAAGAAAGCCGCGCAACAGGCGGATGCCTCTGCACCGGCGGAACCGGCGCCGGCTGCAGCCGAAGAAGACCCACGCAAGGCGGCGGTCGCGGCGGCTATCGCCCGCGCCAAAGCCAAGAAAGCCGCGCAACAGGCGGATGCCTCTGCACCGGCGGAACCGGCGCCGGCTGCAGCCGAAGAAGACCCACGCAAGGCGGCGGTCGCGGCGGCTATCGCCCGCGCCAAAGCCAAAAAAGCCGCCAAGGAATCGCTGGCGGCGGAAACGGAAGACAAATGATGACAGCGGCGCCTGGCTGACGCCGGGCGCCGTTTAATCGATAGAGATCAGGTAGGTGTAATCCACTTCAATCTGGCGCAGTTTGGATTCCGGATTCCACTCTTTGGTTTGAATGATCTCCATTTCCATACTGCCGCGCACTTCATCCTTCAACCCCGGCATCACATGCGACATCAGGTAGCCGAAAAACTGCAAACACTCTTTCGCCGACCCCTTATGGTTGATAGAGATAAACTCGCGGCTCGGCAAATGGAAGGTGTCTATCTGATGGTTGGAAAGAATATCCTTTCTGTGTTCAGGATCGACCGCCATCACCAGCGTGGATGATAGCTCGTCGCCCTCCCCGGCATGAGGGGAGTAGATGCTGTAAATCCGCCGACAGTCAACGTGCAGCCCCTTGAAGAAGTCGTTGAAAATCTCGTCCTTCATCGCCATGCAGGACGAGTACTCCAGCTCCTGTTCGGAGGCGAAATCCAGCCGGCGCGTGAAGCCGACCAACTGCATGTCGGGCAGCGTCAGCCGCTTCACTTCCGGGTAATAACCGGCGCCGTAGCTGGCTTCGAAGTTAAAGCGCGGCATCAGGTTTTTCACGTCCCAGTGCTCCATCGAGCGGTAGCGATTGGGGGTAGTGCCGAAGCGCTGCTTGAACATGCGGGTAAAAGTCTGCTGAGAGTCGAAGCCCAGCTCATCGGAGATGTCGATGATGGAGCGACGGGTGATACGCAGCGCCACCGCGGCGCGTGTCAGGATGCGCGAACGGATATAGGTGGCGAGTTGAATGCCGGTAATACGCTTGAATTTACGCTGCAGATGCCACTTGGAATAGCCCGAAATACGCGCGACTTCATCCAGGTTTGGCCGTTTCTCCAGATGTATCTCCACCCACTCAATTAGCTCTTCAATAAAAAAAATGTCTTCATTTGTCATTATTATGGATTCACTGACTCAATAATGTTCGCGATAGTAACCTACACGGATTATGTGAAAGTTGTTATTTTGTGCGGAAGTCTGGAGAAAAATGATATCTCATTCATACGCTTACCCCATTTCCCGCGGTCGATGGCGGCACAAGTTCCACTGACAATTCCTCACGTTAGCCCATTTCCCGGCCAAAAAAAAATCAAATCGCGCCGCCCCGATCGCCAGATGCGCGGAAAGCCGAATACCCCTATCATTAAGGCGTATTACCCTCGCATCGAATCAGGTAGAATGCTCGGCTATCATTTTTGCCGCGCCCGCAGTATGGCGCATCGAAACTGCCGCAGGCGCGGCGCAGAAGGTATCGTTACTCTATGAAGTTCAGGCCGGTATCACCCACAGCCGCCAAAGGCTTACACATCGCCAGCTCGCCTTTCACCCACAACCAGCAAAGCACCAGCCGCATTATGCTATGGGTCATGTTGGCGTGCATTCCCGGCATCGCGGCGCAGATTTGGTTTTTCGGCTACGGCGTGCTGATTCAGGTGGCGCTGGCGGCGATCGTCGCGCTGGCCGCGGAAGGCGCGATCCTCAAGCTGCGCAAGCTGCCGGTGCGCAGCCGGCTGGCGGATAACTCCGCCCTGCTGACCGCGCTGCTGCTCGGCATCAGCCTGCCGCCGCTGGCGCCGTGGTGGATGATCGTCATCGGCACCTTCTTCGCCATCGTTATCGCCAAACAGCTGTATGGCGGCCTCGGGCAGAACCCGTTCAACCCGGCGATGGTCGGTTACGTAGTGCTGTTGATCTCCTTCCCGGTGCAGATGACCAGTTGGCTGCCGCCGGATGAGCTGCGCGCCACCGCGCTTTCGCTCCACGACACGCTGCTGGCCATTTTCAGCGGCCATACCGCACAGGGCACGACGCTGCACGAACTGCAGATGGGCGTGGACGGCATCAGCCAGGCCACGCCGCTCGACGGCTTCAAAACCGGCCTGCGCAGCGGCCACAGCGTGGAACAGGTGTTGCAGCAGCCGCTGTTCGGCGGCGCGCTGGCCGGCATCGGCTGGCAGTGGGTCAACCTCGGCTTCCTGGCCGGCGGCCTGTTTATGCTGGCGCGTCGCCTGATCCATTGGCAAATCCCTTGCAGCATGTTGGCCGCCATCGCCTTCTGTTCCGGTCTGGCCTGGTGGATCGATCCGGCGCATCAGGCTTCGCCGCTGATCCACCTGTTCTCCGGCGCCAGCATGCTGGGCGCGTTCTTTATCGCCACCGATCCGGTCAGCGCCTCCACCACGCCGAAGGGCCGCTTAATCTACGGCGCGCTGATCGGCGTGCTGGTCTGGCTGATCCGCGTCTATGGCGGCTACCCTGACGGCGTGGCCTTCGCCGTGCTGCTCGCCAACATCACCGTCCCGTTAATCGACCACTACACGCAGCCGCGCGTGTACGGCCATCGCTAAGGAGCCGCCATGCTGAATTCCATGAGAAAGCACGGCACCACGCTGGCGGTGTTTGCGGCGGTCACCACCGGCCTGACCGCCGTGGTCTACGCCCTGACGAAAACCACCATCGCCCATCAGGCGGCGCTGCAGCAAAAAGCGCTGCTCGATCAGGTGGTGCCGCCGGAAAACTACGACAACATCATGCAGAACGAATGCCTGCTGGTCAGCGATCCGGCCTTGGGCGACGGCGCGCCGCACCGCTTGTACCTGGCGCGCAAAAACGGGCAGCCGACTGCCGCCGCGCTGGAAACCACCGCGCCGGACGGTTACTCCGGCGCCATCAAGCTGCTGGTCGGCGCCGATTTCAACGGCACGGTGCTCGGCACCCGGGTGATTGAACACCACGAAACGCCTGGGCTGGGTGACAAAATTGAACTGCGCATTTCCGACTGGATTTCTTTCTTCAGCGGCAAGAAAATCGAAGGCCCGGACGATAAGCGCTGGGCGGTGAAGAAAGACGGCGGCATGTTCGACCAATTCACCGGCGCGACCATCACCCCGCGGGCGGTGGTCAATGCGGTGCGCCGCACGGCGTTGTATATGGAAACGCTGCCGCCTAAACTTGAAAGCTTACCTGCGTGTGGAGCCGCCGAATGAGTGAAGCCAAAGAATTGATCGTCCAGGGGTTGTGGAAAAACAACTCCGCCCTGGTGCAGCTGCTGGGCATGTGTCCGTTGCTGGCGGTGACCTCCACCGTCACCAACGCACTCGGCCTGGGGCTGGCCACCACGCTGGTGCTGACGCTGACCAACGCCTCCATCTCCGCGGTGCGCCGCTGGGTGCCGAGCGAAGTGCGTATTCCAATCTACGTGATGATCATCGCCGCGGTGGTGAGCATCGTGCAGATGCTGATCAACGCCTATGCCTTCGGCCTGTATCAGTCGCTCGGCATCTTTATTCCATTGATCGTAACCAACTGCATCGTGGTCGGCCGCGCCGAAGCGGTGGCCGCCAAGAAGCCGGTCGGCCTCTCGGCGCTGGACGGCATGGCGATCGGCCTCGGCGCCACCGGCGTGATGGTGACGCTGGGCTCGATGCGCGAACTGTTGGGCAACGGCACGCTGTTCGACGGCGCCGACCAACTGCTGGGCGGCTGGGCCAAATCGCTGCGCATCGAAGTGGTGCATTTCGACAGCCCATTCCTGCTGGCCATGCTGCCGCCGGGCGCCTTTATCGGCCTGGGGCTGCTGCTGGCGGTCAAATATCTGATCGACGAAAAAATGAAGGCGCGCAAAGCTCGCGCCGTGGCGGCGGAACCGCTGCTGGAACAAGGACGTGCTGAGAAGGCCTGATGAACAAGCAGAAGCGACTGGAAATTTTGACCCGGCTGCGCGACAACAACCCGCACCCGACCACTGAGCTGGTGTACACCACGCCGTTTGAACTGCTGATTGCAGTGCTGCTGTCTGCACAGGCCACCGACGTGAGCGTCAACAAGGCGACCGCCAGGCTTTACCCGGTCGCCAACACCCCCGCCGCCATGCTGGCGCTGGGGGTTGATGGCGTCAAGGAGTACATCAAGACCATCGGCCTGTTCAACAGCAAGGCCGAAAACGTGATCAAAACCTGCCGTATGCTGCTGGAGCTGCACGGCGGCGAAGTGCCGGAAGATCGCGCCGCGCTGGAAGCGCTGCCGGGCGTCGGCCGCAAGACCGCCAACGTCGTGCTCAATACCGCCTTCGGCTGGGCGACCATCGCCGTGGACACCCACATCTTCCGGGTGTGCAACCGCACCCACTTCGCGCCGGGCAAGAACGTCGATCAGGTGGAAGAGAAGCTGCTGAAGGTGGTGCCCGCCGAATTCAAGGTCGATTGCCATCACTGGCTGATCCTGCACGGGCGCTACACCTGCATCGCGCGCAAACCGCGCTGTGGCTCCTGCATCATCGAAGACCTGTGCGAGTATAAAGAGAAGGTTTATCCAGAATCCTGAGTCTGACGGGGCGGCAAACCGCCCCCGTCGCCGCCACTCCCCCCCGCCAGCGCCTCTTTTTTATCGGAAATGTGATATCGCGCAGCAGTAACCCCGGCGTTATCACGGTTTTCAGTGAAAAACTCAGTGTCGCGTTATTTTCAAGCGAAAAATTAGTCAAAAATTGCGGTGAACGTCACGCTTTCAGGATCACAAGGCGTTCACAAATGCCAGTCCCGTTTTCCTAAATTTCTATAATTTTACAAAACGCTGCATATGCACAACATTCCAATGGATTAACAACCACACATACACTGATGCGCTAAAAAATAGCAATTCAGCAGAATATATCCCTGTTTAAAATGCGTATAGCTTTTAATCAAAACAAAAAATCGGCAAACCATTAAAACCCGAAAGTTAATACTGCATAACATTTGCAACATCGCAGCATAATCCTGCGAGCGTTAAATGTAACCGAATATGACAAACTGCTTGCCACGTTGACAAAGATAGTGAACATTAACCGCCGTCCCCATCCTATAACAACGCAAAAGGATGCCGTTCCGCATCAACTTTTGTACTTTCCCGTCCTCCAAAGACGGGCTGCGAAAAAACAGAGGTACCAGTGTCAACAGCAAACAACCAACACCCGGAGAGCGTTAGCCTTAACGCGTTCAAACAACCGAAAGCGTTCTACCTGATCTTCTCGATCGAACTGTGGGAGCGTTTCGGCTATTACGGCCTGCAGGGCATCATGGCGGTTTATCTGGTCAAGATGCTCGGCATGAGCGAAGCCGATTCCATCACCCTGTTCTCTTCCTTCAGTGCCCTGGTATACGGCTTCGTCGCCATCGGCGGCTGGCTGGGCGACAAGGTGCTGGGCGCCAAACGCGTAATCGTGCTCGGCGCGCTGGTGCTGGCCGCCGGTTACGCCATGGTGGCCTACTCCGGCCACGACATCTTCTGGGTCTACATGGGCATGGCGACCATCGCCGTGGGCAGCGGCCTGTTCAAGGCTAACCCGTCCTCCCTGCTGTCCACCTGCTATGAGAAAGATGATCCGCGCATCGACGGCGCTTTCACCATGTACTACATGTCGGTGAACATCGGTTCCTTCTTCTCCATGCTGGCCACCCCGTGGCTGGCGGCGAAATACGGCTGGAGCGTGGCGTTCTCCCTGAGCGTGGTCGGCATGCTGATCACCCTGGTCAACTTTATGATGTGCCACAAGTGGGTGAAGGAAAACGGCTCCAGACCTGACTTCAAGCCGCTGCATCTGCCGAAGCTGCTGATGGTGCTGGTCGGCATCGTGGCGTTGATCGCCGTGTCCAGCTGGCTGCTGCACAACCAGGTGATCGCGCGCTGGGCGTTGGCCCTCGTTTCCGCCGGCATCGTTCTGGTGTTCGCCAAGGAAACCTTCGCCCTGCACGGCGCTGCACGCCGCAAGATGATCGTCGCCTTCCTGCTGATGCTGGAAGCGGTGGTGTTCTTCGTGCTGTACAGCCAGATGCCAACCTCGCTGAACTTCTTCGCCATCCATAACGTGGAACACAGCATCTTCGGCGTCGCCTTCGAGCCGGAGCAGTATCAGGCGCTGAACCCGTTCTGGATCATGCTCGCCAGCCCGATTCTGGCCGCGCTGTATAACAAAATGGGCGATCGCCTGCCGATGCCGCACAAGTTCGCTTTCGGCATGATCCTCTGCTCCTGCGCCTTCCTGGTGCTGCCATGGGGCGCCAGCTTCGCCAACGAACAGGGCATCGTGTCGGTCAACTGGCTGATCCTGAGCTACGCGCTGCAGAGCATCGGCGAGCTGATGATTTCCGGCCTGGGCCTGGCGATGGTAGCGCAGCTGGTGCCACAGCGTCTGATGGGCTTCATCATGGGCTCCTGGTTCCTGACTACCGCCGCCGCCGCGCTGATCGCCGGTAAGGTTGCCGGTCTGACCGCCGTGCCAAGCGACATCAACGACGCGCACGCTTCGCTGGCCATCTACAGCCATGTGTTTATGCAGATCGGCATCGTCACCGCCGTCATCGCTATCCTGATGATGCTGACCGCGCCGAAGCTGTACCGCATGACGCTGGACACCACCGAAGACGCCAATCAGCAAGCGCAGGAAGCCACTGCGGCTCGCTGACCGCCAGCGGATTGAGCGTAAATAAAAACACCGGGGTTAACGCCCCGGTGTTTTTTTATGCCGCAAGAAAAAGGCTTACGCTGACTTGGGTTTGCCGCTCAGGTTGGCCCACATGAATTCGCTTACCAGCGCGCTGTGGAACGCCGCCTGTTGCTTGTCGGCGGCGGCGCTGTGCCCGCCTTCGGTATTTTCATAGAAATAGGCCTGCTGATACCCCATCGCCTGCATGCGCGCCGCCATTTTGCGGGCGTGGGCCGGGTTGACCCGATCGTCGCTGGTCGCGGTATAGAACAGCACCGGCGGGTAGGCCGTCTGCGCCTGAATGTTGTGGTATGGCGAGAAGGTCTTGATGTAGGCCCATTCCTCCGGCTTGCTCGGGTCACCGTATTCGGCGATCCACGACGCGCCGGCGGAAAGCTGGGTATAGCGCTGCATGTCCAGCAGTGGCACTTCGCAGACGATGCAGCCGAACAGCTGCGGATACAGCGTCAGCATATTGCCCACCAGCAGGCCGCCATTGCTGCCGCCGCGCGCGCCAAGATGCGGCGCCGAGGTCACCTTGCGTGCGATAAGATCTTCGGCCACGGCGGCGAAATCCTCGTAGGCGCGATGGCGGTTTTGCTTGAGCGCCGCCTGATGCCAGGCCGGACCGTATTCGCCGCCGCCGCGAATGTTGGCCACCACGTATACTCCACCGCGTTCCAGCCAGGCCGGCGCCTTGCCGCCGAGATAGCCCGGCAACAGCGGCACTTCAAACCCGCCGTAGCCATACAGCAGCGTCGGCGTGCTGCCGTCCGCTTTGAGATCTTTGGCGGCGATCTGGAAATACGGCACGCGGGTGCCGTCCTTGGAGCGCGCGAAATGCTGGCTGACCTGATAGCCGGCGGCGTCAAAGTCCTGCGGCGCCTGTTTCAACAGCGTCGCCTCACCGCCGTCGAGATTGCCCATATACAGCGAGGTCGGCTGCAGGAACCCGCTGACGGTCAGGAAATAGGCGTTGCTCTCTTCGTCGATGCCGCCGGCGGAAAGGGTGCTGATGGCGCCGGGGTTGCCCAGCGGACGACGCTGCCAGCTGCCGCCCTGCGGCGTCAGCACCTCCAGCCGGTTGACCACATTATCCATGATGCTGAGGATCAGGTGATCGCGGGTGCCGCTGTAGCCGCTCAGCGCCTGCTCCGCCGTCGGGGTAAACAGCAGCTGCAGTTCGCGCTTGCCCGCCAGATAGTCATCGAAGTTGGCCGCCAGCAGCGCGCCGGACGGATAACGCTTGCCGCCCACTTCCCAGTCGCTGCTCGGTTTGATCAGCAGCCATTCCCGATGCGTATCCAGCTCGGCGTCGGACGGGATGTCGATTTTTTTCTGCCGACCATCCTGAGCCAGCAAGAAATAGTCACGGCGATAGAAGTCCAGGCTGCGGCCGACGAAATCGCGCTCAAAGCCCGGCGTGCGGTCGTGATAGGCGAAGACCGCCATGTCTTCGGGCCGCGCTTCATACAGCGTTTCGGCGGCGCTCAGCGGCGTACCGCGCCGCCAGCGTTTGGCGATGCGCGCGTAGCCGGACTGGGTCATCGAGCCGGGGCCGAAATCGGTGGCGATGAACAGCGTGTCCCGATCGACCCAGGAAACCCGGCTTTTCGCCACCGGCACGTTGAAACCGTCTTTGACAAAGCGTTTGGCCACCAGATCGAATTCACGGATTTCGGTGGCGTCACCGCCGTCCGGCGACAGCTGCATCAGGCAATAACGGTATTCCGGCGCCAGCGGTTGCGAGCCTTGATAGACCCAATCCTTGCCTTCCGCCTTGCCCAACGCATCGATATCCAGCACCGTCTCCCAGGCCGGTTTGGCCTTGCGGTACTCGTCCAGCGTGGTGCGCCGCAGCAGGCCGCGCGGGTTGGCCTGATCCTGCCAGAAGTTGTAATAGTACTCGCCGCGTTTGCTCACCCACGGGATCTGGGTGTCTTTATTGAGGATATCCAGAACTTCGCGCTCAATGCGCTGAAAGTCTTCGCCCTGGCCGAAACGCGCCACGGTGCGCTGATTTTCCTGCTGCACCCATTGCAGCGCTTTTTTACCCTGCAGCTCTTCCAGCCACAGGAATTCATCGCCGGCGGCCGCGCCGCCCTCCGCCGCCATCGCCAGGCGGATACTGTTGGGTAATGAAGTCATCGCGAATACGGCTCCTGCGGTTTGTGCACTGAGTTTAATAAACTGACGTCGATTGGTGACCGGCAAAATCAAGCTCCTTTTGAGTCGGCTGCAACGCCGCCCCGTCATGGGCGACAACCTGTGAAATAAGAGTCATTTTCAACAAGGTAGGCGTTTGGCGGCGCGGAGTCAAAGCCCACGGCCGCCGCGTTGAGTCAGGATTGAGGATAGTGGATCAGATCGTGGATACGCACCGTTTGTGAACCGGCGTTGCGGTAGGCATGAGGCCGATCGGCCTGAAAGCGCATCGCCTCGCCGGCCGCCAGGCTGTGCCACTCGCCGTTTATCGCCAATTCCAACCGGCCGCTGATCACGATCACATGCTCGATCACGCCCGGCTCATGCGGCGACGATTCGCTGAGCGCGCCCGGCGCGAGATCGATGACGAACATGTCGAAACCCAGTTGGCGATCGTAGGGAAACAGCGGCACCACGCGCATATCGGCATTGTCCTGATCGTACACCGGCAGCTCGCCGTAGCGATGCAGCGTCGCCTGCTGCTGCGCGGGCGAGGCCTCAAGGAAGGCGGAAAACGCCACGTTGAAACCGGTGGCGATCTTCCACAGCGTCGCCACCGTCGGGCTGGACTCGCCGCGTTCAATCTGCCCGAGCATCGCCTTGCTGACGCCGGTGTATTCCGCCGCCTGCGTCAGGCTCCAACCGCGCTGTGCGCGCAACGTGCGCAGGGTGTGCGCCAAATGGCCGGCAAGTTCCTGCATCCTGTTCTCCTCTGCGTATCGTGCCCGATTATACCCGCTTGTGCGCTATAACGCACGATGCTATGCTGATTTCTCGCTGTGCGTTATAACGCACAACCACCGATTGGAGCTGCCCATGCGCCCTGCCGTCACCCTGCGTCATCTGACCCTGCCTGCCGTCATGGCCGGTTTTGTCGCCGTTCTGGTCGGTTATACCAGCTCTGCCGCCATCATTTTTCAGGCCGCCGCCGCCGCGGGCGCCACGCCGGCGCAGATCGGCGGCTGGCTGAGCGCACTGGGGATCGCAATGGGCGTCACCTCCCTCGGGCTGTCGCTTTACTATCGCACCCCGATCCTCACCGCCTGGTCGACGCCCGGCGCGGCGCTGCTGGTCACCAGCCTGCCCGGCACGCCGATCAACGAGGCGATCGGCGTGTTTATCTTCGCCTCCGGTCTGATCCTGCTCTGCGGCGTCACCGGGCTGTTTGCCCGCCTGATGGACTATATTCCACAGGCGATTTCTGCGGCGATGCTGGCGGGGATCCTGCTGCGTTTCGGGCTGGACGCCTTCGCTTCGCTGCAGCTCAATTTTCCCCTCAGCGCCGGCATGGGGCTGGCCTATCTGCTCAGCCGCCGTTACCTGCCGCGCTACGCCATCGTATTGACGCTGGCGATTGGGCTGGCGATCGCCGCGCTGCAGGGCGATATCCAGCTGGCGCAACAGACGCCGGCATTCGCCGTGCCGGAATTTATCGCGCCGCATTTCAGCTGGCCGACGCTGCTCGGCATCGGCGTGCCCTTCTTCGTGGTCACAATGGCTTCACAGAACGCCCCCGGGATCGCTACGCTGCAGGCGGCGGGCTACCGCGTCCCCACCTCACCGCTGATCGCCTGGACGGCGCTGACCGCGCTGCTGCTGGCGCCATTCGGCGGTTTCTCGGTGTGCATCGCGGCCATTACAGCCGCCATCTGCATGGGGCCGGATGTGCATCCCGATCCGCAGCGGCGCTATATGGGCGCAGTGGCCGCCGGCGGCTTCTATCTGCTGGCCGGTCTGTTCGGCGGCGCCATCGGCCTGCTATTCAGCGCGTTGCCGGTCGCCCTGATCCACACCATTGCCGGGCTGGCGTTGCTCGGCACCATTGGCGGCAGCCTGCAACGCGCGCTGCATGATGAAAAACAGCGCGACGCGGCGCTGATCGCCTTCCTCATCACCGCCTCCGGCGTCACGCTGCTCGGCATCGGTTCTGCCTTCTGGGGGATTGTCGGCGGCGCCATCGCCCATCTGCTGCTGTCGCTGCCGCGGCGAACCTCCGAGGCGTAACGGGCGGTCTACATTGACAAGCGACGCCGTGGCGCCTTCACTTTCTCTGTCGTCTGACTGTCAATTCACCTAATAAGTGACGCCGTCACCAAGGAAGCTTATGACTGAGAAAGCCGCGCTGTTAGCTCAGCGCCTGATACGCAATGTCGAACAGGTAGAGATGAAACATGACCGGCGGCCGCCGCTGTATGACAGCGTCGGCGCCCGTCTCGGCACCGGCACCGCCGCCGACAAACTGGGCGCCTCTTTCGATTGCGTGGCGCCGGGCATGCGTTCCTGCCCCTACCATTTTCACTACGCTCAGGAAGAAATGTTCATCATTCTGGAAGGCAGCGGTACGCTGCGGGTGGCTGGAGAAATGCTGCCGATCGTCAGCGGAGATGTCATTTTCATTCCGCCGGGCCCGGAATACCCGCACCAGATCATCAACACTTCCGATGCGCCGCTGAAGTACCTGTCCGTCAGCACGCGCGAACAGCCGGAGCTGGTGATGTACCCGGATTCCGGCAAATACCAGGCGATGGCGCGCAGCGCAGACGGCGAGCAGGTGCGCTACCTGCAGCGCCCTTCAACCTCGCTCGATTACTGGCAGGATGAACCCTGAATCGCCGTCCGGCAACGGGATATCCAACGCGCGCGCCGCCAGTTCGGCCACGCGGAAGTCGATATCCGCCGCCTGCCCGTCTTCCATGAACCAGGCGGCGGAGAGCCCCGACCAGGCCAGGATCCATTGCAACAAGCGCCGGCGCTCCAACCCGGCCAACCGGCACACCTGTTCCACGCGGCGCTGGAAAATGGCCGGATCGGTGGCGATACCATAGTTGGGATTGCAGAAGATATTGGCGTAATCGAAGCCCCGTTCGCCGTACAAACGCTTGGGGTCGATCGCCAGCCAGCCGCGTTCGCCGAAGTCGAGCACATTGTCATGGTGGATGTCGCCGTGCAGCACGCTTTCTTCTCGCGGGCTGCTCAGCAATTCCGCCGCCGTTGTGGCGCTGAGGCGCAGCATGCCGCCGTGCGCCTGCGCCGCCGGCCACAGCGAGCTGAACCACTCCTGCAGCGGGATCAATTCGGGCAGCGGTGCCTCTCGCGGCGCATGCAAGGCGGCGATCGCCCGACACAGGATCTGCGTGGCCTGCTCATCGTCGCCATCACGCACCAACTGCGCCAACGAACCTTCGCCCTGCGCGCGCTCCAGCAGAATGCCGTCGTCGTGCCACGCCAGCACCAGCGCGGCGCCTTCCCCGCGCCACCAGCACATGAGCTGGCCGCCGAAGCGCTCCTCCTGCTCGCGGGCGATCTTCAGCATGGCGGCCTCGCCCCGGTAACGCACCGGCATCAGCAGACTGCTGTGGGTTTCGAAGGCTTTGCCGTCCTGTTCCAGTTGCCAGCGTTGCAGGTAGGGAGTAAAAATCGGGTTCATCGTCTCATGCGTCCTTGTGGCCGAGCTGCGCCGCACTGTCACATTCGGGTGAAGACGACGTATAAAAAAGAGGGATGATACTCTCAAATATCATCGGTGCGCGGCGCCTGGCCGCCGTTTCTTCAGTATCCTAACCAAGTTTGCCGATTTTATTAACCGGTCTTGCGCGGGGTTTGACCATGACATCATTAAAACGCACGAATTATCCGCAGTTGCCGACGCCGGGCGGCCCCTATGTGCATGCGGTGCGCCACGGCGATCGCTTATACGTTTCCGGATTGACGGCTTTCGCCACCGACGCTCAGGGGTTGAGCGCGCCGGAGCAAACGCAGGAGATCCTCGAACAGCTGGCCACCATTGCCGCCAGCGAAGGCGTCAACCTCAAGGCATTGATTAAAATCAGCGTGTTCCTGACCGACATCGCCGATCTGGCGGGCGTGCGCCCGGTGCTGTTTGACTATTTCGATGGCGCGCTGCCGGCCTGTTCACTGATGGCGGTCAGCGCGTTGTTCTCACCCGCGGTGTGTGTGGAAATAGAGGCGGTGATGGCGTTGCAATAATGCGCGGCTAGAGCGCGCCCTCATCCGGCACGCAGGGGCCGATCTTGAACCAGGCTTTGGCGATCCGCCCCTGCTCCACTTCATAGATGGCGATGACATCCATTTTGCCGCGCCCCTGAGGGAAATTGCGCGTCACCACCTCCTGATCGACCACCATATTGCCTACCGCCATGCGCTTTATCCGTTCGCCATACAGACTCGGTTCCTGGAAACGCACCAGATGCCGTTCACGGATCGCCGCTTTGCCGCTGGCCAACAGCGTGTCTGGATGTTCGTAATACTGGGCGTCGTCCGCCCAGCAGGCCATAAAGGCCTCGATGTCGCGGGCGTTATAGGCGTCAAGCTGTTGTTGAACCACATCCTGCGGGCGTGCCGTTTTATCGTTCATCACATCCTCCTGCCGAAGTTAACCGCCGCATGCGTCGAACCCATCACGTTAACCGCCCCGTGCTGCAGCTTGATGACACGGCGAACTTTGAATAAAAAACCAAAAATAACGAATAAATAACCTATCACGCCCGATGAACAATTCAAGCGCCCGCGCATAAATTTTCTGCGCCGTGCCAGGGGCGGTGAAAACCGCATGGCGCCGCGCGTTAATCTTTGCGACGGTGAGGGAAATTCTGCTAATTTAGCGTGAACAGCCTGACGATAACGAAACGCTATGCAGCAAAAACCGGTGTTGGACGAAGCCAGACAGTTAAAACGACTCAACGCCGCCACGCGGCGCCAATCCCATATGTACAAATGGATCGCGCTGATTGCGGCGCTGGATGCGCTGTTGGTGTTTTGGTATGACCGGGATATGCGCAACGTCACCTTCTCGGGAGCGGTTGCGCTGGTGTGCGGCTATTTGTGGATCCGCGATCGCAACAAGGCCCGGGGTTACCGGCGCGAGTTCGACCGCAAATTCGGCAAGCGCAGCGGCGATTAAGGCTGCATCGCCTCCAGCACTTTAGCACTGTCGACGATCTGCACGAACTTCACGATTTTGCCGGCGCGCAGCGTATAAATATGCGCAAAAGAGGCGCTGAAGGATTTGCCGGTGGCCCGGTAGGTGCCGTGATAAAAACCCTGAGCGATCACGTTATCGCCGGCGTCGTAAAAGTGATCGACATCGGCGCGGTAACCTTGCCACTCGCTGCCCAGGCGCTGATGCACGTTCTTGATGATGTTCTCCGGGCCGATATAGGTACCGGCGTAAGGGAAACCGGCGGCTTCGGTCCACTCGGCATCGGGGGCCAGCGCCGCCAGCAGATTACGGCCGTTTTCTTCGGAGCTGCCTTCATAGGTTGCGCGCACTATTTCAAGAGGGGTTGGCATGTCTCTTCTCCAAATGGCTGATGAGGATATTCCGGCCATCCCCGCGGACACAGGCTCTCACCAAGCGGAGACGGCGGAATGCGGCTATTCTAGGTTGCTTGTTTCGCTGCAAAAACCGCAGTTATGACAATAGTGGGTTGCACTTTAGTAAACAATAGCCATTTTTCTGTCATTTTCCCGGCATCCGACACGGCTATGCTGATTGACCGATTTTCCCCAACAGGAGCTGAACGTGTCTTTACCCTCGCTGACGCAAGAGTTGTTACAACCGTTTTCCCCCTACCAGACGCTGGCGCAAACGCTGTTGCCGCTCACCCTCGAGTCGGACGACGGTTCGCATGACGTGGCGCACCTGCATCGGGTCTGGAAGAACTGCCGTCGGATCAGCAAGCTGGAAGGCGGCGACCGGCGCATTCTCTGCGCGGCGGTGCTGCTGCACGACGCCGTCGCGGTGGAAAAGAATTCGCCGCAGCGCCATCTGGCCTCGCGCATGGCGGCGGAGCAAGCCACGCTGACGCTGGCCCGGCTGGAATGGGCGCCGGCGGACATCGCGGCGGTGGCTCACGCCATTGAAGCGCACAGTTTTTCCGCCGGCATCCCGCCGCAAACGCTGGAGGCGAAGATCCTGCAGGATGCCGATCGCCTCGACGCTATCGGCCTTATCGGCGTGGCGCGCTGCTTCTATATCGGCGGCCGCATGCGCAGCGCGCTGTACGACGCCGCCGACCCGCGGGCTGAACATCGCCAATACGACGACAAGCGTTTCAGCCTGGATCACTTCGAAACCAAGCTGTTCAAACTGCAAGACGGCTTCCAGACCGCCGCCGGGCGGCAGATGGCCGAACAGCGCACCGAACGCATGCGGCGCTTTGTCGACGATCTGCTGGAAGAGGTGTAATGCCGGCCTATGGGGCATTTTCGTTATGCCCATAACATTTTCGGTCATATAACGCCGCTAAACTGTAAGTCAACTTCACCGAACGGGCGGCACAGATGAAAAAGTTGACGTTGAAAGAGATGACGGAAAGCGAACAGCGGGAAGTGAAAACCGAATTGGACAAGGCGCGTAAAAGCCATGGCAGGCCGCTGACCAATGCCGAACAGCACAAGGTCAAGGATGAAGTGGTGGCGCGCATCATGGCCGCCAGAGCGAAGCTCGCCAAGGCGGAGCGTGCAGAACGCAAAGCCAATCGCTACCGGCCGAGCGGCGACACTTTCAGTTGGTCCGCCACCATCGGCTCCCGCCCGCCGCGCTGAGCCAACTCAACCCTCCCCGCCGCGGCGGGGATTTTTATTTATTAGCCAAACTCATCCTCACCGGTGAATCATGAATAACAATGTTATCAATCTGTTGTAAATTGACAGTCTGATGAAGAATATTCATTATCACCCCACTTCCCCTTTTCGCGAGACTGCCATGGCCTACCCACGCAACGCTGATATTCTGATGACACCTGCGTTGCTCGTTGGCGGTTTGGCGGCGGTTACATCGAAGAAACAGACGCTCATTTGACCGGGGCGCGCTGTCCCGTCAGATGAGCTGACTGGATGGCACGCAACGCCCCGCCTTCAATTTTCTCATCTGGCTTCTCTATCGGTCACACAGAAGGAATATTTTATGGCCTCATTTTCGGGTATTTGGGTGGCGATGGTTACCCCTTTCAATCACGACGCCGTCGACCTGCCGGCGGTGCAACGCCTGGCGCGGCACCTGCTCGACGCCGGCGTCGATGGTCTGGTGGTCTGTGGCTCCACCGGTGAAGCCGCTGCGCTGAGCAAAGAAGAACAGCTGGCGGTGCTCGACGCCGTATTGGAGGTGGCGCCTGCACGCCAGGTGGTGATGGGCCTTTCCGGCAATAACATGGCCGCCACGCTGCAAATGCAGCAGGCCATTCAGCTGCGCGACATCGCAGGCGTGCTGATCCCGGCGCCTTATTACATCCGCCCTTCGCAATGCGGCCTGATCGACTATTTTACCCAGTTGGCCGACGCCTCCGCCGTGCCGGTGATCCTGTACAACATTCCGCAGCGCACCGGCATCGCCATGGAGCTGGCCACGCTGCGCCGGCTCGCTCGCCATCCGCGCATCACCGCCATCAAGGACTGCGGCGGCAACCCTGACGCCACCATGGCGCTGATCGCCGATGGCGAAATCGATGTGATGACCGGGGAAGATAATCTGATCCTCACCACGCTGTGCCTCGGCGGCACCGGCGCCATCTCCGCCGCCGCGCATGTTCACCCGGAACGTTTCGTCCAGCTGGTGCAGCAGGTCGCCGCCGGCGATCTGGCCGCGGCGCGCAGCAACTTCTATGAGCTGCTGCCGATGATCCACCAGATGTTCAGCTTCCCGAATCCGGCGCCGGTCAAGACGGTGCTGGCCCAGCAGGGTCTGATCGCCAACGAATTGCGTTCGCCGATGCAGGTGGCGCCGCCGGCGCTGCAGCAGCAGATCGCCGCGACGTTGGCGCAGCTGCAGCCCGCAGAGGCGATCGTCGGTTAAATTTGTTAGCTAAGCCGCTGTAATTTTGGCGCCACGGGACTACGATGAGAGGTTAAGCATGCCCGTCATTCGTCATCAACAAGGAGCTTCCGATGAAACTGTTCTATAAAGCCGGCGCCTGTTCGCTGTCCCCGCATATCGTGCTGCGTGAGGCAGGGCTGGATTTTACGGCGGAGAAGGTCGATCTGGCGCAGAAGAAAACCGAGAGCGGCGCCGATTACCTCGCCATCAACCCCAAGGGACAGGTCCCGGCGCTGCTGCTGGATGACGGCAGCCTGCTGACCGAAGGCGTGGCGATCGTGCAATATCTGGCGGACCGCGTGCCGGATCGCAACCTGATCCCGGCGGCGGGCACCCTGTCGCGCTACCACGCGATCGAATGGCTGAACTACATTGCCACCGAGCTGCACAAAGGATTCAGCCCGCTGTTCAACCCGAAAACGCCCGAGGAATACAAAACCATCGCGCGCGCCAAGCTGGAGCAGCAGTTCAGCTATCTGGATTCGGTACTGGCGAAGCAGCACTTCCTGTTGGGGAGCCGTTTCAGCGTGGCTGACGCCTACCTGTTCACCGTGCTGCGCTGGGCATTCGCCCTGCAGTTTGACGTGCGCAAGCACGCCCATCTGGCGGCCTGGTTCGATCGCGTTGCGGCGCGCCCGGCGGTGGATGCGGCGCTGAACGCCGAAGGATTGAAGTAAACATTCGGCCCCGGTGGCTATCGCCGGGGCCCGTTGCACTTACAGTTTTACCGCTTTGAACTCGCTGCGCGGCTGCACGATCCGATCCTGCGCCGCCACTACCTGCAGCTCGTATTCCCCCATCTCCTGAGTCGTCAGCATCACCTCATACACGGCGGCGGTCACGTGCTCCAGCGCTTTATCCAGCGCCTCACCCTTCAGCAGATCCACCAGCAGCAGACCGCTGGTCAAATCGCCGACGCCGACCGGTTGACGCGCGCCGAAGTCCACCAGCGGCCGGCTGATGTGCCAAGCCTCGACCGCCGTCACCAGCAGCATTTCGAAGCAGTCGGCGTGATAGCCGGCGCGGGCCAGGTGCTTGACCAGCACCAGCCGCGGCCCTTTGGCGATCAGCGCGCGGGCAGCCTGCACCGCATCGGCCACGTTGGCGACGGCCATCTGGCTCAGCATCTCCAACTCCAGCAGGTTCGGCGCCATCATGTCGCTGCACGGCAACGCCTGGCGACAGTGAAACTCGGCCACGCCCGGCGCCACGATGCAGCCTTTTTCCGGATGTCCCATCACCGGATCGCAGAAATACCAGGCATTCGGGTTCGCCTGCTTAACCTGACGCACGATCTCCAGAATATGGTCGCCCTGCTCCGGCGAACCGATATAACCGCTCAATACCGCATCACAGCGCTTCAGCTGATCGATATTGGCGATGCCCTGCGCGATCTCGGTCAGGTGATTGGCCGGCATGACGCAGCCGGTCCACTGGCCGTATTGCGTATGGTTGGAGAACTGTACCGTGTTCAGCGGCCAGACGTTGACGCCCATGCGGCGCATCGGAAATTCAGCCGCACTGTTGCCGGCGTGACCAAACACCACGTGCGACTGGATAGAAAGAATGTTTTTCATCGGAACAACTGACCTCGCCATGCCGTGTGCATCAGCCCGCGGCGAAATGATAATGGGTGCACAACGCGAAAACGTCATGCCGGCGCTGTTAAAAACAAGAAATGAGAGGAATTTTTATGCTTTCGACGGCGGCATATTGTAGCGAAAAGTCCGATCCAAAAAAAGCCGAGAACCGACCGACAAGGCAGTGACAGCGGGAAAAATCAGGCCATCCTCAGACTGGCCTAACATTGCATTTCGGCCCTTATGAACTGTAATTGTCTATTCATTCACTATCACTTCAGCGTATCCAGAGGATATATTTCATGAGCTTACTGAAACTTCAATGGGGAAAGAAGGCCGATGCCAATACCTTGACTTATTTAGCTAAACAGCTTGAGAAAAGCGCTGATAGCCAAAGTGAGTCAGGTGCCTTCGCCGACGCGACCGCTCTCGATACCTTTAGCCGTTCGCTCGCCAGCGGGACACCTTCCGTCGAGCAGTTTAAGCTGCTGGCCAGCGCCCGCCACTTCCTGTGGGCAGACAACAACGAAAAAATCTACGCTTCGCTGTATCACGAAAATCTGAGCCAGGATGTCTCCCTGGCCGTGCTACAGAACACCGGCCACGATCGATACCAAACCAGCATCGCGTCATTCTGCAAGGGGATGCTCCCACTCGACGGCGCTCGTGAGCCTCATTCGACGGATGTCGCCGCCTATCAACTCAAGATCGCTCAACCGCTGAATTACACGCCTATCGCCGAATTGTCGCTCTCCGCCGACGGCATATTGAGCGGCTCGGTGAACACCGGCAGTCAGCATCCGTTGAGTCCTGAGGAATTGGCCGCTCTGACGCACGTCTTTCTTAATGTGAATGCCTCGGCCGCCGTTGATTTCAGCCATTCGCCCCAGTTGAAAGAGGTGACCTTGCAAGGGAGTGCGCCAACCGATACCACCGCCCTGAACTCGCTAAAAAATAAGGGATTCGCTTTACGGCTTAATCTGGATGATAACCCTTACTTCAAAACGGTAGACAAGATTACATTTGGTACCGAACGGGATGTGGTGGTGATTTCCGATAAGTTCGATCTCGCCAATGCCAAAATGGAAATTCTTTTTGGCATCGGTGGTGCCAGTCTGTTTTGGAATGGCAATGGCGTGAATCATAGCGCCAATATTGTCAGCACGACGTTCACCGCACAGAACTATTTTGATGCGGATGGCGTTATTTCCGCCAACCTGATCTTAAAGGATATCTATCTGACCACAACGGCAAGCGGCAGTATTGAAGGAATAATCAAAACCAATGTTAACCAGTTCCAATTCTTTCCTCAGATCGATCTGGCAGGTTATCGCGGTACCGGAAACATTTATCTGGATGGCAAATTGATCGCGACAGAAGGCGCCAACGTATTCGATTATGGCGTAATCAATCAAACGGCCAGTATTTATAACGACCATTATACAGGCGTCACCCACTTACAGCAGGCGCCCCATGCTGTAAAAAGTGGTGACGGTTATTACTGGACGGGAAGTCAAGGGCTTACGCTTTCCGGTTTCGCCGATAATGTACATATCATCAATCTTCCCGTCTTCGACACGCTGCCTTTTCTCACCATCAACGGCGATGCCGGTGCGCAGAGCAAGCTTCACCTGGAACTGGCGCCGGTTACGCCTCCCTCGACGTTATTTGGCCCTTGGGGGGTAAGCATCGGAAATAGCGCCATCGAACGCCTGGACGCAGGAACGCTCAGTTTCGCCAGCCATTTCATTGGTGCACGGCCGCAAGAAGAGCTGCGGCTGTATGCCAATGGTTCGAAACTCGCCTCGGTGGCGCTGGAAGGCGCCGGCAACAATATTTCCAAGATCAACATCAGCGGCATAGGAAAGCTGGAAGTGACGGTAAAAGCTGACTTTAGCGACAGCTTGAAACATATTGTTATTGAACCCATTTTCGATCCCATGAATGAAGGGATCCCGCGCGTTGAAACCGAACTGAAGCTGGATAAGGCCGGCAGCGGCGGCGGCGAGTTTTATAAACTGCTATCCGCACTGAACGACCCGAGCGCCTATGGCGGTATTATCGGCGCACTGACCGGCGAACAGATCAACATCCAGTACACCAATACTCAGACCCTGACTATCAAAGGCAATACCACGCTGAATAACCTGGCGATGGCCAATCAATACGCGCACCACAACAAAATCAACTTTGAACAAAGCACGATCGACAGCATGGTCACGATTAACACTCTCACGCCGACCGACACGCTTACCGTTGGTGTTCGGGGTCAACAGTGGCTGTTCGACAGCGAAAAATCCGGCAATATCGTGCCTTATGGCAGCCTGACGCAAATGGCCGACATCAATACCCTGTTTGATTCATTAACCGTCGCAGACGACAGCACGGCGCAAGATATATTTGCTCAGGCGCTATCAAAAATAACCCATGGCGGCAGTGAAAATAATCTGCAAAGCGTAGGCGTGTTCAAGTTGGCAACCAATGCATACATTATCATTGATAATAATCACAATAAGCAATTTGACGCTGAGGACATTGTATTCTCCTTGGGAGATAAAGATATTTATGAGATTGCAGCAAACCTTCATTATCGGGCGCCGACTATTGATCTTGCCGGCACTTCCACCCCATCCGTCACAGAGCTAAGTTTGGTCTAACTCTCTGCGGGTGCGGTCGCCTCAAACGGCGGCCGCATTCGCGAAAAATACAGAATTTCCTTAGGCTCAACCGCATTGCAATCATGTGGATTTGGACTGTACTTGTTGATGCTTATTTTTTGTCAACACAGGGGTTAACATGAGTTTATTATCGTCACAACAGGATGTAGCCATCCTTTTTTATGCCACACTCGGTAAAAAAGCCGATAGCGCCGCATTAAACTTCTTTGCCCGCCAGCTGGAATCGGGGCAGTACAGCAGAGATCAACTGGCCGAAAAATTCATCCAGTCTCAAGATGGGCATCATCGCTATGACGGCCTGACAACGTCGCAAAAAATTCAATACATCTATAAAAATACGACAGGCGCCGATCCAGCACCCGATTTGCTGGCCACGCTGGTCGCGCAAGCCAATGCAGGAAAAACGCTGGGGCTGATTACCAAGGATCTTATCGCCGGCGTGAAGAGCTATATGGGTGATGCTGCGGCACCGGTCGCACAGCAACAGCATTTGTTTGATATTATTGATACAACCTTACACCCCGCTTTGTCCCCCTATCCCGCGAATGCTGAAGCGGCAGCCGATATTCAAGCCCTGTTTTACATCGTAGGCAGCCTCGCGGTGGCGGAAGGCGTCAATTATTGGAGCCAGGTGCTGGCGACAGGAAAAGCTGACGCCAGCTATATCGCCGGCCGTTTCGTCGATACGCGTAGCGCGTTGACCACGTTAAGTAATGAAGACTTCGTCAAAACCGTCTATAAAAATACTTTCGGCGTTGATGCTGGCGCAAGCGAGCTCGCCAATTATGTCACCGGGTTGAATAATCACACCGAAACGCGAGGCGACGTCATCATGCGTCTGATCGCCGATATTCGCAACGACACAGCACATGCCGCCGCCAAACAGGCTTTTCTTAATGCTACCCATGTCTACGCTGCGGGTGAGATGGCTGCGGCCAACTATCAGGAAAGCGTGGCGCTGCTCTTTCTGCAACTGGGGAAAAAGGCCACGCTGGAATCAACCGGACTGGACAGTTACAGCAAATTCCTCGCCGCGGGGAACTCCGAGCTCGATCTGCTGACCATTCTGGCTAAATCCTCCCCCTTCAAAGATGCCGCAGACTTCGCCAGGATTTATCACGAACTGTATTACGGCCCGGCGCTGAGCGAACTGCAAAAACAGGCAATTTTGCTCAAAGCCGGCAATAATCCGCTGCAGGCGACGCTGAATATTTTGCATGCGTTCCGCAGCGGGGAAGCGCCGCTGGAGGGCGGAGTCAGCCCAAGTCACGAGCAACTCGTCAATCTCGAATACAAAATTGGCAGCGAGCTGGGATACCAGATCCGCGGCAACGTCACGATGTCGAATGCCGACGGCGCCCTCAACGGCAGCCTGAATACCGGTAAGCAACACGCGTTAAGCCATGCGGAAATCAGCCAGCTGCGCGAGATCACCCTTAACGCCGAGATCGGCTCCGCGGTCGATCTCAGCTTTGCCAAATCGTTGCAAAAAGTCACGCTGCAGGGCGACTTCGCCACCAGTGAAGCAATGCTTCAATCGCTGAGAAACCTGAATGTCACCCTTTTTCTTAGCGAGGGCAACCTGCTGAACGCCCCCGAAGGGATTAACTTTTCCAACGTGAAGAACAGCACCGTCGTCGCCGACCGGCTCGATATGACGACGGCAGCCGCGCAAATCAATCTGGCCGCCGGGAAGCATCAGCTTGTCTGGCAAGGCAATGCCACCGCCGACAGCGGCAATAGGGTCAGCCGTGATTTCAAAGCGACGGCGCTTAATAGCGATCCCGAGACATCTTACTATAGTGTCTCAGCCAATTTTTTCACCAAGGTCGTCCACCTGACGGCCAGCGTCGGCGGCGGCTATGACGCTGAAATTACAAATAACGTTAATCAGTTCCTATATTTCAACTATGTAGATTTGACCCACTATCGCGGTACCGGAGAGATTTATCTTAACGGGCAGCGGGTCGCTACCGAAGGCAACAAGGTATTTGACTTTGGGGTGTTCACGCAAGAAGCCACCGTCTCCCACCCGATTTACGGTAACATCAACTCGCTAAAACAAGGCGAAATGGCGCAACCCAATGCTTCGCAAAACGCTACGGGGTCGGCTGGAGGGGTAATTACGGCCTACTCCGGAGATTTAACGCTGCTCAACGTCAGCAGCGGACAGTTTACCCTCGGCGGCGACTTGACCGCGAAAAGCCGTATCCACATCAGCGATACGGCACATAGCGACGACAGTTTTAAATTGTTCTTTACCGATACGGTTAGCCATACGGTAACCAACCTCAATATGGGTACTTTCAGCTTTACATCGAACCATAAAGAAACGCTCGAAATCCGTATGGGCAGCAATCTCGACATTGTGCAAAATCGCACGTTGACCCTGAGCGGCGGGGACAACTCGATTAGCACGTTGATGCTGAGCGGCTATATGTACACAGGCGATAAGCCGCTGGTGCTTAATCTGACCGTTGCCGCAGATTTTAGTGATAACCTGAAAACCATCATAGGCAGCGAATTTACCGATGAACGCCGTTACTACTCCGACATGAAGCTGTTCCTCGTCGCAGAAAAAGGCGGCACCGGCGGCGGCGCTTTCTACAACACGCTAAACACGCTGGCCAATAAAGACGATTTCGCCCATGTCATTGCCGAACTTGCCGGCGACCAGTTAACGGTCGACCGCACCGGATTGACCGTCTATAAAGCCGACGTTAAGGGCAACACGACGTTGGATAGCGCCGGTACGTTACATTTTACCGATAGCAAAATAGACAATATGGTCACGCTCAATACCGGCTATGCCAACAGCGTCATCTCCGTGGGAGAAACCGACAACCCGTGGGTTTTCTCCAAGACAGGAGACAAGACCGCAACCTTGTACGGCAGCGCCACCACCCAAGCTGAGTTACAAAATGCGTTCAGTGGCCTGAATGCGACGGACAATGCCCAAGCGCTGTTCTCACAGGTACTGGCGAAAATAACGAACGGCGCCAGCACCAATAACCTGGCGGAAGTCGGATTGCTAAAGTTGGACAAATCGCTCTATGTCATCGTGGATAGCAATCATAATCACAGCTTTGACGCCGATGATGTAGTGTTCTCGATCGGCAATCAGGATCCCTATCTGGCTGCCGTCTCTCTGCACTACCACTCGCCCGCCGTCACCGTGAACGGTGTTGCGGCCGAAAACTCGCTGCCGGAGGCGTTTGCCTAATCGTCATCCGCGCCATGCGATAAAAAAAGCCCGGAGAGCTCCCCGGGCTTTTCATGTCATATAGACTGGCTGACGCTTACTGCCAATCCACCAGGCAGTAATGCTTTTTGCCGCGACGCAACAGCGTGTAACGGCCGAACAGACGGTCTGAATCGCTGAAGCGGTATTCGGCATCGGACTGCTTCTCGCCGTTGATGGTCACCGCGTTGGAGCCGATCATGGTGCGCGCCTGGCCGCGTGACGGCACCAGTTCGGCATTCACCAGCGCCTGCTGCAGATCGGCGTCGCGCTCAAGTTTGATGGTCGGCATGCCGTCCTGCGCCAGTTGGGCGAAGTCCGCTTCGGTCATGTCGTGCAGCGCACCGGAGAACAGACTCTGGGTGATGCGCTTGGCGGCCGCCAGGCCTTCCGCACCGTGCACCATGCCGGTCACTTCTTCCGCCAGCACGTACTGGGCGCGTGGCGCCTTACCGCTGTTCTTGTCTTCTTCTTCCAGCGCGTTGATGTCTTCCAGGCTCATGAAGGTGAAGAACTTCAGGAAGCGGTAGACGTCGGCGTCGGCGGTGTTGATCCAGAACTGGTAGAACTTGTACGGGCTGGTTTTTTCCGGCGCCAGCCAGACCGCGCCGCCCTCGGTTTTACCGAACTTGGTGCCGTCGGCTTTGGTGATCAACGGCACGGTCAGACCGAACACCTGCTTCTGGTGCTGACGGCGCGTCAGATCGATACCCGAGGTGATGTTGCCCCACTGATCGGAACCGCCGATCTGCAGTTCCACCTGGTGGCGGTTATACAGCTCGGAGAAATCGTAGCCCTGCAGCAGGTTATACGAGAACTCAGTGAAGGAGATGCCGGAGTCGTCGCGATTCAGACGCTGCTTGACCGCTTCCTTGTTGATCATCTGGTTGACGGAGAAGTGCTTGCCGATGTCACGCAGGAAGGTCAGCACGTTCATGCCGCCGAACCAGTCGTAGTTGTTGGCCGCGATAGCGCTGTTGTCGCCGCAGTCGAAATCGAGGAACGGGGAAACCTGTTTGCGGATCTTCTCGACCCACTCGTTCACCGTATCGGTGGTGTTCAGCTTGCGCTCCGCCGCTTTGAAGCTCGGATCGCCGATGAGGCCAGTGGCGCCGCCCACCAACGCTACCGGCTTGTGGCCGGCCAGTTGGAAGCGCTTCAGGCACAACAGAGGAACCAGATGGCCCAAATGCAAGCTGTCAGCGGTCGGATCGAAACCGCAATACAGTGCAATTGGCCCTTGCGCCAGTCGCTCCGCTAACGCTTCCTCATCCGTAACCTGGGCAACGAGGCCCCGCTCTTGCAGTTGTTTAATCAAGTTGCTGCTTGCCATCAATGACTCCATGTATAAACGAATGCACCTTTGCCGGTACACGGCCTTTCGCCCAGTGGCGAAATAAAAATTCAGGGTAGCGCATAGAATAAAGCGCCGGCGGCATCAGCACCAGCGCTTAGAGAGGATTTTCCGCCTTCAGGGTGCCAGTCGGTCAATTTTCCAGTCATTCCCGTCCCGCTGATACAGGAAACGGTCATGCAGGCGATGGGCGCCGCCTTGCCAGAACTCGACAGAGTCAAATTTCACGCGGAATCCGCCCCAGAAACTCGGCAACGGCACCTCGCCCTGCTGGAACTTCTGCTTCAGCTCGAGGAATTTGCTTTCCAGCACGCCGCGCGCGGAAATGCGCGACGATTGTTGCGAGACCCAGGCGCCGATCTGGCTGTCCTTCGGCCGGCTGTTGAAATACTTCAGCACCTCGAGCGTCGACAGACGCTCCGCCTGGCCGAGGAAAATCACCTGGCGATCGAGCATGTGCCAGGGGAACAGCAGGCTGATATGCGGGTTGTGCGCCAGCTGTTGCGCCTTGCGGCTGCCGAGGTTGGTGTAGAACACCAGCCCCTGCTCATCGAAATGCTTCAGCAGCACGATGCGTTGATAAGGCTGGCCGTGTTCGTCGACGGTCGCGACGCACATGGCGGTGGGATCCGCCAGGCGCGCGTCGCAGGCCTGTTTCAACCAACGCTCGAACAGTTCGAGCGGGCTGGCGGTCAGATCGTTGCGGCGCAGGCCGCCCCGGGTGTATTCACGGCGCAGGTCCGCAACATCAAACTCATTCTTTTCAATCATCTGGGTTATCGACCAACTGAAAAAATCCGTCGTTACATTCTGCGCCTGCGGCGTCAGGAACTCAATCGCTCCGACGCCGCCGTCAACCCTCACTCCGTCAACACGCAGTCGCTCATGACTACCTTGCCGTTGCGCTCAAGATAGGCGTTACGGTCTTTCGACCAAAAAGTGTATTTACCGTCGCTGTATTTGGCGCCGGTCAGCGCCAGCACCTGCTTTAGATGCAGCTGCTCGCCATCCATCAGCAGGCTGACTTCACTCGCCTTGCCGTCGAGCGCCACCGTCAGCGGCGTAGTGCCACACTGATAGTGCATCGTCTGGCTGCTCTGCGGCAGGATGTAACTGCAGCCGGAAAGCGCCAGCGCGCCGGCGACGAAAAAGACTTTTTTCATGCTGTTGCTCCTTAGAAAAATCCTCACAGGCTATCCTAACAGAGCTAACGGCCCCCCAATGGCAAAACCGGATAAATCCCACCCAGCACCGTTTCACGGCTGGCGCCGGTTACCGAAGGCAGATTGCCGGCCTGGCCGGACAGCGTACGGAAGGCCAGCCAGGCAAAGGCCAACGCCTCCATGTCGTCACCGCTGACGCCGAAATCGTCGGTCAGCCCAACTTCCGTGCCCGGCAGCAGCGCCGACAAACGCGCCATCAGCAGCGTGTTGCGCGCCCCGCCGCCGCACACCAACAGACGCTCGCACCCGCCGGCCAGCTGCACCTGTTCGCTGATGCTGACGGCGGTCAGTTCCGTGAGCGTGGCCTGTACGTCGACCGGCGCAATCGCCGGCAATCCGGCCAGCTGCCGTTCCAGCCAAGCGATATTGAAATACTCGCGGCCGGTGCTTTTCGGCGCCGGCTGCGCGAAGTACGGATCCGCCAGCATCTGCTGCAACAATGGCAAGCAGACCCGCCCCTGCATCGCCCAGCCTCCGTCCTGATCATAAGGCTGCGCGCGGTGGCGCCACACCCAGGCGTCCATCAGCATGTTGCCCGGCCCGGTATCGAAACCGCGCACCGCCGTACCGGGCAACAGCAGAGAAAGGTTGGCGATGCCGCCGACGTTTAGCACCATGCGCCGCTCGACGGGATGCCCAAGCAGCGCCTGATGAAATGCCGGCACCAGCGGGGCGCCCTGCCCACCGTACGCCATGTCACGCCGGCGGAAATCGCCGACGGTGGTGATATTGGTCAGCGCGGCGATGCGGTTGTTATCGCCGAGCTGCATCGAGAAACGCGCGTCGCCTTCCGGCTCGTGCCACACCGTCTGGCCGTGGCAACCGATGGCGGTGACCTGCTCCGCGTCGATGCCGGTTTGCTTCAGCAGGCCGAGCACCGCCTCGCCGAACAGCGAGCCCAACTGCGCGTCCAGCCGGCCGACGGCGGCCAACGTAGTTTGCTGCCCCTGGCACATCCCCAGGATCTCTTTTTTCAACGCCATCGGCATCGGATGGCTATAGCTGGCCTGCTGCGCCACCATGCGATCGTCGATCGCGGCCAATACCACATCGATTCCGTCCAGACTGGTGCCGGACATGACGCCTATATAGCGGCCTGACTTCATAGCAACATCCTCTAACCCGCGCGGTAAGCAAAATTTATCCTGACAAATAAACCAGAATTGCCGGATTAACGCCATGAATTATGATGCTTTTTTTACGCACCGTGAGCCAGATGCCCCCTGGCGCCGCTGTGGCACGGGCTATGTGTTAAACCGTGCCATAACAGGCGACGGAATGTCGCCAAGGCTGTCATAAAGGTAAACCGCGGTTTATTATTGGTTGAACAGAGAAAAGTTAAGCTGCATGCAGCGATGAAGCATGGCGGTGTGTCAACTTTCAGCCATACTTTGTCTATCATTTTCACTGAATCTTGCCTGGTGAGCATTGCCAGGTTATGGACTACTACCATCAGGAGTTTTATATGATCAAGCGTCTTCTCGTCGTTGCCGTCGCCGCCGTTACGCTGGCCGGCTGTGCCAATGAATCCATGTCCGGCGATGTCTACTCGTCCTCGCAGGCCAAGCAGGTACAGACCGTCACCTACGGGACGCTGGTTTCCGTGCGTCCGGTTAAAATTCAGGGCGGCGAAGGCTCCAACGCCATGGGGATGATCGGCGGCGCGGTGATTGGCGGGCTGTTGGGCAACACCGTTGGCGGCGGCACCGGTCGTACGCTGGCTACCGCGGCGGGCGCTATTGCCGGCGGCGCGGCGGGTAACAGCATCGGTGAAGTGGCCGGTCGGACCTCCGGCTACGAGCTGGAAATCAAGACCGACCAGAAAGAGAACATCGTGGTGGTACAGAAAGCGGGCGACACCAAGTTCAGCCCTGGCCAGCGTGTGCGCATGGCGCGCATGGGCGACACCATCACCGTTTCCCCGCTGTAAGTCAGTCGGCGACAAACGGCAAACCGGAGGCAATCGCCTCCGGTTTTATTTCTGATGCTGTGAAACTGTAATCGTAGAAAATAAGAATATTATTATTTGTTCTGCAGTTCGGTGATATTTTGTTCTAACTTGCCAATCAGCCCTACCAACAGATGCACTTCGTCGGCGGTAATGCCGCTTAAAATCTCACTGCGTGTAGACGTGATCACGCTGTCCACTTCCCTGATGATCGGATCGGCCGCCTCGGTCAGCTTGATGCGCTTCGCGCGGCGATCGTTGGCACAGGTGTGACGCGTGATCAGCCCCTTCTCCTCCAATTGGTCCAGCGTGCGAACCAGTGACGGTTGCTCGATACCGATCGCCTTGGCCAACTGGATTTGCGACTGCTCCGGCGGCAAACGATTGATATTGTGCAAAGTGACCCAGTGCGTTTGGGTCAGCTCCAACGGCTTGAGCCGATGATCGATGAGCGCGCGCCAAACACGAACTAATCGTGCTAAATCTGAACCTAATGTTGACTCCACTTCCCCCTCCTTATAATTAGCATGCTAACATTACCTCCCAGAGTTTAGACTATTTTGGGTAACTCACATTAAAAACACAAATGTATATAATGTATATTGTGGAAATAGCCACTATTTTTAGCCGTTATTGTTTAATCGTTATGCAAATATTCAACATATTCACCCTTAGGGATTGTTAATGTGAATACATCATGGTTACACACCTCATCCCCCTTACCCGATTTGGTCCTGGGGGCATCGCTTTATTTTCCGCCTATATTTAAAGCTTTTTTACTAGGACTGGTCTTATGGCTGCTGATTCATCAACTGCTGAGAGACTGGATGTATTCCGGTGAAATCTGGCATCCCATGTTGATGGACCTGTCCATTTTCGTTCTGACCGTCAGCGGTTCCTTATGGATTTTAGCGAGTTGGTAACCCATGCAGCATAAAACATTAAAATACTTCTCTACGGTGATCGTCTGCGCCATTGCCGTCTGCGCCGGTTGGTGGCTCTGGAATTATTATATGCAATCCCCATGGACCCGTGATGGAAAAGTGCGCGCCGAACTCGTCAATATCACCCCTGAAGTCTCTGGAAGATTAGAGAAAATAAGCGCGAATGACAATCAGTTCGTACCTGCGGGAAGTCTGATTTTTACCCTCGACCCGGTGCCCTACCAGATTGCGCTGGACAATGCCGAGGCCGCGGTGGCAAAAGCGCAATCCGATCTGGCCAAAGCGGACCACGAGGCTGCCCGCCGCCGCGGTTTACCGCGTAACGTTATTTCCGCTGAAGACTTGGACGAGTCCAATTTAGCCGCTCAGGCAATGAAGGCCGCCTATAAAGCCGCGCTGGCCAACCTGGAACAGGCCAAATGGAATTTGAGCAAAACCAAAATTTATGCGCCAACCGACGGTTATATCACCAACCTGCAGGCACGCGTCGGAAACTACGCCAACGCCGGCACGCCCCTGGTGGCGTTGGTGGATGTGCATTCGTTTTATGTGCTCGGATATTTCGAAGAAACCAAGCTGAAGCATATAAAAGAAGGCAATAAAGCGGACATCGTTTTATATAACGGCAACACGCCGCTGCAGGGGGAAGTAGAGAGCATCGGACGCGCCATTTACGATCAGAGCGTCGACAGCAGCAACGATCTATTAATGGACGTTAAGCCTAATGTGCCTTGGGTGCGTTTGGCCCAGCGCGTCCCGGTGCGGATAAAATTGCTCAACGTGCCCGCTGATTTGACGCTGGTCGCCGGCACCACCTGCACCATCTCGATTCATCAGCGGAACTAAAGTGTGAATCTGCCTTTTCTGGAGTGGAGCCGGACCCCCTGGGGTAAGGCGACCGGCGGACAATGGCGCTATGCCCTGCGCAACTCGCTGGCGATGTGTCTGGCGCTGTGGGTGGCGTTCGTGCTCGAACTCGACGAACCCTATTGGGCACTCACCTCCGCCGCGGTGGTGAGCTTCCCCACCATCGGCGGCGTGATCAGCAAAAGCATCGGCCGCATCTTCGGCAGCCTGGTGGGCGCCGCCGCGTCGGTGGCGATCGCCGGCCACTGCCTGAACGATCCCTGGCTGTTTACGCTGTTCATCGCCGCCTGGATCGGGCTGTGCACCTACGTCTCGAATCATTACCAAAACAACGTCTCTTACGCCTTCGCGCTGGCGGGCTATACCGCCGCCATCATCGCCTTCGGCACGGTCAACGTCACCGACACCCAGCAGATCTTCGACATCGCTCAGGCGCGCGTTTGCGAAGTGATCACCGGCATTCTGTGCGGCGGGTTGATGATGATGATCCTGCCCAGCACCTCCGACGGCGAAGCCCTGCTGACCTCGCTGCGGCGCATGCAGCTGCGCCTGCTGGAGCACGCCGCCATGCTGTGGCAGCCGGAGGTCACCGCGCAGATGCGCACCTCGCACGAAGGGGTCATCGGCCAGATCCTGACCATGAACCTGCTGCGCATTCAGGCATTCTGGAGCCACTACCGGCTGCGGCGGCAAAATAACCTGCTCAACTATCTGCTGCATCAACAGCTGCGCATTACCAGCGTCATCTCCAGCCTGCGCCGCATGCTGCTGAACTGGCCGGATCGCCCCGCCAATCTGATGCCGGTGCTGACGCAACTGCTGGACGAACTGCGCGATCCCGCCACCGATAAATATCGCTTGGCGCGCCTGCTCCAGCAGATCGCGCCGCACGATCCCGCGGACTATCGCCATCGCGCCTTCTGGCTGCGGTTGCGCGATTTCTGTTGGCTCTACCTGCGCTGCAACCGCTGGCTGCGGCGGTTGGAAAGCGCCACGGCGGTCAGCGATCTTCAGCCGCCGCGCGTCACCCCACTGGCGCGCCATACCGACAGCTACGAAGCCGCCTATAACGGCCTGCGCACCTTTTTATGCATCGTGATCGGCTGCGCCTACTGGATCAACACGCAATGGGACGCCGGCAGCGCGGCGCTGACGCTCACCGCCATCAGCTGCGTGCTCTACTCTTCCACGCCTTCGCCGATCAACAGCGTCAGCACCTTGCTCAAGGCGGTGCTGCTGCTCTCGGTCGCCTGCTTCGTGGTGAAATTCGGTTTGATGATCCAGATTGACGATTTCTGGGTGTTTTGCGCCTTCCTGTTCCCGATCCTGGTGACCATGCAGATGCTCAAGCTGCAGAACCCGCCTTATGCCGCGCTTTGGGGGCAGCTGATCGTCTTTATGGGCTCGTTTCTGACCGTCAGCAATCCGCCGAGCTATGACTACCAGTCCTTTATCAATGACAACATCGCTAAAATCGTCGGTGTATTGCTGGCCGGGTTGGCGTTTCAGATCCTGCGCCCCAGCTCGGACAAACGCAAAAGCCGCCGCATTATCCGCGCGCTGCGGCGCGATTTTATCGATCAGTTGAGCAAACGGCCGCAGCAGAGCGAAAGTCAGTTCGAATCGCTGATCTACCATCGCATCAGCCAACTCAATCAAAGTCAGGATCAGGAAGCGCGCACCTGGCTGCTGCGTTGGGGCGTGGTGCTGCTCAACTGCAGCCATATCGTCTGGCAGCTGCGCGACTGGCAGACCCGTTCCGATCCACTGTCGGCGGTGCGCAACGTCTGTATCCACTGCCTGCGCGGCATCATGACGGAGAAAGGCGTGCAGCACAGTTCGCTGGACGCCACGCTGCAGGAACTGCTGCGCATGGGCAACGCGTTGGCGCATCACCCGGAACAGGCGGCGCGCGATCTGGCCGGCCTGATCTGGCGGCTTTACTGCTCACTGCAGCAGCTGCAACAGGCGATGGGCCAGCCCGCCGCCGCACCGGCCGTTAGCGGCGGGTGATCACTTGATCACGCCGCAGGCGAAGCGTTCGCCGCCGCCACCGAGCGGCTGTGGATGATCCGAATGGTTATCGCCGCCGGCGTGCACCATCAGCGCCTTGCCCTCAATTTCGCTGATTTTTTTCAGCCGCGGCGCCAACACCGGGTAATTCGCCATGCCGTCGGCGGCCACATAGATGGCCGGCAAATCACCCAGGTGCCCGTCGGCGTACGGCCCGAGGTGTTTCCCGGTCTTTTGCGGGTCGAAATGTCCGCCGGCCGCCAGCGCCGCCACCGCTTTGCCGTCCTTCATGCCCGGCTCGCAGCTGCCTTTTTCATGCACGTGGAAACCGTGTACTCCGGCCGGCAACGCTTTCAGGCTCGGCGTGAACAGTAAGCCGTACGGCGTTTCGCTGATGACCACGTTGCCGATGTCCTGACCGATACCCTGCCCGGTCACCAGATGCATCTCGACGTCGGTTGCCGCCGCCTGAGCCGCGCCACACGCCATCAGGCCGAGCGCCGCATACCAATAACGTTTCATCAATCAGTCTCCTTAATGACTATATCGAGCTATCAGTATAGGAGAGCCTGCGCCAGCACTGTTAACCAACGCACAATCTCGCCAATTTGATTCGCAGACCTAATATTTGGCACTAATAATAATTCTACCGATGTTGGTCCTCCGACCAGCTGTCGTTCGGCTAACGTTGTTTCCCTGTTTCCACCGCCGGCGCATGAGAGTTCGCTTCCAGGCCAGGCGGCATACTTCATAAGGAACTGATATGGGCATCTTTAGCTATAAGGATCTGGACGAAAACGCGTCGAAGGCGCTGTTTTCCGACGCCTTGGCCATCTCTACCTACGCTTACCACAATATCGATAACGGCTTCGATGAAGGCTATCACCAGACCGGTTTCGGGCTGGGTCTGCCGCTGACGCTGGTCACTGCGCTCATCGGCAGCACCCAGTCGCAGGGCGGCCTGCCGGGCCTCCCCTGGAATCCCGACTCCGAACAGGCCGCGCAGGAGGCGGTAAACAATGCCGGCTGGTCGGTGATCAGCGCCGCGCAGCTCGGTTACGCCGGCAAAACCGATGCGCGCGGCACCTACTACGGCGAGACCGCCGGTTACACCACCGCACAGGCCGAGGTGCTGGGCAAATATGACAGCGAAGGCAATCTCACCGCCATTGGCATCTCATTTCGCGGCACCAGCGGCCCGCGCGAGTCGTTGATCGGCGATACCATCGGCGATGTGATTAACGATCTGCTGGCCGGGTTCGGGCCGAAAGGCTACGCCGACGGCTACACGCTGAAGGCCTTCGGCAACTTGCTGGGCGACGTGGCGAAATTCGCGCAGGCCCACGGGCTGAGCGGCGAGGACGTGGTGGTCAGCGGCCACAGCCTCGGCGGGCTGGCGGTCAACAGCATGGCGGCGCAGAGCGACGCCAGCTGGAGCGGCTTCTACGCGCAGTCCAACTATGTCGCCTTCGCCTCGCCGACCCAGTACGAAACCGGCGGCAAGGTGCTCAACATCGGCTACGAGAACGACCCGGTGTTCCGCGCGCTCGACGGCACCACGCTGACCGGGGCGTCGTTGGGCGTTCACGATGAGCCCCATACCTCCGCCACCAACAATATCGTCAACTTCAACGATCACTACGCCTCAGACACCTGGAACCTGCTGCCGTTTTCCATTCTCAACATTCCGACCTGGCTGTCGCACCTGCCGTTCTTCTATCAGGACGGCCTGATGCGGGTGCTGAACTCCGAGTTTTATTCGCTGACCGACAAAGACTCGACCATCATCGTCTCCAACCTGTCGAACGTGACGCGCGGCAATACCTGGGTGGAAGACCTGAACCGTAACGCGGAAACGCACAGCGGGCCGACGTTTATCATCGGCAGCGACGGCAATGATTTGATCAAGGGCGGCAAAGGCAACGACTATCTCGAGGGCCGCGACGGCGACGATATCTTCCGCGACGCCGGCGGCTATAACCTGATCGCCGGCGGCAAAGGCCACAATATCTTCGATACCCAGCAGGCGTTGAAAAATACCGAGGTCGCCTACGACGGCAACACGCTTTACCTGCGCGACGCCAAGGGCGGCATTACGCTGGCGGACGACATCAGCACCCTGCGCAGCAAAGAAACCTCTTGGCTTATCTTCAACAAAGAAGTGAATCATCAGGTAACCGCCGCCGGATTGAAATCGGACTCAGGCCTCAAAGCCTATGCCGCCGCCGCCACCGGCGGTGACGGCGATGACGTCCTGCAGGCTCGCAGCCACGACGCCTGGCTGTTCGGCAACGCCGGCAACGACACGTTGATCGGCCACGCCGGCGGCAACCTGACCTTCGTCGGCGGCAGCGGCGATGACATTCTGAAGGGCGTCGGCAACGGCAACACCTTCCTGTTCAGCGGCGATTTCGGCCGCGATCAGCTGTATGGCTTCAACGCCAGCGATAAACTGGTGTTTATCGGCACCGAAGGCGCCAGCGGCAATATCCGCGATTACGCCACGCAGCAAAACGACGATCTGGTGCTGGCCTTCGGCCACAGCCAGGTCACGCTGATCGGCGTCTCGCTCGATCACTTCAGCACCGATCAGGTGGTGTTGGCCTAAGCATCGGCATAAAAAAAGCCGGGCGCTTGCGCCGCCCGGCTTTCCTCTTTCTGCCCGCCTTAAGGCACGTCATACCCCAGCGCCGCCTTGCGAATGCGGAACCACTGCTGGCGGCTCAGCACCAGTTTCTGCGCCTTGAGCGCCGAACGCACCCGCTCAATCTTGCCGGAGCCGATGATTGGCAACGGTGACGACGGCAGGCGCATCACCCAGGCGTACACCACCTGCTCGATGGTCTCCGCGCCGATCTCTTGCGCCACCCGCTGCAGCTCGTCGCGCAGCGGCTGAAACTCGGCGTCGTTGAACAGGCGCCCGCCGCCCAGGCAGGACCAGGCCATCGGCTTGATACGCAGTTGCTGGCACTGGTCAAGCGTGCCGTCGAGAATGGCCGGTTGGTGAATCGGCGAGATCTCCACCTGGTTGGTCGCCAGCGTGAACGGCAGACGCGACTGCAGCAGTTGGAACTGCGCGGGCGTAAAGTTGGAGACGCCGAAATGGCGCACCTTGCCGCTTTTGTGCAACGCAACGAAGGCTTCGGCTACGTCGTCAGCGTCCATCAACGGATCCGGGCGGTGGATCAGCAGCAGATCGAGGTAATCGGTATGCAGATGGCGCAGCGACTGTTCCGCGCTCTGCACGATATGATCGCGGTCGGTGATGTAGTGGCCGATCGGGTTGCCGGGCTTAGCGGTGGTGGCGATGCCGCACTTGGTCACCAATTCCAGCGACTGACGCAACGCCGGCTTCAGGCGCAGCGCGTCGCCGAACGCCTGTTCGCAGGCATAGCCGCCGTAGATATCGGCGTGATCGGCGGTGGTGACGCCCAGTTCGACATGCTGTTCGATGAACGTCAGCAGCTGCTGCGGCGACATGCCCCACTCCATCAACCGCCAGTAACCGCAAATCATGCGGGAAAATTCAGGCCCCTGCGGCGCGAGACGAATACGTTCTACCATTGCGAAAACCTCATGACATTAGTTGTCAGCCAGCATACACAAGCCGGTGAGGCACAGGGAAGCGGTAAGCCACACGAACGTGCGGCAGATCAGGAAAGGTTAAAACAGCGACGGTTGCTCCGGCAGTGGCTCGTCGGGCGCTTTATTGGCGCGCTGCAGCCGCAGGAAGCGTTGACGGCACAGGCGCAGCACCTCGCGCTTTTGCGCATCGCTCATGTTCATCCAGCCGAAACGCTCCTCGCGGCTGCGCAGGCAGCCACGGCAGAATCCACGATCGTCGGCCTGGCAAATGCCGCGACACGGGCTGGGGATGTCGAAAAACTCAAGCTGCTGCGCCACGAGGCTCCTCCTGCGTTCTCTTGCTAATTGAAGACGCCATCGCCGCCGCTGGCAAGTCCCTTTTCGCCATTGCGGCGAAAATAGTCGCGCAAATAGCGCAGCGCCTGGCGGCTTTTTTCCGGCACATTGCGTTCGAGCGTCAGCGCGTGCAGCCGGAGTGCCGCCGGCCGCCACTCCGGCAACAGCAGCAACAGCTCGCCGCGCTGCAGTTCGTCGCCAATTTCATACAGCGGCTGAGCGGAAATGCCCAGCCCGGCGCGGGTAAAGGCGCGCATCACGTTCATGCTCTCGCTGACGATCTGTCCTTCCGCCAGCCGCAGCTTGACCTGCTGGCCGGACTGGTGCAGCAAATCCAGATGTGCCCCGCTGTAGCCGCTGGAAATCCAACGGTGCTGTACCAAATCCTGCGGTTTTTCCGGCACCCCATGCTGGCTGAGGTAGCGCGGTGCGGCGCACAGCACCATCGGCCACGCCGTCAGCGGATGCGCAATCATATTGGCGTCCGCCAGCTGCCGGTTGGCCCGCAGCGCAATGTCGACCCGTTGTTCTATCATATCGACGATGCGATCGTCCGCCAGCACGCGCAGCGTGAGCTTGGGATGCGCCTGCAACAGCGGCGACAGCGCCTCCGCCAACGAGCGGCCGCCGATGCCGACCGGGGTGGCGATGCGCAGCTCACCCACCAGCGTATCCCGCAGCTCAGCCAACCGCTGCTCCGCCTGCAGCGCCTGTTGCAGCATCGCCTCGCAGCCGGGATAGAACGCCGCTCCCGCCTCGGTCAGCGCCAGACGGCGGGTGGAACGATGCAGCAACGGCACCCCAAGCGCCTTCTCCAGCGAGCGCATGTGCTGGCTGACCGCCGACGGCGTCATGCCCAGACGCCGCGCCGCACCAGCCAGCGAGCCCTCCGCCACCACGGTGGCGAATACCGCCATTCGATTGAGTTTATCCACGATTATGAAGTTTTACTTAATCAAGAAAGCATGAATATGGCACTAATCACGGCTATTGTTAAGGACTAGAGTAGAAACCACGCGGCAGGCACCTCGGCCTGCCTCACGATACTGAACCTATCCCCGAAGGAGCATACAGATGAAAGTAGCCATTATTGGAGCAACCGGTTTTGTTGGCCGCCGCGTGGTGGATGAAGCGCTGGCTCGCGGTATTCAGGTGACGGCAATCGCGCGCCAGAAAAAAGATTTGCCGGAGCACGCCAATCTGACCGTCGCACTGGGCGACGTCGCCGACACCGCCTGGCTGACGGGACAATTGCACGACCAGGACGCGGTGATCAGCGCCTACAACCCAGGCTGGGGCGAAGACAACCTGTATGAGAAAACCACCCGCGGCGCCCAGCAGATCCTCACCGCGGTCGAACAGGCCGGCGTCAAACGCCTGTTGGTGGTCGGCGGAGCCGGCAGCCTGGAAGTGGCGCCGGGCGTTGAACTGGTGGATACGCCGCAGTTCCCGGAAAATATCCGCCCCGGCGCGCAGGCGGTGCGCGATCTGCGCAACAAACTGCGTAACGAGTCGGCACTCGACTGGACCTATCTTTCGCCGGCCGCCCTGCTGGAGCCGGGCAAACGCACTGGCCAGTTCCGCCTAGGCACCACGCAACTGCTGATGAACGGCGAAGCGCCGGCCAGCATTTCGGTGGAAGATCTGGCAGTCGCTATCGTTGATGAGATTGAAAAACCTCAGTTTATTCGTGCGCAATTCACCGCCGCCTACTAAACTGCCCTGCCGCCAGGCCGCTCGGCCTGGCGGTTTTCACGTATTCTCCGTCGCCAGTATTCTGAATTTCTAAGGTTTTCTTAAGTTTCATCCGGTAGATTTCACGACATTATCTACTTTCAGGATCCCGACATTGGCAATGTGGTTACGTCAACGCTTACAGTGCAACAGCCTCGGTTTTACCCTCGCCGCCGCCCTGTTCTTCACTCTGTTTCAAAACGCGTTATTCCTGCATCGCGCCTGGTCGTATATCACCTTCGATAGCGTCCACAGCGTGATTTTCGCGGCCAGTATGCCGGTGGTGATCTTTTGTGCGCTGAATATTATCTTCAGCGTGTTGACCGTGCCCTACCTGCGTAAGCCGTTGATCATCTTTTTCTTGCTCGGCAGCGCCGCAGCCAACTATTTCATGTTCAGCTATGGTGTGGTGATCGATGGCAACATGATGCAAAACGCCTTCGAAACCAACCCCCAGGAGGCGACCGCGCTGCTGACGCCGCGCATGGGATTGTGGCTGGCGCTGCTCGGCATTCTGCCGGCGGTGGCGGTCTGCTTCACCCAAATTCGCCAGACTCGCCCCTGGTGGTACATGGTCGGGCTGCGCGCCGCCAACGTCATGCTGTCGTTGGTGGTGATCCTGATCGTCGCCGCGCTGTTCTACAAAGACTACGCTTCGCTGATCCGCAACAATAAAAGCGTGGTGAAGATGTTGACGCCTTCCAACTTCGTGGCCGGCACCATCAAGTTTACCGAACAGCGTTACTTCACCCGCAATCTGCCGCTGGTCAAGATCGGCGAAGATGCGCGTAAAGGGCCGCTGATCGCCAGGCAGACCAAGAAAACGCTGGTGATCCTGGTCGTGGGCGAAACCGCCCGCGCCGAAAACTTCTCCCTCGGCGGTTACGGGCGCGAAACCAACCCGCACCTGAAGCAGGACGACGTGGTCTACTTCAAGAACGCCAGTTCCTGCGGCACCGAAACGGCGATCTCCGTGCCCTGCATGTTCTCTAACATGCCACGCAAGGAGTATGACGCGACTCAGGCGACGCACCAGGAAGGCATGCTCGACGTGCTGGCGCATGCCGGCGTCAATGTGCTGTGGCGCGATAACGACGGCGGCTGCAAAGGCGCCTGCGACCGGGTGCCGCACATCGACATGACCAAGCTGAAACTGCCGCAGGACTGTGACGGCGAGGTTTGCATGGACAACGTGCTGCTGTACAAGCTGAACGACTACATCAATAGCCTGAAAGACGATGGTGTGATCGTGCTGCACCAGATGGGCAGCCACGGCCCGGCTTACTATCGCCGCAGCACGCCAGAGTTCCAGGCGTTTTCACCGACCTGCAACAGTAATCAGATCCAGGATTGCAGCCATGAACAGTTGGTGAATACCTACGACAACTCAATCCTGTATACCGACGCGATGCTCGATGCCACCATCAAGCTGCTGCGGCAGTATGACGATCGGTTCAATACCGCGCTGGTCTATTTATCCGATCACGGCGAATCTCTGGGGGAGAACGGCATGTATCTGCACGGCACGCCTTATGTCTTCGCGCCAAGCCAACAAACGCACGTGCCTTTCCTGATGTGGATGTCGGCCGACTATCAGCGCAATTTCGACATCGATCGCCAGTGTCTGAATACGTTGGCGGAAAAGGACGAGGTTTCACAGGACAACCTGTTCCACACCCTGTTGGGCATGCTGAACGTACAGACCCGCGAATATCAATCCCAGTTGGATATCCTGCAGCGTTGCCGCAACGCGGCGTAGCGCTTAACTTCCGCGTGCCGCTGGGGCACAATGTCTTGCAGACAAACCGGCGTTTTGTGCGCCGGTTTTTTTATTCCCATTGACCTAGACCAATCGGTCTATTATGCTCGGCGCCATGATGACCAAATCAACGCATTGCAACGTGGATACACGTGAACATCTGCTCGCCACCGGCGAAACCCTCAGCCTGCGCCTGGGCTTTACCGGCATGGGGCTGAGTGAACTGCTGGCCACCGCGGGCGTGCCGAAAGGCTCGTTCTACCACTATTTTCGCTCGAAGGAAGCCTTCGGCGAAGCGATGCTGCAGCGCTATTTCGCGCATTATGATGCAGAAATGCAGGCGCTGTTTGCCGACAGACGCGGCGATGCCCGCCACCAGCTGCTCGGCTATTACGCCCAGGCTATCAGCTACCACTGCCGCAGCGAATGCCACAACGCCTGCCTGGCGGTGAAACTTTCCGCCGAGGTGAGCGATCTGTCGGAACCGATGCGCCATGCGCTGGAAACGGGCACCGCTCGCGTGATCGGCCATCTGCAGGAGGCCATCGAGCGCGGTATCGCCGAGGGCTCGCTGTCGGTGGCCATGAGCCCGGCGGCGACTGCAGAAACGCTGTATTCACTGTGGCTCGGTGCCTCGCTGCGCGCCAAGATCCGTCATTCGCTGGCGCCGTTAACCAGTGCGCTGGAAAGCATCGAGTTGCTGCTGCGCCCGCCGCAACGGTAACGACAACCGTCTTTTTTCGTGAAAAATGCAGTTCGTGTTTTTTTATCGCCCATCACTAGACGACCGGTCTATTAAATACAGGATGCACTATGAAGACTGAAAAATTGCTCTCTCCGCTGAAGGTTGGCGCCGTCACCCTGCCCAACCGCGTGTTTATGGCTCCGCTGACGCGTCTGCGCAGCATCGAACCGGGCGATATTCCTACGCCACTGATGGCGGAATACTATGCGCAGCGCGCCGGCGCCGGCCTGATCGTGACCGAAGCGACGCAGATCTCCTTCCAGGCGAAAGGCTACGCCGGCGCGCCGGGCCTGCATACCCCGGAACAGATCGCCGCGTGGAAACACATCACGCAGGCGGTACACGACAAAAACGGCCACATCGCCGTACAGCTGTGGCATGTAGGCCGCATCTCCCACGCCAGCCTGCAGCCGGGCGGACAAGCGCCGGTCGCGCCTTCGGCAATCAACGCCGAAACCCGCACCACCGTGCGAGATGAAACCGGCGCCTGGGTGCGCGTACCGACCTCCACACCGCGCGCGCTGGAAACCAGCGAGATCCCGGGCATCATCAACGATTTCCGCCAAGCAACCGCTAACGCGCGCGAAGCCGGCTTCGACTTCATCGAGCTGCATGCTGCCCACGGCTATCTGCTGCACCAGTTCATGTCACCGGCTTCCAACCAACGCACCGATCAATACGGCGGCAGCATCGAGAATCGCACCCGCCTGACGTTGGAAGTGGTCGACGCCACCATCGCCGAATGGGGTTCCGAACACATCGGTATCCGCATCTCGCCGCTGGGGCCGTTCAACGGGCTGGACAACGGCGAAGATCAGGAAGAAGCGGCGCTGTATCTGGTGGAAGAGCTGAATAAGCGCAACATCGCTTACCTGCACATCTCCGAACCGGACTGGGCCGGCGGCAAACCGTATTCCGACGCCTTCCGCGACTCGGTGCGCGCCCACTTTAAAGGGGTGATCGTCGGCGCCGGCGCCTACACCGCTGAAAAAGCCGAAGCGTTGATCGAAAAAGGTTTTATCGACGCGGTGGCCTTCGGCCGCAGCTACATCGCCAACCCGGATCTGGTAGAGCGTTTCCGTCAGCACGCCCCGCTGAACGAACCTAAGCCGGAAACCTTCTACGGCGGCGGCGCCGAAGGCTATACCGACTATCCGTTTCTGGCGAAGTAACCCGTCCTGACTCCAACGGCCACGCAATCGCATGGCCGTTTTTTATGCGTCGCGCGCAAACGCAAAAAGGCCCGCACGAGGCGGGCCGGTGTTCCCTGGTGTTGATCTTTATTGCCGTTCGATTTTTACACGATCGCCGCTGGAATAGATAATTGATTGTGCAGATCAATTACTCTGTATCGATCGGTACGCTCGATCAATATTTAGACACCTGCGACGCGAGACCATTAAGTGACATTGTCACCAACTCGTTACGTTGAATTCCCTTGCGGGACAAGGCTATACTCGCTTGTGCTTCAATCCACCCGCCGTCTGCCACGGCACAGTCAATTCAGAGGAATTATGCGCTTACTCCATACCATGATCCGCGTCGGTGACCTGCAACGCGCCATCGACTTCTACACCAAGGTATTAGGCATGCGCCTGCTGCGCACCAGCGAAAACCCGGAGTACAAATACTCCCTGGCTTTCGTCGGCTATACGGAAGAGAGCGAAGGCGCGGTTATCGAACTGACCTATAACTGGGGCACCGACAGCTACGACATGGGCACCGCCTTCGGCCACCTGGCGCTGGGCGTGGACGACGTTGCCGCCACCTGCGACAGCATCCGTCGCGCAGGCGGCAAAGTCACCCGCGAAGCCGGCCCGGTGAAAGGCGGCACCACGGTCATCGCCTTCGTCGAAGATCCGGACGGCTACAAAATTGAGCTGATCGAAAACAAACACGCCGGTCAGGGCCTCGGCCACTAAGCCTCCCCTTCAGGGCGCGCTGGCGCCCTGCTGATTCTCCGCGCGATAGCGCCTGCAACCGGGCGCAAAATTTGCCATAATGCGCGCTGCATTCGATGAAGATAAGAAACTGATGGCCGAAAAAAGTGATCTTAACGCCCTGAGTGGTCGTTTTCGTGGGTTTTATCCCGTAGTAATAGATGTTGAAACCGCCGGCTTCAACGCCAATACCGATGCGTTGCTGGAGATCGCCGCCGTCACGCTGAAAATGGATGAAGATGGCTGGCTGCAGCGGGACGAGACCCTGCACTTCCACGTGGAGCCTTTCGAGGGCGCCAACCTGCAGCCGGAAGCGCTGGCGTTTAACGGCATCGATCCGCACAACCCGTTGCGCGGCGCGGTCAGCGAATACGACGCGCTGCACGCCATTTTCAAAGCGGTGCGCAAAGGGCTCAAGGATCGCGGGTGCAACCGGGCCATTATCGTGGCGCACAACGCCAACTTCGATCACAGCTTCCTGATGGCCGCGGCCGAACGTGCCGGCCTGAAGCGCAACCCGTTCCATCCGTTCGCCACCTTCGACACCGCCGCGCTGAGCGGCCTGGTGCTGGGCCAAACGGTGTTGGCGAAAGCCTGTATCGCGGCCGGTATGCCGTTCGACAGCAGCCAGGCGCACTCTGCGCTGTACGACACCGAGCAAACCGCCCTGCTGTTTTGCGAGCTGGTTAACCGCTGGAAACGTCTCGGCGGCTGGCCGCTGCCCGCCGGCGATCTCGCCGAATAAAATCAACAAAAAAGGCGGCCCAGTTTGCACTGGCGCCGCCCGTTACGCGATAATCGCAAGCCCGTCGATTAAGACTGCTGGTCTTCTTGCGCTTTATACTTTTCTGCCGTTTCTTTGATCAGCTGCTGCAGTTCGCCGCGCTGATACATCTCGATGATGATATCGCAACCGCCAACCAGCTCACCATCTACCCACAGCTGCGGGAACGTCGGCCAGTTGGCGTATTTTGGCAGCTCGGCGCGAATGTCCGGGTTCTGCAAAATGTCCACGTAGGCGAAACGCTCGCCGCAGGCGGACAGCGCTTGCACAGCCTGCGCGGAAAAGCCGCAGCTCGGCAGCTTTGGCGAACCTTTCATGTACAGCAGAATCGGGTTTTCAGCGATCTGGTGCTGAATTTTTTCAAGTGTCGTCGTCATTTATTGCTTCCTCAAGCCACATTTCATGGCTACAACATGCATCACGCGGGCTATTGTAGCGGCTGGAACAGTCGCAAGAAAACGCCATCTTTTGCAAGGATATTCGCCCGCCGCCGATCGCGTTTCACCGGCCACGTCATTCCGGTCAAAACATACGTTGAGAATAACATTTTTAATCCGACCATTTCACTAATATATTGCGCCGCGATGACGGCGCGGCTTAATTATATCCGCCACCGTCGCCTGGCGCTTTTTTATACATCAACAGGCTGATTTTAAACCAAAAAAAATGTCATTAACGTTTTCTCACAATATGGATTATTATTTATGAGTTCTTCGCTGTTTTATATGGCGAAGTTCGGGAATACTGTAACTCTTTCGATATCCGTTTCGGGGCCAAGGTTGGTGACGTCGACATGCGTTTAATTCTTACGCTCTTTGCGCTGCTGTTTACGCAGCTCTTCTTCAATTTGGCGCACGCTGCGCCACAGGCGCGCGTTGCCGCCGAGCAGCGTAAAAGCCATGCTAATGAAGCGCGGCCCGATGACCGCAGAAAAAAGAAAGCGGATAAAGCCGCCAAAAAAGCCAAAGTGACGGCCCCCGAGAAAAAAACCAGGACCGCCAAGGTCAAAAGCGAGAAAAGCGCGAAAAAGATCGTCAGCGCCAAACCCAAGGCCAAAGCGCAGAAAATCGCCAAAATTAAAGTCACCCCGCCGAAAAAGGGCTATAAAAAAGGCTATGGCCGCCACCGCGACGCCGGTATGGCTACCGCCAAGCTGGCGCGTGATGAAAAACCGTTGAAACTCAGCCCGGCGCACAAAAAGCGTTACCAGCACGCCAAGCAGACCGCGATGGCCAAGCTGATGGATCAGATGGGCAAACCTTACCGCTGGGGCGGCAGCTCGCCGCGCACCGGCTTCGACTGCAGCGGACTTATCTATTACGCCTATAAAGACGTGGTGAAAATCAAGATGCCGCGCACCGCCAACGAAATGTATCACCTGCGAGACGCGGCGCCGATCAAGAAAAGCGAACTGGAAAGCGGCGATTTGGTGTTCTTCCGCATCAACAACCGCGGCGTGGCGGATCATGTCGGCGTTTATCTCGGCAATGGCAAATTCATCCAGTCGCCGCGCACCGGCGAAGAGATCCGCATCAGCCAGCTCGACAACGACTATTGGCAGAACCACTACATCGGCGCACGCCGCGTAGTGACGCCGAAAACCATCCGTTAATTCCCTGTTCTGCGCGGTTGCGGCCCCGGTCGCAACCGCCTGCTCAAGCTATCGCCCATCGCACTCTCCCACGCGCATTTCTCGCTTTTCCTCCTGTTTTTTATGATGAAAATTGTTAAGATTGAATGACCACAATAAAAAACGGCCCATCTGGCTCCCGCCTCGGCGGGAAAAAAGTGGCGCTGTAAAGGAGGAAGCAATGTCGTTTGAATTACCTGCATTACCGTATGAGAAAAACGCGCTCGAGCCGCACATCTCCGCCGAGACCCTGGAATACCACTACGGCAAACACCACAATACCTACGTAGTTAACCTGAACAACCTGGTGAAAGGCAGCGAGTTCGAGGGCAAATCGCTCGAGGAGATCATCAAGACCTCCAACGGCGGCGTGTTCAACAACGCCGCACAGGTGTGGAACCACACCTTCTACTGGCACTGCCTGTCGCCACAGGGCGGCGGTGAACCGCAGGGCGAACTGGCGGCCGCGATCGTCAAATCCTTCGGCTCTTTCGCTGCGTTCAAAGAACAGTTCACCGATGCCGCCGTGAAAAACTTCGGCGCCGGCTGGACCTGGCTGGTGAAAAAACCGGACGGCGCGCTGGCGATCGTCAACACCTCCAACGCGGCAACTCCGCTGACCGGTGAAGATAAACCGCTGCTGACCGTTGACGTGTGGGAACACGCGTATTACATCGATTACCGCAATGCGCGTCCAAAATACCTGGAAAACTTCTGGGCGTTGGTCAACTGGACATTTGCGGCGGAAAACCTGGCGTAAGCGCAGGCCTTGCCTAAGTGATGAGGCGCAGCTTGGCTGCGCCTTTTTTAAAACTGGCGGGAAATCAGTTCAACGCGGCGACAAAGCTGAAAGCGATGATCATCGCCAACGCGCCGACGGTAGTGAACAGAGACATCTTCAGATCGGTATCCATGACAACTCCTTTAAAATGGGCTTTCCTAAGGATAAAAGGCGCACAATTAGTACGTCAAATCATTTTCCCACAGTTCGCCGATAAAATCTTGTTATCATTTCCCGGTTTATAATCTCGATTACCTCTTCCACTTTTGTTCAATATGCGACAAAATTCGCAGTTCACAACTGCGTACCGGCATCCATGCCCCTCCTGATTAAGCGCTGAAGACTTCAACACACTAAAAACTCAGTTTTCGCTTCTCTGGAGAAGGATCTACGTAGGCAAACGATTAACATCACACTTACATGCTGTAAACATGTGAGTTCAGGAGTCATTCCTTACATGGCAACGATTAAAGATGTGGCCAAACGCGCGGGCGTTTCCACCACCACCGTTTCGCACGTCATCAATAAGACTCGTTTCGTCGCCGAAGAGACCAAAGCGGCCGTGTGGGCCGCCATCAAAGAGCTGCACTACTCGCCGAGCGCCGTGGCGCGCAGCCTGAAAGTCAATCACACCAAGTCGATCGGCCTGCTGGCCACCTCGAGCGAAGCGCCCTATTTTGCCGAAGTGATCGAGGCGGTGGAAAACAGCTGCTACAGCAAAGGTTACACCCTGATCCTGTGCAACTCGCACAACAATCTGGACAAGCAGCGCGCCTACCTGGCGATGCTGGCGCAAAAGCGCGTCGACGGCCTGCTGGTCATGTGTTCCGAATACCCGGATCAACTGCTGGGCATGCTGGAGGACTACCGTAATATCCCGATGGTGGTGATGGACTGGGGCGCCGCGCGCGGCGACTTCACCGACACCATCATCGATAACGCGTTCGAAGGCGGCTATCTGGCCGGCCGTTACCTGATCGAGCGCGGCCACCGCGATATCGGCGCCATCCCGGGCCAGCTGTCGCGCAACACCGGTGGCGGCCGTCATCAGGGCTTTATGAAGGCGCTGCAGGAAGCGCATATCGACATTCGCGAAGAGTGGATCGTCCAGGGTGACTTCGAGCCGGAGTCCGGCTACAAGGCGATGCACCAAATCCTATCGCAAAAACAGCGGCCGACCGCGGTATTTTGCGGCGGCGACATCATGGCGATGGGCGCCATCTGCGCCGCTGACGAGCTGGGGCTGCGAGTGCCGCAGGATATTTCCGTGATCGGCTATGACAACGTGCGCAACGCCCGCTACTTCACCCCGGCGCTGACCACCATTCACCAGCCGAAAGAACGCCTGGGAGAAATGGCCTTCACCATGCTGCTGGATCGCATCATCAGCAAGCGCGAAGAATCGCAGGTGATCGAAGTGCATCCGAAGCTGGTCGAACGCCGTTCGGTCGCCGATGGTCCGTTCATCGACTACCGTCGCTGATCATCTTCCCTGCCGGAGGCCTGCGCGGCTTCCGGTGCGGCCTCACTCAGCCACTCCTGATTCAGCGTCTCGCCATCGCCCAAATACGCCAGCAGCCAGCTCATCGCCGGTGACGGTTTATCCTGTTGCCAGGTCAGGCAACAGGGGCTGGCGGGAAACGGCTGCTGCAACTGCAACGCCTTCAGCTCACCGCGCTGCACCAGCGGCAGCGCCAGATGCGCCGGCATCATGCCGACGCACAATCCGGCGCACAAACAGTCGAGCGCCGAGGTCCAGTCCGGCACCACCAGCCGCCGCTGGTTATCCAGCGTCCAGGTGACGCGCTTGGGCAGATTGCGCGAGGTGTCTTCCAGACAAAGCGCAGGGTATGGCCTCAACCGATCGTCATTCAATGGCCCTGCCAGCTGCGCCAACGGATGCTGTGGGCTGACTACGCACAGCCAGTTCATATCCCCCATGTCGCGGAAAGCGAAGCCGCCGCCGACAGGCACCGCGCGCGTGGCGCCGATCGCCATGTCCACCCTGCCGTCCACCAACGCATCCCACACGCCGTTGAACACCTCGGGTTGCAGCATCAGTTCAACGTCGGGGAAATGGCGGTAGAAATCCAGCACCAGCTGGCGGCTGCGCTGCGGTTTGACGATGATGTCGACTGCGATATTCAGCTGGCCGCGCCAGCCGTTGGCCACCTGTTGACAGTGGCGGCGGGTGTCGAGCATTTTTTTGATAACAACTCGCGCATCCTTGATAAACAGCGCGCCGGCCGGCGTCAACTCCACATCACGGTGACGCCGCTCAAACAGCGGCACCGCCAGCCATTGTTCCAGTTGCCGCACGGTATAGCTCACCGCCGACGGTACCCGGTGCAGCTCCTGCGCCGCCGCGCTGAAACTACCGGTGCGCGCCACCGCGTCAACAACTTCAAGAGAATATTCAGACCACATCGCTTTGCCTTCAATTTTTTTAACAGCACTTTGCAAATATTACCGTTTCACAAGCAGAGATCCAGCCGGATACACTGGCCGGCGCTAAAAACCTGCGACACTAAAATATTAACGAGAAATACCATGCGAAATTCCTTTGGTTTTATGTTCTACCTCGCCGGCCTGAGCATGCTGGGTTATCTGGCGACCGATATGTACCTGCCCGCCTTCGGCGCCATGCGGGAGGAACTGCAAATTTCCGCCGGCGCGGTCAGCGCCAGCCTGAGCATCTTTCTGGCCGGCTTCGCCTTCGCGCAGTTGCTGTGGGGGCCGCTCTCCGACCGACTGGGCCGCAAACCGGTATTATTGATTGGCCTGTCGCTGTTCGCGCTCGGCTGCCTGGGCATGCTGTGGGTGGAAAATGCCGTGCAGCTCTGGATACTGCGCTTTATTCAGGCCGTCGGCGTCTGTTCCGCCGCCGCCATCTGGCAAGCGCTGGTGGTCGACCGCTATCGCGAAGGCCAGGCCAACCGCGTATTCGCCACCATCATGCCGCTGGTGGCGTTGTCGCCGGCGTTGGCGCCGCTGCTTGGCGCCTGGCTGCTGAACCACGCCAGCTGGCGCGCGATCTTCGCCGTGCTGTTGGCCATCACCGCCCTGCTGCTGCTGCCGACGTTGCTGCTCAAAGATCACGCCAAAACGCAACCCGCCGCCGATGCGCCAAAAAGCGGCGTCAGTTTTTGGCAATTATTGAAATCCCCGGTGTTCAGCGGCAACGTCGCTATGTACGCCGCCTGCTCGGCCGGCTTCTTTGCCTGGCTGACCGGCTCGCCGTTCATCCTCGGTGATATGGGCTACGGCCCGAGCGACATCGGTCTGAGCTATGTGCCGCAGACGCTGGCTTTCCTATTGGGGGGCTATGGCTGCCGCGCCGCGCTCAAGCGCATCAATGGCAAAACCCTGCTGCCGTGGCTGCTGGTAGCTTATGCTGTCAGCATGGTGGCCCTGTATCTGGTGGCGACCCTGACCAATCCGACGCTCACCACGCTGCTGATCCCGTTCTGCGTCATGGCGCTGGTCAACGGCGCCGGCTACCCGATCATGGTGGCGAATGCGCTGATGCCATTCCCGGAAAGCAGCGGTAAAGCCGCCGCGCTGCAAAATACGCTGCAATTGGGGCTGTGTTTTGTGGCAAGCATGCTGGTGTCGGCGTTTATTGCCCAGCCGCTGTTGGCAACGGTGACGGTGATGGTATCTACGGTAGTCCTGGCCGCGCTGGGTTATTTCCTGCAGCGGGGAAAAGCGGCCGATGCGCAGCAAAAGGCACAGCGGGAACATGCTAACTCAGCGTCATAATTACCAAGATTAATAATCACTTAAAGAATATGCGTGCCGAGTGCGATTTACAGTTGAGTCAACGCCTCGGCACGCCTATACTCAAAAACAACCTTGTAAAGTAACACCTTATAATCTCTATATCTCAATCAGCTATTGTGTACGCGCCTTGCGTCACACTCTTTTTTTAAAGAGGCGTTTATCCTGCGCCGTTTGCGTCGGGCCGTTTCTTTAAATTTCCTCTGTTCATAGTCGGATATCAGACGCCGCGGGCTTATTTCCCGTTGGTATACGTATGCACCCGCAGAAATTGTCTAAGCTGTTTCCTAACGGGTCATCAGTCAGAAGAAGGTGATGGAGAAGCTATGAGTTCATCGTGTATAGAAGATCTGAGCATCCAGGATAACCAGTGGTACCGTATCGCGCACGAAATGCTCGGTCTGGCCGGTATCGAAATCAACGGATCGCGCCCTTTCGATATTCAGGTTAAAAATCCCGAATTCTTTAAACGCGTTTTGCAGCAAGGGTCACTGGGCCTGGGCGAAAGCTATATGGACGGTTGGTGGGAGTGCGAGCGGCTGGATATGTTCTTTCAGCGCGTGGTCAGCGCCGGGCTGGAGAAGAAACTCCCCCACCACCTGAAAGATACCCTGCGTATCGCCGCCGCGCGCCTGACCAATCTGCAATCGAAAAAGCGCGCCTGGATCGTCGGCAAAGAGCATTACGATCTTGGCAACGATCTGTTTACCCTGATGCTCGATCCTTACATGCAATATTCCTGCGGCTACTGGAAAGACGCCACCACGCTGGAGGAAGCGCAGGAAGCCAAGCTGCGGATGATCTGCGAGAAACTGCAGCTGCAGCCGGGCATGCGTTTGCTGGACATCGGCTGCGGCTGGGGCGGCCTTTCCGCCTATGCGGCGAAAAATTACGGCGTGTCGGTGGTCGGCGTGACCATTTCCGCCGAACAGCAGAAGCTGGCTCAGGCGCGCTGCGCCGGGCTGGATGTGCAGATCCTGTTGCAGGATTATCGCGATCTGCATCAGCAGTTCGATCGCATCGTGTCCGTTGGCATGTTCGAGCATGTCGGGCCGAAAAACTACCGCACCTATTTCGACGTGGTGGAGCGCAATCTGGCGCCGCACGGCCTGTTCCTGCTGCACACCATCGGCTCCAACAAGACCGACATGAACGTCGATCCCTGGATCAACAAATATATCTTCCCGAACGGCTGCCTGCCCTCCGTGAGACATATCGCCGAGGCCAGCGAAGGCCATTTCGTGATGGAAGACTGGCACAACATCGGCGCCGACTACGATCGCACGCTGATGGCCTGGTTCGAGCGCTTCAAACAGGCGTGGCCGCAGCTCGCCGAGCGCTATTCCGAGCGCTTCGAACGGATGTTCAGCTATTATCTGAACGCCTGCGCCGGCGCGTTCCGGGCGCGCGATCTGCAGCTATGGCAGGTGGTGTTCAGCCCGAAAGGCGTGGAAGGCGGCATCCGCGTCGCACGCTGAACGCTCCCCCTAATAAAAAAAGCCCCGGCAACCTCATCGCCGGGGCTTTTTTGTTCTTTCTAACCAGGCGGCTTAGCCGCAGTAAACGCGGATGATTTTATCGTCGCTGTCGCCAAGGAAGTTCAGGCGGCGCAGGTTGAAATCCATGGTGACGGCAGAGTTGTACGGAATCGCTCGCACCTTGGCGTCGATCCGCACGCCTTCCAACGAGGTCATCGGTTTGCCGACGAAGTTTTGATACTGCGATGCGCCACAGGTATCGTCCGCATCGGCCATTTGTGCGCCAGCGCCCTGCTCAGGCGAACTGCTGCAGGCGCTCAGCGCCAGCAACGCGGTTAACAACAACGTTTTCCCATAAAACTTCACGCGTTTCTCCTCTCTGCTTATGATTCGATGCCGACGGTCACGCCAGAATCGCTGTCAGTCTTTGTGCGCCGGCGCCATCGCCGCGGCCAACGTCGCTTCCCGATTGGCCAGCACGCGCTCGACGGTGTCCACCACCGCCTGCGTTTGCGGATCGATCTCGATGTTCACCTTGTCGCCGAGGCGTTTCTTACCCAGCGTGGTGCGATCCAGCGTTTCCGGGATCAGGTGCACGCAGAAACGGTTATTCACCACTTCACCGATGGTCAGGCTAATGCCGTCGATGCCGATGAAACCTTTGTGCAGCACATATTTCATCAATTCCGCATTCGGCATGCGCAGCCACACCTGGCGGTTATTTTCCGAGGTATAAATTTTGGCCACTTCCGCCGTGCAGATAATATGGCCGGACATCAAATGACCGCCAATTTCATCATTGAATTTCGCCGCGCGCTCGATATTGACGATGTCGCCCAGCGCCAGATCGCCGAGGTTGGTCAGGCGCAGCGTTTCCTTGATCAAATCAAAGCTGACGCGGTTGCCTTCCACCGCGGTGACGGTCAGGCAGCAGCCGTTATGCGCCACCGACGCGCCCAGCTCCAGCCCCGGCAGCAGCTCGGCAGGCATTTCGATCACGTGGGTGCGGAAATTGGGTTTCTCATCAATGGCGACCAACGGCGCGGTGCCTTGTACGATACCGGTGAACATATGTGCCTCTTCTTGCTAAATAGGTTAAAACGCTACCGGCAGTTTGCCCCAGTTGGCGCTGAAAACCAAATCCGCGACGGCAAAAAACGAATGGCTGCGCATTTAATAACTCTTTATCTGCGGCGTTTGCTTAACGGCGCCGAGCAGGTACAATCTTTTTGACAAAATTCCGCTATTTTAATTGTTGTCCTCTCGCGGCAGCCCTCCCTCCCACATATATAAATAGAAAAGGTGTATGCGTGCAGAAGTACTTAATTGAAGCGCGTAGTTTATTGGCTCTCGCTATCCCAGTCATCATCGCGCAAATATCGCAAACCGCCATGGGCGTGGTGGATACCATCATGGCCGGCGCTTACAGCGCCACCGACATGGCGGCGGTGGCGGTCGGCACCTCGATCTGGCTGCCGGCCATTTTGTTCGGCCACGGCCTGCTGCTGGCGCTGACCCCGGTGATCGCCCAGCTCAACGGCGCCGGCCGTCGCGATCGCATCGCCCATCAGGTGCGTCAGGGCTTCTGGCTGGCCTCCGGCGTGTCCGTGCTGTTGATCGTCGTGCTGTATAACTGCAAGTTCGTCATCGACATGATGCACAACATCGATCCGCAGTTGGCGGATAAAGCCGTCGGTTATCTGCACGCCATCATGTGGGGGGCGCCGGGTTACCTGTTCTTCCAGGTGATGCGCAACCAGTGTGAAGGGCTGTCCAAAACCAAGCCCGGCATGGTGATCGGCTTCCTCGGCCTGCTGGTGAATATCCCGATCAACTACATCTTTATCTACGGCAAGTTCGGCATGCCGGAGTTGGGTGGCGTCGGCTGCGGCGTCGCCACCGGCAGCGTCTACTGGATCATGTTCCTGATGATGCGCTGGTACGTGAAGCGCGCGCCGTCGCAGCGCGACATCAAGCGACAGGCAGGCGATCTCGGCAGCCCGGACTGGGCGGCGCTGAAGCGCCTGATCGGCATCGGCATGCCGGTGGCGCTGGCGCTGTTCTTCGAAGTCACCCTGTTCGCCGTGGTGGCGCTGCTGGTGTCGCCGCTCGGGATCGTCGCGGTCGCCGGCCACCAGATCGCGCTTAACTTCAGCGCGCTGATGTTCGTGTTGCCGCTGTCGCTGGGCGTCGGCGCCACCATCCGCGTCGGTTATCGTCTGGGGGAAGGTTCGGTCGAAGGCGCGCGCGTCGCCGCTTACTCCGCCATCGGCGTCGGTATCACCATGGCCGTTTGCACCGCGCTGTTTACCGCCACTTTCCGCGAACCGATCGCCCTGCTGTACAACGACAGCCCGGCGGTGGTGGCGATGGCCTCGCAGTTGATGCTGCTGGCGGCGCTGTACCAGATCTCGGATTCGGTCCAGGTGATCGGCAGCGGCGTGCTGCGCGGTTATAAAGATACCCGCGCGATCTTCTTCATCACCTTTATCGCTTATTGGGTGTTGGGCCTGCCGAGCGGCTATCTGCTGGCGTTAACCGATGCGGTGGTGCCGGCGATGGGGCCAAGCGGTTTCTGGATCGGCTTTATCATCGGCCTGACCTTCGCCGCCATCATGATGGCGCTGCGCATGCGCTGGCTGCAGAAACAGCCGACCGCCGTCATTCTGCAGCGATCCACGCGCTGAACCCGCGCCCGGCCGGTTTCCTCCCCGGCCGGGTCGCGGTTTGCGGAAAAAAACGCCGGACTGCGCACAACCTCAGCAATCGCGTGAAATACCGAATAAAATTGCGCTTTTCCCCTTGCCAGCACGCAGGTAGCTCGTTAATATTCGTCCCCGCTGTCAGCCATGACAGACAGGAAAAGATGCGTCCGTAGCTCAGTTGGTTAGAGCACCACCTTGACATGGTGGGGGTCGGTGGTTCGAGTCCACTCGGACGCACCAAATTCCAGAAGCAGTACAGTGCGTCCGTAGCTCAGTTGGTTAGAGCACCACCTTGACATGGTGGGGGTCGGTGGTTCGAGTCCACTCGGACGCACCAAATTTCAGAAGCAGCGCAGTGCGTCCGTAGCTCAGTTGGTTAGAGCACCACCTTGACATGGTGGGGGTCGGTGGTTCGAGTCCACTCGGACGCACCATATTGCTGATTCATCTCTTCCCCTATCGCGTTATACTTCCCGTTGTTTCGTCTCTGCCCGACCGTTCGATTTTTCATGTCGATTGCGCCGAACTACCGCCATCAGCCATCAGGAACGCCACATGACCACCTTCACCGCCAAAACCGCCTTTTTACCGCTCGACAATGGCCTTGCCCGCCGTGAAGGCGTGATGAGCGACGGTTCGCCGGCGGCGGAAGTGCGTTTCGAGGCCGGCGCCTTCGGCCAACTGCAAAAGCCCGCGCACGCGCGGCAAACCCGGGTGATATCCGGCGAATTCGAGTTCACCCTCGGCGGCGACACCCGGATAGTACGTGCCGGCGAGAGCCTGACCCTGCCGGCCAACGTCGCCAGCGGCTGCTTCTGCCTGAGCGCTGGCGTGCTGCTGGAAATCCCGCAAACGCGCTAAGCCATATTTACAGCAAGGTTATTTGCGCAACAAGCGGTGCGCAACGCGTTGCATTTGCGCCACATTTGCCCCCGTTTTGACATATCCGCCACACCGCCGCGGTTTTTTATTTTGTTTCCCGCCGCTTAGCCTTTATAATGCGCAACGTCTATCAGTTGAATGGTTTCAGCCCTTGATCTGCGAAAACGCAATAACAACACGATGTGATCTCACCCCGTTGCGCAGCATCTCCGCGCCCCCGCGCGGGCTGAATTTTTCCGCCCCACTTCAACTGTCGTCACCTATCCTTAACTATGTTTTTCACCACCAGGCACGGCTCAAATTCCCTATCGGCGTAAACAACGCCGGTCAAATTCGTTTTTTTATCCATCACAACTTGTAGAAAACTCCGCCATGAAAAAGACCAAAATTGTTTGTACCATCGGTCCAAAAACCGAATCGGAAGAAATGCTGACCAACCTGCTTAATGCGGGCATGAACGTGATGCGTCTCAACTTCTCTCACGGCGACTATGAAGAGCACGGCAACCGCATCAAGAACATGCGCGCCGTGATGGCGAAAACCGGTATCAACGCCGGCATCCTGCTGGATACCAAAGGCCCGGAAATTCGCACCATGAAACTGGAAGGCGGTAAAGACGCCTCGCTGGTCGCCGGCCAAACCTTCACCTTCACCACCGACCAGAGCGTGATCGGCAACAGCGATCGCGTAGCGGTCACCTACGCCGGCTTCGCCGCCGACCTGAAGATCGGCAACACCGTGCTGGTTGACGACGGCCTGATCGGCATGGAAGTCACCAACGTGACCGAGAACGAAGTCATTTGCAAGGTGCTGAACAACGGCGACCTGGGCGAGAACAAGGGCGTCAACCTGCCGGGCGTGTCCATCCAGCTGCCTGCGCTGGCCGAAAAAGACAAACGCGACCTGATCTTCGGCTGCGAGCAAGGCGTCGACTTCGTGGCGGCATCCTTCATCCGCAAACGCTCCGATGTGCTGGAGATCCGCGAGCACCTGAAAGCCCACGGCGGCGAGCAGATCCAGATCATCTCCAAGATCGAAAACCAGGAAGGCCTGAACAACTTCGACGAAATCCTCGAAGCGTCCGATGGCATCATGGTTGCCCGTGGCGATCTGGGCGTCGAGATCCCGGTAGAAGAAGTGATCTTCGCCCAGAAGATGATGATCGAGAAATGCAACCGCGCGCGTAAAGTGGTCATCACCGCCACCCAGATGCTCGATTCCATGATCAAAAACCCGCGCCCTACCCGCGCGGAAGCCGGCGACGTCGCCAACGCCATCCTGGACGGCACCGATGCCGTCATGCTGTCCGGCGAGAGCGCCAAGGGCAAATACCCGCTGGAAGCGGTCAACATCATGGCGACCATCTGCGAGCGCACCGATCGCGTGATGCCTAGCCGCATCGACTCCCTGAACGATCGCCGCAAGCTGCGCATCACCGAAGCGGTGTGCCGCGGCGCGGTTGAAACCGCCGAGAAACTGGACGCGCCGCTGATCGTGGTCGCCACCAGCGGCGGCAAATCGGCGAAATCCGTGCGTAAATACTTCCCGAACGCGGTGATCCTGGCGCTGACCACCAATGAAACTACCGCGCATCAGCTGGTGCTGAGCAAAGGCGTCATTCCGCAGATGGTCAAGGAAATCGCCTCTACCGACGACTTCTACCGCATCGGTAAAGAAGCCGCCCTGGCCAGCGGCCTGGCGCAGAAAGGCGACGTCGTGGTGATGGTTTCCGGCGCGCTGGTGCCAAGCGGCACCACCAACACGGCCTCGGTACACGTGCTGTAATATAAAACGTGACATAATTGTCTTGATCAAAACGCCGCTTTGCGGCGTTTTTTTTATCAGCAGTAAACTATTTTTCTCAAAACGCAACCGCGATCCGCTCATTATTTAGCTAATAAAGAATCGGAGTAGTCCCATGGAAGCCGGCTGTTTTCCCTCGTTTTTTTAACTAATTTGTAAAACCAGATGCAAGTTTGAGCGAACGATCAAAATAAAGCACCTCAACACTAAAAAATTATTCTCTTTCGAAAAAAGTTTGTGTAATACTTGTAACGCTACATGGAGATTAACTCAATCTAGAGGGTGTTATAATGAATCGTACTAAACTGGTACTGGGCGCGGTAATCCTGGGTTCCACTCTGCTGGCTGGCTGCTCTAGCAACGCTAAAATCGATCAACTGTCTTCTGACGTTCAGACTCTGAACGCTAAAGTTGATCAGCTGAGCAACGACGTGAACGCAATGCGTTCTGACGTTCAAGCTGCTAAAGACGACGCAGCACGCGCTAACCAGCGTCTGGACAACCAAGCTCACGCTTACAAAAAGTAAGATAGCTTTGGTTATTGAAAACGGCGCACATTGTGCGCCGTTTTTTTTTGTCTGTCCGTCAGCACTGGATGTTGCCTGCACGGCAGGCAAAAAAAAGAGGTTCAGCACGCTGAACCCCTCTTCGACCGCTCAATCCTGCAAACTTAGTTCACCGAACTGATTGGCGCTGCCTTGAATGGGCTCTTATTCGCCGCAGGAGCCGCTGCAGGCGTCAAACTCACCGCCGACGGGCTCTCCCCTACGTTGACCAGCACCGGCATGCCAGAACGGCGTACAACCGCGCTATCGAATACGGCGCGATCGGTTTGCCCATCGGCCGCAAAGGCTTTCTCCGCTTTAGACAACGCGATCGGCATGGTCTGCGGATCATCACTTTCTACCCGCGACAGCGGCTGGTGCACTTCCACATAGCGTTTGCCGTCCGGCTCGACGGAAATCTTCACCGGATCGTTGATCACTTGCACCCGCGTGCCGCGCGGCACCATGTTGAACAGCGCCTCGATGTCCGTCGGACGCAGACGAATGCAGCCGGAGCTGACGCGCATGCCGATACCGAAGTTGGCGTTGGTGCCGTGGATCAGGTATTCACCGCGCCCCATCGCCAGACGCAGGGCGAACAGCCCCATCGGGTTTTCAGGGCCGGCCGGCACCACCGCAGGCAACGTCACGCCCTGGGATTGATAGCGCTTGCGGATGTTGGCGGTGGGCGTCCAGGTCGGATTAGGGATCTTCTGGCTGATGGAGGTCACCTCCAGCGGCGTGTGCATCCCGGTCTGGCCGATGCCGATCGGATAGACGATCACTTTGTTCTCGCCTTTCGGGTAGTAATAAAGGCGCAGCTCGGCCAGGTTGACGATGATCCCTTCACGCTTGGTGTCAGGCAGCAGCATTTGGGTCGGAATGGTCAGCACCGTACCCGGCTTGGGCAGGAACGGGTCAGTGCCAGGGTTGGCTTCCAGCATGCCCAGCAGACCGATCTTGTAGTCAGCGGCGATGGCTTCCAGCGGGCGGCCGTCGTTTGGCACGGTATAAGTGGTGTTTTCGCCGATCAGACGGCTGTCCGGCGGCGGCAGCGGGTACTCGGTCGCACTGGCGGCCTGCGTGCCGGCCAATACGGTGGCGAAGACCATGCCCATTAAACTCAACGCACGTTTCATTATCATCCCTATATTTTTTATGACGGTTCGCCCACAAGGCTAACGAGCGCCTGGTGGTGGGTAAATCAGACAATACCTGATTAATACTAGCAACGCTGGTATCAAAGGCAATAAGTCCTCTAAAAATCAACACGTTATAACGTAATCGCCGTCATTGATTGTCAACGAAACGTCAACAGATAAGCTGCTGAAATATCACTGAATTGGGCGCGTTGTTCGGGGGAAAACCGTGAATTGTAAAGACTCATTGACAAAGCGAAGATATCAATGAGTCTTGAGGATGAGGGCGTTATAGGTCAGGCCATCTGCGCCGCTTTACTGCGAATGGCGCGGATCATCGCCTCCAGCCCCTGTGAGCGCGAAGGCGTCAGATGTTGGCTGAGCGCCAGCTCGGTGAAAAACGGCCGCACATCGAGATCGACGATCTGCTGCGGCGTCAATTGACGATAAAGAATGAACACCACCGCCAGCAGCCCTTTGACGATCGCCGCGTCGCTGTCGCCGTGAAACTCGACCTGCCCCTGCTCATCGCGGCGCATCACGATCCACACCTGGCTCTGACAGCCGGAGATCAGGTTGCCGGCCTGCCGCTCGGCCTCGTCCAGCGGCGGCAATTTGGCGCCGAGTTCAATCACGTACAGGTATTTCTCCTCCCAGTTCAGACAGCGGGAGAAATTACGCACCAATTTATCTTTGTCCGGCAAATTCGCCATGGGGATCCTTTTGTACGCCGGGGACGCGCCCCGGCCTAGCCTAATAGCTGATGAATGCGTTGCAGCCCGGCCACCAGCCGGTCCACCTCTTCGCGGGTATTATATAACGCCAGCGAAGCGCGGCACATGCTCGGCACCTGATAAAACGCCATCAGCGGCATCGCGCAGTGATGGCCGGTGCGAATGGCGATACCGTACTGATCGAGGAAGCTGCCGACGTCATAGGCGTGGTGTTCCCCCAAATTAAAGGCGATCACCCCAGCGCGATGCGCCGGACCATAGATTTTCAGCGTTGGCACCTGCTTGAGCGCCTCGAGCGCGTAATGCATCAGCGACTGTTCATAATCGTGGATCGCATTCAGGCTCAAAGCTTCGACGTAATCAAACGCCGCGCCCAGCCCCATGATGCCGGCGGTGTTCGGCGAACCGGCCTCGAAGCGCCACGGCGGATCGGCGAAGGTGGTGCCCGCCGTCAGGCTGACCTGCCGGATCATCGAGCCGCCCCCTTCCCACGGCGGCATCTGCTGCAACAACGCCTGGCGGCCATACAGCATGCCGATGCCGGAAGGGCCATACAGCTTATGGCCGGAAAACACGTAGAAATCGCAGTCCAGCGCCTGGACATCGACGCGCTGGTGCATCACCGCCTGCGCGCCGTCCACCAGCACCGTCAGATCCGGTGCCAGGGTTCTGGCGCGGGCGATGATGTCGCGCACCGGGTTGACGGTGCCCAGCACGTTGGAGACCTCGGTCAGCGCCAGCAGTTTGCAGGACGCGTCGACCAGTTCCGGCAACCGCGCCAGATCCAGCGTGCCGTCCGGCTGCAGCGGCCACACCCGCAGCTGCAACCCACGCTCTTGCGCCAGCATCTGCCACGGCACGATGTTGGCGTGGTGCTCCATCTCGGTGATGAGAATCGCATCGCCCGGCTGCAGCAGGTGGCGGCCAAAGCTGTTGGCCACCAGGTTGATGCCTTCGGTGGTGCCCTTGACGAACACCATCTCTTCCGCCGAGGCGGCATTGATAAAGCGCGCCGCCTGTTCCCGCACCGCTTCCATCTGCTGAGTCGCCTCGGCGCTCAGGGTATGGATGCCGCGATGCACCGCCGCATAACCGTGGCGGTAGAACTCCAGCTCACGGTCGATCACCGCCTGCGGTTTCTGCGCGCTGGCGGCGCTGTCGAGATAGGCCAGCGGTTGGCCGTTCACCTCACGCGCCAACAGCGGGAAATCGCCGCGTACGCGTTCAATCGGATAACTCATGCAGCCTCCCCCGGCAGGCGCTGGGCGATGCGAGCCAGCACCCGTTCCCGGATGGTGTCGTTGGCGATGCCTTCGGTCAGCTCGGCGGCGAAGGCGAAGATGATCATCTGCTGCGCCGCGTGCTTGTCGATGCCGCGCGACTGCAGATAGAACAGCTGCTCTTCATCAATGCGCCCCACGGTGGCGCCGTGGCTGCACTTGACGTCGTCTGCGTAGATCTCCAGCTGCGGCTTGGTATCCACTTCTGCCACCTTGCCCAACAGCAGGTTATGGTTGGTCATCTGGCCGTCGGTTTTGATCGCGTGCTTGGCCACTTTGATCATGCCGTTGAACACCGCCTTGCCGCGATCGCTGACCACGGTTTTATGCAGCTGCCGGCTTTCGCAATAGCCCTTGTTGTGCTCCAGATAGGTGCGGGTGTCGCAAATCTCTTTGCCCACCGGCAGCACCAGGCTGTTGATCACCAGATTCGCGCCTTCGCCGTTCAACTGCGCGCTGGTGTTGTGCCGCGTCAGGCCGGCGCCCAGCAGGAAGCTGTCGCTTTTCACCCGCGCGTCGCGGCCGATAACCAGATCGTTGTGGGCAAAGTGGTAGCTTGGCTGGCTCTCAAACGCCAGCTTGCAGTGCAACAGCCCGGCGTTGTCCGCCACATTGGCGGTCAGGCGCGCGCCGGTGAAGTGTGCGGCCTCGCCCAGGCTGACGTAGTGTTCGATCACTTCCGCCTCAGCCCCGCGCCCGATCTCCAGATGATGGCGGTGATGCACGGTGTTCACTTCCCCGGCTGCGCCGCGTCCGCTGCTGATGTGCAGCAGATACAGCGGGCGTGCAGGGATCTTGCCGGCCGGCAAGCGAATCAGGCTGGTTTCCTGCGCCAGGCTTTCGGTCAGGTGCAGAAAAATCTCCGGCTGGATCGGCTCCGGCAACGCCTGAGGCGTGCCATAGGCGGTCAACTCGAACTGGTAATCGCCCAAGTCGCCATCGCTCAGCGCGGCGCTGTAGCGGCCGTCGATAAACACCAGCCGACAGGCATCGATGCCGAGCGCCAGCGCATCGAGCTGCTCTGCACTCACCGGGGCGGGCTGCGGTTCGAGGAATTGCTGCTCCAGCAGGCTCTCCAGCGGCGTGTATTTCCAGTTTTCATGCTTGCGCGTCGGCCAGCCGAGGCGCAGCGCCTGCTGCCAGTGCGCCAGCGCATGCGGCGAACGCTCGCCGCCGCGGCCTTCGAACAGGCGATACAGCTGCTGCAGCGCGTTTGAATTACTGTTGGTCGGTAAGCCAGCCATAGCCCTGCTCCTCCAACTGTTTCACCAGCGAGAAATCACCGGATTTGACGATGCGCCCCTGCGACAGTACGTGTACGTAATCCGGCTGGATATAGTCCAGAATGCGCTGGTAGTGGGTGACGATGATAAAGGCGCGCTTGCCGTCCCGCAGCGAGTTGACACCGTTGGCGACGATCTTGAGCGCATCGATGTCCAGGCCGGAGTCGGTTTCATCGAGAATGCACAGATCCGGTTCCAGCGCCGCCATCTGCAGAATGTCGTTGCGTTTTTTCTCGCCGCCGGAGAAGCCGACGTTGACCGAACGGGTCAACAGATCGGCCGGCATGTCCAGCAGCGCGATTTTCTCTTCGATGAAATCGGCGAAGTCAAAGCGATCCAGTGGCTCCTGTTCGCGGTATTTGCGCACCGCGTTGACCGATGTCTGCAGGAAGAAGTGGTTGCTGACGCCGGGGATCTCCACCGGGTACTGGAAGGCCAGAAACACGCCCTCGCCCGCGCGATCTTCCGGATCCAGCTCCAGCAGATCCTTGCCTTTGAAGGTGACTTCCCCTTCGGTCACTTCATATTCTTCACGCCCGGCCAACGTGGCGGACAGCGTGCTCTTGCCCGAGCCGTTCGGCCCCATGATGGCGTGCACTTCGCCCGGTTTGATCTCCAGATCCAATCCCTTGAGGATCTCGTTGCCTTCCACGCTGACTTTCAAATTCTTGATGCTTAACATGCTGTGTCCTCAGATAGCGCCGACGGCGCTAAAAATGCGGCGATTAACCCACGCTGTGTTCCAGGCTGATGGCCAGAAGTTTTTGCGCCTCGACGGCGAACTCCAGCGGCAGCTCGGAGAAAACGTCCTTGCAGAAACCGTTGACGATCATCGAAATGGCGTCATCCTCGCTGATGCCGCGCTGCAGGCAGTAGAACAGCTGGTCATCGCCGATCTTCGAGGTGGTGGCTTCGTGCTCCAGCTGCGCGCTGTTGTTGCGCGCTTCAACGTAAGGGAACGTGTGGGCGCCGCTGTCCGGCCCGATCAGCATCGAGTCGCACTGGGTAAAATTACGGGCGTTTTCCGCCCCCGGCAGGATTTTCACCAGGCCGCGATAGGTGTTCTCGCTGTGGCCGGCGGAGATGCCTTTGGCGATGATGGTCGACTTGGTGTTTTTGCCGATGTGGATCATCTTGGTGCCGGTATCCGCCTGCTGATGGCCGCTGGTCAGCGCCACCGAGAAGAATTCGCCGATCGAGTTATCGCCCTGCAAAATCACGCTCGGGTATTTCCAGGTGATGGCCGAGCCGGTTTCCGACTGGGTCCAGGACATTTTCGAACCGGCGCCTTCGCACAGCGCGCGCTTGGTGACGAAGTTGAGGATACCGCCCTTGCTCTCGCCGCCGGAGAACCAGTTTTGCACCGTCGAGTATTTCACTTCGGCGTCTTTATGCAGGATCACTTCCACCACCGCCGCATGCAGCTGGTAGCTGTCGCGCACCGGGGCGGAACAGCCTTCGATATAGCTGACGTAGCTGCCTTCGTCGGCGATCAGGATAGTGCGCTCGAACTGGCCGGTTTTGGCGGCATTGATGCGGAAATAGGTCGACAGCTCCATCGGGCAGCGCACGCCTTTCGGCACATAGACGAAGGTGCCGTCGGAGGCTACCGCGGCGTTCAGCGCAGCGAAGAAGTTATCGTTGGACGGCACTACGCGCCCCAGGTACTGACGCACCAGATCCGGGTATTCCTGGATCGCTTCGCCGAACGAGCAGAAGATCACCCCGCTCTCCGCCAGTTTTTCACGGTAGGTGGTGGCGACCGAGACCGAGTCGAAGATGGCGTCCACCGCCACCTCGCTGCCCTCGCGCACCGGCACGCCGAGCTGGTTGAACGCCAGCTCCACTTCGCTGGTCAGGTAATCTTTTTCCGTCGCCGCGCCCGGTTGCTGCTCGGCGCCGGGTTGCGAACCGCAGGCATCGTCGCAGCTGCCGCAGGACGGCGCCGAATAGTAACTGTAGTCCTGGTAGTTCAGGCGTTCGTAATTGGCCTTCAGCCAGTGCGGCTCCTCCATCTGCAGCCAGGCGCGGTAGGCCTCGAGGCGGAATTCCAGCATCCACTCGGGTTCGTTGCGCTTGGCCGAGATGGCGCGCACCACCTCTTCGTTGATGCCTTTGGCCAACTCATCGGTTGCCAGCTGGGTGAAGAAACCTTCTTTGTAGCGACCTTCGCTGACCCAAGCCTGCACTTCATTAGGCATTTCTACATTGCTTCGTGTCATGTTGATTGCATCGCTCAAACGCCAAAGCTCTCGCCGCACCCGCAGGCATGCTGAGCTTTAGGGTTGTTGAATTTGAATATCTGATTCAGCCCTTCGCGGACGTAATCTACCGTGGTGCCATCGATGAACGGCATGGCCTTCAGCGGCACGTAGAGTTTGGCGCCGTCGCGCTCAAACAGCAGATCGTCATCGGCGGGTTCGCGGGTCAGATCCAGCACATAGGCAAAGCCGGCGCAGCCGGATTGTTTCACCCCTAGCTGCAGCCCTTTCACCTGCGGATCCTGCTGCATCAGTTTGGTTATTTGTCGTACGGCGCTGTCGCTGAGCGAAATGCCTTGCCAGACATTTTCATCCAGAGAAAAAGTGCCGACATTTTCCGTTTGCATAGGGTCTACCTCACACTCGTGTTTGGCCACAGCCAATCTGGGTTGCTTATATGTTAGTGATAACGATTATCACTTCAACCGTTTGTTTTGCGGGGGTATCCGCCGCGAGCGCGGTTTTTCGCTGCGGCGTGCGGCAAGCCAGCGGGACATCCGTGGCGGCTTGCGGCGTCTGGCGGCAAGGTGTACATGCTATCCCTATGAATTTGTTCTTTATCCTGCATCACCGTACCGCACTCCCCGGTGGCCCGTCAGCGTTACAGCGCCGCGGTGCATTGCCGATCTAAACATTCATAGAAAATACCTATTTCTGCATTCTGTCTGTCGTAAATGTGCGTTTATCGGCATTTCGTGGCGCAGCGCAAGCGCGCACCCTCAGGTTAAAGTTTAGTCGCTCAGGCTCAAGTTGGGTCGTCGGCAGCCTTTTACACCTCACGCAATGAAAAAACGCCACGCCGGGGATTGATCGGCAACGCGGCAGTTTATATGATAATGATTATCATTCAATTGTAATTTGAGCGCGAAGCCAATGACTCTTTCGATCAACGCATGGTTGCTGGGCAAGATTGATGACTACAAATTCAGCGTGCGCGACGCCACGGTGGACTTTTACATGGCCGAAGCGGCGCTACGGCGCCCGGAATGCAATATCGACCACCTGAAGCGGTACAACAGCGTCAGCCTTACCATGGCCAATCTGTGTCTGGAGAACGGTGACGACGACAGCTACCTGCACGCGCTCAGCAAGCTGCACAACCGGCTGATCGTCGAGATCAACAATCCGCAGCGTTGCCAGCTGTTTCGGGTGCAAAGTTACCACTTCGCGCGCCATACGCTGACGCTGATCTGCCAAAAATACGCAATGGAAGGCACCTGGGAGAAGGCGAACGCGTTTCAGAAGGACTTCGTCAAACGCGTGCCGTTTCAACTGTAAAGCGAAAGGCTCCGCAGGCCGAGCGCCTGCGGAAACCGGCGGGGATCAGTCGATGACCGCCGTGGTCAGACGCGAAGTGCAGCACAGCCGATCGCGCGCGTCGAAGATCTCGATTTGCCATACTTGATGACGGCGGCCAACGTGCAGCGCGCGGCACACCCCGCGCACCTGGCCATCGAACACCGCGCGCAGGTGGTTGGCGTTGATCTCCAGCCCCACCACTTTCTGCTCGCCCTCACTGCACAGGTAACCGGCCATCGATCCCATCGATTCCGCCAGCACCACCGACGCCCCGCCGTGCAACAGCCCGAACGGCTGCCGGGTGCGGCCATCGACCGGCATGGTGGCCTCGAGGAAATCCTCGCCCAGCTGGGTAAACTCGATGCCCACATGGCTGACCATGCAGCCGTCACCGGCGCGGTTCAGCTGCTCCAGCGACGTTTCACGTTTCCACAATTTCACTCAATCATCTCCAGAAGTGCCTGTAATGGGTGGCGCACGCCATTGCCCTCGATGCGTTTCACCTGGCTGCGGCAGGAATAGCCGGTCGCCAGGCAGCGCTGCCGCGGCAAACGCTGTAGCGTCGGATGCCATGATAGCTCATAAATGCCGAGCGAGTTTTGCAGGTTCTTGGCTTCATGGCCGTAAGTGCCCGCCATGCCGCAGCAGCCGACGCTGACGTTCTCCAGTTTGGCGCCGAAGCGGGCGAAGATCGCCGCCCACTGTTGGCCGCTGGCCGGCAGCGCGGTGGTTTCGGTGCAGTGGCCGAACAGATACCACGGCTCGCCGGTCGCCGGCTGTTCGGCGCGATCCGCGATCCGCTGCTGCAGCCATTCATGCACCAACTGCACCTGGAAATCGCCGCGCTCGGCGCCGAGGATCTCGCGGTATTCGTCGCGATAACACAGCACCAGCGCCGGATCGACGCCCACCAGCGGCATGCCGAGCTGCGCCACGCGGTTGAGAAAATCGGCGGTTTTGCGCGCGGTGCGGGCAAACCGCGTCAGGAAACCTTTCACATGCTGCGCCTTGCCGTTCGGCGAGAACGGCAGCAGCACCGGTTTATAGCCGAGCTTCTCCACCAGCCGGACAAAGTCCGCCACCACTTTGGCGTCGTAATAGCTGGTGAACGGATCCTGGACGATCAACACGTGTTCTGCGCGCTGCTCGGCGCTCAGCCCTTCCAACTGCTCCAGCGTCAGCGTGGTCGCGCGGTGGCCGGACAGCTGCTGACGCAGCGTCGGGCTGGACAACAGCGGCAGATCGACCATGCCGATGGCGTTGCGGCTCATCTCTCGCAGCCACGGCTGGCGGAAGAAGAAGTTGAACACCTTCGGCGCGCGGGCCATCAATGGGGTATAGCTCTCTACGCCGGCGACCATGTAGTCACTCACCGGGCGCAGATAGCGGGTGTGGTAGAGCTGCAGGAAGCGCGAACGGAACCCCGGCACGTCAATTTTGATCGGGCACTGGGTGGAACAGGCCTTGCAGGCCAGACAGCCAGACATCGCCTCTTTCACTTCGTGCGAAAAGTCGTACTCGCCCTTGCCGGCATGCCAGCTGTTGCGGGTTTTCTCGATTAGACCGCGCAAGCTGAGGCGCTGCTGCGGCAGCTGTTTCTCCAGAGCCAACGGATCGACGCCTTGCTCGGCCAACAGACGCAGCCACTCGCGCACCAGCGTCGCCCGCCCTTTCGGCGAATGAATGCGGTTGCCGCTGATCTTCATCGACGGGCACATCGGGCTGCGCACGTCGAAGTTGAAGCACAGGCCGTTGCCGTTACACTCCAGTGCGCCGCGGAACGAGGTGCGCACCTCGACCGGGATCTGGCGATCGAAGGTGCCGCGTTTGACCGCGTCCACCTGCATCATCGGCGCATCGACCGCCAGCGGCGAACAGATCTTGCCTGGGTTCAGGCGATTATCCGGATCGAACGCCGCCTTGATGCGGCGCAGCTCTTCATACAGCGTTTCCCCGAAGAATTCAGGGCTGTATTCCGCGCGGAACCCCTTGCCGTGCTCTCCCCACAGCAGGCCGCCGTATTTGGCGGTCAGCGCCACCACCCGATCGGAGATCTGCTTCATCAGCACTTCCTGCTGCGGGTCGCACATGTCAAGCGCCGGGCGCACGTGCAGCACCCCGGCGTCAACGTGGCCAAACATGCCATAGCTCAGATTGTGGTCATCGAGCAGTTGCCGAAATTCGACGATATAGTCCGCCAGATGTTGCGGCGGCACACAGGTGTCCTCGGCGAACGGAATCGGCTTGGCGCGCCCTTTGGCGTTGCCCAGCAGCCCGACCGCCTTCTTGCGCATGTTGTAAATGCGCTCGATGCCAGCCAGATCGCCGCAGATCTGGTAGCCGATCACGCCGCCCTGCCGCTGCGCGATCAATTCGTCCAGCCGCTGGCACAGGGCTTCCATCTGGCCGTCGATCAGCGCCCGATCGTCGCCGGCGAACTCGACGATGTTCAGCCCGAGCATCTCTTTATCCGGCACGTCGGCGATCAGTTCGTTCACCGAGTGCCAAACAATGTCTTCACGCGCCAGGTTCAGCACCTTGGAATCGATGGTTTCCACCGACAGCGCCTTGGCCTCGACCATAAAGGGCGCATTGCGCAGCGCAGAGTCAAAGGAGTCGTACTTCACGTTGACCAGGCGGCGCACTTTCGGCAGCGGCGTGATGTCCAGCCGCGCCTCGGTGATAAACGCCAGCGTGCCCTCGGCGCCGGTCAGAATGCGCGTCAAATCGAAGGTTTGCAGATCGTCGCTCAGCACGTGGCGCAGATCGTAACCGGTGAGGAAGCGGTTGAGCTTGGGGAATTTCTCCAGGATCAGCGCGCGCTGCTCGCGGCAGCGGTTGAGCACCGTGCGGTAGATGCGCCCTTCGGCGGTCTCTTCCTGAGCAATCGTTTCCGCCAGCGCTGTCGGCATGGCGCGGGTATCGATCATCTCGCCGCCCAGCAGCACCGCCCGCAGGCCCAACACGTGATCGGAGGTTTTGCCGTACACCAGCGAGCCCTGGCCGGAAGCATCGGTGTTGATCATGCCCCCCAGCGTGGCGCGGTTGCTGGTGGACAGTTCCGGCGAGAAGAAGTAGCCGAACGGCCGCAGGTATTGATTCAGCTGATCCTTGATCACGCCGGCTTCGACTTTCACCCAGCCTTGTTCGACGTTGATCTCCAGAATGCGGTTCATGTGGCGCGACATATCGACCACGATGCCGGTATTGAGCGACTGGCCGTTGGTGCCGGTGCCGCCGCCGCGCGGGCTGAAGGTCAGCGTATTGAAGCGCTCTTCTCCGGCCAGACGGGCGATCAGCGCCACATCGGCGGTGGAACGGGGGAACACCACCGCATCGGGCAGCAGCTGATAGATACTGTTGTCGGTGGCCATCGTCAGCCGGTCGGCATAGCTGGTGGCGGTATCGCCGTTAAATCCGTTTTGCTTCAGTGCTTCCAAAAAGTCGAGCACCCGTTGAACGAGGCCGGGCGCCTGAGAAATCTGTGGGATCATTCGCTTTTTTGACCCTGTCCGTCTATTTTTTATGCGCTGATGTACGCTGAATCGGGCCTTTAATTCAGACCCACCCTATTTTTTAGTGACACTAAAAACTAACATACTCGTTTAGTGAAGGCATTCACATTATTACCGCCCTGCGAGCGCCGCCACAGGCGGCCGCCCGGCGGTGATAAACCGACCGACAGGCACCCCGATTCGCCGGTGCCAGGGATTTAATTGACCAGGATGAGAACCCACTGATGCCACTCCCGCAATCGCGTTACGACTTACCGCGAATTATTTTCGGCGTGCTGTTTATCGCCATCATGATCGTTGCCTGTTTTTGGGTGATCCAACCGTTTATTCTCGGCTTCGCCTGGGCGGGCATGGTGGTGATCGCCACCTGGCCGTTGCTGCTCAAACTGCAAAAGCTGCTGTGGGGCCGCCGCTCGCTGGCGGTGTTGGTCATGACCCTGCTGCTGATCCTGCTGTTCATTCTGCCTATTTCCCTGCTGATCAGCAGCGTGGTGGATAACAGCGCGCCGCTGATCGCCTGGGCCAGTTCGCCCGGCAAGCTGCACATTCCCGATCTCGCCTGGCTGCAGTCCGTGCCGATGATCGGCGACAGGCTCTATGCCAGCTACCACACATTGGTTAACGCCGGCGGCGCTGCGCTGCTGGCGAAGGTGCAGCCGTACTTCGGCCAAACCGCCACCTGGTTCGTGGCGCAGGCGGCGCATATCGGTCGTCTGCTGCTGCACTGCGCGCTGATGCTGCTGTTCAGCGCCTTGTTGTATGCGCGCGGCGAGCAGGTGGCGCTGGGTATCCGTCACTTTGCGGTGCGCCTCGGTTCCAAACGCGGCGATGCGGCGGTGCTGCTGGGCGGCCAAGCGATCCGCGCCGTCGCGCTGGGCGTGGTGGTGACGGCGTTGGTGCAGTCGGTGCTGGGCGGCATCGGTCTGGCGGTAAGCGGCATTCCTGCCGCCACTCTGCTGACGATGCTGATCTTTATCTGCTGCGTGGCGCAATTGGGGCCGCTGTTGGTGCTGGTGCCGGCCATCATCTGGCTGTACTGGCACGGCGACACCACCTGGGGCACCGTGCTGCTGGTCTGGAGCTGCGTGGTGGCCACGCTGGATAACGTGCTGCGCCCGGTGCTGATCCGCATGGGCGCAGACCTGCCGCTGCTGCTGATCCTGTCCGGCGTTATCGGCGGTTTGCTGGCCTTCGGCATGATTGGCCTGTTCATCGGCCCGGTGGTGTTGGCGGTATCTTATCGCCTGTTGACCGCCTGGATGGATGAAGCGCCGGAGCCGACCTCCGCACCGGAGCAAGTCATCGAAGATCTGGAAAAACGCTAATTCCCCCCTTCCGCCCGCATCGTCGGGCGGAACTTTTCACGCCTGTCATTATTCCTACCTCATTCGAGTAATATCTCCGCCCAATATAATGCCGCCCTATATTGATTTCAGTACGGCGAATGAAAGGTGCAATGTAAATCCCTGTTTGTTGCAAACGGAAAAAAGAGATAACTACCGCAAATAAAATGTGATGCCGCTATCGATTAGGATGATTCTTAATGACTAGTCGCGTTCAAAAATCTAGTATTATGGCCATCTATTGCTTCAAATCACTGATTTTAAAGCAACCTTTCTGAACAATGTAATGCCATACATGTGAATTGCTGTGTGTAGTCTTTGCCCATCTCCTACGGTGGGCTTTTTTTTATTCTTTTTTCGTCGAATTGATTATTTTACGCGCCGTTATTTACATTCAGAAATAAAAAGGCCGCAGCGTTAACTGCGGCCTGACGTTAATGCCTCAGCGAGGCCGAGACATTATTTCTTTTTCGACAAATTGATCCAGGTCTGCACCACAGTGTCCGGGTTGAGCGACAGGCTGTCGATGCCCTGCTCCATCAGCCACTCGGCGAAGTCTTCATGGTCAGACGGGCCCTGGCCGCAGATGCCGACGTATTTGCCGTGGCGCTTGGCCGCCTGAATCGCCATCGACAGTAGCGCTTTCACCGCCTCGTTGCGCTCGTCGAACAGTTCCGACACCACGCCGGAATCGCGATCCAGCCCCAGCGCCAGCTGAGTCATGTCGTTGGAGCCGATGGAGAAGCCGTCGAAGTGCTCGAGGAACTGATCCGCCAACAGCGCATTGGACGGGATCTCGCACATCATGATCACTTTCAGCCCGTTTTCGCCGCGTTTCAGCCCCTGACGCGCCAACTCGGCCACCACCGCTTCCGCCTGCGCCACGGTGCGCACGAACGGCACCATGATTTCGACGTTGGTCAGCCCCATGTCGTTACGCACGCGTTTCACCGCCTCGCACTCCAGCGCGAAGCAATCGCGGAAGCTGTCGGCCACGTAACGGCCGGCGCCGCGGAAGCCCAGCATCGGGTTCTCTTCGTGCGGTTCATACTTATCGCCGCCCACCAGGTTGGCGTACTCGTTGGATTTGAAGTCGGACAGCCGCACGATCACACGCTTCGGCCAGAAGGCGGCGCCCAGCGTCGCGATCCCTTCTGTCAGGCGGCCAACGTAGAACTCGACCGGGTGGTCGTAACCCTGCATCAACGCGCGAATTTCGTTTTGCAGCGCCGGCGTCTGCTGATCGAACTCCAGCAGCGCGCGCGGGTGCACGCCAATCATGCGGTTGATGATAAATTCCAGCCGCGCCAGGCCCACGCCTTCATTCGGCAAACGCGCAAAGTCGAAAGCGCGATCCGGGTTGCCGACGTTCATCATGATCTTCAGCGGCAGATCCGGCAGCTCGGTCACTTCAGAGCTCTGCACGCTGAAATCCAGCATGTCGCTGTAAACGAAGCCGGTGTCGCCTTCCGCACAGGATACGGTGACTTTCTGGCCGTCTTTCAGCACGTCGGTGGCGTGGCCGCAGCCCACCACCGCCGGGATGCCCAGCTCACGGGCGATGATCGCCGCGTGACAGGTGCGCCCGCCGCGGTTGGTGACGATCGCGGCGGCTTTCTTCATGATCGGTTCCCAGTCTGGGTCGGTCATGTCGGTGACCAGCACGTCGCCCGGCTGGATGCGATCCATTTCGCTGATGTCGTGGATCACTTTCACCGGACCGGCGCCGATGCGGTGACCGATGGCGCGGCCTTCCACCAACACCGGACTGGTGCCGTTCAGCTGGTAGCGCTCCATGGTTTGTTCGTTGGAGCGTACGGTCTCCGGGCGCGCCTGCACGATCAGCAGCTTGCCGGTATGGCCGTCTTTCGCCCACTCGATATCCATCGGGCGGCCGTAATGTTTTTCGATCAGGATCGCCTGCTGCGCCAGCGCCTGCACTTCGTCATCCGTCAGCGAGAAACGGCTGCGCTGCGCTTCCGGCACGTCTTCAATGCGCACCTGCTTGCCGTGATCCTGCGACGGCGCGTATACCATGCGGATCTTTTTCGAACCCAGGTTGCGGCGCACGATCGCCGGCTTGCCGTTTTGCAGCGTCGGTTTGTGCACGTAGAACTCATCCGGGTTCACCGCGCCCTGCACCACCATTTCACCCAAGCCGAAAGCGGAGGTGATGAATACCACCTGATCAAAGCCGGACTCGGTGTCGATGGTGAACATGACGCCCGAGGAGGCCAGATCCGAGCGCACCATGCGCTGTACGCCGGCCGACAGCGCCACGCCGCGGTGATCGTAGCCCTGGTGCACGCGATAAGAGATGGCGCGGTCGTTGAACAGCGACGCGAACACGTGCTTGATCGCCACCATTACGGCGTCGATGCCCTGCACGTTGAGGAAGGTTTCCTGCTGGCCGGCGAAGGAGGCGTCCGGCATGTCTTCCGCCGTGGCGGAGGAGCGCACCGCAAAGGAAGCTTCCGGTTCGCCGTCGGCGAGCTGTTGGTAAGCCTGATGAATTTCACGCTCGAACTCGGCGTGGAACGGCGTGTCGATCACCCATTGGCGGATCTGGGCGCCGGCCTTGGCCAGTTGGGCAACGTCGTCAACGTCGGTCTGATCCAGTAGCTGATAGATGCGCTGGTTAACACCGCTTTGTTCGAGGAAATCGTTAAACGCCTGTGCGGTGGTGGCAAAACCGTTAGGCACGGCCACGCCCAAATCGGAAAGATTGGTGATCATTTCACCGAGGGAGGCATTTTTGCCGCCGACACGGTCAACGTCGTGCATGCCAAGCTGGTTGTACCAAAGCACATTACGCAAGTCTGGGCCATTGTTGGACATCGAGACAATCCTTATTGCTATCAGTAGGGTAAAGACGGATTTAATTCGCTTGCTTTACGGCGCCGCTAACACGGAGCCGAATCAGACTAGCACACTGATCCGGGGAAAATGGAAAGGTGAATCGATCAACCCACTGAAGAAAGTGGTTTTTAAGAGAATGTCCTAACCGGCTGATTTGCCTGGGAACCGTTCCCAATCGCACGAAAAGCTTAGTTCTCAACAAATTACGCTCTTTTTAAAATTCTGTTTTAATGACCACGCAAACGCTATCGTTTTTGGTGAAAATAGCGGCAAATTTACGTTTCGGCTCGAAAAGCGGCGCTGCGCCGCGATTTCTATCGCCGCCAACCCGCGCTTTTTTTCGCGCGCCGCCGCAAGACGCTTTACCGCCCCGCCGTCACAATTTTTTCCCTCGCCCCTTTACCCGCGGATCGTCTGCGGCTCATGATATTGACAGTGATGACAGCAGGAACACCGTTTTCAGGTAAGGAGCCTCGGGTGGAAAGAAGCGTTTTTTATATTTCGGATGGTACGGCGATCACCGCCGAAGTGCTGGGGCACGCGGTGCTGTCGCAGTTCCCGGTCACGGCGACCACTTACACCTTGCCGTTTGTCGAAACCGAGGCGCGCGCACGCGCAGTTCGCCAACAAATCGATGATATCTATAATGAAACCGGTGTGCGGCCGCTGGTGTTTTACTCCATCATCTCGCCGGAAGTGCGCGATGTGATCGTGCAAAGCCAAGGCTTCTGTCAGGATATAGTGCAGGCGCTGGTCGGCCCGCTGCAGGGTGAGCTGGACGTGGAGCCAACGCCGGTGCCGAACCGCACCCACGGTCTGACCGCCAGCAACCTCGGCAAGTACGACGCGCGCATTGCCGCCATCGACTATACCCTGGCGCATGACGACGGCATTTCGCTGCGCAATCTCGATCAGGCGCAGGTGATCCTGCTCGGCGTGTCGCGCTGCGGCAAAACCCCCACCAGCCTTTATCTGGCGATGCAGTTCGGCATCCGCGCCGCCAACTATCCGTTTATCGCCGACGATATGGACAATTTGCACCTGCCGGCCTCGCTGAAACCGTTTCAGCATAAATTATTCGGCCTGACCATCGATCCGGAACGCCTGGCGGCGATCCGCGAAGAACGGCGCGAAAACAGCCGTTACGCCTCACTGCGCCAGTGCCGCATGGAGCTCGCCGAGGTCGAGGCGCTGTTCCGCAAAAATCAGATCCGCTACCTCAATACCACCAACTATTCGGTCGAAGAGATCTCCACCAAAATCCTCGACATCCTTGGCATGAGCCGCCGCATGTTCTGATCTTTCCCTCGCGGGGCCCCGTGCCCCGCCGCCTGCCGTTTATTTCAGCAGCAGCTGATTTTTTTGTGCTTTTTTTCGCGGCTTTGATCAACAGAACACAATCTCTACGGTTGAATTCAGCGCTTTTTGCGTTATTGTGATCGCCATCACTTCCCGGCACTCCTGCCGCAGAGAAGAACAGTTTCCAGGGAACAACATGCACAAAACAGATGAACTGCGGACCGCGCGCATCGACAGCCTCGTCACGCCGCAAGCGTTGGCGGACAAGCTGCCGATCTCGGCGGCCATCGCCGATAACGTGACAGCGTCACGTAAACGCATTGAAAAAATCCTCACCGGTGAAGACCGCCGCCTGCTGGTGGTGATCGGCCCCTGCTCGATCCACGATCTCGACGCCGCCGTCGATTACGCCGGCCGGCTGAACGCCCTGCGCGAGCGCTACCAGGATCGCCTGGAGATCGTAATGCGCACCTATTTCGAAAAACCGCGCACCGTCGTCGGCTGGAAAGGCCTGATCTCCGATCCGGCGCTGGACGGTACCTTCCAGGTCAACCGCGGCATCGAAATGGCACGCCGCCTGCTGCTGGAAGTGAACCAGCTCGGCCTGCCGACCGCCACCGAATTCCTGGACATGGTCGTCGGCCAATACATCGCCGATCTGATCAGCTGGGGCGCCATCGGCGCACGCACCACCGAAAGCCAGATCCACCGTGAAATGGCCTCGGCGCTCTCCTGCCCGGTCGGCTTCAAAAACGGCACCGACGGCAACACCCGCATCGCCATCGACGCCATTCGCGCGGCGCGCGCCGGGCACATGTTCCTGTCGCCGGACAAACATGGCCAGATGACCATCTACCAGACCAGCGGCAACCCGTACGGCCACATCATCATGCGCGGCGGCAAAACGCCGAACTACCACGCCAGCGATATCGCCGCCGCCTGTGACAGCCTGCGTGAATTCGATCTGCCGGAGCACCTGGTGATCGACTTCAGCCACGGCAACTGCCAGAAAATGCACCGCCGCCAGTTGGAAGTGGCCGACAACGTCTGCCAGCAGATCCGCGCCGGCTCTGCCGCCATCACCGGCGTGATGGCGGAAAGCTTCCTGGTGGAAGGCACGCAGAAGATCGTCGCCGGCCAACCGTTGACCTATGGTCAGTCGATCACCGATCCTTGCCTGAGCTGGTCCGACAGCGAACAGTTGCTGGCGATGCTGGCGGATGCGGTCGATAGCCGTTTCTGACGCAACATAGACCGGGGCCTCGCCCCGGCTTTCTCCCTTCTGTCCCGCTCATCTATACTGATTGCAACGCTTTAGCACCCGCCGAAACGCACTGGGAGCCCCGGCATGATTCACTCTCTGTTATCCATTCCCTGCGTCACGCTGCAGGGCGAGCAAAAAACGCTGGGCGATTTCCCGGCGCGCGCTTACCTGGTGGTCAACACCGCCAGCAAGTGCGGCTTCACCCCGCAATACCGCGGGCTGGAAAATTTGTGGCGATACTATCGCGAGCGCGGCCTGATGGTGCTCGGCTTCCCCTGCAACCAGTTTGGTTCTCAGGAGCCGGGCAGTCCGCTGGAGATCGCCAATTTTTGCAGCCTCAACTACGGCGTCAGTTTCCCGCTGTTCAGCAAGATCGACGTTAACGGCCCCGGCGCCCACCCGCTGTTCAATGAGCTGAAACGCCTGGCGCCCGGCATTCTGGGCAGCCGCCGCATCAAATGGAATTTCACCAAGTTCCTGCTCACCGCCGACGGCCAGCGCGTGACGCGCTTTGCGCCGATCACCAAGCCCGAACGCCTGTTTGACCGCATCGAAACCCTGCTGAAATAACGCCCCTTTTTTACGGGCCGAGTGCGCTCGGCCCGCCGCCGGATGTCCGTTCGACAAAAAGGTTCCATCGGTAAGAAAATTTTCCTTGATGTAACCTTTCCTTCACATGATAATGATTCTCAGTTTGATATTAATTACCATTTAATGATCTGTTTTATAAGCACAATGATGATGGATACTGCCAACACGCCAACCCCCGCCGCCGCGGCCCCGACCGAGCACAGCGCAAACGCGCCGCCCAGCTACGACAGCGCACAGCTGCTCGGCGCCGACGGCATCGCGTTCATTACCCATCAGGGCCAGCGCTATCAGCTGCGGCAGACCAAAGCCGGGAAATTGATCCTGACCAAATAACCACAGAACCCTCAAACGCCAGCCACCCCGATCGTTTGATCCAGGCAGCCAGCAAATCTATTGATATGTTTTATTACATACGGAGAGTTGCACCATGCCTCTGACATTTTCCACCCGGCTGCGTTTTTCCGCGTTGAGTCTGGCGATTGCCTGCGCTCTGCCTACGGTGGCCTTGGCACAAAACACCAGCACAACAACTTCTTCCAACGCGGCAGCGGCCAAAAACGCCGACGAGACCATGACCGTGGTCGCCACCGGCAACCAACGCAGCAGCTTTGAAGCGCCGATGATGGTCACGGTCATCGAAGGCAACTCGCCGGAAAGTCAAACTGCAGGCACCGCCGCCGATATGCTGCGCCGCGTGCCGGGCATTACCGTCACGGGTTCCGGGCGCAGCAATGGGCAGGATCTCATGATGCGCGGTTACGACCGACGTGGCGTGCTGACGTTAGTTGACGGCATCCGCCAGGGGACCGATACCGGCCATATTAACGGCACTTTTTTGGATCCTGCGTTAGTGAAACGCATTGAAATCGTGCGCGGCCCCTCCGCGTTGCTGTACGGCAGCGGCGCGTTGGGTGGCGTAGTGTCTTATGAGACCGTCGATGCCGCCGATCTGCTGCTGCCGGGCCAGGATAGTGGGTTCCGCGTCTACGGCACCGCCGGCACCGGCGACCACAGCCTGGGCATGGGCGCCAGCGCCTACGGCAAGACCGATAACCTCGACGGCCTGCTGTCGTTCGGCACCCGCGACGTCGGCGATCTTCGTCAGGGCAACGGCTTCGATGCGCCTAACGACGAAACCATCAGCAACGTGCTGGCTAAAGGCACCTGGAAGATCGACGATAGCCAGTCGCTAAGCGGCAACCTGCGCTACTACAACAACAGCGCCCAGGAGCCGAAAAACCCGCAAACCCCAGCCAGCTCCAGTGGAAACTTAATGACCGATCGTTCGACGATTCAACGCGATGCGGCATTGAGTTACAAACTGAAGCCGATCGGCCAGGATTGGCTGGATGCGGAAGCGAAAGTGTATTATTCAGACGTGAAAATTAACGCTCACGCCAATGGCAGCGAGGATGAAGCGCGTAAACAAACCACGAAAGGCGCCAAACTCGAAAACCGCACGCGCCTGTTTGCGGATACTTTCGCTTCACATCTGCTGACCTACGGCACCGAGGCTTACAAACAGGAGCAAACGCCGGGCGGCGCTACCGAAAGTTTCCCGCACGCAAAAATCAACTTCGCTTCAGGCTGGCTGCAGGACGAAATCACGCTGCGCGATCTGCCCGTCACCCTGCTCGCCGGCACCCGCTATGACAATTACAAGGGCTCAAGCGACGGCTATGCCGATGTGGATGCGAACAAATGGTCCTCACGCGGCGCAGTCAGCATTACGCCTACCGACTGGCTGATGCTGTTCGGCTCCTATTCTCAGGCGTTCCGCGCGCCGACGATGGGTGAGATGTACAACGACTCCAAGCACTTCTCAATTCCAATGGGACCAACCACCATCACCAACTATTGGGTGCCTAACCCGAATTTGAAGCCGGAAACCAACGAGACCCAAGAGTACGGGTTTGGTCTGCGTTTCGATGATTTGATGCTGGCCGATGATAGCCTGCAGTTCAAAGCCAGCTATTTCGATACCAAAGCCAAGGACTACATCACCACCGATGTCACGATGGAACTGGGACGCGGTCCGCGCGGCCCTTACTGCATCAGTTGCACCACCTTCTCGACCAATGTCGATCGCGCCAAAATCTGGGGATGGGACGCTACGCTCAGCTATAAAACCCCCTGGTTCGGCTGGGATTTGGCTTACAACCGCACCCGTGGCAAAAATGAAGCGACCGGTGACTGGTTAAGCAGCATCAATCCGGACACCGTCACCAGCTCGCTGGACGTGCCGCTGGGCGAAACCGGTCTGTCTGCCGGCTGGGTCGCCACCTTCGCCGAACGCGCGACGCGCGTGGAGACAGGCACGGCCGAACAAGCCGGTTATGGCGTCAACGACTTCTATCTGAGCTACAAGGGACGCGACCGTCTGCAGGGCATGACCACCACCGTGGTGTTGGGTAACGCCTTCGACAAAGAATATTACTCGCCGCAGGGCATCCCGCAGGATGGCCGCAACGCCAAACTGCTGGTCAGCTACCAGTGGTAATCATTTGACTATCTGGCGGACAACCCGATTGTCCGCCGTTCGCATTACAGCGCAGGAGAATCCGGCATGAGCAACACCCTATACGAACGCTACCAACAGGCTAAAATCGATCACCCCGGCAAATACGCCCGCGATCTGGCGGCGATCCTTGGCGTCAGCGAAGCGGAGCTGACGCACGCCCGCGTCGGCCACGACGCCCGCCGCCTGCAGGCCGACGCGCGCACCCTGCTGACCGAGCTTGAGCAGGTCGGCGTCACCAAATCCATCACCCGCAACAGCTATGCGGTGCATGAGCAGATGGGCCGCTACCGCAACCAGCACCTTAACGGCCACGCCGGGCTGATCCTCAACCCGCGCGAGCTGGATCTGCGTCTGTTCCTCAACCACTGGACCAGCGTTTTCGCCATGAGCGAAACCAACAAACGCGGCGTGCGCCACAGCATCCAGTTCTTCGACCAACAGGGCGATGCGCTGCACAAGGTCTACACCACCGAGGAAACCGATCTGCCGGCCTGGATGGCGCTGGTGGAACGCCATCTGAGCGAAGAAAACCCGGCGCTGACGCTGCAGCCCGTCGAGGCGAACACCGTTGATGAAACAACGCAAGATCATGCCAAAATCGACGCTGAATGGCGCGCGATGACCGACGTTCACCAGTTCTTCCAGCTGCTGAGCCGCAATAAACTCACGCGCCAGCAGGCGTTCCGCGCCGTCGGCGACGATCTGGCCTATCAGGTGGACAACAGCGCGCTGTCGCAGCTGCTGGAAGCGGCGCAGCAGCAGCAAAACGAGATCATGATATTCGTCGGCAACCGCGGCTGCGTACAGATCTTCACCGGCCAGATCGAACGTTTGATGCCGCAGGAAGGCTGGATCAACGTGTTCAACCGCCGCTTCACGCTGCACCTGATCGAAGACGCCATCGCCGAAAGCTGGATCACCCGCAAACCGACCAAGGACGGCATCGTCACCAGCCTGGAGCTGTTCGCCGCCGACGGCACGCAGATCGCGCAGCTGTATGGCCAACGCACCGAAGGCCAGCCGGAGCAAACCCAGTGGCGCGAGCAGGTTGCCGCGCTCGCCGCCAAGGATATCGCCGCATGAAATCTTCCTTGATCCGCCGCCTGGCGCTGATGATGACGCTGGCGCTGCCGCTCACCGCGGCGGCGGCGCAGCGCATCGTCTCGATCGGCGGCGACGTGACGGAAATCGCCTTCGCGCTCGGCGCCGGCGACGACGTGATCGCCCGTGACAGCACCAGCTTGCACCCGGCGGCGGTGAAAACGCTGCCGGACGTCGGCTACATGCGCCAGCTGAATGCCGAAGGCATTTTGGCGCTCAAACCGACGCTGGTGCTGACGACCGAGCTGGCGCAACCGGCGCTGGTGCTCAAACAGCTGGCGGACAGCGGCGTCAAAGTGGTCAGCGTGCCGGGTGACACCACCCTGCAGGCGGTGCCGCAGAAAATCGCTACGATCGCCGCCGCGCTGCAACGCGTTGAGCAAGGCAAACAGCTGAGCGAGCGCTATCAACAGCAGCTGACAGCGGTCGACACCTCTCCGCTGCCGGTCAAGGTGCTGTTTGTGATGAGCCACGGCGGCATTACGCCGATGGCCGCCGGGCAACACACCGCCGCCGACGCGGTGATCGCCGCCGCCGGACTGAAAAACGCCATGCAGGGCTTTGACCGCTACCGTCCGCTGTCGCAGGAAGGCGTCATCGCCAGCGCGCCGGATCTGTTGCTGGTCACCACCGACGGCGTGCGCACCCTCGGCGGCGAACAGCAGCTGTGGACGCTGCCGGGCCTGGCGTTGACGCCGGCGGGCAAGCAGCGCCGCGTACTGATCGTCGATGACATGGCGCTGCTGGGCTTCGGTCTGGAAACGCCGGCGGCGCTGGCCAAGCTGCGCCACGCGGCGGAGCAAAAGTAATGCGCTGTCGCACCTCGCCTCAGTTGGCCATCATCGGTCTGCTGGTGCTGCTGACGCTGCTGGCGCTGGTCGCCGCCAACCTGGGCGCGCTGACGCTGTCGTTTCGCACCCTGTGGCGCGAACCTTTCAGCGACGCCGCCTGGCACATCTGGTTGAACATCCGCCTGCCGCGCGTGCTGCTGGCGGTGGTGATCGGCTGCGCGCTGGCGGTATCCGGCGCGGTGATGCAGGGACTGTTCCGCAACCCGCTGGCGGATCCGAGCCTGCTGGGTATCAGCAGCGGCGGCGCGCTGTTTGTCGCGCTGTTCATCGTGATGCCGCTGGCGTTGCCGGTGACGATCGCGCTGTACGGCCATATGCTGGCGGCGTTCCTCGGCAGCCTGCTGGTATCGTTGTTGATCTACGGCATCAGCCGCAGCGGGCACGGCAATCTGTCGCGGCTGCTGCTGGCGGGCATCGCCATCAACGCCCTGTGCATGGCGGCCATCGGCGTGCTCTCTTACGTCAGCAGCGATCAACAGCTGCGCCAGTTCTCGCTGTGGATGATGGGCAGCCTCAGCCAGTCGCAGTGGCCGACGCTGGCGGTTTCGGCCTCGCTGATCCTGCCTACGGCGCTGCTGACGCTGCTGCAGGCGCGCCGGCTGAACCTGTTGCAGTTGGGGGATGAAGAGGCCCACTATCTCGGGGTGAACGTCCAGCGCGCCAAGCTGCAGCTGCTGTTGCTGAGCGCGCTGCTGATCGGTGCGGCGGTGGCGATGAGCGGCGTGATCGGTTTCGTCGGTCTGGTGGTGCCCCATCTGGTGCGCATGCGTCTCGGCGGCGATCACCGCTGGCTGCTGCCCTGCTCCGCGCTGGGCGGCGCCTGCCTGTTGCTGGTCAGCGATACGCTGGCGCGCACGCTGGTGGCGCCGGCCGAAATGCCGGTGGGGTTGATGACCAGCCTGATCGGCGGTCCTTACTTCTTGTGGCTGGTGATGCGCCAGCGGGAGCGAACCGGTGGATAACGCCGCCTGCCTGACGGCCCGAGAGCTGCGCTACAGCCTCGGTACGCGCCGCCTGATCAACGACGTTTCACTCAGCCTCGCCAGCGGTGAGATGGTGGCGATTATCGGCCCTAACGGCGCCGGAAAATCGACGCTGTTGCGCTTGCTGACCGGCTATCTGACGCCGGACTGCGGCGAATGCCGGCTGCTCGACCGCCCGCTGGAACACTGGGCGCCGCAGCAGTTGGCCAAAGTCCGGGCCGTGATGCGCCAGTACAGCGATCTGGCGTTTCCCTTCAGCGTGGAAGAAGTGGTCAGCATGGGGCGGGCGCCGCACGGCAAACGCGACGAGCATCAGGCGCTCCAACAGGTGATGGAACAAACCGACTGCCTGGCGCTGGCGCAGCGCGACTACCGTCAGCTTTCCGGCGGCGAACAACAACGGGTGCAGCTGGCGCGGGTGTTGGCGCAGTTGTGGCAGCCGCAACCGTCCCCCGCCTGGCTGTTCCTCGACGAGCCGACCTCGGCGCTGGACCTGTATCACCAGCAGCACACCCTGCGCCTGCTGCGCTCGCTGACGCGCCAACAGCCGCTGGGCGTCTGCTGCGTGCTGCACGATCTCAATCTGGCCGCGCTGTACGCCGATCGGATCCTGCTGTTGCATCAGGGCCGCCTGGTGGCCAGCGGCACGCCGCAGGAAGTGCTGCAGGCCGACATTCTCACCCGCTGGTATCAGGCCGATCTCGGCGTGGTGCATCATCCCGAAGCGTCGCTGCCGCAGGTCTATCTACGTCAATAACATCAAGGGCGCCATGAGGCGCCCTTTTTCATCTCAGCTGGAACAGGAAATCTCCAGATGTTTGCCCCAGTCCGGCGGCAGCGCGGCGAGATCGTCATACTCCGGCGCATCGTCGAACGGCCTCAGCAGAGCCTGATGCAACCGCTGCAAACGGCCCACGTCGTCTTTCTCTGCGTCCTCAATCGCCTGCTGCGCCAGATAGTTGCGCAGGATCAAGCGCGGGTTCACCGCCTTCATCACCCGTTGCCGTTCCGCATCGCTGACCTGTTCCTGTTGCAAACGTTGACGATACTGCTGATACCAGGCGTCGAACGCCGCACGGTCGATAAACTCGTCGCGCAACGGCGACTGCACCTGCTGCTGTTCGGTCTCACTCAACAAGCGGAACGTGCGGGTATAGTCCCGCCCTTCCTGCGCCATCAGGCTCAACAAACCGGTGAGCACGTCATTATCCTGCGCCGTCGGCGTGAAGAAGCCGAGTTTGGCGCGCATCTGTTCACCGTAGGCGCGCATCAGCGCCGGCTCATACGCCGCCAGCGCCTGCTGCAGCTGTTCGGTGGTCATCAGCCCCGACAGGGTCTGCGCCAGGCGATGCAGGTTCCACAGCGCCACCGCCGGCTGATTGTCGAAGGCGTAACGTCCCTGGTGATCGGAGTGGTTGCAGATATAGCCGGGCTGGTAGTCGTCCAGGAAGCCATAAGGGCCGTAATCGATGGTGATGCCGAGAATCGACATATTGTCGGTGTTCATCACGCCGTGGGCGAAACCGACGGTTTGCCAATGGGCGATCAAACGCGCCGTGCGTTCGACCACGTCGGTAAACCACAGCAGGTAACGCTCAGCCTGATCCTGCAGCTGTGGCCAGTGATGGGCGATGACGAAATCCGCCAGTTGCCGCACTTGCTCCGGCTGTTTACGGTAATAAAAGTGTTCGAAGTGGCCGAAGCGCACATGGCTTTCCGCCACCCGCATCAGCATGGCGCCGCGTTCCGGCTGCTCGCGATATACCGGTTGTTGGCTAGTGACGATGGTCAACGCTCGGGTGGTGGGGATCCCCAGATGGTGCAGCGCCTCAGAGGCCAGAAACTCGCGGATCACCGAACGCAGCACCGCGCGGCCATCACCCATGCGCGAATACGGCGTCAGCCCGGCGCCCTTCAGGTGCCAGTCGCGGTGGCTGCCGTCCGCCAGGCGCTGTTCGCCCAGCAAAATGCCGCGGCCATCTCCCAGTTGCCCGGCCCACACGCCGAACTGGTGGCCACTGTACACCTGCGCCAGCGGCTGCATGCCCGGCAGCAGCGTTTCTCCCGCCCAAATCGGGGTTTTATCCTGAGTAAACCAGCTTTCATCCAGCCCCAGTTCACGCGCCAGCGGCTCGCTATGGTACAGCAGGCGCGCATCCTTAAGCGGCGTTGGATTCAGAGCGGTGTAGAAACCAGGTAACTGTTGGTAGTAAGCGTTATCGAACTGCGGCATAGGCCCTCCGTTTCAGCGTAGTGTAGAGCGTGAACGGGCGGATTAACACCGAAGGAATGCAGGGAGAACGCATCCGCCTGCCGTCAGGACGGATGCAGGGAGTTTGGCGCTTCCGCTTGGCGGGGGGAACGCGGTTTAACGCTGGCGGACAAACGCGGTTATCAGCCCAAAACGAGGTGAATAACGACGGCGGGATCACGGTAACCTCACTCCGCGCATTATTGACCTCATAGGGTGTAGTTTTTTATATCACTTCTTAATTATTGAACTCGCTGGGCATCGTCAGCAAAGCCTGCAGATTATCCACACCAACGCTGGGCCATAAAAAACCTTGCAGGCCTAAAACACCGGCGTATCTGAGTTTATTAAAATACTCTTTTTTCTCTATTCCTCCGACGATCACGCCTTTACATAACAGGTTGATATTCTTTAACAACGAGTCAATGACCACGTCATACCCCTGATGGGTAAACAGCTGCCAGTAAAAACGTTTGTCTATCTTTACGTAGTCAAACAAACCGTCGTACAACGCAGTCAACGTGGCCTTACCGGAACCGAAATCATCGAGCCACAGCGTAAACATTTCGCTTAATCGCCGCACGCTCGGGTTGTTCTTGCCGGCCGAAAGATTCGGAAAACTCTCACTGATTTCAAATGCAATAAAAGGATATTGCCCGATCCTTTGGCCCAACGCCGAATCGGAAAGAATAAGCTCAACGATGGTTTCTTCGATATTGATGGTCAACTGCACGTTGTTACCGGTAAACCAAGCCGCATGCTGCTCCGCAAGTTTCAGTTGCTCATTAAATAACTCAATCCTTTGTTCAGGCGCCAATAAATTAATCCCAATTTCGGCCGGCATGGCTAAATCACCATCTAGACTGTTGAAACGGCTCAACATTTCCACCGCCAACAGCCCGCCCTCCATTGAGTAAACAGGTTGAAAAACATAGCTACTAATAAAGTCAGCTTCGAGTTGGATGTTCATTTTAATGCCACAGGATGAATGGCTAGCGTATCATCGTATATCAATATATTTTATCGATCAATCCCTCTGGGATTAATCGGAAATATCAATGTAAATACCCATGAAATATCATTTAATTGATAGATTAAAGCTATACGACAATCGTGAAAGGCGCAAAGAAAAGCAGCCGGACTTATGCCATGGCGGGCGCCAAACGCGTTATGCAAAATGGTATTTGACTTAAGTTGAATGGATTTATGGCTAAATTTGACTTATCTCCTTTGTTTTATTTAAGAAAAATCCTAAATAAAGTAAAATAATCTTTCCTCCTTAACGCCAATTTTTCCTGCCGTTAACGACGACTGATTAAATTTAATAACGCATCAATTCCGCCCGTTATTCGCGGCATTGAAAACGTAAAAAAATGCCCACCTTGATTTTCAGAAAATCTGCGCTACCGCCATGCAAAACGTCGATTTCAGCAATAAAAAAAGGGATGAGCACGCTCATCCCTTCATCACCTGGCCTGCGCGCGCTAGCGGATCGTTTCGCTCAGCCATTGCCGCAGCTCGGCTAATTCGGCCGCCTGCTGAGGATAGTCCGCCATCAGTCGGTCACAGCAAGCGGCAACGGGCTCGCTTCGATACGCGCAGCCCACCAGCATTTCCGCCAACCGCTGCAGCGGGGCGGGATTCAGGCTGTCGGTGAATACCTGCGCGCGAACGATCGCCCCCTTCTCCACATCGAAGAACAGGTCTACACCGCCCCAGACAAAGCGCTCGTTGAGCAAGTGGCTGAACGCCGGCGCCTTGCCAAAATTCCATTCCCAGCTGCTCTGTTTGGCGAACTGCGCGGCAAAATCGGGCAGTTCGGGGAATACATCCGGCGAAATGATCTCCGGCTCGGCCGTCTCGCCATAGTGGGCGAAGAAGGCCTGAACGATCGCCTCACACACCAGCTCATGGCTGATGCCCGGCAAAAACTCCGCCAGATTGGCGACGCGCGAACGCACCGAGGTGATGCCCTTGGCCTGCAGTTTTTTGGGATCCGGATTGAGGTAGTCCGCCAGCCGTTCCAGATCGGCATTCAGCAGCAGCGTGCCATGGTGGAAACCGCGATCCTGCGTTTCTCGATAGGCCGATCCGGATATTTTTCGCGGCCCGTCGGCGGTTTCCATCACCAGATCGTTGCGCCCCGACGCGCCGGCTGTGACGCCCAACTGCCGCAGCGCTTGCAGAATGATGTCGGTCGAGACACTCTTGTCGTAGCCCGGTTTGCCGGCCATAAAGGTGAAGCAGGTATTGCCCAGATCGTGAAATACCGCCCCGCCGCCGCTGCTGCGCCGCGCCAACCGAATGCCGTCCTGCTCCATACGCCGGGTATTGCACTCTTTCCAGGGGTTTTGCGACTGGCCAATCACCACCGTTTCGGCATTGCGCCACAGGAAGAGAATCTTTTGCGTGGTCATTTCGCGGAAGATGCACTCTTCCACCGCCAGGTTGAACCAGGGATCGTAGGAGTCGGAGATCAGTAAACGCAGGCTGTTCATGGCAGGCACCGTTCAAAACACGAGATGCCGCCATGATACACCAAATCAACGGGTTAAGGCTAAATGCGTCGCGCCTGCCAGTACACCCGCTTCCAGTAGACGTTATCGAGCGAGGAGCGGATCACCCCGCGGCTGGTCGACGCGTGGATAAATTGGTCGTTGGTATCGTAAATGCCGACGTGCAGGCCGTTCTCACCGCCGCCGGTTTTGAAAAACACCAGATCGCCCGGCATCAGCTCATCGCGTGAAACCTTGGTGCCCAGGGAGGTCTGTTCTTCGGTCGAACGCGGCAGTTGCATATCGAAACGATCGCGGAACGTGCGGTAAACAAAGCCGGAACAATCTACGCCGCCGCGATCCAGACCACCGTAACGGTATGGCGTGCCGTACCACTGGCGCAACTGTTCGTTGAGCTGGGCCACCACCACGATAGAGTCCGCCAGGCGGCCGCTGGGCGGCGGCGCATGGCTGCTACACCCGGCGAGGATCAAACTGGCTAATAAAAACCACACACGCATCCGCATAATATCCCTTCATTGAACACGTCGCCGCATTATGCCATCCGGTACACCACCGCCTGCGAGGCAAAGCCGGCATCACGTAAGGAGAGCGCCATTTGGCGTTAATTTATCTCCCGCACGATGAAAAAGGCAAGCGCCATAAGGGAGATAATGGCGGGATCGCCGGTTTTGGCGCTATTCCGGCGATTTTGTCTCGGGTTTGCTGTTAATCAGCCAGACGCCGAACAGAATAAACAGCGTGCCCAACGTTTTCAGCAGCGTAGCGGACTCGTTAAACCACGGCAGGATCACCGCCGCCAGGTAAACCAGCGCATAGCTGACGCTCAGCAGAGGATAAGCGCGGTTTAACGGCAGATGGCGCAGCGCAAAGAACCAACACAGCATCGACAGCGCATAACCGAAGATGCCGCCGCCCACCGCCAGCAGCGGCAACCCGTTGTCGCCGATCAGCGCCAACGAGACGTCGGCGAACGACATCAGCGGGATCTGCACCATGCCCCACTTCATCAGCAACTGCGCCAGCGTCACCAGCAGTACGCTGGCGGCGCCCCAGGCATAGCCCTTCATGAATGCACGCTCATCAGCAGGATCCCCAGCATAATCGACGCCACGCCGCACCAGTGGCGAACGGTCGTCGGCTCATGAAACAGCCAGCGCGCCGCCAGCGTCACCATCACGAAGTTCAGACTGAGCATCGGGTAAGCCAGGCTGAGCGGCAGGCGTTGCAACACATTGAGCCACACCGCCATGCCCAGCCCCAACAGCAACACCGCCAGCGCCAACCAGCGCAGCGTCTGTTTCAGCCGCGCCTCGTCTGCCCGTTCCCAGCAGTGCGCCGCCTGTTTCTGGCACAGCTGCCCACCACAGGTGAGCAGGCTGACCACTATCACCAACAAAAAACCGATCATGGTTGCTGTTTATACCACATCAGCACCAGGCGGTTCATACGATCCACCTTGTCTGCGACCGGCAGCTCCTGCGGCAGCGCTTCATCACGGGACAGCTGCAACACCAGCGACACATTGCCCTGCTTGCGCGCCTGCGCCAGCCACTGCGGGAAGTCGGCATCGCTGATCAGGTGCCCCTTGGCGTCCGGGTACTCAAGACCATAGGCCACCTCGCCTTTCTGGCTGTACATCAGCACGTCGCTGCGCTTCAGTTCCCAGGCCAGACCGGCCGCCAATCCGACGCTGTCGCTCAACACATAGCGGCTGTCGCTCAGTTCGGCCATCGTGGCGCGGGCGAAGTTTTGCGGCAGTTTGGAATCGGTCACCTGTTGCGGAATGGCGTAACCGATCACCAGGCACAGCAGCACCGGGCAAGCCGCCGCCCAGCGCCATTGGCGGCCGTTATCACGCGCAGAAACCAATGCGAACAGCAGCCAGCCGCCGAAGGCGATCAGGCCGAGCACCACTTTCGGCCACTCCTGGGGAGTAAACAGATGCGCTTTCGGCAGCAGACCGGAGCTCAACACCACCAGCGCCACGATGCCAATCAGCCCGAACAGGCCGTTCAACCAGGCATTGGCCTTGAACAGCTTGGCGCGCAGCGTGGCGGCATAGTCTTCCGCATAGGCGGTCATCAGCAGCGCCAGCGGCGCCATGCACGGCAGAATGTAGGTCGGCAGCTTGCCTTTGGCGATGCTGAAGAAGATCAGCGGCATCAGCGCCCAGCTCAGCAGGAAGAACAGCTCCGGACGCTGTACGCGCTCGCGCCAACCTTTGAGCAGCGCGCCGGGCAGCAGCGCCAGCCAAGGCAGCACCGCCGCCAGCAGAACCGGCAGGTAATACCAGAACGGCGCTTTGTGTTGAGCATTATCTTCAGCGAAACGCTGAATATGCTCGACCCAGAAGAAATAATTCCAGAAATCGGGTTCGCGTTGCGCGATAGCCAGCGCCCACGGCAGGCTGAGCAGCGTAGCGGTCACGATCGCCACCGGGCCATAGCACAGCAGATCCTTGATGCGGCGTTGCTGAATGACGATCGGGATCACCGCGATCACCGGCACCGCCAGCGCCAGGAAGCCCTTGGTCATAAAGCCCATGCCACAGGCCAGGCCCAGCAATGCGTAAGCGCCCAGCTTGCCCTTGACCGAGGAGGCCTGCAGCGTCAGGTAATAGCTGACCATCGCCGCCGCCAGCCACAGCGAAATCATCGGATCCAACACGCTGTAAGTGCCGATGCTGAACACCAGCACCATCGACAGGAACATCAACATCGCCAGACTGGCGCGGCGCGCATTGCGCCACATCAGCATCGCCAGCGCGAACACCAGCAATGCGGTCATGCCGGTGCTGAACACCGAGCCGAAGCGCACCGCAAAGTTATTTTCGCCAAACAGCCACTGGCTGATGTTATTGAACCAGTAACCCGCTACCGGCTTCTCGAAATAACGCAGCCCCAGCAGATGCGGCACCACCCAATCGCCGCGTTGCAGCATTTCACGACTGATCTCGGCATAACGCGTTTCATCCGGCTGCCACAGCAGGCGGCCGTTTAGCGGGATCAGGTAAACCAGAGCAAAAAAAACGGCCAGCAGAATGGCCCAGGATCCTTTTAGCGCCTTCATGTAACGTCCTTCACATCGGTTTGACAGCCCAGCCAACCTTCGCGGCCGGGGAAAGGAGCGCGCTTGATGCGGCCCAACGGCAGTGACGCCAAATCTTGCGGTAACAGCGCGCTCAGCGGACAGAATTCGATGCCCTGCCGCTGTGCGCGTTGCAATAACTGTTCGAACATCGCCGCTTGCGACATGCCTTCCACTTCGGTGTGAATGGTGTACACCGGCACGCCGCGATCGTTCTCGATGGCGCGCAGAATATAGTCGTTGAAGTCGGCCATGCTGACTTCGCTGCCGATCACTTCGTCAAAGGTCGGCAACGTGACCGGGATCTGCACCGTACCGTGACGCCCATCGCTCAGCACCGGACGAAACGGATGGGTGCCGCGGCAATCGCTGTTGTAATGGAAGCCGAAGCGCTGCTTGACCTCCAGCACGCGCGTATCGGCGCGCCAGCCCGCCACGGCGGAGCATTTCACCGGCTGGCCGGTGCAGGCGCTCAGGGCGTCGACGCCCCGCTGCACCTGCTCGGTCAGCTGCGCCTCGCTCCACTTGCCGACCTTGGCCTGCCAGCCCTGGTGATCCCAGGCGTGCAGCCCGACTTCATGGCCGGCTTCGGCGGTGCGCTTCATCAGCGGCCCCAACGCGCGCGAAATATTGCGCCCCGGCCAGGCGGTGCCGGCCAGCAGAATATCCAGGCCGTACAGCGAGGCGGCGTTCGAACGCAGCATTTTCCACAGAAATTTCGGACGCAAAAGGCGCCAAAGATGGCGCCCCATGTTGTCCGGTCCCACGCTGAAGAAGAAGCTGGCCTGAATGTCGTACTTTTCGAACAGGTCCAGCAACTGCGGCACCCCTTCACGGGTGCCGCTGAAGGTATCTACATCAACCCGCAGACCGACTTTCTTCATGCACCGTTCCCTTCCTGAACGGTAGTGCGCAGGAAGTAGTCCAGCGTATCGGCGACGGTTTGCTTCATCTCGATGGTCGGCTGCCAGCCCAGCAGACGGTGAGCGTTTTTGATGCTCGGCGTGCGGTGCTCGACGTCCTGGTAACCTTTGCCGTAGTAGCTGCTGCTCTCTACGTCCTTGAAGCCGGCAAACGGCGGGAAGCGGTCGCGCAACGGGTGGTTGTTGAAGCTTTCCAGCAGCATTTCCGCCAGCTCGCGAATGCTCGCTTCGTTGGTCGGGTTGCCAATGTTGACGATCTGGCCGTCGCACAGGCCGTCGCGGTTCTCGATGATGCGGAACAGCGCTTCGATGCCGTCGTTGATGTCAGTGAAGCAACGTTTCTGCGCGCCGCCGTCCATCAGTTTGATCGGCGAACCTTCCACCAGATTGAGGATCAGCTGAGTGATGGCGCGAGAAGAACCGATGCGCGCAGCGTCCAGGTTATCCAGACGCGGCCCCATCCAGTTGAACGGACGGAACAGCGTGAACTTCAGGCCTTCTTTGGCGCCGTAAGCCCAGATCACCCGATCCAGCAGCTGTTTGGAGACCGAATAGATCCAGCGCTGCTTGTTGATTGGCCCGACGATCAGACGCGAATGGTCTTCGTCGAACTCTTTGTCGTCGCACATGCCATACACTTCTGAGGTGGACGGGAAGATGATGCGCTTGTTGTATTTCACGCAGTCGCGAACGATCTTCAGGTTCTCTTCGAAGTCCAGCTCGAACACGCGCAGCGGGTTACGGGTGTATTCGATCGGCGTCGCGATCGCCACCAGCGGCAGCACCACGTCGCATTTCTTGATGTGATACTCGATCCACTCGGAGTGGATGCTGATGTCGCCTTCCACAAAGTGGAAACGCGGGTTGTCGAGGAAGCGGCTGATGGCGTCAGAACCGATATCCAGACCGTAGATGTCGTAGCGGTCGTCGCGCAGCAGGCGCTCGGTCAGGTGGTTGCCGATGAAGCCGTTAACCCCGAGGATCAGCACGCGGGTGCGGCGTTTCATTACGGCGTTCGGCTTGGCGGCCAAACGCACGTCGGTGACGATGCCCATTTCCTGCGCCAGGCGGCTACCCTGCACGTACAGACCGCTGTCGTTCTGACCGGCGACGATCTCCAGCGCGCCTTCGCCACAGGCGATGACCAGCGGCGAGGTGCTCAGCACGGTGCCCGGCTGTTTATCGTGTTGGGTGTCCAGCACGCGAGAGCGCCAGACAATCAGTTTGCGCTGGCCGAGGTAGCTGAACGCGCCCGGGTACGGCTCCGTGACGGCACGCACCAGGTTATTGATCTTTTTAGCGGATTTGTGCCACAGGATCTCGCCGTCCGCCGCGGTGCGACGGCCGAAGTAGCTGGCCTGAGACTCATCCTGCCGGGTGAAGGTGGCGGTGCCGTTCTTCAGTTTCGGCAGTTGCTCTTTCAACACGACCTGCGCGGCTTCCAGCACTTTTTTGTGCAGCGTCAGCGCGGTATCGTTGTCTGCGATGGTCACTTTCTGCTGACCGACGATGTCGCCGGCGTCCGGGCGTTTCACCATTTTGTGCAGCGTGGCGCCGGTTTCGGTTTCGCCATTCACCAGCGCCCAGTTCACCGGCGCGCGGCCGCGGTAACGCGGCAGCAGCGAGCCGTGCAGGTTGAAACCGCCCTGCGGCGCCAGCGACAAGATCTCGTCGCTCAGCATGTGACGGTAATAGAACGAGAAGATCACGTCCGGCTGCAGTGCGCGAATGCGGTCAACCCACAGCGGGTGATTTACGTCTTCCGGCGCATAGACCGGCAGATCCAATTCGGCGCCCAAACGGGCCACAGAGGAGAAGAAGTTGTTCTCACCAGGGTCGTCGGTGTGCGTGAACACGGCCTGCACGTCATAACCCGCCTCAGTCAGCGCTTTCAGACCTGCGCAGCCAATATCATGGTAAGCAAATACAATAGCTTTCATCATTCTTCTTCCTGAGTATTGTGGTCATGCTGTGCACCGACCACTTTCTGAACAAAATAGCGAGGACGCGCACGCACGTCGGTATAGATGCGGCCGATGTATTCACCCAACAGCCCCATGCCGACAAACTGGGCGCCGATAAAGGTGAACAGGACGGCGAAAAGGGTGAACACGCCGCCGGCGGCCCATTCAGGGCCGAGCAGCAGACGCAGTGCAATCAGCACCAGCGCCAGCACAAACCCGGACAGCGCCACGATGCTGCCGACCACGCTGAGCAAACGCAGCGGCGTGGTGGTCAGGCAGGTGATCAGGTCATACATCAGGTTGATCAGCTTCATCAGGCTGTACTTGGAGTCGCCAAACTCGCGTTCGGCGTGACGCACGTCGATCTCGGTCGTGCGGCGGGCGAAGGTGTTCGCCAAAATCGGGATAAAGGTGCTGCGCTCATGGCAGTGCAGCATCGCCTCAACGATATGACGACGGTAGGCGCGCAGCATGCAGCCGTAGTCCCCCATCGACTTGCCGGTGGCGCGTTGAATCATCATGTTGATCACGCGCGAGGCGCTTTTGCGGAACCAGGAGTCCTGACGGTTGGCGCGCACGGTGCCCACCACGTCATAGCCCTCTTCCGCCACGCTGACCAAACGAGGGATCTCCTCCGGCGGGTTCTGCAGATCGGCGTCCAGCGTAATCACCAGATCGCCGGTCACCTGGTTGAAACCGGCCATGATCGCCGAGTGCTGGCCGTAGTTGCGGTTCAGCAAAACGGCGATCACGTGGCTGTCCGGCTTTTCCGCCGCCGCGGTCAGCATGTCAGCGGAGTTGTCGCTGCTGCCATCGTCGACGAGGATGATTTCATAAGGTTGAGATAACTGCTTACAGGCGGCAGTAGTACGCTCCAGCAACGCCGGCAGGCTTTCCTGCTCGTTGTATACCGGGATGACTACCGACACTTTTTTAATCGGTTCAACGCGAGACACGTAAAGACTCCACAACAGAAGACAAGGCATTGACCACGCGATCCACGTCGGCGTCGGTCATGTCAGGGAATAGCGGTAAGGTGCACAGCCGCGCCGAGTTCCATTCGGTATTCGGCAAAGAAAGCTGTGGATAACGCTCACGGTAGAATTTCTGGGTGTGCGCGGCGCGGAAATGCAGCCCGGTGCCGACGCCAACCTCTTTCAGGCGCTCCATCAGCTGGTCGCGATCGATGCCGCAACGCGCCGGATCGACGCGGACCATGAACAGGTGCCAGGCGTGGTCATGCGGATAATCCGGCACGCCCAACGGTTGGAACGGCGAGCCTTCCAACGCGCTCAGGTAGCGCTGTGCCAGCGCCTTACGCCGTGCGTTCAGCTCAGCGAAGCGTGACAGCTGCACCACGGCGATCGCCGCGTGAATGTCGGACAGGTTGTACTTGTAACCCGGCTCCACCACTTCGGCCTGCGGTTTGCGGCCTAGCTGCTGGCGATCGAAGGCATCGACGGCCAGACCATGGAACTTCAGACAACGCAGGCGATCCGCCAGCGCATCGTCATCGGTGGCTATCAGGCCGCCTTCGGCGCAGGTCACGTTTTTAATCGCATGGAAAGAGAAAATCGCCGTGCCGCGTGCGCCGACCCATTCGCCGTTGTAGCGCGTGCCGACCGCATGGGCGGCGTCTTCGATCAGCGGTAAGCGGTGGCGTTCGGCCACGGCGCGCAGCGCATCCATCTGCAGGGGAGCACCGGCATAATGCACCGGAACAATCGCTTTGGTATTGGGGGTGATGGCAGCTTCGACATCGGCGGCGCTGACCATTAGCGTATCACGGTCAACGTCGATCATCACCGGCGTGGCGCCCAGCAGCTCAATCATGTTGAGGGTGGAAACCCAGGTTTGCGAAGGGGTGATGACTTCGTCGCCGGGGCCGATGCCCAGCGCCATCAGCGTGATGTGCATGCCCGCCGTGGCGGAACTGACGGCGATGGCGTGCTTACAGCCGAAAGTGGAACAGAAGTCATTTTCCAGTTGCTGGTTTTGCGGCCCGGTGGTGATCCAGCCGGAACGCAGCACTTTCTCTACCGCGGCAATTTCTTCGTCGCCGATGGCCGGACGAGAGAAAGGCAAAAATTGATCCATAGTTAACCCCAAACGTATCGAACTGCTTTTGATGACACTGTAAATCCCTTTCGTTTAACGAATATTAAACGCCAGAGAAGAATCGTTTCCGTGGATTAACTGCCAATGTAAGGCCGCAAGCTTAACTAAACCTTAAGACGAGGATTGTCATCAGTAGGAGAACTGATGGATAGGCGCCGTCATCATTAATTTAATTTTATTATGAAAATCAAGTAATTATATTTATTAATAATTATTTACTTATTTTATTTTTGCCGAATCAAGCGTAGCACGTCATTGGCGTTTTTCAAGAAAACTCACGAGAAAATGAGAGGCAGCACAATAATAGCCGATGATTACCCGGCTATTTATATTCACTATGTTTAGTTTTCGTTTACATTTATGCCGCGGGACGAATTAAGCCGTGCGGGTCATGATCCAACGCTGGTTCCCCACCCATTGCAGGTGGAAATCCACTTCATAGATCTGCGACAACAGTGCGGGTGCCATCACCTCACGGGTGATGCCCTGCGCGACCAACTGCCCAGCGTGCAACAACCAAACCCGATCGGCCTGCTGCAGGGTATGATTCAGATCGTGCGCGCACACCAGCGCGCTTCGCCCACTTTGGCAGAATTCGCGCAGCAGGCGATCCAGCGCGACCTTTTGCGCCACATCCAGGCTATTGGTCGGTTCATCCAGCAGCAACAATCGGCTGTGCGGGTTGACGCTGGGCCACACCTGCAGCAATACCGCCGCCAGCCGCACCCGTTGCCATTCGCCACCGGAAAGCTGTGTCAGCATGCGTGACAGTTTATCCACCAGCTTCAACCGCTGGCACAGATAGAGGATGGTGTGCTCCACTTCGGTTTGCGCCGCGCCGGCAGGCCGGTGCAACGCCAAATACTGAAACACCGGCATCAGCGACACCGGCGGCTGTTGCTGGCTGAGATAACCGCGTCGGCGCGCCAGCTCGCTCCCCGGATAATCGGCTAACGCGCGTCCGTCCAGGCAGACTTCGCCCAGCCCCGGCAGCATGCCCGCCACCCGCGCCAGCAGGGTACTCTTCCCTGCGCCATTTGGGCCGATCAGGTGAACCTGCAACCCGCCGTCAATCTGTGCCGAAAAAGGCGCCAGGCGCCCCGCCACCCCAACCTCAACGAGTTGCAGCATCCGTATTATCCTGCCAGCGCTTGTTTCACCGCCGCCACCAGCGCCGGATCCTCAGGTGTGGTGTCAGGCGAGAAGCGCTGGATCACCGTGCCGTCGCGCGCGATAAGGAATTTCTCGAAGTTCCACAGAATGTCGCCGGGGTGCTTCGGCGCACGCCCCTTGCTGGTCATCCGCGCCAGGAACTCGCTGCCTTCCGGCGCGACAGCCTCCGGCTGTGCGGCAATCAACGCTTGATACAGCGGATGACGGTGTTCGCCGTTCACCTCAATCTTGGCAAACATGGGGAATTGCACGCCGAAGGTTCCGCGGCAAAACGCCAGGATCTCTTCGTTGCTGCCCGGCTCCTGGCCCAGGAATTCATTGGACGGGAACCCCAGGACTTCCAGCCCTCGTTCGCGATAGGTTTCGTACAGCGCTTCCAGCCCTTCGTACTGCTTGGTCAGGCCGCACTCCGAGGCCACGTTGACCACCAGCAGCACCTTGCCCTGATAGGCACCCAGCGTGGTCGTCTGATTTTCGATGGTTTGTAACGGCAGGTTGTCGATTGGCTTGCTCATCGGTTGTCATCCTTTGGTTTTTTAATGGCAGGTGAATGAAGAAAACTACCTTACGCCTTTTGTCCGGGTCAGTAACCAGATAAATAGCGGCGCCCCCAGCGTGGCGGTCACCACGCCGATCGGCAGCTCGGCCGCCAGCAGCGCAACGCGAGCGATCACATCGGCCACCAGCAACACCCCGGCCCCCGCCAGCGCGCAGGCCGGCAGCAGATAGCGCTGGTCTGTCAGGCCAGTGAGTCGCAAAATATGCGGGATCACCAGCCCAACGAAGCCGATCACCCCGGCGAGCGCCACGCTGACGCCAACCAGCCAGCCGATCGCCAGCACCAGCAGGTTACGCCACAAATGCAGCGACAGCCCGAGCTGGCGCGCCTGCACCTCGCCGAGCGCCATCAGATTGAGCGCTCGGCCCTGGCCACACAGCCACAGCAACACCGGCAGCAGCGCCAGCACCAGCCACTTTTGGCGCCAGTCGACGCCGCCGAAACCGCCCATCATCCAGTACATCAGCTGCCGCAGATCGAGGCTGGTGCTAAAATAGACCGCCCAGGTCATCAGCGCGCTGCACACGATGCCCAGCGCCACGCCGACCAGCAACAGCCTTGCATTGGTCAGACGTCGCCGGCGAGCGAAACCCAGCAGCAAGAAGGTCATCGCCAGCGCACCGGCTATCGCGGCGGCGCTCATCAGCGCCACCGGCAACAAACCGTGCCCCAACAACACCGTCAGCACCAACGCTACGCCGGCGCCGTTAGCGACGCCCAGCAGACCGGGCTCCGCCAGAGGATTTTCAAACAGCGCCTGCATCACCGCGCCCGTCACCGCCAGGGCGGCGCCGACCAGCATCACCGCCAGCGCGCGCGGCAAACGCAGTTGCCAAACGAACAGTTGCGCTCGATCGCTGAACCACGCTGACGGCCATATCCATTGGTCGCCGGCGCAAAGGCTGACCAGCAAAGCCACCGCCACGCCCAGCGCCAACAGACCGAGCTGGCGTTTATCGCGGTAGCGTTGATGTTGCAACAGTAAGGTGAAGGTACGGCTGGTTGGCATGGCGCGGCGGTTCCCTGCCGGCCGCTGTCGTGGCCGGATAATTGACGTTTGAGTCGAATATTAGGGGGTTAACGCCGCAAGGGGAAGTCTTGCGTGGATCGTGGCTCAGGAAAGCAGCGGCTGGCCTTGCCCGTCATCGCAGCAATGATGGCAAAACCAGCCGCCGATAAACTCAGGGATTAACGATGCGGGCCGGCGTTGCCCAGCGGATAAGGTTGGCCGCGGCCGTCATCGCGGCGGTCATGGTCACCGCGATCGTCATGCCGGCGGTCGTGGTCGCGACTATCGCGATCGCCGTGGAATGGATTGCCGCTGCGTTCCGGTTCACGATGCGCATAGCCACGCGGCGGCGAAGGTTGCCATCGTCCGCCGTCCCAGTACATACCGCGCGCATTGCGCTCACCCAGGCCGCGGCCCTGGTGCGCATGCCACCACTGCGGGGGACGCCAGTCGTAGCCATCCCAGTAATAGCCACGGCGGTCCTGATCCCCCAAATGCAGGGAAACGCCCGGCACGTTGATATCGACGGAGACATCGGCCTGTGCCGCCAGCGGCAGCAACAGCGGGAAACACACCAGCAACAGGATCTTTTTCATTTTGCCTTCTCACTCTATTTTTCTTGCTGCAGTGGTTATATCAGTGCGCTTATTTAGCGACTATCTCACCGGCGCCTATTTTCAGATCGTTTTCGACGGCCTTACACAATCCCGACACTGTTTGCCGCCGCCTTTAATTATTATTGCCTCTGCCAAGGCTTAACGAATAACTGACATCGCTTAAGCGGCACGACAATGATAATTAAACGGATCCCCACCGGAGGATAATAAGATGATTAAACGTATCGGTATGCTGCTGGCCGTGGTCGCCCTCGCCTCAACCCTTAGCGCCTGCTGCTGGGGCCCGCACGGCGGCGGCGGCCATCGCGGCGACGGCCCTGGCCATTATTACGGCCGTTATTGAAGCGGGAAATAAAAGCCACACATTATACGAAATAAGATATGAGAATATTCTGCAATTAAGGGAGATGATTTTCGCCGTGCCAACTTAACGGCTCAATGACGTCTTGTCTTATCGATTAGGAATAAACTGAATTTTGTCTCAGAAAAGAAAAAGGCCGCGCAAGCGGCCTTTTTTGATGTCACGTCACTCACCCTTTCGGGCTGGCGTTTTCTACCCGGCTTTTCAGCTTCTGCCCCGGACGGAAGGTCACCACGCGGCGCGCCGTAATCGGAATGTCTTCGCCGGTCTTCGGGTTACGCCCCGGACGTTGGTTCTTGTCACGCAGATCAAAGTTGCCAAAACCCGACAGTTTTACCTGTTCGCCATTCTCAAGGGCCCGACGGACCTCTTCAAAGAACAGTTCCACCAGGTCTTTGGCGTCCCGTTTGCTAAGCCCAAGCTTCTCAAACAGGTGTTCTGACATTTCAGCTTTAGTAAGCGCCATAGGTTCAATCCCTCAAGGATGCTTGGAATCGCTGTTTTAGAGCCTCTACGCATTTTGCAACGGTAGCGGCTATCTCCTCTTCTTCCAGTGTACGAGCGGTATCCTGCAATACCAGACTGATAGCCAGGCTCTTGTCACCTTCTGCCACGCCCTTGCCACGGTACACGTCAAACAAGTTTACGCCAACTACCTGATTTGCGCCAACTTTCTTACACTCGGCCAAAATATCTTCTGCGGGGACGTTTTCAGCCACCACAATGGCGATATCACGGCGGTTTGCCGGGAAGCGCGAAATCTCCCGCGCCTGAGGCACGGCGCGGCTCGCAAGCTTGTTCCACTCCAGTTCAAACACCACGGTGCGGCCGTTAAGATCCAGTTTACGTTCAAGTTCCGGGTGAACCACACCGATGAAACCAACGCGTTCGCCATGCAAATAAATCGCCGCACTTTGCCCTGGATGCAGAGCCGGATTGGCTTCCGCCCGGAACTGAATTTCGGATAATTTACCGGTCAGCTCGAGGACAGACTCCAGATCCCCTTTTAAATCATAGAAGTCGACGGGCTTGCGCGCCAGATCCCAATGTTCATCGTGCGTATGGCCGGCGATCACGCCCGCCAGCATGACATCCTGACGGATACCCAGATCTGCCGCACTATCAGGCACAAAGCGCAGACCGCTTTCGAACAGACGCAGACGCGTCTGCTGGCGGTTCTGGTTATACACCACCGCAGACAGCAGGCCGGTCCACAGCGACAGACGCATCGCCGACATTTCTACCGAAATCGGGCTTGGCAGGATCAGCGCTTCTTCATTCGGGTGCAACAACGCCTGCACCTTCGGATCGACGAAGCTGTAGGTGATCGCTTCCTGATAACCGTGATCGACCAGCATGGTCTTCACGCGCTTCAGCGTCAGATCGGCTTCGCGATGCTGGGTCATCACCAGATCGGCGCGGACCGGCACATCCGGGATGTTGTCGTAGCCGTAAACGCGCGCCACTTCTTCCACCAGATCCTCTTCGATCTCCATATCGAAACGCCAGCTCGGCGCGACCGCTTGCCAGCTGTCGCCCTGCTCGGTCACCTGGCAACCCAGGCGGCGCAGAATGTCGCTGACCTGCTCGCTCGGCACCACGTGGCCGATCAGGCGATCCAGTTTCTCGCGGCGCAGCGTGATGGTGGCGCGCTTCGGCAGTTCGTTCTCGTGGGTCACGTCGATAATCGGGCCGGCCTGGCCGCCGCAGATGTCGAGCAGCAGGCGCGTGGCGCGCTCCATCGCTTTGTACTGCAGCGCCGGATCGACGCCGCGCTCATAGCGGTGAGAAGCGTCGGTGTGCAGGCCGTGACGGCGCGCGCGGCCGGTGATCGACAGCGGGCTGAAGAAGGCGCACTCAAGCAGCACGTCCTGAGTTTCCCCGTTGACGCCGGAATGCTCGCCGCCGAAGATGCCGCCCATCGCCAACGCTTTTTGATGATCGGCGATCACTAAGGTATCGGCGTTCAGTTTGGCTTCGTTACCGTCCAGCAGCGTCAAGGTTTCCCCTTCTTCCGCCATGCGCACCACGATGCCGCCGTCGATGCGGCTCAGATCGAAAGCGTGCATCGGCTGGCCAAGCTCCAGCAGCACATAGTTGGTGACGTCAACTACCGCATCGATGGAGCGGATGCCACAGCGACGCAGCTTTTCACGCATCCACAGCGGGCTTGGCGCCTTGACGTCGATGCCTTTCACCACGCGGCCCAGATAACGCGGACACGCCTGCGGCGCGTCAACGCGGATCGGCAGCGTGGCGTCGATAGTGGCAGCCACCGGGCTCATATCCGGCTCGGTCAGCGCCACCTGGTTCAGTACGCCCACGTCGCGCGCAACGCCGATGATGCCCAGGCAGTCGGCGCGGTTCGGGGTAACGCTGATCTCGATGGTGTTGTCGTTCAGTTTCAGGTAGTCACGGATGTCGGTGCCGATCGGCGCATCCAGCGGCAGCTCGATGATGCCGTCATGATCGTCGGAAATGCCCAGCTCGGAGAATGAGCACAGCATGCCTTCCGAAGGCTCGCCGCGCAGCTTGGCGGCCTTGATTTTGAAATCGCCCGGCAGCACCGCGCCCACGGTGGCGACCGCCACTTTCAGGCCGGTACGGCAGTTCGGCGCGCCGCAGACGATGTCGAGCAAGCGATCGCCGCCGACGTTGACCTTGGTGACGCGCAGTTTGTCGGCGTTCGGGTGCTGACCGCACTCGACCACTTCACCCACCACAACGCCGTTAAACGCGCCGGCGACAGGATCCACGCCGTCCACTTCCAGGCCGGCCATGGTGATTTGATCGGATAATGCTTCGCTGCTGATGGCCGGGTTTACCCACTCGCGCAACCAGAGTTCACTGAATTTCATGTGATATTCCCGCCTTACTTAAACTGTTTGAGGAAACGCAGATCGTTTTCGAAGAATGCGCGCAGATCGGTGACGCCGTAACGCAGCATCGTCAGGCGCTCCATGCCCATGCCGAAGGCGAAGCCGGAGTAGACTTCCGGATCGATGCCCACGTTGCGCAGCACGTTTGGATGCACCATGCCGCAGCCCAGCACTTCCAGCCACTTGCCGTTCTTGCCCATCACGTCCACTTCAGCGGACGGCTCGGTGAACGGGAAGTAGGACGGACGGAAACGAACCTGCAGGTCTTCTTCAAAGAAGTTGTTCAGGAAATCGTGCAGCGTACCCTTCAGGTTGGTGAAGCTGATGTCTTTATCGACGATCAGCCCTTCCATCTGGTGGAACATCGGGGTGTGAGTCTGATCGTAGTCGTTACGGTAAACGCGGCCCGGCGCAATGATGCGGATCGGCGGCTGTTGGTTCTTCATGGTGCGGATCTGCACGCCGGAAGTCTGGGTGCGCAGCAGGCGCGTGGCGTCAAACCAGAAGGTATCGTGGTCGGCGCGCGCCGGGTGATGCCCTGGAATGTTCAGCGCGTCGAAGTTATGGTAATCGTCTTCAATCTCCGGGCCGGTGGCAACGGAAAAGCCCAACTCGCCGAAGAAGGTTTCGATACGGTCGATGGTGCGGGTCACCGGATGCAAACCGCCGTTCTCCATGCGACGGCCTGGCAGGGAGACGTCGATGGTTTCAGCCGCCAGGCGCGCGTTCAGCGCGGCGCTTTCCAGCGCGTTCTTACGCGCGTTCAGGGCGTCCTGCACTTCTTGCTTGGCCTGGTTGATCACCGCGCCGGCCGCCGGACGGTCTTCCGCCGGTACGTCACGCAGAGACTGCATCTGCAAGGTGAAATGACCTTTCTTGCCAAAATATTCGACGCGCACCAAATCTAACGCGGCAACATCCTGGGCATCTTCTACGGCTGCCTTGGCATTGGCAACCAGCTCTGCGAGATGTGGCATTGCTTTCCTCTTCCTCTGGCCGGGATGGCCCTAAGTAATTGTTATCTATTATTCGAACACGCCTTTGAGCAATCTTCAAAGACTTTTCAATGCGTTGTCGACCAGGCGACTCACCTGCGCGGCACAGGGCCGGCTAAGTGTCTGCCCCCTCGCCGCAGCAGTGTGCAAGGCGAGGCGATGGCCAAAAACAAAAAAGCCTCCACGAGGGAGGCTTAGGCGCTACTTTTCGTTTCTTTTCTTACGCGCGAAGCCTCCTGAAATCAGGCGCTAAAGTAAAAAAAGAAACGAAAAATAGCTGCGTGCATGATTGCGGTACCTTGTCGATGATTGTCCACCAGTGATATAGCGGCGGGCAATAAAAGTCAATATTTGTCGCTGAAAACAAAGATTAAAAGAGGGAGCAAGCTCCCTCTTCAACTGACTTACGCCAGAGCTGCTTTCGCTTTCTCAACCAGTGCGCCGAAGGCCACTTTGTCGAAGACTGCGATGTCAGCCAGGATCTTACGGTCAATTTCGATCGACGCTTTTTTCAAGCCGTTGATGAACTTGCTGTAAGACAGACCGTTCTGACGAGCAGCTGCGTTGATACGTGCAATCCACAGCTGACGGAACTGACGCTTACGTTGACGACGGTCACGGTAAGCGTACTGACCTGCTTTGATTACTGCCTGGAAGGCAACACGATATACGCGCGAACGGGCACCGTAGTAACCTTTCGCCTGCTTCATGATTTTCTTGTGACGTGCGCGTGCAATTACACCACGTTTTACGCGAGCCATATGCTCTCTCCTAAAGTCTTATTCTAAATTCAAAAAAAATGGCTTATGCGTACGGCAGGCACGCGGTAACCAGGACCAGATCGTTTTTAGACACCATGCCTTTCGGACGCAGGTGACGTTTACGCTTGGTTGCTTTTTTGGTCAGAATATGACGCAGGTTGGCATGTTTACGCTTAAAACCACCGCTGCCGGTTTTTTTGAAGCGCTTGGCTGCACCACGTACAGTTTTAATCTTTGGCATTTTAATTAAATCCACTTCGCATTGTTAAACAACGAATCAGTTGGGCGAATAAAACCCACACAGCGCAAGCGCCGCGCGGGTTCCATTACTTGTAAGCCTTACTGTTTCTTCTTAGGAGCGAGCACCATAATCATCTGGCGGCCTTCGATCTTCGTAGGGAAGGATTCGACCACTGCCAGATCCATATCTTCACACAGGTCTTTACGGACGCGGTTAAGCACTTCCATACCGATCTGCTGGTGCGCCATCTCACGCCCGCGGAAACGCAGGGTGATTTTGGCTTTATCGCCATCTTCCAGAAAGCGAATCAGGTTGCGTAGTTTGACCTGATAGTCGCCATCATCGGTGCCAGGACGGAATTTGATTTCCTTGACCTGAATAACTTTTTGCTTCTTCTTCTGTTCTTTCGTCGACTTGCTCTTCTCGTAGAGGAATTTGCCGTAATCCATGATTCGGCAAACTGGCGGTTCGGCATTTGGGCTGATTTCTACTAAATCAACGCCCGCTTCCTCAGCTTTTTCAAGAGCTTCATTCAGACTGACAATACCAATCTGCTCGCCATCGACGCCGGTTAGGCGAACTTCTTGCGCGCGAATTTCTCTGTTAATGCGATTAGGACGCGCCGGTTGAACTCGTTTTCCGCCTTTAATACTTTATTCCTCCAGTTGATGAAGACTACGGCTGCGAATCTCTTTCAGCAGCTTGTCTACGACTTCGTTTACGTCCAGGCTTCCCAGGTCTTTGCCACGGCGGGTACGAACGGCAACTTTGCCTGCTTCGACCTCTTTGTCGCCGCACACCAACATGTAAGGGACTCGACGTAAAGTATGTTCGCGAATTTTAAAGCCAATCTTCTCATTTCTCAAGTCCGCTTTCACGCGAATGCCTGCATCCTGCAGTTTTTTGGTCAATTGCTGGACATAATCAGACTGGCTGTCGGTGATATTCATCACCACCACCTGCACCGGAGCGATCCAGGTCGGGTAGAACCCGGCGTATTCTTCGGTCAGGATACCGATGAAGCGTTCCATGGAGCCCAAAATGGCGCGGTGAATCATTACCGGCACGACGCGATCGTTGTTTTCGCCAACGTACGATGCGCCCAAACGGCCCGGCAAGAAGAAATCGAGCTGCACGGTACCACATTGCCATGCGCGATCCAAACAATCATGCAGGGTAAATTCAATTTTCGGTCCGTAGAAAGCGCCCTCGCCCGGCTGGTATTCGAACGGAATGCCGTTCTCGGTCAGCGCGGCGGCCAGGTCTTCTTCCGCCCGGGTCCACATGTCGTCGGTGCCGATGCGTTTTTCCGGGCGAGTCGACAGCTTGACGGCGATCTTGTCGAAACCGAAAGTGCCGTACACGTCATACACCATGCGGATGCATTCGTTCACTTCGGCGCGCACCTGCTCTTCGGTACAGAAGATGTGGGCGTCATCCTGTGTGAAGCCGCGCACGCGCATCAGGCCGTGCAGGGAACCCGACGGCTCGTTGCGGTGGCAGCTGCCGAATTCGCCCATGCGCAGCGGCAAATCGCGGTACGACTTCAGGCCCTGGTTGAAGATCTGCACGTGGCCCGGGCAGTTCATCGGCTTGATGCAGTATTCGCGGTTTTCCGACGCGGTGGTGAACATGGCGTCCTTGTAGTTTTCCCAGTGGCCGGTTTTTTCCCACAGCACACGGTCCATCATGAACGGACCTTTCACTTCCTGGTACTGGTACTCTTTGAGCTTCATGCGCACGAAGGCTTCCAGCTCGCGGAAGATAGTCCAACCGTCGTTGTGCCAGAACACCATGCCCGGCGCTTCTTCCTGCATGTGATACAGGTCGAGCTGTTTGCCGATCTTGCGGTGATCGCGCTTGGCCGCTTCTTCCAGACGTTGCAGGTAGGCGTTCAGCTGCTTCTTGTCTGCCCAGGCGGTACCGTAGATACGCTGCAGCATTTTGTTTTTGCTGTCGCCGCGCCAGTAAGCGCCGGAGGTTTTCTGCAGCTTGAAATGGTGGCAGAAACGCATGTTCGGCACGTGCGGACCGCGGCACATGTCGACGTATTCTTCGTGGTGATACAGGCCAGGACGATCGTCATGGCTGATGTTCTCATCCAGGATCGCCACTTTGTAGATTTCGCCGCGCTCGGCGAAGGTGTCGCGGGCTTCTTGCCAGCTGACCTTCTTCTTGATGACGTCGTAATCCTTATCGGCCAACTCATGCATCCGCTTTTCCAGCAGATCCAGGTCTTCCTGCGTCAGGGTGCGGTCGATATCCACGTCATAATAGAAACCGTTGTCGATCACCGGACCGATCGCCATTTTGGTATCCGGCCACAGCTGCTTGATCGCATGACCCAGCAGGTGCGCGCAGGAGTGGCGCATGATTTCCAGACCGTCTTCGTCTTTGATGGTGATGATGGCCAGCTGCGCATCCGATTCGATCAGATCGCCGGCATCAACCAGTTCGCCGTTGACGCGGCCGGCGATACAGGCTTTCGCCAGGCCAGGGCCGATATCGCGCGCGACATCCATCGGGGAAACGGGGTGGTCGAAATGACGCTGACTACCGTCAGGAAGAGTAATAACAGGCATTAATAATTCCTTATCTACAGTGGTGACCCACACGACAGATCACATGCAGTACGAAAATTGGGTTTTGGGTTTGGTCAGCCAGGTTTCAGATCTCGCCCACAATTGCCAGATTGAAACCTCACTGGGTATACAGAATGGAACGCATACCTTCTCAGCCGCATTCGGCTAAGCGAATAGTATCACTAAAATTGTTCCGGATAAATAAAGCGCCGCCGCCCTCACACTTTCGCTTCATCCGGCGCAAAAACGCCTCTCATGTAGCTGAGAGTGGCCAACAGGCACAGGCCATAGCCCAGCAGTTCGCAGCCCTCTTCCACCATGTTTTTCACCACCCGGTTGTAGCCGTCCAGCATCAGCGTTTGCCACAGCGCGCTCATGCCGAACAGGCGTGAAAACACCAGAATGCACAGCAGGCCGGCGCACATCATGCCGTAACCGGGATGCGTCGCGAAATAGGCCAGGCCGCGCACCGTAGCCGCAATATGCCGTGCCGCATGCCACAGGCAGGCCAAGGCGACCGCCAGCGCGAACCACACCCAGGCGCCGTGCCACAACGCATCGAAAGCGAAGTCCATCTCGCGGATCAGCATGCAGAGAAAGAAACCGCCGACCAGCATCCAGGCGGAGCGGCGTTCCACCTGCCGCCGGGCCGCGGCGAAAAAACCGCCGGAGATGGCGAGCAGCAACAGTTCCTGCGCCGCTTCGGTCAGCGAGGTTTCATGCACGAAGTTATGCAACCAGTGCACATCGATAAACACCAGGCCGACCAATGCCGCCATGAAGGCGGCGGAAAGCGCGAATGCGCTGATTTTCCCCAGTAAAAGTTTCAGTTCGTCTTGCATAATCAATCTCGTTATCGTTTTAAAGCGCGCCTATGGTAGGCAGCTGAGCCTGTGGGGTGTAGCAATTGGTGCGCAACGTCGGCCTTTACCGGTCAACTGCGGCGAAAAAGGCCATAAAACACAAAAACTGCGCATTTTTTCTGAGCGCAGGTCATTTTGTCGCCGTTGTCGGTGATGCCGCCGCCTCGCGTGGCGCGCTCTGCCGCCAGCCGCTATCCTGAAAGCTGTCCGTTCCAATCGAGACTTATGCAGAACATGAACCGGTTACTTGCGGTCCTCGTCGTGGCATGCGCGGTATTGGCAATGCTGCATGGGCTGATGCATTTTGGCGTGCGTTCGGCGCCGCGGGCGATTGCGGTCAACGAAGCGCCGTTGGGATGTGAGGATGAACCTGAGCTCGCCGGCGAGTGCAACGGCAATGATGAAACGCCGGCCGACGGTTAATTAACGTTACGAGCTATCCCCATTGCCGCCAGGCGCGCGGCAGGCTAGGCTGTTTAGCTCATGGGCCGCCGCTTGGCGGCCTGAACGTTGCACAGGGAGTCTACTTTATGACGGGTATTTTGCAGTTATTCCAGGCCATCGGACTGGGTTTGGTGCTGCTGTTGCCGCTGGCCAACCCGCTGACCACGGTGGCGTTGCTGCTCGGCTTGTCCGGCAATATGACGCGCGAAGAGCGCAATCAGCAGTCGCTGATGGCCTCAGTTTATGTGTTCTGCATCATGACGGTGGCGTTTTACGCCGGGCAGGTGGTGATGAACACCTTCGGCATTTCGATCCCCGGCCTGCGCATCGCCGGCGGCCTGATCGTCGCCTTCATCGGTTTTCGCATGCTGTTCCCGCAGCAGAGCCCCGAAGACGCGCCGGAGGTGGAGAGCAAGTCGCACGAACTGCGCCACAAGACATCGGCCAACATCGCCTTCGTGCCGTTGGCCATGCCGAGCACCGCCGGGCCGGGCACCATCGCGATGATCATCAGCTCGGCGTCGAGCGTCAAAGCGAACTCGCTGGGTTTTGAACCCTGGGTGTTGGCCGTGGCGCCGGTCGCCATCTTCCTGACGGTCGCGGTGATCCTGTGGGCCTGCCTGCTCAGTTCCGGCGCCATCATGCGGTTGGTGGGGAAAAGCGGCATCGAGGCGATCTCGCGCCTGATGGGGTTCCTGCTGGTGTGCATGGGCGTACAGTTCATTATCAACGGCGTGCTGGAGATCATCTCCACCTATACGCCGGCCGCCTGATCATACAAAACGGGCGCGTTCGTCGCGCCCGTTGCCGTTATTTCCCCGCCGGCGCCTGCGCGCCCAAAATGCCCTTGCCTTCCGGCACTTCGGTAAAGCGACTGAGGATCTCGCTGTAGGTCTTGGCCGGATCCAGATCCGGGAACTGCGCCGGATAGATAAACTTCGCCAGATACTCCAGCCCCACGATGTTGTACGGGTGGTTGTAGAAGTTATGGTAGATGCCGTAGAACCGCCCTTCCTTCACCGCCGACACCTGTGAGAACCCCGGGCGCTGTTTCATGCGGTTGAAGGCCTCATCCACCTGTTGCTGCGTCACGCCATAGCCGAACGGCACCGCGGCATTGGTCTTGCTGGCCCACTGTGAGCCGGAAACGATGTAGGCATCCGGTTTCATGGCGATCACTTTTTCCAGCGCCACGTCGCCGGTCGCGCCCGGCAACAGCGCAGAGCCGATGTTGCGCGCGCCGACCGCCTCGACCAACGCGCCCCAGCCGACGTGCGCATGGGTGAAGCAGCAGGATTCCAGACCATTCAGACCGGCCTTGGCTTCGAAGAACACCAACGGTTTGGGCTCCACCGCCTGCGTTTTGGCCAGAATGGCCTGATAATGCTGCTGATAAAAATCGGTATATTGCTTGGCTTCGCTTTCGCGGTTGAGGGTTTCCCCCAACAGCGTCACGCTTTTCGGCGTGTTTTCCACCGGCTTGAGCATGGTATCGATAAACAACACCGGCACGTTCAGCGCCTTCAGCTTATCCAGCACGCCGGTTTGGCTCAGCGAAGGCTTGGAGCGCAGCTGGGCGATCATCAGATCGGGGCGTTTGGCGATCACGCTCTCCAGATTCACTTCGCCTTTATCGCTGAATCCCATGTCGATGATGTTTTTCGCCGCCGGCCATTTGCTCTGCAAGATATCCCAGGTCGCCGCGTCGCTTTTCTTCAGCAGGTTATTCCAGGCCACCAGCCGGCCGAACGGGTTGGCGCGATCGAGCAGCGCCAGCGTGAGAATGTCGCGCCCGTCCTGCACCACGATGCGTTTCGGCTCCTGCTGGAGGGTGACCGTCTGGCCGGAGGTGTCGGTCAGGGTCAACGGATAGGTAGTGGCCATCGCCGGAGAGGCGAGCAAGGCGGCGCAAACCAGCGCCGGCAAAGTGATTCGACGGTGCACGAAAAACTCCTTGGTCATGAATACATTCAGGAAATACTAATGAGAATGGCTTGCATTATCAAAGATAACGCCCGGCATGTCGGCGATTAATTGCAAAGGGATGTGTAAGGAAGGATAAGAGGCGCGCCGGAAGCGGCGCGCCCAGGGGATCACATAAGGCCGTAGATCAGCGCCGACAGCGCAATCAGGCCCATCACCAGCACGAAAACGTTGCTCGCCGCGCGGTACTGGCGCATGGCCGGCACCGCACGCACGGCGTACATCGGCAGGATAAACAGGATCGCTGCAATCAGCGGGCCGCTGATGGTTTCGATGATGTGCAGCGCGCTGGGGTTCCACACCGTCGCCGCCCAGGTGAGCAGGAACAGCGACGCCGCCGAGATGCGGTGCGTCATGCGCGAGGTGAGCGGCTTGCCGACCGCGCGCGTGACACCGTCGATCAGGCTGGTCGCACCTTCCGTCACTCCCAGCGACGTGCCGAGATAGGACTTGGCCATCGCCAGCATCGCCATCACCGGGCCAAGGTAGGCGATCAGCGGGTTGGAGAACTTGTTGGCCAACGTGGTCAGCACCGTGATGTTCTGCTCTTTCGCCTGCAGCATGTCTTCATGAGACAGGCTCAGCACGCAGCTGAACACGAAGAACAGCACGGTAACGCAGATCAGCACATAGCTATAGCGCATGATGCGCGCGCAGCGGCGTTCCGCCTTGTCGCCGTACAGGCTCTTCTGGGTCGAGGCGAAGGAAGAGATGATCGGCGCATGGCTGAAGGAGAACACCATCACCGGCACGGCCAGCCACAGCGAATGCCACAGCCCCGGCGTGTCGAAGCGGGTGGCGGCCAGGCCGTGCACGAAGTTGGCGGTATTCCAGCTCGGCATCAGATAGAGCGAAATGCCCATCAGGAACACCAGCAGTGGGAACACCAGCATGCCCATCGCCGCCACGATGCTGTCTTTGCCGCGCAGCAGCACCAGATTGAGCACAACCACCACCGCCAGGCTCAGCCAGATGCGCGGCAGCGGGGCCACGTGGAACTGATGGATCAGGAAGCTGTCCAGCGCGTTGGTGATCGAAATGCTGTACACCAGCACGATCGGGAAGAACGCCATCAGATACAGCATCATGATGATTTTGCCGGCCAGCACGCCGAAGTGTTCCACCACCACATCGTGAATGTTGCCATCGCGGCTGGAGCCTGAAAGCACGAAGCGACTGAGCGCGCGGTGCGGCAAATAGGTCAGCGGGAAAGCGAACAGCGCCATCAACAGCAGCACCAGCGGGCCGTTCAGGCCGGCGTTGATCGGCAAGAACAGCGTACCGGCGCCCACCGCAGTCGCATAGAGACCGAACATCCAGACGGTGTCGGTTTTGTTCCATTTGGCAGTCTGAGCGGCCGTCAGCGTGCCTGAATCGGGAGAAATCGTACTCATGAGACAGTCTACCTTAATCTGCGGCGACAACGATTGCGCCTAACGGGATATCCTTCTCCGCGAGTTTTTTAATAATAATCAGTGAATTAAAGCGATATTTCATACTTACGCCTGATGAAAGGACGGCAAAGGATAATGAAAAATCCGCTGCGGGTCTATGTTTTATCGGCTGAATGAACGATTTGCGAACACATTGTGCTGAAAAAAACGGCGAGCTCAGTAAAAACTAAGGGCCCCTTGCGGAGCCCTTAAGCGGTTTATTTCTTCGCGTCCGGATGGTCCGGCACCTCGGCGCTGCCCATCTCCTTCTCGTCGCGGATCATCGAGCGGTCTTTACGCACGTCGGCCACGTCGGAAGCGCTCACCGGTTTGGCGCTGTTGCCCCAGCTGGAGCGGATGAAGTTCACCACGTCCGCCACCTGCTGATCGTTCAGACGCCAGCCAAACGGCGGCATGGTGATGTTGGATACCGCCCCCTGCACCGCCGGCGTAGTGTTGCCGGTCAGCACGATGTGGATCAGCGAAGTCGCGTCCTCGGTCTGCACCACCGGATTGCCCTTCAGCGACGGGAAGGCGCGCTTGTAGCCCACGCCGTCGGTGCGGTGGCAGGCCGCGCAGTTATCGACATACAGCGCCGCGCCGGGCTTGCTGTCGTCGCCGCGCCACAGATCCTTGGCCACGCTGTCTTCGACCGGCGCCGCCTGCTGCTTGCCGTCTTTCGGCGGCAGCGATTTCAGGTAGCGCGCGATGGCGGTCAGATCGTCGTCGCTCAGGTATTGCAGGCTGTGCTCCACGACGTCGCTCATGCCGCCGAACACGATGGCTTTGTCGTTACGGCCGGTTTTCAGGAACTCTGTCAACTCGGCTTCGCTCCAGCTGCCCAGGCCATCCTTGCGGTCGCCGCGCAGGCTGGAAGCCACCCAACCGTCGATCGGCGCGTTGCTGCCGGACAGGTAGTCGTCGCTTTCGCTGTTGCTCAACGCTTTTTCCTGCATGGTGATGCTGCGCGGGGTATGGCAAGCGCCGCAGTGGCCCAGGCCTTCCACTAGGTAGCGGCCGCGTTCAATCACCGGATCGGCCTTGGCGTCGGCAACGAAGTCCGCCGGCGACGGCGCAAACATGCCGCGCCAGATGCTCAGCGGCCAGCGCATCGACAGCGGCCACGGGATGTCGGAGTCCTTGTTGGCCTGTTCCACCGGCTGCACGCCGTGCATGAAATAGGCATACATGGCGCGCATGTCGTCCTCTTTCACCAGCGCGAACGACGGGTACGGCATCGCCGGGTACAGGGTGCTGCCGTTTTTGGCTACGCCCTTACGCACCGCGTTGTCGAAATCCTCGAAGCTGTAATCGCCGATGCCGGTTTTCTTGTCCGGCGTGATGTTGGTCGAGTAGATGGTGCCGATCGGCGTCTCCATCGCCAGGCCGCCGGCGAAGGTTTTGCCGTTCTTGCCATCAGTATGGCAGGCCACGCAGTCACCGGCGCGCGCCAGGTACTCGCCGCGCTTGATCAGCTCGCTGCTGACGGTGGCGTCCTGCGCCCAAACGGAAAAACTCACTGCACTGAGAACCAGTGCCGGTACAAATGCTTTCATCGTTCGCCGTCCTTATGCCTGCACCAATGGGCCTGGGTTTTTCAGATACTGCTCGCGAATGGCGCGGGCAGACCAGTAAGCCAGCGCCGCCACGGTGCCGGTCGGGTTGTAGCCCAGCCCTTGCGGGAAGGCCGATGCGCCGATCGAGAACACGTTGTGCACGTCCCAGCTCTGCAAATAGCGGTTGACCGCGCTGGTCTTCGGATCTTCCCCCATCACCGCACCGCCGTTCATGTGGGTAGTCTGGTAGCTGGTGGTGTCGAAGTGGCTGTTGGCGTTTTTCGGGCTGCCAGCGATCAGTTTCGGGTTCATCGCCTTGGCGATCGGCGCCATCTTGTCGTACATGAACTGCGCCATCTTGATGTCGTTTTCCTGCCAGTCGAACGTCATGCGCAGCAGCGGCTGGCCGAACACGTTCTTGTAGTTGGGATCGAGATCCAGATAGTTGTTGCGGTACGACTGGTGCGCGCCGTGGGCGTCCATTGAGACGTGATGGGTATAGGCATCCGCCACCGCCGCTTTCCACTTGCTGCCCCAGGCCGGGGTGCCCGGCGGGGTCGGCAGGCCGGAGATCGGCTTGGTGCCCGCCTGGTTGACCCAGAACGGCGAACCGCCGACGAAGCCTTCTTTGGCGTGATCGAAGTTGTCGGCGTTGAAGTCATCCACGCCCACGCCGTTGCCGCCGGCGCCGATGAACGGGTTGGTGAACACGTCTTTATCAAAGAACGCCTTGATGGTGGTCATGTTCTGGTAGGCGAAGTTGCGCCCGACCACGCCTTCGCCGGTCACCGGATCGTAAGGCTTGCCGATGCCGGACAGCAGCATCAGGTGCACGTTGTGGAACTGGAACGCGCCCAGGATCACCAGATCGGCCGGCTGTTCAATCTCACGGCCCTGCGCATCGACGTAGTTCACGCCGGTGGCGCGGGATTTGTCGTCGGTCAGGTTGACCTTCAGCACGTTGGCGTTGGTGCGCAGCTCGAAGCGTTTCTCCATGCGCAGCGCCGGCAAGATGTTGACGTTCGGCGAGGCCTTGGAATACATGTAGCAGGCGTAGCCGCTGCAGAAACCGCAGAAGTTGCACGGGCCCATCTGCGCGCCGTACGGATTGGTGTAAGAATCCGAGGTGTTGGCGGACGGCAGGTTGTAGGGATGGTAACCCACCTCCAGCGCCGCTTTCTCGAACAGCTGGGCGGAGTAGGTATTTTTCTGCGCCGGCAGCGGGAAGTCGTCGGAGCGATCCGGCGCAAAGCGGTTACCGCCCTTCTGCGCCACTTTCTGCCCTTTGATGGTCCAGGCGGTGCCGGAAGTGCCGAACACTTTCTCCGCCTTGTCGAAGAACGGCTCCAGCTCGTCGTAAGTCACGCCGAAGTCCTGGATGGTCATGTCCTTCGGAATGAAGTTTTTGCCGTAACGCTCTTCATAATGGCTGCGCATGCGCAGTTCGATCGGATCGACGCGGAAATGCACGCCCGACCAGTGCAGGCCGGCGCCGCCGACGCCGGTGCCCGGCAGGAACGCCGCCAGCTGGCGGTAAGGCACCGCGGTCTGGCTGCTGTTATGGCGAATGGTGACGGTGCTTTTCGACAGATCCTGGAACAGCTTGCGCCGAATGTTATAGGTCAGCTCGTCGATCACCTGCGGGTAAGAACCGTCCGGATAGGTGTCGCGCATCGGGCCGCGCTCCAGCGCCACCACGTTGAGGCCGGCCTCGGTCAGCTCTTTGGCCATGATCGCGCCCACCCAGCCGAAGCCGACGATCACCGCGTCTACTTTTTTCATTACCGTTGCCATGGTTAGCCCCTCTCCCCACGAATCGAGACCGGCGGGAAGGGATAACGCTCCCCTCGCTCAACCCAGTCCATAAAATCGGCGCGCGCGCCCGGAAAATTAATCAGCTTCCAGCCAACCATGTCTTTGTTGCCGCCATGGATCGGATCGCTGAAGAAACCTTCACGGGTGTTTTGCAGCAGATAGGAGAAGAACAGTTTCGACGGCAGTTGCTGGAACTCCGCCTCGCCGGACTCGAACTTTTGCAGCAGGGCGTCCTGCTGCGCGCCATCCAGTTCGGCGAAGGGTTTGCCGGCGTTTTTCTTGCTGTAGGCGTCGGCGTCTGCGATGCCGAGGTTGTAGATTTGCTTGGGCACCAGCGGCAGCTGATAGCCCATTTCCTTCGGCACATCGGGGTTGAACGGCCCCTGCATGTACCAGATGGAACCGGTGGCGTACGGGGTATTCATCTGGCGATCGATAAACTCCGGCACGCCGGCTTCCAGCGCGCCGGGGCCGCGTTCGTCGGCCGGGATCAGGCGCGCGACGGCAGCCTTGATGAAGGCCCACTCTTCCGGGGTGAAAAAGGTCGGTTGGTAATCGTTCTGCGTTGAGGTGTTCGAGGCCGCGACCGCCGGTGTCGGTGCCGTCAGCGCGCCAACGCCGCTGCCACCAATTACCGCCGCAGGAATTAAGGTCATCGATTTCAACAAGAAATCGCGCCGCGAATTGTTGGTTTTATGATTCGACATGTCACATTCCATCCAAAGATAGTCACAACTATTTAACCGCAACCTTGCGATCGATACGGGTTTTTAAAATAATTTGTTACTTATTTGTATATTTATTGAAGGTCAGAATGCGCACAAAAGCAAAAATGTTACCGGTAACTTATTGAATGAACGTAAAGATTTATCTGCTAACGTAAATTTAACTTTTTGTGCGGTTTTTCCGATAAGCGGTGAGGAAATAACGAAAAATGAGAGGTGGGTCGCGCACTGGAACGGTGCCGAAAACAAAATCGGCCGCGTTAAGCGGCCGACTCGACAAAAAAGAGGATTACTGCGACATCGCCTGATAGGCGGTGGTCACCTTCCACAAATAGCGCGGCGCCTGCGGCGCCGGGTGCTTTTTCTGGATGTGCTGATAAAACTCATCCGGGCTCATCTGATTGATGCGATTGACCGCCACGCGCTTGTCCGAGGAGAAGGTGCGCAACATGGCGCCCGCCCCGTTCACGTACGAAACGATAGTGGCGTAACGTAAAGTCTGTGGGTTGTTGATCCCGGCTAGCTGCTGGCTTTGAAGAATATTGATATAGGCCGTTCCCAGATCAATATTGACCGCCGGATCCTTCAGCTCACGCGAGCTGGGTTGCCCGCTTCGTCCCTTCATGCGATAGGCGTCGCGGCCGGCGGTAGAAGCCTTAAGCTGCATCAATCCCACTGCGTTCGAGGTGCTGACCACGTTCGGGTTAAACCCGGACTCCACCTGAATAATCGCTTTAATCAGCGTTTCGTCAACGCCATAGTTGCTGGCCGCCTGACGAATGTAATCGTTATAAGCAACCGGGGTGCCCGTGCGGTTTACCGGTGCCTGCGGAGGGGGTTTTAACCAACCGCCGCGCGTTGTGCCACTGCCTGAAATATTGCTTGCCGTTTGCGGGTCTTTGGCGCACCCCGACAAAAGTAAAATTGCCGTAAGGCAACCTATTTTTGTTTTCACAGAATCCCTCACTCCTTTCAATGAGTTGCGTAGCATATACAACTTGTAAGGACACCTGCAGTAATTTTTTGGGCTAATCTCAAGCTATCCATATACCAAGAGGTGATTTATGAGTCAATCTGCAACAAGCTGCTTTGTGGTGACTTTTCGCTATCAGGAAGCGGGATTAACCGACCTGGCGAAGCTGACCGGGCAATTGACGCGCGAAGGTTTTGTCACGTCGGTGACAGACGAAAATGGCGTTCACCACGAACTCGGCAGCAACAGTTTTGCGTTCATAACCGTGTTGGATCAAGAGGATGTACTGCGCCTGGCGCAGGGGTTCGGGCAGTTGGCATTGGGAAAACAGCCGGAGGTGGCGATATGCAGCTGTGAGGACTACCTTCAGCGGTTACATACTGATACATAAAATGCTATAACTCCCCGGACGGTATTATTTTTTCAGTTGGAGAAATACCCCGCCGGCGGTGGGCAAGTGACGCTTGACTTCGCTTCAATTGATATTGATAATCATTTTCATTTGAACCAGGAGACGTCATCATGCCATTGATAAGTTGCGCTTTTCATCGCAGTCGCCCTTCCCGCGCTGCCGCACTGTTACGCCCTTTTACGCTCGCCTGCCTGCTGCTCGGCGCCGCCTTGGTCAGTCAAAACGCGCTGGCGGAAAAAAAGCTGCGCGTGGTGACCACCTTCACCATCATTCAGGATATCGCCCAGAACGTGGCCGGTGACGCCGCCGTGGTGGAATCCATCACCAAGCCGGGTGCCGAGATCCACGACTATCAACCGACCCCGCGCGACATCGTCAAGGCGCAGCACGCCGACCTGATCCTGTGGAACGGCATGAACCTGGAGCGCTGGTTCCAGCGTTTCTTCGAAAACATCAAGCAGGTGCCGGCGGCGGTAGTCACCGAAGGCATTACCCCGCTGCCGATCCGCGAAGGGCCCTATAACGGCAACCCGAACCCGCATGCCTGGATGTCGCCAAGCAACGCGCTGGTGTATATCGAGAACATTCGCAAGGCGCTGGTGGAGCACGATCCGGCCAATGCGGAAACCTATAACCGCAATGCCAAGGCCTACGCAGAGAAAATCGGCGCGCTGGACGCCCCGCTGCGCGAACGCCTGGCGCGCATTCCGGCCGCACAGCGTTGGCTGGTGACCAGTGAAGGCGCTTTCAGCTACCTGGCGCAGGACTATCAGTTGAAAGAGGTTTATTTGTGGCCGATCAACGCCGATGAGCAAGGCTCGCCGCAGCAGGTGCGCCGGGTGATCGACGCCGTGCGCGCCCACCATATTCCGGTGGTGTTCAGCGAGAGCACCATTTCCGACAAGCCGGCCAAGCAGGTGGCGAAAGAAACCGGCGCCAAATACGGCGGCGTGCTGTACGTAGACTCGCTGTCCACTCGCGATGGCCCAGTGCCGACCTACATCGACCTGCTCAACACCACCGTGCAAACCATCGCCAAAGGATTCGATCAATGACCCATGAACCGTTTGCCCGCCCGGAGTTGAACGTGGACGACGTCACCGTGACCTACAACAACGGACACACCGCCATTCACAACGCCAGCTTTACCCTGAGCGGCGGTTCGATCTGCGCGCTGGTCGGTGTCAACGGCAGCGGCAAATCGACGCTGTTCAAAAGCATCATGGGGCTGGTCAAACCCACCAGCGGCCGGGTTTCGCTGAGCGACAAACCGGTGGCGGACGCGCTGAAAAAGAACCTGATCGCCTACGTGCCGCAAACCGAAGACGTCGACTGGAACTTCCCGGTGCTGGTGGAAGACGTGGTGATGATGGGCCGCTACGGCAAGATGAATTTCCTGCGCATTCCGTCACGTGAGGACAGGTTGCGGGTCGACAAGGCGCTGGAGCGCGTCGGCCTCAGCGAGCTGCGCGGCCGGCAGATCGGCGAGCTGTCCGGCGGCCAGAAAAAGCGCGTGTTTCTGGCGCGCGCGTTGGCGCAACAGGGCACTGTGCTGCTGCTGGATGAGCCATTCACCGGCGTGGATGTGAAAACCGAGAATGCCATTATCGAGCTGCTTCGCGCATTGCGCGACGAGGAGCATCTGATCCTGGTCTCCACCCACAACCTCGGCAGCGTGCCGGAGTTTTGCGATCGGGTGATCCTCATCAACCGCACGGTGCTGGCCGCCGGCCCGACCGAAACCACCTTCACGCAGAGCAACCTGGAGCAGGCGTTCGGCGGCGTGCTGCGCCATATCAACCTCTCCGGTCCGGATCTGCACGACGACAACGATCCGCGTACCGTTACGGTGTTGACCGACGATGAACGCCCGGCGGTGTTCTACGGCCACACCAAGAGCGATCCGCCGGCCAACAGCCAGGCCAGGGAGAAACAATCCTGATGCTGGACCTTCTGCTGCAACCTTTCAGTTATAACTACATGGTGAAAGCCATCTGGGTCAGCGCCATCGTCGGCGCCGCCTGCGCGTTCCTGTCCGCCTATCTGATGCTGAAAGGGTGGTCGTTGATGGGCGATGCGCTGTCGCACTCGGTGGTGCCCGGCGTGGCCGGCGCCTATGCCCTCGGCCTGCCCTACGCCGCCGGCGCCTTCTTCACCGGCATGCTGGCGGCGCTGGCGATGACGCTGGTGCGCCACATCACCCGGCTGCGCGAAGACGCCATCATCGGCTTTATCTTCTCCACCTTCTTCGCCGTCGGCCTGCTGATCGTGTCGCTCAACCCCACCTCGGTCAACGTACAGTCGATCATCTTCGGCAATATCCTCGGCATCGCCGACGAAGACGTGCTGCAGGTGGAAATCATCATCGGCGTTTCGCTGCTGATCCTGTGCCTGGTGTGGAAAGACCTGCTGGCGGTATTCTTTGACGAAAGCCACGCGGTGTCGATCGGCCTGTCGCCGCTAAAGCTGAAGATCCTGTTCTTCACCCTGCTCAGCGCCTGCACCGTCGCCGCGCTGCAAACCGTCGGCGCCATTCTGGTGATCGCCATGGTGATCACCCCGGGCGCCACCGCCTACCTGCTGACCGACCGCTTCAGCCGGTTGGTGATCATCGCCATCATCATCGGCGCATTGACCAGCGGCGTCGGCGCCTATCTGAGTTTCTTCCTCGACGGCGCCACCGGCGGCGTGATCGTCACCCTGCAAACGCTGGTGTTCCTGGCGGCGTTCTTCTTCGCGCCGAAACACGGCCTGCTGGCGGCAAAACGTCGCGTGGCGCATTCGCAAACCGGAGGCCGCTGATGGACACGCTCTACCAACTGCTCAGCGAACCCTTCGCCTACCCGTTCATGCAGCGAGCGATCGTCGCCGCCATCGTTACCGGCGTGGTGTGCGCCGTGCTCTCCTGCTATCTGGTGCTCAAAGGCTGGTCGCTGATGGGCGATGCCATCTCGCACGCGGTGCTGCCCGGCATCGTAGTGGCGTTCGTGGTCGGCATTCCGCTGGCGATCGGCGCCTTCCTTTCCGGCATCTTCTGCGCGGTGGCCACCGGCTACCTGAAAGAGAACAGCCGGGTGAAAGAAGACACTGTGATGGGCATCGTTTTCTCCGGCATGTTCGCCTTCGGCCTGGTGCTGTTCTCGCGCATCGACACCGACCAGCACCTGAGCCACATTCTGTTCGGCAACATGCTGGGCATCACCGACGGCGAGCTGAAGCAAACCCTGCTGATTGCCGGCATCACCCTCGCGGTGGTGTTGCTCAAGCGCAAAGACTTCATGCTGTACTGTTTCGACCCGCACCACGCCCGGGTGATTGGCCTGCCGGTCAAGCTGCTGCACTACGGGCTGCTGTGCCTGCTGGCGATGACCATCGTCGCCTCGCTGCAGGCCGTAGGGGTGATTTTGGTGATCGCCATGCTGATCGCCCCCGGCATCATCGCCTTTATGCTGTGCCGCCGGTTTGATCGCATGCTGATGGCGGCGACGGTGGTGTCGGTGTTCTCCTGCGTGCTCGGCACCCTGATCAGCTTCCACATCGACGGCGCCACCGGGCCCTGCATCGTCATCGTGCAGGCCGTGCTGTTCGTTGTCGCCTTGTTGTACAGCAAGCTGCGTCCGTTACAGGGTAACAAAAAAGCCCCGATGGGCAGTTAAACGCCCCTCTGATGCGGCGGGGTTCCCCGCCGCATCCTATCTTTCCCTCGCTTATCCGTTGTCATCAAGTTGCAACCGGTATTGCGCTTAAATTAATCAATAGGGTATATACTTTGAGCTGGCGAGCCGTTGAAAAAATCGCCGCCTTTGACGCCGGCTGTGCGCCGCGTCGTGTTTTCACCACGGGAAAGACGCTAACCTAATGAATTATCAGGCAGCACAGAGGGGGAGATACCATGTGGCAAGCCGTTAGTCGTCTGTTAAGTGAACATCTTGGCAGCGCAGAGATACGCGAAAGGATTGAACTGCCCGGGGGCGACATTCACCCGGCGTGGCGCGTGAGTTACGGTGATAACGAGGTGTTCGTGAAATGCGACGCCCGGGAACAACTGCCGATATTCACCGCCGAAGCCGATCAGCTGGCGTTGCTGGCGCGCAGCAAAAGCGTGCGGGTGCCGGAAGTGTACGGCGTCGGCAGCGATCGCGACTACAGCTTCCTGCTGCTGGAGTATCAGCAGCTGAAACCCCTCGATGCTCACGGCGCCTACTGCCTGGGCCAGCAGTTGGCGCATTTGCACCAGTGGAGCGAGCAACCGCAGTTCGGTCTCGACTTCGACAGCGATCTGACCACCACCCCGCAACCCAACGCCTGGCAGCGCCGCTGGTCGGAATTCTTCGCCGAGCAGCGCATCGGCTGGCAGCTGCAGCTGGCCGCGGAGAAAGGCATGACCTTCGGCGATATCGACGACATTGTCGATCGGGTGTATCTGCGCTTGCAGCACCACCAGCCGCAACCGTCTCTGTTGCACGGCAACCTGTGGCCGGGCAACTGCGCGATGACCGCCCACGGGCCGATTCTGTTCGACCCGGCCAGTTACTGGGGCGATCGAGAGTGCGATTTGGCGATGCTGCCGCTGTATCCGGAGCTGCCGCCGCAGATCTACGACGGCTATCAGAGCGTGTGGCCGCTGGGGGCCGGGTTTATCGAGCGCCAGCCGCTGTATCAGCTGTACTACCTGCTCAACCGCAGCAACCTGTTCGGCGGCCAGCATCTGGTGGCTGCACAACGCGCGGTGGAGGCGCTGTTGCAGCCGGAGGCGTCATAACGTTCCGGGGCGCCGAGCGGCGCCCCGTTGATGGCTCAGGCCGCGCCGGCCAATTGCCCTAACAAGCGGATCACGAACCAGGCGATCACCGCAATCACGATCGGCAGGATGTACAGCGGGAAGTACTGCAGGAAGATGGTGTGGTGCGGCAGCGTGATACGCTCCTCCAACTGCTGGCGCGTGTGCCCTTCGCTGCCCTTGGCCTGCTCCAGGATCATCTGATCTTCCAGCCCTTCGCGAATGAACTTGACCTGACGTGACATGCGCGCGCCGGAAGCCTGCAAGGCCAGCCCGACGAAGATCAATATATAGATGATGATGAACATCAAATTGGCGCCGCTGAACAGGCTTTTATCCACGTCAGGCACCGGCGAGTTGTACCAGAAAAGGTTCAGGAACGGCGTATTGAAACGCACCATATCCACCATCACGTGGACAAAATCCAGCATCACTGCGTTGATGCCTTTGGTTTTTTCACTGTGCTGATAGATAAAGCCCAGCACGGAAATCAGCGTCGACAGCAACGCCGGGATAAAAACCACCCATCCGAGAATGCGTTTCAAAATGGCGATACGCCCGGCCTGTTGATACGTCATGTGTTCCCCTTGTTAGCGACGTAACCGAATCGGCTAAGTCTACCTGCAGTTGGCGAAACTCGCCCACCGTTTTCTTCATTCCCGCTGTGCTACAAGCTTAGCCGAATTAGTCGAAATCAAAAACTTAACCGCGCCGGCACACTATCATTGAAGAGATAACGTTATCCATTCGGGCAGAGGCCGCCATGATTCGACTGATTATCTTATTGCTGGGCGCGCAGGCGCTGCATGGCCAGCGCCGCCTGCTGGTGCTGTTCGGTTGGCTGTGGATAGCCGCAGGGGCGCTGATGCTGTTCGACATACTGCAGGATGGCCGGTCGGTGCTGGCGCTGGATGCGCTGGCGGTCATCCTGGCGCTGGAGGGGTTGGTGGCGGTATCCGCCGCGCTGGTGATCGGCTCTTCGGCCAGCAGGCCGGTGCTGCTGAAAGGATTGGGTTTTGTCTTTATGGCTTTTTTAATGCTGGACGTGCCCGCAGACGATAACATCGTCGCCACCGTGGTGTTTGGCAGTGCACTGCTGCTTGACGGCGCCGTGCGCATCGCCTCCTCCACGGTGATTCAGCACAGTCGATGGAAAGGCGTGGCGCTGGCGGGCGGCGGCGAGATCCTGCTTTCATTGATGATTTTTGTCGGCTGGCCGGCGCCGCATCGGATGACGGTGCCCTTTTGCCTCGGCGTGATGATGGTGCTTTCCGGCTGGGCCTTATTGCGTATCGCCCGCAGACTGACAAACTTCTCTCTGAATCAGCACCCCGCGCGGCAGCCACCGCCCCCGGAGGATGAGACTGCGCCGCTCACGGTGTATGTCTGGACACCGATTGGTGCGGCTAAAGATCCGCGCCGGCGTTACATCGTCGACCGATACATCGCGGCGGTCGACGGCGGCGGCAATATCTCCACCGGTCACGCCGCCCTGGCGCTCGCGCCGGATGTGTATATCAGTCACTACCCGCTCAACGACATCAGCCATTCCGTTCAAGATTTCCGCCAGTTGTTGCATGCCGGCGATCAAAACAACGTCGATGGGCGCTTTCTGCCCGACCTGCCGGGCGAGATCGCCAGTTGGTGCCCACCGGACAAGAAAATTCAGTTCTATCGCTATAACCCGGCGGCGCTGCGCGCATTCTGGCTGCGTTATCGGCAGGACGCCACCTACAACCTGACTCGGCGCAACTGCTCCACCACGGTCATCGGCGCGCTCGACAGCGCGTTGGAAGGCGTGCTGGGCGATAAACATCTGTGGCGCCGTTTTCTGCTGCTGGTGCTGGATCCCAACCTGTGGATGCTGGCGGTACTGCGCAGCCGTGGCGAAAGCATGACCTGGACGCCAGGCTTGGTGCTGGACTATGCGCGCATGTTGCAACAGGTTACCGAGCGCCAGCACCAACGTTGGTGGCTAAAGCTGCGCGAAATGTGGACTATCCTTCGCTTTGGCAAAAGCCACTCGCGCAGGCAAAGATTTTAGTCTCGCCGCCGGCGATGATAGAGTGTCGGCACATTCACCCGCGCCGACAGGAGTTAACCGCTAATGGCTTATTCGCAACGCATTGAAACCGCAATTTTTGATATGGACGGCTTGTTGATCGACTCGGAACCGCTGTGGCTGCAGGCCGAGCTGGATATCTTCGGTGCGCTGGGTTTGGATCTGTCCGATCGTCACAAGCTGCCGGACACGCTGGGGCTGCGCATCGATCTGGTGGTGAAGATGTGGTACCAGGCGATGCCGTGGCAAGGGGTTTCGCTCGATGAGGTGTCGGCGCGGATTATCGAGCGCGCCATCGAGCTGGTGCACGAGACGCGCCCGCTGCTGCCGGGCGTTCAGCAGGCGCTGGAGCTGTGCCGCCGCCAGGGGCTGAACATCGGTCTCGCCTCCGCCTCGCCGCTGCACATGCAACGGCAGGTGCTGAAGATGTTCGATCTTGAAGGTTACTTCGATCAGCTGGTTTCCGCCGAATACCTGCCATACAGCAAGCCGCACCCGGAGGTCTACCTGATCGCCGCCGAACGCCTGGGCAGCGATCCGCTGCGCTGCATCACGCTGGAAGACTCCTTTAACGGCATGATCGCCACCAAGGCCGCGCGCATGCGTTCCATCGTCATCCCGGCGGCCGAATACCGTCACGATCCGCGCTGGGCGCTGGCAGACCACAAGCTGGAGACCCTGGAACAGCTCACTGCCGCTCACTTTGCCTGACCAGCGGCGCCGGCCGCCGGCGCCCTGCGTTTGCCGCCCTGCGCCATAAAAGGGATCCGTACCGCAAAATAAACAAAACAGCGTTTCATTATTATTGAATTAGCATGTTGTTATTATTATGCTGGGCGGCAGGAAAGCGACGGTCCGCGGAGCGTTGTCACTGCCACGCAGCGCTGTTTAGGGCCGCCGCTTCCTCCCGCCACACGCCAAGCCACCGTCCTTTTTTCTCATCTTAATGCATCGCCCATTGCCCGCTTTTTATTCTCGCCCGTCAAAATCGATGATTTGTTACGCATTGCCGTAACAAGCCGTTGTAAAACAGGGAAAAACAAACAATTAGTTACAGGGTAACTGCTTCCACTACTGGGAATTTTCCCATATACTGGATAAATTAACAGTTTACCAGCCGGAATCGCAACAGCATGACCGCGGAAGGACACCTTATATTCTCTGTCGCTTGCGCGATCTTCGCCAAGAAGGCGGAAGTGACGCCAGAGCTGGCTACCGGCGACTGGTGGCACATCATACCCGCCGCGCTGCTGACCTCGCTGCTGCCGGACATCGATCACCCCAAGTCGGTGCTGGGCCAGCGCCTGCGCTGGATCGCCTTGCCCATCGCCCGCGCCTTCGGCCACCGCGGTTTCACCCACAGCCTGCTGGCGATCGCCGGCGGCATGGCGCTGTTCCAGCTGGACGTGCCGCGCAGTTGGCCGATCCCGGCCGACGCGCTGCACGCCATGATCATCGGTTACTTCAGCCATCTGCTGGCCGATATGCTCACCCCCGCCGGCGTGCCGCTGCTGTGGCCATGCCGCTGGCGTTTTCGCCTGCCGCTGCTCAACTCGCAAAAAGGTAACCAGCTGGAGCGGGTGCTGTGTCTGTGCCTGGTGGCGTTTGCCATCTGCTGGCAAGGTGATTTCACCCTGCCGGTGCAATCCTATGTCGAGCAAATCAGAAATATCAGACTCTGATCACAAAAAAACGCTTAACCCATCACCTTGATGTATATAAAACAAACAAAAACACACAAAAAGCTATATCAAATTCCATTTGGATATAAGTGGGCCACTCGGCAAACTGTTACGATATTTACATCGCGACATACGTGATGCGTTGTCGTTTTTATAAGAAAGATTATTGGAGACATTGGGGATGAATCTTCCGCTCGTGATTAACGTGCTGGTGTTTGTCGCGCTCCTTTTGCTGCTGGCGCAAACCCGCCACAAGCAATGGAGTCTGGCGAAAAAAGTGCTGGTCGGCCTGGTGGTCGGCGTGGTGTTCGGTCTGGGCCTGCAGCTGGTGTACGGCTCCGACAACCCGGTACTGAAAGAATCCATCAGCTGGTTCAACATCGTCGGCAACGGCTATGTGCAACTGCTGCAAATGATCGTCATGCCGCTGGTGTTCGCCTCGATCCTGAGCGCGGTGGCCAAGCTGCATAACGCCTCTTCTCTGGGCAAAATCAGCGTACTGACTATCGGCACGCTGCTGTTCACCACGCTGATCTCGGCGCTGGTGGGCGTGCTGGTCACCAACCTGTTCGGTCTGACCGCCGAAGGCCTGGTGCAGGGCGCGCAGGAAAGCGCGCGCCTGACGGCGATCCAGACCAACTACGTGGGCAAACTGGCCGACCTGACCGTGCCGCAGATGGTGCTGTCGTTCATCCCGAAAAACCCGTTCGCCGATCTGACCGGCGCCAGCCCGACGTCGATCATTAGCGTGGTGATTTTCGCCACCTTCCTCGGCGTGGCGTCGCTGCAGCTGCTGAAAGACGACAAGCCGAAAGGCGAGCGCGTGCTGGTGGCTATCGACACCCTGCAGGCCTGGGTGATGAAGCTGGTGCGTCTGGTCATGAAGCTGACGCCGTATGGCGTGCTGGCGCTGATGACCAAAGTGGTCGCCGGTTCCAACATTCACGACATCGTCAAGCTCGGCAGCTTCGTGGTGGCCTCCTACATCGGCCTGGCCATCATGTTCGTGGTACATGCCATCCTGCTGGCCTTCACCGGCGTGAACCCGATGAAGTTCTTCCGCAAGGTGTGGCCGGTGATCACCTTCGCCTTCACCAGCCGCTCCAGCGCCGCCAGCATTCCATTGAACGTGGAAGCGCAGACCCGTCGTCTGGGCGTGCCGGAATCCATCGCCAGCTTCTCGGCGTCGTTCGGCGCCACCATTGGCCAGAACGGCTGTGCGGGCCTCTACCCGGCGATGCTGGCGGTGATGGTTGCGCCGACCGTCGGCATCAACCCGCTGGATCCGGTGTGGATCGCCACCCTGGTCGGCATCGTCACCATCAGCTCCGCCGGTGTGGCGGGTGTGGGCGGCGGCGCCACCTTCGCCGCGCTGATCGTGCTGCCGGCGATGGGCCTGCCGGTGACGCTGGTCGCGCTGCTGATCTCGGTCGAACCGTTGATCGACATGGGCCGCACCGCGCTGAATGTCAACGGCTCCATGGCGGCAGGCACCATCACCAGCCAGCTGATGAAGCAAACCGACAAAGCCGTGATGGACAGCGAAGACGAAGTCGAACTGGCTCACCGCTAACGCCGTCTCAGAACAAAAAAACCGGGGATTATCCCCGGTTTTTTTATGCCCCGCGTTCGGTCGTTACGGCCGCTCGCCGTTCGCCAGCCGCCGGTTGATATCGGCGATCACATCCGGTAATTGCGCCAGTGTGTCTATCACATAATGCGCGCCCGCCGCGTACAGCTTATCGGCGGCCGCCGTGCGGCGCTGCGCTATTTCCCCTGCCGCCATTTGACGGTACTCCGACCAGGTAGCGCCGAACTCGTTGCCGGACAGCGCCAGCCCGACGCTCCACATCCCGGCGTTCAGCCCTTCGGCAATGCCCGGCACCGCGTCATCCACCTTCACGCAGTGCGCCACCGCATCGATGCCCAGCGCGATCGCGTTCTGCAACGCCATCCACGGCCCCGGCCGCCCGCCGGCCGCGAGATCGTCAGTGGCGACCCAGTAATCCGGCGCGTAACCGCGCTGCGCAGCGGCCGGCGCCAGCACCTCCATCACCGCGCGCGGATAACCGGAGCAGGAGCCGATTTTAATGCCCTGTTCGCGCAGCCCGGCAATCACCTGCGGCACGCCCTCAATGGGATCGGCGAAGTCGATCACTTTGGCGATTTGCAGCGGCATAAACGCCTGATACAGCGCGTCGATGTCTTGATGGCTCATCGAGCGGCCCAGCTTCTGTCGCCAGCGCGCGTCGATCGCCGGCAGTTTGCCCAGCGCCTCGATGTGCTGCCATTTGCCGAGGCCCATCGGAATGCGCGCTTCCGCCAGGCTAATGTCGATATCGAAGGTGTGCTTGAACGCCTCGACGAAAATCTGCGTCGGCGCAAAGGAGCCAAAGTCCACCGTGGTGCCGGCCCAGTCGAGGATCACTGCGTTGATCTGTTTCATGGTCAATCCTTATTGATTCCAGTACATCGCCTGCCCGACGGCCGCCAGCAAACGTTCGATATCCTGCGGATAAATTTCCCCGATGTTGCCGATGCGGAAGCAGTCGCTCTGCGACACTTTGCCGGGATAAATCACGAAACCTTGCTGCTTCAGGCGCTGATAAAACTCGGCGAAGCGGTAAGTGTCGGCCTTCGGCGAATAGAACGCGGTGATGATCGGCGAATGCAACGCATCGTCCAGCAGGGTTTCAAAGCCCAGCTCGCGCATGCCCGCCACCAGCCGACGCTGATTAGTCTGATAGCGGTGGTGGCGCGCGGCAATGCCGCCCTCTTGTTCCAGCTCTTTCAGCGCCTGCGCGAAGGCCAGCACGGTGTGGGTCGGCGACGTAAAGCGCCATTTGCCGGCCTGATCCTCCATACAACGCCACTGGGCATACAGATCCAGCGACAGCGAGCGTGAACGGCCGGCGCATTTCTCCAGCTCGCTGCAGCGGGCGATGACAAAAGCGAAGCCCGGCACGCCTTGAATGCATTTGTTGGCGGAGCTGATCAGAAAATCGATGCCCAGCGCGTCCACATCCAACGGGATGCCGCCGAAGCTGCTCATGGCGTCGACGATAAAGGTCTTGCCGTTGCGCGCCGCCAGACCGGCAACCTTCTGCAGCGGGTTGAGCATGCCGGTGGTGGTTTCACAGTGCACCATGGCGATATGGCTGATGCGCGCATCGCTTTTCAGCACCGCCTCCATCGCCGTCACATCCGGTTCATTCACCTCACCGCAGTCGAAAGCGTGGTGGTCGATATCCATCAGCCGCGCCATTTCGATCATCCGCGCCCCGTAGGCGCCGTTGTTGACGATCAGCAGCTTGTCCTGCGGGCCGATGACCGTGCCCAGCACGCCCTCTACCGCGAAGCTGCCGCTGCCTTGCAGCAGCACCGAGGTATAACCGGCGGACGGCGTCGCCAGCGCCACCAACCGTTGGCGAATGCGCTGCACCACGCCGAGGTTGTAATCTTCATCCCAGGTGCAGCTGTCATACAGCATCGCCTCTTTCACCGTTTTCGACGTGGTCAACGGGCCGGGGGTCAACAGCAGGTAGTTACGATCGGACATGTTATTCACCTATTGGTCTATACCAGATTGCGCGCATTGTGGCGGCAAATTCCTGCCCCGGTCAAACGACAAAGCGCGGTGAAACAAAAAATTCATCTGGCTATGTATAATAAGCGCGTGCCGGAATGTCGGGCCGATGCCATAGCGAGATGAAATGAAAGAACATCAGGGCGATATGCCTCACTACCTGCAGATCAAGGATCAGCTTCAGGCGCGCATCACCCGCGGCGCGCTACAGGCCGGCGATAAGCTGCCTTCGGAGCGCGAGCTGTGCGCCATCTTCTCCACCACCCGCGTCACCATTCGCGAAAGCCTGGCGCAATTGGAAGCCACCGGCGCCATCTACCGCGCCGATCGCCGCGGCTGGTTCGTCACGCCGGAACGGCTGTGGCTGGATCCGACGCAGAACACCAACTTCCACCGTCTCTGTCAGGAGCAAGGGCGCACGCCGCACACCGCGCTGCTGTCCGGCGAAAAAACCACGGTGCCGCTCGACGTGATGCAGCCGCTGGCGCTCGAACCGTTCGATCAGGTGTATCTGCTGCGCCGCGTGCGGTATGCCGACGGCCGCGCCATCTGCTATTGCGAGAACCACTGCTTGCCGCAGCGGGTGCCGGCACTGCTCAGTCACGATCTCAACGGCAGCCTGACCGAGGTTTATCAACAGCATTACGATTTGATTTACAGCAACATGCACCTGTCGTTCTACCCGACCGCCCTGCCTTATCGCGCCGCCAATGCGCTCGGCGCCATGGTCGGCCTGCCCGCGTTGCTGCTGCGCCGGTTGAATTACGATCAGCACGGCCGCATTCTCGATTTCGATATCGAATACTGGCGCCACGACAGCCTGCGCATCGAAGTCGATACGCTTTAACCCCCTGCATGACGGGGCTGCGCCTGCCGCTCCGCCTTTCTCTCCCACGCCTAATCCCCGCCGCCGGCAACTATATTTTGCCGCTTTCATTTGTTTGTCATATTTGCCGATTAGCTTGGCCGCATATCTGGTGTATACCAGTTTCGCATGAATCCGCAACAGTGAGGCTGAAGCTATGAAATTCTCTCGTCTGGTCGTGATGACCGCCATCGCACTCGGCGCCGCGCCGGCCTGGGCCGCCGACGCGGTGGTGACCGTCTACTCCGCCGATGGTCTGCACGACGGCGATCACAGCTGGTATCAAACCCAGTTCGACGCCTTCACCCAGGCGACCGGCGTCAAAGTGCAGTACGTCGAAGGCGGCTCCGGCGCCATCGTGGAGCGCCTGTCGAAGGAGCGCAGCAACCCGCAGGCCGACGTGCTGGTGACGCTGCCGCCGTTCATCCAGCGCGCCGCCGCGGAAAAACTGCTGCAGGATTTCACCCCGCAGGATGCGGCGCAGATCGCCGACGCCCAGCCGCAGTTCGTGCCGCTGGTGAACAACTACCTGAGCTTCATCTATAACGCCAAACTGCTGCCGCAGGCGCCCGCCAGCTATCAACAACTGCTGGACGCGCAATTCCGCAATAAGCTGCAGTACTCCACGCCGGGTCAGGCGGGTGACGGCACCGCGGTGATGCTGCAGGCGTTTCACAGCTTCGGCAGCAAAGATGCCGGTTTCGACTACCTCGGCAAGCTGCAAAGCAACAACGTCGGCCCTTCGGCCTCCACCGGCAAGCTGACCGCGCTGGTCAATAAAGGCGAGTTGCTGGTGGCCAACGGCGATCTGCAGATGAATCTGGCGCAGATGCGCAGCAATCCGAACGTGAAGGTGTTCTGGCCGGCCGGGCCGGACGGCAAACGCAGTACGCTGGTGCTGCCTTACTATATCGGCCTGGTGCAAGGCGCGCCGCAAAGCGCCAACGGCAAAAAACTGATCGACTTCCTGCTGAGCAAAGAAGCGCAGAGCAGCGTCAGCGCCATTTCCTACGGTATGCCGGTGCGCAAGGACGTCACCCCGACCGACGATAACTTCAAGCAGTCGCAGGCGGCGCTGAAAGGCGTGGACATCTGGGCGCCGGACTGGAACCAGGTGGTGAACAGCCTGTCCGCCGATATCTCCCGCTGGCGCCAGGTGACCGAATGACGCTGACGATGCCTTCTACCCTCTCTTCCCGCGCCGAGGCGCGGGATAGCAGCCTCGACATCGCCGGGCCGTCGGGCATTCAGCTCAACCGCGTCAGCGTGTCGTATCGCGGCACCGAGGTGCTGAAACCCCTCACGCTCACCATCGCTCCCGGCGAAGTGCTGGCGCTGATCGGCCCCTCCGGCTCGGGTAAAACCACCGTGCTGCGGGCGATCGCCGGATTCGTGCAGCCCTCCGCCGGACGCATCGCCATCGGTGACATCGATGTCACCGACGTGCCGCCCTATGAGCGCGGCCTGGGCATGGTGGTACAGAACTACGCGCTGTTTCCGCATATGCGCGTCGAGGACAATGTGGCGTTCGGCCTGCGCGCGCAAGGCAAGCCGCGCGGCCTGACCGCCGAGCGCGTCGAAGAAGCGTTGGCCATCGTCGGCATGTCCGCCTACGCCAAGCGCTATCCCAGCCAGCTTTCCGGCGGCCAACAGCAGAGGGTGGCGATCGCTCGCGCCATTGCGGTGCGCCCCAAAGTCTTGCTGCTGGATGAGCCGCTGTCGGCGCTGGACGCGCAAATCCGTCACAGCATGGTGGAAGAGATCGCCCGCCTGCACCGCGAGCTGCCGGATCTGACCATCCTGTACGTCACCCACGATCAGGGGGAAGCGCTGACGCTGGCGGACAAGATCGGCATCATGCGCGACGGCCACCTGATCGCCCACGGCGAAACCCGCGCGTTGTACCACCATCCGACGAACCGCTTCGCCGCCGAGTTTCTCGGCCGCGCCAACCTGCTGCCGGCCACCGCCCTTGAGACTACCGCGCAGCAAGGCATGACCACCGTCAGCTGCGCCGGCAAAGTGATCGGCTGTTTCACCTACGGCGCACAACGCGGCTTCGACAAGCTGCTGTGCATCCGGCCGCAGCATATTGCGCTTGATGCCGACGCCCAGCGCAGCAACTGCCTCATCGGCACGCTGCGCGATATTCATTGGCAGGGGGAGCTGACGCACCTGCAGTTCGAGGTACAAGGCCATTCGCTGCGCGTGGTCACCACCCATCGCAGCCGGATGCCGCAGATCGGCGAGCGCGTGCCGCTCTATTTCGCCCCCGACGATGCGGTACTGATCGAGGACTGACATGACCGACTCTACGCTTATTCGCCCGGCCCTGCGGCTGCGTTTCCCGCGCAGTCTGTGGATCCTGCTGCCGCTGCTGGTGCTGGCGACGCTGTTTTTCTACCCGTTGGCGCTGATCGTCAAACAGGCGTTTACCGACGATCAGGGGCTATTCAGCGCCGCCGCGCTGCAACAGGTGTTCGAATCCCGGCGCTTTGTCAGCGCTCTGCTCAACACGCTGCAGATTGCGCTGCTGGCGACGCTGGGCTGCCTGGTGCTCGGCACCCTGCTGTCGCTGCTGCTGGTGTTCACGCCGTTCCCCGGCAGCCGACTGATCGCCCGGGTGATCGATACCTTTATCGCCATGCCGACCTTCCTGATCACGCTGGCCTTCACCTTTATCTACGGCTCCGCCGGTCTGCTGAACGGCACGCTGATGACGGCCTTCGGTTTCACCCTGCCGCCGGTGGACTTTCTTTACTCCATCTGGGGGGTGATCCTGGCGGAAATCACCGTGTTTACGCCGCTGGTGATGCGCCCGCTGATGGCGGCATTGTCGCAGATCGATCGCAGCCAGCTCGAGGCCGCCAGCATTCTCGGCGCCCGGCCGGGGCGCGTGGTGCGCCAGGTGATTTTACCGGCCGCGCTGCCGGCCTTGCTGGCCGGTGGCAGCCTGTGCCTGCTGTTGACCACCAATGAGTTCGGCATCGTGCTGTTTATCGGCGCCAAGGGCGTCACCACGCTGCCGATGATGGTCTACACCAAAGCGATTCTGGAGTCGGATTACGCCGTCGCCTGCACGATCGCCGTCGTGAATATCGCGCTGTCGCTCGGGCTGTTCTCCCTTTACCGCTACGCCGCGGCGCGCGCCGGGCTGAGGAACTGACGATGTTGATATGGTCCCGCACCGGACGCACCCTGACCTGCACGTTGACGATCACGCTGTTCGCCCTGTTCTTCTGCCTGCCGCTGGCGGTGATCCTGATGTCCAGCCTCAGTGAACAGTGGAACGGCGTGCTGCCGAGCGGTTTCACCCTCAACCACTTCCGCCAGGCGTTCAGCGGCGCCTCCTGGGACGCGCTGGTCGCCAGTCTGGCTATCGGTTTCAGCGCCAGCCTGTTCGCGCTGTTGTGCGGCACCTGGGCGGCGCTGGCGCTGCGCCACGCGCCTGAACGCGGCCGACGGCTGCTGGGCACGCTGTTTTTCATTCCCAGCGCGGTGCCTTCGGTCTCTATCGGTTTGGGGTTGCTGGTGGCGTTCAGCCAAGGACCGCTGCAGATGAACGGCACCTTCCTGATCGTGCCCGCCGCTCACTTCGTGCTGATTTCCGCCTTTACCTTCGGCAACGTGATGGCCGGGTTGACCCGGCTACCTGGCGACTACGAGAACGTCGCCGCCAGCCTGGGCGCTTCGCCGCTGTTCCGCCTGCGCCACGTCACCCTGCCGATGATCGCCCCCTACATGATCTCCGCCTTCGCACTCAGCCTGTCGCTGTCGATGGGGGAGCTGGGCGCGACCATGATGATCTACCCGCCGAGTTGGGCGACGCTGCCGGTCACGATCTTCAGCCTGACCGATCGCGGCAGCATCGCCAACGGCGCGACGCTGACCATGATCCTGGTGGCGGCCACGCTGTTGCTGATGTTAGTGCTGGAGCGGATTGCGCAGCGGCTGACGCCGGGCGCAAAATAGCAACAAGGCGCTGCCATGGCGGCGCCTTGTTTTTAGAAACGAAGGGTCAGAACGGGTAGTCGTGATAGCCCTGCAGCTCGGAAATGCGTCGGGCGGCGACGTGCAGCAACGCCACATACTCCTCCCGCGCCGCGTCGGAAAAACGCAGCGTCGGGAAAGAGATGCTCAGCCCGGCGATCGCCACCCCGAACCGATCGAAGACCGGTACGGCGATGCAGCGGATCCCCGCCTCCTGCTCTTCGGCATCTTCGCCGAATCCCTGCGCTCGTACCCGATCCAGCACCGGCAACAGTTCGGCGGCGCTGGCCAAGGTATGCTCGGTGCTGCGGGTAAATTCAATCTGCGACAGGATCTGCGCCACCTCATCCCGATCGCGCCAGGCCAGCAGCACTTTACCGATGGCGGTGCTGTGCAGCGGGTTACGGCGTCCGATGCGCGAATACATGCGCAGGTTGTACATCGCGTCGATCTTGTGGATATAGACGATACCGTCCTCATCCAGAGCGCCGAGGTGGATGGTTTCGCGGGTGCGGTTCGACAGTTCGCACATCTGCACGTCGGCGCTGCGGATCAGATCGACGTTCTCCAACGATTTGGCGCCCAGTTCGAACAGCTTGAGCGTCAGCGCATACTTTTCCGTCTCGCCCTCCTGCGAAACGTAGCCCAGCGCTTTCATGGTCTGCAGAAAACGGTAGACGGTGCTTTTGGACATCATCACCCGTTGGGACAGTTCGGTAATGCCAATCTCGCGCTCATCGCCAAGCGCCTGCAGAATGCCGAACACTTTCATCACGGATGAGACGGCATCCGGTTGCTTGTCTGAATCTGCGTTAGCCATGGTGCATACCCTACTTAACGGTTTTGTTTCAGGAAATTTAAACAAGGGTTTCAGTATAATCGGAACAGATCGCAGCGCGCAACGCGGCTGAACGCTAAGCAATTGAAGCCAAATGGATAACCGTTGGCCCGCTCACCGCCGTTTACAATTAAGCGGACAAGGGGCATGCAATCACGGGCGAATATGATTAGCATGATAATACTCCCCTGAATAAATACCGCTGAGACCAACATGCGTCCTTGTTCCGACGGCCTCCCCGTCCCGCAACGCTATGGGGCGATCCTCGCCATCGCCCTCGGCATTACCGTATCCGTGCTCGACGGCGCGATAGCCAACGTGGCACTGCCCACCATCGCTCGCGATCTCAACGCCAGCCCGGCCAGCTCCATTTGGGTAGTCAACGCCTATCAGTTGGCGATCACCGTGTCTCTGCTGTCGCTGGCGTCGCTCGGCGATCTGGTCGGCTATCGCCGCATCTATCAGGCCGGATTGCTGGTGTTCAGCATCACCTCACTGTTCTGCGCCCTGTCCGACTCGCTGCTCACCCTGACCATCGCCCGCGTGCTGCAGGGCTTTGGCGCCGCCGCCATCATGAGCGTCAACACCGCGCTGATCCGCATCATCTACCCGCAGCGTTTTCTCGGCCGCGGCATGGGCATCAACTCGCTGATTGTCGCCTGCTCCTCGGCGGCCGGGCCGACGGTGGCGGCCGCTATCCTGTCGGTCGCGTCCTGGCAATGGCTGTTCGCCATCAACCTGCCGATCGGCATCGTCGCGCTGCTGCTGGGGATGAAATTCCTGCCGGCCAACGGCCAGAAAAGCGATAACCGCCGTTTCGATCCCACCAGCGCGGTGCTGAACGCGCTGACCTTCGGCCTGCTGATCACCGCCATCAGCGGCTTCGCCCAGGGCCAGAGCCTGACGCTGATCTTCAGCGAAATCGCCGCACTGCTGGCGATTGGCGCGGTGTTCGTGCGCCGTCAGTTGCGCCAGGAATTCCCTCTGCTGCCCGTCGACCTGCTGCGTATCCCGATCTTCGCCCTGTCGATGGGCACCTCAATCTGTTCGTTCGCTGCGCAAATGCTGGCGATGGTGTCGTTGCCGTTCTTCCTGCAAAGTGCATTGGGCCGCGACGAGGTGGCGACCGGGCTGCTGCTGACGCCGTGGCCGCTGGCGATCGTGGTGATGGCGCCGATCGCCGGTCGGCTGGTGGAGCGCGTGCACGCCGGCCTGCTGGGCTGTATTGGGCTGGCGGTGTTCGCGCTCGGGCTGTTTTCGCTGGCGCTGCTGCCGGCGGCGCCGTCGAATATGGACATCATCTGGCGCATGGTGCTGTGCGGCGCCGGCTTCGGCCTGTTCCAGTCGCCCAACAACCACACCATCATCTCCGCCGCGCCGCGCAACCGCAGCGGCGGCGCCAGCGGCATGCTGGGCACCGCCCGCCTGCTGGGGCAAACCTCGGGGGCCGCGCTGGTGGCGCTGATGTTCAACCTGTTCCCTACCTCCGGCACCCACGCTTCGCTGATCCTGGCCGGCGTGTTCGCTACCCTGGCGGCGGCGGTCAGCGGCCTGCGCATCACCCAATCGACCGCGCAAACGGCGCAGCCCAGCCGCGAGGTGAAATAGAGGACATTGAAAGAGCCGGAACCCAATCGATTTTAAAACCGACGCGGCCTGCCTGAGCCGGGCCGCGTCGAGTGCGATGCAGGCCTGGCGTCAGTCGCCGCTCCTCAAAGGGCTGCGGCCTTGTCGTAGACACGCTAAATAGGCGTCGTCATCCGGATACCAGCCAACAATGCGTTGGCCGTCGTTATCCACCCCCTCGAAGCCCTTCAGTAAGCCAGGGACGAACATCCGCTTTATCAGATCTTCGGCCTGCGCGCTGTCGATGCGGCAATCGCAGCGCGTGTCTCCGTCAACCTGAACGAAGTTCTGCAACGAAGCGAGACACCGCGCGTCGAGATCGCCATGGACATGGATAAACTCCCCCGTCTCTACCAGAGTGAGCGCGGTCAGGTCTCCCCCCACCACGAATGCGCCGTCGTTTCCTGAGCTGCAATAGGCGTGGCGTATGCGGACATCATCACGCACGACCAGTCCGCCCCAGCAAATCAGCGTATCCGCCTGCAGCCGACCCAGCACGACAATGCCGCCGTCCTCGCGCTGCGGTGACACCGCCAGGCATCCTTCCACGATCACATCGCCGTCCACGATCAGGTAATCGTACTCGTGGCTGTCGTGCTCGTCGGGGAAAAATGCCGGGAGGTGAAGATCGCCTGAATGCCAGCGAATAGCCGGCTGTTCAGCATCGTCATCATGCCGGTTGAACAGTTCCGCAACCGCATCAGCGATACCGCTTGTCAATTCGGCCAGGCGCGCCGGTAGCTCATCACCGTTGAGTAAGGGAAGGTGGTTGATTTTCATAGGGCCTCAGGGACAAATGTCATTGCGCCAAAGCATATAACATGCGCCTCCAAAGCCAAACAACCGGCCGTGACCGAGCACGATGCGGCTTACCCACTCACCGGGTGAACGGGCATCGCACCTGCCCAGGCTGAGAGGCAGAAAGACGCTATTTGCAGGTGGGCTTCAGGGACTTCGGACGCTGCTGCGCAGCATTAACGCCCGTAGACTTTGGTGAGGCGCTTTACCTCATTCATTGCCGAATTTCATTGTTGAATCCGTCACCGCCGCTGACCAAGCGGTTCAGGTATGCCATAAAAAAAACCCCGGCAAGCCGGGGTTTTCCTTTCATTCAGCCGATTATTTCAGGTACTGGCCGGAACGCAGCGCTTCGATACGCTTGTCGAGCGGCGGATGCGACATGAACAGCTCGCTGAACGACTTGGATTTGCCGTTGATGCAGAACGCCATCATGCTGCCCGCTTCCTGCGGTTCATAGCTGGTTTTCAGACGCTGCAAGGCGGCAATCATCTTCTCGCGGCCCACCAGTTTGGCGGAGCCGGCGTCGGCATAGAACTCGCGGTGACGCGAGAACCACATGGTGATGATGCTCGCCAGGATGCCGAACACCAGTTCCAGCACCATCGACACCGCGAAGTAAATCATCGGGTTGCCGTTGCCTTCCCCTTCGCCATCACCGTCGCGGTTGCCGAGGAAACCGGCGGCGACCTGCGCGATCAGGCGTGAAATGAAGATGACGAAGGTGTTCACGATGCCCTGAATCAGGGTCATGGTCACCATATCGCCGTTGGCAACGTGGCTGATTTCGTGCGCGATGACCGCTTCCGCTTCGTCGCGGCTCATGCTCTGCAGCAGGCCGGTGCTGACGGCGACCAGCGAGGCGTCGCGGCGTGCGCCGGTAGCAAAGGCGTTGATGTCCGGCGCGTGGTAGATAGCGACCTGCGGCATGGCGATGCCCGCCTGCTGCGACTGACGGCGTACCGTTTCCAGCAGCCAGTTTTCGGTTTCGTTACGCGGTTGTTCAATCACTTCCCCGCCGACGGAGCGCAGCGCCATCCACTTGGACATCAGCAACGACACGAAAGCGCCGCCGAAGCCGAACAGACCGGCCATGATCATCAGGCCCTGAACGCTACTGGATTGGATTCCTGTCAGGCTGAGCACCAGCCCGAAAACCAACATCACCGCCAGGTTGGTGAGCAGGAACAGAGCTATACGCATCATAAAATGTTTACTTCCTCATAAATGTTAACAAAACGCTGTCTAAGATACCCTAGATCGTATGGGCATTCGTCACAGTTTCAAGAGTCGCGCGTCATTAACCTACTAAAAATACGAAACTTTACAAAAACGGCGCGCGACCGGGATTTGGCAAATTGTAAACGATTGTTGCGCAAGGCGGAGGTTTTTTTACCCTAAATTTGTCAGGCGATGCATCAGCCCGCCTCCCTTCATCCAGCAGGGAGGCGGGCCTTCGCGTCGCCATAAAAAAACGCACCCGAGGGTGCGTTTTTCATCCTGCCGTAGGCGGCCTTATTTGGCCGGCGTTGGCTGCTGAGCGGGCTGATCTTTTTCCAGATGAGCCAGGTCCAGCGCGATATGCACAGATTCATCCAGGTACGGATCCGGTTCCTGGTAATCCTTCGGCAGATCGTCGAGCGATTTCAGCGGCTTCTTGCCCGCGCGCTCCAGGCGCTCGTTGATGCGTTTCAGACGGGTCGCGTCGTCATCGTGGTTCTCTTTCTCGCGCACCGCCAGATTGAGGGACACGATGTTGCGTTTATCCTTCAGCGCCTTGTAATGCGCGATATCCTGCGCGATGTACTGGAACTCCGGATTTTGCGCAATGCGCTGCTGGTGATCTTTCAGCAGTTCCGGCTCGAACGGCGTCATATCGCCGGTCTTGCTGTAGGTCGCCGCATTGATGCTGTCCCACGGCATGGCGTTGTCTTCAAACGCTTCGCCGGTTTCCGCCGGATCGACGCCGGTCGGCATCAGAATGTCCGGCGTCACGCCCTTGCGCTGGGTGCTGCCGCCGTTGACGCGGTAGAACTTCTGAATGGTGTACTGCACCGAACCGAGCGCCGGCCACTCAGGGCGCAGCATCTGATCGTAGATGCGGTTCAACGAACGGTACTGCTGCACGGTGCCTTTACCGAAGGTCGGTTCGCCGACGATCAGCGCGCGGCCGTAATCCTGCATCGCCGCCGCGAAGATCTCGGAGGCGGAGGCGCTGAAGCGATCGACCAGCACCACCAGCGGGCCTTTGTAGTAGGTCACGCCGTCGGTGTCGGCGTCTTCACGCACTTTGCCGTTGTTATCGCGCACCTGCACCACCGGGCCGCTCGGAATGAACAGGCCGGACAGCGACACCGCTTCAGTCAGCGCGCCGCCGCCGTTGGTGCGCAGGTCGATGATCACGCTCTTGACGTTCTGCTTGGCCATCTTCTGCAGCTGCACTTTCACGTCATCGGTCAGACCGACGTAGAAGCCGGGGATGTCGAACACCGCCACCTTCTCTTTGCCGACGGTCTTGATGGTCATTTTCACCGCGCGGTCTTCCAGGCGAATGCGCTCGCGGGTCAAGGTGACCACGCGGGTTTTGGTGCCCTTGCCGGCCGGCAGGACTTCCAGGCGCACCTTGCTGCCCTTCGGCCCTTTGATCAACGACACCACGTCGTCCAGACGCCAGCCGATCACGTCCACCATCGGTTTGCCGGCCTGGCCGACGCCGACGATGCGATCGCCTACGGTGATCGCCTTGCTCTTCGCCGCCGGGCCGCCCGGCACCATCGAGTTGATCAGGGTGTAGTCGTCATCCATCTGCAGCACCGCGCCGATGCCTTCCAGCGACAGGCTCATCTCGGTGTTGAACTGCTCGGTGTTGCGCGGAGACAGATAGTTGGTGTGCGGGTCGATTTCATGCGCAAAGGCATTCATCGCCAGTTGGAAGACGTCTTCGCTGTTGCTTTGCGTCAGGCGCTTGATGGCGAACTGATAACGCTTGGTCAGCGTGTCGCGGATTTCTTTGTCGGTCTTGCCGGTCAGCTTGAGGTTCAGCTCGTCATAGGTGACTTTCGCATCCCACAGGCTATCCAGCTCGGCCTTGTCTTTCGGCCACGGCGCTTTGCTGCGGTCGAGATCGATAGTGCCGTTGCCGGTGAAGTTCATCGGCTTGTCCAGCAACGACAACGCATAGGTGTAACGCTCGAAACGGCGTTTCTGCGCCAGATTGAACAGCGCGTAGAAGGTGTCCAGCTTGCCGGTTTTCAGCTCTTCGCCAACCTGATTGCGTTTGCCGGCGAACTGCGCCACGTCGGAAGCCAGCAATACGTTATGGTTGTAGTCCAGCATGTTCAGGTAGCGATCGAAGATCTTGCCTGAAAACTCCGCGTCAAGGGCGAACTGGCGGTAATGAGAGCGAGTGAAGCGCGAGGTAACGCGCTCACTCACCGTAGCGTGCTGGGGTTCCTGTTGCAGTTGGGGCAGTTGGCCGATGCGGATGTTGGCTGTTTCCGCGCCGTAACTGACACCCGCCCACAGCAGCCCTGCAATCGCTGTTAATCTGACGAATTTGTTCATGCCTGGGTTGGCCTCCGTATCAGAACTGCAAGTGTTCTGCGCGCACAATCATCGCCAGACCGGAAGAGAGCTGCACACGTACGCCATCTTTAGCGATTTCGAGTACGGTAGCATCCATCGCGCTCTTGCCTGCTCTGACTTTGATTTCCTGGCCAATTTGCAGTTTAGAGATATCCGTGACTGGCGCATAACGCGGCTGGCTTTCCTCTTTGGCTGCACGAGGTTGGCGAGCGGGCTGTGGGCGAGTTTGTGGGCGCGGCTTGCGGTTTTCCGGCGCGGCTCCGCCTTCGCGACGTGCAGCGGGCTTTTTACCGGCTGGACGCGGACGGCGTGGCGCAGCATCGGCGGATTCGCCGGCGGCTTCACGTTTTTTGGCGTTTTGTTCGGCACGCTGTGCCTGAACGCGCGCTTTGGCTTCTTCAAGCTGCTGGCGAGCATGATCGACATGCTGCTGTTCCAGTTCACCGCACGGATTGCCGTCCAGATCGACGCGCTGCGCGCCGACTTTAACGCCGTACAGGTAACGCCAGCTTGAGGTGTACAGGCGCAGGGCAGAACGCAATTGCGTTTTGCTGAGATTCTCTTCCCCCTGCACGCGCTCTACCAAATCCTGAAAAATACCGATTTTCAGCGGACGAGCTTCGCCTTCGGCGCTAAAGCAGAGCGGAAAACGCTCGGCAAGAAAAGCAATGACTTCTTTACTAGAGTTCAACTTAGGTTGATTTTCCATGAAATTTCCTGATTACAACGGTATTGCCAACAAGCCACAGGCATGAACAGGCGTCATTATAATGACGCCATCGGTAATTGCCACGTTAACCGTCGATCAACTTGCCGCCACAGTCACATATTTCGCACTGTCGCACTGTTCCAGTTGCTCACAAAGCCCCGCCACCACTGCTTTCAGGCCCGCTTCGTCCCGTTCGTCGAAGCGTTGATAAACCGTGCTATCGATATCCAAAACGCCGATCGTCCGGCCGCCAACCACCAGCGGCAGCACGATTTCCGCGTTGCTGGCCGCATCGCAGGCGATATGGCCCGGGAACGCATGCACGTCGCCGACGCGCTGCACGCGATTTTCCGCCACCGCCGTGCCGCACACGCCCTTGCCCACCGGGATGCGCACGCAGGCGATCTTGCCCTGGAACGGCCCCAGCACCAGCTGATCGCCCTCCATCAGATAGAAACCGACCCAGTTCACGTCATCCAGACGCTCGTTGAGCAAGGCGCTGGCGTTGGACAGCGCCGCGATAAAGTTGGTCTCCCCGCCGAGCAACGCGCTCAGATCACGTTTTAATTCCGCGTAGAATTGTTCTTTTGTCATGTGATAACCATTGAAACAGTGAAGATGGCCAGAAGCCCAAAGCTTAGGCCCTATAAAATAAGCATTAAATGCGTATAGCCACAAGGTTAATCATCTGTTGCTTCACAAAACCCCGTCGCTCGGGGTATGTTTGCCGCTCAGAATCCCGGTTTACCTCGTTTTACCGTCCGGCGCCCGATCGCCAGTGACGCGGCCGGTTTATTTTTCAGCTACGCTGACAGTTCCGGCGGGCTCAAGGGCAGCGACTTGTCAAAAATGAAAATACACGCGATCACCGCCCCCCTTTCCAAAGCGCGCCACCAACGCTGCTGCGAGTGCGATCTGCTGTTCATGCTGCCGCCGCTCAGCGGCAATCAGGCCGCTTATTGTCCGCGCTGCAACGCCAAGGTGGTGCACGGCCGCGACTGGTCGATGACGCGTCTGACCGCCATGGCGATCACCATGCTGCTGCTGATGCCGTTCGCCTTCACCGAACCGCTGATCAGCATCCGCCTGCTCGGCACGCGCATCGACGCCAGTTTGCTGGAGGGCATCTGGCAGATGAGCCGCCAGGGCGATCCGCTCACCGCCAGCATGGTGGCGTTTTGCACCCTCGGCGCCCCGCTGACGCTGGCACTGTCGTTGCTGTACCTGCGCTTCGGCCACGCGCTCGGCATGAACCTGCGCCCGGTGCTGCTGATGCTGGAACGGCTGAAAGAGTGGGTGATGCTGGACATTTATCTGATCGGCATGGCGGTGGCGGCCATCAAGGTGCAGGATTACGCCGACATCCAGGCGGGCAGCGCGCTGATCGCCTACCTGTCGCTCACCCTGCTCAGCATCCTGACGCTGATCCACGCTAACCTGGAGCAGCTGTGGGAGCGTTACTATCCGCAGGAACAGCCGGAAGGCCCGCCGGCGGCACTGCATATTTGCCTGTCCTGCCACTATACCGGCTACCCTGACGCGCGCGGCCGCTGCCCGCGCTGCCATGTGCCGATGTGCCACCGCCAGCCCTACAGCCTGCAGAAAACCTGGGCGGCGCTGATCGCGGCGATGATCCTGCTGATACCGGCCAACCTGCTGCCGATTTCCATCATTTACGCCAACGGCGTGCGGCTGGAAGACACCATCTTCTCCGGCGTGGTCTCACTGGCCACCTCCGGCAACGTGCCGATCGCCGCCATCGTGTTCATCGCCAGCGTGCTGGTGCCCTTCACCAAGGTGATCGTGCTGATCACGCTGTTGCTGAGCATCCACTTCAAAACCTCGCACAGTCTGAAGACGCGCATTCGTCTGCTGCGCCTGGTCACCTGGATCGGCCGCTGGTCGATGCTCGATCTGTTCGTTATCGCCTTGATGATGTCGCTGGTAAATCGCGATCAACTGTTATCTTTTACTATGGGACCGGCCGCGTTTTACTTTGGCTCGGCGGTCATTTTGACTATTCTTGCCGTTGAATGGCTCGATAGCCGATTGATTTGGGATGCACATGCAACAGGAAACGCCGACTACACCGACTGAAGCGCGGGTCAAGAACAAACGCCGCATTTCACCGTTCTGGTTACTGCCGTTCATCGCCCTGCTGATCGCCGGGTGGCTGGTCTATAACAATGTCCAGGAGCGCGGCACCACCGTCACCATCGATTTCCAATCGGCGGCGGGCATCGTTGCCGGCCGCACGCCGGTGCGCTACCAGGGCGTTGAGGTCGGCACGGTGCAAAAAATCAGTCTGAGCAAAGATCTGCGCAGCATCGTGGTGGAGGCCAGCATCAAAAGCGATCTGGAAGACTCGCTGCGCGAAGGCACCCAGTTCTGGCTGGTGACGCCCAAGGCCTCGCTGGCCGGGGTGTCCGGCCTCGATGCGCTGGTCGGCGGCAACTATATCGGCATGATGCCCGGCAGCGGCAAGGAGCAAACCCACTTCACCGCGCTCGATACCCAGCCGAAGTACCGCCTGAACACCGGTGAACTGATGATTCACCTGCACGCCGACGATCTCGGCTCGCTCAACAGCGGCTCGCTGGTCTACTACCGTAAAATTCCGGTCGGCAAGGTGTATGACTACACCATCAGCGAAGGCAACAAGGGCGTGACCATCGACGTACTGATCGACCGCCGCTTCGCCAACCTGGTGAAGAGCAACAGCCGCTTCTGGAACGTTTCCGGCTTCAAGGGCGATTTCAGCCTGTCCGGCGCCACGGTGCAGATGGAGAGCCTGGCGGCGCTGGTCAACGGCGCCATTGCCTTCGATTCTCCGGCCGATGGCCAGCAGGCCAAGGGCGATCAGAGCTATACCCTGTATCCTGATCTGGCCCACAGCCAGCGCGGCGTCAATATCCTGCTGGATCTGCCGAGCGGCAACAGCCTGAGCGAAAACCGCACGCCGCTGATGTACCAGGGGCTGCAGGTCGGCACCCTGACCAAGCTCACGTTGCAACAGGACAGCAAAGTGGTCGGTGAACTGACCATCGATCCTTCGGTGGTCGATCTGATGCGCAGCGGCACCCGCATCGTGATGCGCAGCCCGCGCATCAGCCTCAACGACGCCAAGCTTAGCCAGTTGCTGACCGGCACCACGCTGGAGCTGGTGCCGGGCGAAGGCGAGCCGCAGCAGCGCTTCAACGTGCTGGACAGCAGCGAAACGCTGTTGCAACAGCCTGGCGTGCTGACCGTTACGCTGAATGCGCCGCAAAGCTACGGCATCGACGTCGGGCAGCCGCTGGTGGTGCACGGCGTGAAAGTCGGCCAGATCCTGAGCCGCACCTTGACCGCCGGCGGCGTGGTATTCACCGCCGCCATCGACGCGCAGTACCGCGGCCTGCTGCACAAAGACAGCAAATTCGTGGTCAACAGCCGTCTCGACGTCAAGCTGGGCATTGACGGCATGGAAGTGCTTGGCGCCAGCGCCCAGGAATGGGTAGACGGCGGTGTGCGCATTATTCCCGGCAGCAAGGGGGAACCGGGCGGCCAATACCCGCTGTACGCCAACAGCGAAAAAGCCGAGGAAGGCATCGTCGGCAACGCCCCCGCCACCACCCTGACCCTCAGCGCCACCAGCCTGCCGGACGTGCAGGCCGGCTCGGTAGTGCTGTACCGCAAATTCCAGGTGGGCGAGATCGTCAACGTTCGGCCGAAGGCCAACGAGTTTGAGGTGGACGTCTACATCAGCCCGGAATACCGCAAGCTGCTGACGCGCGAAAGCATCTTCTGGGCCGAAGGCGGCGCCAAGGTGCAGCTCAACGGCAGCGGGCTGACGGTGCAGGCTTCGCCGCTCAACCGCGCGCTGAAAGGCGCCATCAGCTTCGATAATCTACAGGGCGTGACGCTGAACAAAGGCGCCAACCGCGTGCTGTACGCCAGCGAAACCGCCGCCCGCGCGGTGGGCAGCCAAATCACGCTGAAAACCTACGACGCCAGCAAGCTGTCGGCGGGCATGCCGCTGCGCTACCTCGGCATCGACGTCGGACAGGTAGAGTCGCTGCAGCTGGCGCCGGAGCGCAACGAAGTGTTGGCCAAAGCGGTGCTGTATCCGGAATACGTGCAGACCTTCGCGCGCCTGGGCAGCCGCTTCTCGATCGTGTCGCCGGAGATCTCCGCCGCCGGCGTCAGCAATCTCGATACCCTGCTTCAACCTTATATCAACGTGGAGCCGGGGCGCGGCCGCGAGCTGCGCACCTTCGAGCTGCAGCAGGCCAGCATCACCGACTCGCGCTATCTCGATGGCCTGAGCGTCGTGCTCGACGCGGCCGAAACCGGCTCGCTGCAGATCGGCACGCCGGTGCTGTTCCGCGGCGTGGAGGTCGGCACCATCACCGGTTTCTACCTTGGCGCCATGTCCGACCGGGTGCACGTTGCGCTGCGCATCAGCAAGAAGTATCAACATCTGGTGCGCAACAACAGCGTGTTCTGGCTGGCGTCGGGTTACAACCTGCAGTTCGGCCTGACCGGCGGCGTGATCAAGAGCGGCACCTTCCAGCAGTTCATTCGCGGCGGTATCGCCTTCGCCACCCCGCCGACCATTCCGCTGGCGCCGAAAGCGACGCCGAACAAGCACTTCCTGCTGAATCCGGAAGAGCCGAAGGACTGGAAAACCTGGGGCACCGCCATTCCGCGCGATTAACTTTCGCGTTTTCCTCAGGGCCCGGCAATGCCGGGCCCTGTTTTTTTCCGCTTTGTGATAAACTCTCGCCCTTGTCTTTATTGCACCCTGAGAGTTCGCCCGTGGCCAAATCCACCGCCGTTTTTCTGCCCCCCGCTTTCCTTGACGCCACCCGCGCCATCATGCCCGCCGAGCTGGCGATGGACGATTTTATCGCCGCCTGTCAACGCCCGCTGCGCCGTAGCCTGCGCGTCAACACGCTGAAAATCAGCGTCGCCGACTTCCTGGCGCTGGTGCAGGATTACGACTGGCGACTGGAGCCCATTCCCTGGTGCGCGGAAGGGTTCTGGATCGAGCGCGACGATGAAAAACTGCGTCTGGGCAGCGCCGCCGAACACCTGAGCGGTCTGTTCTACATTCAGGAGGCCAGTTCGATGTTGCCGGTCAGCGCGCTGTTCGCCGGCGACGCGGCGCCGACTCGGGTGCTGGACGTGGCGGCGGCGCCGGGCTCCAAAACCACCCAGATCGCCGCGTTGATGGGCAACCAGGGCGGCATCGTCGCCAACGAATACTCCGCCAGCCGGGTGAAAGTGCTGCACGCCAATATCAGCCGCTGCGGCGTGAAGAACACCGCGCTGACCCACTTCGACGGCCGGGTGTTCGGCGCCGCGCTGCCGGAAAGCTTCGACGCCATTCTGCTCGACGCCCCCTGCTCCGGTGAAGGCGTGGTGCGTAAAGATCCGGACGCCATGAGCAACTGGTCGCCGGACAGCGTCGCCGAGATCGCCGCCACCCAGCGCGAGCTGATCGACAGCGCGTTTCATGCGCTGGCGCCGGGCGGCGTGATGGTTTATTCCACCTGCACGCTCAATGCGCAGGAAAATCAGCAGGTGGTGCGCTGGCTGCTGGACACCTATGGTGACGCGGTCAGCGTCGAGCCGCTGGGTGAGCTGTTCCCCGGCGCCGGCAAGGCATTGACCGCCGAAGGCTTCCTGCACGTCTTCCCGCAGATTTACGACAGCGAAGGCTTTTTCGTCGCCCGTCTGCGCAAACAGCATGCCGTAGCGCCGTTGGCGAAGCCGACCTATAAAGTCGGTAAGTTTCCGTTCAGCCCGCTGTCCGGCAAAGAGGCGGCGCTGGTCGCCCAAGCCGCCGCCGCATCCGGCTTAACCTGGGGCGATGACAGCCGGCTGTGGGAGCGCGATAAGGAAATCTGGCTGTTCCCGGCCGAGCTGGAGCCGCTGTTCGGCAAGGTGCGCTTCTCGCGTATCGGTCTCAAGCTGGCGGAACGCTTCCCGAAAGGTTTCCGTTGGCAGCACGAAGCGGCGATCGCCCTCGCAGGCGCCGGCGGCAAACAGCATTTCGAGCTGGACGCCGCGCTGGCCCAGGCGTGGTATCACGGCCGCGATCTCTACCCTGAGCAGCCACCGGCGGGCGACGAGTGCATCGTCACCTATCAGGGGCAACCGCTGGGCATCGCCAAACGCATTGGCAGCCGCATCAAAAACAATTTGCCGCGTGAACTGGTGCGGGATGGCGCGCTCGATTTCCACCTGTAAATAATACCGCGCCGGGGAATGAAACTCCCCGGCGATAAAATAACACTAATAATATTCCCATCGCCGTTCGTTATTATTCTAATCATTTCACTTTATCGGTATACCTCGCCTACAAGCCCCGCCATACGGGGAATGAGAATAAAAAGTTTCTCGTTTTCATCAAGACAATTCCCGATTCTTATTCTATTAATTAAAGTGCAGCTAAATGAATACGTTCAACCCACCTCTGGGTGGCGTCTTTGCGGGCTTTCTCTCATACGGCAAGGAATATAAGATGAAAAAAACTCTGATGGCATTGACCTCGGTAGCAACCCTGCTGTGCGCCAACGGCGCGGCTAACGCAGCAGGCACCATTCAAGGCACGTTAGGCGTGACGCTGACCATCGGCGCCGGTTGCGTCGTGGGGGGCGGCAGCAGCAGCGGTTCCGTCAACGACTTCGGCTCCATCAGCTTCGGTACTTACTCTTCACTGGCCAACATTATCGACGCCAGCGCCACCGGCGCAGGGGGGGCCGGTACGCTGTCATTGACCTGCACTACCGGCACAGACTACACGGTGGCGCTGGACAACGGACTCCACGTCACTTCAGGCACCCAACGCCGCATGGCCAGCACGGCAGGCGCATTCATCAGCTATAACCTGTACCAGGATGCCGCACGCACCACCGCCTGGGGCAGCGGTGCCAACGCGCGGACCGGTACCGGCACCGGCGCCGCCGTTCCGCTGATCGTGTATGGCCGCGTACCGGCGGCCGGCTCTACCCCGGCGGCGGACACCTATAACGACACCGTCACGATGACGGTCACCTGGTAACGGTGCGGCGCGCGCTCTGCTGCTGCGGATTATGGGCGTGCAGCCTGTTGGCGCAGGCCGACAGTAAAACCGCGACCCTCGGCGTCAGCGCGACCTTGCTCAGCGCCTGTGAGGCCGGCAGCAGTTCAGGCGGCAACGTCAGCTTCGGCACGCTGAATTTCGGCACGCTGTATTTTCTCAGCACCGCAACCAGCGTCGCCGGGCAGCAAAACGCCGGCGCCATTCGGGTGAAATGCACCAACGGCACCAGCTACAGCGTTCTGCTTGGCGGCGGGCAAAGCGGCAATACCGCTACCCGCTACCTGCAAAGCGCGGCGGGCCAACGGGTGAATTACAACCTGTATACCAACGCCGCCCACAGCACCATTTGGGATAATCTGACGGGCGTGTCACAAACCGCCAACGGTGCGGACAACTGGTTGCCGGTCTATGGCATGATTCCGGCGCAGTCCACGCCCCCGACAGGCAGCTACACCGATACGGTACAGGTCACGATCAATTGGTAATGACGATGCGCGCTTCCATTTGCGGTTTGCTGTTCTGTCTGCCGCTTTCCCCGGCCCAAAGCGATACCGGCGTCAACGATTTGACCAAAAGCCAGCCGTTCACCGTCAATGCAACCGTGGTAAAAGGCTGCGTATTGGGCAGCGGCGTCAGTGACGTGACCACCTTCGGCACCCTGAACTTCGGCCAACTGTCCTCGCTGAGCAACGCAGTCAGCGTCGTCTCCAGCAGCGGCGCCGGTTCGGTGCTGTTTCGCTGCAACCCGGGGCTGAGCGTCACGCTAGCCCTCGGCGTCGGCAATCACGTGACCGGATCCATCGCCGGCGGCAGAAAATTACAAAACGCCGTCACGTCTGAAACGCTGCTGTATCAACTTTATCAAGACAGCAACTACGCCACCCTTTGGGGAGATGGCGCCAACGGCGGCGCGGCGCAGACCGTCGCCGCCACCGGCAGCACGCAAGAAATCAAGGTTTACGCCCGTCTGTTTTCGACCAGTACCCTGCCCACCAGTGGCGTTTACAGCGATACGGTCTTGTTGACGGTCACTTATTAAGTTTTTTGCAATAAGGATTGAGTTATGCGCATACCCTTCCGTCTGCCGTTAACGGCAGCCTTGCTCCTGGCAAGCCAACAGCACGCCCTGGCCGCGGCTTCCATTCTCATCTGGCCGATCGATCCGGTGATTGAAGATCAACAACAGGCCACCGCGCTGTGGCTGGAAAATCGCGACAGCAAACCGGTCTATATGCAAATTCGCGTGTTGGGTTGGCAGCAAACCGCCGGCAAAGACGATTACAGCAACCAAAGCGACGTGATCGCCAGCCCGCCGGTGGCGTCGATCGCGCCAGGCAAACGCCAGCTGATACGCCTGATCAAACAGTCGGCGCCGGCGGCGGGACAGGAGCGGGCCTACCGCATTTTGGTCGATGAAGTGCCGGTGAAAGAACCATCGTCGAGCGCCGCTCCCGGCGGTGCGGAGATGGGGCTGAAATTCCAGATGCGCTACTCGGTGCCGCTGTTCGTCAGCGGCAAGGGCATCTGGACCAAACAGGACAGCGAAAAACCGCGCGATTACGCGACCGCCAGCCAACCCCTGCTCAGCTATCGTCTACAGCAGCAAAGCAGCGAACGCTGGCTGGAGGTGCGAAATCAAGGCGCAGTGCATGCCCGTATATCGAAAGTGACGCTGCAAGGCCGCAGCCTGAATCCCGGCCTGATGGGATACGTGCTGCCCGGTTCACAGATGCGCTTCGCCTTGCCGCCCGCCGGCGGTTTCAGCAGCGGCAAGCTGATGGCCACGGTCAATGACAACAAACAGCCCGTAGCCATTCCGTCTTATTGAGGCCCAGGTGCAGCCGACAGGGAGGCTATCGACGCGGCGCTTCAGCCTTAAGCCGCTGGCGTGTGCCATGCTGAGCATGGCGGCCGGCGGCTGGCTGCCGTTTGCGCTCGGCGACGATCTGCCGCCGCCGCCCAGCGCCATCAGCATGCCGGACACCACGCTGTATCTGGAGCCGGTCGTCAACGGGCGCCAAACCGGCAACGTCGTGCCGGTCAACTACCGCGGCGGCCATTACTACATGACGCCCCAACAACTGCTCGACGCCGGGCTGCCGGTAGCGGATAAACAGGCGAAAGAAATCGCCGTCGATCGGCTGGAGAAGGTGGATGTCAGCTACAGCGGCGAGAGCCAGCAGTTGCTGATCAACGTGCCCAACGACTGGTTGCCGCAGCAAACCATCGACGCCCGTTCACCGTTGCAGCGCTTGCCGGCGCAAAGCAGCCTCGGTTTGCTGTTCAACTACGACATCTACGCCAGCCAAAGCAACGGCAATGGCCGGCCGGGCTACCTGTCGGCGTGGAGCGAACAGCGGCTGTTCGACGGGTTCGGCGTCGTCGCCAACACCGGCATCTACCGCAGCGGGTTTAACGGCGGGCCAAACGACGATGGCGGCCGCTATATTCGGTATGACAGCTACTGGCGTTTCAACGATGACCAGCGGATGTTGAGTGTGATCGCCGGTGACCTAACCACCGGCTCGCTCCCCTGGAGCAGCGCCGTGCGCATCGGCGGCTTGCAATTGGCGCGCAATTTCGCGGTGCGCCCGGATCTTATCACCTACCCGCTGCCGCAGTTTTCCGGCCAGGCGGCATTGCCCAGCAGCGTCGATTTATACATCAACAGCTATAAAAACAGCACCACCAACATCAATCCCGGGCCGTTTACCCTCAACAGCGTGCCCTACATTAACGGCGCGGGTCAGGCCACCGTCGTCACCACCGACGCCCTCGGCCGCCAGGTCAGCACCACGGTACCGTTCTACGTGGCCAGCAACCTGCTGCAGACCGGCATGAGCGATTTCAGCATTTCCACCGGTTTGCTGCGGCGCAACTACGGGTTGAATTCTGCCGATTACGGGCAATGGGTAGGCAGCGCCAGCTTACGTTACGGCGTCACTGACTGGTTAACCCTGGAAGGGCGCGCCGAAGGCGCAGCCGAGTTGGCGGTCGGCGGCGGCGGCGCCGACATTCGCATCGGACAATGGGGGGTTTTCAACGCGTCCTACAGCGTCAGCCAGGCCGGCGACGAAGCGTTTAACGGCGGCAGGCCGATACAATCCCCCACGTATTATGACCCGCTGACCGGCAGGCCGTTGCAACAGCCGGATCCCCAGCCCGTCTATCGCTACACCGGCAACCACGGCGATCAGAGCAGTTTTGGCTACACCTACAGCAACTCACGCTTCAGCCTCAACGCGCAACGCATCCTGCGCAGCGCCGATTTTGGCGACATTTCCGTGTATAAAAGCGACTACCGTCTGAGCCGCCGCACCGATCAGTTGACCGGCAGCGTCAGCCTGGGCCGGCTCGGCAGCCTCGGCGCCGGTTATTTTGACGTTCGCGACGCCATCGCTCAACGAACCCGCCTGGTGAACCTGTCCTACAGTGTGTCGCTTTGGCGCAACAGCAGCCTGTACGCCTCGCTGAACCGGGAAATCGGCAGCAGCGGTTACAGCGCCCAACTGCAGCTCTCGATTCCGTTCGACAGTTGGGGCACGGCCAGCTTCAGCGCCGCGCGCGACAACAACAACCGCTGGAGCGAACGCGTCAGCTACAGCCGCGCCGCACCGACCGATGGCGGTTTCGGTTGGAATCTGGCCTACGCCAATAACCCGAGCGGCGGCGATTACCGCCAGGCGGATCTGACCTGGCGAACCCGCAGGCTCGAAGCCCGCGCGGGCGTATACGGCACCCGCGATGAAACCAACCACTGGGGAGAAATCAGCGGTTCGCTGGTGGCGATGAACGGCGGCGTATACGCCACCAACACCATCAACGATGCCTTTGCGCTGGTGTCCACGCAAGGATACGCCGACATTCCGGTGAGCTATGAGAACCAGCCGATCGGCAAGACCGATGCCCAGGGCTATTTACTGGTGCCGACCGTCACCTCTTACTACCATGCGAAATTCCAGATTGATCCGCTCAGCCTGCCCGCCGACGTCGCGCTGCCGACGGTGGAAAAAACCGTCGCCATTCGCGATCACAGCGGTTTTCTGGTCGAGTTCCCCATCCAACCCATCTCCGCCGCCGACGTCGAACTGGTTGACGAGCAAGGCAAACCGCTGGCCAACGGCAGCCAGGTGGCGGTGGTTGGCGGCCGTCAGCAGAGCTATGTCGGTTGGGATGGCATGACCTATATCGACCCGGTGCAACAACACAATCGCCTGAGCGTGATCCCGGCCGACGGCGGCCCGCCATGCCAGGCGGAATTCAGTCTGGCGAAGCCTCAGGGCATCCAGCGCGTCGGCCCGGTTGTCTGCCGCTAATTCAACGACGGAGAGTCACTATGTTTCGGGGATTGAAAGCCTTATTGTTGACCCTTTCACTGCTGCTCTGTCAGCGCGCATTCGCCGACTGCGCCACCACCAACGGCACCGTCACCTTACCGGGGAGCAGCTCTTTCGTGGTCTACAATGGGCAGATCAACGCCCAGGGCACCGCCGGCCTCAACTGCACCGGCCTCGGCCTCAATTTGCTCACGCAAAACACCGTCACGGTCAAGATCGCCTCCACCACCAACAATATGGCGGTTGCCAACACCGACGGCTCCGGCGATAAAATCGCTTACCTGATCTACCCCGACGCCAACTACCAATATCCTTACAGCATCGGCCAAACCATCGACTACAGCTCGCTGAACCTGCTGTCGCTGATCCTGATTTCCTCCAACGTCAACTTTCCGCTGTATATCAAAACCACCGCCGGCGCCAACGTGCGCGCAGGAACCTATACCGACAGCATCAACCTGATCTGGAATTACCATATTTGCGGTCTGGGCGTGCTCGGCCTGTGCGTTTGGTGGGATGGCGTCGACAAACCCAGCACGGTCAGCGTCAGCGTCACCATCACCAAAGATTGCCTGATCGGCACCGCACCCAACGTCAACTTCGGCAGCATGGCGTTGGTCGGACAGTTCAATCCCGTCAATCAGAGCATTACCCTGACCTGCACCAAAACCGAGGGATACAACACCTATTTCACCAACGGCAATAACCCGGTCACCGGTTGGCGGCGCATGAAAAGCGGCACCAGCAATTTCATGCAGTATCAGATTTACCTGCCAAATACGACGACCGTTTGGGATAGCACCAACAAACAGAGCGGCGCCGGCACCGGCCTGGCGCAAAGCATCCCGTATAAGGCGGCGGTCAATGCGGCGCAGACGGAAGTGGCGGTCGGCAGCTATCAGGACAACCTCAGTTTTGTGGTGGAGTACTAGGCGTTGTGTTTTGCCGGCGTGGAAATTGTTTCCAAAATGTAATTTTTATGTGGCATTTTTTGCTCATTTGGCTATGCTCTTACCGATGACCGCACTGGTCTAACCTCCTACCACACCATTGAGCAAGGAGTTCCCATGAGCAAAACCGTCGTAAAAATTGGCAGCTTCGAGGTCGATGACGCGCATCTTCACGCCGGCGCCGACCGCGCCGGCACCCTGAGCATTCCCTGCAAGTCCGATCCGGATCTGTGCATGCAGCTGGACGGCTGGGATGAACACACCAGCATCCCGGCGATCCTCGACGGCAAACAGTCGCTGCTGTACAAGCAACACTACGATCGGCAGGCGGACGCCTGGGTGATGCGGCTGGCATGAAAATGCCTCAGAACTGCTGACGACGCGCTGTTTTCATCGGAAACAGCGCGTTTTTTATGCGATGGCGATGCCGCGGCCGGCAAAGAAAGGGGCGAAGCGGTTGAGTGACAGCTGTACGTGCTCACGCGTCGCCGGGCTGTCGCCCGAAGGATTATGGAAGGTCACGCTTTGCGCATCGGCGGCGGTGATCAGCACCAGATGCCCGCCCCTGTGCGGCGGTGCGCTCTCCGGCCGGCGAATGGCGGGATGCACCGAGGCGATAAAGTAACGGTATTCGCTAAGCAGCGCCGGCACGTCGGCAGCCGCCAGCCCCACCTTCACCTCCGCTTGCAGCGCGAACTGCTCTCGCACGTACTCGACGAACGGCGCGTAAATCAGGCCCTTGATCCGCTCACCCTCGCGCACATAGGCGCCATAGGGCAGGCTGCGCCGCGCTAGCTCCAGCAGCGGCGGCGCTGCGCCGTCGCGATGGCCCAGCACCATTTTCAGGCAGGCCATGCCGCACACGTGGTTGGCCCACTCGATGTACTCGACCCGATCGCGGGCGCCGCTGCGCGCCCAATTTTCGTCTTGCGCCAGCGTCGCGCGGCCGGCTATCAGATCGGCGGCCAACGCCGGGCTCGCCCACTGGCACTCGTAGGGAACGGCGCGCATAAGATTAGAATTTGTCGACGACTTTGAAATTCATCAGCACCAGCGTCATGTCCGGCGAGAACAGATCGTACTCTTCGAAGAAGCGCTGCAGCTCTTTGCGCCAATGCGCCAGCGAGCGATCGCCCTCGCCTTCGGCAAAGGCGTGCGCTTCATCGACCTGATCGTAAGTTTTCATTTCCACCGCGGTCAGCTCGACCGCGCAGACCGGCTCCCCCTTGCCATCCACCACCAGGAACAGATCGCCGGCCTGCGGGATCCCTTCGCCGTCCAGGTTGGAACAGGTGGCCGTTTTGGTGCCATTGAGGATCAATTGCACCACTTCATCGGCCTGCTGCTCGGTATCGCCGAATGCCCAACGCTCAAGGTGTTCGTATTTCTGTGGAATTGCCGTCGCCATGATTATACCTTTTGGAAAAATGCCTCAATGCAGACAGGATAGTACAACGTATTGCCGGCCGTCTGCACCCGTCGCAGGCGCGACTGCGCATTCCACCACCGCCGTCTTTACGCGTTTTTACCGTTCTTCGCTGTGCCTGTCGCGCTGCGGGGCGCATACTGTGAACATTATTCACCCAATGGCGTCCGCCAGGCGGTAACATGCGGCAAAATGACATCGATGCTGACGATACGTTCAGCGACTTACTCAACGGCGTCGCGTTAGTGACGCTTTTCCTCATCCTCTTCGCCGGCGGGTGGTATTTCAGCTAAAAAGGAAGGCGACGTGGCGACAAAACGCATGGGCAACAAGCTCAGTAAAATGGTCGTGGTGCTGCTGCTGATCTGCCTGGCGCTGCTGCTGTTGCGTTGGGCGGCGATCGCCTTCGGTTAATCCCGCGAAACGACGCCGGCAACGCCGGCGCCCTGTTCACCGCCGCCGTGGCGCAGTCGGCTCCAGCAACTCCCGCAAATAGGCCAAACGCGCCTCCTCCTGAAGCAACCAGCGGCGACACAGCCAATGCTGCGTTTCACCCGTGCGGCTCAGGCGGTAGTACTCCGCCAAGGTTTCGACCCAGTTCATGATGTTTTCTCCTGCTTTTCGACAACGCAAGTATTGAGCGTAAAAACCAGAAGAAATACTGATGGCTTGTTTTTTATGCTTCCTGTTTTAGGCGGCGGGTAGCGAAGCCGCAGCTCAGCTGCTACATTGGGCAAAAATCAATCCACCGAGGTGTAGGCCATGACGTTCTCGGAACAGGAGATTAAACCCGTATGGGATGAGGTCGCACGCCTGATCGGCGATGGCGTGATGCAACTGCGTCATCGCGGCGAAGCGCTGTCGGTGGAAACGCTGGAAAAACATCTGACGCGGCAGTTGGCCGAGAGCAACGACATCGAACGGCGTATCCTGCTCGGCGCCGCCATCAACATGCTGAAAGGCGGAAAATGAATCGCCAACCGAAGAAGGTTGGCGATCCGACAGAAGCCCGAGGTATGCAAGCCCGGCCTTCTGCGCGCTACTATGTCACGCTAATATGACGTAATTAATAGGAATTGTCGGGTTTTTGCCCAAAATGCCCTATTTTTGTTGCCTGCATCAGGCCAGCACGAAATCCCCCGCATCCAGCGGCTGTCCCACCACTTTCACCAGGAAATCACTGCCGTCAAAGCCGCCGCCCAGGTTGATCGCCACGTCACTGACGTGATTTTGCGCATCGTAGCTCAGCGTCGCCTCGCCTGCCTTGCCGCTGAACTGATCGACGAAGCGGATGCCGTCGGCGCTGCCGGTGTTGAACAGCGTCAGATCGATCTTGTCCTCGCCGCGCACGAAGTCGCGGATCCAATCCGGCGCCGCCGCCGTCGACTCATCCGCCGCAAAGTAGACGAAGGTGTCCTTGCCGGCGCCGCCCCACAGCTGATCCGCCCCTTTGCCGCCGTACAGCACGTCATCGCCCGCGCCGCCCTTGAGCACGTTATCGGCGGCGTTCCCTACCAGCACATCGTTACCCGACCCGCCGATGGCGTTTTCAATCGTTACGCCTGCGGCGATAGACACGTTGCCTTTCAGGCCGCCGACGTCCGAGAACGCCTTTTCATTCAGATTGATGCGCTGATTCTGGCCGAAGCCGGAGAAGTCGAAGGTGTCGTTGCCGCCGGCGTCCCAGGCGGTGAAGATTATCTTGTCCTGCGCGCCGGTGGCGGTGAGGAAGTCGCGATCGGTGTTGGAATTGAAACCGTAAACCGTGTCGCCGGTGCGGGTGTTCATGTTGGCGCCGTAGAAATGCTGGATCGCCGTGATGTCGTTGAGCAACGGCCCGGAAGAGTACGCGCCTTTAAAGTCCTGCCCGGTGTTGCTTTCGCTGAAATAGCTCATCAGGCTGTGCGCGCGGCTGTCCTCAAAGTAGGTCGCGTCTTTAGCGTAGGTGATGCTGACGCCCGGCGCGGCGTTATAGTCGCCCGGATGCTGCAACCCCAACGCATGGCCGATTTCATGGGTGAAGGTCTGGCGACCGTACTCGTTCTCATGGATCTGGTTGTTGACGAAGGTAGGGTTCTTGGCGTTATACCAGGTTTGCCCGGCGACCGAAGGCGAGGAGTCCGGGTTATACGCGAAGGCATAAGAGCCGCGCGAGCTGTAGTCGAACAGGCCGAATTTGATGTTGGCGGCGGCGGTGTTGCTGGTTTCGGTGAAGGTGATGTTAGCCACGTCTGACCATGACTGCAGCGACAGTTTAGCCTGCTCGCGCTGTTCGGCGTTAAAGCTGCTGAAGCCGCTGATGCTCATGCTCGACATGTTGCCCGGCGCCTTTTCCCAGAAGCTGTAGGTCAGGGAGACCGGCGTGTCGGTCACGCCCTTGTCGTGCCAACTGCGATCGCCGCGCACCAGCTCCAGGCCGGCGTTTTCGAACGTTTTCGACGGATGAAGCACGGTAATGGTGTCGTCTTCATCGGGTTTATAAGCGCCCAGCAGGGCTAATACGCCTTCGGCCTTAACGGAAGCATTGCTTGATGACATAACCTTATCTCCATATTCGTCAATTCAATCGGGGGGATGCCCCAACTGGCGGATTGCCTGAACGGCAGCGGCCCGGTGTTGAATCAATACGGGGATATCGGTAATGCGCTGGCGCCTTCCCTCGGCACTCTGAATGAGAACGATAATCCCTTAAGAGAAAAGAATAGACACATTTTCACTGATTACAGAATTTTCTTAGATAAAGTACGGCTATGCATTTGCGCCACACGAATGATTTTCAAGGCAATAATCAGCACTATCACGATAAGCGAATAAAAACGCATAAAAAAACCGGGGCAATCCAACCCCGGTTATCCATAAGATACTCTGGACTCAGACTAACCAACCAAGCAGCAGCGTCGCGCCGATGACCGTGGAAGCGCCGCCGATGCGCGTGGCGATTTGGGCGAACGGCATCAGCCCCATGCGGTTCGACGCCGACAGGATCGCCACGTCACCGGTGCCGCCCAGGCCACTGTGACAACAGGTGACAATCGCCGCCTCCACCGGAAACATCTTCAGGTAAGGCGCAATCAGGAAACTGACCAGTCCCATCGACAGCACCACCGAGCCACAGACCACCACATAACCGACCGAGAACACCGCCACCACGCTTTCCAGCGGCACGTACAGCATGCCCAGACCGATCATCAGCGGCCACACCAGCGCGGTGGAGACGAACTTGTAGAAACTGTGCGCGCCGGTCTCCATCGAAGCCGGGATCACCCGGCAGTACTTGCACAGCACCGCGAACAGGATCATCAGCACCGGCCCGGGAATATGCACGATGTGTTCGAACAGGCCGCCGACGATAAAGAAGGCGCAGATCACCAGCAGCCCGCCGCCCATCAGTTGGAAATCGACGTTGCCGCTTTGCTCCTTGATGGCGAACATCGCGTTCTCCTGCGCCGAACGGATCAGCATGCCGTCGCCGCTCAGCGCCTTGCGCTGCATACCGATGCGCGCCAGCACCCCGGCGGTCACGATGGCGAAGATGTTACCCAGCACCGCCGCCGGCGCCAGCTGCGCGACATAGACATCCGGCGTCGAGCCCAGGATCGCCGAATAGGCCAGCGACAGCGGTAAAATCCCCTCGCCGATGCCGCCGCCGATGATCGGCACGATGATGAAGAAGAAGGTGTGATAGAAGGTAAAGCCGAACAGCTTGCCCACCAGCAGCCCGGTGATCACCGCCGTGATCGTGCCCACCACCAGCGGCACGAACATGCGAATCATCCCCTGGATCAGGATCACCCGGTTCATGCCGAGAATGCTGCCGACCACCAGACTGGCGATGACGAAATAAAGCAGGTTCGCGTCTTTCATCAGCAAATGGACGGTGCCCATGACGTTGGGCTGGAAGACATCGAAATAGACCAGCACCGACGGCACCATCAAACACAGAATGGCCGGCCCGCCGATATCGCGCAGCACGGGAATGCTTTTTCCCAACTGCGCCAGCGCAAAGCCCAGCGTCATTATCACCGCCAGGCCGCCGATCATATTCTTCGGCAGGAAGTTGGCGTAGGCGGAAATCGCTACGATCGCGCAAATCGTGATAAACAAGGCGATCGGTACCGCGCCGATATCTATTTGACGAAGTTGATTAATTAATCCTGAGGATTCGGACGATGCCGTATTTTTATCACAGGCCAGTTCTGCATTTATCTGTTTCATTATTCACCCTGCTGACAAGCGTACAGTACGGTTAGATTCACCTGGCGCAAAAAATTTGCCATAGCCAAGCAAAAACAAATGATTACGAAAAATCCTATTGTGGATTTCGCTTTTTCTAATAAGAAATAAAACAGTAGACAGCCCTGACGATATGATAAAAAATAAAAATGCAAAACTAAATTACGCCGGCGGAATTCAATATTGTGACCCTCCGCCAAGGTTAGTTTTAATTAATTATCGTCAGCATTTTGTAATTAAAGTAAGCAGGCTTAAATTCGCTGCTATGCTATAGGAGGGCGAAAAAACCCCCTGTTTTATTAATAAAGAACCGGAAATGCATTAGCTGAATCCGGTCAGCTTGATCCGAATCTCAATCCTGCGCGCGGCACCGCACGGGAAAGAGGCATAATATGACTCATAAGGAAGTAGAATATGTCTTCACGCGCTGTTACCCCACAAACCCTCGCTCGCTACGGCATCCATCAGGCCGCCGACATCGTCTATAACCCCAGCTATGAATTGCTGTTCGCCGAAGAGACTCGCGCCGATCTGCCGCCGCTGGAGCGCGGCACACTCACCCAACTGGGCGCGGTCAACGTCGCGACCGGTGAATTTACCGGCCGTTCGCCGAAGGACAAATACATCGTGCGCGACGACACCACGCGCGATACCGTCTGGTGGTCGGACAACGGCACCGGCAAGAACGACAACCAGCCGCTCTCGCCGGAAGTCTGGCAGCATCTGAAGACGCTGGTGGGCAATCAGCTCTCCGGCAAGCGTCTGTTCGTGGTGGACGCGTTCTGCGGCGCCAACGCCGACACGCGTCTGAAAGTGCGCTTCATCACCGAGGTGGCCTGGCAGGCGCACTTCGTGAAAAACATGTTCATCCGCCCGAGCGACGCCGAGCTGGCGGACTTTGAACCGGACTTCGTGGTGATGAACGGCGCTAAATGCACCAACCCGGACTGGCAGCAGCAAGGGCTGCACTCGGAGAACTTCGTCGCCTTCAATCTGACCGAGCGCATGCAGTTGATCGGCGGCACCTGGTACGGCGGCGAAATGAAGAAAGGCCTGTTCTCGATCATGAACTATCTGCTGCCGCTGAAGGGCATCGCGTCGATGCACTGCTCGGCTAACGTCGGCGAGCAAGGCGACGTGGCGGTATTCTTCGGCCTGTCCGGCACCGGCAAAACCACCCTCTCTACCGACCCGAAACGCCAGCTGATCGGCGATGACGAGCACGGTTGGGACGACGACGGCGTGTTCAACTTCGAAGGCGGCTGCTACGCCAAAACCATCAAGCTGTCGCCGCAGGCGGAGCCGGAAATCTATCAGGCGATCCGTCGCGATGCGCTGCTGGAAAACGTCACCGTGCTGGCCGACGGCAGCATCGACTTCGACGACGCCAGCAAAACCGAGAACACCCGCGTCTCTTACCCGATTTATCACATCGAGAACATCGTCAAGCCGGTGTCCAAAGCCGGCCACGCGCGCAAGATCATCTTCCTGACCGCCGACGCCTTCGGCGTGCTGCCGCCGGTGTCGCGCCTGACGCCGGAGCAGACCCAATACCACTTCCTGTCCGGCTTCACCGCCAAGCTGGCCGGCACCGAGCGCGGCATCACCGCGCCGACGCCGACCTTCTCCGCCTGCTTCGGCGCCGCGTTCCTGACGCTGCACCCGACGCAGTACGCCGAAGTGCTGGTGAAACGCATGGAGGCCGCCGGCGCCCAGGCTTACCTGGTCAACACCGGCTGGAACGGCAGCGGCAAGCGTATCTCGATCAAAGATACTCGCGGCATCATCGACGCCATTCTGAATGGCGACATTGAGCAGGCCGAGACCTTCACGCTGCCGATCTTCGGGCTGGCAGTGCCGACCGCGCTGCCGGGCGTCGATCCGTCTATCCTCGATCCGCGCAAAACCTATGCCGACGAATCGCTGTGGCAGGAGAAAGCGCAGGATCTGGCGCAGCGCTTTATCGATAACTTCGCCAAATATACCGTCACTCCGGCGGGCGAAAAACTGGTGAACGCCGGGCCGAAGCTGTAACGCAGACGTTTTGCATTCTGCTGTTTAAGGGCCGAACTCTCGGCCCTTTCTTGTTTTCATCCTTCCGCCAGCAAACCCGGCATCACCAGCGCCACCGCCGCCGCGATGCGCTCGTCGATCGCGCTGCCCGGCGGCAACAGTCCCAGCGTCATCTGCCGTAGCGGCTCGGCGATGGTCATCGCCAACATCAGGTCGCTGGTTTGCGCCCAGTCGCGCTCACGCAGCCATCCGCACTGCTGCTGGCGCTGCAGCCAGTCCGCCACCGTCGTCCGGCCACGCTGAATGCCGTTGCGCTGATAGCTGCCCAGCAGCGCCTCGCGCCCCGGAAACTCGCTTTGCAACAGCCGAAACATCCCCACCGCCTCGGCGCTCAATACCTGCTGCGCGATGGCCTGCAGCCCTTTTTCCAACAGCGGCGCCACCGCCGCCCGTTGCGCGGCATCCTGGGCGAAGGCCGACTGAAACGCCTCGGTCCAGCCGCTCACCGCCTGCGCGACCAGTTCGTCGCGATTAGCGGCAAAACGATACAGGGTTTTTTTCGCCACCCCGGCGCGTTTCGCCACCGCGTCCACCGTTGCTGCGGCATAGCCGCCGTCGAGCAGCAACGCCAGCGTCGCCTGCGCCAGCGCGGCGCGCAGCGCCGTTTCCGGCGTGGCCGGCCGACCGCGAGCGCGCGGCGGTTCTTCATTCGGGTTCGCCATCTTTATTCCTCACAAGCATTGACAGACTCAGCATAGCAGCATAGCTTTATTTTGGAAACGACATTAGTTTCCAAAATAAAACAGGAACCCATTATGACACACCCTTCCCTGCTGGCGCCGTGGGGCGTCAACGATATCAACGAGTTGCTCAGGCCCGAACCGCTGCGGCTGGAGATGGGGCTGAGTCGCAGCGCCGACGGCCTGCTCACCGTCGCGATTCGTACCGATCTGCACGGCTGCAAAGGGCGCATGCTGGACTGGTGGTTCACCTTCTTCGAGAACACGCAGCACATCAACTGGTGGCACCCTCACGATCACGTCGAACATCGCGGCTGGGATCGCCACTGGAAAAAAGGGGAAAGCTACATCGGCGCCAGCATCGAAGCGGTCGAATGGCTGGCGGAGCTGCCGCCGGTCGCGGCGCGCCTCAAGTTCCACGCCGCCGATGACTTCTTCGCGCCGCAGCCGCTGCGCCAGGCGCGTGACGCGCAGGCACTCTCCGCCGCGGTTTGCGCGCGTATCGGCTTCGGCGATCAGGTGGCGTTGGATGACAACGGCGATCCCTGCGACGGCGAGATGCTGCATTTGGTGCGCGATACGCCTTACGGGTGCGTGCTGCGCAGCCGCTTCCTGCTGGGTAAAGCCTGCGCCAACGCCCACGACGAACTGTCGGATGACATCGGGTTTAACCTGATGCGCCACTGCTACAACGAGTTCAGCTATCTGGCGCAGTTCCTGCCGTCGCTGTACTACGCCGAAAACGGCCGCGAGCCGGCGCCGTTGCTCTGGTAAGCCGCCGGCGGGGCCTGTTATTTTCTCACGATGCCGCTATAGTGATTTTCATCGCCATTCCCGCGTTTCTGACGGAGAACTCATGGAAAATCCAGGCTATAGCGGCGGCTGCCTGTGCGGGCATATTCGCTTTCAGGCGCACGGCCTGCCCGGTAACCCACACAGCTGTTCCTGCGAATTTTGCCGGCGCCACTCGGGCGCGCCGACGCTCTGCTGGGTCGAATTTCCGCGTCAGGCCGTCAAGTGGAATGGTCCGGGCGGCCTGCCGGCCTTGTACCGCTCCTCGCCTTATTCCAGCCGCGCCTTTTGTCCGCGCTGCGGCAGCACGCTGGGGGCGCTCGACGACGAGCCGACGGTGGCGCTGGTCACCGGCAGCTTCGATCGCGCCGATCTGCCGGAGCTCCGCCCGACCTCGCACGCTTTCGCCGATGTATGCCCCTCATGGTGGCGCATCGACGGCATGCGCTGAGCGCTTCACAGTTCCCGCTGAAATCAATTGATTGTTTTGTCGTATAAATTTAGAACTGACGAACAATAATTCAAAATATGGGAACGGGGATGAATCAACAGACTCTCGACGCGCGCCGCTCGCGTCAGGCGTTGCTGGCCGGCTCGGTCGGCAACTTTATCGAATGGTATGAGTTCGGCGTATACGGGTTCCTGGCCACCGTTATCGCCGCCAATTTTTTCACGCTGCAGGGTGAAAATGAAATCACCAGCCTGATCCTCACCTACGCCGCTTTCGCGCTGGCGTTTTTCTGTCGGCCGATCGGCGCGGTGATCTTCGGCCGCATCGGCGATCGCATCGGCCGTCGCCCGACGCTGATTGCGGTCCTGCTGTTGATGACGCTGGCCACCGCGCTGATCGGCGTCATGCCGACCTATGCCTCGATCGGCGTCGCCGCCCCGCTGCTGCTGACGCTGCTGCGCATGTTTCAGGGGCTGTTCGCCGGCGGCGAATTCGGCGGCGCCGTGTCGCTGATGACCGAGTTCGCCCCGAAGGGCAAGCGCGGGCTGTTCGGCGCCTGGCAGTCGCTGACCGTCGCGCTCGGCCTGTTGGCCGGCGCCGGATTGGTGGCGCTGTTGGCCGCGCTGCTCAGCGCGCAGCAGCTGCATGACTGGGGCTGGCGCATTCCGTTCCTGCTGGCGCTGCCGATGGGCGCCGTGGCGCTGTGGCTGCGGCTCAAGCTCGAAGAGACACCCACGTTTACCCAGGCGCAACAGGCCGCGGAACACAGCGCCCCACCGCCGGAAGCGAGCTTGGGCGGCGTAGCGAAAACCATACTGATCGGCATCGGCCGCATGATGGGCTGGTCGGCCGCCGGCTATACCTTTCTGGTGGTGATGCCTTCCTATTTGCAAACCTCGCTGCACGCCACCTTCCAGCAGGCGCTGGTGGCGACGGTGCTGGCCAACGTCGGCTTCGCCCTGACCATTCTGCCGGCGGGCATCATCAGCGACAAACTGGGACGTAAAACGGTGATGCTGACGGCGGTGGCGGCGGTGATCCTGTTCACCTTTCCCTTACTGCACCTGCTGCAGGATGCGCAGAGTTCACTGTGGGCCAAAGGGCTGGCGGTGATGGTCGCCGGCGCCGTGGTCGGCCTGCTGGCCGGTCCCGGCCCGGCGATGCTGGCTGAGATGTTCCCGACCCGGGTGCGCTATACCGGTTTGGGGCTGGCTTACTCGCTATCCAATGCGGTGTTTTCCGGCTCGGCCGGGCTGATTATTACCGGCCTCATCAAACAGACCGGCAATATCGACATTCCCGCCTACTACGTGGTCGCCACCTCGGTGGTGAGCCTGTTTGCGCTGATGACGCTGCGCCGCGACGATCATCTGCGCTCGCTGAACGAACGTTAATCCTGCGGGGGCACATCGCCCCCTTGCCAACTCGTGACCTCGATCACAAGGCAAAAATGTTAACGTTAACTTTTGTGATTAACATCTCATGCGTGATATCTGGCCGCTTCATCCCTTCGCGAGTTAACGTTAACAATAGAGCTAACTTCACTCACCGGGGCCCTACCCATGAACCGCGAAACGAAAAAATATTACGTGCTGCTCAGCGGCCTGCTGTTCTTCTTTTTCTTCACCTGGTCTTCCAGCTTTTCGTTGATCTCGCTGTGGCTGAATCAAAAGATCGGGCTGAAAGGCGCCGAGACCGGCCTGATCTTCTCCGCTATCTCGCTGGTGGCGCTGTGCGCACAGCCGCTGTACGGGTTTATTCAGGATAAACTTGGGCTGCGCAAACACCTGCTGCAGTTTCTCGGCGTGATGCTGCTGCTGACCGGCCCGTTCTTTATCTACGTTTACGCCCCGCTGCTGGCGAGCAGCCTGCCGCTCGGCGCTTTGGTCGGCGGGGTGTTCATCGGCGCGACCTTCTTCGCCGGTATCGGCGCGCTGGAATCTTATACCGAGCGAGTCAGCCGCATCAGCGGTTTCGAATTCGGCCGCGCCCGCATGTGGGGCTCGCTTGGCTGGGCCAGCGCCACCTTTGTGGCCGGTTTTATCTTCAATATCAATCCGAACATCAATTTCTGGCTGGCCTCCGCCGCCGCCGTGGTGTTCCTGGTGCTGCTCAGCCAGGTACGCGAGCTGAAGCCGAATGCCATGGCCGGCCTGGCGTTCGGCAAACCGGAAAACCTGCGGCTGCAGGACGCGCTGGCGCTGCTGCGCATGCCCGGCTTCTGGGCGCTGGTGGTGTTTGTGCTGGGGATCAGCGTATACAACGTTTTCGATCAGCAATTTTCGGTCTACTTCGCTTCACAGTTCGCTTCTCGCGCACAGGGCAACGAGATGTACGGTTTTCTCAACTCGCTGCAGGTCTTCCTCGAGGCAGGCGGCATGTTCCTGGCCCCGCTACTGGTGAACCGCATCGGCGCCAAACAGGGGCTGTTGCTGGCCGGTGGCGTAATGGCGCTGCGCATGTTCGGCTCCGGCTTGGTCAGCGGCGCCTTGATGATCTCCGCCATGAAACTGCTGCACGCCGTAGAGTTGCCAATCCTGCTGATCGCTATTTTCAAATACATCGCGAGCCGCTTTGACAGCCGACTCTCCTCCACGCTGTACCTGGTAGGTTTCCAGTTCATCACCCAGGTGATGGCCAGCTTCCTGTCACCGCTGGCGGGCTACGGTTATGACCGCATCGGCTTTGCCGACACCTATCTGCTGATGGGCTGCGCGGTCGCCGCCACCACGCTTGTCTCCTGTTTCCTGCTGCGCGGCGAACGCTCCGCCACGGCAACGCCCTTTCCATCCGCCATTAAATCAAGTGAGTCTGTCCAATGAATACTGCCTTAGCTCAAGCCGACCATGCGGTCGAAGCCCTGCGCGCAGAACGCCGAGACGATTATTATCCGCAGTTCCATCTCGCGCCGCCCGCCGGCTGGATCAACGATCCCAACGGACTGATCTGTATTGACGGCGTCTATCATGCCTTCTTCCAGCATCACCCCTATAGCGAGCACTGGGGCCCCATGCACTGGGGGCACGCGACCAGCCGCGACCTGATACGCTGGCAGCATCAGCCCATCGCCCTGGCGCCCGATGCGCCCTATGACCAAGACGGTTGCTTTTCCGGCTGCGCCGTGGATGACAACGGCGTGCTGACGCTGATTTACACCGGCCACGTGTGGCTGGGCGAACCCGGTGACGACAGTCAGGTGCGGGAAGTGCAATGTCTGGCCACCAGCGAAGACGGCATACGCTTCGTCAAGCACGGGCCGGTGCTGGCCCCGCCGGACGGCATTCAGCATTTTCGCGATCCGAAAGTCTGGCGCGAGAACGGCGAATGGTGGCTGGTGGTCGGCGCCAAAGAAAACGGCCTGGGCCAGGTGCGCCTGTACCGTTCTGCCGACCTGCGCGCCTGGCGCTTCGATCGGGTGCTGGCCGGCGCGCAAACGGCGCATCAAGGGTATATGTGGGAATGCCCGGATTTCTTCCCGCTGGGGGAACAACACCTGCTGCTGTTCTCGCCGCAAGGACTGGCGGCGCAGGGCTACCGCTACCGCAATCGCTTCCAGAGCGGCTATCTGCTTGGCCACTGGCGGCCTAATAGCGACTTTACGGTGACCCAGCCCTTCTGTGAGCTGGATGCCGGCCACGATTTCTATGCGCCGCAGACCTTCACCGCCGCCGACGGCCGTCGGCTGCTGTTTGCCTGGATGGATATGTGGGAATCACCGATGCCCAGCAAAGCGCACCGCTGGGCCGGCGCCCTCACCCTGCCGCGCGAGCTGACGCTGGCCGCCGACGGCAGCGTCCGCATGAACCCGGCGCGTGAACTGGCGGCGCTGCGCCGAGAATCACACACGTTGTCGGCGCAGACGCTGACCAATCGGCAACTGCCGCTGGCGAACGATATGCAGGAGCTCATCCTGACGTTGAGACCGACCGACAGCGACGCCGAGCGTTACGGGCTGGCCATTGGGAGTGCGGCGCGGCTGTACGTCGACAATCAGTCACACCGACTGGTGCTGGAGCGTTTTAATGAACATCCGGCGCTGTGCGCCTGCCGCAGTGTGCCGCTGCCGGAAGGTGACACCGTGTCGCTGCGGATCTTTATTGACCGCTCCTCGCTGGAAATCTTCGTTAATCAGGGAGAGGCCTGCCTGACCAGCCGCTTCTATCCGACGGCGGGCGATCGCCGTCTCAGCCTGTTCGCCGAAGGCGGCCGGGCGCAGTTCGAGTCAATCGAGGGATGGCAGTTGGCGAGCATCTGGGGGTAATGGGAATGAGCACCGGGCGCGCAGCGACGCACCCGGTGCGGTTACAGCGAACCACGCGCCAACAGCGGGCAAGGCACTTTCACCGTATCACGCTGTTCCCGCTGCTCGATCACATGCAGCGCCGCAAGGCGACCCAGCGCATAGTGCGGCAATTGCACCGTCGTCAACGCCGGCAGGAACAGCTCGCCGATGCCAACCATGTTGTCGTAGCCCAGCACCGCCACCTGTTGCGGTATCCGCCATCCTTGCGCCAGCAATACCTGATACACCAGAAACGCTATCCGATCGTTCCCGCATACCACGACATCGCAATCGCGCCGGCCGGCAGAGAAATGCCGCGCCAGCACCGCGACGCAGTCGCGATAGCCTTGATCGCCGCCGCTCAGATCGAGATGATACTGCCGCAGTTGTTCAACATCGCGCCCCGCTTCGCGCCAGGCGCGCTCCAGACCGCGACGGCGCAGCCCCGCCGCCAGCGTATCCGCCGGTAAATGTATGCACAGCGGCGAACGATAGCCTTTGGCGATCAGCGTGCGCGTGGCGTCATACTGCCCTTGCTCATCATCAGGAATGTAGCTGGCGATCGCGTGCGCCGGGCTGACGCAGTTGGCCAGCACCAGCCTTTTGTCCAACAGTTTGGCCGGCACATCCACCTGACGCAGCCCCATGGTGGTGAAGATCACGCCGTCCGGTCGATGCGCCAACAGCAGATCGACGGTCTGTTCAGCGTTGTCGTCGGCAAACAGGTTGACGACGAAGCTGTTCCAGCCGCGCTCACGCGCGGTTTTTTCAATCGACAGGATCATGTCCACCGAGAACGGCGTCGTGGCGGTGTCCAGCGCCAGCACGCCGAGCGTCTGTACGCGATTTCCGTCACCGCGAATACGCCGCGCCGACAGATCCGGCACGTAGTCCAACTGGTCGATCGCCTGTTTGACGCGGTGATAGGTTTCCGGCCGCAGCTTGCCGGGTTCATTGATGGCGCGGGACACCGTCATCAACGAGACTCCGGCAAGTTTTGCGACGTCTTTCAGCGAAGCCATGCGCCCTTCTTTATGATTAATGGGGAAAAGTGAATAATCCCATAACCGGGCGCAGGACTCTACTCTGCGTTAGCAGGCTGTGATGTTCGCCCACAGGATCGCGCCGTCGGCCGTCAGCGGCGTCACTTCGCCACCCGCCGCCGTCCACCAGACACCTTCGCGCGCCCGCAGTTCGCCGCCCTCCGGCAGCGACCAAACGCCGCCCAGCACATACAGCACGCCCGCCCGGTTGGGTGACAGGGTGACGGGCGCCGTGCTGCGCCGCACCTCGGCCGCCTGCCGGCCGCGGCGTGTCATGATGTTGAAATCCTGACTGGCGCCGCCCAGCAGCGTCGCTTCCAGCGCCACGTCGCCGGAAAACGCGAACGGCTCCCCGACGCGCGCCAACTGATGGTCGATATGCCCGGCGCTGAACAGCCGCACGCCGTCGCCTTCCAGCAGGGTGATCGAACGATCGATGCCCGCAAAGGCGGAAAACGGCCCGTCCTGCGCGATGGTGGCGATGCTGGCGCGCCAGTCAAAATCCTGCGCGCCCGGCGGCCAGCTGACGATTTCACGGGTTTCCCCACCGCCGTTGCGCCACGGGCTGACCGGCAGCGCGGCGAAGTTAAAACGGTTCAGGCTCATTACGCCTCCTGCTGAAAGGTTTTCAGCACCTGCAGGAACTCGGCGCTGCTCTGCTGCTGCAGCGCGTGCCGCCCCTGCTCGATCACCTGCCGGCCGCCGACGAACACGTCGCGAATTTGCTCCTTGCCGCCGGCGAACAGCCAGCGATTGAGGATCGAGGCGTCCGGCGCCGCCGCCAGATACGGATCGTCGCCGTCCAGTACCAGCCAGTCGGCGCGATAGCCGCTCTGCAGCCGACCGATCGGCGCGCCGCACGCCTGCGCGCCGCCCTGCAGCGCCTGCAGGTACAGCACATCGCCTACCGCCGACTGTTCCGGTGTCGTCAGGCGATTGCGACGCTGATCGCGCAGCCGCTGGCCGTATTCAAACCAGCGCAGCTCTTCCACCACGTTGAGCGAAACGTGGCTGTCGGAACCGATGCCCCAGCGCCCCTGCTGCTGCAGGTAAGCGTCGCCGGGGAAAATGCCGTCGCCGAGGTTGGCTTCGGTGGTCAGACACAGGCCGGCCACCGCGCGGCTGCGCGCCAGCGCTTCCAGCTCGTCGCGATCCAGATGGGTGGCGTGCACCAGGCACCAGCGCTGATCCACCGGCAGATGGTCATACAGCCAGGCCACCGGGCGCTGCCCGCTCCACGCCAGACAGTCGTTCACCTCTTTTTGCTGCTCGGCGATATGAATATGCACCGGCAAGGTGCGATCCGACGCGGCCAAAATCTGCTGCATCTGCCCCAGCTCCACCGCACGCAGTGAGTGGAAACACAGCCCCTGATTCTGCAACGGGCGATCCGCCAGCTGACGGGCAATCACCTGCTGCTGATGCAGATAGCTTTCGGTGTCCTGGATAAACCGATTCTGCCCCGGCTGGGCCGGCTGGGCGCCGAAACCGGCGTAGCTGTAAAGCACCGGCAGCATCGTCATGCCAATGCCGGCCTGATGTGCGGCCTCGCTGAGGCGGCCGGTCATCTCACCGCGATCGGCGTAAGGCTTGCCGTCGGCGTCGTGATGCAGGTAGTGGAATTCGGCCACCTGGGTGTATCCGCCCTTGAGCATTTCGATATACAGTTGACGGGCGACCACCTCCACCTGCTCCGGCGTCAGACGCTGCACCAGGCGGTACATCAGATCGCGCCAGGTCCAGAAGCTGTCCTGCGGGTTGCCCGCCACTTCCGCCAGCCCGGCCATCGCGCGCTGGAAAGCGTGGGAGTGCAGGTTCGGCATGCCCGGCACCGCGTCGCCGTGCAGCCGAATGCAGCCTTGCGGCTCAGCGTTGGCGGTAACTTGAGTCAGATAACCTTGCGCATCGACGTCCAGCCGGACGTTATGCGCCCAGCCCTCTGGGAGCAAAGCGCGTGGGGCAAAATAAGCAGGCATGGCAGTATTCCACGGTTAATGTAACGGCGAATAAGGCGCGGCGATGGCGCGTCTTAAGGAATTTTTGGCGGTCGCCGGCAAGTTTCTGGCGCGACGGCCACTAGTTGTATATACATATACATACGCCGACATCAACAGTAAACTGGTGTTATTATTTTTTTATTTGACGAGGTTAACGTCGTGGCTGAACAACAGACCGTGTTACAACTGGCGGCTGCAATGAGCGATGCCCCCGCCCCGATCTACCAACGGGTCAAACAGGCGATCGTGAATCAAATCCGTGCGGGGCATTGGCAACCGCACCAGCGCGTGCCCTCCGAAAGTGAACTGGTGGCGGAACTGGGCGTCAGCCGCATGACCATCAACCGCGCGCTGCGCGAGCTGACCAGCGAAGGTTTTTTGATTCGCATGCAGGGCGTCGGCACCTTCGTCGCCGAAGCCAAGGCGCATACCGCACTGCTGGAAGTGCACAACATCGCCGATGAGATCGCCGCGCGAGGTCATCACCACAGCAGTAAAATCCTCGAGCTGAAGGCCCGCCCGGCCAGCGAGGAAGAAGCGACGGCGCTGGGCATTCAGCCCGGCCAACGGCTGTTCTACTCCCAGATCGTGCATTACGAAAACGACGTGCCGGTGCAGGTGGAAGACCGCTGCGTCAACCCACTGGTGGCGCCGGATTACCTGAAGCAGGATTTCGACCGCGTCACGCCCTATACCTATCTGACGCAGGCCGCGCCGCTGACCGCCGGCGAACACATCGTCGAAGCGGTGATCCCCACCCGGCGCGAGCGCGAGCTGCTGCAGCTGGAGGACCACGAACCCGGCCTGCTGATCCATCGCCGCACCTGGTCCGGCAAAACCGTGGTCACCTCGGCCCGGCTGCTGTACCCCGGCAGCCGTTATCAACTGTTCGGCCGCTTCACCAGCGAAGTCTGATCCCCGGCGGGCGCCCCTGCGCCCGCATCTCCGCGGTCGATCACATCCTGATAACAAAATCTCTCCCGCCTCTTGTGACATCCCGGTGAATGCGTTAGGTTGTTTTTAATTGTATATACAACCATGTGGGAGCTGCGGCTCCGGCGGAGGAAAGCAATGACGTCTGAGATTCACTGTGACAGCCTGTGGCACGGCGCCGATATCGTCACCATGCGCGACGGCAAATATCACACCCTGACCGACGGCGCGATCGCCGTGCGCGACGGCAAGATCGTCTGGATTGGCGAACATGCGGCGTTGCCGCCCGGCCTGATCGCGGACGAAACGGTGAAATTCGACGGCGGCATCGTCACCCCCGGCTTTGTTGACTGCCACACGCACCTGGTGTTCGGCGGCAACCGCAGCGGCGAGTTCGAACAGCGGCTGAACGGCGTAAGCTACGCCGACATCGCCGCACAGGGCGGCGGCATTATCTCCACCGTGAAAGCCACCCGCGAGGCCGACGAAGCGCTGCTGCTGGAGCAGGCGCTGTTCCGCCTGCGGCCGCTGCTGGCGGAAGGCGTCACCTGCGTGGAGATCAAGTCCGGCTATGGCCTCAGCCCGGAGAGCGAACTGAAAATGTTGCGGGTGGCGCGCAAGTTGGGCGAGCTGCTGCCGGTCGAGGTGAAAACCACCTGTCTGGCGGCCCATGCGCTGCCGCCGGAATACGCCAACCGCGCCGACGACTACATTAATCTGGTCTGCGACACCATCATCCCGCAGGCGGCGGCCGCCGGCCTGGCGGATGCGGTCGACGCCTTCTGCGAGCATCTGGCGTTCTCACCGGCGCAGGTGGAGCGAGTCTTCGCCGCCGCCGAAGCCGCCGGTTTGCCGGTCAAGCTGCACGCCGAGCAGCTCTCCGCCCTCGGCGGCAGCACGCTGGCGGCGCGCCACCACGCGCTCTCCGCCGACCACCTCGAATACGCCACCGAGCAAGACGCCCGCGCCATGGGCGACGCCGGCACCGTGGCAGTGCTGCTGCCGGGCGCCTACTACCTGCTGCGTGAAACTCAGTGCCCGCCGGTAGCGCTGTTCCGCAAGCACCACGTGGCGATGGCGATCGCCAGCGACGCCAACCCCGGCACCTCGCCGGCGCTGTCGCTGCGCCTGATGATCAACATGGCCTGCACGCTGTTCCGCCTGACGCCGGAAGAGGCGCTGGCGGGCGTCACCACCCACGCCGCCAAAGCGCTGGGGCTGCAGCACAGCCACGGCACGCTGGAAACCGGCAAGGTGGCGGACTTCGTTCACTGGCCGCTGTCGCGGCCGGCGGAACTGGCTTATTGGTTGGGCGGTCAACTGCCCTGTACGGTGATTTTCCGAGGAGAAGTACGTCAATGACCATTCGCGATCCTTTTAGCTTCCAGACCGGCAGCCTGCCGCTGCTGATCAGCATTCCGCACGCCGGCACGCAACTGACGCCGGCGGTCGAGGCCGGGCTGACCGACGACGCTCGCCCGCTGCCCGATACCGACTGGCACATTCCGCAGCTGTACGACTTCGCCCGGGCGATGGGCGCCAGCGTGCTGGTCGGCAACTATTCGCGCTTCGTCATCGATTTGAACCGCCCGGCGGACGACAAGCCGCTGTACACCACCGCCACCACCGGCCTGTATCCCGACGTGCTGTTCGACGGCCGCCCAAGCTTCCTGCCGGGCAAAGCGCCGACGGACGAAGAACGCGCCGCCTACCTGCAGCAAATTTGGCAACCTTATCATCAGCAGCTGCAGAACGAACTGGCGCGCCTCAAAGCGCGCCATGGCTATGCGCTGCTGTTCGACGCGCACTCCATCGCCTCAGTGATCCCGCGGCTGTTCGACGGCCAACTGCCGGATCTCAATCTCGGCACCAACGGCGGTGAAAGCTGCGCCCAGGCGCTGAGCGATCGGCTGGTCGCCTGCTGCGAGCAGCAACAGCAGTACACCCACGTGCTCAACGGTCGCTTTAAGGGCGGTTATATCACCCGCGCCTATGGTCAGCCGCAGCAACAACAGCATGCGATCCAGCTCGAACTGGCGCAGGTCAACTACATGTCCGAACAGTATCCTTTCGCGTTCGAGCCCCAGCGCGCCGCCTCGCTGCAGCGCCTGCTCAAGCAGATGATTGAAAGCCTGTTGGACGGCGCCGCCAGACTGAATTGATTCCCCTTTACAGGCGCCGTCGCGCGCCTGTTTTTCTCCCGCCTCTAACCGCAACGCCAGCAGCAATCTGCGCGCTATATCAAAGTTTCGCGTGATTCCCCGCTAACTGGTCTAAACAGCGCACAAAACAGCGGCCGACGAAAAACGCACTGCGCCACAATCAGCCCAAAAGCCCGCGCTCAGCGCTGGGCGGCGTGTGGCCAGCTGGCCCGTTTCGAATACTCTCTGGAGGCCCTATGTCTGTAACACCGTTAAACTGGCGCGCTGCCGGCGCCTTGGCCGAACAACTGCTGGCCGGCTGGCAACGGCATGGCGAACCCGGCGGCGCCATCACCCTGTTTGACGCCCAACAACGCCGCGCCACCGCCTGCGCCGGCCTGGCCGATCTGGCGCAGAACACCCCCTTCACCGCCGACAGCGTGGTGCGTTATGCTTCAGTGACCAAGCATATCTTCGCCGCGCTGGCGCTGAACGCCACCGATCGCGCCATTCGGCTGGAGCAACGTCTGGGTGAACTGCTCCCCGCCCTGCAGCCCGCGTTGGCGGACGTTACCGTCGGCCAGGCGCTGGACATGACCGGCGGCCTGCCCGACGTGCGCGAGACGCTCGGCCTGCTGGGCATCTCGCTGCACGCCGTCAGCGAGGCGCAGCCGGTGATGCGGTTTGTCGAGGGGCTGGAGAAATTGAACTACGAAGCCGGCAGCGAGATCGCCTACAGCAATACCGGCTATCGGCTGCTGGAGGCCGCGCTGCGCAGCAAAGGGTATGATTTCGACCAACTGGTGCAACAGCACATCGCCCGGCCGCTGCAGGTGCAGATGCGGGCGCCGGAAAGCTGGTTCGACGTGGTGCCGGGATTGGTGCCGGGTTACTGGCGTGCGCCGCAGGGCTGGCAACACGCCAGCGCCGGCCTGCACCTTTCCGCCTCCGGCAGCCTGACCGGCAGCCTCAACGCCCTCACCCGCTGGCTGCAGACGCTGCTGGCCGACCAGGGCCCCGGCCAGGGCGTGCTGGCGCAACTCGGCGCACCGCGCCGTCTCAATCAGGGCCAGCTCAGCGCTTATGGCCTGGGTCTGGCGCAAACCCCGCTGGGCCGCCGCCGCTTGCTCGGCCACGGCGGTTCCCACGCCGGTTACAAAACCTATTTCCTGCTGGCGCCCGACCGTCAGGCCGGCGTCGCGCTGGTGGCCAATCGCGAAGACTGCGACAGTTTCGGGATGGCTTTGCAGGTGATGGCGGCGCTGCTCGGCGAACCGCTGCCGCAGCGCAGCACGGCGATCCCCGACGGCCTCTACGCCACGCTGGCGGAGCCGCACTGGCTGGAGGTCAAAGACGGCAACCTGGCCTATCTGGGCAGCGATGAACCGCTGTATCAGGGCGAGGACGGGTACGCCGTGTCGATGTCCGCCCATATGCCGCTCAAATTGAAATGGACCGGTGAAGCGATCGAGGGCGAAGTCGGGCATGTGGCGCGCCGTTTTCTGCCGGTCACGGCTAACGGCGACTGCCTGAAGCATGTGCAGGGGCTGTGGTATCACCCGCACTATCGCACCGCCTTTGAAATTCGCGGCGATCGGGTGCATATTGGCGTCGGTCCGGCGGCGCAGACCGGCACGCTCAGCCCGCTCGGCCAGGGCCGCATGCTGGTGGAGTGCCAGGACGGCCCGTGGTTAAAACGCTTTTGCCTCTATTTCCGCGGTTACAACGTGGATCTCATCGCCAACCGCAGCCGGATGCTGACCTTCCGCCGCAGCACCGTCGGCCGCGACTGACGCTCAGCGTGCGCTGCCGGTTTTGACCGCCAGCAGCGCATCCGCCAACCGCCGCTTGTCGGCGGCGCTGAGATTCACCTGATCCACCGACGCCATAAATGCCGCCCGATCCGCCTCGCCGAGCGGGCCGGCACGCAGCCGCTCCGCCAGGCGTTGCAATATCTGGCTGCTCAGTTGCGCGATCTGCGGGCGCACCTGCGCCAACGGCCGCGGCTGCCAGCCGGGCTCCGGGCTCGCCAGCCAGTCGGCGCGATAGCGGTACTGAATCGCCTTGGCGGCGTCCATCTGCGCGGCGATAAAAGGCCGCACCGACGCCGGCTCCAGCCCCAAATGCCCCGCCTCCGCCTGCGCGCTGGCCAACACCTTCGCCTCCTGCGCCAGGTCTTCGATCGGTAAATGCTGCTGCGCCTTGTAACCGGCAACGTCTTTCATCAACGACAGCCGTTGGTTCACCAGCTCGCCGATGGCGGCGGCGCCGTCTGCCAACGCCGGAAAACTGGTCAAACAGCAGGCTATCAATAACGCCCTGAACATGGCGCCTCCCTTATGATGCAGTGAAAATGTCAGGCCCAAAGTTCACCACGTCCGCCCCGCGCTGGCAAATAAAAAGGCCCCGCCGCAGCGAGGCCCGATAACGCTCGACAAACGTTAGTCGAAAACGCCATTGATCACGGAGGCCACAATCGCGGTGCTGAGTGCGACCAGCACCAGGTCGTCGCCGGCGATACGCCACTCATAACCCGGGTACTGCGGCAACTCACGCAGCATCGAGTAAGGCACCACTTTTTTGGCGATACCCGGCGGCAGCGGTTTACCGCGCGCCAGATTTTTGGCGATGCCCGGTGGCAGCGAGCTGTAGCCGGTCAGGCCATAGTTGTGCGCCAGCGAACGGGCGCGGTCGCGCGAGAGGCTGACGGAGACCAGATTATCGTCGTTCCTATAGCCGCCTTTATCTTTATTGCCTTTGTTGCCGTGATTGCCGTTGTTGCCATGGTTACCGTTATTGCCGTGATTGCCGCTGTTACCATGGCCGTTCCCGTTGCCGTTACCATTGCCGCCTTTGTCGGCCAAGGCCGGGGCGGATGACAACCCCAGCGATGCAATCAGCGCCAACACCGTGAGAGTCGTACGACGTTTGTTCATGTTGTGTATTCCTGCGTGGGTGACTCTGTTGACTATAGCCAGCCTTTTCCAGACAAAGTATAAGGAAAACTCCGAGATAACGGTGCGCTTTTACGGCATTCGCTTGCAAACCTTGTCTCAACGCAAAATGCCTCGAAAATGCCGATGCTTGTCTCAGATTTTTCTTGAAGAAAAATAAGCCTTACGCTAGCGTGGGAAGGTAACAAAAAAGAGTTAGCGTGCTCTTTTTCGTCGCACCTCAAATCTTATTCTTATCATCCATAATGATAATAGCGAACATTTCCCGCCTCTCCGTGCGGGATTCTTTTTCACACCGCTGTCGCCCCAATCTGGTGCTTTATGTTGAGATTTGGTTGCCGATAATTTACATTCGCTGTCTGAGAAACCTCAACCTCCCGCGGTGGCCAGGCTGGCAACGGGTGGGCGTTCAGGAGCAAAAGACGTGCAAATGACCCTCATGGAATACATCACTCGGCACTTTAATGGCGATCTTCATCGGTACGCGCAGTCGGAAGGCGTCAGCCGTGAACAAATCATTAGTTGGATAAATAATGAATGTCACGTGATCAAAGGCAGACTGTTTATGCCGGTGAAGCATCTCCCGGTTGAACAAGCCCAGTGATGACGAAAAAAAACCCCGCCAGGCGGGGTTTTCTGTTTCTGATAGCACGGAAAATCAGAAGTTATAGCCGACCACGAGGTAATAACCCCAACCGGTAGACTTGATCGGGCCCTGCGGGGTGCCGATATCCGCGCCATCCTGCCACTGACCGCCGTTGTGGAAATAACGCGCCACGAAAGAATAGTGCCAGTGATCGTAGTTCAGCGCCAAAATATGGCTGGAGGCGATCGAGTTGCTGGTGCGCACCTGTTTGCCGGTGCCGTCAACCCAATGGCTGTCCTTGCCCAGATCGGAACCGAAGTCGAAGTTGGTGAAGCCGATGTAGCTCAGGTTGCCGCCCCACACCTGGGTCAGCGGCACGAAGTATTTCACCTTAAAGCGGTAACCGTCCCAGCTGTTCTCGTTGGCGGCCTGGTAGTTTTCCCACTGGTATTTGGCATAGATGTTCATCGACAGGCTCATCGGCAGACCGGTGTCGATATCGGTGCCCAGACCCATGTACCAGGTGTTTTGACGGCCATCGGCGTTGTGGCCCAGATCATAGATGTAGTTGTTGGCGAAGTACCACTCTTTGAACGGACCGAAGCTCAGATCGGTGCCGGTGAGTTTGTCGATGGAGAAACGCGGTTCAATCTCCATAAACATCGGGGAGCCTTTGTCCCAGATGCCGCGATCCGGGGTATTGCCCACGCCGAAGAATTTCGGCACGTCAACGTAACCGTAGAAATCGAACCAGTCTTTCTTGGCGAAGGCTTCGTATTCGAGATACACGTCGTTATTCAGCTGCGGCCCGAAGCGGGTGTGGTAGCTGCCCACCACGTTGACGCTCTGGTGCCACCAGTCGGAGACATATTGACTGTCTTTGCTATCAGCCATTGATGATGCACTGTAAGACGCTGCGAGCAGTACACCTGCTGCGAGAGCTATTTTTTTCATTTTATTACCACATGCTTAAAGGGCCATTTCCTGCCCGTTTAGAAAAGATGACAATGAGTCTGCCGACACCTGGCGTTGTCTTCACACAGAAACTCGGATGACGCGCGCATTATAGAAACCACTGACTGTAAGAATCTGTGATCCAGTTACGCATTTCGCGAATAGGTAATCGATTGCGTTCACATTTGTCAAATTATGTTTCATGCAAATTCACATTCGCTGTGATTTTTGTCATGCAAAGCATTTTTCAGCCGAAAATTGCAGCAAATGTAACCCGCTGGTAGACGGCGGGGAAACCCGCTGAAAGTCATAAAAGATGGGCCGCGGCGATTAACGCCACAGCCCGCAGAATAGTGAACGCAAAAAACACCCTCAGGCGCCAGCGCGCGACAAACTCCCTGGGAGGGAAAGATCGACTAATCCAGCAAACCGCTCAAGAAGCGGCGCAAAAAAGGTTGTTTCTTGCGCGTAATCGGATTGCCGTCATATTTTTTCTGAGATTGCTTATTGAAACCGCCGAATAACTGCACATTCCGGTACCGTTCCAGGGTATAACCGGCCTGCAGCGCTTCGCGATAGTATTGTTCGAACAGCTCGCGCAGATCATCGCGATAATGGCTGCGGATCTTGCCATCAAACCAATGCTTGCGGCTTTCAGCCCGCAGTCTGGGAAGCGAATAACGGTGGGAAAATTGGCTGCTCATATCCGAGTAATGCAACGCCTTCAATGCTTCCAACGGCAAGTCGTCACCATCCAGATTGCTGTATTCCGGTTTCAACGGCTCGACGAACTCGGGATGTTCTTCAAAGAACCGCTGCATTTTTTTATGCCCCAATGGATCACGGCGCAACTCATCCAGCGGCGGCAAGAATCGCGCCGCTGCCTCGCAATCCCACAGCATTTCCCCCAAGCGCAGATCGTTGCCGGAACCCGCGGCCAAAATGGCAGTGCCCTCCTTCATCGGATGATGCCAAATCTCTGCGATATCACAGAGATACAGCACGTCCGCATCGGAGTAAAATGCCCGACCCTGGAAGTTACAGAAAGCGGGAATGCCCCAGCGAAATGCAGAGAACGGCGTTGCCCAACGCTCGGTGGTCCAACCTTCGCCGCCACTTTGAGAATACCAGGGACTGGCAGGGTCTCGCGACAAACGCATCCACTCAATTTGAACAGGTATTGAAGCATGCTTACGCAAGCTGTACTCCAAAACCATCATCTGTTCCAAATCGCAATCATTTGGATCACACCCGATAAAAACTCGCGCAACATCCGCAGGTGGAGTCATAAAATATATCCCTATAACACGCTATATAACCCGCATATGTTACCAATAATTTCAAAGGTCTCCTAATGGCAAATAAAATGCTTTCTCATCTTCAAAAAGCGCAGCCAGTGGAAACAATAAATTGATTTCTTTAATTTATTAACCGTCATTCAGCGTAATCGCGCCATAATCGCTGCGCGTCAGTTCACCGCCGGCACCGCCTTGGCGATGTTTTCCTGGCGGAACGCCACCTCTTCGCCGTTTTTCACCTCCCAACTGGCGACCGGAATATCGGTTTTGGGCGCCGCCGCGACGACCGAGCCGTAAATCAGCTTATCGTCGCGGCGCAAAATATAAACGTCGAGCTGATATTCATGTCGCAAATTCGCCGTGGTCAGGCGAACGGTATCGCCGCGCTCATAGTGATGCACGTCGATTTCAGGCTGTTGAATAAATTGAATGTCGCTTCTCATCGTCGTCGTTCCTTCAGGCAACATGGCTAGTTAAATTCTAGTTCAACATTGCGACGACAGCGGATAATTTCCGTTAATTTCCGCGAGTTGCCCGCCAACAGATCAGCGAGCCGAGTGTGACCATCGCTACGCCCTGCCAGAAACTGGCGGTCAGCGAGGTGTGCAGCACCAGCGCGGCGAACACCGCCGAGAGCACCGGGGTAAAATAGGAGACGGTCGCCAGCAGCGTCATGTTGCCGTGCAGAATGCCGACGTTCCAGGCGGCATACCCCGCCCCCATCGCCACCCCGGCGCACAGCAGCGTCACGGTCACGCCGACGCTGAACTGCATGCCGCTTTCCGCGCTGAAGGCGTACTTCAGCCACAGCGCCAGCGCGGTCAGCACGATAAACAGCACCACGCCGTTGCTGCCCCGGGCAATCTTCTTGGTCAGGTTGCAATACAGCGCCCAAATCACCGCGCCGCTGAAGGCCAGCGCGTAGCTGAGCGGGTTGCTGCGCACGTTGGCCAGCATCTGCGCCGGTGACCAGCCGCCCTCGCCGCTCATGATCCAGCCGATGCCGAACAGCGACAGCAGCAGCCCCGGCAGCAGCCACCATTTCGCCTTTTGGCCGTTGATCGCCAGCGCCATCAGCACGGTGAAACAGGGCCACAGGTAGTTGATCATGCCCACTTCTATCGCCTGCAGGCGGGTATTGGCGTAGCCGAGCGACAGCGACAGACAGATCTCGTAACTGACGAACAGCAGGCTGCCGACGATGAGATAAGGCCGTGGAAAGCTGCGCCATTTCGGCACGCCGAGCGCCACCAGCAAAAACACCGCGCTGACGCTGTAGATCATCGCCGCACCGCCGATCGGCCCCAGCCCTTCGCTGACGCTGCGAATCAGGCCGACCACGCTGCTCCACAGCACAATGGCCAATAAACCGAACAACGTGGCGCGGGTACGCGAGGGCAAAGCGGGCATAAGGCAGGTCCAATAGGTTATTTTTTATCAGGTTTTTCACTCTACTGCCGCACGTGCCAAAAAGAAAGGCGGGAAACTCCCGCCTGTGAATTTATTGCTGCGGTTGCCGCTCCAACTGCGGCGGCGGCTGGCGAAAGCGTCGGGTCAGCCAGGCCAAATAGCCGAAGCCCAGCGTCGCCCAGATAAGCCCCATGGTCAGCGAGCTTTTCTCCAGGTTCAGCCACAGCACCCCCACCGTCAGCGCCCCCACCAACGGCAGGAACAGGAAGTTGAAGCGATCCTTCCAGCTTTTGTTGCGCCCTTCGCGAATAAAGAAGTGGCTGATCACCGACAGGTTAACGAAGGTAAAGGCCACCAGCGCGCCGAAGTTGATCAGCGCCGTGGCGGTCACCAGATCGAATGACAGCGCCGACAACGCCACCAGCCCGACCATCAGTACGTTCAGCGCCGGCGTACGCCATTTGGGGTGGATATAGCCGAAGAATTTCTCCGGGAACACATTGTCACGCCCCATCACATACAGCAGGCGCGACACGCTGGCGTGCGACGCCAGGCCGGAGGCCAACGTGTTGATAAAGGTCACGCACAGGAAGATCGACTGGAACAGCTTGCCGCCGACGTACAGCGCGATCTCCGGCAGCGCGGCGTCGGGCTGGTGAAAGCGTTGAATGGTCGGGAAAAACAGCTGGATAAAGAACGACACGCTGATAAAGATCACCCCGCCGTACAGCGCAGTCAGGAAGATGGCGCGCGGGATCACCTTGGCGGCGTCGGGCGTCTCCTCGCACAGCGTGGTGACCGCGTCAAAACCGAGGAACGAGAAGCACAGGATGGTCGCGCCGGTAATGATCGGCAGCAGGTGCGCATTCTCGCTGAGGAACGGCCGCAGGCTCCACACCGTGCCCATCCCCTCGCCGTTGTGCAGGCCGCGCACCACCAGGTAGATAAATACCAGAATGATCGCCACCTGCGCCAGCACGAACAGGGTATTGAAGTTGGCCACCAGATTGACGCTTTTCAGGTTGATGGCGGTGATCAGGATCACGAAGCCCACCACCCACACCCAGGGTGGTACTTCCGGAAACAGCGCGGTCAGGTAAATCTTCGCCAGCAGCGTATTGATCATCGGCAGGAACAGATAATCCAGCAGCGACGACCACCCCACCAGAAAACCGACGTGCGGGTTAATCGCCTTCTGCGCATAGGTGTAGGCGGAACCGGCGGTGGGAAACTGGCGCACCAGTTTGCCGTAGCTGATGGCGGTGAACAACACGCCGGCCAGCGCCAGCAGATAGGAGGTCGGCACATGGCCGTCGGTAAGGCCGGAGACGATGCCGAAGGTATCGAACACCGTCATCGGCGTCAGATAGGCCAGGCCCATCATCACCACCTGCCACAGCTTGAGGGATTTGCGCAGTTGCGGTTTGCCCGCCGGACCGCCGTCGATGGTTTTAATCGTCATGGCGTTTCCCCTTTTGGTCCTCTGCTGTCAACCGTGCAACGTCATTCAGAGAGGCCGCGGGGAAACTGCTGCTCAGGCGGCGGGAAAAGCGGGTTGGGGTCACTGTCGGGCGGCCGGCGACCGGCCCGTAGGCACTGCGGCACAGGCAAACGTCTGCGCATGGGAATGGCTGAGTCATGGTTATTTCCTCGTCGGCGTCCTGTACGCCGTGATAGAAGAAATGCTGTACCGCAGCGCGCAGCCTCACGGGCTACAGGAGAGCCGATGAAATGCGCCGGGCGCGCGCGGTAGTCGTTGGGTGAGCGGGATCAGGCGTTTTTCAGCATCCACTCGATTTCGGTTTCGGTGATCAGGCGCTCGAACTGCACCAGTTCGTCGGTTTTGCAGGCCAGGTAGACATGGCTGAAGCGTTCGCCCAGCAACGCATTGAGCACCGGCTGATGTTCAAACTCGTACAGCGCGTCGCTCTGGCGGATCGGGAACGGCAGCCCGTCCTGCTCCAGCCCGTTGCCGGTCACCGGCTCAGGCAGCGGCAATGCGGTTTCCAGGCCGTAGACGATGCCCGCCAGAATGGCCGCCATCACCAGATAAGGGTTGGCGTCGGCGCCCGCCACGCGATACTCCACGCGGTGATTGTCGCGATCGCCGCAGGGAATGCGCAGCGCCACGGTGCGGTTGTTATGCCCCCAGGAAGCCTGGGTCGGCACATACATGCCGGGCTGGAAACGGCGATAGGCGTTGACGTTCGGCGCCAGCAGCGCCATCGAGGACGGCATCAGGGCGATCATGCCCGCCAGCGCCTGTTTCAGCAGCGCCGAATCCTCGCCGTCGTCGTCGGCGAACACATTGTCGCCTTGCGCATTCAGCATGCTGATGTGCACGTGCATGCCGCTGCCGGCGTGCTCTTCATACGGCTTGGCCATAAAGGTGGCCTGCATGTTGTGGTTCTCGGCCACCATGCGCACCAGCCGTTTCAGCGCCAGCGCATGGTCGCAGGCCTGCAGCACATCATCGGTATGGTGCAGGTTGACTTCAAACTGCCCCGGCGACGCCTCCGCCACCGCGCCGTCCGCCGGAATGCCCTGCAAACGCGCCAGCTCGTCGATTTCGCTCAGCACATCGGCGAAATGGTTCAGGTTATCGACGGAGTACACCTGGCTTTGGGTGTTGCGCTCCTGGGTTCCCGGCGCGCACGGCGGCTGCAGATAGCCTTCCGCGTCGCGTTGACGATCGATGAGATAGAACTCCAACTCTACCGCTACCACGGGGGAAAGCCCGCGCTGACGCAAACGCTGCCATACTCGGTTCAGCACATTGCGCGGTTCAACGTCAAAGGGAGTGCCATCTTCATCCAGCATGGTGAGCAGCACCTGCGCGATATATTGCGGGTCCGCCGCCGACGGCGTCAGCGTGCCCGGCACCGGCACGCACACGTGATCCGGCTCGCCCAACTCCTGCCCCAGCCCGGCCTCTTCCACCACGTTGCCGAGAATATCCATCGCAAATACCGACGCCGGGAAGTAACAACCCTTCTCCAGTTTGTTCAGGCCGCCGACCGGGATGCGTTTGCCGCGGAAGCTGCCGTTCAGATCGGTCAACAGTACGTCGACATGTTGGGTTAACGGATAACGTTCCAAATACTTCTTCACTTCGCGCTGGAACGCGCTACTTCGTCTCTCTTCACTGTGCTGAACAAAGTTTTCCACTTCTACGATGTTGGTCTGCATGATTCACCCGCCGTTTGTGTTTTGCTGTCGTCGATGTTTATTGACCGTCTTGTTCAATATAATGCCCACAAATGAAACGTAGATGAAACAAATTTGTTTTGCAAGTGTTACTTTTGGTTTGAATATTGCCCAATCGACTGCTAGATTTATAGAATATTGAACGAAATCGGCGGTGGAGAAGCTTATCGTTCATAATTTCGAACGTACCAAGGGGATAGCATGGACAATATATTTAACAGACCAGTCATTGGCGTCGTCATGTGCAGGTATAGGTTAAACGGGCACCTCACACAGACCTTGCAAGAAAAGTACCTGAATGCCGTTATCACCGCCGGCGGCTTGCCGATCGCCCTGCCGCACGCGCTGGCGGAGCCGGAAATGCTGGCGGAACTGCTGCCGCGCCTCGACGGCATTTTGCTGCCGGGCAGCCCCAGTAATGTGCAGCCGCACCTTTATGGTGAAAACGGCGATGAGCCTGACGCCGATCCTGGTCGAGACGCGTTGAGCCTGGCGCTGATCCGCCAGGCATTCGACAGGCGCATTCCCCTTTTCGCCATTTGCCGCGGCATGCAGGAAATGGTGGTCGCCACTCAAGGCACCCTGCATCGCCGCCTGTATGAACTGCCCGAGCTGCTGGAGCATCGTGAAGATCACGACCTGCCGCTGGAACAGCAATACGCCCCCGCCCACGAGGTCATCGTTCAGGAAGGGGGGCTGCTTTCGCAACTGATACCGGATTGCAACAGATTCTGGGTGAACTCGCTGCACGGCCAGGGCGCCAAAACCCTGGGCGCGAGCGTTCGCATCGAGGCGCACGCCGCTGACGGGCTGGTGGAGGCGATCAGCGTGCGCGATCAGCCCTTCGCGCTCGGCGTGCAGTGGCACCCGGAGTGGAACAGCGACGAGTACGCCCTGTCGCGCCTGTTGTTTGATGGTTTCATCACCGCCTGTCGGAACTATCAAAAGGAAAAACGCCCATGAGCGACGTCAGCTTGGCACCGGGAAAACGTCTGTCGCAGATCCGTCAACAATTAGGGTTGTCGCAGCGCCGGGTCGCCGAACTGTCTGGGTTAACCCACAGCGCCATCAGTACTATCGAGCAAGACAAGGTCAGCCCGGCCATCAGCACGCTGCAAAAGCTGCTGACGGTGTATGGTCTGTCGCTGTCGGCGTTTTTCGCCGAGCCGGAAAAACCGGCTGAGCCGCAGATCGTGATAGACAGCGACGACCTGATCGAAATCGGCAGCCAGGGCGTTTCGATGAAGCTGATCCACAACGGCGACCCGAACCGCACGCTGGCGATGATGATCGAGACCTACGAACCGGGCACCACCACCGGCGAGCGCATCAAACACCAAGGGGAAGAGATCGGCACGCTGCTGGAGGGTGAAGTGGTGCTGCAGGTCAACGGCCAGAGCTATCACCTGCTGGCCGGGCAGAGCTACGCCATCAATACCGGCATCCCCCACAGTTTCAGCAACACGTCGGCGCGCATTTGCCGGATTATCAGCGCCCATACGCCGACGACATTCTGATCAACGGAGCCAGGCATGAACTTTCACCATTTGCAGTATTGGCAACAACGGGCGCAGGCCCTGAAGATTGAGCACCAGCTGTTTATCGACGGCCGCTACCAGCCGGCCGCCGCGGGGAAACGTTTCGCCGTGGAAGATCCCGCCGGCCGCCGCGAGCTGGCGCAGGTCGCGCGCGGCGAAGCCGCCGACATCGATCGGGCGGTCAGCGCGGCGCGCGCCGCCTTTGAACGCGGCGACTGGGCCCAGGCCGCCCCGGCGCAGCGCAAAACCACGCTGCTGCGCTTCGCCGATCTGATGGAACAGCATCATGAAGAGCTGGCGCTGCTGGAAACGCTGGACACCGGCAAACCCATTCGTCACAGCCTGCGCGACGACGTGCCGGGCGCCATCCGCTGCATCCGCTGGTACGCCGAAGCGATCGATAAGGTGTACGGCGAAATCGCCCCCACCGGTCGCGAGGCGCTGGCGCTGATCGAGCGCGAGCCGATCGGCGTGGTCGGCGCCATCGTGCCCTGGAACTTCCCGCTGCTGCTGGCCTGCTGGAAACTCGGCCCGGCGCTGGCCGCCGGCAACAGCGTGGTGCTTAAACCCTCCGAAAAATCGCCGCTGAGCGCCATCCTGCTCGGCAAATTGGCTCAGCAGGCCGGACTGCCGGACGGCGTGCTGAACGTGGTGCCCGGCTATGGCCACGACGCCGGCAAGGCGCTGGCGCTGCACCGCGACGTCGACGCCCTCACCTTTACCGGCTCCACCCTGGTGGCGAAACAGCTGATGATTTACGCCGGCGAATCGAACATGAAGCGCGTCTGGCTGGAGGCCGGCGGCAAAAGCGCCAACATCGTCTTCGCCGACTGCCCGGATCTGGATCAGGCCGCCCGCAGCGCCGCCGCCGGCATCTTCTATAATCAGGGGCAGGTATGCATCGCCGGCACTCGCCTGCTGGTCGAAGCGAGCATTGAGCAAGCGTTCCTGCAGGCGCTGCGCAAACACGCGGCGACCTTCATGCCCGGCGATCCGCTCGATCCCGACACGGTGATGGGCACGCTGATCGACAGCGGCCACTGCGAGAAAGTGGCCGGCTATATCGATCGGGGGCTGAGCCAGGGCGCCGCGCTGTTCCTCGACGGGCGCGACCATCCGCAGGGCGACCACGCCGGCTATCTGGGGCCGACCATCCTCACCCAGGTGGACAATGCCATGAGCGTGGCGCGCGATGAAATCTTCGGCCCGGTGTTGGCGGTGACCGCCTTCGACGACGAGCAACAGGCGCTGCAGCTGGCCAACGACAGCGACTACGGCCTCGGCGCCGCGGTCTGGACCCGCGATCTGGCGCGCGCGCACCGCATGGCGCGCCAACTGAAGGCCGGCACGGTGTTCGTCAACAACTACAACGACGGCGATATGACCGTGCCGTTCGGCGGCTACAAGCAGAGCGGCAACGGCCGCGACAAATCGCTGCATGCGCTGGACAAGTTCACCGAATTGAAAACCACCTGGATCTCGCTGGAATAAGGGCTTATCTCATGACTGAACACGTAAAAAGCTACTATGCGGCCACGGCCAACGCACATCAGCCCTATCCGCAACTGAATGAATCGATCGAATGCGACGTCTGCGTGATCGGCGGCGGCTATACCGGCCTCTCCTCCGCGCTGTTCCTGGTGGAAGCCGGTTACGACGTGGTGGTGCTGGAAGCGGCGCGCATCGGTTTCGGCGCCAGCGGCCGCAACGGCGGCCAGTTGGTCAACTCTTACAGCCGCGACATCGATGTGATTGAAGAGCGTTACGGCGCGGAAAGCGCCCGCCTGCTCGGCAGCATGATGTTCGAAGGCGCGGAGATCATTCGCAGCCGCATCAGCCGCTACGCCATCGACTGCGACTACCGCCCCGGCGGCATCTTCGCCGCCCTGAACAACAAGCAGTTCCATGCGCTGATCGAGCAAAAACGCAACTGGGAGCGCTACGGCAATACCCAGCTTGAGCTGCTCGACGCAGACCGGGTGCGCCAGGAGATCGCCAGCGATCGTTACGTCGGCGCGCTGCTCGATCACAGCGGCGGCCACATCCATCCGCTCAATCTGGCGCTGGGCGAAGCCGAGGCGATCCGCCTGCAGGGCGGGCGCATCTTCGAGCAATCGGCGGTGACGAACATCCGCCACGGCGAACCGGCGCTCATCAGCACCGCCAACGGCCAGGTGAAGGCGCGTTTCGTCATCGTCGCCGGCAACGCCTATCTGGGCGATAAGCTGGAGCCGCGGCTGGCCAAGCGCAGCATGCCGTGCGGCACTCAGGTGGTGACCACTGAACCGCTGGCGCCGGAGATCGCGCAGGCGCTGATCCCGCAGAACTACTGCGTGGAGGACTGCAACTACCTGCTGGATTACTACCGCATCACCGCCGATCATCGCCTGCTGTACGGCGGCGGCGTGGTGTACGGCGCGCGCGATCCGGACGATATCGATAACCTGATCCGGCCGAAGCTGCTGAAGACCTTCCCGCAGCTGAAAGGGGTGCGTATCGACTATCGCTGGACCGGCAACTTCCTGCTGACGCTGTCGCGCATGCCGCAGTTCGGCCGGCTGGAGAATAACGTGTACTACATGCAGGGCTACAGCGGCCACGGCGTGACCTGCACCCATCTGGCGGGCAAGCTGATCGCCGAGCTGATGCGCGGCGACGCCGAACGCTTCGACGCCTTCGCCAAACTGCCGCACCTGCCGTTCTTCGGCGGACGCAATCTGCAGATCCCGTTCACCGCCATCGGCGCGGCCTACTACACGCTGCGCGACCGCATCGGCGTCTAAAAACAACAGGCCCGGTCATCCTGGCCGGGCCTGTGCGTTAACGCTTAGACGATCTTCGGTTGGCCGTCCGAGGCGGTCGCCCCGCCATCGACCGGAATGTTGGCGCCATTGATAAAGCTGGCGTCGTCGCTGGCCAGGAACGCCATCACCGCCGCCACCTCTTCCGGCTCTGCCGCACGCCCCAGCGCGATGCGCTCATTGAACTTGTCGCGGATCTCCTGCGGCCAGCCGTTGGTCATGTTGGTTTTGACCAGGCTCGGGCAGACCGAGTTGATGCGCACGCCGTCACCGCCGTGATCGAGCGCCATGGCGCGCGTCAGGTTGACCACCGCGCCTTTCGCCGCGCAGTAATAGGCCGCGCCCCAGTCGCCGCCCAGGCCGGACACCGACGCGGTATTGACGATGCAGCCCTTGGTCTTCAGCAGGTGCGGCAAGGCGAATTTGGAGCAGAACACCACGCCGTCAATATCAACCCCGGCGATGCGACGCCAGTCGTCGATGCTGGTTTCCAGCACGCTGCCCGCCACATGCACGCCGGCATTGTTCAGCAAGACGTCGATGCGGCCCAGTTTTTCCGCCACCTCGTTCATCATTTTTTCAACCGCGACGTGATCGGACACATCGATATGCACCGCCATCGCTCGGCCCTTCGGCAGCGAAGCTGCGACCTTGTCTACCGCTTCCTTGGCCCAGTCGGCCAGCACCACGATCGCGCCCTCGGCTGAGAAACGCCGCGCCGCCGCTTCCCCCATGCCATTGCCTGCACCGGTGATAACCACGACTTTATTGTCAAAACGCATGAGACCTCCTCCATGTGAACGTATTTATATAAGTCATACAAATCTCATTACCCCGAGGATAAGGCGCCCCTCCGCGGAGAGCCAGTCAAAACGTGCGGTTTATTAACCCAAATGAGGTATGGCAGTGATTTCAATGCGCTGGATTAACCTTTATCGGATTTTGGCCAACATATTGATGGAGAAAATAAAATTGCGGTCAGTCACTATTTTTCGGGCGGATTGTCAGCAAGCGGGATTATTGCAGGTATGCGGTTATCTTCACCCAGAGAAAAGCGATACGAATGGAAAACGGCAGCCGCCCGCAGGCGGCCGCGACTATTTTTTCTCGATGGGGACAACCAGCAGATCGACGTTCAGTTCGTTGATCGCCTGGCGCGCCGAAGAAACCAGCCGGCTCCAGACATCGTGGTGGTGGCCGAAGATCACCAGGTCGAACCCTTTTTCCTTCGCCACCCGGTTCAGCTCTTCCGTCAACGCGCCGCGGCTGACGATCACCTCTTCGACCGGATAGGACGACTGCCCTTTGATCGCATTGAGCATATTCTTCACCCGCTCCGAAAATGTGCGATCGGTGTAGTTGTAATCTCCCACGCCCAGATCGACGTAATAACCGGCGCGATGAATGTCGATATAGATCAGGGAAAGTTTGGCATTGAGCGCGGCGGCCAGTCTGGCGCCCTTGCCCAGCAGGAACTCGGCGTCTTCGCTGAGATCCGTGGCGACAACGATATGCCGATAAGCCATGATGGCGGCCCTCCTCGTCAGATCCGTAAACAGGATGGCGCTCCTTGCCGCATGTTTCTCATGCACCTTAAGTTTAGCCCAGCGCCGGCCTCCTCGCCTGCTGCAGTGTCGTTCCATTTATGGAACGATGCATCCCGACTTCAGGCTCTACCGGATTTCTCTCTCGGCTCTACACTGTATGCAAGTGCTGAGTTTCAGCCTTATCAATCAAAGAAGATACCTACTGACCTCACGACGAGAAAAGGAAAACACCATGAGCACTCCAGCCAACTTCAACGGCCAGCGTCCTGTTATTGATGCTAATGACGCAGTCATGCTCTTGATTGACCACCAGAGCGGCCTGTTCCAGACCGTCGCCGATATGCCGATGACCGAACTGCGCGCCCGCGCCGCCGCCCTGGCCAGCATCGCCACCCTAAGCAAACTGCCGGTGATCACCACCGCCTCGGTACCGCAGGGCCCCAACGGCCCGCTGATCCCGGAAATTCACCAGAATGCGCCGCACGCGCAATACGTCGCCCGTAAAGGGGAAATCAACGCCTGGGACAACCCGGACTTTGTGGCGGCGGTCAAGGCCACCGGCCGAAAGACCCTGATCATCGCCGGCACCATCACCAGCGTCTGCATGGCCTTCCCGTCCATCAGCGCAGTGGCCGAAGGCTATAAAGTTTTCGCGGTGATCGACGCCTCCGGCACCTACTCAAAAATGGCGCAGGAAATCACCCTGGCGCGCGTGGTGCAGGCCGGCGTGGTGCCGATCGACACCGCCGGAGTGGCCTCGGAGCTGCAGGGCAGCTGGAACCGCGCCGACGCTCAGCAATGGGCCGAGGTTTACACCAAAATCTTCCCAGCCTATCAGTTGCTGATCGAGAGCTACCTCAAGGCGCAGGACGTGGTGAAAAACAACGAACTGCTGGACTCGCAGCGTTAAGATCGCGGGCATAAAAAACCCCGGCCAAGGCCGGGGCTATTAATCGTGTGCCGGTGACTTTCCCGGCTGTCATGTTATGGCGTAAGCGTCCATCCCACACTCCAACATTACGCAGCCTAAGCGCGACTTTTTCACAACAGAAAAATAGACTGAAACGCGGCGTTATTAATTCTGCGGCAATCTGTTTTTCTGTTGCCAATAATCATTAATTATTGGACGTCATCGAGGAATCGAACCCCAGTCCGCCAACGAATAATTTCGCTGCCGCTCTTCCTGCTGAGCTAATGACGTATCGAGAAAGACTCCGGGCAAACCCGGAGTTTATTCAGGCTGAGGATTTCATTGCTTAACTGCTCCGGCTTAAACCATCATCGCTGTCGTAAGAAATTGCACCTCGGCCGAAAATTATAACGCGACCACGTTGCCGGCAGAAGGCCCCTTCATGCCATTTTCGATAGTGAACTCAACCTGTTGGCCTTCGTCCAGCGTTTTGAAATCGTTGCTCTGGATAGCGGAGAAGTGTACAAACACGTCTTTGCCACCGTCTGCCGGGGTGATAAAGCCAAAGCCTTTACCTGCATCAAACCATTTTACCAAACCCGTCATTTTATTGGTCATAGAGATATTTCCTTTATATTTTTGCGACGCCATAGGGCGATAGAGGTCTGTTTTTATTGGAAACTTATGGGGCACTAGAGAAGAGAATTCGCGGAAGAAGAGGTATCTGAGGGATATCGCTAATACTGAGAACTGCTTTACTAAAACTGCTTTCATAAGGTCTGAACTACAAACCGATGACGCTATTTACACACAGCTAAATTATTTAAGCAAGATATATTTTAAATTATATTCATATGGCTCATAAATTTATTACCGCAAAGGACCGCCTGCATCTGCCGCCAGCTCAGGGTTATCTGCGCGGCGTTCGGGGTGAAAAATAACGAACGATTGGACTCGCCGCGCCGGGGCCGATCATGAACGCGCAAACAGCCGCCGATTCCGCGTTCTGCTCTTCCCTTCACGCGAAACCACTCCCTGCTATAACACTGAAGAAAACCGCTTAATCGTCATGAAAGAGAAACAAAAGCTTAATAAATCAATCTGTTCTCGACACTGGTGCATTATCGTTGTTAGGATAATTATTTTACTTTACAGGAAATGACCTCAAGGATGGCTATGATGGGCAAAAGAACACTGACGCTAGCTGCACTGACGCTCAGTTTGGCAGGCTGCCAGCCGGCACCACCAAGCTATGTGGAAAACGCGAATGCCTTGATTGCCAAACAAATCAGCGCAATTAGCCCGCAAACGGCGCAGTGTAAATTTGCCCAAGACGGGCACTATTGGATTTCGGCTTGCTCATTGGGTAACGCGCGCGACACGCCGGTGTTCGCCCTGTTCGAACAGGAAGGCGTCATGCAGGCCAACGACAATCTGGCGATCGCCGTCGTGCCGCTCAACGAGCAGGCTCGCCACCTCTCACAGGATCCCCGCTTCACTATCCCGGTAATGCAACGCCGTATTCCCGTGGACGCAGAGAAAGCCTCCAATCGCTTATTTGCCCAACCGTCGCGTTAGCCATTCCCTTAGCCGATGATTGCGATCCCCAGCCGCTCCAGCAGCTGCGCGGCCTGGTGGCTGTCCATTTTGACGCCCTGCAGATCGGTGGTACGCAAATCCAACTCGCCCAGTTCCGCGTTGCTCAAATCACACTGGGTGACATCGGCGGCACGCCAGTCGAAACCGGAGAATTCGCCGCCGGACAGATCGGAACCGCTGAAACTGGCGCCGAGCACCTGCGCGCCGTGCCAGCGGTTTTCCCACAGCTCGCATTTCTCCAGCACCACCTTGGCGAAGTTGGCATAGCTCAGGTTGCTTTTGGTGATATAGGCGCTGCAAAACCAGGTGCGGCTGGTGATCATGTTCATAAAGCTGGCACCGCGAAAATCGGCGCCCTGCGCGCGGCATTCGCGGATCTCCACCCCCAGAGCGCTGGCATGGCGGAAGTCGGCCATCGACAAATCGCAGCTTCTGAAGCTGGCGTCTTTCAGTATCGCGCGGCTGAAATTGCCGCCCTGTCGGCTGTCGCGATCGTAAAACTGGCAGCCGATAAACTCGGTACCGGTCAGATCGGCGCCCGAAAAATCGCACAGCATAAAGCTGCCGTTTTCAATCTTCTCGCCGGTAAAGCGGTTACGGTCAATCTTTTCACCCTTCAACATCAGACTCATCGCAGCACACCTGTTTATTTATACAGTCAGTGCGCATTTAATCCTATTCCGGCGCGGTTGGCAATCGCCGTCGATCAGCGGCCATCCGCCGCGGCCGGTTTGAACGCCACCTTGACGATACTGAACGTCTTGGTACTTTCCGCCTGAGCGACGTCGGCAAACAGCCGGGGGTAACGGGAGTTAACGACCCACACCTCGCCATCCCGCAGCGCGGCGCCGGTCGGCCCATCCAATCCCGGCGGCGCGGCGACCGCGGCGATACGCGCGCTGGCCCAGCCGTCGGCCGAGGAGAGCAGTGACACGTCGCCGGACATGCTCCCCTTTTCATCCGGAAAAGACTGTACGATCACCAATTCATGGGCGTTTTTGAGCCGCAGCCCGTCCGGCCCTTTCAGCCGCTGCGGCAGCCTGATTTCACTGACCGCCGGCGCGTTCTCCAACGTCACCTTCCACAGCAGCCCGCGGGTGTAGTCCGCGGCAATCAGGTAGCCATCCGGGTGATACACCACGCCATTGAGATAAGGCCGCGTGCCCTGCGCAGCGGCGGGTGCGTCGGCCGGCATCAAGCGCGCTGAGCGCACCAAAATCGACGCCTGGCGCGTTCTCCGGTCGATCTTGTAAATCTGCGGCTGGAAGCTGTCGGTCACGTAGATATTGCCCTGCGCGTCGAGCGTCAGATCGTTGGGCAGCGTCAGCCCATGGCTTAGCGATGAAAGATCGTACGTCTGCTGCAGCGCGCCGGTATCGAGATTGAACTCCAGCACCTGCGCCACGCGATTGCGCGTGCCAGCGGCAGAGTTGCGGGACACGCCCACGTCTTCGTTGCACACCAGCACCCGGTTGCGCTCGGCGTCCACCAGCATGCCGGAGGTGGTGATAAGCCCCTTGCCGGTGGAAAACCGCCGATAGCGGCCATCCGGGTAGACCAGGCCAAGCTGCCCGCCGCGCAGAGAGGAAATCAGGAACGCACCGGCGCGTGCATTCCAGGCGATGCCCTCAGGGTAGGCGCCGGCGGGGTCCGGCGAAAACTCGATGCGTTGCGTGGCCTGCGCCTGCATAACGCCGCTGAACAACAGCGCTGCGCCGGCCAACTGGGTGACGCGTCGGCGGCGCGGCAATAAGAAAGAAAAGAAGCTGAAGCGGAACATGAGCATGACCCTGATGAGGACTCGGATCGCTAGAGTAGGATCGCGCCGCTCACGGCACCAGCCGGGAAAAAGGCAATGCGCCACTAAAAAAATCGCAGTAATCAGCGCAAAAAAACCGCCCGAGACGGGCGGTTGACGTGACGGCGAACCGTTACTTCAGGGCTTCCTGAATGGCGTCGGCCATCGGGCCGATGTGCTTTTCCGCCGCCTTCAGCTGGAAGTCCACGCCGTTGCCGTCGTTGGTATCCGACAGCGTGGCCTTGATCAGTTCCAGCGCCGCCTGCACCGCCACCAGCCGTTTGTGCTGTTCGTCCGTGACCGGTTCGGCGCCCATATTGGCCGGATAGTAATGTTCTAACATCGCGATCTCCTTTTGATGACGTTAACCTCTAACCTACCAGAAAACCGTGCATTTACTAAGGAAACCAGGCCGGGCGCGGCCGAGTGACGATAAATTGCACTATACTGGGCAAACACTCTCCCCTGTTACAGGATCATCGCCATGTCATTCCAGGGAAGCTGCCACTGCGGCGCCGTCACCTTTACCGTGGACGCCGAACTGCCGACCGAAGCCCTCAGCTGCAACTGTTCGATTTGCCGCCGCAAAGGGCTGCTGCTGTCGTTCTTCCCCATCAGCGCTTTCACGCTCAACAGCGGTCAGGACCAGCTAAGCACCTACACTTTCAATCACCACAGGATCCGCCATCAGTTCTGCCGAGTCTGCGGAGCCCAGCCCTTCGCCTACGGCACCGCGCCAGACGGCGCCGCGATGTGCGCCGTTAACCTGCGTTGCGTGCCGGACGTCGCGCTGGATGCGTTACAGATCCACAGCTACGACGGGGCCAGCGTCTGAGCGAATCGCTCGCTCAGTCGAAGGCGACCCAGCCGGCGTCGGTTTCGGCGGATTGCACGCAGCGCGCCACCCACTTCACGCCCAGCGCGCCGGCCTGCACGTCCGGGTACCAGAAGTCGGCCAGGAAGGCTGCGCCGCGCCGATCGGTGGCGTCCATCGCCAGCGCGAAGCGGCGGTAGAGATTCGACCAGGCTTCAAACAGCCCCTCCGCATGGCCGCCGCCGATGCGATCGTCCGCCAGCGCCGACGCGGCGAGATACGGCATGCCGCGCTCCAGGATCCGCACCGGCTCGCCCTGCACTTCGAAGCGCAGCTGATTGGGTTGTTCATCCCACCACTCCAGGCTGGCCTTTTCACCGACAATGCGCACCTTTTGGCCGTGCATCGAACCGCAGTTGACCGCCGAAGCCCACACGGAGCCGACGGCGCCGTTGTGATACTCCATCAGCACATAGGCATTGTCTTCCAACGGCGCGCGCGACGGCACAAAGCTTTGCCGGCTGCAGATCAGCCGCCGGATCTTCAACTGCGGCGCCATGGTTTCCGCCAGGAACAGCGTGTGGGTTGCCAGATCGCCCAGCACATAGCTGGGGCCGACAAAGCGCGGATCGACCCGCCAGCGAGTGCTGGGATTATCCTGCTCCACCGGCGCGGCGTGAAAGCCGTGGGCGAACTGCATATTCACCAGCCGAATTTCCCCCAGCCGGCCATCGGCAATCATCTGCCGGGCCTGCAAAATCATCTGGTGCCCGGCATAGCCGTAGGTCACGCCGATGACTTTGCGCTGCCGCTCGCACAGCGCCGCCAGCGCCTGCGCCTCTTCGACGCTGAAACACAGCGGCTTCTCGCATACCACGTGCAATCCCGCCTCCAGCGCCGCCCGGCAAATGGCGTAATGGGTGTTGTTCGGCGTGGCGATCGAGACCGCTTCGATGCCGTCCGCCCGCGCGGCTTCGGCGCGGAACATCTCGGCATAATCCGCATAACAGCGCTCCGCCGCCACACCCAGACTCCGGCCAAAATCACACCCGCGTTCGGCGTCAATGTCGAACGCGCCGGCCAACAGAGTAAACGCGCCGTCGCGCAAGGCCGCCGAACGGTGGATGTAACCGATCTGGCTGGTGCCACCGCCGCCGACCATGCCCCAGCGCAACGATCTCGCCAAAGGTTTGCTGCCGTTGATCATCGTGTTTCTCCTGATTAAAAGCCGAGGCCGCGCAAGTAGCGCAAGCTGGCGGCGACGTCCTGCAGGCTGCCCTGCACATTGCGCGGATCGCGCTCCTGCTCGATAGTGATCCAGCCCCGATATCCGCGCTCGGCCAACAACGCACGCAACTGCGGATAATCGATCGCCCCGCTGCCCAACGGGCACATGACGCCCTCGGCGCAGGCGGTGAAAAAATCGACGCCGCGCGCCAGCACCTCGCGGAACACCTGCGGATCGACGTCTTTGAAGTGCAGGTAATCAAGACGATCAAAGTGCTTGCACAGCCAGGCAGCCGGGTCCAGCCCGGCGTAATACAGATGGCCGGTATCCAGGCACAATCCGGCGGTGTGATGCGGAATGTCCGCCGCCAACCGGTCGATTTCGTCGGCGAACTCGATGCAGCCGCCGGCGTGCGGATGCACCACCGGCCGCACACCGTATTCCCGCCAGGCCAGTTCGCTGATGCGCGTAATGTGCCCGACCATCCTCTGCCACTCCCCCTGCGACAAACGCGGCGCTAAATCTGAACGCCCGGCGAACCTGGCGCGTTGCGGATTGCCGAAATCGATAATCACCAAGAACGGCGGCGCGGCGCGATCGCCCTCGGTCGGCTCCGCCCTGGGCGCCCGCGAGAGGTTGCGGCATATCCGATGAGTCAGGGCCAGCAGGCGCTCAATGTTCGCCTCGCTGACCAGATCGTCAAAAATCGTGCCGGCCACCAGCGACAGGCGATGCTGCTCCAGCGCGGCACACAGCGCCTCGCTCTGCGTCGGCAGATAGCCCCACGGCCCCAGCTCGATGCTGCGGTAGCCGGCCGCCGACGCTTCTTGCAGAACCGTGGCATAGTGCGGCAAATGGGGGTTGTTCGGATCATCCACGCCCCAACTGCAGGGCGCATTGGCGATAGGCAAAGTCATGGCGACGGCTCCTTTTTTGCGGGGAATGCCGGCAGTATCAAACAAAAATTCCAAAACCATCAATAATGAAAATTTTATTTTTTGATAGAGATCGCGCTATTTTTGATAAATTATTTGATATTTTTCAATCAAATTCAGGCAGCGCCTGGCTGCGCCCTAACCTCGGCGAACACCACTCAGCGGCCGTCAGAGGTTTTCTTTGGTGATCACATCGAAGCGATTAATGATGTGGCGTAATCCCGGTTGTTCATCGGCGGCGAGTAACGTCTCGACGATCGTGGCGGCCAATGCGGGAATGCGGTGGCACAGCAGCAGATCCACCGTGCCGTCGAGCAGCGCCATTTCACCGCCCTGCACCGGGCCGTGGCACACCAGCGTGATGTCGCGCTGCCGGCCGCTCTCTCGCAACGCCTGAATAATGCCCTCCACACCGCCGCTCGGCGCGTAAAGCGCCGCCAGTTCCGGGTGGTTCGCCAGCAGTTCACGCGTGACCCGGCGCGCCGTTTCCGCGTCCTCAAGGCTGCGCACCGGTTCCAGCACACGCTGGCCGCTCATCTGCTCACGCAGGTAGGAGCGAAAACCGATCTCGCAGGCTTCCTGGCAAGTAAAACGGTTGTCGCCGATGATCACGCCGACGTCGCCCTGACGCCGGCACAGACGATCCACCGCCCAGCCGGCGGTGCGGCCCGCTTTTTGATTATCCAGACCGATGTAGCCGGCGCGGCTGGGCACCGATAAATCCGACAGCAGCGCGAAAACGTTGATGCCCGCCTGGGCGACTTCTTCTACGGCATAGTGGATCAGGGGGTGATCCAGCGCCAGCACGCCGATCGCTTCCACCTGGCGGCTCAATTGGCTAATGGCGGCGGCGGTGTCGCCGATGGCATTGAGAGAGTGGAAGATGAACTGCGGCGGCTGACCCGGCTCATGATACGGCGCCGCTTGCGCCATCAGTTCATCAGCCAGTTGCGCATAGAAAGAGTGTTCGCGCCGCAGCAGGATAAACCCCATTTTCAGGCGGCGCTCCGGCCTGCCCAGCACCGCCGACAGGCAGTGGGACTTCTCCAACGCGAACCCCAACTTTTTCGCCGCCTCAATCACCCGGCGCTGGGTGGCGGGCCGCACCGACGCGCGTTGGTTGATCACCCGATCGACGGTGGCGATGCCGACCCGCGCCTCTCTGGCGATGGCCGCCATGGTGGTTTTCTTGCCGCTCATGTTCATCTCCATCAACGATTTGATGGAAAAATATCATAGCCGTTGCCGCCCCTGATGTGACGCCGTTCGCGATTAACGGTAGACGGAGAACTTCTTGGTGAGCGGCTTAAGCTGCTCGGTGTCACCGTAGAGCGCCACCGCCACGAAATCCAGCTGCTCGTAGGGGGTATTGGCGGTGTCGGCGATCTGCTGCTCGGCGGAGTGCGACAGCATGGTGGTGGTGAAGAAGTTGGACAGCACGCCCTCCTCCTTGCATTTGAGGATCAGGTTGCTGAGCTGGCTGCTGTTTTTAGCCTGAAGGATGACGATCGGGTAGTGGCTCATGTTGGCGCTGACGCCGTCGAGACTGCTCGGATAGTGGTGAAACTCACGCTGTTCGATCAGATCGGTGATGCCCGCCGTCAGATGGCAGGAAGCGTTAAACAGCGTGGCCGGTTCGTGATTGCGGTTGAGGATGATATAAAACTTTTTCTCGTTGTCGCTGTACATACTCTTCTCCTTGAATAGACAACCCTTTTTACCCAAGCCAAGGGCGGTTTTCAAGGCGAGATAAGGGCCGCGTCCGGCCCTGTGATAACGTTTCAGCCTCAGATCCCGCCTTCGCCCGGGCCCTGCGGCTGCGCCACCTGATGCAGCACGGTGATGTTCTGCAAAAGCGTGCCGCCGTCGATCGGTTTCATCTGGCCGTCGCGGTCTTTATAGTGCGTCGGCTTGGCGCCATGGAAGAACAGCCCGGCGTTGACCTGTACGCCCAAATAGCCTGCGCTGGCCGGCAGGCGCTGCACGTCGGTCCAGGGGTTGGAAACCGGCACATACTGGAAGCCTTCGCTCGTCTTGGCGTACAGCGGGCGCAGCAGCGTGACAAAGGCCATCATCGGCGACAGCGCTTCTTTAAAGATCTGCACCGGCCGATCGACCGTCATCAAGAAACCCTGCGGCTGTTCCTCAACCGTGTCGAGGCTCAGGCTGCTGCTGATATCGTCACCCCGGCCGCCATAGCTCCATTCAATGGCCGGCGCCCCACTCTCGTTCATCATCTCTGACATACACTGCTCCTTATAAAATGAATTCAACACGCCTGCTGCGTGCCGGAACAGTAAACCGCTGCGGGGGGACCCGCGTCCACGCCGGGCGGCACGCTGGCGAACCAAACAACGAGGCGCGCAAAATAAAGCTCGAAATGAACAGTTTCCCCACGTGATAGCGCAGCATTTGAACGGCCTTTGCCGTAGCGCAGAGGCATAGTGATGGCGTTGCCGCCACCGGAGAGTGTTATGACCGCGATTAAACCGGACGCCATCGACCGCGTTCTCCCCGCCGCCACGCCCTGGCTGGCCGTCATCAACGTGCTGTTCGCCGGCATCGCGGCGGCGCTGCACGTGGGTAAGGCCACTATCGCGTTGCCGGCGCTGCAGGCCGAGTTTGGCCGTTCACTGGAGACGCTAAGCTGGGTCATTTCGGCCTTTCCTTTCGTCGGGGTGTTCGGCGGCATCGCCGCCGGACTGCTGGTACGCCGCTGGGGCGATCGGCGCCTGCTGGCGTTCGGGCTGCTGATCATCAGCGCCGCCAGCTTCGCCGGCGCCACGCTGCACGACTTCAGCGGGTTGATTGTCAGCCGCTTTGTCGAAGGCCTCGGCTTCGTGATCGTGGTGGTCGCCTCGCCGGCGGTGCTGAACCGCATCGTCGCCCCGGCGCAGCGCAACCTGGTGTTCGGCATCTGGAGCACCTTCATGCCGGCGGGCATCGCCATTTCACTGTTTTTCGGCCCCCATCTCGCCGGTTGGCAACAGAGTTGGCAGGCCGGTGCGGCGTTGACGCTGCTGGCCGCCCTGCTGCTGCCGCTGACCACATCCCGCCGCGCCGCCGAGGCGCACGTTCCGCCGTCGCCGCTGCGGCAAGCGCTGGGCGCGATGCTGCGGGCGCGCCAGCCGCTGTTGCTGGCGCTGATGTTCACCGCTTACAACCTGCAGTTTTTCTCGGTGATGACCTTTTTGCCGATCTTTCTGATGCAGCGCATCGGCCTGTCGCTCGCGGCCGCCGGCGGCATCAGCGCGGCGGCGGTGGCGGCCAACATCATCGGCAACCTCGCCGCCGGCGTGCTGCTGTCGCGCGGGCTGCCCGCCAGAACGCTGCTCGCCGCCACCAGCCTGTTGATCGGGGTCTTCGGCGTCGGCATTTTCCTGCCGATGACGCCCAACGGCCTGCTTATCCCGCTGTGCTTCCTGTTCTGCGCCATCGCCGGCATGCTGCCCGCCACCATTCTGGCCGCCACGCCGGCGGCGACGCCGGAACCGACGCTGCTGCCGCTGAGCCTCGGGCTGGTGATGCAGGGAAACTACCTCGGCCAGGTGATCGGCCCGGTCGCGCTGAGCGCCATCGTGGCCGCGGCCGGCTGGGCGGCCCCGGCGTGGCTGGTGCTCGCGGCGGCGGTGTCAGGAGCCGTATTGGCGCTGGCGGCTACGCTTCCGTCAGGAAATCGATGAATTTCCGCACCTTCAGCGGGACAAAGCGCGCATAAGGGTAAAGCAGGATGAAGGGGCGCGAGGCGCCGGCATAATCTTTCAAAACCTCGACCAGCGCCCCGTTGCTCAACTCTTGTTCGACGGTAAAGCGATACACCTGCATCAGTCCGGCGCCGCTTTTCACCAGCGTCAGCGTAGCGAGGTAATCTTCCTGGCAAAGCCAGCGTCCGGCAGTGTCCACTTTGCTATTTTCGCCCTGAATCTTAAACGTCCAGGCGGTTTTTCTGCCGGTGCTGGGCAACGCATACTGAATGCAATCGTGCCGGGCCAGATCCGCCGATGCGGTGCTGTATCTGACCGACGCCAATTTCGTTACCGGCGCGGCGCTCGTGGTTGACGGCGGCGCCACCGCCGGGGTCTGGTGAAACCGGGGGAAAACGCCATGCCATACGTCAACATTAAAGTGACCGACGAAGGGGTCAGCGCCGCGCAAAAGCGCATGCTGATCGAGGGAGCCACCACGCTGCTGGAGCGGGTGCTGAATAAGCCACGCCACACCACTTTCGTGGTGATTGACGAGGTGGCCACCGACAACTGGGGCGTCGGCGGAGAGAGCGTCACCGCCCTGCGCGCCAAAGAACGAGGCGAATAACGGATGATTGATGCTGTGAGTCTCGTGTCGTAGGGTACAGCCGCTCATTATCGTTATCGGGCCTGCATGATGAGACCAAGCACGCTTAGCGCGAAGGATAAGGCCAGTGGTGATCAAGGCCCGATAATGACAAGGCGCCGGTAGTGGCAAGATAAACCAGCACGCCGGCGAAAGCGATCAGCAGCACCTTTTCGATAACGGCAAGTCGTTTGTGTTCAGTCATTTGCATACTCCTTCGTGATATCGGGCGAACGGCCGCCCTCCTAAAAACTAGGAAAGCCTGGCGCAGGCGGCAAGTGCGGCTCACAAAATGAAACACAATCGATAAATTTATTTAATTATTTAGCCCTCTTTCTTTTCTCTCGCCGCCGCCTGTTCACCGTGCGGCGCCCGCCTTGCCCTTAATAACCCTATGGAATACGCTACTAAAAATCCCCTACCGGTTAAGCAAAGGTGATGATAGTGTTGTTTTCATTCAGTTCATCTATGCTGAAAATTCATCTTTTGAGGGACGACTATGATGTCTAAAGGCATTTCCAAAGGATTCTTTATTCTGATCCTGTTCATCGTTACCGCCGCCTTTCTCGACGTGCTGGGGCCTTATTACTCCTCGGTGCTGTGGGCGGTTATTCTGGCGGTGATTTTCCATCCGGTGAAAAAGAAGTTGAAGCAGTACGTCGGCGAACGCAACGGCGTGGTGTCGCTGCTGACGGTGGTGCTGATCTGCCTGATCGTGTTCACGCCGTTGGCGATCATCGCCTCGTCGCTGGCGATGGAATTCAACGTGATCTACACCAAGCTGCAGACCAACAACAGCCAATTACCGACCATGCTAGCGGACTTTATGCGCCACCTGCCCGGCTGGGCGCAGCGCTTCCTGGCGGAGCATAACCTCAACAGCGCCGCCGAGATCCAAAAGCAGCTTTCCGAGGTGGCGCTCAAGGGCGGGCAATATCTGGCGGGCAGCGTGTTCCTGATCGGCAAGGGCACCTTCAACTTCGTCGTCGGTTTCGGCGTGATGCTCTACCTGCTGTTCTTCCTGCTGAAAGACGGCCCCTATCTGGTGAACCTGGCGCTCGAAGCGCTGCCGCTCTCCCAGCACGTGAAACACCACCTGTTCGTGAAGTTCGCCGCCGTTTCCCGCGCCACCGTCAAGGGCACGGTGGTGGTCGCCGTGGTGCAAGGCGCGCTCGGCGGGCTGGCGTTTTACTTTACCGGCATCGACGGCAGCCTGCTGTGGGGCGCGCTGATGGCGTTCCTGTCGATCATCCCGGCCGTGGGCTCCGCCATCATCTGGGTGCCGGCGGTGATCTACTTCTTCGCCACCGGCATGCTGTGGAAAGCCATTTTCCTGGTAGTGTTCTTCGTGGTGGTGATCGGCCTGGTGGACAACATCCTGCGCCCGCTGCTGGTGGGCAAAGACACCAAAATGCCGGACTACCTGATCCTGATCTCCACCCTGGGCGGCATGGAGATTTACGGCATCAACGGCTTCGTCATCGGCCCCTTGATCGCCGCGCTGTTCATCGCCTGCTGGAACATCCTGTCCGGCCGCGACAGCGAGGATAACATCGAAGAGATCGACGAAGAGTTTATCGAGGAAGGCAAAAACCATCCCGACGCGCTGGAGTAAACCTCCCGCAGCGAATCACGCAGGGGCCCGTTTGGGCCCCTTTTTTTTGTCTGTGGTATCCTTGCCAGGCTCACAAGGAAGAACGGGTTTCGTTATGCTTATTTTCTACGCCACGCTGGCCATCGCCTTCACCCTGCTGTGCCTGCTGGCCTTTATCTCTTGCGCTTACCAGCTTTCGAAGCACGGCGACGTCAAATTTTTGGCCTCGCTTTCGGTGCTGATCTTCGCGCTGCTGGCCTTCTATGCCGCTTATGGCTACGTCAGCACCTGGCTGCAACAGCAGGCGGTCGATGTCCGGTTGTATTAGCGCAGCGGGATAAAAAAGACCTGCTCCGGATCGCCGTCATCGAGATTGTCAATCTGGCCGCTGGCGACAAATCCGGCGTTCAGCAGCAGCCGCTGCATCGGCAGGTTGGAACGATTGGTGGAAGTGAACAGCTTCGGGTTTCGGCAATGGGACTTCAATGCCGTAATCAACGCCTGCCCGACGCCCCGGCGGCGATAGCGCTCGCCGACCATCAGCATCTCGATAAAGCCGCAGCCGAAGAAATGATAGTGCAATACGCCATAGCCCATCACCACGTCCTGTTCCTTGGCAAGATAGCACTCCCCCTGCCCGCACCAGGCCCGGATCTGCGCCGCGCGCTGCGGTTCGTGTTCGGCGACGCTGTCGAGGGCGATCAGGGCTGCGACATCGCTGTCAGTGGCCTGGCGAACAAACATGTTTTAATCCTCATGCTGATGGATACGGCGACACCGCTTCAACGAAACGGCAACCGAAGCGGGATAACTTTTACATCCCCGCCGAATTTTGTAATCCTATTATAGAGTTACTAAAACACACGCCAAGGAAGGAAAGCTTTTCCCGATGAGAATACCGCAAATCTCCGCCGCCCTGCTGTTTACCCTGCTGCTGGCGGGCTGCCAGTTCCACAAAACCGTGTTCCCGCCGCCGTATATCGGCACCCCGCAAGAGATCAGCACCTACGAAGTGAAAGGGCTGACGTTCGTCACCACCGTCACCTTCAGCGGCCTATTCGCCGAAGATCTGGTGCGCGAATACGCACAGAAACATCACTACCGCTATTACGTGGTAACGATGCGCAGCAACGGTTTTAAAGATCGGGCCGAGCGCGTGAGCGCGATGATGTATCGGTAAGAGCCCCGGCTCTGATTTGGCAAACCTGCATCAGGGCACAGTTTCAAACCCCCACTTCACTCGATGCCGTTGCAGGTATGCTCTGTTCTTTTCAGACAACCCGCTAATATTGGCGTCCAACGGGATCCTCAGCTCACATAGCAAACCGCTCATCGTCCGTGAATACAGCAAACGTCCGTCATCGGCAAAACTGATCATGCCACGATCGAACAGCTTGTCCAGATTGGGGATTAACGGCAAACCATTGTGCGGATCCACTTTTTCTTCTGGGGTCGCAATCGACCAGGCAACGATGTGAGAGGCAATGAGAATGGACGGCTCCGCAATCCCCGTGACGGCGCACCGGTTTCCCCACCGCTTAAACATTTTATCGCGATAGGGACCATGCCCAATCCGCGCCTGAATCACCCTTTCTTGCTCACCACCGACCTCTCTGGTGATTTCGACGGTATCCGCATGGAAGTTGATAGAGAGATTTTCCGAGAGAAAACCGGCGATCAACGCGGCTGCCGGCGCGGGGATCTCGCACATATAGTTTTCGGTGCATCCGCCTTTCTTATTAAAAACGCGCGGAAGGCAAGCCTGGTTGTGCATGCGTGTGAACGCTTGATTAAAAAGGGAAACATCAATAGGTAGTTCAAGACGCGTCAGTTCCAAATCGACTTGGGTACCCGCAATATGCGGCGGTCCCGCGACCCGATGCTCAGGCCGCGGTGCAGAGTAAGCATCGCGTACCGCTGTCGCCACGCCGATGATCTTCCTACCCTTGTGGCAAAAAATCAGGTCACCCTCTTTGACTTTTTTGACCGTTTCCCACCCGGCAGGTTTAAACATGTTCCCAGTCTTATTTATTCCATATTGCGGCGCCCACAGGAATTCGCCCTTAAAAACTTCCGCGACGCTGCCACCAATGTTGACCCAGAAAAAACGCATGGCCACTCTTTTATAATCAGGATTTTTAAGGGTTATCGTCACCCTTCATCAAGGGCTTTAGTGATTCTCACCAATTAACGCAGGGTGACGGCAATAAAAAATCCCGGCCTTGACCGGGATAGCGTTGCACGGAAACAGCGTTGTTTATTCACTGCGGGCGAAATTCCAACGCGCTGCTTTTGACCGCTTCGTAAACCGCGGCCGTAGGCGGCTTAGGCAGACGCGCATTGGTGATTGCCTTGATCGCGGCCTGGCAAAGTTCCGGTTCCCCTTGCTCAGCCCGAATGCTGATCAGCATACCGTCCGGCGCCAGCTTGATGCTCAATGTGCAACGCTTGCCTGAGTAGGCCTCGGCATCTTTCAAATGGCTTTGAATCGCGGCCTGCAACTGGGCGATATAGTGTTCTTTCTCTTTTCCCGGTGCCGGCGTCTTTGGGTCGCCAAGGTTGGTGAAAAGATCGTCAACCTCTTTATTTACCGGATCGGTTTGGCTGGGGGCCGTGCTCTTGGCACACCCCGTTAATGCCAGCGCGGTCATCGCCGCCAATACTGTAGCAACGCCGGTTTTATAGCCTGAATGCGTTATTTTCATATCCCTGTCCTTATGGATGTTGTCAGTTGAAAAACAATAACAATAGCAGCTCAATATTCACAATCGAAAAGTGATGTAAGACTCATAAAAAGCAGCCGTCAGCGTAGAAGACGAGAGTTTCGATGAAACAGCCCTCTCCCTTAAGGTTAAACGCATATTTTCTTCACATGTCAAATACACTCTCAATTTAAAAAAATGAAAAAAATGTATATAGCGATAAGGCACATCAATCCCCATTAACAATCAACATACTGAAATTATTAATAATTTATACCTTTTCTTTGTTGCGCTTTCGTTTTCGGTCATTAAGCAAAACAATCACATCATGATAATATGCAACAAAAGCCAATATAAATACAGACACGACTATCAAAGCCAGGTAATTACTCTCCCTAAGCCCTTGGATTATTTCTCCAATTGATAGATAACCATGAAGGAAACTGAAGAAAATAAGCATAAATGAAATCAAATTCAGCGCAGATGCTTTGATACAATAACGCTCAAGCTCGCTGGCGATATTGTTCAGACTGGTTAATTTTTTATCCATATCTTTATCTTCGGATATAAATAAGTCGTCTATTATTGCATTCGCATTTTTTAATTCAGCATTAGACGCATGGAATCCATGGAACACGGCACCAATCAATGTAATAAATATCACGATCCCCCATGAAGAAAACACATCCCAGTCAAAGTCAACATGAATACTGGCGTTTAAGTCACCCTTATTGAATGAAAGATCAACAATTTTAAAAACGAATACACATAACGCCATCCAAATAGTCATTATTGCAATTGATAATTGTACTGTTTTTCTGCCTCTATCCAGAGCAGTATTATATCTGTAAAGTATCAAACTAAAATTCATTATGCACCTCTTGATCGTCATTAAAAATTTATGTTAAAGGCAACTATTATCTATAACACTAAACATCAAATTATTTCAAACAAAACAGTTCAATTAGGTATTATTAGAAAATGTAAAAACATGGTGGGTTAAGTTCCTGCATAATCATCTATACCTATATCAAAAAAAAGCCATAGAAACCATATCGGCAAGCCATAACCCATAGAAGATCGATAGTCTATTTTGACCTAAAAATAGACTCCTCAATACTAATAAAAATCATAAAAACGTTAAAATAATACAACCGAAAAATGCCTATATTCAGGTACATTATTTTTCCGAATCATTAACAAGTCACCTTACGGAATTATGTCAATGATTATTACATATGCATCAAGACGAACACGCTGAGATTTGTCTTCCATTAAAACACCGAACGTATTAAATATGCCTAAAGGTAGCACCACGAAGCTCTGAACATTTCAGCAAATTAGCACCTTCTATGCCTCTAACGTCCAGGTAAACCTCACCCCCCAGGTAGTAGAGTGTTAGACTAATCGTCCAGTAGCAAGCTTTCGATTAGTATTGCTAATTTAGCAAAACTGTTTTTGTATTGACTATCCAGACGCACTCATAACCCATTGAATAAAAATAATTATTTAGTTTTTCTTGCTGTTTATCCCTTAGTTCATCTGATATTCTCTGTTTATACTCTATAACCAAGGTAGCGATTATCTCCGATTGTTGGCGGCCAATTTCTTTAGTTCTGCCACCTGGATCTCCCCTTTCCCTGCGTTAAGCAGCTATAATCCAAAAAGTGGAGTTTTTTGAAAACGATAAGGAGGGAGTATGTACAAAACTATTTTGGTTCCCGTGGATATTACCGAGCCGGAATTAACACAGCAGGTCATCCCGCATGTCAACGCGCTCGCCAGGCTCGAAGACTCCCACGTCCATTTCTTGGCGGTGATCCCGTCGCGCGCCACCTATGCCGCTTTCGGCTTTGCCGCCACGGCGGCGATAGAAACCAAAGACGAAATCATTGCGGTAGCAACCGAAGGGCTGGCAAAAGCGGCCAAAGAATTCAGCGTGCCTGAAGATAGAGTGACCACGCACGTTGCCGTCGGCGATCCCAAAGATCAGATCCTGGAGCTCGCCGATGCGCTCAACGCGGAGATTATCGTGATGGGTTCCAACCGCCCTTCTGCCATCACTTATCTCCTCGGCTCCAATGCCACCGCCGTCGTCCGCCACGCCAATTGCCCGGTGCTGGTCGTGCGTGAATCAGCTAACGCCGCGCAGTGAGCCTGTCCGACACCTCACTCATATTTGAACAGTAAAAAAACGGGAGCCCTAAGGCTCCCGTTCTCATTCTAACGCCAAACACCCTTACATGTGTTTAACGATGGCGTCGCCAAACTCTGAACATTTCAGCAGCTTAGCGCCTTCCATCAGGCGTTCGAAGTCGTAGGTCACGGTCTTGGCAGCGATGGCGCCTTCCATGCCTTTAACGATCAGGTCAGCCGCTTCGAACCAGCCCATGTGACGCAGCATTAGATTGCGGCCCAGATCATAACTGATTGAATATAAAAATAAAAATTACATTCAATCTATATTGTTGTATCATTTAAGGCAATTCGTAACTCTTTGATTATAATTAATGTTTATCTAGTTTTGATAATGCCTTTGACTACGCTCACCGTCATGAGGGGTCAGCGCGAAACGGTACACCAGCGGACAGAGGGGCTATCGAGGAAATGCTGCAGGAAGCGTGGGAAAATGCAGATGACTGATTTCAACCATTGCTCAAGTGTATTAACCCAGGCTTGAACTGACACAGCTAGCGCCCAGAGCCAATCTGACAGGCAGCTCGCTGCCAGGAGCGGACTATACTGACAATTTGCGTATTAAATAATGACTGGATAGATTTATATCCATATGTTATCTACTTTTGATGAAACACAGCAAATGAAAACTTGCCTCAATGCATGAGCTCGGGGACAATAATAGAAAAGGATACATTGTGACTCATAACCTACCATGTAGTTTACCCGAAAACCTTCCGCAAGTGTTGTGGACTGAAAATATATCATTTGAGAAAAACTGGAGAATTTTAATAGAAAATATGGCCGAGGGAGGTCAAGGCGTTGGGCATAAAGTAATATCTAAGAATGGTATCCAAATAGCATTTTTAAAAATAATGCATGAGGTGGGAAGTACCGAACGGCGTACGAGATTTTTTAATGAAGCTCGTGCCTATTCCTTTCTTAGTGATGCTCAGGTTCCAAAAATAATTGAGTCAAATGCTAATTTATATAAAAATAAAGACATCAAACTATATATCGTAACGGAATTCATTGAGGGACTCACACTCCAGAAATGGCGCAACAAGGTAGGAAATATTTCACTTGATCGAGCTATTGCTATAACACTTCAATTACTAGACACAATTGGCCTGGCGCACGAAGCTGGAATTCTTCATCGAGACATTAAACCTGATAACATCATCATGAAAGAAGATGATACCCCAGTTCTAATCGATTTTGGCATTGCTTATAATAAAAACGACGAGGAAATTAAGCAACTAACTCGTATCAATGACGCTCTAGGAAACAGATTCCTTTTGTTACCTGAGTTAGCGGGCGGCAGCGATGATAAACGAAATCCTGTCTCAGATCTTACCGCCATTGCTGGCGTCTTTTTTTTCCTTATAACGGGAAAGAAACCTTCTATACTTCAAGATCAAAAAGGGAAATTACCTCACCAGCGCAATAACTCCCTTCCATATTTTTCAGAAATTGGAAGAACTTCAATTCTTAATTTTTTTGACAAGGCATTTTCATATCATGTAAGTGACAGATATCAAACAGAAAAATTCATGGCAAATGCACTACATAAAGTTTTGAATCAATATTTACGCATGGGACCAAGTACTAGACGCGAGCAGTTGTTTGAGCTTTTGGATAACGCGACATTCAAGAGTAGAGGAGAACGGTCACTACGTATTAGAGATGCCTTAAATTGGGCGATGGGAATGTACAGCTCTGTCGTTTCCGATATAAGTAGCGGTAATCTTAGAGCCCACCAAACAGATATGAATGATTCCAAATCGCCTGGTTATGTGAGGATTCGTTGGGACTTAGCTGGTGAATATCTATTCTCATCCTATCTCTGGGTAGAAGCAATTGGTGGAGAGTTTGTATGGTACACCACAATTGGCGAGGTTTATCGTGCAAGTATGGATACGATATTTAGCCAAGACTATCCCACAACTTTCATACAGAACGCAGTGGAGGCGGACATGCATAGAATTCTATCTCAAGAACCTAAAGACATCTTGCCAGAATTTTCATGTCTTCATACTTTAAGGGACAGTTTAACTTACACATGGAATGAAGCATTAGTACTATCGAAAGCACTAAGTCTTCCGGTTGTCGCCATTGTTTATGATTGTACACAGCCGATAGCACACAGAGAGCATTTACTAGACCGCGTACTAGGAGATGATATTGTTCAAACAACAATCCGCTCAACCTTTGTATTGTTAATATCAAAGCGATCAAGTATGCCTGAGTGTCTTGGCATTCCAACAGGCAGTGACTATCTAGGGATTATTGTTAATGGTGAGTGGACGGAACAACAAAACTTAGCCGCAAACCGACAAGCTGCACGTATTCTTTTCTCTACACTTAAGGATAAATTCAGTCGAAATGAGTAACCAGCCATGGTTTTAGTTTCATTTTTTAAGTTGGTGTATGAAAGTAATTTCCGTACCATCGCTCATGATGGCCCTTCGGGGCTATCAGTCCGGAAGGGCCGTGCCAACAGCAGATTTTGATATGACCGCATCAGTGGTGAGAGCAATTGCGAACTTCCACTCCTCGCTCAAAGCTGACTGTCACATGAAATTTTTGTCACTGCTTTAGTACACCCGAGCGCGTGGAAGATCACTTAGCCGTGTCGTGTATGCCGGTGATAGTAGCTCACGCTTCATCGACCATGACTGGAGTGCCCCTTGCCCTGCGAACCATAGCTGGGCCCTCCCCGAGTTATTGATGCGGTCAAGTACTCCCATCAGCTTCTCGCTGTTATGCCTTGGCTGATGTTCATCGAATAAACCCAACTGGGCCACACCCTGACTGAAAAAGTCCTGCAGCATCACCCCACCTTTCTGGTACCGATGACCGGGTTGCCAAATCGCATCAAGACAGCGAATGCAGGCGGCGATAATGTCTCGGGTATCCTGCGTAGGTGTGCTCAGTTTTATGCTGCCCGTGTTGCCGTAGTACTCCTCATTTATTGCAAACGGGCTGGTCTTTATCCATGCACTGACGTGCCGGCAATACTGATGCTCTTCCCGTAGCTTCTCCGCTGCGCGTGTCGCGTACATACAGATCGCCTGATGCATTGCATCATAATCAGTGATACGGTCACCAAAGCTGCGACTACAGATAATCTGCTGCTTCGTCGGCGCGAATTCCTCCAATTCAAGACAGGGCTGACCGCGTAGCTCGCGCACAGTGCGCTCTATTACAACGCTGAAGTGCTTGCGGATCATCGTCGTGCTGGCATCAGCCAACTGCAGCGCGGTTTCGATACCCATCATGTTGAGTTTTTTCGATATCCGCCGGCCGATACCCCAGACCTCATTCACCGGCAGTAAGTCCATAAGTTTGCGCTGGCGCCCTTCGTTGGACAGGTCCACAACCCCGCCAGTCTTGTCCCACTTCTTCGCCGCAAAGTTGGCCAGCTTCGCCAGTGTCTTGGTTTGGGCAATGCCAACCCCGACTGTTAGGCCGGTATTGCGTAACACTTTAGCCCTCACCTGGCGGCCAAAGGTTTCAAGGTCGATACAATTACGCACGCCGGTCAGATCCATGAAACTCTCATCAATCGAATAAATCTCCGCACGCGGTGCCATCTCTTCTAAAACGGCCATCACTCGCTGTGACATGTCAGCATAAAGCTCGTAATTACTGCTGAACGCTATCCCCCCGACGCTCTCAAATTCACGCTTAATTTTGAAATAGGGTTCCCCCATTTTCAGGCCCAGAGCCTTCGCCTCTTTGCTCCTGGCTACCACGCACCCATCATTATTCGAAAGAACGACAACAGGCCGGCCGCGCAGGTCTGGACGCCACAAGGTTTCGCAGCTCGCATAAAAGCTATTCACATCAGCAAGCGCATACATTACTTAAGCCTCGTTATCGATGACACCACGACGCCTATCACCTCCAAATCGTCGCCGCTGTCATGGAGTAGGATCGGCTCATACTTTGGATTCATTGGCTCCAGCTGCGCGCGCGGATGTAAGCAGAGACGTTTCACAGTGAACTCGCCAGCGATGCTGGCAATAACTATATCGCCATGAGCTGGGCTGATACTGCGATCGACAACGAGCATAGAGCCCTCCGTGATGCCCGCCTCCAGCATCGAGTCGCCGGTCGCATAGAGGAAATAGGTCGCGTTAGGGTGGCTGATGCAGTACTCGTTCAAGTCGATACGTGAACTGACGTAATCAGCTGCAGGACTGGGAAAGCCCGCAGGTACCTTATCGGAAAACAGCGGGATCTCTAGTTTGGTGGGGTTTGGTGTTGGATAAAAGAAAGTCATAATGTTGCCCTGATACTGTGTTTTTATACAGTATAAACGCAAGTTTTTAGCGGGGGAAAGTTCGGAAATCTCTCAGAAAGGTAGGATATTGATCGGTAAAGAAAGATAGTTTTGATGAATGAAGATGAAGTTCTACCAGTATCTTGCCTACGTGAATAAGTACACAAGCACGATAAAAACTTCAGCCATTATACGTTCCCCCAACACAACTGCAATTCTGTGTTCCCTACCGAGGCATTTCAATGTACAGACAAGCCTGGTAGCCACCTGGCTAATCGTAAGCGATCGTTTTCAACGATCAATCTGCAACTAATTGATCGGCAATACCCATTTGCAACTCCGAGACAATACACGCACCATTAATAATGGTTTTCATATGGAGGTGTATCATGTCTGCACACAACATGACGTTTTGCAGAACGTGCGGGTTATGGATAGCTGAAACCACCGGTTGGGCAAACGGCGAACCGAGCTACTGTGAGAAATGCAAGCCACCATCAATTTTAAGACGTGCTGCGACAAGATTCGGAAACATTATCCGAACGATATTTATTGGTATGATTAAAAGATAAAAAATCCACCAGCACCAGGGATACTAAAAGAGGCAGATTATCTGCCTCTTTTTCTTTATAAACTTCAATGTAATTATGGTACCGATGGGGCCATATCCCCAAACGTATATTTAACGCTTACCCCCCACGCTACTCCCTCTTTGTAATCTTCTAAAACTCCGGAAACGATATCCAATAATTTAATGGGAGCGCCAACAATGGCCAATATCATAACAGAATGCTGACGCCAGACTCCACCGACCTTTTTACTTGTCATCCCGACACTTAACGTATACTGCAAAGGGATCCCCGAGCTATCACAGGGTATTTTCCCCAGCGTGATATCAACAATGACCGCACCATTAGCCGTACTTGGTACTCGGCTAAGCATAAGGGTATTTTTCACTCTCCAAATGCCGCCCGTTTCACTAAAAGCGTTATCCTTAGTGAAGTCAGGCCCCGCGCTAGTACTCACATACGTGCCGGTAATACCCACACAAGGGGCCTTGTAACGGTCTAACATAAGTCCCGCGTTACTATTACTTAGCAAGTTATTAGCGCTGGGATCTAACTTGATATCACCAGGCGATCCCCCATCGAGTAAATCAACGATATTTTTTATTGTCGTCGCCTCAGTCACCCCTTCATTGACAACGGGAACCAAAGCAGTGAGATTTAATTTATCAGTAGGTGGCAGCTTGGATATTGGCAATGATAATTCATTGTCTTGAATGTTTCGGCCACCTGATTTTAATTGTTGTGCAGAACGGACAAGCCTTAACTCTTCCATCATTTTACCTTACTTGAATAGCGTTAATCGAAATAGCCAATGCCATCGGATTTTTTTCCTTTCTTCGCAGCTTTCGCTTTGTTCTCTGCAGGCGGTTTAATATCAGTGACCAGATTAAACGCCATCGTCAGGCCGGAGCTGTTCAAAGAGAACGCCAGGGACTCAATTAACCAAGTGCGATCCTCTTCCTCACCAAAACCGGCCGTTGTTATCCGAGCCTCTGCCGTTAACGGGACGTACTGCGGCCGCCCCGGGCCGCTAAGCGTCATTCGCCGCTCGTTGCGGTTGGCCTTCGTCATTTTGGCTTTGGCGCTGCTATCAGCCTGGGCCTTGCTCGGTTGCGTGAAGGGATTAGCCTGGTCAGGCCCGTTATGCTCGAGCGATTGCGTTTTAGTCCGGCCGTCGGCGGCGTCGTAGTATGCAACGCTCACCTTGCCCTTTTTGCCTTTACCGTCCGCCGTCTTCGCTGGCTTTTCAGTGGTAGCGCCGCGCTGGCCATCTGAATAACTCCACGATGTCAGCGCCTCCCGGGTGATCGTCACATTGGTAAGCCGGCGCCCGCTCGCGGTCGTCGCCTCTCCTTGTTCCAGGAATAGCCAATAGCCGCCGGCAGGCTTGCTAACCGCGTTATACATTCGCGCCAGGCGAGTCATCAGCGCCGCGTCAGACTCACGCACCTGATCGATATGCTCGATCGCAATGCTGGCCAGCTGCTCGGCAACCTTCGGGATCAGTCCGTTATCCTTTGCGACCGTCGTCACAATGTCCCCTAGTGTCACAGCGTCCCAGCTGCGGCTTTTCTGGCTCTGTACGTCTCCGGGTTGCTTTTGCGCATTCATAGGGGCGGCAGTGGCATACAGCACGATTTTTCGCGGCGGTCCGCTGCTGGCGCGGCCGGATACAACAAACCAGCCCTTGTCGACCAGCTGGCCATTGAATCCCAGGGAAACCCGGAGGCGGGCGCCCTTTGGCGGTAGTTTTAGGGTTTCAGACAGGAGGGTGATCTGCAGCTCGTCAGCCTTGCCCGTGGCGCCACCATTATCGGTCAGGCTGAGATCAACCAAGTTTTCTCGCAGAATCGCGGTAATATCTCGCCCCTCTGCAGTTATGCGAAATTCTGGCCGAAATTCGGCCGGCTGTTTTTGTTGCATCGGTTAATCCCATAGCTGTATAGGCGATTCTGGCGTCAGCGTCTCAATGTCTGGCAAGGTGATGACTATCCCCGCCGGATAGACGGCCCCCAGGGCCGCCAGTTCGCGATTTGCGTCCAAAACCGTTACAACGGTTTGGGAAAGGTTCTCTGTGCCGTAGTGAGCCGCACAGACGGCATCCAGCACATCACCCTCACGGGTTAGATAATTCGTCGGCATAGTGTTTTATGGTGATCGAGTAGGTTTTCTTGCGAGGAGCGCCGCCAGGCAAAAACGCCGGCGTCGTGTCGGTAAAATCGGTAATAACCCACCAGCCCAACACATCACCGGCGCTGCTCACCAGTTGTTGAGGTTCGGCCTTGTCGGCCAGGTCATAAAGCGTATCAATGCTGGCCACACCGTTTCGAAACTGGGAATGCGCCTCCCCGTCCATTTTGACCGTCCGGGCGGATTTCCCTGTGTACTGCAGCAAGTCCTGTTTGCCGATCCGCTCCTGCTCACTCCAGCGCCAACGGGCTTCCCGCGTCAACTGGTTATAGGTCGTCGTGTCGATAGAAAATTCAAAGGTGCCGAGCATCATCATAATGCTGGCGCTGTCCGCCGGCCGCCGTGCATCATAGGCGCCCGTGATCGTGCCAATAATGTCCACCATTACCAGGCCTCCGCTGGGTCATGCATCGCATTGTTGCCGTTGAATACATCCATATTTTTCATTGACGACACCGCGCTATCCGCCACCGCTTGCGCATCCTGACCAGGTTGAGCGATCACCGTCATATTGACCTCTTGCCTGCGATTGTCTGTCATCGCAGGCTTGTCGCCAGCGGCGCCTTGATTGGTCAGTGAAGACAGGAAAGAAAAGGCCCCTTCTAACGGATCATCACCTTTGTCAATTTCCCCGATAGCGGCCAGCATCCGATCGTCGGCCTTGTCCCAATATTCGCCCGGGCTGAATACGCGTTCAGAGGTCACGGAATATTGCGTATCGCGGTAAATCCCCTGCAGGGTCTTTTGCTTCTCCGGGTCTGCCAGAATTGACTCAAGCCAGGAGCCTAGCCCGTGCGACTGCGCAAAATCGCGCGCGCCGGCAATGTCACCGCTCCCGAGTGAGCGCACTATGGCTTTTTTGTCGCTCTGCTCGTTAGGTAAAAGCCAGGACAAACGGCGGGCAATGGCCAGAAACAGCTTTGTTACGGTCATGATGCCGTTGGCGAACTCCACCAGGTTCGGGATCCATTTGTTCCTGATCGTGGTGGAGATAATTTCTATGCCGCCATTTTTGAACCAGGCGGAAAGCTCGTCCGCCAGCTGCGTCACTTTCGGCGCCAATGATCCGCCCAGCTTGCCGGCGATTTCCTCAACGGCCGACCCCCACACGCTGCGCAGATTGCTAAACGCGATATTGCCGCGAATGGCGCCATCTGCGCCTTCTTTCGTCACCAGGTTGTAACGCTTCTGCTGATCCATCATCTCCTTGTAGCTTTTGCCGGTCAGGCGCATGTACGTCAGGATTTTATTGGCCTCGCCCCCCATCAGCATATCGACGGCGGACGCCGCCTCCTGCTCGTCTTTGTGCGTTAGGGCGCGCTCCATGATTTTTTCAAACTGCTGTTCATTGGTCAGGCCGGCAAAGTCGCCGGCGCCAAATTTCAGCATCTTGAAAGCATCGTTAAGCGAGGATTGCTCCCCGGTCGCCTTATATTCGCCGGCTTTGTTCTTCAGCTCCTCGAGGAGGTCCCCGAAGTTTTCACCGTTCAGCCCCATTTGCTTTCCGAAGCTGTCCCAGGCGTTATACGTCTCGATGCCCACGCCATAGGTTTTCGCTTTGCCGACGGCTTCAGCGGTCCGGGCATTCATGTTCACAGGGGAAAGGATCGCGCCGGCAGCGGCAGCCAGCGCGCCACCGCCGAGCGTCATCCCGATCCCCGCTTTCAGCGTGCGGCCGACCGCCGTTTTTGCGCCGGCACCGAAGCGGCGCAGGCGTTCGGCGCGCTGCAAATCACGGTTAAAGGCCTCCTGAGCGGCATCCGCTTTTTTTATCTCGCGCGTCACGCCGGCATAGTCGCGTTTCAACCCGGAGATATCTTTGCCGGCTAACTTCGCCTTCTTCATTTCCAGCGCAAGCGCCTTCTGTTGCTTGCCCAGCTTTTCAGACTGTTTTTCTACAGAACTCAATCCCTTTTTCAGGCCGTCCGTAGAACGGCCCCAGGAGGAGTCGATATTGCCGCCGAAACTGATAACGGCCTTTAATTTCTGGCTAAGTCCGGCCACGATTGATTATCTCCACTTCAAGCACCAGAAAATCGCTAAACACGCTGAATGGCATGTTCAGCCAGTCGCCCAGCGTGTAATGCAGCCGGCGCCCCAGGAGCCTTAGCCCTTGCTGGATTTCGGTTTCCCCCGCTTGTCGGGCGGCAGCAAAAAATCGTTAAACATGTCCTCAAGCTGGGAGAAGTCCGCCGAAGTCAGGCGCTCAACGTCAGCAACGTTCATATTGCAAAGATTCGCGATCATGGCCACTTCATTCTCCAGGTCATTCCCTTTCATCCGGGAGAACTCAATACGGTCACGCACCAGCGGCTCCCGCATGAGCACATGGGTTAACTGGTTGCCGTTTTCGAGGGTCAGCGGGGAGTAAAACTTGATTTCTTTCGTATTGGCTGGATAGCTCATAAAAAACTCCAATAAAAAAGCGGCCCGGAGGCCGCTTGTCAGCGATAAGGAAAGGTTTAAAGGCGGATTTTGGCGGCGATACCGCGCAGCTGATCCACGCCGTTCACGCGGCGAATAAAGCGCTCTGTGTCGATTTCGAACAGCTCGCGGCCTTCAAGGGTTTGCTTGTAGTAGTTGATCGCGATTTCGACCGTTGTCGCCTTCTCAGACAGCGTTTGATTGTCCCGGGCGTCAGGGGTGATCTTCGAGACAAAGCCCTCAATTTCGTCAATCGCCCCCAGCGCACCGCCGTTGCTGAGATAGCCCTCGTAAGCCGCAAAGCGGTTACGGTTGCCCGTCACAAAACCAAAGCGGGACAACATGTCCGCATCGATGCCGTAAAACTTGATCTGACAGGTGAGCGCCTCCATACCGTCATCCATCGGCGTCGGCGCGTCCTGCGCGCCGGTACGCAGGTCCGTTTTAACAATCGACAGTTCCGGCGGCGTATACTCATGCGCGCCCTGAATACGGAAACCGCCGGCGAAAAACGTCCAGGCCCTTAACGTTGTTGGTTGGCTCATACAGTCCCCAGCTCCTCTACAGCATATTTGTTGTTAATGCGGACCCGCATCGTGATCCGCTCGGTCGGCGACTTCGGCCCAAAATCGTAATCGATATAGACTTCGCCAGCCGCCAGGGTTTCGGCAGTGTTCAGCTCCTCATCCAGCCAGGCGCGCCCGCCAAAAATGGCTTTGAGCTTGGTCAGTGTGCGCATGTAGGAGTTAATCGTGCCAAGGATGTCATCGATGTTTTCAAGGTCCAGCGGGCGATCGACGTACAGCAATACAGTCTCCTGAATGCTGTCCTCGATAACGTCAGCCGTTCGGCGCACAGACTCAAATTGCCATTGCGGATGCTTGATACAAAGGCGGTTCCCCCAATGGCGAAAACCATCATGGCGGATAATGGTTGTGACGTTTTCCATATTCAGGAGGTTAGCCTGGCAGTTGCGATCGCCGAGAATAAACTCGTCAACCTGTTCAACACCGAGAATATTGGCGATCGGCTGATTCGACTTACTCCACCACCAGCCCTTTTCCAGGTCGATTTTGGCGCGCAGGCCGGCCGCACAGGCGGAGTAAGGGCGAAACGCGATCTCACCGTTGGCCTTCACTTTCGAGACGCGGGGGCGTAACAGCTCAACCCGTGCGCCGTACATCTGGCGGCGGGTCACAACCTCTTGCGGCGTGGCCATCGACTCACAATCAACATAAGCCACCGCGCGCAATTTGTTTGCGGCCGTCTCCAGCGCCTTCCCGATCGCGTCATCTTCACTAAACCCCGGGGCAATCAAGATCCGCGGGCGGTAGCCGGTGATTGATTCACTTTGCGACCAGGAACCCATTGCGGCGATCAAGCTGGCCCGGGTATTCACGTCAACATCAAATTTTTGCTCTGTAAGAAGTTTGGCGCCGCCCTCTGTAGTTAAGGCCTCTCCTTTCTCAGTGCTCAGCACGCCGGCGGACTTCCCTTCTTCTTTGTCAGCTGCACGCACGACAATGATCAGCGCGTTCGTTTGATCGGTGATATCCGTGATCGCCTCGCCCAGCGTACCACCAGCACCGAGGGCGCTGAGTTGAGTGCCCCCAATGACGGCAACAGGCGTATTGACAGGAAACGGCTCATCGGTCCCGCCGGTTAACAGGGCAGTGAATGGCGCCACAATCCCCGCCGCCGTCGTTTCTTCGGCCTTGATTTTGCTATCGGCCACGGCATTCACCGCTGTCACCACGTCGGCCGTCGTCGCAGTCACAGCGCCTTTATCATCTGCAGCCAAGATGATCGACAGCACGCCGGCCGCATAGCTGGCCGAGGTTTTCACGCCGGTGGCGCCGGCGACAGCTTCAACACTGTACTGATTACCCTGGCGGCCAGGGTCTACCGCTCTGAATACCAGCTCGTTATCCAGTAACGGTGTCCCGGTCGTCACACTGGCCGGCGAGCCTTTCGACGCGTTCGGCGCCGTTCCCACCAGGCCGATAATCGCGGTCTGAATCGTCGTCACAGCAACAGATCCGCTATTCAGCTCTATCGTTTCAACACCATGTAATTCTGCCATTGTTATCTCCAGGCATAAAAAAACCGCCGGCGGCGGTCAAGGGAGGGGTTATTCAGCTGGCAATGGTGGCCAGGGAACATCTGGGGCCGTGTCGAGGCTGATACGGCTCAACATCACGCGGTATTTCTTCCACGCAGCCAGGCGCTGCTCATCGCCGGCGGCAGCAATTCCCGTTTCTGCTGCATCGTTTAGCAATTCGATTTGCCGATCTGCCTGCTGCCGCAGCTGCAGCCTCGTTACCGTCGCTTGTTCTACGGCGGCCCGCTTCATAGCATCCGTATCTGTTACCCATTGCTCACCGTCCCAGCGGTCCCATTGCGACGCCGGCGCGGTAAAGGTGCAATCAGGAGGGAGGACAAAATAAGCATTGGGAACCAACTGGGGACTCCCGTCGGCGGTGTAATACGTCTGCCCTGAACGATCTTCAACTTGCTGCCAGGCGCCGGCGGTATACAACACAACGTGGCCAGGTTCAGGCGCCGGCGGCGCTTCGGTTACTGCCCACTCAGGAAATGCGGCCAGCTCCATCATGACAAACGGCCGGCCCTGTTCATCCCAATATGTAGCGCCGCGCACGTCGGCCACATATTTCCAGCCTTCCCCGTTCCATATTCCCGCCTGGCCAGCTTTCGGGCTGCACTTCACAGGCGTGCAATTCGCCGGTAAGCCGGTATGCGGCGCAACGTAAAAGTTGAGCGACCCGGTGAAAATGCCGGCATCATCAAAACGGTAAACCCATACCCAGCGCGGGCTATCAGAAAATTCAAAACTATCAGTCATGCAAGCCTCACGATGTAGTTAAAGGCAATGTTATCGACGGTGTTTTTTGCGGCACCGAACGCATCGATGCGCAGGCCGTGGCCGTGCGGACCAAGCCAAAGAGAGTGTTTATGAGGCGGAATCCCTTCAATTAACCCGTAGTCCGTAAACTCTTTTGACTGATCAACGGAATGCCTGTTGCTCGTACCGCCATCCAACGCAGTATTGGACGGATAAGACCGCAGGCGAGGACTATAACCACCGGTTTCATTCGTTTCTCGCGACCCTAAATCAGCCGCATAGACCTCCCCGTTGTGGCCGTGGCTCTTAACCTCACCATCAGCCAACGATAGCGGGCCGCGATCATCGGGTTTCCCCAAAATAGTCCGGCCTCGCATGTCGGGAAAAATACCCGACGGGAACGCCTGCGCCGTGCGCGGATAGGCGTTTTTATCGAAAGCCTGCCCAACCATGAAGGCATGATCTATCGGTGGGGTGTCACCAGAAAAAGGCAGCGGAACGATCGGCTGCAGCTCCTCTATCGCGAACGTACCCGCTTTACTTCTCAGCCCCCCGCTCTGTGTATCAAACTCCCAAATACACTCCATCCCGCTATCACCGATTGCGTGGATAACAGGATGAGCGTGCATATCTGTACCGGGCATAAGGTAGCCAAAGCTAACGGCCGTCGGCCACCCTTTGCCTTTTCGAGTCCCTCGCCCTTTAACCAGCGGGATATAAGTGCTTCCAGGTGTCACTGACCAGTGATAATCAGGCGAATAAAATGGGGCGTGGTTGTCCAATTGCTCCTTGTACATGCCTGAGCCGGCCGGTATGCCGTTCGTGCCGTTTGCCTGGAACATTGGCGCGCCCAGATCACCCGTCGCTGTGTCTCCCTTCCTGAATAGATAGCGGGCGTCAGCCTCTTCAATCGTCAGCACCGAAATATTGGGGTCAATCTCGAGCACCACGCTTTCGGCATGTACCAGCGGCATAGCAAAGTTCACCACCAGCTCTTTTACGATCGAGTCATTTTGTTCCGGTAAGTAGGTGTCTGGATAGGCGCCATAGGCAATCAGAACGCCGGCGCTACTCATCAGCCCAAACTCCCGGACTACTTTACCCGGGTGCTTACGGGCGTTAATCACCGCCTGGCCGGCAATCATGCCGCTACCCGACTCGCCCTGCGTAAAGGGCACATCCCCAAATTTATTGACCAGTTTGGTTACGGCAGGGTCAGGGGTCACAGGGGCCCCGCCACCATCACCGAACGCGACGATCGGGATAGTGACCACCTCGCCGGCCTGATATGCCGCCTCTATCGCCTCGGCCCCGACGGCGGTTAAAATTAATCCTGAAGCCATTAGTTTTTCTCCAATTCAATCACGGCGGCCGTCGAATAATCATTAGGGTCCCACGGCGAAACACTGCCGAATGTTGCAGAGGTCAACCGCACAAAACGCCTGAAGCTTGAGGGACTCCCCGGGGAGCCTGTGACCCAGCGGGCCTCTTCCGAGGTCGACCCCATCCAAAATTTTCGCCAGCCGTAGGCCGTCATGTTTCCCCACTCCCCCCACAGATGCCCCATTTCGCGGACCTTTGTTCCGCCGGCTTGCGGCCAGCGAATTAAATCCTCAACCAGGCACATTCTGCCGCCCTGTTTTTCAATAAACGCGGGCATCTCAGACTGGCTAAGCTGAATATCGGCAGGTGTGGGGATGAAGTAACGGGCCGGGTTGATCGCATGACTTATCGAGCGGTTCCGGGCATCCGTCCCCGTGATAGCAACAGCTCCGGGGCCGGTAATGGTTACTGTTCCATCACTGGCCACCGTCGCCGGGCCTGTAACGTGCCAGGTGATCGCGCCAAAATTACCTTGTGTTACCAGCGTATAAACGGCCCCATAAAACGACGATGTAGGCGCAAACTCCGACGTCATCCAGCCGTTGATATGTACGCCGATAAATTCAAATACGGGTATGATTGAGAATGACTCCGACGCTATCATGTAGCCGGCTAAAATCGCCTTGCCGTCCAGGTTCCCCTTAAATGTCACATCGAACCAGGAGCGCAAATTCTTCCCTTTCATCACCGCGCTTTTCAGGTCCTGCACATCGCCCAACGTGATCGGCCGGTCGTCCTGCGTCACCTCAAGAGAGAACGTGTAAGGCTCCCCCCGGGGCGTCTTTTCGAACCACTCGATAACATCGCTGGCGAACGGCGAGGAGGACAACGACATTTCGATCGCCGCCCGCGTACCTCTGTGCCGATGGATATAGGCAGCACGGGCAATAGCCGCCCGTTTCTCCGCCTCCGTCCAATCCGTGTTCCAGGTGTCTACGCTGAACTCCCACGCCAGCCACGGCAGCAGTTCAACGGGACATAACGCCGGGTTTTTCACTATCCGGATCAGGTCCGGGATAGAGATCACCTCTTCAATTGTCGCCTGCTCAAGCGCGCGCTCTGCCGGAATGGCATTGGGCGGGAGGAGGGTTTTAAATTTATTCGGCATTGATGATCACCTTACGCAGCGTGACTTTTGAGCATCGCGGCGCCTGCCCCATTGCCATGCTGATATCTGCAGCAGGTGAAAGCAGCTTTACCGTCACTATCCCGGGCTGATGTAAGGCACGGTCTATGGCCGAACGCGAAACCAGCCGGCCGAGGCGGTGAACAATGGCCAGGTACTTGTCCAGCGCATCCTCCGCCGCTTTCATCACCGTGTCAGTGTCCGGGCCGTAGGGGATCTGGATATCTGCGGTCACTTCAAAATCCACCAGTTCCGCCGGCTTTACCGTGACAAAATCGGTCAGCGGCCGAACCTCTTTTTTATTGACCGCCTCGGCGACCTTCTTCAGCACCTCGGCCGAAGGGATCCCCCCGTTGGTGCGGGACAACACATAGAGATAGACCTCGCCGAGAAGCTGGTGATCTTCAGGGCCGTATGCGCGGACGTCGAGCACATCGGGATCGGCAGACGCGGCAAAAAACGTATACGCATTTTCAGCGCCGGCGGTACTTAATCGGGACCACGCCAGCTGTATTCGGGTCCGAAATGCCTCATCATCTTCGTATACCGGTTCAACCGGCGGGACCGCACTCGGATCCCCGGGCTTTATCAGCAGCCGCTCCACATCAAAGTTGGCGCCGATCTGGTCAAGGTCATTCCCTTTCGCGCTGGCCAGCAATACAGCCCGAATGGAGTCATTCATACCCTGGCGGATCAGCGTTGAGTGATACGCCAGGACTTCCCCTTGTTTAAAAACGGGGTCAGACTCCAGCAAGGCATCATAAACCGGGTCCAGCTCACGGAGCCGCGCCAGCCAGCCGGCAAAAATCAGCGCCGGATCGGGCATCTTAACCGCATCGGGTACGGGCAGCTCCGACAGGTTAATCGTTGCGGAATTGGTCGCCATTTATCGTTAGCTCCTCCAAAGTGATCGGGTAGCCCGTTTCTGTGTTGATGCCGTAAATCGTCAGGTCAAATTGCCCGGCGCCGGAAAACTGCACCGTCACCGATTTAACCTGCAGGCGTGGCTCCCAGCGAGCCAGGGCGCCGGCAGTCGCTGCGATGATATGCACGCGTGTGCTTTCGTCCTGGGGATTGTCCACCAGGTCTAACAGGCGGCTCCCGTAATCTCGAACTAAAACGCGACTACCGATCGGCGTTGTCAGAATGTCAAAGACGGACTGGCGCAGGTGCGCTGTCCCTGCCAGGCGCTTACCGCTGGCCGCATTAACTCCCTGCATAGTGCCCCCATAAAAAAACCCGCCGGAGCGGGTTACATTTGGTTGTTCGGTTTATCGGTGTCCCCACCGTGGGGATCGGGATGTGTGTGGTCGTTGAAAATTTCTCTGACCCGCGTCAGCGTGCTTTTGCCGTCGGAAATATCCCCCGTGGCGGACAGGTCGCCGGCAACGGCAGTGTCTGCCTGCAGTTCCGTTTTACCTTTCACCGTCAGCGTGTCCGTTATTTCTACCGGCCCGCGCAACGTCCCTTTGCCGATAATTTCATAGGTGCCGTTTTCGGGGAGCGTCAACGTAAAAGCGTGCGTTTCGCGGTTGTAACGGAACTCGGCGCCGTCGCTGAATCGGGTGATGTGTTCCGCGTCGCTGCCTTCTGGCGCCGGCATGGCGCCCGTATTCCAGCCCGGGAAAACACGGCCGTTATTCAGCTCCCCGCTTTCTGAGAGCACCGTAACCGGATCGCCCACTGCACAGGGGTTTGAGTCACTGCGATAGGCGCCGGCGAAGCCCTGGCATAACGGGAGCCAGGTTGTAATATTCTCGCCAATCTCCACGCGGCAGAATGGCTGCGGGCCGTGCTTTACCGAATGAATAACCCCTCGTCGGACCATGTTGGCCACTCGGCGCTGCAGGTCTGATAACACGTCATCACTCATCGCCGGCGCCCTCTTTTTTCTCGTAAATAAGGCGATAATCGTCAACGTGCGCGCGGCCGATGTTTGGCGCCTTGCCCAGAAAGACCTTTTTCAATGGCCCGGCTTTCGACTCAAACGGATCCTCGCCCATCGCGGCCACCTGGCTGAACGTGATACGCCAGACGATATAATCATCCATTGCGATATCAAATTCATCCGGGCCAGCTCTGACAAACTCCGCCGGCTCCAACCCCTCAAGCCCAAACGTTCTCCCCTGGATCCATTGACTCAAGTCCGCGGCTGCCGTTCGGATGTAAACCTGGGGCTTTGTGATTTCGTTTGTGCCGGCACGGTCAACGACAACAAAGAGATCATGCTCAAACTCAACGCGCAGTTGGCCATCCGAACCGGGGGCATTTTCCCAGCCGGCGATCGACAAATACACCGCCGGCGTTTCCAGCTGCGTCACTACTTCCGGGTAATCATCTGCATTGGCCACCCACTCAATTTCGCGCAGTGCGGACAATATCGCGTCGTGATAGCTCGCCATTAAAATCGGTGTTGGCATAAACCCCTCACACGTTGATCCGCGCCTTCACGCGGCCTTTTAAATCCGTTTCAAAGTGATGGAAGAAAATCCGCGCCACGTCCGAAAATGCGTTGTCTTCGATGTAATCCAGCATCGGAGCATAGATATCTACCTCGGCCTCTTTTGCGCGGCGGGTCTGAGGGTCGCGGATCAATACTGTCCGACGGCCGGCGCGCGTTCGGCCCACTTCACCATCAGGGAAGTTTTTTGCAGCCAGCAAGGCCCCTTTAGGCTCAAACCCAACTTCAGCGGCGGCCCGGCGCCTGGCTGCGATAAATCGCCCCGTTCTCGGGTCCCGACGGTCATGATGAGGCCGGATCCGACCTTTTACCCGGCCTTTCAAGTCCTTCACCTTGATAGCATTCAGACCAAACCACAATTTACCCTCGTCCAGCTGGGAGCCACGGGTTAGGCGAAACGACAGGAGACGCCGGCGGATCATGGATTGGTTGCGCGGCGCTATGCCGGCCTTCATATCGGCAACGACACGCTTTCGCAACGTCGCGGCAGTACGGTTTAATGCCCGGGAGTAGGCGCGCAAATACTGCTTATGGTTCGCGCCGGCGGAAACGGCTATTCGCTGTAGCACCTGCAGATCGATATCAAACGGCAGATCACGCCTTAACCTGCTTGCTCGGGCCATATCATTAACTCCATTTGTCGATCGCCGGCGCGGGCTTCCCTGGCACTCCGCGCGCCAATGTAACAACACAGGTTCCTGTGTCGTCCGGGCCGACCTTCACCACCCAAAAGGCCTCCGCGCCAATCTCCACCCGATCTTTAGGCTTCAGGCCTGCAATCAGCGCCGTTTTTACAAATAAACGAGGGGCGACGTCCTGGACCGTGGCGGCGCCATAAGGCAGGGTAGTATCAGCGGCCGGCTCATCAAAAACGGCACGGACAGGCGTCGGCGATCCATTGATAAACACCTTCATTTCCCGCCCCATCGCCTCAATAATTCGGCTGTCAGCATCGAAAAGAGCCTCATCAAAAAGGTTATCGAACCCATCCATGCCGCCCCCTTAAAGCTCTGTAACGTAGCCAGCGTCTTCCAGCTCGTCCACGTCCGAATCCAGCACGCGGACCGTATCGCCGGCATACGCCATTTTCACCGGTTGATTGCGCGTCTCATGCAAGGCGTTGATGTGCAACGTCGTCAGCACGCGGACCGTTACCCACTCGATTTCGCCTTCTGATTTTGGCGCCATTGGCTGGCGTTGTTCGGTGGTCGCCTGCAGCAACGGACCGGCACCAGAGATCCCACCGGTGCCACCGTCTGTACCGTCGCCGTCTTCCTCCTGAGCCTCGATTTCCTCTTCGGCTTCGCGGATACGCAGTTGCAAAACTGCGATAGTTCCTTCCGTGCTCAGTTCACGGCCCAGCACCTTGCCCAACTCGCCCAGCTTGGCGATCAAATCGTCTTTAGCAGCCATTGTGTTCTCTCTCTAAAACAGGGGAAAAGGGGCCGTAGCCCCTACAGGATGGGTTAAGCGACTTTCACCACCACGAACTCATTGGCATCAGCCAATAGCATCAGCGGCGCGGTTTGCGTCATGGTGTATTCGCGCGCCGGATCGCCCGTTTGAATCCAGTTTTTTGGATAACGGCGGGCCTTGGTAATGCCTTCGTTCAGCGCCTCAACATCCTGAATAGCGCCATAGGTTCGGATACCCCGCGCCTCGTTATTACCCATCACAAAGGTGTTTTCAGGCATGTAGTTGGTTTTTTTCTGGGTCTTAGGGTCGATATACTGGCCAACGTAAACCACGATGGCCACATCGCCATACATGCCCTTAACCGATACCGCTTTGCCCAAATCCTTCAACGCGGTTTCCAGGTAAGCCACAGATCCCCGGCGGGTATCGAGCTTTTTCTGCACCGCTTTGAAAGACTGGAAGAGGGACCAGGCTTTAGGATCCATCACAACCAGATTGACAATCCCGGACGCATTGAGCGCGTACTCCTCAAGATCTCCGGTCGGGTCGTAGGTTTCCTTGTCCTGGGTAGACCAGCGACCGGCGCCAGCCTGCGTGATGTTGTTGGCCGGGTCGCGCTGCAGGTCTACTTCGACCTCTTCGAACGCTTCGCCGGTCATGATGTATTTGCCACTGATCACCGCATCGACAGCCTGTTTTTCTTCAACCTGGGCGATAGCCAATTCTTCATCTTTCAGGTTCTGCAGGATGATGCGATTACGACGATAAGCGGGATCTTTCAACTGCTCCGGATCTTCATCTGGCAGACGACGCAGCACCATTTGCGGGTTAACTTCGTGCTTTGGCTTAACGTAGCCCGGCTTAAATTGCGTGGTCAGGCCGCCACGCGAACGCAGCACTTTACCCTCAACCGTTGGAGAGATATAAACCGCCATTGCGACCTCGCCGGGGATCTTGGCCAGGTCTACGGTTTCACTATCAAATTCGTAGCTTTCACGGTAGAAAATACGCAGAAACAGCGGGTCAAACTTGAATTTTGTCTCAGTGACGGCGATCAATTTGCTCGTCGAGTACATGGATTGGGACATGAGTTTTCCTCATAAAAAAACCGCGCCAGGCGCGGTTATAAAGTGGTGATCGTGAGCTATTAGTTAACGCTGATAGCCGTACCGGCAAAGGCGTTAAATTTCAGTTCATCAGTGGCCGCAGCTTCTGGCCATTGCACTTCCTCAACCCGGAATGTACCGGATTTGTAGTACGTGATTTTCGGTTGCGGGCCATCGATGGCCAGCGCCAAAATAGCAACGGCCGTCCCTGCTTTTGCCCCATCCCATGCCACCAGCGTGTTAGTGTCTTCTTTCAACATTAGCGGGGTGAGCGCCGGCGTTGCCGCAGTAAGGCCACTAATGCCGATCGCGGTATGTGCCGCATCGCTGCCACCAAGGGGCTGAACATGCTTAAACTCTTCTTGATTTACCATTCTTGGATTCCTTACACCGGGGTGTTCATTAAATCGTCAATATCGGTCTTGGCCGTAGCCACTTGCCCCAGCGCTTCGGGAGAATCGGCCATCAGGCGATCAAGTCCCGTTTCAGTCCGCACCTGAGCGCTTTCCGGCATACTGGCAAGAATGCGCTGGGCATTTTCTACCGTCATGCCTGGCGTGGCTGCCAGGGCACGCGCGGAAGCGCCACGGCCTTTCGCCTCATCACAATCTAAAATCCCCATGATGCGGGCATTTTCGGCCTGAATGGCATCATTAACGGCCGCTGTTACATTTCCTGCGGGCTGAGCCGCTGCCGGATCCGCTACCGTTTGTGCTGTAGCCACTTCTGATCCTGTTGGCGTATCCGCTGCGGTTTGGGTTTGATTTACTGACATTTGGCCTCCTATAGACCGGGTTACTTTTGAGTTGCTGATAGCCTCACGCATGACCGCTAACGCATCGGTGTTGATAACCAGTTCGTCAGACAGACCTGCGTCTATCGATTCCTGGCCGGTATACACGGCCGCTTCGGTATCGAGCACCGCCTGAACGGAAATACCGGTATAGCCCGATACTTTTTCCGCAAAGGCTTGCCGGATGGCGTTCATTTTTGCCTGAAATGTTGCCCGGACCTCCTTTGGCAAGGCTTCCCAGGGGTTCCCGTCCACCTTGTGAGCACCAGCAAAAATCAGGGTGATATCAACCCCGGCTTGCTCCAGATTGCCGGCGTAATTACTGTGGGCCATCAGGACGCCGATAGAGCCGGTTTTAGCCGTTTGCGTGACTAATCGCCGAGAGCACGCGCTGGCCAGCAACTGACCGGCGCTGCAGTTCATATCGTTGGCCAATGACCATATCGGCTTTTGATTACGCAGGCGGGCGATAATGTCGGCCGCATCAAATCCGCCGGCGACCATCCCGCCCGGGGTGTCCATATCGAGCAAAACCCCGTCAACGTCGGGATCGTTAATTGCCGCTGTCACCCGGGAAACAATCCCGTTGTAGCCGGTCATACCAGAATACGGACGCAAAGAGCCGGACTTGCTGACCAATGTCCCTGATATCGGGACAATGGCGATCCGCCCCTGGATGTCATAGCCGTTATCCGAGACAGTCACTCGCCCCGGCCCATAAGACGCGGCTAATTCCGTCATTTGCGGCGGTGATAAGACCGTGTTTGTTGTGCCATCAATCAGGCGCCCCACGCCCAGCTCGTTACCCAACGCGCAAAAGAAAACCCGCGCATAGGCGGGTTCTAATAAAAGCGGCTCATTGAGTGCCATACTGGCGATATGGGGCAAGTTACGCGCTTGATCCACGCTGACCTCCCTCGTTTTGTGTTGAGTTCTGCAGCTGAGCCTGGAAAGCTGCAGCCACCCACGCAGGCTGCGTTAAGCCGGCGGCCTTGCGTTCTTCTGCTTCCCGGACCTGCTGGCGGAAAATGTCCTGATAATCTTCGCCCAGCTTGCCGCACTCCTTTTCAAAGGTACTTAAACCCGCCTCTATCAGCATGACGGACTCCTGCACCTCTTTCAGGCCATCAATGGCCATGCGACCGGCGCCGATCCATTCTGAATTACTCCAGGCGCATCGCGCCTCACTGAACGAGAAACGGGCACGGGACGGCATTTTTACCACCCCACGGATCAAGGCTTCTTCCAGCCAGCAGGAAAACATCATGCTCGCCTGGCGTGACGCAATAAACTTGCGGCGGCCGAGGAAGTAACGCCAGGATTCGTTAGCCGATGCCCGGGCACTGGAGTAACTCACCTGCGAATAATCGCGGGAAAGCTGTTCATAGGACACCCCCAGGCCGGCGGCGATGTATCTCAACAGCGACTGTTCAAAGACTGAATAGCCGTTATCCGCGTTCTGCGCGGTTTTCAGTTCCAGTTTGTCCCCAGGGAACAGGTGCGGGACTTTGGCACCGCCAAACTTCACTTGCGCGGCCTGGTAATAAATCAGGTATTGCTGCAGGAATTTATTCATCGGGGGTTCCTGGCCTTGCGCGTTCCCCGCCCCCAGGATGTAATCAAACGCCTTTTCTGTATCCAGCTCAGATTCAATGGTTGCGGCATACATCGCCTTAACGATCGCACTCTGCAGCTGCGTGTTCTGCAGCGTATCGAGCATCTTCATCTGCTCCATCACGCTGTAAAACCGGTTGGCACCACGCGTCTGGCCATCCTCCAGGGGTTCAAAGATGTGGATCATCGCCGGCCGACCATTTGCCAGCTCACGGGGCACATAGGAAACACGGCGGGTGCCCCAGCTCGGATAGCTGTCATCCACCACGTTGTAGCCAATGGCGGCACCATATTTGTCCAGCGAAACACCGGCCCGCTGTGTATTGCTGTCGAGCACTCCTGGTGCGTTTCGGATACGTTTGGGGCTGACCATCTTAAACTGCGTGCGAAACAGTCGATGCGGAGCACGATCCCAGCAAGGCTGGGTAAAGACTTCCCCGTTAAACGCGTGCATGGCCACGCCTTCACGGATCATCATCGTAAAGGTTCGTTTGCGCTCCACGTCCAGGCAACAATCAGGGTCCTCTGCGTACTCTCGCCAGGCCGCTTCTACCTCGTCAGAAAACGCCCGAGACTCTTCTTCAGCGATACCGAGATATCGCCAGTTTGGCCGATAGCTAAGGCGAAAGAAGGAGCCGACGATATGATCCTGGTGCAATTGCACACCATTGGCTGCGTAGCCGTTATTTCGCACCAGGTCATCCGCCCGGGCGTTCCCCCGTTCAAATTGCGGCAGTAATGCGGCGTCTACGCTCTGTGACGACGGTTGCCAGCCGGCAATTTGGCCACCAAAGCCCACACCGCCACCGGTATAACCAGCGTACTCACGCAGCGGCGTAGCGCCATCCGGGCCAAGTAAGGTTGGATTTTTATTCATACCCCGAACCCCGCCGGACCTCGGCGCCGACTGGCTAACCCCAGTTGAACCTCTAAATCGGAGATATAGGCGCGCAGCTCGTTTAACGTGGCGGAGGTGAACGTCACGGCGCGCCCGTCTTTTTGAATCGATGCCACACGTTTACCCGTTAGCAGTTCGTGTAAGGCTTTTCGGGCTTCTTCCAATTGTGCCAGTGTCGCCACGTTATCCTCCCAATTGAGCCGCAATAGCGGCGAGGTCATTATTACTTCTGGCCTGCTGGCCGGACGGTGATTGTTGACGGCTGGCCAGTAACACATCCAAATCCAGCTGCCAGCGCGAAACGCTGATACGCAAAGCCGCCAGGGCATAAACAAAACAGTCGAGGGCCTCGTTTCGGCGTTTTTTGGCGTCCCAGAGCAATTTAATTTTCCCTTTCTCATATTTTTCTATGAGTTCCTCTGCCGTCATCTGCTCGGCTTCGGCCAGGTCAAAAACCGCCGGATTATTCGGGTAGTGGATAAGCCCAGGAACGGGGGAGCCATCAGCGGAGCGCTCCAGTTTGTAGCGGCTGTAAATGACTTCTTTGGCGACGTCAGTGCCGATTTCTGTCAGAAAAACGCCATGACTGTTTTTCTTTCGCGGCATGTTGGCCACAGGCTTCCCATAAACACTGGCTCCCTTGATCGGGATTACCCGGAAGAGGCCCAGCTTTTTCGAACGGTTATAAACAATCGCCGGATCGATACCGCCAGAGTCCCAGCAAACGCGGCCAATGGTCATGATCGTGCCGTCGGCTAACTGGTACTGTTTGTTGATGGCCTCATCAACACGCAGCAACGTTTCCTCTTCATCGTGCCGACCCATGATAATCACGCGGTCGATCAGGAATGCCTCTTCACCTGGCGCCCAGCCCCACACACGCATTTCATAACGATCAAGCTGGGAGTCAATGCCGGCGGTGAGGTAAACCACACGATCGGGCACTTCTGCCCGGTAATGTTCGGCCAGTTCGAGCAGGGTTTCAGGTAACGGACGCTCCCCCACTTCCTCGGCCCAGGTTTCGCCAAGCGTCGTGTTGGTGAACGTTTTCAGCTTGCCCGGGTCGCCCTTCGTCTTTCTAAAGTCCTTAACGATTTGCGCCCAGGTAGTAAACGAGCTGTAAGCGGTCCAGATGTGAAAGGATACTGATTCAGGGGGATCAACCTCCTGCCCCGTCGATTCGAACCAGCGGAGGCCATCAGCCGTGTAAAGGCCCGTGTTTTCACAGATATAACGCGCATCACTAAAATTAAGTTCCTGCTGGCGTATCACGCAGGCGTTATGCTCACAGAGATAAAAAACCGTCTTCGGCTTCCCTGATTCCCACTTAAAACCGTAGGGCGTTTCACGATCGCCGAACTTTAAAAACTGCTCCACGCCGCAATGCGGGCATTTCACATGAAAACGCATCAAATGCCCGGATTCACTGGCGGCGCGTTCTATCTGGCATATGCCCCTGATTTTTGGTGTAGATCCGCGTATCGACTTTGGCCACACTGAGCCTTCTATGCGTTTATCGCCCAGGAACGTCGGAGAGCCTTCCTTCTCCACATCCTCATCAAAAGCAGCCAATTCGTCATAGCCGACATAGTCGACCGATTTTTCACGGTAGTTTTTTGCCGCTTTACCCCCCAGGCACCAGAAACCCCGACCGTTCGAAAAACGCTTCATCGACAGCGTGTTGTCGCGGTGTTTTTTTCCGTACCAGGTAGCCATTGCCAAGAGACTGGGCACGTCGCGGATCGTCGGTTCGACGTGCGACTTCATAAAATTTTCAGCGTCGCCATCCGTCGGCTGCCACAAAAGCCCGTTTCGCTGTTTGTGCTGGATAAAATACGCCACGACGGCCAGCAACATTTTTGAATAGCCGACGCGCGCCGACTTAATCAGGTTCACCTCCCGAATGTCATCGCTTCCCATTGCGTTCATGATCGCAACTTGGAACGGCATCGTTTCCCAGCGCCCCTCTTGATAGGAGGATTCTTTGGGGATGTAATAATATTCGTTTGCCCACTCTACCGCCGTCATAGGAACGGGGCGGAATAGCGAGCGCAGACCGGCGGCAACCCAATAACGCAGCCGATCAATCCGTTTGTTCGATATACTCATTCAGCAACCCCGGAAGAATTTCATCCAGCGCAGCCGCTTTATTCATGGCTTTCACCACATCCCGCTTTAAAAATTCGATATGCCGATTTTCCAGTTCAGGAAAGCGCCGCTGCATTGAGAGAGGAATACCGTCAAGAATGCCGGCAATCTCCCCCGCGACCTTTGACAGGACAAACATGCAGAAGCCGGTTTCCACTACCTCGGCGGAGTCTTTAGCATTCTTTAATTCCTGGCCGTCGGCCTGAGCGCGGGTTAAACGGTAGCGCTCATAATCGATAGTGCCGGGCTGCAAGGCCTCATCCCCGCTTTGCTGCAGGGCGTCCAGCTCTTTACGCAATATCTCGTTTTCTAGCGAGGCCTCGCGGTCGGCGTACCAGGTAATAACGTCCTTTGTCGAATAGGTATTTTCCCCGCCTTTACCGCCGTTCCCCTCGCCGGCCACTACCGGCATTCCTTGCGATTGCCATGTGGTGATCGTGCGCGTTGAAACTTCGAAGAGATCCGCCAGTTGTGCCTTTGTTACATTCATAAATCCCCCCGAAACTCCTTTTTATTAACATTTATTTAACCGGGAAGTGATTTCCCGAAAATCGAGAGGATCTCGATAGGATCACTTCCCGCTCTGGCCACAGGTGAATCAAGTAAAAACAATGCGTTAGGTATCAAGTGAGAAGGAAGTAGGATCCGCGTCCAAAAAGCTCATAAATAGCGACTTTTCGCGAGTCTAGCGCCCCTCGGTGTTTTGAACCCCAGGAAGGACCCATGAAAATTGATAGCAACGCTCATCCAGTCTTGTTTTAACCCTTGCTTTTCGATAAAAAAACCCGCCGGAGCGGGTTTAGTCATTCTTGCTTCACGCTTTATTACGAAATGCTATCGGGAAAAGAGCAGGTAAAGTTTACCGACACCTCTAAACTTGTATCCGGTGCTCGCTCAATAATATACCCCTGATCTAACGAATAAAAATTGGCAACCTTACCAAACACCCAAAGCTCTACTGTTGCCGCTGGAAGAGATTTACCATTTTCAAAAATATTACTGCTAACAACAGCTAATGAATATGGCAATGGATTCTCTTCCGCATCCATTGGCAAGTAACGCAAGCTGGCAGAGATATGAGTATCTGGGAAAGCAGGGATCTCATCGCCATACTTACTAATTAATTCAACTGTTGTTTTGGAGCGATAAACACGTTCATCTTCATGAAACGCTTTTTGTTTTGAAAAATCAGAGCCAACATTAATAATCCCATTGGGAAGATTTGTCGTCACTCCACCAACAACAAGGTTCACTGCATCTTTATAAACAGATAGTTTCATACAAAAATCCTTAATGTGAGTTTTCCATTGGAACTTAAATAACCAGGTGATAAAAACATATAAAAATGCACAACTACCTTATTAGACATATTTTTTAAATGCCAGAATCTCATGATAATTAAGTTCAAACATCATCTGATCTGTAGATAATTTTCGCATCAGATGCATTTACATTAAGAAATTACTTCCAATAATAAAATTGAAAACTACTGTGCCATCCTTGGTACAATGCATTATCGATGACCTTCGTAACGGCCACTTTGAATACCGTTGGTATTAGCAGTCAGAATCCGGTCGGGCCACCGCACGACAGGCCCACATGCAGGCTTCCTGCATCTTGGTGTGGGCGATAGCCAGGCAACGTGCGGCCTCATGCGCTTCAGCTGAGTGATTTCCCGTTTCACTTAACTCAGCTGCAACCTCATCACGCTCAGTTTCGATCAGATTGCAAAAGTGCCGGCTGGCATCTTTGAGACGGTTCATGCGCTCAATATCACCTGGCGTTAAAGTGCGGTATCCCTTCACGGTACTACCGTCTTGCGGTTTAGCTTCGCTCATATAGAACTTCCTGCTGGTTCGTTGGATATAACCCCGGCGATGCAGTTGAACACCACGCGAGAATTCGGTGTGTTTATTCTGTCAAAGGCATTCGGTGAATGCCCTTTGCAGAATTTTATAAATTCACCCCAATTGCAGAACGCTGTGCTCTTCCGAATCCGAATAAGCAATCAGGCCGTTGTACTCCTCAACCATCTCGCCATCCTCAGCCTCAAACTCCGGAATAGTGCCGGTGGTAATGGTGTAGGACGGCTGGCCTTCCTCTTCTGCGAAACGTGCCAGCTCTTTAATCTGTTCCAGGGTAAGTACGATTTTGCTCATTGTTTCTCCCGGCGGCTTCCCGCCACTGATTCAGCGTGACCACTTGGCCGGCGCATATTGATAAAGCTGTTTGCAGTGCCAGCGCATAGCTCCCGATGTCCCCCCAGGTATTACCCTGCAACGTCGGGCGCTCGCACAGCCTAAATGTAGATTCAGGGGGTAACAGGATGATGGGGGCCGGTGGCGGTGGCATCCGTGCCGTGCAGGAGGCCAAGCACAGCGTCAGGAGCACGGCCACGGGCGCACTCATCGTTTTTGATAGCATCCTGAAACTTCCTTTGATAGATTTCGGCCTGCTGACGCAGCTGCTGTTCTCGTTGTTGTTGTGCTGCTTCTAGAGCTCTATTCTTCCGCTCTTGTTCTTGCAGTGTTGAGATCAGTCCTGACTGCTGCGCCAGCGTCTTCTGCTGCTCTACAACCTGTTGGCGTGTCAGCTCCAGCCGATGCGACAATAACGCGCTGTAGCTGCCGAGGCAGATAGCAGCCAGCAATAACAGCACCAACCCGCCCTGCATCAGTTTTTGCAGCCAACTGCTCATGCAGGGTAATCCCGAAACGCCAGCTGGAAGTGCGGGCCGTCTTTCAAGGTTTTCCAGTCGCCGCCCCACTCGATCACCGTCCCCAATTCTTTGCCGGCCTGTTTAAACGCTGCGGCGATCTGTTCGTAATATTTCCAGTCCCAGCTGATGTTGGCGCCCAAATATGCAACCACATCCACCGCGTGCCCCGTCAAATGGCGGCTGTTCATTGTCTGGCTGGCACCAGCGGCAACCATCTTTTTTTGACGCTCACGGCTACGGAGCCCTTCAGTGATACCGAAATCAACAGACGATAGCTCAAGAGCCCGGCGAACAACCGCTACCAACGCAGGATTGACGCCAACCAGGTTTTTCTCGCTGCGTTGGCTGAAACGGTAATTAGACGTCATTTTTAGGCTTCTCCTTTTCATCCATTGGCGTGTGGGTCTTCATGCTGGAAAAAGTGCGGAGAATTGCCAGGCAACGTTCCACACCGATGCCACCAATCACGACGCCAATCAGCAACGCGTTGTCCTGGCTCATTCCGAATAGCTCCAGGGAGTTGATAACGCCCAGAGAGATCAGCAAGCAAATGGCCCCAGCATAGAGCGCATCCAGCCACGATTTGCCATCACGCAAGGTCAGCAAGGTAGCCATGCCGAACGCAGCGAACGAACCATAAAGCACAGGTGCATTAGTTTTCATCCACAGCAAAGTAGCCTCCAGGAACCCCGGCGGCAGGTGTTGATTATTCATTGCCCGACTCCGGGTTTCAGAAAGTAAAAAGCCCCGGCGGATGCCAGGGCTAAGATTGGGTGCCGGTCTTTCCCGGCTGTCAGCAATTAACCCTAAGAATTACACGCGCAACGCGATCGCTGCGCACTTAGGATAATCGGTCTTTCCCGACGGTCACATCAAAGGGGCGCACTCAGCAAACCCCAGGGCAGGGATTAACTAATGCTTGTCTACTGAATACGCTTCTCTAATGATTAACTCTACGGTGCCGGGTGCCTCCCGATGAGCCTTTGTCCAGCATCCATGGCTCGCGTCTTTTAAGCATTGACACATTACTGATTCGCCCCTCCGCTAGGGGGATTCACCGTAGAAGTTAGATGCTATCTCAGTGAATTTTAAATTAGAACATGCAGCCTAATTTTTCAGAAACTTCTAATGGAAGATTAACTAAATATAACTTTAAACTCCCCAGCAACCCTACTACCGTTGGAAAACACCACCAGCAGTCGAAATCTGATCCACCAAAACGCAAAAGCCCCGGCGGATGCCAAGGCTTGGGCTAGATGCCGGTCTTTCTCCCGGCTGTCACTTCTCATCAGAGGGGCGCACTCAGAAACTCCCCACCAAAGGGTTCGATAGTGCGTATCAAAACTAAATGCGCCCTTCTGCTGTTAGTGCTAAATGTATTCTTCTGGATAGTCAGCCATCAGATGATCTTCATAGTCAGAAAGAAGCATTAAGGAAAACGCAACATCACGCATGTTTGCATTATCCATTGCGGCCATAACTGTAAGCTTAACTAACCTAAACGACGTTCCGAGCTCAAAACCATTCATCATTAAAAAGATAGAAGCAGCCTGAAACGCTGTGCGCTTGTTCGCATCGTTAAATGCATGAGCCTTAGCGATCGCAACCAAATACATCGCCGCTAACATAAAAACATCGTCGCATTCTTCATATTGATGCAATGTATGAATACGATTCAATGCACCTTCAAGAAGATCCATGTTAGGCGGACCACTATTAGGTAATGTTGACGACTGAATATCTATAACCTGCTCCGTGGTAAGAAACTCAATCGCCATCACTTATCCTCCAGCGCTTTAATGATGCCAGCGTGTTTCTTTTTAGTCTTTTCCTTGGCCTCATCAAAACTGACACGTTTACTGTTAGATTTGAACACCGAGCTAAAGATACTTTTACTTTCTATGCCCATATAGCGACGCGGCTCTTGTGCGGAGGCTATTGTAATATCAGGGCGTCCGCGTTGAGTTACTGTGATGCTTTCTCCGTTGCGGAGTGCATCCAGAACATCAGCCAGTTCTTCTCTCATTTTGGTATAGCTAATCGTTTTCATGCTGACCTCCAATCTGTACATGTACAGAATATCTCAATCAGCTCACAATACAACCACCAGATACAAAAAAACCCGCACGGAGGCGGGTCAATCAACGTCAGGCGCAAAACACCCATCGTTAGAGAAATGATTCCACAAAAACCGCAAAAACGCAAGAAACAGCCACTAAAAAAATCAAAAATATCGATAAAGTGCTCACTTCGTCACTTTCGACAACTGATCCCCTGCTATTGATTCTTGCTTTTCGCACTCAGTAATAAGCTGTTCGTAGAATGGCTTATAGAGACAGCGCCAAGATGATTCAGGAAGATCGGGAATATATTCCTGTATGGCTCTATAGGCTTTCGATGCCGGTAGGCGTTCATATCCTCGCCCAGAACAGCGCTTGCATGGTTTCTTCACTGGTGTGCCCTGCCGTTCTGACTCAGCTTTGTCGACCACCACGCAGCGCCCACGGCAATCATTGCACGCCGTCTTGATGACTCGCTTGCCGTTACATTTCGGACACACCTTGCGCGTAACATCATAGAAGGTGTGCTTCACCAGCATCTCCCGGCCTTCAATTAGCGTAATTGACGCGGGCAGGTCTCCACGAACAAAGCTATAGGACGTGTCGTGAGCCTGAGCCAATTTATTCATGACAAACTTCCGTTCCTCTATGAACCCCTCGTCACACGCATCACAGGGCACCTCACTGGCAGCACTACGGCAGTAATCCATATACGCAAACACAGCCAACGTGAGCACCACTCTGGCCTTTACCTCTCCCGGCAGCTTGCGGATTGCAGCGAACTTGTCGCAGTACGCCATACCATGCTTTGCCAACAGCACTACAGCTTTCACCTTATCCGTTTCGCTTATGCCCACTTTACCCAGGAACGCTGCCAGGCCAAACTCAGCTTGCGCCTGGCACATCCCGAATGCCGCCATCACGTCAGTACCGGTCAAAGAATCCGAAGCCGTCGCGCGCGGTGAATCGCTAAATGTCGGTGATTTCGGTGCAAAGTATTTCGGAATCGACTCTAATCTCATTGTTTTTCTCCCACGGCTTCCTGAAGTTGCTGGCGAATTTTTTGTAATAGCTTGCTGGCCTGGCGGTGAACTTTTTCCGATCGCTTGTCGGCGGTAGAAAGCAGCAAAAGCTGCTCGTTCAGATTGGCTGTGTTGAGCAGCGCATCGCAGACGTTCCGGTACTGCTGGCGTGTTATGGTCACCTCTTTCATGAGATAGCTCCCATGCATACCGAGTAGTCAAAGAACTGAGCGAACAAATCTGTTTGGCTCCCATGCTCGGCTTCCCACGCTGCGGGCTCGTCATGCAAATTGCGGTGGCAGGTGCGACACAACGGGATTGTCAGGTAGTCGCTTGGCTTGGTTCCCATCCCGCCCAAACCGTGGCCGATGATGTGGTGAGGGTCATCAGCTCGGGCGCCGCAGCCAAGGCACTTCTGTGATTTAACCCAACGGGTGTATTTGCTGTCCTCTACGCGGGTAAGCTTCGGCCGCAGCAGGAAGGCCTTGGGCGGTTCAGGATCCACGGTGAAGCACTTGACCGCCTGCTTGGAAATAATCGCAGTGGCCGCCGGCGTGCAGTCCATCTCGGATTCCTTTCGGGTGCCGGTGATAACCTTCGGCTCTGGCAAGTCGGTGACGGTGCGCGCGACGTCATCGGGGATCAGGTCGAATACACCGGATAGCATGGCCCACAGCATCAGCTCTGGGATTGTCAGCTGCCCCTCAGACTTCAGGCGATGTTTGGCCGTTGCTACCACCCAGCGAGCCGTGTTGCGAGCAGCGATTTTTTCAATCTTCGGTGATACACCCAGGCTTTGTTTGTAGCATTGTGGGCAGATGCGAACAGCTGAATGCCCTACCCGTTCCGTGTCCAGAATCGTCGCCGGCCGATCATGCTTGCTGTACTGGCATTTCGTGAACTGCGTCGCCCAGGCTTCAATCGCGTTAACCCCACCGCAGGCGTTTGTGACGCGCTCATGCTTGAAGAAATCCTGCAGGCGCGGGTCATTGGCGATCTCATGCTCCACTGCCGGCAGAATGCCTTCAGGCGAGCTCTTGAACTCTTCCGGCAACGTGGTAACCATCACACGGCCTGTCATGTACGGCGCCAGCTTTTCGTCTACCGGGATCAGGGCAATACCCAGATCACGCTGCACAGCTGCTTTGACTATCGCTCTCATGCCTGAACTCCTGACATTGCGTAAGCTCTGGTTAAAATTGGGCGCCACTGCTGGCGAGCCTTGCTCTCGTCCACGTTTCCAAATCCGTTCTTGCGTACCTGCTGCTGCGCGCGTTTCTCAGCGTCATTTTCTGGCATCGCTGCATCACGGATCAGGCGATCGAAAGCCTCATCGAAATCAATCTCCGGCGCGTCACCGGCCACCGGCTCTTGGCGCTGCTGTTCGACTGCTTCGGCCATAGCGGTTTTGTAGCTGCGCTGACGATCCCAGGCTTTGGCAGCTGCCAGATACCCACCGAACCGGATGGCATCGAAAATCATCTTGGCGCTGAGCATGTGACCCATCTTCGGATCGCCCAGAAGCAGACTTGCGCGGTGTTCAGCCACCAGCTTCAGTTCGGCGGCGCGGTTGCCTTCAGCCAGGCGCTCGGTAATCTCACGCAACGTGTCGGCACGCTTTGGCGTCCTGCCTTTAATTTTTTCATTCAGAAAATCGAGAACTTCCCCAGCCTCAGCTGATGGGTTCTCTGCTGCAGCATCGCCTTGGGAGGCTTTGGGGGGATTTTCTTTTGGTTCAATGACTGGTTCAAAAGAGTGACTGGTTCTGGTGCCATCTGCTGGCATAGGGGGTGTGCTTTCTGACGGCACACCCTGTGTCACCTGCTGGCACCCCCCTGTGCTTTTTGACGCCATAGGGCTATGCTTTTTGACGGCACAGGGGGCTATGCTTTCTGACGGAACAGGGTTATCCAGTGTCAGATAGTAGAGATTCGAGGTATTACCCTTGCCGTTGTTCACGCCCAGGCGGTTCTCTTTGGTGAGTAAACCCATCTTTATCAATGCCTCAATGTGCGCCCGTACAGCGCTTTTGCTGCACTCACAGTGGTCAGCGACATGCTGATATGAAGGCCAGCACTCGCCCTTGTCGTTCGCGTTATCAGCTATCTTGATCAGCACCAACTTGCGCAGTGGGTTGCCCACTTTGATGCTCATAGCCTGCGCCATCAGGTTCATGCTCATACTTCGACCCGCTTAAATTTCTCTTTGAACCTCTCAAGGGGTTGCATGCACTCATGCGGATAACCCTCTCGCGTGAAAATGACCTGGCGCTCAACCCGATCCCAGCGGATGACGTGAACCTGCACGCCCCGCCAGTCCGTGTAATACCGATCGAGCTCAGTGCTTTGCGAGCCTGACATTTTTCAACCCTTGACGAGATACCGACATATCGATAACAATCAGGCTGTTCATTGCAAAACTCCCAGTTAGAAAAGTGATTGCCGACCAGCTGCAACTGCTCGGCTTTCTTCTTGCCCCAGGCCATAAAGCCCCCTATTCCGTCTTTGGCTCCCGGATGTGCTCAAGCATCGAAAGCAACTTTTTAGCCTCATCCCCGGTCAGCACTACGTTTTGCTCGCATCCTGTAGCTGTAACGCACCCTTCCGGTAATCCAAGCTCCAACACCATCCGAGCCGCCATTTTCACGATGCGAACCTTGTCTCGGCTCAATCCCGAAGGGTGGATCCCCATCACCATCGCCAGCGGCTTGTTGCCGCGCAAAATGGCCTCCTTGTGAAAAAAGCTTTCCAGCACTTCAGGCTTGCAATTGACGCGTACTGAATTGCGACTTGTTGCGACTGATTCCATTTACAATTTTCCTAAGTTATGCGGCGGTTAGTTCAGGCCAAATCTTCTGCCAATCGTCAGGTCGAAGATCACGCCGACTAACCTTGCCATCCGTAGCGGCTTCAATTTCTACGCAGCGAGCAGGAGAGATTGAACAACGACCAGAGGCCATTTGAGACAAGTATGAACTTGAAACCAAAAGACTTTTTGCAAGCTTCTTGGCTTCACCACGCTCTAATTCATCGATGTATTGCTTTAATTGCATAGGTCACCTCATAAGTTAAATTGAGTTTAATAAACACTAAACTAATCGTCAAGCATTTGCTTGTTTAGTAATTGCTACGCAAAATGGACGCATGGACATGAAAGAAAATCGGCGTGAGCGCCTGAAGGCTTGGTTTTCAGAGAAAACGATTCCAGCCAAAGAAAAAAGCTACCTGTCACAACTTATGACGGGTAAGGCTTCATTTGGTGAAAAGGCAGCAAGGCGCCTTGAGCAAAGTTATGGAATGCCATCAGGATTTCTAGACAGTACTGATGATGAACGAGTTGCCGAACAGGAAAGTCAAAATTTTAAAGTTGAGGTTCTTGATGTTCAGGCAAGTGCCGGGCCAGGAGTGATCAATAACGAAGTGGTCCAGACAATACGTTCTATTGAGTACACCGATGATCACGCCGTACAGATGTTCGGAGGGAAGCAAGCATCACAAATAAAGATGATCACCGTTGATGGTGACAGCATGGCTGGCACGATTGAGTTAGGTGATGCGATTTTTGTTGATGTGAGCAAAGACTACTTTAGCGGTGATGGTATCTACGTGTTCCTGTACAAAAACCATCTGCACGTAAAAAGACTCCAGATGTTGCCGGATCACCTCCTGGTTCATTCAGACAACTCACAGTACTCAGACTGGGTGATCACAGAAGAAAACGAGCACAAACTGAAAGTAATCGGTAGGGTGCTGTTAAGTCAGTCGCAAGCGTTTAAGCGTCACGGTTAGCGTTTGATATAAAGGATTTAATATGCAATCACGGCAGGAAAAAATTGCCTTTTTATACCCAACCCTGATTCTAGAGGGATCTGCAGCGTCGGGGATACTGCCTCCAACGCTAATTCTATATGGCATTGATTTTTCTAAACTATATTCTTTTTACATCACTGCAGGATTGCTATTTTTAGATGAGCATATGTATATGACATCCGCAGATGTATTCTACGATGGGAAATCAGTGTTAAAGGTGGATAAAAACGAAGAGAGCTCTATGAATGTTCCTTTGTATGGCACACCTATCCCCAATCAAACAGCACTTATCTCCTCAATGTACATGCGTGGTGTAGCTTTAGAAAAGCCTGGTATTTACACATTCGAACTAGAATTATTCAGATATAAATCTGATGGAAAGGAAAAAGACCTGGTTGAGAAAAAATCTTGCTCTCTTATCGTTGCTGAGCATAAGGATGGTGATTAATGGGCCAGGTGTTCAAGTTCCCACACAATCTATCTACAATTGAAAACCAGCCAGAACAACCCCATACTATTAAACATGGTGATGGCAACGGTGGAGGTGATGACATGCTCGAACGAGTGAAAAAGCTTGAAGAGAAGCTATCCACGCTAGCTATTGATATTGCAGTCATCAAATCAAACTATGCGACTGGAAGCGACGTTGCATCGGTAAAAACTGAGATTGCGAATGCCAAAGCTGATTTGCATAGCGCTCTAAGGCTACAAGTCCTTACGATAATTGGTTCGATGGTTGCTATCATAGGCGTAGCATCAGGGGTTCTAATCAAATTTTTGCACACATAATTAACCTGGCCACCGCGCCGGGTTTTTTGTGCCTACAGCTCGGCCCCCTTCCCATTTATCCGCCGCTCTACACCAACATCATCCACTATCTTACACGCCTCTCATATGCCGGTTCTGAATCTGGTTCCACCACACACCTCAGTACAAATTTCACTCAACACACACGAAACCCGGTCCAGTCATTCTCTTCAAATAACTTTTAAAAACTAAATTATCTAAACACTCAATTAGTTAACGCTTAACCATGACCTTTTGTTTAGCGTTTGCTTGACGATTAAGTTTATTATTTATTAAACTCATTCCATCGACAGCAACAACGTCACCGGCAGGCAGCCACACAGGTAAGACGCCCAGGGGTGAGCGATGCAATCACTCCCCGGCCCCGAGAGGGATCGACCGGTAACGTTCTTTAGGGAAAGAGTGAACTTATCAAGCGTCCTTCGGGGCGCTTCATTAAGACCACTCAGGAGTAAAACGATGAAACTCGAAAAAAACGCGAATTGGCAGACCAAAGCACGCGGCGACAACGACAGCGAATATCAAATTTACCTTGCCTGTGCTGACGACGGTAAAGGCAACGAATTCATGACCGGAAAACCGCTGAAAACGTATGACGAGTGGCTGAACAGCTAAGTGATTTTACCGCTGCCCTTGCGAGCGAGGGCTTCGGCAAGACCACTACAGCATAGGGTTACAAGATGCGGCATATGATCCACGCGGCAACAAAATTCGAATACAAGACTGATGGAAAAAACGTCTGGCGATTTTCAAGCACGAAACAGGAGTGGATACCCGCTCCAGAAATGACGGTTTCAGTTTTTGAAAACATTATTAAAACCGGCAACGGATACGAAAAATAACACTCTCCGCGCCCTACGGGGCGCACTGAGGCAATCATGACATTCAATCAAATCGTCTGGCTTGGCGTGTTTGTCTTATGCGCTGCCTGCTGGTCAGCAATCGGTTTTATCATCGCCGGTTAATTCCGGCGTATTAGGCTGACCACTCGCCCGATTCCTTAAATTCTGGAAGCGGTGAAGGATCCTACCTCATGAGTGGTCAGCCCAATACCTCACCTATCTGGTGGCGTATCGTTCCGGTTCACCTTTTAACCTACACAGTATAAAGCCCCGGTTCGATGCGCCACCAGGTGCCTGAGAAATCACAAGCCTGCTCAGTTCCCTTGTCACATCCTTTGCCCCGCTCGCCGGGGCTCTTTTTTTCACATCAGTAAAGGCGCTGCCCTGCTCCAGTGTGCTGGAACCGTAGGGAAACCGAGCGCGTGCATCAACTCAGGCAGCGCCTTTATCCATGTGAATTTCATTGAGAGGACATGTTATGCAAACCACTACCCAACGCTGTGAGCACTGCGGCCAGACGCGCGACGTAGCAAAACAGGCCGTGAGCATTCAGCGCTATGAAGACGGCAGATATAAGGCCGTGAGAATCCTCGTCTGCTCCGACACCTGCGCGCCGGTGTACGTCGTCCGCCAGAACATCAGAACACTGCAGCGCCGCCTGCACACTCAGCAGCGGAGGCCAACATGGTAAGCCTCAACGCCCGCATTCAGCACAAGTACGACCTGACCGGGGGCGATTTCGCCCCTAAACGTCACCACGGCAAACACCTCTTCTACCTTCTCATTTTTACCCTATGCCTGCTGACTGCCGGCGCGGTCTGGAGTTAATGCATGGCGAACTCATTCAAGCAGATGAAGAACAACGGAACGCTCAAGCGGACTGACTCCGGGATGTTCATCAAACTGGATGATATTCACGTCCAGGAAGGCTTCAACAAGCGCGTAGACGATGAGCGCACACAGGCCGCTGATGATGACCTGTTTAATCACCTGTCATCAGGCAAGCCTGTTCCTCCGCTTGAGGTTCGCCCACGCGATGAAGGCGGCGTTTGGATTGTTGAGGGCCACCGTCGGCACCGCGCATATTTACGTTGCCGTGACGCGGGAAAGCCCGTTGAGTGGATAGCCATCCTACCGTTCACTGGTAGCGATGTGGAGCGCATAGCGCGCATCATGAACAGCAATAGCCAGCTGGCGCTTACCCCATACGAGCAATCGCAGGTGGTAAAAGAGCTCTCAGGCTTCAACCTATCACCAGATGAGATTGCCACACTGGTCGGCAAAAGCCGTACAACGGTCGATAAACTGTTGGCGTTGAGTCAGACCAACCACGATGTGCAAACGCTGGTGAAAGATGGCTCTGTAGCCGTTGATGCCGCTCTTGAGCGCGTGAAGGTTCACGGTGAGTCAGCCGGTAAGGTTTTGACGAATGACGTTGAGAAAGCCCGTAAACAGGGCAAGAAAAAAGTCACGAAATCCGTTATCAGTCGTGAATTCAGTGCCAAAAAAGCCCGCAGACTCTGCGAACTTCTTTACGATGCCGCCCCAATGACCCGCGAGGAAGGTGATGTTTTACTTCTCGCCAAGGGAACCCGAGAAGAAATTAACTCCATCCTCAACGAATATCGACGGCTTAACGGGGAGGCCACATGAAAAAGCGCCCAGTGGCCTACTACAACGAAATCGACCCATACGCTGCAGAGTGGCTGCGCAACCTGATAGCCGCCGGCCATATCGCGCCAGGTGATGTTGATGAACGCTCGATCGAGGATGTGAAACCTGATGACCTACGAAACTACACCCAATGCCATTTCTTCGCCGGGATCGGAGTCTGGTCATATGCCTTGCGCAACGCCGGATGGCCTGACGATAAACCCGTCTGGACAGGTTCTTGCCCATGCCAGCCTTTCAGCCCGGCAGGCAAAGGTGATGGGTTTGATGACGAGCGGCACCTATGGCCACATTTGCATTGGCTCATCAGCGAGTGCCGCCCTGAGCACGTCCTTGGCGAGCAAGTTGCAAGCGGCAACGCAAATGCTTGGTTCGACCTTGTACAAGCTGACCTGGAAGCAATGGACTACGCCATCGGGATTGTCCCGTTCCCGTCTGCGGGCGTCGGCTCTCCGCACATCCGTGACCGCGCATACTGGGTGGCCAACGCCTACCACGAGGGACTGGAAGGACGGAAAAGAATGTCTGAATGTTCCACTGAACTCATTGCTGGGACGAGTGGCGTGGTTGACAGAATGGCCAGAGCCGAAGGCATTAGATGGGGAAAAGGCAGCAAGGCCTGCCTACGGAGCCAGAACCCAAGCCAGACTAATGGTTTCTGGCGAGATGCTGACTGGCTTTTCTGCAGGGATGGAAAGTGGCGGCCAGTTAGACCCGGCTCATTCCCGTTGGTTAATGGGGTTACCGCAAGAGTGGGACGACTGCGCGCCTACGGCAATGCCATCAATGCAGAAGCTGCGCAAACCTTCATAAATGCATACATGGAGATCATCAATGGCGAAGACTAATGCGGAGCGTAAAGCAGCCCAACGTGAGCGCCAGCGACTGGCTGGCATTGTCCCTGTCGAAATCAAGCTAGATCAGCAAGAGGCTGAGATGTTACGAGAGAATTGTGCAGTTCGCCGGCCACAACGCGAGCCATACGACTTGGATGAATACATTACCATGCTGATCAGGAATGATAACGCCGAGTTAAAAAAGCAGCTGGCGGCACGTAATAAACGGAGCTGCGGTAAGTGCAAAGACAAACTACCAGGTGACCCAGCAGGTTGTTATTTCCTTGGTGATTCTGAGTGTTGGCAAACCTACGGATGGCATGAAACCAAATTAACAGTGTGTGACATGTCACAATTGAATTAATACCCGAATGCAGCGGGTGATGTGTGGAGGTATTTGATGTTACAGATGTTGACACTTGAAGAATGGGCTGCGGAGCGATACCGCAGCAAACCGCCCTCTCTTAATACCTTGCGGCGTTGCGCTAAAGAGGGGCACTTCGCCCCGCCCGCACGTAAAGAAGGCAAGTTATGGCGCGTGCGAGAAGATGCTGAGCTAGTTGGCCCACTCACCACTCCAGTCATTAAGCACAACGATAATCCGAAGCTTCGAAGGATATTGAACGATGGCAGCCCGACCGCGTAAGAACAATGTTGATATTCCTAACCTGTATCCCCTATTTAGCCGCAAGGCCAATAAGGTCTACTGGCGATACCGTCATCCGGTTACAGGGAAGTACCATGCTCTTGGTGACAATGAGCAGGAAGCTCGTGAGATTGCGATAGAAGCCAATAGCCGACTAGCGGAGCAACGTAGCCGGCAGATCCTGGCACTTAGCGATCGAGTGGCACAAATTAAGGGTAAAGATATAACTGTTAGTACCTGGCTCGACCGCTATTGGAAAATACAGGAGGAACGCCTGAGCACCGGTGATATCAAGCCCAATACGTTTAAACAAAAACGTAAGCCTGTGGACCTTCTACGCCAAAAATTTGCAATGAAATCCTTGCCCGAGGTTGATGCCAGAGATATCGCTTCGTTGCTAGACGATTACACAGGCGCCGGACAGCCACGTATGGGCCAGGTTGTTCGCTCAGTGCTGATCGATGTGTTTAAAGAGGCTCAACATGTCGGTGAAGTTCCTCATGGCTACAATCCTGCGCTTGCCACGAAGCAACCACGCAGGAAGATTACCAGGCAACGCTTGAGTTTAGAGGAGTGGCAGAAGATTTTCGACATTGCTGATAAACAGCATCGATACATGGGCAATGCGATGCTGTTGGCTGTGGTTACAGGACAGCGTTTGGGTGATATTTCAGCAATGAAATTCAGCGATATCTGGGATGATCACTTACATGTTGTGCAAGAGAAGACTGGTGCAAAATTGGCATTACCTCTTTCCCTTCGTTGCGATGCTTTGAACACGAGCTTACGTGAGGTTATCTCGCGTTGTCGAGATTATGCTGTCAGTCAGTTTCTTGTACATTACTTCCGTTCGACATCAATGGCCAAACGTGGTGCCAAAGTGCTTGGCAATACATTGACAACCAACTTTAGCAAAGCCAGAGATAAAACTGATATTGATTGGGGGGTCGGCACACCAGCAACATTTCATGAACAACGATCGCTGGCTGAAAGGCTATATAAGTCCCAAGGAGTAAACACACAGATACTTCTGGGACACAAAACGCAGTCTCAGACTGACCGTTATCACGATGACAGAGGGAAGGAATGGATAAAAGTGAATTGCTAGCCTGATGGGATACCCTCGATCTATCACCTATCAGTATCCCAGCAGAACTAACTAATCATCTTTGCAATCTTTTAATTTTTATATAAAGCATCTCAATCAGCTCTTCAGAGTTTTCACTGTAATGCAACGCCCTATGACAATTCGGGCATAGCGCAACACAGTTGCTAACGGTATCCGCACCAGATAATGAGAGCGGTATCACATGATGCACTTCGAGATATGGACTATCAGAATTAATTGAGAAAGGTGCATATTCGCCACACCTCTCACAGTATCCCTTGCTATGCCGCAATACCCAAGCTTTAACAGCAGGATCTCTAACATAAACCCTCTTAACCCTTTCCACTGTACTAGGTATTTTATATCCTTCGGGTTCTTTCAAAGGTAGTTTTATTAACCTGCTGACCCTTTCACTTAGAACACTATCATCATCAGTCGGTTCGAAGAACGCTGATGTGTCTCCATATATAATAGAACCCCAAAACTCAGCACAGTTAACACCTGGAACACTTATCATTATTCGCTTGGTCCTGTTCCCAGAGGGTGCAGTTTTTTTACCCGTACTACTGAAATTGGCCTGATACCTACACATTTTTTGTCGAATATCGGAAGGGGAATTACCAATTAGAGGAAAATACTCATCAGGATGTATTTTCCTTTCAGCTATAAATGGCATAAATCTTCTGGCTGGCAATGAGGCCAAATACACAGTGACCTTATCTATTCCAGAATAAATCAGCCGCTCAATGATATAATCGAGTGCCACATTATAATCTTTGTTTCTATGTGCAGGCCCCCAAGACTCAAGGATCAGGCCATAAACGCCATCCTCTTCGCCCACTAAGCACTCGGCATTCAGCTCAATTCCATTTCTATCAAGAACATACATTGGTTTTATCTTTTATAAGTGTTTTCTACAAAATACTCCGCATCTATATGAACATGCAACATTTTTATAGAGATCATGTTCACATCTATACTTACTGGCATTCTCCGCCTTGATTTTTTCATAAGCTTGAGATATCTCGTAATATACATCTGGAGTAGAATAGACCCTGCTGTCATTCAGGGCTCCTTTTCGTGCTAAAGCTCTGTGTACTTTTTTGCTGATCCAAAGCAAGCCTCAACAGGATATTTATCATTGTTCGCTTCAAGTTTCCTATAAGCAGCCTCCAAAATATTAATATTCAATTTCCCCGAAAGCTGAAGAAGGTATAAAAGGACATCAGACATCTCTTCCTCAACCTGAATTAATTGTTCCGAACTGAGGTTATTACTCTCTTCCTCCGTTAACCATTGGAATATTTCTATTAACTCGCTAGCTTCGACAGAAAGTGCTATCGATAGATTTTTTGGAGAATGGAATTTATCCCAGTCTCTGGCCTTAGCAAAGTCAGCAAGTATCTTCTGTAGATCTTCAAGACTTTTGTTTTTCATAAATTCCCTTCAATTCATCAAGTGATAACCATGGACGTTTCCTATGAAGCATCCGATGACAATTTGCACAGACAATAGCAAGATCGTGAATAGACGTTTCTTTGTTTTTATCCCGTAGACTTAAGGGCTCTTTGTGGTGACACTCAGCAAAACCTCGGCCCAACTCACCGTATATTTCCTCAAAATTCATTGAACAGATTTCGCACTCAAGTTTTCCGGTCTCGTTAAATATAAGATCTTTCTTCTGTTTGACAATTTTGGGATCTCTTTCCCGGGACTGGTGTAACCTCATAATAGGTTTACCTTCATAACCAAGTTCGACAACAGATGATTCTTCGTCATCCTGATCATTGGCGTTATATGTAATATCTTCCAGTAAATCTATCGAACTGGCTAGGGTAATAGAACCTTGGGTACAAGCCGAATAGCGCACCGCTTCAACGAATGCTTCATTGAAGAACTCTGTACCAAAATAAATATTTTCACCGAAATCCTGAACAATTTTGAACTTAAAACGATGCGGGTAAATCTCATCATCAGGCCAAACTTTAGTGGAAGATGTATAAAATCCCTCGGTTACTTGACCAATTATGATTTTTTGCACCAGTCCTCGGAAATTTTGTAGCTGATCTTTCCCCACACGCGAGAATCCTGGAGGAGCTGCTCCCTCAGCCTTTAGCCAAGAAATAGAGTAAACAAAGGCAATCAGATCATCTTTCCTTATCTCTTGAACAGTTGCTTTCTTCGTCTCTTTAACCCCCCAAATGCCTTGATTCATACCAATGGGGAAGTTAATTCTTGAATGCGGTTTATCAGATATGTACACAGCCCAAATCACGTTGTAGCCCTATTATATAACGATTTTTCTAATCTTAACGTCATGTGCGACAAGAATAAACACTAATACGCTGCGGTTATGAAGAACCTAATTGTGACTGATAGACTTTACATGGTCGGCAGGTTAGCGCCCGTTACTAGCTAAAATGCTCGTCAGATTTGACTTGTGCAGTTACTGATTTTGTTTAAAGCAAACAAGTAATTTGGAAACGGGACTACCCCATTCCTATGGTTTGCACTGAACTCACTCTTTAGATTGATCCACTCAAAAATACCTAAATGGCCGAGTTTTGATAACTTATTTTGATAACGTTTTGATAATCGTTGCAATTGGAATAATAAAAAACGGGAACCATCAGGTTCCCGTTATCATTTAATGCTAAAACATTCTTACATGTGTTTAACGATAGCGTCGCCAAACTCTGAACATTTCAGCAGTTTAGCGCCTTCCATCAGGCGTTCGAAGTCATAGGTCACGGTCTTGGCGGCGATGGCGCCTTCCATGCCTTTAACGATCAGGTCAGCCGCTTCGAACCAGCCCATGTGGCGCAGCATCATCTCTGCGGACAGGATGATGGAGCCTGGGTTCACTTTGTCCTGGCCGGCGTACTTCGGCGCGGTGCCGTGAGTCGCTTCGAACAGCGCGCAGTCGGAGCCGATGTTGGCGCCCGGTGCGATGCCGATGCCGCCTACCTGGGCCGCCAGGGCGTCGGAGATGTAGTCGCCGTTCAGGTTCATACAGGCGATCACGTCGTATTCCGCCGGGCGCAGCAGGATCTGCTGCAGGAAGGCGTCGGCGATCACGTCTTTAACCACGATCTCTTTGCCGGTGTTCGGGTTCTTGATCTTCAGCCATGGGCCGCCGTCGATCAGCTCGCCGCCGAACTCTTCGCGCGCCAGCTCATAGCCCCAATCCTTGAAGGCACCTTCGGTGAACTTCATGATGTTGCCTTTGTGAACCAGAGTCACGGAGTCGCGGTCGTTGGTGATGGCGTATTCGATCGCCGCGCGCACCAGACGCTTGGTCCCTTCTTCGGAGCATGGCTTCACGCCGATACCGCACTGCTCTGGGAAGCGGATTTTCTTCACGCCCATTTCGTCGCGCAGGAATTTGATCACTTTGTCCGCTTCGGCGGAGCCGGCTTTCCACTCGATGCCGGCGTAGATGTCTTCGGCGTTTTCGCGGAAGATCACCATGTCGGTCAGCTCAGGCTGTTTCACCGGGCTTGGGGTGCCCTGGTAGTAACGCACCGGGCGCAGGCACACGTACAGGTCCAGCTGCTGGCGCAGGGCCACGTTCAGAGAACGGATGCCGCCGCCGACCGGGGTGGTCAGGGGGCCTTTGATGGCGACGCGGTAGTCGCGGATCAGGTCCAGAGTTTCGTCCGGCAGCCACACGTCTTTACCGTAAACGTGGGTAGATTTTTCGCCGGTGTAGATTTCCATCCAGGAGATTTTACGTTCGCCGTGGTAAGCCTTTTTAACGGCCGCATCAACCACGTGGATCATGGCAGGAGTCACGTCAACGCCGATGCCGTCGCCTTCGATGAACGGGATGATCGGGTTATGAGGAACAACCAGTTTACCCTGGGCGTCAACCGTGATTTTTTTACCTTCTGCCGGAACAACTACTTTGCTTTCCATCAACCTCTCCTTCAAGCGCAATTTTGTTAATGCTTTGTAAGATGCGTGTAGATACTACTTGAATATTCGGTCCGCGCCAATCCGAAACGGATTCGGTTATAATGCGCTTATCATCCGTAATCTCAACCGTTATGAAAAAATTCTCTGTTAGAAATCACAACGTTAAACGATTCAGCAAGCCGAATGCCGCCAAACCCGCCGCGCCGAAGGGGCCGCGCCGCATTGTGTTATTCAACAAGCCCTTCGACGTGCTGCCGCAGTTCACCGACGAAGCCGGCCGCGCCACGCTGAAAGAATACATCCCCTTCCCCGACGTTTACGCCGCCGGGCGCCTGGATCGCGACAGCGAGGGGCTGCTGGTGCTGACCAATGACGGCCAGCTGCAGGCGCAGCTCACCCAGCCGGGCAAGCGCACCGGCAAAATCTATTATGTGCAGGTCGAGGGCGCGCCGCAGGAGAGCGATCTGGCGCCGCTGCGCAGCGGCGTCACGCTGAAAGACGGCCCGACGCTGCCCGCCGGTGTTGAGTTGGTGGCCGAGCCGCAGTGGCTGTGGCCGCGCAACCCGCCGATCCGCGAGCGTAAATCCATCCCCACCAGTTGGCTGAAAATCACCCTGTATGAAGGGCGAAACCGCCAGGTGCGTCGCATGACGGCGCATATCGGGTTCCCTACCCTGCGCCTGATTCGCTACAGTATGGGTAATCTTTCGCTGGGTTCACTGCAGCCCGGTGAATGGAAAACCATCGATTCCCTGTAGACCGATAACTGATGGAGGCGCCATGAAATCTACTCCGATCGCGCTGCTGCTCGCCGCTCTGGCGGCCCCGTTCGCCGCCCCGGCCGCCAGCTTCGACTGTGCCAAGGCGGCAGGCAGCGATGAACGCACCATCTGCGCCAACCGCACGCTGAACGATCTGGACGTGCAAATGGCCACCAAGTACCAATTCCTGCGCGGCCTGTTCGCCATGGGCGCGCGCGGCGCGATGCAGGACAGCCAGCAGGCCTGGCTGGCCAAACGCCAGCGGTGCGGCGGCGACACCGCCTGCCTGCTGCAAAGTTACCGCACCCGCATCGCCGAGCTGGACGACATCTACCGGCGCATCGACAAACCGCTGTAAGGAGACCGCATGTTCAAACCGCACGTCACCGTAGCCTGCGTGGTGCACGCCGCCGGCAAATTTTTGGTCGTCGAAGAGACCATCAACGGCAAAGCGCTGTGGAATCAGCCGGCCGGCCACCTGGAGGCCGACGAGACGCTGGTGCAGGCCGCCGAGCGCGAGCTGTGGGAAGAGACCGGCATCCGCGCCACGCCGCAGGCGTTCCTGCGCCTGCACCAGTGGATCGCGCCGGATCGCACGCCGTTCCTGCGTTTCTGCTTCGTCATCGAGCTGGAACAGCCGCTGCCGACCGAGCCGCACGATAGCGACATCGATCGCTGCCTGTGGTTGAGCGCCGACGAGATTTTGCAGGCGCCCAACCTGCGTTCCGCGCTGGTGGCCGAGAGCATTCGCAGTTATCAGCAGCCGGAGCGTTACCCGCTGTCGCTAGTCGGCAGCTTCGCCTGGCCACATTGAGGACGCCGGGCAGCACAAGATGAACAGTGCGCCGGCGCGGGCAACGTGGTAAAATCCTGCGCTTGTTTTTATCAGCACGGTTCGTGTTCAAGTTCGTGAGATCCCCATGTCAGACAACAGCCAGAAAAAAGTAATCGTCGGTATGTCCGGCGGCGTCGACTCTTCCGTTACCGCCTATCTGTTACAGCAACAGGGCTATCAGGTCGCTGGGCTGTTCATGAAAAACTGGGAAGAAGACGACGACGAAGAGTACTGCTCCGCCGCGACCGATCTGGCCGACGCGCAAGCGGTCTGCGACAAGCTGGGCATCGAACTGCACACGGTGAACTTTGCGGCGGAATACTGGGACAACGTGTTTGAGCTGTTCCTGGAAGAGTACAAGGCCGGCCGCACGCCGAACCCGGACATCCTGTGCAATAAAGAGATCAAATTCAAAGCCTTCCTGGAGTTCGCCGCCGAAGATCTGGGGGCCGATTTCATCGCCACCGGCCACTACGTGCGCCGCCAGGACGTGGACGGCAAAAGCCGCCTGCTGCGCGGCGTCGACGGCAACAAAGATCAGAGCTACTTCCTCTACACCCTGAGCCACGAGCAGGTGGCGCAGAGCCTGTTCCCGGTCGGGGAGCTGGAGAAGCCGGAGGTGCGCCGCATCGCCGAGCAACTGGAGCTGGTCACCGCCAAGAAGAAAGACTCCACCGGCATCTGCTTCATCGGCGAACGCAAGTTCCGCGACTTCCTCGGCCGCTACCTGCCGGCGCAGCCGGGCCCGATCGTCAGCGTCGACGGCCAGACCGTCGGCGAACACCAGGGTCTGATGTATCACACCCTGGGCCAGCGCAAAGGGCTGGGCATCGGCGGCCTGAAAAACAGCAGCGAAGATCCGTGGTACGTGGTGGATAAAGACGTGGCCAACAACGTGCTGGTGGTTGCGCAGGGGCACGATCACCCGCGTCTGATGTCCGTCGGCCTGATCGCGCAGCAGCTGCACTGGGTGGATCGTTTGCCGCTGACCGGCCCGTTCCGCTGTACGGTGAAGACCCGCTATCGCCAGCAGGACATCCCTTGCACCGTGACCCCGCTCGACGACGAACGCATCGAAGTGCGTTTCGACGAGCCGGTCTCCGCCGTCACCCCCGGTCAGTCGGCGGTGTTCTACCAGGGCGAAATCTGCCTCGGCGGCGGCATCATCGAACAGCGCCTGGCGTAATTCGCCTGCCGCCCAAGAAAAACGCTGCGTTTACCGCAGCGTTTTTTTATTCAAAATTCCACCTGCGCGCCCAGCTCGATCACCCGATTCGGCGGGATTTCGAACAGATCTGGCGCCCGCAGCGCGTTGCGCTGCAATAGCTGGAACACCTTGCCGCGCACGCGCAGATACCAGGGCCGCTTGCCCAGCACCAGCGTATCGCGCGACATGAAGAACGAGGTCTCGTTCATGGTGAAGCTCATCCCCTCCAGCCCGCAGCGATAAAGGATATCCGTCACGTTGGGCGTCTCGCGCCAGCCGTAGCTCGCCACCACCCGCCAAAAGCTCGCCGACAGCTGTTCGATCGCCACCCGCTGCACATTGTGCACGTACGGCATGTCGGTGGTGACGATGGTCAGCAGCACCACGCGCTCGTGCAGCACCTTGTTGTGCTTCAGGTTATGCAACAGCACCAGCGGCACCGCATGCGGCGTGCGCTCCATAAACACCGCGGTGCCCGGCACCCGCTTCGGCGGCGCCTTCTCCAGCGATTCGATCAGCGCGCTCAGCCCTTCCTGGTTGTCGCGCAACCGGCGGATCAGGCGCGAACGCTCGGTCTTCCAGGTCAGCATGATCAGCAGAATCGTCAGCCCAAGCGCCACCGGCAGCCAGCCGCCGGTCGCCAGCTTGATCAGGTTGGCGCCGAACAGCGGCACGTCGATGCACAGCATGACCAGCAGCATCAACCCGCCCAGCGCGCGCGGCCAGCCCCAGTTTTTCACCGCCACGATGCTCAGCAAAATCGACGACAGCAGCATGGTGCCGGTCACCACGATGCCGTAAGCCGACGCCAGGTTGCTGGAGTGTTTGAAACTGATAATCACGATCAGCACCGCCGCGAACAGCAGCCAGTTCACCACCGGAATGTAGATCTGCCCGGACTCCTGATCGGAGGTATAGATGATGCGCATCGGCGGCAGGTAGCCCAGCCGCACCGCCTGCCGCGTCAGCGAGAACACGCCGGAGATCACCGCCTGCGAGGCGATCACCGTCGCCAGCGTGGCGATCACCAGCAGCGGGATCAGCGCCCAGGTCGGCGCCAGCAGGAAGAACGGGTTGTTGATCGCCGCCGGATTGGCCAGCAGCAGCGCCCCCTGGCCGAAGTAGTTCAACACCAGCGCCGGCGCCACCAGCGTAAACCACGCCAGACGGATCGGCTTTTTACCGAAGTGGCCCATATCGGCGTACAACGCTTCTGCGCCGGTGACCGACAGCACCACCATGCCCAGCGCAAAGAATGACACCGCCTTGTATTCGAGGAAGAAATTCACCGCCCAGTAAGGGTTCAGCGCCCGCAGCACGCCGGGGTGATGCAGAATGCCGCCGATGCCCAGCAGCGCCAGCGTCAGGAACCAGATAACCATCGCCGGGGCAAACAGTTTGCCGACGCTGCCGGTGCCGCGTTTTTGGATCGCGAACAACGCGGTCAGCACCAGCAGCGACAGCGGCACGATAAAGCTGTCCAGCTCGGGGGCGATAATCTGCAGCCCCTCGATGGCCGAGAGCACCGAAATGGCCGGGGTGATCACCCCGTCGCCGTAAAAGAAGCTGCCGCCCACCAGCCCGATCAGCACCGCCGCCGGCACCCAGCGCGCATCCAGCTTGCGGATCGCCAGCGACATCAGCGTCAGAATGCCTCCCTCGCCGTCGTTGTCGGCGCGCATCACAAAACAAATGTATTTAATGGACACCACCAGCGTCAGCAGCCAGAAAATCAGCGACAAAAAGCCGTAAATCGAGGCCGGCGTCAGGGTGATGCCCTCCTCCGCCGTCAGGCATTCGCGCAGGGTATACAGCGGGCTGGTGCCGATATCGCCGTACACCACGCCGATGGCCGCCAGCGTCACCGCCGGCAGCGGCTGCTTGTTTTTTACGTGCATATAAAGGTCTTTATTTAAGGGTTCACGTTGGCAGTATAGATGCAGCCGCCGCACTTTATTTGCCGCCGCAACAATAAGTTCGCGCCGCCGCGCCGGCGATTTTCGCCGCCTTATTGCGCAGTTCTGCGCCGCACGGCGCCTCCGCCTCGTCACAGACGTATTAGACGCTGGGTTTACCCTCGATTTTGTGGCATGATCCGCGGCATTCGTTGTCATCGTTGTTACAGCCACGCCGAGCGTTACCGTTCGCGGCCGCCGCCGTTGCCCCTGCGATACACACAACCTTATGCAGTAAGCCATGTACCGTTCACCGCGTTTACAGGAGTCATCGTGGCGAAGAATTATTATGACATCACGCTGGCCATGGCGGGCATCAGCCAGTCGGCGCGTTTGGTTCAGCAGTTGGCCCATGAAGGGCAATGCGACCGCGAAGCGTTTCAGACCTCGCTGAAAAGCCTGCTGCAAATGGATCCGCCCTCCACGCTGGCGGTGTTCGGCGGCGAAGAACGCAATTTGATGGTCGGCCTCGAAACCCTGATGGGCGTGCTGAATGCCAACAACAAAGGGCCGGGCGCGGAACTGACCCGCTACACCATCAGCCTGATGGTGCTGGAGCGCAAGCTCAACGCCAACAAACAGGCGATGAACACGCTCGGCGAACGCCTCGGCCAGCTTGAGCGCCAGTTGGCGCACTTCGATCTTGAGTCAGACACCATCATCAGCGCGCTGGCCGGCATTTACGTCGACGTGGTCAGCCCGCTCGGGCCGCGCATTCAGGTGACCGGCTCGCCGGCGATCTTGCAGAATCCGCAGGTGCAGGCCAAGGTGCGCGCCACGCTGCTGGCCGGCATTCGCGCCGCCGTGCTGTGGCAACAGGTCGGCGGCAGCCGCCTGCAGTTAATGTTTTCCCGTAATCGTCTGTTCAAGCAGGCGCAAAATATCGTTGCTCATTGTTAATCGATCCCAGGAGTTGCTACCGATGGAATTATCCTCACTGACCGCCGTTTCCCCCGTTGATGGACGCTACGGTGATAAAGTCAGCGCACTGCGCCCCATTTTCAGCGAATACGGTCTGCTGAAATTCCGCGTACAGGTTGAAGTACGTTGGCTGCAAAAACTGGCCGCCTGCGCAGAAATCAAGGAAGTTCCCGCTTTTGACGCCGACGCAAACGCTTTCCTCGACAAAATCGTCGCGGAATTCAATGAAGAAGACGCACAGCGCATCAAAACCATCGAACGCACCACCAACCACGACGTGAAAGCGGTCGAGTATTTCCTGAAGGAAAAAGTGGCGGCGGTGCCTGCGCTGCACGCGGTGTCCGAGTTCATCCACTTCGCCTGCACCTCCGAAGACATCAACAACCTGTCGCATGCGCTGATGCTGCAAAGCGCCCGTCAGGACGTGGTGTTGCCTTACTGGCGCAAGATCATCGACGCGCTGAAAGGGCTGGCGCAGGAATACCGCGATATCCCGCTGCTGTCGCGCACCCACGGCCAGCCGGCAACCCCGTCGACCGTCGGCAAAGAGTTCGCCAACGTGGCTTACCGCATGGAGCGCCAGTACCGCCAGCTGGAGCGCGTGGAGATCATGGGTAAAATCAACGGCGCGGTCGGCAACTACAATGCCCACATCGTCGCTTACCCGGAAGTGGACTGGCATCAGTTCAGCGAAGCGTTTGTGACCTCGCTCGGCATCACCTGGAACCCGTACACCACGCAGATCGAACCACATGACTACATCGCCGAACTGTTCGACTGCGTAGCGCGTTTCAACACCATTCTGATCGACTTCGACCGCGACATCTGGGGCTACATCGCCCTGAACCACTTCAAGCAGAAGACCATCGCCGGCGAAATCGGCTCTTCCACCATGCCGCACAAGGTCAACCCGATCGACTTCGAAAACTCCGAAGGCAACCTGGGCCTGGCCAACGCCGTGCTGGGCCACCTGGCGGGTAAACTGCCGGTTTCCCGCTGGCAGCGCGATCTGACCGACTCCACCGTGCTGCGTAACCTGGGCGTGGGTCTGGGTTATGCGCTGATCGCCTATCAGGCCACCCTGAAGGGTATCAGCAAGCTGGAAGTGAACCAGGCGCACCTGTTGGACGAACTGGATCACAACTGGGAAGTGCTGGCCGAGCCGATCCAGACCGTGATGCGCCGTTACGGCATCGAGAAGCCTTACGAGAAGCTGAAAGAACTGACCCGCGGCAAGCGCGTGGACGCCGCCGGCATGCAGGCGTTCATCGATGGCCTGGCGCTGCCGGAAGAAGAGAAAACCCGTCTGAAGGCGATGACCCCGGCCAACTACATCGGCCGCGCCACTACCCTGGTCGACGAGCTGAAGTAAGCGCGTTAGACCCACAACGACAAGGCGGCCCACGGGCCGCCTTGTTGCTTATTATTCGCCGCGCAACACCTGCAGCCGGGCAATCTGCCGCCCCTGCGCATCGAAGTTGTCCGCACTCAGCCAACGCTCAAACGCCTGCCGCACCGCAGGCCAACGGTCAGCGGTGATGGCGAACCAGTCGGTATCGCGGCTGCGCCCTTTAACGATCACCGCAAAGCGGAAGTTGCCCTCGTAACGGAAGCCAAAACGCAGAGCGGCCTGGCGCGATGGCGCGTTATGGCTGTCGCACTTCCACTCACAGCGGCGATAGCCCAGCGTGTCGAAGGCGTAACGCAGCAGCAGCGCGATGGCCTCGGTGGCGCTGGAGCGCTGTTTCATCAACGGTGACCAGCTGACGTGGCCGATCTCCAGCACGCCGTTGGCCTCGTCGATGCGCATCAGCGCCACCGTCCCCACCGGCGCGTCGCTGGCGGCATCGAACACCGTCAGATTGACCAGCGTCGGGTTGGCCTGCAGCGTCTCCAGATGCAGCAGCATCGCCGCCGGCGTGTCGGGCCGTTCGATAGACAGATAGGTCCAGTCGCGGCCGTCCGGCGCCAGCTGGAAAGCGTCGTACAGCGCGGCGTAATCCCGCTGCGGCTCGAGCGGCGCCAGCGAGCAGAAATGCCCGCCGAGCGTTGCGCCGCCCGGGCGACGAGCCGGCTGCCAATCCGGCATCGGTTCGCCAATCGGCTGACCATAACGATTCATTGCCATACGCGCCTCCTGCGGTTAACGGGTATAAACGATAAACGAGCTTCTTCTGCCGATTTTGTCGTACAGCGAACGCGCCGGCGCGTTGTACTCCTGAGTCATCCAATAGACCCGATCGCTGCCGCGCGCCTCCGCCAGTCGATACGCCTGTTCGAACAGTTTTTCCGACACTTTATGGCCGCGCGCCTGCGGCGACACATAGAGATCTTCGATATAACAATAGCCCATCGCGCTCCAGGTGGACGGATGGAATACCAGGTTCATCAGCCCCAACAGCCGGCCATCGGCATCCTCCGCCACCAGCCCGTACACCTGTTCATCCTGCCCCAACCGTTCGAAGGTGCGATCGGTCACCTGCGGCGCCACGTCGGCGCGGTAAAAGTCGAGATAGCCCTGCCACAACGCCAGCCATTGCGCTCTGTCGTCGCCATTGATTCTGCGGATGGTCACTTCACGATTTGATGGGTTCATAGCGCCTCACGGGGTTAAGATATTATTTCCATTAGGGAAATAACCGAGTAGCGGCAGGATACACCGCGCAGCGGCGGCGTAATACGGACCAATTCAAAACGCCGAGCAGACCAATTTTAACCGCCGCTTTCCCGCGGCAGCGCGTTGAACACCTGCGCCAGTGTGGCGATAAAGCGCACTATCTCGTCCGGCGTATAGGCCGAAAAACCGAGCACCAGCGCCCCGCGCTGCGGCGCGCCGGTGTAGAAATCCGCCAGGCCGTACAACCGTATTCCTCGTTCGGCCGCCGCCGCCACCAGCCGCCGCTCCGTCGCCGCATCCGCCAACGGGCAAACCAGCTGCAGCCCACCCTGCGGCAAGGCCGGGTGCGTCCAGGGCGCGAGATGGCGTTGCACCGCGTCGTACAGCACATCCAGCCGCGCCTTGTACAGCGTGCGCATATTGCGCAGATGCTCGGCGTAGCCGCCCTCATGCAGGCAGTGGAACAGCGTCATCTGCGCCAGCGCCGACGTGTAGCCGTCCTGAAACTGCCTGGCGGCGACCAATGGCCGCACCAGCTGCGGCGGCGCAATCATGAAGCCGATGCGCAGCCCCGGAAACAGCGTCTTGCTGAAGGTGCCGATGTACAGCGTGCGCCCGCCGCTGTCCAGCCCCTGCAGCGCCGCCTTGGTTTGTCGATCGTAGTTGAACTCGGCGTCGTAATCGTCTTCGATGATCCAGGCCCGCCGACGCTGGGCCCACTGCAACAGCGCCAGACGCCGCTCGAGGCTCAGCGAATACCCCAGCGGGTAGTGATGGGACGGCGTGATGTAAACGCCCCGCCCGCCGCCCGTGGCGTGCATCAGTTGCCCGACGTCCATCCCCTGCTCATCGATGCCGATCGGCCGCGCCTGCAGCCCCGCCGACTGCACCAGCTTTTTCGCCCCCTGGTAGCCCGGCTCTTCGACGAATACCGCATCGCCGGGATCGAACAGCACCTGGGTGCACAGCGCCAGCGCCTGCTGAGAGCTGGTGACCACGATCACCTGCTCCGCCGACGCCTTGACGCCCCGCTCCCGCTGCAAATAGTGCGCGATCGCCGCGCGCAGTTCCGGCAAGCCCTGCGGATCGGCATACCCCAACAGCCGCTCGCCGTGGCGCCGCAGCGCCTGCTTTTCCCACTGCAGCCATGAATCGATGGGAAACGCCCGCAGATCCGCCAGCGAGGGCGTCAGCGAAGCCTGGCGGCTGGTGTGCGGCGTATGGCTGACCGCCAGCAACGCCCGGCCGCGATCGCTTAACTCGCGTTCCGCCAGCCGCGCCTCCTGGCCTGCCTGCGTCGCCAGCAGTTCACGGCCGAGCAGCGTATCGCAGCGATAACGCACAAAGCTGCCGCGCCCCACCGTTCGGCTGATAAACCCCTCCGCCTCCAGCCGTGCGTAGGTCTGTTCCACCGTGTCACGCGCCACCGTCAACCGGGCCGCCAACGCGCGGCTCGGCGGCAGCTTCGCCCGCCACGGCAGTTCCCCGGCGGTGATGAGCCGCAACAGGGCCTGATGCAGCGCCGAACGTCGGGTCAGCCCCTGCTGACGCTGCTGGGTGAAGGCTGCCAGGATTGCCGCGTCGTCCGCGTGTCGTGGGGTGTCACTCATGGGCAGTCTGTTTCTCCGAGCCTGGGGCGATAGCACACTACTCTACCTCATTTCTCCCAGCGGCGGCGGCAGTTGCGCTGCCCGGCGAAATCCCCTTAAATAAGCCATCGCATTGCGGCTACAGGACTTCCGTCAGCTATGAGCAAGGAGATCAACCAGCGTCTGCTGGAAAAACTGCTGCAGGATCTGGCCAGCGCGGGCGCGATGCCGTTATATCTGCGCTTTAACGCCTCGGTGCGCCAGGCTATCGAGCAAGGATTACTGAACGCGGGGGATTTCCTGCCCAGCGAGCGCCTGTTTACCGAACAGCTTGGCATCTCGCGCATCACGGTGCGCAAAGCGCTGGCCTGCCTTGAGCAAGACGGCATCATCGGCCGTTCACGCGGCTACGGCACCTTTATCCAGCCGCAACGGCCCGCGCCGAAGCTGCGCTATTCATTAGCGGACATCAAAGGGTTCTCGCGCGAGGCGACGCAACAGGGGCGTCAGCCGGATACGCAATGGATCAGCCGCGAGCGGGTGCCGGCCAGCGCCGAACTGGCGGAAAAACTCCGGCTGGCGGTTGGAGCGCCGATCTACCAACTCAAGCGCATTCACTTTATCGATCGGCGGCCGATGTCGGTGGCGGTGTCCTACGTGGTGGCGGCGGCGATTGCCAACGTCGACGAGATTGGCATCTCGCTGTACGACTACTTCCGGCGCAACAATGTGGAGATGGGCTCGCTGCGCAGCCAGGTCAGCGCGGCGATGGCCGACGACGACATCCGCCAGGCGCTGCAGCTATCCGAACCGATGCCGCTGCTGATCGTGCGCCAGACGTTGTTCGACCACCGCAAGAAGCCGATCGAATACAGCGAAAGCTTCTGCCGCAGCGACATGTACGAGTTTACCAGCGAAAGCTGATCCGTCACGCCTCGCCCTGCCGGCGGCGGCGAAAACGCGCGAACGCCTGGGCATACGCCTCAACGTCCAGCGGATTCACCCGCTGCAACTCCGCCAGCAGGGCAGGATCCATCGCGTCGGCGCCGTGCAGCGCGCCGCAGACAGCGGTGGCCATCGCGCCGATGGTGTCGGTATCGCCGCCCAGATTGGCGCACAGCACCGCGCAACGGGTAGGATCGGTTTGCGCCAGCTGCACCATCGCCAGCGCCGCCGGCACCGACTCGATGGTGCTCACCCCGGCGCCAATCAGTTGATATATCCGCTCAGAGGCCTGCTCGGGATCGGCGGCCTCATCCACCACCTGAAACGCCAACTCGATGCGCGCCGCCAGCGAGGGGCTGAACGTCGTCACCTGACGGCGCTGGGCATACTCCGCCACGCCTGGCAGCGCCAGGCGAATCGAGGCCCAGTCCGCACCCTCCACCGCACGCGAAACCGCCCAAGCGATCGCGACGGCACCGGCGACGGCGATGTCGGATTTGTGCGTCGGACTGGAGGCCAGCCACACCTGCTGACAGAAATCCTCCAGCGGCGCAGACGGCAGCACGCAACCCAAAGGCGAAATGCGCATTGCTGCGCCATTGGTGATGCCGTTGTTTTCCAACTCGGCGATCGGCGTGCCCGCTTTCTGCTCGCTCAACGCCAGTTTGGAACTGGGGCCGAGAATGTTCTTGTTGAAGGCGTCAAAACTGTCCACCCAGCGGATCACATTGCGGGCGATCAGCGCCGGCACCACCTCACCTTCAGCTTCCCGCAGCGCATCGGCCAGCGCCAGTGCCATCGCGGTATCGTCGGTATATTGCCCGGCCTTGAAGTAACAGGCGGCCGAGTTCTCCGCCGGCCCATCGAGAAAACCGTCTATCCAGCCGAAATGGCGCTTAACCCGCTCGCGCGGCCACAGCTCGGAAGGCATGCCGAGCGCGTCGCCCAGCATCTGTCCGTAAAGTGCGCCCGCTATGCGTTCTGCCTGGGTTAACTGCTTCATCCGTCGCTCCTGAGAAAATGTGCCGTTGCCTCAATAATACCTTATTAGTACCTTTAAAGCTTATCAAGCGCCCGGCTCACACTTCCCTTTCGCGGGCAATGCCCGGCGCGTTTAAGTTGTGTTTAATGTTGCCCCGCCGCTGTTTATCCGACGTTTATCAGAGCTTGTCGATAATGTCGGCGAACAAATTGATAACGCTTATTTTAATACATTGCTTCGGCTCTCTTGCGGGCCGGGCGGGTTATACCTACCATAGCCTCAGCACTTTTTGTCAAAATGGTTCAGGTGGCCGCGTTATTCCCTGACACGCCGCGGAGCGTGTTCCCTTTTATCGCGTGGGTGACAGGATGTTCACCCGCATAGTCACAGGAGTTCGCCATGCGAGTACTGGTTGTTGAAGATAATGGTTTGCTGCGTCACCACCTTTCCGTTCAGATGCGCGAGATGGGCCATCAGGTCGACGCGGCCGAAGACGCCAAGGAAGCCGATTATTTCCTGCAGGAACACGCGCCGGATATCGCCATCGTCGATCTCGGCCTGCCGGGTGAAGACGGCCTGAGCCTGATCCGCCGCTGGCGCGCCCATCAGACCAAGCTGCCGATCCTGGTGCTGACCGCCCGCGAAAGCTGGCAGGACAAAGTGGCGGTGCTGGAAGCCGGCGCCGACGACTATGTCACCAAGCCGTTCCACCTGGAAGAGGTGATCGCCCGCATGCAGGCGCTGATGCGCCGCAACAGCGGCCTGGCTTCGCAGGTGATCGTGCTGCCGCCGTTCCAGATCGATCTGTCGCGCCGCGAACTGAGCGTCAACGATCAACAGATCAAGCTGACCGCCTTTGAATACACCATCATCGAAACCCTGATCCGCAACGCCGGCAAGGTGGTGAGCAAGGATTCGTTGATGCTGCAGCTCTACCCGGACGCCGAACTGCGTGAAAGCCACACCATCGACGTGCTGATGGGCCGCTTGCGCAAGAAAGTGCAGGCGGAATACCCGCATGAAGTGATCACCACGGTACGTGGCCAGGGCTATCGTTTTGACGCGAAGTGAACATGATGTTCAACAAGAATAAAAAACCGTTTTCGCTGCGTGCCCGCTTCCTGATGGCGACCGCCGGGGTGATCCTGGCGCTGTCGCTCTCTTACGGTTTGGTGGCGGTCGTCGGCTATATCGTCAGCTTCGACAAAACCGCCTTCCGTCTGCTGCGCGGCGAGAGCAACCTGTTCTTCAGCCTGGCGCAGTGGAAAGACAACAAACTCACCATCGCCATTCCCCCCGATCTCGATCTCAACTTCCCGACGCTGGTCTTTATCTACGACGATAAAGGCAATCTGCTGTGGAGCCAGCGCAAGGTGCCGGAGCTCGAGAAGCTGATCAACAAGGAATGGCTGGAGGAGTCCGGCTTCTACGAAATCGACACCGACACCCGCGTCAGTAGCGAAGTGCTGGGGGACAACCCCAAAGCGCAGGATCAGCTGAAGAATTACGACGATACCGATCAGAACGCGCTGACCCACTCTGTGGCGGTCAACACCTATGCCGCCACGCCTCGCCTGCCGGCGCTGACCATCGTGGTGGTTGACAGCATTCCGCAGGAGCTGCAGCGATCCGACGTGGTGTGGGAGTGGTTCAGCTACGTGCTGTTGGCCAACCTGCTGCTGGTGGTGCCGCTGCTGTGGCTGGCGGCCTACTGGAGCCTGCGGCCGATCAAGGCGCTGGTCAATCAGGTGGGCGAACTGGAGAACGGCGAGCGCGATCAGCTGGATGAGAACCCGCCCAGCGAGCTGCGCGGGCTGGTGCGCAATCTGAACATTCTGGTGCGTAACGAGCGCCAGCGCTACACCAAATATCGCACCACCCTGTCGGATCTGACCCACAGCCTGAAAACGCCGCTGGCGGTGCTGCAAAGCACCCTGCGCTCGCTGCGCAGCGGCAAGCAGACCACCATCGAAGAAGCCGAGCCGATCATGCTGGATCAGATCGGGCGCATCTCGCAGCAGATCGGTTACTACCTGCACCGGGCCAGCATCAACTCCGGTCAAACGGTGTTAACGCGCGAGATCCACTCGGTGCCGGCGCTGCTCGACAGCCTGGTGGTGGCGCTGAACAAGGTTTACCAGCGCAAAGGGGTGGTGATCACGCTGGACATCTCGCCGGAAGTGACCTTTATGGGCGAGAAGAACGACTTTATGGAAGTGATGGGCAACGTGTTGGAAAACGCCTGCAAATACTGCCTGGAGTTCGTTGAGATCACCTCGCTGCACTCAGAGAAAAATCTCATCCTCGTCATCGACGACGACGGCCCGGGCATCCCGGAAAGCAAGCGCCAGCTGATCTTCCAGCGCGGCCAGCGGGTGGACACCCTGCGCCCCGGCCAGGGCCTTGGCCTGTCGGTGGCGGCGGAGATCATCGAGCAATACGACGGCGAAATCGTCATCAGCGACAGCCCGCTCGGCGGCGCGCGCATGCAGGTCACTTTCGCCCGCCAGCACGATACCCACCACAACGAATAAATTATGCCGCTGCGGCCCCGATCCACGGGGCCAAACTTCCGTTATAATCGCACTCAGGCTCACTCCCCTATCCTGGAATAGAACATGGATTATCAATTAGATCTGGACTGGAACGATTTTTTGCAACGTTATTGGCAAAAGCGTCCGGTGATTCTGAAGCGCGGCTTCAAAAACTTTATCGATCCGATCTCCCCGGATGAGCTGGCCGGGTTGGCGATGGAAAACGAAGTGGACAGTCGTCTGGTCAGCCACCAGGACGGCCGTTGGCAGGTTGCGCACGGCCCCTTCGAGAGCTTCGACCACCTGAGCGAAAACAACTGGTCGCTGCTGGTGCAGGCGGTGGATCACTGGCATGAGCCTTCGGCGGCGCTGATGCGCCCGTTCCGCCAACTGCCGGACTGGCGGATGGATGACCTGATGATCTCCTTCTCGGTGCCGGGCGGCGGCGTCGGCCCGCACCTCGATCAGTACGACGTGTTCATCATTCAGGGCACCGGCCGCCGCCGCTGGCGCGTCGGGGAAAAAACGCCGCTGAAACAGCACTGCCCGCACCCGGATCTGCTGCAGGTCGAACCGTTCGACGCCATCATCGACGAAGAGATGGAGCCGGGCGACATTCTCTACATTCCGCCGGGCTTCCCGCATGAAGGCTACGCGCTGGAAAACGCGCTCAACTACTCGGTGGGCTTCCGCGCGCCGAACGGCCGCGAGCTGGTGAGCGGCTTCGCCGACTACGTGCTGGCGCGCGAACTCGGCAGCAAGCGCTACGGCGATCCGGACGTTAAACTGCGCGAACACCCGGCGGAGATCCTGCCGCAGGAAGTGGACGCCTTACGGCAGATGATGCTGGATCTGGTGCAACAGCCGGAGCACTTCCAGCACTGGTTCGGCGAGTTTATCTCCCAATCGCGCCACGAGCTGGATCTGGCGCCGCCGGAGCCGCCGTATCAGGCCGGGGAAATCTACGAACTGCTGCAACAGGGTGAAGCGCTGCAGCGCCTGGGCGGGTTGCGCGTGCTGCGCGTCGGCGATCGCTGCTTCGTCAACGGCGAACTGATCGACACCGACCAGCTGCAGGCCGCAGACGCCCTGTGCCAGCACTTCAGCGTCGACGCCGCCCTGCTCGGCGACGCGGTGGACGATCCGTCATTCCTGGCGCTGCTGACCGCGCTGGTCAACAGCGGCTATTGGTACTTTAACGACTGATTGCCGTCACGCGCACAAGCCACCCTGCCGGGTGGCTTTTTTATGCCTGCCGCGCCTGCGCGCGAAAGCCGGCCAGCGCTTCATCCGCCATGCCCGCCTGCTCCGCCGCCGCGCAAATCTGCCGCCAGGTATTAGCGTCTATCGGTATGCCCTGCTCCAGCCGCGCCGCGCGGTTGGCCTCCTCCCATTCGCCCGGCACCGCGATCGGCTGTTCACCGCTCGGCGGCGACGCCTTCACCCAGCCGATGAACGCTTCGGCCTCGGCCTGCATTTGCGGGGCGTCGAAGGCCTGAGGATCGAGGATCAGGGTCGTCATGCAGTTGAAGATGGCGTCGCTGTCGGCTTTCAGCGTGGCGTCGTGGGTGGTGCGGCCGCCGGAGAGCGCGCCGCCGAGGATCTCGCACATCGCCGCCAGCGCATAGCCTTTGTGCAAGCCGAACGGCAACAGTGACCCGAAGGGCGCTTCGTGCATCACCTTCGGTTCGGTAGTCGGTTGCCCGTGTTCGTCGATCAGATAGCCCGCCGCCACCGACAAGCCTTTGTTATAGGCCACCCGAGTCTTGCCGAAGGCGATGCCGCTGGTGGCGAAATCCAACAGCAGCGGCGTGCGGCCCGGCCGCGGGAAAATGGCGCAGAACGGGTTGGTGCCGAAGCGGCGATCGCTGCCGCCAAACGGCGCCACCATCGGATCGCCCACCACGTTGACGAAGTGAATCGAGATAAAACCGGCGCGGGCGCACTGCTCCGCCCAATGGCCGATGCGGCCGATATGGTGCGCGTTGTGCAGCGCCACCGCCGCCAGGCCCAGCTTGCCGGCGCGTTCAATGCCCAGCGCCATCGCTTCGCTGGCCACCACCTGACCGAAGCCGCGCGCGCCGTCGAGCGTCAGCACCGCGCCGGCGTCGCGCACCACCTCGGCATGTTGATTAAGCTGCAATTGCCCCTGCGCCAACGATGCCATGTAACTGGGGATCATGCCGACGCCGTGCGAGTCGTGTCCGGCCAGATTGGCCTGCACCAGATGATCGGCCACCAGCTCGGCTTCGCGTGCCGTGCTGCCGGCCTGGCGCCAAATCGCCTGAACGAACTGCGCCAAATGCGGGCTGGCGATACGGTATTCGGTGCTCATCATGCGGTCCTTATGCGTAGGGAATGTACCTCCACACTATGAGCAACGCCTTGTTTCGGCAAGCGATTATGCCGATCGCAAGCGTCCCGTTTTACCGCGCCCGCTCGGCGGCCAGCGCCGCGATGCGCATAATTACCGCCACCGCTTGCTCCATGCCCTCCAGCGTCACGAATTCGTGCTTGCCGTGGTAGTTGTAGCCACCGGTGAACAGGTTCGGGCACGGCAGACCGCGGAACGACAGCTGCGCGCCGTCGGTGCCGCCGCGGATCGGCTTCATCACCGGTTCGATGTCGCAGTCGCGCATCGCCTGCTGCGCCAGCGCAATCACGTGCGGGTGCTCCGCCACCTGTTCACGCATGTTGTAATAGCTGTCTTCGATGCTCACTTCGATATAGCAATCGCGCGGCAAGCCTTTGCCGACCTCGCGAGCGATGTCCACCATCTTGCGTTTGCGCGCCTCAAACCCCTCACGCTCGAAGTCGCGCAGGATGTAGTGCATTTCGGCGCGCTCTACGCTGCCCTTAATGCTGCTGAGATGATAAAAGCCCTGGTAGCCTTCGGTGGTCTCCGGCGCTTCGTCCGCCGGCAGCGCCTGATGAATGCGGGTGGCCAGCGACAGCGCGTTGACCATCACCCCCTTGGCGCTGCCGGGGTGCACGCTGTTACCGAGGATTTTGATCGTCACCGAGGCGGCGTTGAAGTTCTCGCACTCCAGCTCGCCGACGCCGCCGCCGTCCACCGTGTAGGCCCATTCGGCATTGAAGGCCGCCACGTCGAACAGCTGCGCCCCCTTGCCCACCTCCTCGTCCGGGGTGAAGGCCACGCGGATGTCGCCGTGCGGGATTTTGCGCGCGCGCAGGCGCACCATAGCGGTGAGGATCTCGGCGATGCCCGCCTTGTCGTCGGCGCCCAGCAGCGTCTTGCCGTCGGTGGTGATCAGCGTCTGCCCCAGCATCTGGTGCAAGATCGGGAACATCACCGGCGACAGCACTTCATCGCCGATGCCGAGCGCAATGTCGCCGCCGCGATAGTTCTCGACGATCTGCGGATTGACATGTTTGCCGCTGAAATCCGGCGAAGTATCCAGATGGGCGATGAAACCGACCGCAGGCACCGGCCAGGCGACGTTACCCGGCCAGGTACCCATCACGCAGCCGTGTTCGCTGAGCGACACCCGCTCGAAGCCGAGCGCGATCATTTCCTGCTGCAACGCACGCGCCAGCTTCAACTGCCCGTCGGTGCTCGGCACATGCTTTACGTTCGCTTTGGACTGGGTGTCGAAAGAGACGTAGTTGAAAAAGCGGTCAAGTAATTTGTCCATGGTAGCGGCCCCTCAGAATATCGCGTTTCATTATGCGGAACCGATCAGGATCAAATATTGCGTCAGGTCATTTTTAACCAGAATTCGCCAATATCATTAATCTTTGTGATGATTTCTGAGGGGAATAATGCTGTCATCACAGGGTCATTTGTCGCTATCATGATGAAAAACGCGGCATCTGGGCCGGATCGGCTTTCAATTCCGGCATTCAGCGTCTATCATGCGCGCTCGAAAAATTTCCATTGGCGTAACTGGTTTGAGCTTCTTTTGAATCGCGGGCATTCCCGCAAGCTCCGGCAGTCTTTTCCAGTTGCGGTTCTATCTGCATTAGCCCACGGGATAGAGTAATACGATAAATGACTGAGACATCCTCTCCGACTCCCCTTGTTGAACTGCATGCCCTGAGCAAAGCGTTCGATGGCAAAACCATCATTGCCGATCTGGATCTGACGATTAACCACGGCGAATTCCTCACCATTCTCGGCCCCTCCGGCTGTGGCAAAACCACGGTGCTGCGCCTGATCGCCGGTCTGGAAGACGCCGATTTGGGCCGCATCGTGCTCGACGGCCAGGACATCACCGCCATTCCGGCCGAACATCGCCACGTCAACACCGTGTTTCAAAGCTACGCCCTGTTTCCGCACATGTCGGTGTTCGACAACGTTGCCTTCGGCCTGCGCATGCAAAAGGTGCCGGCGGCGGAACTGACGCCGCGCGTGGAAGAGGCGCTGCGCATGGTGCAGCTGGATGCGTTCGCCAAGCGGCGGCCGGGGCAGCTCTCCGGCGGCCAACAGCAGCGCGTGGCCATCGCCCGCGCGGTGGTCAACAAACCGAAGGTGCTGCTGCTGGACGAATCGCTGTCGGCGCTGGACTACAAGCTGCGCAAGCAGATGCAGAACGAACTGAAAGCGCTGCAGCGCAAACTGGGCATCACCTTCGTGTTCGTCACCCACGATCAGGAAGAAGCGCTGACCATGTCGGATCGCATCGTGGTGATGCGCGAAGGCCGCATCGAGCAGGACGGCACGCCGCGTGAGATCTACGAAGAGCCGAAGAACCTGTTCGTCGCCAGCTTCATCGGCGAGATCAACATCTTCGACGCGGTGGTTTTGCAACGCCTCGATCCGCAGCGGGTGCGCGCCAACGTCGAGGGCCGCGAGTGCGACATCTACGCCGATCTGCCGGTGGAGCCGGGCCAAAAGCTGAAGGTGCTGCTGCGCCCGGAAGATCTGCGGGTGGAAGAAGTGAACGACAGCGCGCAGCACGACGGGTTGATTGGGTACGTGCGCGAGCGCAACTACAAAGGCATGACGCTGGAGTCGGTGGTCGAGTTGGAGAATGGCAAAACGGTGATGGTCAGCGAGTTCTTCAACGAAGACGATCCGGACGTCGATCACTCGCTCAATCAGAAGATGGCGGTGACCTGGGTCGAAAGCTGGGAGGTGGTGCTGGCCGATGAAGAAATCGCGTAAAGTCTTTCAGAATGTGGTGATCGTCGGCGTCGTCGCCTGGCTGCTGCTGTTCGTGTTCATGCCGAACCTGATGATCATCGGCGCCAGCTTCCTGACCCGCGACGACGCCAACCTGGTGCAGATGGTGTTCACGCTGGATAACTACCGGCGTTTGTTCGATCCGCTGTATGCCCAGGTGCTGCTGCACTCGCTGAACATGGCGCTGATCGCCACCCTGTGCTGCCTGGCGATCGGCTATCCGTTCGCCTTTATCCTGGCGCGCTTGCCGCAGAAGGTGCGGCCGCTGCTGCTGTTTCTGCTGATCGTGCCCTTCTGGACCAACTCGCTGATCCGCATCTACGGCCTGAAGCTGTTTCTCAGCACCCGCGGCTATCTCAACGACGCGCTGCTGTGGATCGGCGTCATCGACAAGCCGCTGCGCATCATGTACACCTCGGAAGCGGTCGTCCTCGGCCTGGTGTATATCCTGCTGCCGTTTATGGTGATGCCGCTCTACTCCAGCATCGAAAAGCTCGATAAATCCTGCCTGGAGGCGGCGCGCGATCTCGGCGCCAGCAAGCTGCAGACCTTTATCCGCATCATCGTGCCGCTGACCATGCCGGGCATTATCGCCGGCTGCCTGCTGGTGGTGCTGCCGGCGATGGGGCTGTTCTTCGTCGCCGATCTGATGGGCGGCGCCAAAAACCTGCTGATCGGCAACGTGATTAAAAGCCAGTTCCTCAATATCCGCGACTGGCCGTTCGGCGCGGCCACCAGCATCTGCCTGACGCTGGTGATGGGGCTGTTGCTGCTGGTCTATTACCGGGCCGCACGCCTGCTGAACAAGAAGGAGGATCTGGCATGATCGGACGTCTGCTGCGCGGCGGCTTTATGACGCTGGTATACGCCTATCTGTATATCCCGATCGTCATCCTGATCGTCAACTCCTTCAACGCCTCACGCTTCGGTATCAACTGGCAAGGGTTTACCACCAAGTGGTACAGCACGCTGCTGAATAACGACAGCCTGCTGCAGGCCGCGGGGCACTCGCTGACCATGGCGGTGCTCTCCGCCACCTTCGCCACGCTGATCGGTTCGCTGACCGCGGTGGCGCTGTACCGCTACCGCTTCCGCGGCAAGCCGTTTGTCGGCGGCATGCTGTTTGTGGTGATGATGTCGCCGGACATCGTGATGGCTATCTCGCTGCTGGTGCTGTTCATGCTGCTGGGCATTTCGCTCGGCTTCTGGTCGCTGCTGTTCTCGCACATCACCTTCTGCCTGCCGTTCGTGGTGGTGACCGTCTACGCGCGCCTGAAAGGCTTCGACGTGAAGATGCTGGAAGCCGCGCGCGATCTCGGCGCAAGCGAGTTCACCATCCTGCGCAAAATCATCCTGCCGCTGGCGATGCCGGCGGTGGCGGCCGGTTGGCTGCTGAGCTTCACCCTGTCGATGGACGACGTGGTCGTCTCCTCCTTCGTCACCGGGCCGAGCTACGAGATTTTGCCGCTGAAGATCTACTCGATGGTGAAAGTCGGCGTCTCGCCGGAGGTCAATGCGCTGGCCACCATTTTGCTGCTGCTGTCGCTGGTGCTGGTGATCGCCAGCCAGTGGGTGATGCGCGATCGCGCGCCCAAGGCAGAATAATCCTTCCCGCCGGGCGCCGCAGCGCCCGGTTGTGATCCCCTTCACAACCGGCACCGGTTGTCACTCTCTGACCATCGGTGCCTATTTCCGCCTCGCCGATTGCAGCGGCGAAAACTTCCCCCTATAACTGAATCCAGGCAAGGTGCCTTATTTTTTCTCGCTTCCAGGGAGTTTATTCAGCAACGTCGTCATCCATTAAAATATAAAAAGGAACTGCCATGAAAGGTATTATCGATAATATCTTAAATAAGCTGCAGCTTTTCTCCAAAGCCATGATGGGGCCGATATTTTTCCTGCCGGTAATCGGTCTGATTCTGGCGCTCAGTTCTATTCTTACCAATGCCACATTAATCAATGAACATTCCGCCATCTTCTCTATCGGTAAAATGATCGGTGATACCTTTTGGCCGTTATTCGGCAATCTCGGGCTGATTTTCTGTATCGGTATTACCTACGGCCTGGCCAAAGACAAGAAAAGCGAAGCGGCGCTGGTCGCGGTGATGTGCTTTATCATGTTCCTCGGCGCCAATTCTTCTTATCTGCAATTCAGCGGCCACGTCGCGGCCAAGATCAACGGTGAGTATTATGGCACCGGGCAGACGGAGTTGCTGGGTTTTACCGTGGTGGATATGGGCATTTTCCTCGGTCTTATCCTCGGCGTCACCATCGCCTGGGTGCATAACCGCCTGTGCAACGTCGAACTCAACGGCGTGTTCTCGGTCTACGGCGGCGCCAAGCTGGTGCTGATTGCCATGACGCCGATCATCATGCTGTACGCCGTCGCCTTCAGCTACCTATGGCCGGCGATTTCACAGGGCCTGATCGCGCTGACCGGCTTTATGAAAAGCGCCGGCTCGCTCGGGGTATTCGTCTACGGCTTCTTTGAGAAATTCCTGATCCCCACCGGGCTGCACCACTTTATCTGGTCGCCGTTCCAGCTCACCAGCATCGGCGGTTCGATCGTGCAGGACGGCCAGACCGTCTCCGGTTCGCAGGCGATTTTCCTGGCCTACATGCGCGACCCGAGCATCTCGCCGCTGATGAACGAGGCGCTGCGCTTCTCGCAGCAAGGGATGGTGACCATCTTCGGCCTGTCGGGCGCGGCATTGGCTTTCTATCACACCGCCAAGCCGGAAAAGAAAATGCTGGCCAAGGCGATTCTAATCCCCGCCATCACCACCTCAATCCTGGTCGGCATCACCGAGCCGATAGAGTTCACCTTCCTGTTTATCTCTCCGCTGCTGTGGGTGATCCACGCCGTGTTGACCGCGTTGTCGCAGGTGGCCTGCAACCTGTTGCAGGTGCGCCCCTGGGGGGCCAGCGGGCTGGTCGAGTTCCTGGCCTACAACCTGCCGCTGCCGGTTTCCCTCACCCGCTGGCCGCTGTATGTGGTCATCGGCCTGGTGCAGTTTGCGGTGTATTACCTGGTGTTCAAAACGCTGGTGCTGAAGCTCAATCTGAAGACGCCGGGCCGTGAAGATGATCAGGACGTCAAACTCTATTCCAAACAGGATTACCGGAACCGCAAAAATACCCCGGACGAGCCGAGCGGCATCATTATTCGCGCGCTGGGCGGCAAGGAAAACATTATTTCCGTCGATAACTGCTTTACCCGGCTGCGGGTGGAATTAAAGGATATGGCGCGGGTGGATGAGGCCGCGTTGAAAAGCACCGGCGCCAAAGGCGTGGTAAAGAATCGCCGTGAAGTACAGGTGATTTACGGCGTCACGGTCGGCAAGGTCAAAAATCAGGTAGAGAAATATTTAGCGGCACTCTAACGCTTTATTAATGGGAGATATCGAATGAAATTAACCGTTCTCGGCGGCGGCGGCGTGCGTTCCCCGTTCCTCGCCAAGTCCATCGCCTATAACGCCCATCGCATCGGCATTACCGAAGTGGTGTTTATGGATACCGATGAGCGCCATCTGGCGATCTACGGCGCCCTCGCGCAGGGCGTATTCCAGCGCATTCGCGGCGACATTGCTTTCAGTCTCAGCAGCGATCCGCACCAGGCGCTGCAAGGCGCCGATTACATTATCACCACCCTGCGCATCGGCGGCGAGGAAGGCCGCATCCATGACGAGCGCATCGCGCTCAATCACCAGTTGCTCGGGCAAGAAACCACCGGCGCCGGCGGCTTCGCCATGGCGATGCGTTCGATTCCGGCGATCCTCGACTATTGCCGCCTGATCGAGCAGCTTTCCTCGCCGGACGCGGTTCTGTTCAACTTCACCAATCCTTCCGGCATGGTGACCGAGGCGATCATCAAATCCGGCTTCCAGCGCCGGGTCTACGGCATCTGCGACGCCCCCAGCGAGTTTATCCGCGAACTGGCCGAGCTGCTGGACTGCCGCGAAGACCAACTGAGCGTCGACTGTTTCGGCCTCAACCATCTTTCCTGGTTCCGCAATGCGCGCGTCAACGGCGAACCGGTCACGGATCGGTTGCTGGCGGATCCGCGCCTGTATCGCGACACCTGCATGAAGTACTTCTCGCCGGAGCTGGTGGCGCTGTCGGACAATTTGATGCTCAACGAGTATCTCTACTATTACTACTACCGTGAGCAGGCGATCGCCGCCATCGTCGCGGGCGGCGAGACCCGCGGCGAACAAATCGCGGCGATCAACCGCCAAATGCTGTCAGAGTTAGGCGAGCTGGACATCCCCCGTCAGTTGGAACACGCCTTCTCTGTCTATTTCTGCCATTACCTGCAGCGCGAAAACTCCTACATGCAGCGCGAGTCCAACCAGGGCAAGGTGAAAACGCGTGAGATGCTGACGCTGCAACAGTTTATCGAACAGCCGGACAGCGGCGGCTATGCCGGGGTGGCGATCGACATTCTGGAGGCGGTCAACAGCGGCCGGCAAAAACGCGTGGTGGTATCGATGCAAAACCGCGACACGCTCGATTTTCTGCACCCGGAAGACGTGATCGAAATCAGCTGCGAATTGAGCAGCGCCGGCATTCAGCCGGTCAAAATGCGCGATATTCCCGACACCCAGAAAAACCTGATTTCGCAGGTGAAAGAGTACGAACGGCTGGCGGTGACGGCGATCCTGACCGGCAATCGCCAGCTGGCCATCAAGGCGCTGATGGTGCACCCGCTGGTCAACTCCTACTCGCTGGCGAAAACGCTGGTGGAGGAGTACCTGCAGGCTCACCGTCAGTATGCCGGGCACTGGCGCTAAATGGCGCGGCGCGGCCGTCAGCGGCCGCGTCGTTCAAACCAGGCGGTGATCACATTCTCGAATCCCAACAGACAGTGACCGAAAAACGGGTTGGGATAGTAGATATCGTGATCGTATTTTTGCCGGTCCTCAAACAGAAAGGTCATGTCGGCCTGCTGCGCCAGCGGGCTGTCGCCGTCGCCGCAGAAGGCCGCCAGCAGAATGCGGTTACGCTTCACAGCCTCGCCCCAGCTCAGCGCCGAGCCGCTGTTGCCCGACTTTGAAATCACGATCACCATGTCGAAGCGAAAGCGCGTCTCACGGTCAAGAATATCGAAATCCGGCCACAGCGACAGGTAACTGTCTACGCCCAGCGTCATAAACTTGTTGTACATATACTGCGCCACCAGCTGCGAAAAACCGCTGCCGTGGATCAGGATCTTGCCGCTGTCGAGCAGATCGAGAAACTGCGCCTGCTGGGCCGGCGGTGCCGCCGACGTAGGGCGTTCCGCCTGGTAGGCCGGCGCCATCGTCAGGTTGAATTTGATGAAATAGACCAGTTCGAGATAGCCGCGAAAGCCCAGCTTTTTAGCCAGCCGCACCAGCGTCGAGGGGGAACTGTAGCAGCGCGCGGACACCGCGCGGATGCCGTCGTCGATGCAGGCGTCCGGGTTGTCGAGAATGCAGTGCAAAATCGTCAGATCCGTCTTGCTAAGCTCCGCCTGGCTGAAGACCTGTTTGAAATTCATTGCCGCCCTCGTTTATTCGCCAAAATTATTGTTTCGCACGCGCTTCACCGCCTGTCCAGCGCGAGACACACAAATTGTGATGCGCTTTAAGCCGCCGAACCCCTTGATTTGCCAGCGGGATAACCGCCTTTACCCACCCCGTCCCGGCCCCTATAATGGCCCCTTTCTGGGGTATGGCGCGGCCGACAACGGCAGCCCATACGGGTTCGGCTCACTACTGCTGAAGGATACGCTGCATGAAAAAGTGGTCACATCTGCTCGCAGCCGGGATGATGGCGCTGAGTTTCTGCTCTGCAAACGCCTCTGACGGCAAAACGCTGTATTTCTATAACTGGACTGAATACGTCCCGCCGGGGCTGCTGGAGCAGTTCACCAAAGAAACCGGCATCAAGGTGATCTATTCCACCTATGAATCCAACGAAAGCATGTACGCCAAGCTGAAGACCTACAAGGACGGCGCGTACGATCTGGTGGTGCCTTCCACCTACTTCATCGCCAAGATGAGCAAGGAAGGCATGCTGCAAAAAATCGACAAGAGCAAGCTCAGCCACTTCAAGGATCTCGATCCCACCCTGCTGAACAAGCCGTTCGATCCCAACAACGACTACTCCATTCCTTACATCTGGGGCGCTACCGCCATCGGCGTCAACAGCGACGCGCAGGATCCGTCCACCGTCACCGCCTGGGCCGATCTGTGGCAACCGCAGTACAAGGGCCGCCTGCTGCTGACCGACGACGCGCGCGAAGTGTTCCAGATGGCGCTGCTCAAGCTGGGTTATTCCGGCAACACCACTGACCCGAAAGAGATCGAAGCCGCCTACCACGAACTGCAGAAATTGATGCCGAACGTGCTGGCCTTCAACTCCGACAACCCGGGCAACCCGTTTATGGAAGGGGAAGTCAACGTCGGCATGGTGTGGAACGGTTCGGCCTTTGTGGCGCGCCAGGCCGGCACGCCGCTGGAGATCGTCTGGCCGAAGGAGGGCGGGATCTTCTGGATGGACAGCCTGGCCATTCCGGCCAACGCGCGCAACGTCGAAGGGGCGCTGAAGCTGATCGACTTCCTGCTGCGGCCGGAAATCGCGGTGCAGGTGGCGGAAACCATCGGTTACCCGACGCCGAACCTGGCGGCGAAGAAGCTGCTGTCGCCGGAGATCGCCAACGACAAGTCACTCTACCCGGATAAGACGGTGATTGAGCACGGCGAGTGGCAAAACGACGTCGGCGACGCCAGCACGCTGTACGAAAGCTACTTCCAAAAGCTGAAAGCCGGGCGCTAATACGCCCCGCCATCCCATCAGGGCGCGCAGTGCGCCCTGATGCCTTTCTCAGGGCCGGTCGGCCCGTGCCACCTTGCCCACCAGGAACTTGTGCACAAAACGCGGCACCACTTCGCTGGCCAGACCGTAGTGTTTCTCATCGAACTGGCTCTCTACCTGGCTCGGTTCCAGGTTCAGCTCCATGGCGTAAGCGCCGCCCAGCCGCGCCTCATGCACGAAGCCGGCCGCCGGGTAGACATGGCCGGAGGTGCCGATGGCGACGAAGAAATCGGCCTTGCTCAGCGCCTGGTAGATGTCGTCCATGCCCAGCGGCATCTCACCGAACCACACCACGTGCGGCCGCAGCGGCGCCGGGAACTGGCAGCAATGGCAACGATCGTCAACGCTGAGATCGCCGGGCCATTCGAACACCTGCCCCGACTGGGTGCAACGCACCTTCAGCAGTTCGCCGTGCATGTGCAGCACCCGCTTGCTGCCGGCGCGCTCATGCAGGTTATCAATGTTTTGCGTGACCAGCAGGAAGTTGTCCCCCAGCCACTCTTCCAGATCCGCCAGCGCGCGGTGCGCGGCGTTCGGGACGATCTCCTCCGTCTGCAGCTGACGCCGGCGTTCGTTGTAAAACGCCTGCACCAGCGCCGGATCGCGCTGGAAACCTTCCGGCGTGGCGACGTCCTCCACCCGATGCTCTTCCCACAGCCCATCCGCGGCGCGGAAGGTGCGAATGCCCGACTCGGCCGAAATGCCGGCCCCGGTCAACACCACCACAAACGGCTTTTTCAGCTCGGCCGCCGCCATGGTATCACGGTGAAAAATGCGTGAACGAAAGCGCTGATGCAGCACATGCTTACTCTTGCGAAACTGACACAGCCGATGGCGAGTGTGCATTAACTCTCTCCTTACTTTTCCCTGTTTACCCTTCTTACTGGACATTGCGGCGTTGTTGGCTGCATACATTCACGCCTTGCCTCAACGCCCATTACGTTGGGCGAGCCAAATTGAGGAACGCCGCGCCGCGCACGCCGCCGGCGTCGCCATAGCGCGCCTTCTCGATGCGCGGCAGCCGGGCCACCCGCAGCAGGTGCGCCGGCAGCCGCTGCGGCAACGCCTGGTAAATGGCGTCGAAGTTCGACAGCCCGCCGCCGATCACCACCAGGTGCGGATCCAGCACCGTCAGCAGGTTGCCCAGGCAGATCGCCAGCACGTCCATAAAGCGGTCGACGTGAGCCACCGCCTGCGGCTCGCCCGCCTGATAATGCGCAATGATCTCGGTGGCAGGCAAGCGCCGGTCATAGAAATGGGCGTACATCCATTCGAAACCGCGGCCCGATATGTAATTTTCAATGCAACCCTGATGGCCGCACCCGCAGGCAACGCGAGGCACATCACGCCCCAGCACCTCGAGCGCGTCCACCGGCAGGCGCAAATGGCCGAACTCGCCGGCGATATAGTTGCGCCCGGGCACCGTCTTGCCGCCGACGATCAGGCCGCCGCCCACGCCGGTGCCGAGAATGATACCCAGCACCGTCGGGTAGCGGCGGAACTCGTCGTCCCAGGCTTCCGACAGCGCAAAGCAGTTGGCGTCGTTATCGACGCGCACCTCGCGCCCGATCAGCGCCGCCAGATCGCGCGGCAGGGGCCGCCCCATCGCCGCCGGCACGTTGGCGGTAAACAACGTGCCGTCATCGTCGTTGGGCAGGCCCGGAATACCGATGCCGACGCTGCCGCGCCGGCCGCAAAACGCATCCGCCTCAAGGGTCAGATCGCACAACGTGGCCAGCAGTTGCCGGTAATCTTCACGCGGCGTCGGCACCCGCTTTTGCCAAATGCGCTGCAGATTGTCGTCGAACACCCCCAGCTCAATCTTGGTGCCGCCCATATCGAAACCGTAGTACATAACCCATCCCCAGGCTAAAAAAACGGGGCGGCATCGCTGCCTCCCCGTCGGTTTTATTGTCCGCTCAGCACCCGCGCCGGATCGATGCGGCTGGCGCGCCTCGCCGGATACCAACTGGCCAACAGGCTCAGCACGATGGCGGTCGCCAGCACGATCAGCACATCCAGCCAGTGCAGCTCGGAAGGCAGGAAGTCGATGAAGTAAATATCGCCCGACAGGAAGGAGTGACCGACCAGTTTCTCGACGCCCCGGATGATGTTGGTCAGCTGCAGCGAGGCGATCACCCCGATCACCACGCCGCTCAGGCTGCCCAGCAGCCCGGCCAGCAGCCCGTACCAGATGAAGATGGCGCGGATAAAGCCGTCTTTGGCGCCCAGGGTGCGCAGCACCGCGATGTCGGCGCTTTTGTCTTTCACCGCCATCACCAACGTGGAGACGATGTTGAAGCAGGCCACGCCGATCACCAGCACCATCGCCAGGTACATGATGGCGCGGATCATCTGGATGTCGCGGTACATGTAGCCGTACTTGCCGATCCAGCTCTTGATGTAGATGTAAGCGTTGGTCACTTCGCCGGCGTCGCGCACCAGCTTGTTGGCGGCGAACACGTCGTTCATCTTGAGCGCGATGCCCGTGACGCTGTCACCCATGTCGAGATACTGCTGCGCATCGGCCAGCGGCACCAGCGCCAGGCTGTGATCGAGCTGGCCGCTGAGCTGCAAAATGCCGGTCACGTGCAGGCGAATGCGCTTCGGCTGCAGCAGCTTCATTTCCGGGTCGCTGTTGGGGATCATCACCGTGACATAGGCGCCCTGCTTGACGCCCAGCGCGTCGGCCACGCCCTTGCCGAGGATCACCTGCTGCTCGCCGGGCTTGAAGTTGGCCCAGGCGTCGCCCTGCACATACTGCGGCAGCGCGCTCAGTCGGCTCTCCTGCTGCGGATCCACGCCTTTGACTTCCACCGCGCGCAGCTGCGCGCCGTTTTCCATCAGGCCGGTAAAGTTAATGTACGGCGCGGCGGCCAAGATGCCCGGCACCTTTTCCACCCGCTGCAGAATCGACGGCCAGCCGCTGAACGGCTGATTGACCGGTTCGAGCTCGCCGTGCGGCACCACCGCCAGAATGCGGTTCTTGAGCTCGCGCTCAAAGCCGTTCATCGCGCTCAGGCCGACGATCAGCACCGCCACCCCCAGCGCGATGCCGATGGTGGAGATGACCGAGATCAGCGACACCATGCCGCCGCGTTTACGGCCGCGGCTAAAACGCAGGGCCGTCAGGAAGGACAGTGAGGCTCCCGCCATTACTCGGCCCCCATCAGGGTCAGCTGCGCCTGCAGGTGGCCGTCGGCCATTTCCAGCTGGCGGCTCAGGCGCTTGGCCAGCTGCAGATCGTGCGTTACCACCAGGAAAGCGGTGCCCTGGCGCACGTTCAGCTCGCCGAGCAGATCGAAGATGCTGTCCGCGGTGCGCTTGTCGAGGTTGCCGGTCGGTTCGTCCGCCAGCACCAGTGCCGGGTTATTGACCAGCGCGCGCGCGATCGCCACGCGCTGACGCTCGCCGCCGGAAAGCTCGGACGGGCGGTGTTTGCTGCGCTTTTCCAGCCCGACCGCCGCCAGCATCTCCCGCGCTTTCTCCTGCGCCTGCGCCGGTTTGGCGCCGCCGATCAGCAGCGGCATGGCGGCGTTTTCCAACGCGGTGAAGTCCGGCAACAGATGGTGGAACTGATAGATGAAGCCCAGCTGGCGGTTGCGCAGCTCGGCCTTGGCCGCCGAAGACATGGCGTTCAGCGATTCGCCCTTGAAGATCACCTCGCCGGAGGTCGGCGAGTCCAACCCGCCCAGCAGGTGCAACAGGGTGCTCTTGCCGGAACCCGAGCTGCCGACGATCGCCATCATCTCGCCCTGCTGCATGGCAAAGCTGACATTGCGCAGCACGTCGGTGTGCAGATTGCCTTCCTGGTAGGTCTTGCACAGGTTGTCACACTGCAGCAAAAGATGGTTACTCATAACGTAAAGCCTCAGCGGGTTGTACGGCGGCAGCGCGCCATGAAGGATAAAGCGTGGACAACAGGGAAACCGCCATCGCCACCACGGCGATGATCGTCACCTGCAGCGGATCGACCGCCACCGGCAGCGAAGCGCCGTCGATCAAGGCGCCGAGGATCGGCATCAGGTTATTCAGGTTGGTGGCCAGCAGCACGCCGAGCAGCGTGCCGAGCAGCGAACCGATAATGCCGGCGCTGGCGCCTTGCACCATGAACACCGACATAATCTCGCGGCGGGTCAGCCCCTGGGTCTGCAGAATGGCGACCTCGCCCTGCTTCTCCATCACCAGCAGGCCGAGCGACGTAATGATGTTAAACGCCGCCACCGCCACGATCAGACTGAGCAGCAGCCCCATCATGTTCTTCTCCATACGCACCGCCTGGAACAGCTCGCCCTTGCGATCGCGCCAGTCTTTCCAGACAGTGCCCGCCGGCAGCGCCTGCTGGCTGAGGGTATCGACCGCCAGCGGCTGTTGCAGGAACAGACGCCAGCCGGTGATGTTGCCGGCCGGGTAGCGCATCAGGCGCGAAGCGTCCTGTTGGTTGACCAGCAGCTGATAGCCGTCCACCTCGCTGTTGGCGTGGAAGGTGCCGATGAGAGTGAACAGGCGCTGGCTGGGAATGCGGCCCATCGGCGTGAACTGGCTGGCGCTCGGCACCATCACGCGCAGCGAATCGCCGCGCTTGACGCCCAGTTGCCCCGCCAGCTGTTCGCCGATGATGATGTTGTATTGGCCCGGCTGCAGTTGCTGCTGCTTGACGTTGACCAGATACGGGGTCAGCGGATCGGCCTCGTCGGGATTGACGCCGAGCATCACCCCGACCGCCACGCTGCGGGCGCTTTGCAGCACCACGTCACCGGTGGTCAGCGGCGCGACGCGCGTGACGCCCTGCAGCTTCTGCACCTCGGAGGCTGGCAGCTGCTGCGGGTTGATCGATCCTTGCGGACTGGTGACCAACGCCTGCGGCATCAGGCCGAGAATGTTGTTTTCCAGATCCTTTTCGAATCCGTTCATCACCGACAGCACGGTGACCAACGCCATCACCCCCAGCGTAATGCCGATGGTGGAAAGCCAGGACACAAACCGCCCGAAGCGGTCTGAGGCTCGCCCGCGCATGTAGCGCAGGCCAATGAATAACGCGACAGGTTGATACATGAAATCCGTTTGATAGCCGTGGCTTAAGCAAAGTGATCATGGATAATAAAGGCTCTCCCTCGTTTAGGGAACACCCGACGGCCTTTTATTGCGTGGCGGCGAAGAGGGAGACGGCGGCAGCTTCGCGCGTTATTTATCCTCAACCGCAAAAAACAGACGGCACTAACCGGTTAAATAACCGGCAGAAAATTGATGAGCAGCGCTTTTTGCTGTGTCAGTTTGCCGGCCGCTGGGCTACTATAAACAGCATAAAGGCGCTGGGTTATCCGTGCCGGGACGCCATCCAACACATTGATTAAAGATACCTGAATGAGCACTTCCGATAGCCGTAACCGTTCTTCATCCCCCCGTTATTCTCTGCCCGATCGCGCGGGCGATCTGCGCCAACTGGGGCAACTGACCGGCGCGGCCTGTGCCGTGGAGTGCGCCGAGATCGTCGAACGCCACCCTGGCCCGGTGATGCTGATCGCGCCGGACATGCAAAACGCCCTGCGGCTGCGCGACGAGATCCAGCAGTTCACCGATCAGATGGTGACCACGCTGTCCGACTGGGAAACCCTGCCGTACGACAGCTTCTCGCCGCATCAGGAAATCATCTCGGATCGTTTGTCGAGCCTGTATCACCTGCCGACCATGGCGCGCGGCGTGATCATTCTGCCGGTCAACACCCTGATGCAGCGCGTCTGCCCGCACGAATTCCTGCACGGCCACGCGCTGGTGATGAAGAAAGGCCAGCGCCTGTCGCGCGACAAGCTGCGCGCGCAGTTGGAACAGGCCGGTTACCGCAGCGTCGATCAGGTGATGGAGCATGGCGAATTCGCCACCCGCGGCGCGCTGCTCGATCTTTACCCGATGGGCAGCGATGAGCCTTACCGCATCGACTTTTTCGATGACGAAATCGACAGTCTGCGCATCTTCGACGTCGATACCCAGCGCACGCTGAGCGAAGTCGAGGCCATCAATCTGTTGCCGGCCCACGAGTTCCCCACCGACAAGAACGCCATCGAGCTGTTCCGCAGCCAGTGGCGCGAGCAGTTTGAGGTGCGTCGCGACGCCGAGCACATCTATCAGCAGGTCAGCAAAAGCGCCTGGCCCGCCGGTATCGAATACTGGCAGCCGCTGTTCTTCAGCCAGCCGCTGCCGTCGCTGTTCAGCTACCTGCCGGCCAATACGCTGATCGTCAATACCGGCGATCTGGAGGGCGCCGCCGAGCGCTTCTGGCAGGACGTCAACCAGCGTTACGAAAGCCGCCGCGTCGATCCGATGCGTCCGCTGCTGGCGCCGGATACGCTGTGGCTGCGCGTTGATGCGCTGTTCGGCGAGCTGAAGGCCTGGCCGCGCATCGCGCTGAAAACCGATGAGCTGCCGGCCAAGGCCGGCAATACCAATCTGGATTACCATGCCCTGCCCGATCTGGCGGTGCAGGCGCAGCATAAATCCCCGCTGGATAATTTGCGGCGCTTTATCGAAGGCTTCGACGGTAGCGTGATTTTCTCCGTCGAGAGCGAGGGGCGGCGTGAAACGCTGCAGGATCTGCTCGGCCGCATCAAGCTGGCGCCGGCGCTGATTCAGCGTCTCGATCAGGCGGAGACGACAGGCCGTTACATGATGGTCGGCGCCGCCGAACACGGCTTCCTCGACGGCCTGCGCCAGCGGGCGCTGATCTGCGAAAGCGATCTGCTCGGCGAGCGCGTCAGCCGCCGCCGGCAGGACAACCGGCGCACCATCAACACCGATACCCTGATCCGCAACCTGGCGGAGCTGCATCCCGGCCAGCCGGTGGTGCACCTGGAGCACGGCGTTGGTCGCTACGTCGGCCTGACCACGCTGGAAGCCGGCGGCATCAAGGCCGAATACCTGATCCTCTCCTACGCCGGTGAGGACAAGCTGTACGTGCCGGTGTCCTCGCTGCATCTGATCAGCCGCTACGCCGGCGGCGCGGACGAAAACGCTCCGCTGCACAAACTGGGTGGCGACGCCTGGACGCGCGCGCGGCAGAAAGCGGCCGAGCGGGTGCGCGACGTAGCGGCCGAGCTGCTGGATATCTACGCCCAGCGCGCCGCCAAGGCCGGTTTCGCCTTCAAACACAACCGCGAGCAGTACCAGCTGTTCTGCCAGAGCTTCCCGTTCGAAACCACGCCGGATCAGGAACAGGCGATCAACGCGGTGCTGAGCGACATGTGTCAGCCGCTGGCGATGGACCGCCTGGTGTGCGGCGACGTCGGCTTCGGCAAAACCGAAGTGGCGATGCGCGCCGCCTTCCTGGCGGTGGAAAACGGCAAGCAGGTGGCGGTCCTGGTGCCGACGACACTGCTGGCGCAGCAGCACTTCGACAACTTCCGCGATCGCTTCGCCACCTGGCCGATCCGCATCGAGATGATGTCGCGTTTCCGCAGCGCCAAAGAGCAGCAGCAGGTGCTGGACGACGCGGCCGAAGGCAAAGTGGACATCATTATCGGCACCCACAAGCTGTTGCAGAGCGATCTGCGCTGGAAAGACCTGGGGCTGCTGATCGTCGATGAAGAGCACCGCTTTGGCGTGCGCCACAAGGAACGCATCAAAGCGATGCGCGCCGACGTCGATATCCTGACGCTGACCGCCACGCCGATCCCGCGTACGCTGAACATGGCGATGAGCGGCATGCGCGATCTGTCGATCATCGCCACCCCACCGGCGCGCCGGCTGGCGGTGAAGACCTTCGTGCGCGAATACGACAGTCTGGTGGTGCGCGAGGCGATCCTGCGCGAAGTGCTGCGCGGCGGCCAGGTTTACTACCTCTACAACGACGTGGAAAACATCGAGAAAGCGGCGCAGCGCCTGGCTGAGCTGGTGCCGGAAGCGCGCATCGCCATCGGCCACGGCCAGATGCGCGAACGCGATCTGGAGCGGGTGATGAACGATTTCCACCACCAGCGCTTCAACGTGCTGGTGTGCACCACTATCATCGAAACCGGCATCGATATCCCCAGCGCCAACACCATCATCATCGAGCGGGCCGATCGCTTCGGCCTGGCGCAGCTGCACCAACTGCGCGGCCGCGTCGGGCGTTCGCACCACCAGGCTTACGCCTATCTGCTGACGCCAAACCCGAAAGCCATGGGCACCGACGCTCATAAACGGCTCGAGGCCATCGCGTCGCTGGAAGATCTCGGCGCCGGTTTCGCGCTGGCGACCCACGATCTGGAGATCCGCGGCGCCGGTGAGCTGCTGGGAGAAGATCAGAGCGGCCAGATGACCACCGTCGGCTTCTCGCTCTATATGGAGCTGCTGGAAAGCGCCGTCGACGCGTTGAAAAACGGCCGAGAACCGTCGCTGGAAGATCTCACCAGCAGCCAGACCGAGGTAGAGTTGCGCATGCCGGCGCTGCTGCCGGAAGATTTCATTCCCGACGTCAATACCCGCCTGTCCCTGTATAAGCGTATCGCCAGCGCGAAAAACGACGGTGAGCTTGACGAGCTGAAGGTCGAGCTGATCGACCGCTTCGGTCAACTGCCGGATGCGGCGCGCAATCTGTTGCAGTGCGCGGCGCTGCGCCTGCATGCGCAGAAACTGGGGATCAAACGCATCGAGAGCAACGAGCGCGGCGGCTTTATCGAGTTCGGCGACAACAACCGCGTCGATCCGGGTTATCTGATCGGCCTGTTGCAGGGCAATCCGCAGGTTTACCGCCTGGACGGCCCGAGCAAGCTGAAGTTCACGCTCGATCTGGCCGATCGCCAAAAACGCCTGTCGTTCACCGAAGAGCTGCTGAACGCCTTCCGCGAGCATACGCTGGCGGCCTGAGCCAACGCCCCCGCCGTGGCGGCGGAGGCGGCTTATTCGCGCGGGAATCCGGCGCCCAGCGGCGCCAGCTGCATCACGCGGCTGGTCACCACCCGGTTTTTGCCGCCGCGCTTCGCCTCATACAAGGCCTCGTCGGTCATGGCGATCGCCTTGTCCAGCGTCATGCCCGGCAGATACAGCGACACGCCGATCGACAGCGTGATGTGCGCTTCGTCATGCGCATTCAGCAAGAACGTCGAGTTCTCAACCGCGCTGCGAATGCGCTCCGCCACCCCGCCGATGACCTTCGGATCGTAGCTGGCGGTGATCACCATAAACTCTTCGCCACCGTAGCGCCCGACGAAGTCCTCATTGCGCACGCTGTTTTGCAGCAGCCGGCCGACGCTGGCCAGCAGCACGTCACCGGCCGGATGACCGTAGGTATCGTTGATGCTTTTGAAGTTATCCAAATCGAGGATCATCAGCCCGCACGGGCGGCGTTCGGCACGCTGCAGCATCAGCTGATAATCGACGCTGGCGCGGTTGTTGATGTGGGTCAGGCTGTCGGTAGTGGCGCGCGCGCGCATCGCGAAATAGGCGTAGATATGGCGCTCTTTGAAATTCAGCGCATGATAACAAATCGCCAGACAGAGCGCCGAAGCCGCCTGGTACAGCAACACATCCGGCCACAGCCCGCTCAGGTCCACCAACAGCCACACCACAACGATGCGATACAGCGCGATGACGCCGATCGTCAGGTAAAACACCCGATGGGATTTCTTCAGCCACACCCGCGACAGCAGCAGCGGCGCGACGATCGAGGCGATGAACAGGTTATCGACGGTGAAGCCGCCGGTCAGCGCCATAGCGAACAGAAAGCTTACCAGCCCGCTGACGCCGCCGCCGAAGAACGTCACCAATATCATCGGGATCATAGCAAAGCTGTAATGCACCTTATCGGTCAGCTCCAGCCGATCCTGGCTCAAATACAGCACCGCCACCCCGGCCAGCAGGCCGAAAACAACGCGCTTCCACAGTGCGGATTGATAAGAAAAAGGGGCATTCTTGCTGAGAAGGAAATAGCTTATCGACAACGTCGCGTAGGTGATGCAGGCGTCGCTGTAAAGGGTGGAAATGGACGCAATGTAAGTCATAAATAGTCAGCGCGCTCCTCGGGATCGCCAGGGGGGTAATGTGCAGACGTTGAATAACGCATCCCTGTCGTCTCCGCTTCGGCGGCGGCCATTTATACCCGTCGTCTTTCAAACCGCAGCGTTGTTACCTGCACGCTCTCACCCCAGTCACTTACCTGAGGAAGCTCCCGGGGATGCGATCGCTGGGCGCCTAGCTGCAATTTGAAATCCATAGGGATACACAGTCTATTAATAGAGTAGCAGTTCTATCTTATCGCCAAGCCGTCTATCTCACGACGCACGCTTCAGGCTACTCTGAGCGTTGTGTTATCGGGGGAGAACCGCATGAATATCGACGATGAACTGCAAGCGCTCAGCGAACAGGAAGCGACGCTGGCCTTTACCCATTTTGACGCCGCCACCGCCTGGGAACTGGGCGCGGCGCTGAAAACCGCCGCCGAGCGGCGCGGCCTGAGCATCGCCATCGAGATCCAACTGGCCGGGCAGACGCTGTTTTATTACGCCATGCCGGGCGCCACGCCGGACATTGCCGACTGGGTGCGGCGCAAGCGCAATCTGGTGAACCATTTTCACAAAAGCTCTTACGCCATCGGCCTGCGCCTGCAGCAGCGGCAAACGTCGCTGGAGGAGCGTTACGGGCTGAGCGTGCGCGACTATTCGGTGCACGGCGGCGCCTTCCCGCTCACCCTGACCGGCCTCGGCTGCGTCGGCAGCATCAGCATTTCCGGCGCGCCGCAGAAGGAAGATCACCAACTATTGGTGAGCACTTTAGCCCACTTTCTCGGCTTATCCCTGCCCGCCCTGCAATAACCGTTAAAACCTTGACTGTCACTTTCCTTTTCAGCCGCAGAATCTGCGGCTGACTTCTCTATTTTCGGCATTTAGCGCCGAACAAAAGGGCGACTCTCTGATTTCCTGCGCCAAATTGACACAGGTCTGGTAATCCGCTGAACAAAAGGCGTATGGTATCTGTCACGTGACAAGACGGACCTCATCGGGCCCGCCATTCCTTTCACTTTTGAAGATTTGGTACGCACCGTAGATGAAAACCCATGAAATAAACAAAATTCGCCCCTTCAGCGCGCTGATAGACGCCTGCTGGCGGGAACCTTATAACCTGGCGCGGTTGCTGAAAGACGCTATCGCCGGGGTGACGGTCGGTATTATCGCCATCCCGCTGGCGATGGCGCTGGCGATCGCCAGCGGCGTGCCGCCGCAGTACGGCCTGTATACCGCCGCCATCGCCGGCATCGTCATCGCCGTCAGCGGCGGTTCGCGCTACAGCGTCTCCGGCCCCACCGCCGCCTTCGTAGTGATCCTGTATCCGGTTTCTCAGCAGTTCGGCCTGGCCGGCCTGCTGGTCGCCACGCTGATCTCCGGGGTATTTCTGCTGCTGATGGGGCTGGCGCGCTTTGGCCGGCTGATCGAGTACATTCCGCTGCCGGTGACGCTCGGCTTTACCTCCGGCATCGCCATCACCATCGCCACCATGCAGATCAAGGACTTTTTCGGCCTGCAGCTGGCGCACACGCCGGAAAATTACGTCGGCAAGCTGTACGCCCTGCTGCAGGCGCTGCCGACGCTGGATTTCGGCGATACCCTGATCGGCGCCGTGACGCTGCTGATCCTGATCTTCTGGCCCAAGCTCGGCCTGCGGGTGCCAGGCCACCTGCCGGCGCTGCTGGCGGGCACCGCGCTGATGGGGCTGCTGACGCTGTTTGACCACCCGGTGGCGACCATCGGCTCCCGCTTCAGCTACCTGCTGGCCGATGGCAGCAGCGGCCAGGGCATCCCGCCTATCTTGCCGCAGCTGCTGCTGCCTTGGGATCTGCCGGGCGGCGGCGGGCAGCCGTTCACTCTGAGTTGGCAAACCGTTTCCGCCCTGTTGCCGGCGGCGTTTTCGATGGCGATGCTCGGGGCGATCGAATCGCTGCTGTGCGCGGTGGTGCTCGACGGCATGACCGGCAAGAAGCATAACTCGAACAGCGAACTGATCGGCCAGGGCGCGGGCAACATCATCGCGCCGTTCTTCGGCGGCATCACCGCGACCGCCGCGATTGCCCGCTCGGCCGCCAACGTGCGCGCCGGCGCCACCTCGCCGGTGTCCGCCATCATCCACGCGCTGCTGGTGCTGTTGGCGCTGCTGGTTCTGGCGCCATGGCTCTCTTATCTGCCGCTGGCGGCGATGGCGGCGCTGCTGTTGATGGTCGCCTGGAACATGAGCGAGGCTCACAAAGTGATTTACCTGCTGCGCCGGGCGCCGAAGGACGACATTCTGGTACTGCTGCTGTGCATGTCGCTGACGGTGTTGTTCGACATGGTGATCGCCATTACCGTGGGCATCGTGTTGGCGTCGCTGCTGTTTATGCGCCGCATCGCCCGCATGACGCGGCTAAGCGAACTGAGCACCGATGACGGCCGTCTGGTGCTGCGAGTGAATGGCCCGCTGTTCTTCGCCGCCGCCGAGCGCATCTTTAGCGAACTGCTGGCGCGCAGCGAGGACTACCGAACAATCGTGCTGCAGTGGGATGCGGTGCCGGTGCTCGACGCCGGCGGCCTGAACGCCCTGCGGCGCTTTATCGACGTGCTGCCGGCGGATAAAAAGCTGGTGATCACCGACGTGCCATTCCAGCCGCTGAAAACCCTGGCGCGCGCGCGGGTGCAGCCGATCGAGGGCCGCTTGCAGTTCTATCCGACCCTGCCGGAAGCGCTGGCGGCCACCGGCGCCTAAACGTAAAAAAGCCCGACAAGTCGGGCTTTTTTTATGGCGACGAGCGCTTAGTTGCTGGTATCCAGCTCCGGGAAGCTCTTCACCAGGTCGTCGATGGCTTTCATCTGCGCCAGGAACGGTTCCAGTTTGTCCAACGGCAGCGCGGAAGGACCGTCGCACTTGGCGTTGTTCGGATCCGGGTGCGCTTCGAGGAACAGGCCGGCCAGGCCAACCGCCATACCGGCGCGCGCCAACTCGGCCACCTGAGCGCGGCGGCCGCCGGACGCGGCACCGAATGGATCGCGGGTCTGCAGCGCGTGGGTCACGTCGAAGATCACCGGATGGCCGCCAGTGACGTTCTTCATCACGTTGATGCCCAGCATGTCGACCACCAGGTTGTCATAGCCAAAGTTGCTGCCGCGATCGCACAGGATCACCTGGTCGTTGCCGCCCTCTTTGAACTTGTCGACAATGTTGCCCATCTGCCCCGGGCTGACGAACTGCGGCTTCTTGACGTTGATCACCGCGCCGGTTTTCGCCATCGCTTCCACCAGATCGGTCTGACGCGCCAGGAAGGCCGGCAGTTGGATCACATCAACCACTTCGGAAACCGGCTGCGCCTGCGCCGCTTCATGCACGTCGGTGATGATTTTCACGCCGAAGGTTTTTTTCAGCTCTTCGAAGATCTTCATCCCTTCTTCCAGGCCCGGACCGCGGTACGAGTGGATGGAAGAACGGTTGGCTTTGTCGAAGGAAGCTTTGAATACGTAAGGAATGCCCAGTTTTTGCGTCACGGTGACGTAGTGCTCGCAGATGCTCATCGCCAGATCGCGCGATTCCAGCACGTTCATACCGCCAAACAGCACAAACGGCAGGTCGTTTGCTACGTCGATGTCGCCAATGCTAACCACTTTCTGTTTCATGCTTTCGCCTTTGTTAAGGTTGTTACCGTCGCCTTGCAAACTGCACGGAGTCATTGAATTAATGCAGCGTCACCTGTTTCGGCTCAATCGAGTGGATCTGTACTTTGATCACTTCGCTGACCGGGTCTTCAGGACACTGCTCGACAAAATAGTTGAGATCGGAAATCGCGATGTGGTTGCACTCCAGCTGGGCATAAATCAGCCCGCGGTCGCGGATCTCGTACGGATCTTCCGGATCGAAGCACAGCACCGTTTCGCTGGTGCGCAGCGCCATTTCCAGCTGCTTTTCTTCCATCAGGGCGGCCTTCAACGTGTCCAGCATCTTGCGCACCACCATGATGTTCTCCGACTCATCGAGGTCGTCGTCTTCCAGCTCGGCGCCCAGCCCCAGGTTGCCCTTGATCCACACTTCCAGCTGGTGCTCACTCAGGGTTTCGCCGTTCAGCGGGTTGATCAGCCACAGCTCTTCGTCCAGCCAATCGGCGCGCAGGATCAGCTGGGTAGGGAAAATCACCGGCAGCAGCGGCAGATCCAGCGCGTTGGCGATGTGCAGGAAAATGGTGCCCAGAGAGACCGGCGTGCCCTGCCGCCCTTCCAGCACCTTGTCCAGCCAGATGGCGTCCGACAGGCGGTACACGCCGCTGGCGCCGCCGAATCCCCAGGTCTTGTAGAACAGTTCAATGAGCGCATCCAGTTGCTGCTCCTGAGTGATATCGACCGGCACTGCCGCACGCGCTTCATCCACCAGCTGTTGCAGCTTTCGCTCCACGTCGGCAGCCGGGAAGTCGCGCCGCACCGACTGCGACACCAGGATCACCCCTTCGCTCAGCGGCGAGGTGTTAAATTCAAAATCAGCAATGCTACTCATAGGTATCCCATCAGAAACGGTATTTTCGTCGTGGCAAGTTTAATTATCAGATACAGACAGCCCAACGCCAGCACGAACGCCACGGTTCGCAGCCGCTGACTTTTGGTCTTCTTGCCCAATGCGACATAGCCAAGCAGGATATAGATAATAACGCCAAACAGCTTCTCGGTCAGCCATGAGTCCATACCCAGCAGCGGATAAAACCCGAACGTCACCACCAGCGCGATGCCGCTGACGAACAGCAGCGTGTCATTCAGGTGCGGCGCTACCTTGACCCAGCGGCGCCCCATGATCGGCGAGCGGCGCCACTGCCAGTAGAAACGCAGCACAAACAAGGTAATACTGATGGCGACCGTCAGCAAATGGAAATGTTTCAACGCGGTGTATGCAGTCATGATGCTCCCTTAAATGGCCCGGGCGTCGTTATTATGAGGGGCGCTTATCCCGGCCATTGGCCGAGCGTCACGCGGTCGTTGTCGCCGTAATCACGGTGGGTGGCGACAGCGGAAAATCCGGCGGCCTGCAGCAGCGCGCGCACGCTCTCGCCCTGCTGCCAACCATGTTCCAACAGCAGCCAGCCCTGCGGCTGCAAATAGTGCGGCGCCTGGCGCACGATGGCGGCCAGATCCGCCAGCCCGCGATCGGCGGCGACCAGCGCGCTGCCCGGCTCGAAGCGCACGTCGCCCTGTGACAAATGCGGATCGGCGGCGTCGATATAGGGCGGATTGCTGGCGATCAGCGCAAAGCGTTGCCCCGCGACGGGCGCAAACCAGCTGCCCTGTAGAAATCGGACGTTGTCGATCCTCAGCTTGTGCGCATTGTGCTGCGCCAGCGCAACCGCCTCCGGCTGCACATCAACGCCGATAGCCGAACAATCCGGGCGCTCGCTGGCCAGCGCCAGCGCGATGGCGCCGGTGCCGGTGCCGAGATCGAGAAAGTGGCAGGATTGCGGCGGCAGGCGCGCCAGCGCCAGTTCCACCAGGCATTCGGTATCCGGGCGTGGGATCAGCGTCGCCGGCGAGACCGACAGAGGCAGCGACCAAAACTCGCGTTCACCCACCAGATAGGCCACCGGCTCACCGCGTTCGCGGCGCGCCAGCAGCGTCTCCAGCTGCTGTTGCTGCGGCGGCGTCAGCAGGGTTTCCCCGAACGCCATCAGGAAGGTTCTGGCCTTGCCGGTCACGAAACCCAACAGGATTTCCGCGTCGCGCCGGGCGCTGTCGCTGTGGGTCAAACGCGCGGCGGCGGCTTTCAGCCAGTGTTGATAATCCATCACTCTTGCTCGGCGGACAGCGCAGCCAGCTGATCGGCCTGATACTCCTGCACGATCGGCTGGATCAGCATGTCCAGTTTGCCTTCCATCACTTCGTCCAGACGGTAGAGCGTCAGGTTGATGCGGTGGTCGGTCACCCGCCCCTGCGGGAAGTTGTAGGTGCGGTTGCGGTCGGAACGATCGCCGCTGCCCAGCAGGTTGCGGCGCGTGGACGCCTCGGCCTGCTGGCGCTTGGCCATCTCGGCGGCGCGAATGCGCGCGCCCAGCACCGACATCGCCTTGGCTTTGTTTTTGTGCTGCGAACGTTCGTCCTGGCACTCCACCACGATGCCGGTCGGCAGGTGGGTGATGCGGATCGCCGAGTCGGTGGTGTTAACGTGCTGGCCACCGGCGCCGGAGGAGCGGAAGGTGTCGATTTTCAGATCGCCCGGGTTGATGTCCGGCAGCTCGGCTTCCGGCACTTCCGGCATCACCGCCACGGTACAGGCGGAGGTGTGGATGCGCCCCTGGGATTCGGTTTCCGGCACGCGCTGCACGCGGTGGCCGCCGGATTCAAACTTCAGCTGGCCGTACACGCCGTCGCCGGAAACTTTGGCGATCACTTCTTTGAAGCCGCCGTGTTCGCCTTCGTTGGCGCTCATCACCTCGACGCGCCAGCGGCGGCTTTCCGCATAGCGGCTGTACATGCGGAACAGATCGCCGGCGAAGATCGCCGCCTCATCGCCGCCGGTGCCGGCGCGCACTTCGAGGAAGCAGCTGCGCTCATCGTCCGGATCTTTTGGCAGCAGCAACACCTGCAGCTGCTGTTCCAGCGCTTCGCTGGTCGCCCGCGCCTGTTTCAGCTCTTCCTGCGCCATCTCGCGCATTTCCGGATCGTCCAGCATCATTTCCGCCGTCTCCAGATCCTCCTGCACCTGACGCCATTCCAGGAAGCAGCGGCTGACGTCGGTCAGCTGCGCGTATTCTCGCGACAGCGCGCGGAACCGGTCTTGCTCGGCGATGACGCCGGCATCGCCGAGCAGCGCCTGCACTTCTTCATGGCGCTCTTGTAACGCTTCCAGTTTGGCAACAATAGAAGGCTTCATGCGTGGTAATAAACCCTGTTAATAGAGAAAACTAATGCTGATCCAGCCCGAGGCTGTCGCGTAATAACTGCAACCGCTCCACGTCGCCGTCGCCGGCGGCCTGCTGGAGGGATTTGGTAGGGGCATGAATAAGACGGTTGGTCAGTTTATGGGCCAGCTCGTGAATAACCTGCTCCACGCTGGCGCCCTGCGCGATGGCGGCCAGCGCTTTGGCCTCCATCTCTGCGCGGATCTGGTCGGCCTGCGAACGGTAGTCGCGGATGGTTTCCACCGCGCCCTGCGAGCGCAGCCAGGCCATGAAGTTGGTGCTTTCCTGCTGCACGATCGACTCCGCCTGCACCGCCGCCGCTTTGCGCTGCGCCAGATTGCTTTGAATGATGGCGTGCAGATCGTCCACGCTGTACAGATAGGCGTTGGCCAGTTTGCCGACCTCCGGTTCGATATCGCGCGGTACGGCGATATCCACCAGCAGCATCGGCTGGTTGCGGCGCGCCTTCAGCGCGCGCTCCACCATCCCTTTTCCGATGATTGGCAGCGGGCTGGCGGTGGAACTGATGATGATGTCGGCGTCCGCCAGGCGTTCGTCGATCTCCGGCAGGGTGATCACTTCCGCGCCGACTTCGTCCGCCAGCAATTGCGCGCGCTCGCGGGTGCGGTTAGCGATGATCATGTGCCGCACTTTGTGCTCGCGCAGGTGGCGCGCCACCAGCTCGATGGTTTCACCGGCGCCCACCAGCAAGACGTTGAGATCGGCCAGCGATTCGAAGATCTGCCGCGCCAGCGTACAGGCGGCGAAAGCCACGGAGACCGCGCTGGCGCCGATGTCGGTTTCGGTGCGCACGCGCTTGGCAACGGAGAAGGATTTCTGGAACAGCCGCTCCAGCTCGCCGGACAGCGACTGGCCGCGTTGGGATTCGGCGAAGGCCTTTTTCACCTGGCCGAGGATTTGCGGTTCGCCCAGCACCAGCGAGTCCAACCCGCTGGCCACCCGCATCAGATGGCTGACCGCGTCGTTGCCTTGATGCCAGTAGAGGCTTTTCTTCACCTCTTCCGGACGCAGGTTGTGGTAGGCGCACAGCCAGGCGACCAGCTGTTCGTGCATGTGCTCCTGCTGCTCCACGCTGAGGTACAGCTCGGTGCGGTTGCAGGTGGACAACACGACGCCGCCCTGCACCAACGGTTGTTGGAGCAAGCTGGTCAGCGCCTCATCGATGGACTCTGGCGAGAAGGTCACCCTTTCACGCAGAGAAACCGGAGCGGTTTTGTGATTTATACCTAACGCCAGCAGGGTCATTGCTTCGAGTAATACTTCTGTTGGTACGGGTTCTCGTTGAACGGCATTCTACTTGATGCGCGGGATCAATAAAAGTAACAACCGCATCTTCCGTTCAATCGCTGTCATAGACGACATCAATTAATGAATAAGTAATAAATACAGCGGGATAAATAGTCAAAGGGTAGGTTGATTGTTTAAATTTTAGCGCAGTTTGCGATGAGGCGCACGCTATTCGACGCACATAACGGCGGCGTTTGCGCAACTCTGCACCGCTTATCGGGAGCGCCTCCCCCGCCTTCAGGCGATTGTGTTACGCTTAATGGCAACCCCGACGCGCGCGCCGCGTTGGCACTACGCCGGTAAACGCGGCAAGATTCAACGCGATGCAGCAAAAAATTGACGCGCCGCCGGCACCCCGTTAGCGTGAGCGCTGAATCCGGGTTTCGTCGCGCATGCCCGCAAGGACAAAAGGACAAGAAAAAGTTATGCCAATACGCAAAGTTAGTTTGCTCCGTCTGATCCCGCTGGCCAGCCTGGTGCTGGCCGCCTGTACCACCACCAAGCCGACCGGCCCGGCCACCAGCCCGACCTCACCGCAGTGGCGCGCCCATGAGCAGGCGGTGCAGCAGCTTAGCACCTATCAGACCCGCGGCTCTTTCGCCTACTTGTCTGATCAGAAAAAAGTCTATGCCCGCTTCTTCTGGCAACAGTTTTCGCCGGAGCGCTACCGCCTGCTGCTGACTAACCCGCTGGGCAGCACGGAAATGGATCTCAACGTACAGAAAAACGTGGTGCAGCTGACCGACAACCAGGGCAAACGCTACGTCAGCGACAACCCGGAAGAGATGATCCGCAAGCTGACCGGCATGGCGATCCCGCTGAACAACCTGCGCCAGTGGATGGTCGGCCTGCCGGGCGAAGCCAGCGATTTTGCGCTGGATGACCAATATCGACTGAGCAAACTGACCTACCAGCAAGGCGGCCAGACCTGGAAAGTGGATTACCAGAGCTACAGCACCGAGGTGCAGCCGACGCTGCCGAACCGTCTGGAGCTGCAGCAGGGCGACCAGCGCATCAAGCTGAAAATGGATAACTGGACGCTCAAATGATCCGCCAGTGGCCCTCCCCCGCGAAACTCAACCTGTTTCTGTACATCACCGGCCGTCGTGAAGACGGCTATCACCTGCTGCAAACGCTGTTCCAGTTTTTGGACTACGGCGACACCCTGACCATTGACCCGCGCCAGGACGATCGCATTAACCTGCTGACGCCGGTCGACGGCGTGCCGGACGAGCAGAACCTGATCGTGCGCGCCGCCCGCCTGCTGCAGCGCTATTGTGATGAACAGGGTCTGCAGACCGCGCCGCGCGGCGCCGACATCAGCATCGACAAGCGCCTGCCGATGGGCGGCGGTTTGGGCGGCGGCTCCTCCAACGCCGCCACCGTGCTGGTGGCGCTGAACGAACTGTGGCGCTGCGGTCTTGGCGACGACCAACTGGCTGCATTGGGGCTCAGCCTCGGCGCCGATGTGCCGGTGTTCGTGCGCGGCCACGCCGCCTTCGCCGAAGGCATCGGCGAGCGTCTGCAGCCGGCCGAGCCGCAGGAAAAATGGTATCTGGTGGCGCATCCCGGCGTCGGCATCCCGACGCCGGTTATCTTCGGCGACCCCGAATTAAAAAGAAACACCCCGGTTCGCTCCTTAAGTGAGCTGTTGCAGGCGCCGTACGCAAATGATTGCGAACCGATCGCAAGAAAACGTTTTCGCGAGGTTGAACAGCTTCTTTCATGGCTGTTAGAATACGCCCCGTCACGCCTGACTGGCACAGGTGCTTGTGTGTTTGCTGAATTCGACACAGAAATCGCCGCCCGTCAGGTGTTAAATCAAGCCCCGGAGTGGTTGTGTGGTTTTGTAGCGCGCGGCGTTAACGTCTCCCCACTACATCGCATTCGTTCCGGGCGGTTTGAGTCGTAGCTCAACGTTTCGCTGCGCAGGGTCATGCACACCTGGCCCTGTTATCCCTGCGCTGCCTGCGGTCTCAATTTTAGTTTTACATACCCGTATGTATATTGCGCCGGCGTCGCCGACTGCCCCTTGGCGATGTCGCATGACAATATCTTCTCTGGACGCAAGCCTGAGGTTCTTCTCGTGCCTGATATGAAGCTTTTTGCTGGTAACGCCACCCCGGAACTAGCACAACGTATTGCCAACCGTTTGTACACCAGCCTTGGTGACGCCGCTGTAGGTCGTTTTAGCGACGGCGAAGTGAGCGTGCAAATCAACGAAAATGTACGCGGCGGTGATATTTTCATCATCCAGTCCACCTGTGCCCCGACCAACGACAACCTGATGGAACTGGTTGTGATGGTCGACGCCCTGCGTCGCGCCTCCGCAGGTCGTATTACCGCCGTTATCCCTTACTTCGGCTATGCCCGCCAGGATCGCCGCGTGCGTTCCGCGCGTGTGCCAATCACCGCCAAGGTTGTCGCCGATTTCCTCTCCAGCGTAGGGGTTGACCGCGTTCTGACGGTGGATCTGCATGCTGAGCAGATTCAAGGCTTCTTCGACGTACCGGTAGACAACGTGTTCGGCAGCCCGATCCTGCTGGAAGACATGCTGCAGCAGAACCTGGAAAACCCGATCGTGGTTTCCCCGGACATCGGCGGCGTCGTGCGCGCCCGCGCCATCGCCAAACTGCTGAACGACACCGATATGGCCATCATCGACAAACGCCGCCCGCGCGCGAACGTTTCTCAGGTGATGCACATCATCGGTGACGTGGCAGGCCGCGACTGCGTGCTGGTCGACGACATGATCGACACCGGCGGCACCTTGTGTAAAGCGGCTGAAGCGTTGAAAGAACGCGGTGCCAAGCGCGTATTCGCCTACGCGACGCACCCGATCTTCTCCGGCAACGCCGTGGACAACATCAAGAACTCGGTGATTGATGAAGTGATCGTCTGCGACACCATTCCGCTGTCGCCGGAAATCAAGGCACTGAAAAACGTTCGCACTCTGACCCTGTCCGGCATGCTGGCTGAAGCCATCCGCCGCATCAGCAACGAAGAGTCGATCTCTGCGATGTTCGAGCATTGATCCGTCATCTTTCCGGTGCGGCGCCCACTGCGCCGGAAAGATAGCGCGCTCGACAGCAGAAAAAGAAAAACCCGTTGGTGCGTGAGCAACAACGGGTTTTCTACTCGTAGTCCGACATGACCTCAAACCTTAATGCACGGCAGATGTTCCCTTGCCCTGCTCTTGCTTCCCTTCTGTTTTTTTAATCAATGCGACGAACGATGTTGATCGTTGCGGCACCGTTTATCAAAGTGTTTTACCCACCAGTAGCGATCCGCCACCTGCTCGCGGCCGCCGATACGCGCGCCCACCAGCCACAACAGCGCGCCGACGAAGATGCTCATGATGGCGCCGTGGGCGAAAAACTGCGGCAGATTGAACTGGGATACTTCAGCAATAATGGAGTATCCGACACCACCGATCATCACGACCAGCCCCAGCCCCATAAAAAAGTTGCCCACTCTGTCCGCGCTTCTACGTTTCATATGCCACCTCCATGATTGCCATGTGCCAACCGGGATAACGCTGCAACTTGTTAACCCACTTTGATAAGTTAAGTATAGTCCCTGTTGCGGCAAGGGGATTGCGGAGGCGATCACAAATGGTAAAGAATTATTGACACTTCTTAACACGGCGCTGAAAATTAGCGGACAAATTGAATTATTCAGCTAATGAATCACTCGCCTTTCTTACCTAAGGTGACGGCAGAGATCGGGTTTTGTCATTCACCGCCCCGACAGGTAGACTAAGGCCCTTTCCATTACCCTGATCATAGCGAATCTCCCAGTGAGCAGTATTAAATTGATAGTCGGCCTCGCCAACCCGGGCGCGGAATACGCCCAGACACGCCACAACGCCGGCGCCTGGTACGTCGATCTGCTGGCCCAGCGCCACAATCAGCAGTTAAAAGAAGAGAGCAAGTTCTTCGGCTACACCGCCCGTTTGAACCTGGCGGGCAACGACGTGCGCCTGCTGGTGCCGACCACCTTCATGAACCTGAGCGGCAAAGCGGTGTTGGCGATGGCCAATTTCTATCGCATCGAACCCAACGAGATCCTGGTGGCGCACGACGAGCTGGATCTGCCGCCCGGCGTGGCCAAAATCAAGCTCGGCGGCGGCAACGGCGGCCACAACGGCCTGAAAGACATCCAGAACAAGTTCGGCAACAACCCGAACTTCTACCGCCTGCGCATCGGCATCGGCCATCCGGGCGACAAGAACAAGGTGGTGGGCTTCGTGCTCGGCAAGCCGCCGGCCGGCGAGCAGAAGATGATCGACGAAGCGATCGACGAATCGCTGCGCTGCACCGAGATGCTGATGAAGGACGGGCTGGAAAAAACCGTTCAGCGCCTGCACAGCTTCAAGGCGCAGGCCTGAACCTTGCCGCAGCGGGCACCCTGCCCGCTACCGGCTTCTAGCCGCGCGGGTTGAAGGTCTCCTCGCCCACGCGGCGCTCATCGGCGGTGAAGCCCTCTTCCGCCACATAATACTGCGGATCGTCCAGCTCATGGCTGCAGAACGGCCCGGCGCGCTTGAGCAGGCGCACGCAGTCAGCGCTCAGGTGGCGCAGACGAATGCTTTTCCCCGCCGCCAGATAGCGCGCTGTCAGCTTATCGATCGCCTCTACGCCGCTGGAATCCATCACCCGGGTGCCGGCAAAATCCAGCACCACGCTCTGCGGATCGCTCTGCGGGTCGAACAGCTCGGCGAAAGCCGCAGCAGAGCCGAAGAACAGCGGGCCATCCAGTTGATACACCGCCACGTCGCCCGTTACCTGCCGCTGACGCACGCGGATGCGCGCCTGCTGCCAGGCGAACACCAGCGCCGAAATAATCACCCCGCTGATCACCGCCACCGCCAGATCGGTAAAGATGGTGATCAGCGTGACGGCGACCATCACCAGCGCGTCCGCCTTCGGCATGCGGCGCAAGCGACGCAGCGAGCTCCACTCGAAGGTGTTGTAACACACCACCAGCATCACCCCGGCCAGCGCCGCCACCGGCAGCAGGCCGATATAGCGCGACAGGCTGACCACGAACAGGATCAGCAGGATGGCGCCTACCGTGCCGGAGATGCGCCCGCGCCCGCCCGAGGTGAAGTTGATGATCGACTGGCCGATCATCGCGCAGCCGGCGAAGCAGCCGAACAGGCCGCATACCGCGTTACCGGCGCCCTGCGCGATACTCTCGCGGTTGCCGTTGCCCTTCTTGCCGCCCATTTCATCCAGCACCGTCATGGTCAGCAGCGATTCGATCAAACCGACCAGGGCGATCACCACCGCATAGGGCAGCACCACTCGCACCATCTCCAGGGTAAACGGCGCCGTCGGCAGGCTGAAGTGCGGCAACGCGCCGGAAATGTCCGCCAGGTCGCCCACCCGCAGCGTGTGCAGGTTGAGGCCGATCGCCAATGCCGAGACCACCAGCAGCGCCGCCAGCGAAGACGGAATGGCTTTGGTCAGGCGCGGGAACAGCACCACCACCGCAATCGCCAGCGCCACCAGGCCGTACATCAGCGGGCCCTGCCCGGCGATCATCTTCAGCTGCGCCAGCATGATGACGATCGCCAGACCGTTGACGAAGCCGTGGATCGCCGGCAGCGGCACCAGCCGAATGAACTTGCCCAACCGGAAGGCGCCGATCAGAATTTGGATCCCCCCGGCAAACAGCGTGGCCCACAGCACGTAACCCATGCCGTACTGCGCCGCCAGACTCATCAGCACCACCACAATGGAGCCGGCGGCGCCGGAAACCATGCCCGGCTTGCCGCCGAACAGCGCCGTGACCAGGCCGATAATAAACGCGGTATGCAAACCGACGATCGGCGAAAGACCGGCGACCAGCGAAAAGCCGACCGCCTCGGGGATCATCGAAACCGCCACCACAAAGCCCGCCAGGACTTCATTTTTAACGTCCGCGATCCTGACGTTACTCAGGTTAAACATGCATTATTCACTTATGACAGATGACATCATCTCCCCGCGTAGCGGGTATGGGGTACCGCAAGGGGCGGCAGACTGCAGGCGGGCACAGCTCAGGGTGGCGTAGGCAAGAAATACATCCGGCGCGTTTCCTGTCGGTTAATCGAAACGGCCAGTATGGGTAAATGTGATCCAAATCTCAATCAAAAACCGGTCGCCCGCGCTGCGCTCACCCCCGCCAAGCAAGTCTGATCGAGATAAACGCCCATTACGTGTATAATGGCGGCATTATTTTGCCCTTTATGCAGTCGGTTAAACCTAACCAGCTGATAGTTAAGATATTTAAGGTGATTACAACATGGGATTCAAATGCGGTATCGTCGGCCTGCCTAACGTAGGCAAATCCACCCTGTTCAACGCGTTGACCAAAGCGGGCATTGAAGCAGCCAACTTCCCGTTCTGCACCATTGAACCGAACACCGGTGTGGTGCCGATGCCCGATCCGCGTCTGGATAAGCTGGCCGAGATCGTCAAGCCGCAGCGCATTCTGCCGACCACCATGGAATTCGTCGACATCGCCGGCCTGGTGAAAGGCGCGTCCAAGGGTGAAGGCCTGGGCAACCAGTTCCTGACCAACATCCGCGAAACCGAAGCCATCGGCCACGTGGTGCGCTGCTTCGAGAACGACAACATCATCCACGTCAACAACAAGGTCGATCCGGCCGAAGACATCGACGTCATCAACACCGAGCTGGCGCTGTCTGACCTGGACACCTGCGAGCGCGCCATCCACCGCGTGCAGAAGAAAGCCAAAGGCGGCGACAAAGACGCCAAGGCCGAGCTGGCGGCGCTGGAGAAATGCCTGCCGCACCTGGAAAACGCCGGCATGCTGCGCGCGCTGGATCTGACCGCGGAAGACAAGGCGGCGATCAAATACCTGAGCTTCCTGACGCTGAAGCCGACCATGTACATCGCCAACGTCAACGAAGACGGCTTCGAGAACAACCCGTACCTGGAGACCGTGCGTAAAATCGCCGACGCCGAAGGCTCCGTGGTGGTCGCCGTGTGCGCCGCCGTGGAATCCGACATCGCCGAGCTGGAAGACGAAGAGCGCGACGAATTCATGGCCGAGCTGGGTCTGGAAGAGCCGGGCCTGAACCGCGTGATCCGCGCCGGTTACGAGCTGCTGAACCTGCAGACCTACTTCACCGCCGGCGTGAAAGAAGTGCGCGCCTGGACCATCCCGGTCGGCGCCACCGCTCCGCAGGCGGCCGGCAAGATCCACACCGACTTCGAGAAAGGCTTTATCCGCGCGCAAACCATCGCCTTTGACGACTTCATCACCTACAAGGGTGAGCAAGGCGCCAAGGAAGCCGGCAAAATGCGCTCCGAAGGTAAAGACTACATCGTCAAAGACGGCGACGTGATGAACTTCTTGTTTAACGTCTAACCCCTTCCCCGCAGCGTTTCTCTCCGCTGCCGGAAACGGAAAAATCCACGCTTCGGCGTGGATTTTTTGTTTCTCGGTTCTGTGTTTTGACGGTCTGGACACAGAGCATCACGGTCTCATGTTTCCCACAAAACGATCTCGCCGTACGTTTCATTGCGCCCGTCATGACGGCATTATCCCCATCGCAGCACGAAAAACGGCTCTCGTGTTGATCCCTTGTCCGACAGGAAAAAGCTTGTCATCTTCCCTCGCGTCTTTATAATGAGTATTTACTCACTTATTAAAGGAGCCTCACCGTGGCCCGTCCCCGCAGTGAAGAAAAGCAGCAGGCGCTCTTGCAGGCCGCCACCGACATTTTTGCCGAACAAGGATTAGCGGCACCCACATCGGCCATCGCCAGGAAAGCCGGCGTCTCGGAAGGCACGCTGTTCCGCTACTTTGAAAATAAGGACGTACTGCTGAGCGCAGTCTGCGACTACCTGCTTGATGAAATGGAGCGCCTGCTGACGCAAAGCTTGCAGGGCGTTTTGCCGGGTAAAGATCAAATGCAGCTCGCCTGGGATGCCTACATTGATTGGGCGCTCGCCAATCCCGCCGCGTATGCGACAGGGAACAAATTGATGGTCTCCGGCAAGTTATCCCCTGCACAGAGGGAAAGAAGCGTACGGTTCGGTGATATTTCCCAGCTGGGTATTCCATTGGTCCAAGGGCTGGATTTAGCGCAGTCGAGCGAGTTTCAGGGCATGATCTGCACGGTAATGGCCAATGGCGTTATCGATATGGCCGTTCAAAAACCGCACCTGTTGGATATTTACAAACGCGCAGGTTATGAAGCCATGGTGCGGGCCATTGAGCTTCCTGGCGCTCATACAGCCATCTAGCTTATTTTTTTAATTAAATAATGAGTATGTACTCACGCATTAAAAAGACACGACAATCATGCCACCCGTTTCAAAACTAAAAATGCTGCGGAGACGGGCCTGTCCAAAGCTCCGCCGACTCACAATTATTCTCAACGTGTCTTTGATCCTCTGCGGGTGCGTAACCTCGCCTGCATCAGACCGTCTGTCAGGAACCCAGCATGTTCCAGCAACATGGCGAGCCTCCCTGCCTGACTCGGCACACGTGCCTGTGTGGAATGCATGGCCCTCCGCCCGAAATGAATCAGGCACCCGGCGCTTGCGCGCTCCGGCTGGCAAGCCCAGTCACGAGGAGAATGAGCGCGGAGCAAAAACGCCGGTTGCGCGTGCAAATTTGGAGTGCGTTCAAGCGTTATGGAATGACGCTCGCAAACTGGTTGCGGCAGAGGCTGCGGCCCTCTATTACGCATCACGCACCTGCCGGCGACAACACGCGTTCTCTCTCCAAAGCGCGCCATTGCCTGAATCCCCCGAACGGGCGAGACAAACGCCCCCGCGTCGAACGTCCTCCCCTCTGCGTGGGGACGTCGCCGAGCGTGGCAAGACCGCTGCCGATGGAAACGGGAGCAACCGCCACACCACCAGGAATTCCGTTTCCTTGATGTTGGATTTATCGCGCGTGGATACCGAACCCGGCGAAAGCGCAGCGGATTGGCAGGCTGAACCGCATGAGCATCATAACCGCGTGCGATCGACCGTGCGGAAGTGGATACGGCGTTTGTTCACTTCGTCAGAGCGAACAGTGCTTCAACGCCAGGCTGAACCGCAGCAGAACAGCACCGGATTCGTTTGAAATTCAATACAGAACAATACATCGCCGCGCCGTTGGCGACTGGTCCGACAGACAAATAATTACCTTATGGGTTCTCCCGATGACACAACTGATAGCTCAAAACACGCGCCCCCGCTTTTGGTCTTTACAGACACTTCGTACAACCGCGCTGATGATGCCGATTGCCGCCGCCTTATCGGCCTGCGATGCGCCGGCGGACAAGGTTACCCCACCGGCAGATAAACCGACGCTGACCGTGGCCCTGACGACGCCGGCAAGACAATCCCTTTCCCGCACCATCACGGCCAATGGTTCGATTGCGGCCTGGCAAGAGGCGATCATCAGCCCGGAGGCCAATGGACTGCGCGTGCAAAAACTGTTGGTGCAGGAAGGGGATGTGGTGCGCCAGGGCCAACCTCTGGCGGAATTTACACGCGATTCCGTGATGAATGACTGGCTGCTGGCGAAAGCCGATCTCAACGAAGCGAAAGCGGTCGCGTTGAATGCGCAAGCGGATGGAAAACGAGCGCGGTTGTTGCGCGGTGTCGGCAGCCTGAGCGAACAGGATATCCAAAAACTGTTAACCCAGGAAAAAACGGCGCAGGCGCGTCTGGAATCGGCGAAAGCGCGGATGGCGGCCCAGCAGTTGCGACTAGACCAGACGATATTGCGCGCCCCCGATGACGGCATCATTTCCGCGCGATCGGCCGCGGTCGGTTCAGTTCCTATGCAAAGCACCGAAATGTTCCGCCTGATCCGCCAGGGAAAATTTGAATGGCGAGCGGAATTGTCGGCGCAGCAGCTGGAACAAATCCAACCGGGGCAAAAAGCGCAGATCGCTTCACCTGGCGGTAACACCTGGGAAGGCATCGTGCGCCTGGCGGCACCGACGGTCAATTCGACCTCGCGCCGCGGAATTGCCTATGTGGACATCCTCCCATCAACCGCGAAGAATGCCTCGCCGATTCGGCCCGGCACGTATGCCAGCGGTACGATTACGGTGGGCGATCGGCAAGGGCTGACCGTGCCGCAATCCGCCGTCGTGGCGCGCGACGGTTTTCACCTGGTGTTCACCGTAGATGACGAGCTGCATGCACATCCGCTTAAAGTCGCGGTAGGCCGTCTGGTGAATGACCAGCAGGAGATCCTGTCCGGTCTTCAAGGCGCGGAACGCATCGTCGCCAGCGGCGGCGTGTTCCTCAATGAGGGCGATAAAGTCCAGTTGGCCAACACGGCCGAGGCTTCCAACTCATCGGATCCGCGCTAAGAGGCCCATTATGAATATCTCAACCTGGTCCATTCGCAACCCTATTCCGTCCATCTTGCTCTTTGTCATCTTGAGCGTTGCCGGCTTTTATTCTTTCAAATTGATGAAGATCCAGAGCTTCCCGGACATGGATGTGCCCACGGTCACCGTATCCGCTTCGCTTCCGGGCGCTGCGCCGCCCCAGCTCGAAACGGAGGTGGCGCGCAAGCTGGAGGACACCGTCTCTTCGGTACAGGGTTTGAAGAACCTGCGCACCACGATCCAGGATGGACTGGTCGATATCTCAGCGGAGTTTCGTCTGGAAAAACCCGTTCAGGAAGCGGTGGATGAAGTCCGCTCAGCCGTGCAAAGCATTCGCACCGAATTACCGACGGATTTGCGTGATCCTATCGTTCGCAAGCTCAACATCACGGGCAAACCTGTCCTGGCCTTTTCCATCAGCGCCAGCAAGATGGATGAGAATGAGCTGTCCTGGTTTGTGGACAATACCCTGTCGCGGCGTCTGAGAGGCGTCGCCGGCGTAGGGTCGGTCACCCGTGTGGGCGGCGTGAACCGCGAGATCCAAGTCGAACTCGATCCGGTCAAACTGGAGGCGATTGGCGCCACCGCCGCCGAGGTTTCCCGCCAGTTGCGCGATGTACAGATGGACGCGACGGGCGGGCGAGTCGATCTGGGGCGGGGAAAACAGCCGCTGCGTTTGGTCGCCCGCGTCAAGAACGTGGATGAATTAGCCGCGGTCGAACTGTCGTTGCCCGGCGGGCAACGTTTTCGCCTGGACGACGTGGCGACGCTGAAAGACACCATTGCGGAACGCAGTTCACTTGCGCTCCTCAACGGCCAGAAGGTGGTTGGCTTTGAGATCACGCGCGCCAAAGGCGCCGGTGAAGTCGAGGTCGGCGACAAGGTTGAAAAAGTTCTGGCGCAATTGCGTGCGGAGCGGCCTGATTTGCACGTCACGCAGGTCTTCGACTTTGTCCGGCCTGTGCAGGAGGAGTTCGACGCCTCCATGCACATGATTTATGAAGGCGCCATTCTCGCCATCCTGGTGGTCTTCATGTTTCTGCGCGATATCCGAGCGACGTTGATCTCGGCGGCGGCATTGCCCCTGTCGATTTTACCGGCCTTCATCGGTATGGACATGATGGGCTTCTCGCTCAGTATCGTCACGCTGCTGGCGCTGTCGCTGGTGATTGGCCTGTTGGTGGATGATGCCATCGTCGAAGTGGAGAACATCGAACGCCACATCGGCATGGGCAAACCGCCGTACCAGGCCGCGATGGATGCCGCATCGGAAATCGGCCTGGCCGTCGTCGCCACGACATTTGCCTTGATCGCCGTTTTCCTGCCGACGGCCTTCATGTCCGGCGTTGCCGGAAGATTCTTCACGCAGTTTGGATGGACGGCGGCGCTGGCGGTGTTTGCGTCTCTGGTTGTGGCGCGCTTGCTGACGCCGATGATGGCCGCCTACCTGATGAAGCCGCATACGCGCCCTCAGCGCGATCCTTTCTGGATGGCGCTCTACCTGCGCGCCTGTCGGTGGACGCTGCGGCACCGCGGGCTCACCCTGGCGCTGGCCGGCGGGTTCTTTATCGGCTCTCTGATGCTTATCCCTCTGCTGCCCCAGGGCTTTTTCCCTGCAGATGACAACTCCCAGACGCAGGTGACGTTGGAACTGCCGCCGGGGAGCACGCTGGAACAAACCCAGGCAGTGGCCGAACGCGCTCGGCATCGCCTGGCCCCCATCCCGCATATCCGCAACATCTATACCACCATCGGTGGCGGCGCAACGGGCGGCGATGTCATGGCTTCCGACGGAAAAACCGATGTTCGCATGGCAACGCTGACGGTGTTGTTGGATGCGCGTAACGAGCGCCCGAAGAAACAGATCATCGAAGGCGAGATACGTACGGCGATGGCAGCACTTCCGGGCGTGCGCAGCAAGGTGGGGTTTGGCGGCTCAGGTGAGAAATACCAATTGGTGCTGGCCGGCGATGATCCTCAGCTGCTGGCAAAGGCGGCCGATGCCGTATTAAGTGACCTGCGGCAGATCCCCGGCCTCGGCAATATTGCCTCCAGCGCCGGGCTGGCGCGCAGCGAAGTCCTCTTGCAGCCCAATTTCGCCAAAGCGGCCGATCTGGGGGTATCGGGCGTCGCGATTGCCGATACCTTGCGTATCGCAACCGTGGGTGACTACGATCAGTTTCTGTCAAAATTCAACGTGGAGCAGCGCCAGATCCCGATCGTCGTCAAGCTGTCAAAGGACATCCGTGAAGATATGGGGGTACTTGAACGTTTGACCGTACCAGGCGCCAGAGGCCCGGTGCTGCTCAATCAGATCGTCAATATCGAGCAAGGCAGTGGGCCGGCGCAGATTAATCGCATCAATCGCACACGCAGCGTGACCCTTGACGTGGAACTGTCGGGCACCCAGCTCGGGGATCTGGCCGCTCAAGTGGCGAAGCTGCCGTCAGTCCAGAATCTGCCGGCCGGCGTGCACCAGGTTGTGCAGGGTGATGACGAAATGATGAAGGAGCTGTTTTCCGGTTTCGGTACGGCAATGGTCGCCGGCATCCTGGCCATCTATATCGTGCTGGTTCTGCTGTTCAAAGACTTCTTCCAACCGATCACCATTCTGGCCGCGCTCCCGCTGTCATTGGGCGGCGCATTCGTTGGGTTACTGCTGGCGGGCCAGTCGTTCACGATGTCATCCCTGATCGGGTTAATCATGTTGATGGGGATTGCGACCAAAAACTCGATCCTGCTGGTCGATTATGCGATCGAGTCACGGCGCGGCCATTACGGCCCGAATGGCGAAGTGCTCAATAAACCCATGAGCCGGACAGAGGCGCTGATTGATGCCTGCCACAAACGTTCCCGCCCCGTCATCATGACGACGTTAGCGATGGGGGCGGGCATGTTGCCCGTGGCTCTGGGTTTCGGCAGTGCCGATCCCAGCTTCCGCAGCCCGATGGCGGTGGCCGTCATCGGAGGATTGATCACCTCCACCGTGCTGAGCCTGCTGGTTATCCCTGTCGTTTATACCCTGATTGACGATCTCGAAAACTGACTGCGCAAGTTGCCCAGCCTACTGGCACGCAGCAAGAACCTGAGCGGGAGGAAAAAAGCCGGGTTTGCCATGCTTATCGTGGTTTTGCTGTATTGGCTGGCATTTCCTGTCATTCCGTTCCTCGACATTCCCTACAAGATTGTCGTTGTCTCTACGCTTGTCGTGGTCGGTGAAACCTTGTTTGTCATTGCCATCGCCCTGCTGGGCAAAGAGTATTGGGGTCAGATCAAACACTGGCTGCGGCAGAAGGTCTTTAAGCGAAAAGGCTAAGCGCTGATAACGGTTCGCGGTGGCGAATAGCGTTTTGCCGCCGCCGCGCCCCCATCAACTTCCCTCCCACGCCGAGGGCCGATTCTCGCTGCGCCACCTCTCCCCCGGCGCCGGCGGTTTCAATCCGTCAATGGTCCACAGCGAGAACGGCGTTTCGTCGGCGTGCAGTTCCCGACACAGCCCGCGGGCGGCGATGTCGGGTTGCAGGATGCGGGTGCAGGCCACCAGGAATTGCAGCTGCTCCGCGTCGTTGTCCATGGCGCGGGCGATATGATCGATGGTCACCCGCACGAAGTCATCGGCCGGCTCGCCGCCGAGATAGGCCGACCCTGGCGGCAGCGCGTGAAAAAACACGTTGACGTAAAAACGCGGCAAGAAGTCCTGATACAGGGCGGTGGCCTTCTGTGCGATCGCGCGATGGCGGCTGGCCGTCGTCCAGGCCCGTTAACGGCGCGCTACAACAGCGCAATCATCTTCAGCAGTTCCACCCGATTACGGATGCCGAACTTCTTGCCGGCATTGTTGAGGTGCGAATAAACGGTTTTCGGGTGCAAATTCAGCCGCCGCGCGGTCTGGCGGATATCTTCGGTGCGGGCGGTTTCACACAGTACCGCCGCCTCGCCAGGCGTGATCGCCGCCGCCCGATGCCGGTTCACCACGCGCCGTTCGCCCGCCGCTTCACGGCGGGCTAGCGCCGCGCAGGTTTCCCGCACCACCCGCAGCGCTTCCCGTTTGTGCAAAATCGCATCCGGCCGCGCCGCCGCGATAAATGCCAGGATCAGCGGCGAAGTCTTATCGACGAAGAACAGTATCCGGACGTCTTTATATTCAGCGCGGCAAAGGTCAACAAACCTCAAATAGGCTTCGAACCGATAGATTTCATGGGGAAAATCCATGATAATTAAATCAGGCGCCGGGCTTATATTTTTAACGATGTTAATATTAGGCGCAGATAAGGTTATCACCCCACCCCCCAATAATGTTTTCATACCTAACCGGCACAACGACGAACCGTCGATATAAATCACTCTCACTTTAATTCTCCTTATCAGCATAAAAACATGCTTCCACACCTTAGGTAGCTTGTCGCTGTTCTTTTTTGGGGTAATTCGCTTGCAAAGCACACCGATATAAAACATCTTGATAACATGTTTTTCAAATAATCACGCAGCAGTCAGTACGTTGATTAATACGCAAAAAAGGCATGAATGTTTCAAATTATTTCATAAGCAAAAACTGACAACCCAATAAAAACGCAACACAATGATATAGATCTATTTTCCATTTTGTATGACATAAGGGAAAATGAAAATAAATGTAACAACCCGTACTACCACCTTATTACCATGCGGAAAACACCTATAGGGAAAATTCTTAGTTTGTTAGGATGAAAATCCATGTTTGCCGACGCGTTTAAAAAACAATTGCGCAACATGATTAATCAACAAACGCACGTCAGTAATTTATTACTGTCAGGAAAGCTTTTCTCTAAAGTTAATTAAAGGGCATTTCACATGAATGTTAAATTAGTCGCATTATCCATGCTGGCTCTCACCGGCGCCTGTGCGGCCGCCTCATCCAATACCGTGCAATTCAAAGGCGAAGTCAGCACGCAAACCTGTTCGGTGAATATTAACGGCAACCAATCCAACCCGGTCGTGTTGCTGCCGACCGTCGCCGCCAGCAAACTCGCCGCCAAAGGCGCCACCGCCGGCGACACCACCTTTACCGTTAACGTGACGGGCTGCGCCGCGGCGACCAGCGATACGGCGATCAAAACCGTGCTGGCGGGCAACAACCCGACTACCAACGGCAACCTGGGGAACGCGGGCGATGCGGCCAAGGTGTCCATTCAACTGCTGGACAGCGACGCCACCACGCCGCTGTCATTCGCCAGCGGTTCGACCGTCACCACCTCCGCGATGACGCTGGCGAAGGACGCCACCTCCACCTCACAGAATCTGGTGGCCCGCTATTACGCGGAAGACACCGGCGTGGCGGCCGGTTCGGTGATCGCCACCGCCCAGTTCGCCATTAGCTACAAATAAGCCGGCGTCAGGCGCCATACCTGTTGATGCCAGCGCCGTTCCTTAGCGGGCGGCGCTGAATGACTCGCTCCCTTTATCGGTTCACGTTTATGCCGCAGATAACCCGCTCCGCCCGCCGATGGGCCGCCCTGTCGCTTTGCCTGATGAGTTTTGCCGCCACCCACGCCTTGGCCAGCGTAACGCTGCTCGGCAACCGCGTGATCTACCCCGCCGAGGCGCGGGAAAAAACGCTGCAATTCACCAATGACGACGGCACCCCGGCGCTGATGCAGATCTGGCTCGACATCAATAACCCGCAGTCCACGCCGGAAAACGCCGATGCGCCCTTTGTCGCCTCGCCGCAAATCTTCCGCATGAATCCGCACAGCGGGCAAATGGTGCGGCTGTCGTTCGTCGGCCAGCCGCTGGCGCGCGATCGCGAATCGCTGTTCTACCTCAACTTCCTGCAGGTGCCCGCCGTGCGTCAGACGGACAGCGACAAGAACAAACTGCTGCTGGTGGTCACCAATCGGCTGAAGGTGTTCTATCGCCCCGCCGGGCTGGCCGGCGACGCCAACCACGTCATCGATCGCCTTAGCCTGCGCCAGGTCGGCAACGCGCTGCGCGTCGACAACCCGACCGGCTACTACGCCAACGTCAGCCAGGCGGTAATTCTGAGCGGCGCGAAGCGCAGCGCCATTCCGCAGGCGGATCTGATCCCGCCCTTTTCGCAGGCCAATTGGCCGGTGAACGGGGAAGTGCGGCAGGTCGCGCTGCGCGTCATCAATGACTATGGGGTGGAAATCACGCGCACCCTGAACGTCGCGCGCTGAAACCAGACAGGGAGGCTTTCATGTTCGATGTCCGCAAGGCGACGCCGCTGCCCGCGCGCTGGTGCTGCGCGCTGCTGGCGCTGCCGCTGGGCTGCGCCGCCGCCGACGGCTATACCTTCGATCCCGCGCTGCTGCGCGGCAGCGTGCTGAGCAACAGCGCCCTGAGCCAGTTCAACCAACAGGACGCCGTCGCCCCCGGCAGCTATCAGATCGATCTGTACCTCAACGGCCAGTTTCTCGAGCGCGACCAAATTCGCTTCGTGCGCGCAGACAAGCAGGTGCTGCCCTGTTTCGATCGGCCGCAGCTGACACGCTTCGGGCTGAAGAATCCGCCGGCGGCCGAGGCGGAATGCCTGCTGCCCGGCCGGGATCTCAAAGACATCGCGGCGAACGCCGATATCTCGCGGCTGCGGCTGGATCTGAGCATTCCGCAGGCGCTGTTGAACGGCCAGCCGCGCGGCAGCGTCAACCCCGCCAGCCTGGACAGCGGCGAATCGATGGCCTTCGTCAATTACAACCTCAACCAGTACCACGTCAGCTACCGGCAGGGGCAAACCCGCGACCTCGATTCGACCTACGCCAACCTGAACGGCGGGTTCAACCTCGGGCTATGGCGCTACCGTCAGCAGTCCAGCTACCGCTACGATCGGGAGTTCGGCGGTCACCTGGACACCAGCCGCCGCTACGTGCAGCGCGCAATCCTGCCCTGGCGCAGCGAAATGCTGTTGGGCGAAGGCTTTACCGACGGGCACTTCTTCTCTGGCCTGGGCTTTCGCGGCATTCAGCTCAGTTCGGACGATCGCATGCTGCCGGATTCACAGCGCGGCTATGCGCCGGTGGTGCGCGGCGTGGCGAAAAGCAACGCGCGCGTGACGGTGCTGCAGGGCAAAAGCACGCTGTACGAAACCACCGTAGCGCCGGGGCCGTTCGCCATCAACGATCTGTACGCCACCAACTACGCCGGCGATCTGACCGTAGTGGTGACCGAAGCCGACGGCAGCGTCAGCACCTTCACCGTGCCGTTCGCCGCAGTGCCGGAATCCATCCGCCCCGGCCAGTCTCGCTACTCCGCCATTGTCGGCCGTTCCCGCTACGTCGGCGACAACGATCTGTTCAGCGAAGTGACCTGGCAGCACGGCCTGACCAACGCCCTGACCTTCAACCTCGGCAATCAGCTGGCGGACGGCTATCAGGCGATGATGCTGGGCGGCGTGTACAGCAACGAACTGGGCGCCTTCGGCATGGACACCACCTATTCCCACGCCAGCCTGCCGGACGGCGGCGCCTCAGGCTGGATGCTGCATCTCTCTTACAGCCGAACCTTCAGCCCGACGGACACCACCTTATCCATCGCCGGCTACCGCTACTCCACCGAAGGTTTCCGCGATCTCAGCGACGTGCTCGGCGTGCGGCGCGCCGCCGTCACCGGCCAACGCTGGCAGTCCGACTCCTACCGCCAGCGTTCGCGTTTCGAGGTGGCCGTCAATCAGGGCATGGGCGCGTTCGGCAGCCTGACGATGTCCGGCTCGACCCAGGACTACCGCGATCAGCGCGGCCGCGATAATCAGCTCCAGTTGGGCTGGGGGAAAACCTTCGGCAACGGCGTGGCGCTTAACCTCTCCGTCACCCGCACCCGCAGCTTGGGCTACAGCAACGGCGACTATCGCGGCTACGGGCCGCTGGACAACGTCTACAGCGCGCCGCTGGCGCAGAACACGCAGACCGTCACCGCCCTGTCGCTGAGCTTCCCGCTCGGGCGTTCGTCATCCGCCCCCAGCGTCTCGCTGCTGGCCAACCACAGCCAGGGTCAGGGCGGCAACTATCAGGCTGCGCTGTCGGGCAGCGTCGGTGACGAGCAGCCAGTCAGCTACGGCCTGAACTTCACCACCGACGACGATCGCCAACAAAGCATCTGGGGCGGCAACCTGCAAACCCGCCTGCCCTACGCCAACGTCACCGGCTCGTTCTCCACCGCGCGCCAGTATCGACAAGGCTCACTGTCGCTGCAGGGCGCGGTGGTGGCGCACCGCGGCGGCGTGACATTAGGGCCGTATGTCGGTGACACCTTCGCCCTGATCGAGGCGCCCGGCGCCAGCGGCGCGCAGGTGATGGACGGCCAAGGCGCGCGTGTCGATCGCTTCGGCTATGCGCTGGCGCCGGCGCTGGTGCCCTATCACTACAACACCGTCGCGCTGAACCCCGAGGGCATGAATGACAAAGCGGAACTGGAAGACGGCCAGCGGCGCGTCGCGCCGTACGCCGGCGCCACGGTGCGCCTGCGCTTCAACACCGTGCGCGGCCAGGCGCTGCTGATCACCGCGCAGCGGCCCGATAACGCGCCGATCCCGATGGGCGCCAACGTATTGGATAAGGCGGGGAACAGCGTGGGCATGGTCGGCCAGGCCAATCAGGTGTATCTGCGCAGCGACCGGAATGCCGGTGTGCTGACGCTGAACTGGGGCGACGCGCCCGGTCAGCAGTGCACGCTGCATTACCGCCTGCCCGTCGCGGAAGACAGCCCGATCCAACGGCTCAGCGCCCCGTGCCGCTAGCCCGTTTAACTTATCTCAGGAGAGACGATGAAACGCATTTCTTATCTGGTCGCCGCCCCGGCGCTGTTCGCCCTGTCGCTGTTCGGCGCACCCGCGGCGCTGGCGCAATGCACGCGGGTCGCCCCCTGGATCGACTCCGGCTGCGATCCTTGCGGGGTGGGCACGGCGCTGGGTCGGGTCAACCTGACCAGCACCTATCTGCAGCCCGTCGGCACGCCGCTCGGCACCAGCGTGTTCGATCTGACCTCCGGCACCCGCTACCCCGATCCCAATAAGGTGCTGTATGAATGCGATGCCGGCGATGTCGGGCAAATTTATGAAGTCTTCGCCACCAACGGCGACGATCGCGTCGGCGGTTATTACGATCTGGGCGCCAGGGACGGCAACCCCAACTATTACGCCACCTACTTCCCTTACGTCGGCATCCGTTTGACCCACCTGGATTCCGGCAAGGTTTTTACCCGTTACTGGCAGTCGGCGCCGATTACCCGCTACGCCACCGTGGGCAACAAAATCCAGATCCGGGTGAAAGACTTCAGCGCCATCCGCGCCGATCTGATCCGCATCAGCTCGCTGCCGGGCGCGGGCGCCAGCAACTACTGCGGCTACAGCGCCGGCAACCCGCTGGTGGGCATGGCGTCGACCACCGGCAATTCGAACTATACCTGCACGCAGCCGAACGGCTATGTCACCTTTCAGGGGCCCGGCATCGCCTCGGATCCTATCGGCAGCGATTCCGCCACCAACTACGCCACCTAGGGCACCGGGCGCTGGAATGCGATGGGCATGGGCACCGCACCGATCTCTTCGCTGACCTATACCGCCACCTGCGTGGCGCGCAACGTCACGCCGCTGGTGATCCTGCCGACCCTCTCCGTCAGCCAGTTGACCGCCGGGCAAACCTCACAGGCGCAGTTCACCCTCAATATCGAATGTGACAACGCCGCCGTGTCCGGCGTCAGCAGCAACAATACCGCCCTCGGCCTGCAGGTGCCGTATGAAAGCTATGTCGCGGCGCAGCGACTCGGGTTGGTCAGCGCCAACGGCGGCGTGAGTTACCTGCTCTCCAGCGGCTACGGCACCGACAGCAGCGTCGCTACCGGCGTGGGCATCGCGCTCGCCAACGCCGGCAACGGCGCGCCGATGAACTTTGTCGGCTGGGCGCGCTGCAGCGCCGGGCAATGCCCGCAGGGCAACGACGCCGGCTGGTATCCGGTGCTCAACGGCGCCAGCGGCGGCGGCAGCACCGCGGCGGGGTTTACCCACTACACCACCCAGCTCACCGCCACGCTCGCCCGGCTGCCTGGCCAAACCGTCACCGCCGGCAAGGTGGACGCCAGGGCCTACGTCTGGGTTAAGGTGCAATGATGAGAAAGAAATGCCTGATTATCGGATGCGCCCTGCTGCTGGCGCTGGCTTCCATTGGCGCGCAGGCGGGCATCATCGCCTCCGCCACGCGGGTGATCTTTCACGAGGGCGAGACGGAAAAAACCCTGATGCTGCTCAACACCAACGGCTATCCGATCGTGGCGCAAACCTGGGTCGATAACGGTGACGTCAACGCCGCCCCCGAACTGTCCCGCGCGCCGTTTGTCACCCTGCCGAGCGTATTCGCCCTGCAGCCTTCGGCGCTGAAAGGGCTGCGGATCCTGTTTGCCGGCGCGAGCCTGCCCGCCGACAGGGAGTCGGTGTTCTGGCTTAACCTGTATGAGATCCCGCCCAGCCGGCCGGCCACGCCGCCGCTGGCGGCGCGCGTGACGCTGGCGATGAACACGCAGATGAAAATCTTCTACCGCCCCAGCGCGCTGAAGGGAAACGCCGACAACGCGGCCGAGGCCGTTTCGTTCACGCTGCAAAAATCACCGCGTGGCTATCTGCTGCGCTGTCACAACCGGTCGGCGTTTTATCTCTCGTTCGCTCGCATCACCGTGCAAACCGACAGGCGCGATGCCCCGGTGCGGCAAGAAAGCGACATGATGACCGCGCCATTCAGCACGCGAGATTATCACCTGGACAACGTTGCAGCGTCGGAACTCTCCTCTCAGATCACCGTTCAGGCCACCCTCATCAACGACCAGGGCCAACAGATCGTCAAGTCATACACAGCAAACCCATAACGATAAAAAGCAGCACATTTTTTTAAGTACAGGAAATAGGGAAAATGAGTCTCAGCAGATTCCAGCTACAGTTTCACCTGGAGAAACAGGCCAACATCATCAGGCAGTCACCGGCGTTTCACGCCGCCATCGTCAAACACGGGGAGTTATTGAAAGAGACCTACAAGAAACATCCGCTGTTTTACAAAATCATCTTCAGGAACAGCCGGTTCATCATTTGTTCCACCATCCTGTCCATTTATTACCATCAGCCCGCCGCCGGGCTGAAAGACATCAAAGCCTTTTTTAAAGGGAAAAATTTGATCAGCGAGAACTCCCTGGACTCCTTTCTGTTTTTTTTGCGGGTCGGGCGCCGGTTGGAGGTCAAACCCTGTGAGCATGACAAACGCCAGTTACGCTATAAGCCTACGCCGCACGCGCTGGCGGAAACCCAGGCGCTGATCGCCTCAATGGCGCGGCCTTATCAGGCGCTGGCACCACAGATGCCCATCGCGGCGCTGCTGGCGGCGCCCGGCTTTCTGTCCACCTTTTTCGCCGCCTACGGACAACTGATGCTCAAGGAGATCTACCTGATCGATCTGGTGCAACAGTCAGGGCTGTTTATCAGCAAAGATGCCGGCCACATGGTGCTGTTGATGCTGTTTATCGAAAGCATCCGACAGGACTCCCCTTTTCTGCTGCTCTCCTCGGCCAAAATCGCCAAGTCCTGCTCCGTCTCACGCGCGCACGTGAACCGCATTCTGCAGGCGGCGGAAAAATCCGGCCTGCTGACCACCACCAATAATGTGGTGATCGAACTCAACAGTTCGTTCTTCATCATGGCGGAACGCTATTTCAGTCTCTATTTTGCGATGGTCGAATTCGGGCTTGAACGGGTTTGGCAAACGCAACAATCCGCCTCGCACTCCTGAGCCCTTTACCGCGCCCGCAATACCCGATCGATCAACCCCCAGACCGCCGCTTCGTCGGCGGTCATGAAGCGATCGCGATCCAACACCCGCTCCACCTCTTCATAACTTAGGCCGCAATGTTGGGCATACAGCCGAATCACCCGATCTTTGGTGCGCTTCATCTCTTCGGCGTGGATCAAGATGTCGGAGGCCTGCCCCTGAAAGCCGCCCAGCGGCTGGTGCACGTGCAGGCTGGCATTAGGCAGCGCCATGCGGTGCCCCGGTTCGCCGGCCATCAACAGGAACGACCCCATCGAACGCGCGGTGCCCATGCACAGCGTATGCACCGGCGCGCGGATATACTGCATGGTGTCGTAAATCGCCAGCCCGCTGGTGATCGCCCCGCCCGGCGAGTTGATGTACAGGTGGATCGGTTTTTCCGGGTTTTCCGCCTCCAGAAACAGCAACTGGGCACACAGCATTTCGGCCACGTCGTCGTTGACTTCGCCGTTAAGGAACACGATCCGATCGCGCAGCAGGCGCGAATAAATATCAAAGGAACGTTCTCCCCGGCTGGTCTGTTCCACCACCATCGGGACGAGCATCATCTTCTCACGCATCGGTGAACTCCTGGGTTGGCAACAAAGAGAAATGTGTTTAACGCGTCAGGCGGCGCGCATCACCGTCGGCGGGCCATCGTTGGCGGCGTCGAGCTGGTGGATAATCCGCAGCAGGCTGCCGCCGCCGGCGTCCGGCACGATCTGCAGGGTGACGACGCTTTCGAGAAACGGCGGTTGGTCGTCGCGCAGGCGATAGCTCACCGCCTCGCCCGGCGTGGCGGCCAACGGTTCAGCCTGCGCCAAATCCCCCGTCGGCAGCCATTGCTCGCGCAATTCGGGAACGCTGAGCGCGCGCCACACTTTTTCCGGCGGCGCCTCGATCGCATACTCCAACACCAGCCGGTCGCGCGGCGGCCGCTCAGCCTGTTTGTTCATTGATCCATGTCCTTCAGCAAGGTTTGCAGCGCGTCGATGCGCGCCGGCCAGTAGGCGCGGTACTTCGCCAGCCACTGGGCGATCTGCGCCAGCCCTTCCGGGTCGACCTGGTAATTGACGCAGCGCCCCTGCTTCGTCTCGCGTACCAGTCCGGCGTTACGCAGCACCGCCAGGTGTTGTGACATCGCCGACTGGCTGATGGGCAGCCCTTCGCGCAACGCACTGGCGTTCATGCTGGCGACAGCGAGTTTGTCGAAGATGCGGCGGCGGGTCGGATCGGCCAACGCCTTGAAGATGTCATTTTCGTTCATATAAACACATTAGTATTCACTTATGTATTATGCAACCGAGCACGGCATTTTTTGCTGCAAAAGAGACTCCGCGCCGCAGCGCGGAGTGAATGGACGAGGCATGATCGCGCTTATGAACGGATCGGGATCACCAGCACGTCGATATTCAGTTGGTTGATGGCGTTGCGGGTAGAGGAAAACAGGTTGCTCCACAGATCGTGGTGATGGCCGAACACCAACAGATCGATGTTCTTGTCCACGACCGCCGTGCGCAGTTCGTCAACGAAGCCGCCGCGCCCGATAATCACTTCCGCGATCGGGTAATTGACGTTTTGCGTGGTGGGTTCCAGCTCTTTGCGGATCTTCTCTTCGAACGGCACGCCGTCATAGCTGCGTTCCGAAAAGCCGATCGCCGCGTGGTAGGTGTCGTAGTGGACGTCCACATAGATCAGCGAGAGTTTGGCCTGCAGCGCCTCCGCCAGCAACGCCCCCTTTTCGACCAGCCGTTTGCCGTCATCGCTCAGATCGGTGGCGATGACAATATGGTGGTAACACATAGCGCCTCCTGTCATGGACTCGGTTGAGCCGAGGCTCCGATATCACGCCGGGGTCATATCGTTATGATTAATTTTAGTTCAGAAATGGCGCTCATGGCGGGAGGTGATGCGGTGGGAAAGCCCCGTTGCCGGGGCTGAAGGCAGAAATTATTTCTCGCGCTGCGCCTCAAACCAGACGTTGCACAACGACAGGATCAGCGTGTTGGCGTCTTTCACCAGCACGTTATCGCCGGGCACCCCATCAGTGCCCTGATCGGTGATGCCTTTGATAACGGTATCCGCGTGCTGAATGGCCACACGCTCGACCGACGGCGTGCTGATGCCCAGCATCGGGAAATCGATATAGGAGCTGCTGCCGGCATTGTCCTCGACAAACTCCTGCGCTTCTACGGTGCTGACGGTCGCCCCTTCGCTTTTCAGCGCCGTGTCATTCCAGCTGAACGCGTCCGCCTTATAGCTGATTTTGCCGCCGATCAGGCTCTGCGCCTGTTGCTGATCCCAGCAGCCGGTGGTTTGAGTTGGCACAATTTTGCTGACGCGCCAGTTGCCCAGCAGCTGTTTAGGGATCGGCCCGGTATCGCTCTCCGCCGCCCTAACCTGAGTCGCCGAGACGCAGGCCAACACCACCAGCGGCAGCAGCGCCTTGCTCCAAGTGTTCAATCGCATTGTCTATTCCTTCGTTTCAGTACCCAGTCTGCCCTTACGGGCCAACGGCTATCATAATAAGCCCGCCGATTCGCCGTCAAAACAATCCGCACCGCGCCGGGCAGCGACCGCTCATAGCTAATCGCTATGAGTCATAGTGAATCAGTATTTTGTTTTAGCCCAGCGATTACCTACAGTCACTGCCACTATTCTGCCCGCCAAAATTAGCAGGCAATGTTGACAAGGACCCTGGGAAAATGACATTTACGCTGAAAAACCTCACGTTGGCGCTGGCCGCCGCCGGCACGCTGCTGCTGACCGCCTGCGGCCCGACCGCACAGGACGAGCACCACATCAAGGTCGGCATCAGCGCCGGCATCGATCAGTCGCTGTGGGCGGTGGTGCAGAAGGTCGCCAAGCAAAAATACGATCTGGACGTGGAGGTGGTGACCTTCAACGATTACGTGCTGCCGAACGAAGCGCTGAACAATGGCGATCTGGACGTCAACGCCTTCCAGCACAAGCCTTACCTGGACAAGCAGATGCAGGAGCGTGGCTACAAGCTGGCGGCGGTGGGCAATACCTTCGTCTACCCGATCGCCGGGTATTCGAAGAAGATAACCGCACTCAGCCAGTTGCCGGATGGCGCGCAGGTGGCGGTGCCTAACGATCCGACCAACCTGGGCCGTTCGCTGCTGCTGTTGCAAAAACAGGGGCTGATTACCCTGAAAGACGGCGTCGGCCTGCTGCCGACCGCGCTGGATATCGTCAGCAACCCGAAAAAGCTGAAGATCGTCGAGATTGAAGCGCCGCAACTGCCGCGCGCGCTGGACGACCAACAGGTGACGCTGGCGATCATCAACACCAACTATTCCAGCCAGATTGGCCTGTCGCCGGCCAAGGACGGGCTGTTTGTCGAAGACAAAAACTCGCCTTACGTCAACATCTTCGCCAGCCGCATCGACAACAAAGACAGCGAGAAAGTGAAGGATCTGGTCAAGGCCTACCAGACCGACGAAGTGGCGGCCAGCGCCGCCGACATCTACAAAGGGGACGCCGTCAAAGGCTGGTGATCCTCCCCCCGCATGCCCGTGACGCCCGGCCACGGGCCATGCCAACCTCAGCCGCGCTGAATGGACACGCCGCCGTCCACCAGCATCGCGGTGCCGGTGACGAATGAGGAAGCGTCAGACGCCAGATACAGCGCCGCCTGCGCGATCTCCTCCGGCATCGCCAGCCGCTTCAGCGCGTGCAGATCGGCCACCTGCGCCAGCGCCTCCGGGGTATTGCTCATCTGCCGGCCCATCGCCGTGTCGGTGCCCCCCGGCAGCAGCGCGTTCACCCGAATGCCGCGCCCGCCAAACTCCACCGCCAGCGCCTGCGTCAGACCGATCAGCCCCGATTTGCCGGCCGCATAGGCTGCCGTGCCGGGAAACGCCGCGGTGTGGCCGACGAACGTGGAGGTGAAGATCACCGAGCCCGCGCCACGCGCCAGCATGGCGGGAATTTGATGCTTGGCGCCGTAATAGGCGCTGGACAGGTTGGTTTCCAGCACCTCGCGCCATTCTGACGCGCTGAGCGCCAGCGACGGCCCCAGCGGCCCCAAGGTGCCGGCGTTGTTGAAGGCGATATCCAGCCCGCCGAATTCGTCGACCGCCGTCGCCGTCAGCCGTTCGGCGAAGGCTTCGTCGCGCACGTCACCCGACACCGCCAATGCTCGGCCGCCCTCGCGCCTAATGTCCTCCACCAACTCGGCCAACAGCGGCGCGCGCCGGGCGCCCAACACCAGCGCCGCCCCCTGCCGGGCGAACAGCAGCGCCGCCGCTTTGCCGATCCCCGAACTGGCGCCGCCGATCACCGCCACCTTGCCGTTTAATGCATTCATCGCTCATCCTCACGCGGTTTAAAGATCCTCAGTGTGAGGCAAGATCCCGCGCCGCGCTGGCCGCAAGCGGACATGTAACTGACGCCAATGAAAAAGGCGCTGCAAGCAGCGCCCCGGCAACGCGAACCTGGCGGTTAACTCACGGCCTGGCCGCGTATTTTCCCTGATTGGCCGGCGTCACCAGCTCAAATGGGATCCAGTAATACGGCTCGAGCTTTTCACCGTTGATCATGCGCTGCGCCACATCGACCGAGGCCTTGCCCTGGCCGACCGCGTCCTGGAACACCGTGACCTGCATCTTGCCGGAGGCCAGCGCCTTGAGGCCGTCGGGCGTGGCGTCGATGCCGCCGATCAGCACTTTCTTGTCCGCCTTGCCCGCCTGCTGCAGCGCCATGATCGCGCCGATCGCCATCTCGTCGTTGTTGGCGGCGACGATGTCGATCGCTTCGCCGTTGGTCAGCCAGTTCATCATCAGATCCATGCCTTCACTGCGTGAATAGTTGGCGCTCTGCTTCTGCACCACCTTCATTTTCGGGTACCTGGCCACCACCTGCTCCACGTCTTTGGTGCGCTGCAGCGCGCCGGCGTCGGTCAGGTTGCCGATCATCACCGCCACGTTGCCCTGATAGTTGGCCAGCCGCGCCAACTCTTCCATCTGCAGCGTGCCGGATTCCCGCTCGTCGGAGCCGACGAACACCACGCCCTGCGGCAGTTTGGCGTCGCCCGGCGTGCGGTTCACGTACACCAGCGGCACGCCGGCGGCCTGCACCATTTTGGTCATTACCGGCGTGCTGGCCGAGTTGACCGGATCGACGATAATCGCGTCCACCCCGGCGCTGATAAAACTCTGCACCTGATCGGTCTGGCGGCCGACGTCGCCGCGCGCGTCCTCGAACTGCACGGTAATGCCGCGCGCCTTGGCCTCCTTGTCGATCGCCTGGCGGATAATGGTGAGGAAGTTCTGGTCGAAATAGGCCATCGATACGCCGATGGTTTGCGCCAATGCCGGGGTGGACGCACACAGCGCCACCGCCAGCCACAGCCCTTTCAGGTAATTCATGATGTGCCCCCCGGTAAAAAAACACCGCCGGCCAACCTTGGCGCCGGCGGCAATTCACGGCAATCAGTGTTTTTTGCGGTTGCGACGCATGTCGATCGACACGGCGGCGACGATAATCACGCCTTTGATGATGTCCTGAATGTAAGAATCGACGCCGATAAAGGTGAAACCGCTTTTGATAAGGCCGAGGATCACCGCGCCGATCAGCGTGCCGGTGATGCGCCCGACGCCGCCCATCAGGCTGCTGCCGCCGATCACCGCCGCGGCGATGGCGTCCAGCTCGTACGACATCCCCATGCTCGACTGGCCGCTGCTGACGCGCGCCGCCAGCACCACGCCCGCCAGTCCCGCCAACCCGCCGGCGATGGTGTAAACCGTCACCAGATATTTGTTGACGTTGATGCCGGACACCCGCGCCGAGGTCATGTTGCCGCCGATGGCGTAGATGTATTTGCCGTAGCGGGTGTGTTTGAGCGCGATATGGAAGATCACCGCAATCACTAGGAAGATGATCACCGGCATCGCGCCCTGGCCGATTGACGTGAAGCCGTCCGACAGGAAGCTGACCGGGTTGCCCTTGGTGTAGTACTGCGCCAGACCGCGCGCCGATACCATCATCCCCAGCGTGGCGATGAACGGCGGAATGCCGGTGCGGGTGATCAGGAAGCCGTTGATAAAGCCGCAGACAATGCCCACCCCAATCCCCGCGCCGATCGGGATCGCCGCCGGCAGATCGAGCAGCCCCGGGTACATCGGCGAAATGCTGTCCGAGGTCTGCGCCAAGCTGGCCGCCACCACCGCGGTCAGCGCAATCAGCGAACCGGAGGAGAGATCGATGCCGGTGGTGATGATCACCTGGGTGACGCCCACCGCGATGATGCCGATGATCGCCACCTGCAGCACGATCAGCAGCAGGCGGTTCGGGTTCAGCAGGAACGACTGATCGCGCATGTACCAGCCGAGGATTTCGAAGATCAGCGCGATGCCGATCATCACGATGAAGATGCCGGTATCCTTCGGCATTTTGCCGCTCAGCCCGGAGAACAGCGTTCCCTTGCCCGTTGAATCGGCGGAGAGCGGCTTCTCAATCTTTACGTTACTCATGATGTTCACCCTTCGTTATTCTGAGGCCAGCGCCAGGATCTTCTCCTGGTCCGCGTCGTCTTTGTCCAAAATGCCGGTGATGCGGCCGCCGTGCATCACCATCACCCGGTCGCTCATGCCGAGGATCTCCGGCAGCTCGGAGGAGACCAAAATGATGGCGACGCCGCGGTTGGCCAGCTCGCTGATCAGGCGGTAGATTTCCGCTTTCGCCCCCACGTCGATGCCGCGCGTCGGTTCGTCGAGGATCAGAATTTTCGGCTGCGCCAGCAGCCAGCGCGCGATCAGCACCTTCTGTTGGTTGCCGCCGCTGAGGTTATTGATGATCTGATCCATGGTCGGCGTTTTGATGTTGAGTTTTTTGATCTGATCCATGCAGTCTTTGGCCATCTGCACGTGGCTGACGAAACCGTTCTTGCCGATGTATTCCGACAGGTTGACGATGCTCATGTTCTCGACCACCGACAGCACCAGAAACAGGCCGGATTTTTTGCGGTCTTCGGTGAGAAACGCCAGCCCGCTCTCGATCGCCTTCGCCGGGGAATCGACCTTCACCGCCTGGCCTTCGATAAAGATCTCGCCGCCGTCCGCCGGGTGCATGCCGAACAGGCTTTCCATCACTTCGCTGCGCCCGGCGCCCACCAGCCCGGCGACGCCGAGGATCTCGCCGCGTTTGACGCTGAACGACACGTCATGGAACCAGCCGCTGCGGCGCAGCCCCGCCACCCGCAGCACTTCCTCGCCGATATTGTTGTTGAATTTGGGGAACATCTGCGTCAGTTCGCGCCCCACCATCATGGTGATCAGCGACTGTTTGGTCAGGTTTTCGGTTTTGTCGCAGGCGATGAAGGTGCCGTCGCGGAAAATGCTCACTTCGTCGGTGATGGCGAAGATCTCGTCCATCTTGTGGCTTATATAGATGATGCCTTTGCCCTGCTCGCGCAGTTCGCGGATGATGGCGAACAGATGCACCACTTCACCTTCGGTCAGCGCCGAGGTCGGTTCGTCCATGATCAAGACGTCGGCGTTGTAGGACACCGCCTTGGCGATCTCCACCATCTGCTGGTTGGCGATGCTCAGATCACCCACCAGCGTGTCCGGCTGCAGTTTGATGTTCAGCCGCGCCAGCAGCTCGCGGGTGTTCTCGTTCAGCTGTTCGTGGTTGACGAACCCCAACCGCGCCGGCTCGCGCCCCAGCCAGATGTTTTCCGCCACCGTCATGTAAGGCACCAGGTTCAGCTCCTGGTGGATCATGGAAATGCCCGAATGCAGCGCCTGCAGCGTGTCGCTGAAGGTGACCGGCCGGCCTTTGATTTTTATCGAGCCTTCATCCGGGTGGTAGATGCCTATCAGGCATTTCATCAGCGTCGATTTGCCCGCGCCGTTTTCTCCCATCAGCGCATGCACGCTGCCGGGTTTGATTTTAATCGAGACCTTATCCAGCGCTTTGACGCCGGGGAACTGCTTGCTGATGCCTTCGGCCTCAAGAACATAAGGGTACATACCGCTTACCTCCGCACTGACCCACGTTTTCCGCCGCGCTCGCCCCACACCGGCGCCCGCGGCGGGCTTCAAGGCTTATTTCTTGTTTTTATCGGCGAATTGCTGGTAATTGGCCTGAGTGATCAGCTGGTAAGGGATCAACACGTTGCTTTCCACTTTTTCGCCTTTCACCAGTTGAACGGCGGTCTGCACCGCGCCCTCGCCCTGGCCTTTGGCGTCCTGGAACACGCTCAGCGCCAGATCGCCCTTCTTGATGAACTCCAGCGCGTCCGGCGTGCCGTCAACGCCGGCCACCAGCACGCCGGATTTTTTGGCTTGCTTCAGCGCCAAAATAGCGCCGATGGCCATTTCGTCGTTGTTGGAGGCGATGGCGTCGATCTGCTGGCCGGACAAAATCCAGTCGGTGGTGACGTCCACCGCCTCTTTGCGGAAGAACTTGGCGGTTTGCTTGTCGACTATTTTGATGCCGGGATAGTTGGCCGCCACTTCTTCCACGCCACGGGTGCGGTCGCGCGTGGCTTCGCTCGACAGCTCGCCCATCAGGATCATCACGTTGCCCTTGCCGTTCATCAGCTTGGCCAGCGCTTCCATCTGCAGTTTGCCGGCCAGCTTGGAGTCGGATCCGACGTAGGCCATGCCGGCCGGCAGCGCCACTTCCGGCTTGCGGTTGACGAACACCAGCGGGATCTTGGCGTTCTCGGCCAGTTTGATCATCGGCTTGACGCCCTGGGTATCCACCGGGTTGAGGATGATGGCGTCGACGCCCTGGCTGACGAAGTTTTCGATTTGTTGAATTTGCTGCGCGATGTCGCCCTTGGCGTCTTCGAACTGGCCGCTGACGTTGCCGTCGGCCTTCATTTTGCTTTGCATCGACTGGCGCAGAATGGTGAGGAAGTTGTCATCGAAGTAAGCCATGGAAACGCCGATCTTGATGTCTTTGGCCAACACGCTGGCCGGCAGCATGCACATCAGTACCGAGGCGGCGATCAATTTCTTCAGCTTCATGTTCGTTACCCTTTAATCGTTAGAATGAAGAGGTCTGTTGGTTGACAGCTAATGAAAAATATTTTTTACATTCAAACAACAATACGGTCGGTGTTATCCCTTTGATACGGCGAAATTACCGCGTTATTGCCGTATTAAGGCCGTGAACAAAATGGTGATCGATATCTCAAAATAGATTAAAAACAACCAATTGAAATAAACCCCTGGTGAAGCAAGCCGCGTCTTCGCCGCTTTTTTAAATGTTTATTTCATAATTTAGACTATTGAAACTTTTTAACCCAAACAAGCGAAACATGCGTTTTGGAATGGCTTATTAACAAAAACATGACACGGATCTAACAAATGAAATGAAAGCCGCCCGCGAGCGTTCCCCTTTCGTGCGCCGGCAAAAACTGCGAGCGGGCGCGCAGTTTGCGGTTTCCGCGTTTCCCGACCATCCTTACTCGGCAATAATGGACATATCCCTATCTCAGGAGGACCTGACATGCAGCTCAGCAGTAAGGTGCGGATGAACCGCCTGTTCAACAACGGCAAGTGCCTGGATGTGGCGATCGATCACGGCATCGCCAACGAACCGGATTTTTTAATCGGGCTGGAAGATATCGAACGGGTGATGGGCAACCTGATCGCCGCGCGCCCCGACGCGATTCAGGTCAACTACGGGCAGGCGGATCTGCTGCAGCGCGCGCCGCAGCGCGAAAAACCGGCGCTGGTGATGCGCACCGACGTCGGCAACGCCTATAACGCTGCACGCCACCGTGAAATGTGGGCGGTGCTGCACAACCCGGAAGCGCCGATCCTGGCCGCGCTGCAAATGGACGCCGCCGCGGTGGTGGTCAACCTCTATATGATCCCGGATGAACCCGGCATTTTCCGCCAGTGCGTAGAAAACATCGGCCGCCTGCGCCACGCCTGCGATCGCTACGCCATGCCGCTGATGATCGAACCGCTGGTGATGGCCCCGGCCGGCCAGGGCGCCGCCTACGGATCGCTGGGTGACGTGGAGAAGATCGTGCCGCTGGTGCGGCTGGCGCGCGAGCTGGGCGCCGACATCATCAAGGCCGATCCGACCGATCGGGTGGAAGATTTCCACCGCGTGGTGGAAGCGGCGCGCTGCCCGACGCTGGTGCGCGGCGGCGGCAAGGGTGAGCTGGGCCCGGTGCTGGAGAAATCCGCCGCGCTGATGGCCCAGGGCGCCTCCGGCATGGTCTATGGCCGCAACGTCTATCAACACAGCAACCCGTCGCAGGTGGTGCGCGCCCTGATGGCGATCATCCATCAGGGCGCCAGCGGCCAACAGGCGCTGGAGATCTACCACCAGCAGTAACCCGCTTTTGTAACTAAAATAACCCCTCGCTCCCCCGGCAGCATGCTATAACCTGCTGCCGGTAACTGCAGCTTGCCGCATTCCTCGCTAGAATACGCCGTGATATCGCCATTCGGAGAACCGCCATGCCAAAACAACGGGTGCCGCTCAAGCTGAGCACCTCCATCACGCTGATGGTGTCCGCCATCATCGCTTCGGTGCTGCTGGTGGTGTTCGCGCTGTTTTTCGTGCAGATGAGCCGCGAGGGGCAAGATCAGCTGCAGCAAAAAGCCATCGCCGTCGCCAACACGCTGGCGCTCTCCAACACCGTGATCGACGGCCTGCAGCGGCGCGATCACAGCGGCGCCATTCAGCGCTTCGCCGAGCAGGTGCGCCATCAAAACGAGCTGCTGTTCGTGGTGGTGGTGGATATGCAGGGCATCCGCTATTCGCACCCTAAACCCTGGCTGATCGGCAAGCATTTTATCGGCGACGATTTGGCGCCCGCGCTGCAAGGCAACGTCAACAGCGCCATCAACCGCGGCACGCTGGCCCCGGCGCTGCGGGTGTTCGTGCCGGTGTATGACGATCAGAAAAAACAAATCGGCGTGGTGGCGCTCGGCATCGCGCTGGACACCGTGCAGCGGGTGGTGGCGGAGAGCCGTTGGATCATCTATTGGACCATCGCCTTCGCCGCCCTGGTGGGCAGCCTGGGCACCTTTTTCCTGGTTTCTGCGCTCAAACGCATCATGCTGGGTTTCGAGCCTTACGAAATCTCCAACCTGTTCGAACAGCGCAACGCCATGCTGCAGTCGATTAAAGAAGGCGTGATCGCGGTCGATAATGAATCCCGCATCACCATCGTCAATGACGAAGCCAAGCGCCTGCTGCGCCAGAGCGGGCCGGTGGAAAACCTGCTGCTGGAAGCCGCCAGCAAGCATTGGCCGGCGCAGCTGCATCTGGCGGAGGTGCTGGCCAGCGGCGAACCGCTGCGCGATCGGCAGATCAGCTTCAACGGCAGCGAACTGCTGACCAATACCGTGCCGGTGATCGTCAACGGCCAGGTGACCGGCGCCATCGCCACCTTCCGCGACAAGACCGAGATCAGCCGCCTGCTGCAGCGGCTGAGCGGCATGGCGCACTACGCCGACGCCCTGCGGGTGCAGTCGCACGAATTTATGAACAAGCTGCATGTGATACTCGGCATGCTGCACATGAAGGCCTATCAGCAGTTGGAAAACTACATCATCAACACCGCCAGCAACTACCAGGAAGAGATCGGCGCGTTGCTGCGCAAGATCCATTCGCCGGAAGTGGCGGGCTTCTTCATCGGCAAGATCAGCCGCGCCCATGAGGCCGGCATCGATCTGACCATCGAGGAAACCAGCCTGCTGCCGGAAACCGACGATGCGGAGACCACCCACGTGCTGATCAGCGTGCTCGGCAACCTGATCGAAAACGCCATCGACGCTATCGACGGCGTTGAGGGCCACGAGATCGGCCTGAGCTTCCATCATCACGACGATCAATTACACTGTATCGTCAGCGACGACGGCCCCGGCATCGATCCGGCGATCGGCGCGCGCATCTTCGAACACGGATTTTCCACCAAGGGAACGGGACGCGGCATCGGCCTGGCGCTGATCCGCAGCCATCTGGAGAAACTGGGCGGCAGCATCGATTTCGAATCCGAACCGGGCGAGCTGACCCAATTTTTCGTGCACCTTCCCTATCAGGCCAAGAGCAGAGCCCATGATTAACGTACTGATTGTCGACGACGACCCGATGGTGGCGGAGCTGAACAAATACTACCTGAGCCAGGTCGGCGGTTTTCACTGCCAGGCGACGGTCGCCACCCTGAGCCAGGCGCGCGCCCTGCTGGCCGATGCCAGCGTCAACATCGATCTGGTGTTGCTGGATATCTACATGCAGCAGGAGAACGGGCTGGATCTGCTGCCCGGTCTGCGCGAACTCGGCGAGAAGACCGATGTGATCATCATCTCCTCCGCCAGCGACGTGAACACGGTGCAAAAAGCGCTGCACTACGGCGTGGTGGATTATCTGATCAAGCCGTTCCAGTTCAGCCGCTTCAAGGAGGCGCTGAGCCACTATCGGCAACAGTCCCAGCTCTTGGCGCAGCGCGAGTTTTCGCAGGCCGACGTCGACAGTCTGTTGCGCCGCCAGCCCGGCGGCCAGGAGAGCAAAAAGCTGCCGAAGGGCCTGACCAGCATCACCCTGAGCACGGTGTGCGAGTGGATCGAACAGCAGCACGACAGCGAATTCTCCACCGACAACCTGGCCAACGCCATTGGCATTTCGCGAGTGTCCTGCCGCAAGTACCTCATCTATCTGGCGGAGAGCGGAATCCTCGGCACCCGTATTCTGTACGGCGCCACCGGCCGACCGGTCTATCTGTATCAGCTGAAACCGGACGCGATCGCCATGCTGAAAGAGCATTGCCGCCCGGCCTAAACGACGTCGGGCGCAGAAAGCGCCCGGACGTTGAAGGTTAGAAGTTGTGCCTGTAACACTTCGCCTCGGGGTGAGGATCTTTCGAGTGTCTCCGCAGGCAGCGCTGCTTTTTCTGCTGCTGTTCCAGATTCCGCTGCTGCCGCTCGGCGGTCTCAGCAGCTTCGCGCTGCTGTTCGCGTGCAATTGCCTGCTCGTTGGCCAGCGTCAGGTTATCGACATTCCACACCTTGTGGCGCAATGCGTCGCGCTTTTTCTGGTACTCCTCGGTGACCTTACTGTCCTTCGGCGCCGCCGCATGGTATTCCAGATCCACCCGCGCCTGCGCGAAGCTGGAACAACACAAGGCCACGCCGGCCAACACGATCCTTTTCATCAATGACTCCTTTTACATTACATCGCTTGACTCTGCGCACACGCTGGCTCAGCAACCGTTCGGCGATGCCGTCGGCTTTTCCTCTGAACGGGAGACGCGCTGCCCGCCGGTGACGGGCGCCTTGCCGGGCTCGATAGCGCACTCCGCCAACCGCGCCAGCTCTTCCGCATCGCGCTCCGTCGGCGGCGCTTCCTCGCTTATTTCCTGCCGCAGATCCTGCGCCAGCGCTTTCAGGCGCTTTTGAAACAGCACCGGCGACACCCCTTCGCACGGCCTGTCGTAGCGCGCTGCGCCGGCGCTTTGGCTTAGCGGCGGCAACAGCAAGAGAAAGATCGCGGCCATGTTCTTCGTCATGGGCAACTCCTTTGATTACGCCGAAATAAACCGGCGGTTCCCTATAAGGAAAACGAATTGTCTGCTAACGCAATGAATGGTCAAGCCACGGCAGAATAACGCAGGAAAGGTAAACCCTCCGACAATATCGGCAGAATGCGCGCATTAATTTGGCTGAATATATTTAGCGGTTTAACGATCGAATATTTTCGACCCATCTAACGTGCCGCCAATACCGATATTCCCTTCCTGCAATACCGACGAGGCAGACTCACCCGCCATGATGCGTTGCCGCTGTTCCCGCGTGGCCGGCTGGGGCTGAGACCAGTCTGGGGACGTCGACGTCGGCTGGATCGCGCCGCAGCCGCTCAACAAAAACAACGATACCGTGGCACAATAACGCCATGTCATAGTTTTCTCCTTAAAGGAAATAAAATACCCGCAGCCGGCGGCAAGGGTAAATAAAAAATGACTTTCTTTAGTTTAATAACCGCCGTTATTTCACCTTCCGACCGCCGATGTTAACCACTCGGTTCCTCTGTTAACCCGAAATAAACATTTTCGCTTAGCCAGCCGATAATTCGCAGGCAATAAAAAAGGCCGGGCTAACCCGACCTTGTTTGACCGCACGACGCGCTTAGACCAGCTCGATCACATCGAAATTGGCTTCGCCGCTCAGATCGGCGTCGTAGTCAACGCCCTGCAGACCAAAGCCGAACAGGCGCAGGAATTCCGCCTTGTAGCCCTGGTAATCCGTCAGTTCATTGATGTTGTTGTCGTTCAGCTGCTGCCAGATTTCACGACAGGTTTCCTGCACTTCGTCGCGCAGTTCCCAGTCATCCAGACGCAGACGGTGCTTCTCGTCGGTGTCCGGCGCCGCGCCGCTGTACAGCTTGGTGGCGAACAGACGCTGGATCTGCTCGATGCAGCCTTCGTGAATGCCCTGTTCCTTCATGATTTTGAACACGATGGAGATATACAGCGGCATCACCGGAATGGCGGAGGAAGCCTGAGTCACTACCGACTTGAGCACCGCAACGTAAGCCGCGCCGCCTTTGGCCTGCAGCTTCTGGTTGATGGCGTGCGCCGCGCGATCCAGATCTTCTTTCGCCTTGCCCAGCGTGCCGTGCCAGTAAATTGGCCAGGTCAGATCGGTACCGATGTAGGAGTAAGCGACCGACTGCGCGTTATCCGCCAGCACGCCCGCTTCGTCCAGCGCGTCCATCCACAGCTGCCAGTCCTGGCCGCCCATCACCTTCACGGTGTCGGCGATTTCTTGCTCGTTGGCCGGCTCGACCACGGCTTCAACCAGCACGTCTTTGTTGGTGTCCAGCGCAACGGATTTGTACGGCTCGCCGATCGGCTTCAGTGCGGAACGCACCACTTCACCGGTTTCCGGCATCTTACGCACCGGCGAAGCCAGCGAGTAGACCACCAGGTCAACCTGACCCAGGTCTTTTTTGATCAGATCGATCACGGTCTGACGGCACTCGTTGGAGAATGCGTCGCCGTTGATGCTTTTCGCGTACAGGCCTTCTTCTTTAGCTGCCTTGTCGAAACCGGCGGAGTTGTACCAACCGGCGGAACCGGTTTTACCTTCGCTGCCAGGCTTCTCGAAAAATACGCCGATGGTGGCCGCACCGCTGCCGAAAGCGGCATTGATGCGCGAGGCCAGACCGTAACCGGTGGAAGCACCAATGACCAGCACCTTTTTAGGCCCGTTTTTCAGTTCGCCGCGCGACTTAACGTAGGCGATTTGCTCACGGACGTTGGCTTCACAGCCTGCCGGGTGAGCGGTGGTGCAGATAAAACCACGAATTTTAGGTTTGATAATCATAGTAATTTTTTCTTGGTAGCTAAAAACCGAAGGACAATATACCTGATTTTCTCAATATACTTAAGAAAGTGCGAAAACAAGCGCAGTGAACAGACCAGTCGGAAAGCCTGCCGCCGAGACATGTCATGATGGCAAAGGGATAATCATGGCAGGCCGGGTTGCGATTACCCGGCCAGTCGAGAGTCACGCCTTGTTCTTTTCCAACTGCTCAATCAGCGTGTAACGCAGCGATGAGGCGTCGGCCGGCACGTTCTCCACCGGAGTGACGCGCACTTTCAATCGATACTGATAGCCCGGTTCGAAAGTGAAGCCCTCGATGCCGGTATAGAACAACTCCCACGGCTGCTGCGCGGAACGGCGCACCTGCATGCACTTCATCGGGCCGACGCCCACGCAGTCCACCAGCGCGCTGTTCACCAGCAACACATCCGTTTGGCCGCCTTTCTCGTTTGCGGGCTGATTCATCGAGGTTCCCTCCTGGCTGCAGCCGGCCAGCGCGGCCAACGCAACAAATAACAACGCTTTAATTTTCAATGTACTGCACCAATAGTCATCCAGGGGCGCCATGCTAACAAATTAACCGGCTCAAGAGAACGGATAGCGATGCGGATCCACACATCCAAAATATCATTCCTCTGTGCCCTATCAGACTGGAAAATATCGCAAAATAAACCCCCTGTTCTTATCCGAACCGGTAATTACCCCCGCTATTTTTTCTGTTAAAAACAGCTGGCTTGCGCAAGCTTTACTGAATTTAACTGAATCGATAAAGAGGGAATTTTATGCAAGAGATCGATGCCAAACACTTTCACCTGATCGCCGGCGCCGGCAACTTTGCCGACAACCGCGGCAGCAATGGTCGCGTCAACAACAACGGCGGCAACAAGAACGGGGGCGGGTCATCCAATCAGGGATTCTACGGCAAGCACACCTCGCCGGATTGCGTTAACGGCGTGATCACCGGCTCTCTGGGCGGCCTTGGCGGCCTGGCGGTGGGCGCGCTCAACGGCGGCTGCTTCAAGGAAGGCAGCAAAGGCGGCGGCAACGTCGGCATGGGGAAAGGCGGCAACAAAAACAGCGGCAGCAACTGCAATAACAATAGCAGTAAAGGCGGCAATACCTGTTCGCGCTAAGCGGTTTTAATTAATCAAAGCTCCGGCTGAGCCTCTCCGTTCGGTCGGCGCTTTCCGTATTTTTGGTGATAACCATGTTTAAACTGTTTCGTACCTTATGCCTGCTGCTCGGCTTCTGGATCGCCACCCTGCTGCTCAGCGGCGCGGGGGTCTCCTTTACCCACGGCTATGCCGCGCCTAAAAATCTGTCGCATTTCGTCGTCTCGCTGGTGGTGGTCGGCGCCATCCTGCTGTGGATCCATAAATTGCTGCGGTTCTTTTTTGCCGAGAAATTTGAGAAGAAACCGCGTTAAGCCGTGTTCTCGTTGGGGGCGCCGCCCGCAACGATAAAACCGGCATCGCGAATCGCCGCTTTAACCTGCCTGGCATCCATCACGGCCGTTTTCACATAGCCAAAAAAGGCCACCCGTGCGCTGGGCAAACGGATTGGCGTCGCCAGTTGAGCCATCAGCTCACGATTGCGCTGCGCCATCAGCTCGGCGCGCGCCTGCCAAAACGCGGCCGGTTCGGAAGGGGCTTCAGTGGCGGTTTCGAACCGAGACGCCAACTCGCTTAGCGCCTCCCACTCCGCCAACAGGGCGGCAACCATTTCAGGATTAGCCACCTGCCCCCAGTCAGAGGGTAACCCCCCCTCACGCCAAGCCTCGAGATAGCCGGGCAACATCATCTTTAATTGACTCAGTTGCTCGTTCACTGCGGGTTACCTTTTATAGCGCCTGATGCCGGGATATTTCCCATAATGACACTCTCGTTAAACCGTTGATGGGAGCAATGGCCGAAGCTTATCAGCGCCATAGATGACGTAATGACTTTTGGTGCGGCTAAATTAGCGATAGGTGCGGGTGGGGAGTGGGGATGGAGGTCGGGTTGGGGTGTAATCGCCAGAGCCAAAAGTGTGATTTCCGCTCTGGCGGCCACACTGGCCAAGCATTGAAACATCTCCCCACGTCCGTTATGTTACAACCATAAAAATTTCGAGGGATGGAAGTGAACAACGCAGAGATAGTGGAACGGATAGTAAAAGTCATTGTCTCCCCAGAAACAGTTGTGGGGCTGCTTGACGGCGCAATGTCTGTGCCTGTCGATTTTGGCTACCTAGCTCTAGGCATTTTTGACACAAGCAATCGTCGCAAGATGGAAGACGAACGCATTCGCATGATGCGGGCAATAAAGTCCGGTTTAATGAACTATCATCAAGTTATCAGAACGATTAAAATCATTATCGATGCATTCACCGCACACATCCCACAAGAGACGCAAGACAAAATATTTAGGGCCGTAGGCTCCACATCCGCTGGCAGAATGCTTACCACCTCTCTGATTTCATCCAGAATAGTGAATAGCATCATATCAGCAGGTGGTGCAGCCATGATTACCCGAGGTGCTGGCGTTGCTACAAGCTTCACGCTGATGGCTGGCGGAATGATAGAACGAAGCATATACAAATCAATCGGTCTCGAACGTATGCATAGTGCGGTTTACTACAAGCTTAGAAGTGCCGGAAATTTGGACTTTATATACTTTTTAGTTCAACCCTATGTTGATCCATTCATAGAAGCTTTGGCTGTACGTAAAAACCAAGGTGATGCAGAGTTTAATCGATTGCTGCAAAATATTGAGGAAAAAATGAAATGAGAAAAGACAGCATCCATATCCGCATACTCTCTTTTTTCTTTGAATTTTTCTATCAGTTAATCGGGGGAATTGGATTTTTATTGTGTATCTATTTTTTCTTTAGCTTCGACACGATAACTCAGCGCGTCGTTGCCATTTTATCGACAATAGCAATATTTTGTATCATTTGCTGGCTCGGCGACACCCTCATCAAAAAGCTACGAGGTTATTGATGTTATCAGACCGATGAGTGCCGGCCATGATTCATCAATAAGCCTTCCATGCAGAGAACGAATGCATAGCGATGTGTTCAACCGTCGAGTTTTGAGCTGCTCACGGACCATATCGACGAAGTAACGCTGTGATGTACCCCTCTAATCAAGTCCGGCCTGTACCACCGCCCAAAAAGCAAGGTAGCTAAGCCCTATTTAGCTAAGGAGATAATATGTCTGATAATAAATCAAGGCCTAGCTAGCAAACTAATGGCCGGACCCCACCGCCACCAATAAATCAGGAAAAGCCGGCACCGCCGCTGCCGCCGTCGCCTAAAGATAAAAATAGAGAGGTCGTTATGTCGAATAGCTCAAAACCTAACAACATCAGTCGCTCTGTACCAACGAATGATGGCAAAAATCCGGCACCACCAATGAATAGAGTAAAACCAATACCGCCATCGCCTCCCCCATCCCCCATCCCCCACCAAAAAAGGTTAATCGCTTCATAAAGCCCAGAATCTGGGCTTTTACTTTATATATTCTTCTATATACGTTTTTGCAGCCAAGAATCCATTGCATAAAGCAACCGCATATCCCTCACATATCAACTTATTCATCCATTTGACTTGCGCCAATGATAGTATACCTGTGCTTGACTTAATCTCCATCCAAAGCCCCGTGTAACCACCTAGAGGCAACGTGAGAAAAAGGTCAGGCAACTCCTGTCCGGACCCCACGCAGTTCCAAATCCCTTGTCGCCTTCGGCCCAAGCTTCCCTCGCAGGCTGTGTGGATCAGATAATATCCAAACCGTATGCCGTCGATAACCGTTTTAGCAACCCATTCAATCAGAGCGTCTGTTCCTCCTACTCTGGCTAGAGATGCACTTTCCTGACCTTCCCACCGCGTATTTCCAGCTTTGCTTTAGTGCATACAACTGACGTAACATCGATATCGATACTGTTCAACATCTTTACTTGCTTTTCGCCAAGACTTTCCCTGCCAATTCAGCAATAGCATTAACTCCATCCAGAGCCCCAGGAATGTTATCGCTGTCCATTTGTATTGTACTGAATATTAATGAATCAAATTTATCCAACGCTGCATCATTCAGCTCACCTTTTTCATTTTTCATTTTCTTTCTATAATTCATATACTCTTCTATGAATTGGCATAACGCTCCTCTTAAATTTATTTGTGCAAGTTGTGTTCTTAACGACTTTACTTCCGAATAAATAACCCTTGCATAATATAATATGAGAAGTTCAACAGCTGAAAATGGCGCTGCCCACGACACCCATTCAATTAAGGTTTTCCCGTTTACTAGCTGAGGAAAAAGTATATGCACACCAATACTTAGCAATGGCAATAGTATTGCTAGTATCATGGCAAGATGATAGCTATCTTTTGCTGAGTCTAGTTCTTCATCCTTACTTTTCTTTAACTCTTTAAACCCTGCATAAAGACCTACAAAGTTAAACTCCGAGTGATAACTACTCAATCTTGCTTCTATTTCATCAATACCAGCTAGGTTTGAGTTTATTTCATTCAACACCCCCTGAACCTGCTCTCCTTTCTCATTCATCAAAGTTAATAGCTCTTCTTTTTTTACATCAAAATCTTTACCTATTGTTGTTTTTGCATACTCCACAGCCCCAGTAATTTCACCAACCCCTCTAATCAGCTGCTCATTTATTTTTTCCTTTTCAGAACTGAGGTTTGAAACTAATTTTAATGCCTCTTGAAAATCGCTAGATTCCAATACAAACTTAGCCATAGAAATCTGTAATGTGTCCCTTATCCAAATGAATTGATACTCACTTCGAGGATATTCCTTTGCAAGTATAGTAAGAACATCATCCCTGCTATAAAAAACACCAACACTGCCTTCCCAAAAATTAACTTCCTTCATGACACGCAATAAATTTGAAAGAAATAAAGCCATGTCATTCCTTGCTTTATCTGCGGAAAACGCCACCATTTCACCTACGGTTTTCCTGTTAAAAACAGTGTGCGCATCAAGCATTGCCATGTCATTGCTGAATCTAGAATAAAAGCCCCCCCATGCAAAAGCAATTGCTAATTCAAACACTTCATCAACATCCAATCCAGACACGAATTTATCATCATTTATATCATTAGCACCAATAATATTAGCAATATCATCTCCATGCCTCGAATTAATATACGAATCACATTCATTTATGGCTTTTACAATATGTGCATCAGCGTAAGAAAACACTAAACCACCTATTTATTTTTTAATAATTAACATTCACAATAATTTCAGTGAATACCATATTTTAAAAGTAGCGTATAGAGCATCTATCTATAGTTGTTCTTTTTCACCCTTTTCCCAATTATACGCTTTTCGCCCATCTATCACATCATGGCAAACAGAACACCCAAACACTGCCAAAAATCATCCCTTTATAACCCATACCATGAGTTGGACTTGGTAAATGACACAGAACTGTTGTTTCCGTGTTCCCGTTGCAAATTCTAGGAATCTGCAGAGTACAGCAATGCCCCCGAGCCGAATCGCGCAGGACCTTACTCCTAAATGCTGGTGGCTTTCGCACTCAATACTCCATCAACCGATTAACGGCCTGTTCCATCTCATACTCATCGGTAAAATGCTGCTGTAGCGTCTCGTTCCAGATGACGCCGGCGACACCGCTATAAACCTTGTCGAACTTCTCCTGGCTCATGTTGACGAAGGCGATGCTCCAACGCTGTTTTAACGTTCAGCCGTCCGGATTGGCGGCCAGATCATAGAAGCCGGCTTTAACCATGACGTGGTTGAGATAAGCCTCTGTCGTTTTAACTGCTTCGGCGTCAAAGCGGCGCTGGCGCTGTGCCGCAACACGCTGCAGCACACTCTCGGCAATCAGCTTTGCGATGTTGTCATAAAGCAACGGATCGCCAGCTTGTGCCGCCAGCGTCTTGGCTACCTCATGTGCAATCCACTTATCCGGATCGCTAACGAACGTCCAATCTGGTTCCCAATACGAAAATCCCAATTCCAGCAGCTTCCAGAATTTGCGGTGATGCTTTAGGTTCCGACGATCGCCGATAGGTCACATGACGATAGGAGTGCCCGTAGGCACCCCTTTCATCGTATGCCCGTCGTGATCTGTCGCGTACTTGATCCCGCCACCTAGTAGCAGAACACCCAACGCTTCAGTCTTGTGCTTTCTCGGAGATTTAGTTTGCGGTGATCCCGTAATGCCGCGCACCTCTTAACCATTCGCATTGCTTCCCTACGAATCTGCGCCAAGAACACTTCACCATGCGCCATCAGCTGCTCCCGGCTAACATAGCTATGTGCAGGGCCACGCCAAGCCTTATCAAATATGGCGATTGCAGCGCCAAAGCCCGCGCTGGTGGCCTCTTGCCTTGCATCTGCCAGCCGGTACCACAACGGCACATCAAAGCCAATGCGACCACGAATGAACGCAACATGATCCGCATTCTCCGGCCACCACACTTCTGAGGTCGCCGACTTGATGAGGAAAACATAGCGACCGCCGAGCTCTCGCATCCCATGGGTATGGCGCATGCCGGTGATATATTCACCTTCATGCTGCTTCGCCGTGCTATACGGAGGATTGGCAAAAGCGGTGCCGTTTACGCACTGACCGGTTCTGCACCAGAGCGTTATCCTCTGCGGTGTGAAACGCAACGCAGCAGACAGGCCACCGCTATCAGAAAGCGGGCGTCATGCTGCAGGATTTCTACTCACAAGGCATTGCCCAACTGAACCTGTTTGATGAATATCAGCCGCGGCAGAATAGTGGACAACTGATGGCAGTTTTAGACCACATCAACAAGTCTGGTCGCGCGAAAGTATGGTTTGCCGGCCAGGGTACTCAACAGATATGGTCTATGAAGCGGGAGTTGCTTTCTCCTGCGTATACGACACGAATCAGAGATCTACCAATTGCCCGTATATATTAAACAAGGTTAAAGAGATTCATTTATGATATCAAAATTAATTTGGCAAATCCTGCCGACTAGAGAGAAACATGCTAAATGAATACATAAAGCCAACTTATCCTTATTGCTGATGTCAGATGCGCATTTAAATTCTGGCGCAGAAAAAAGCAACTTTTCATCTTTTGAAGTTATGAGCATAGTATTAGATAATATCTATTACAACACCATTCCTTAGTGCAACCTTTCCTGAATATCTATGATTATCGATAGGGTTCATATCTATTAATTCACTCTTCATCCTTTCTATATCACAGAAAAAAGAAGGTTTTATTTTATCAAGTTCCTTAGATATTTCAGGAGAATCACAATCAATTTTTTTCACATAATGAGCAAACCTATTCCTAAGACCTTGAATTGTCCTTAACCCATGTATTTCATTATCATACTTCACCACGCCTATGTGGATAGCCATATCTATCTTGTTGGCAAACGAAGGTGCAACGTCTTTATGAAACTTCCTCGAGTTAAATGATTTATTAAAAACCTTTATTTGCGCTGAAATCGCCAACTCCAAGCAGCGTTCAATATAAGCACTACCAATAATTGCCATTTCTCTATCAGCATGATCAGTTAACTCATATAACGACTCACCCAAATCTCCTAGAAATGGGATTTGTTCACTAACTGGTACAATTTTCATGATTTACACCGTAAAAATATTAATTTAAACAAACCTCACTTTCTAATAGCATTATTGAAAAATTAAACGATATTTTTATTTAATCTTTCCATCAATTTTATACTATTATTATGCGTACTACCAACTTCCTTTGATACAGGATGCCATGCAAAATTATCAGCATGCATGGCTCCGCTCGTGGCGAGCTCACTAGCACGCGCAGAAGAGGTATGGGGTTTAGCCATTCGCGGGCCGCCGCCGGAGGCAAAACTACCGGTCGCCGATCGTGGATATCCAGTAAGCCGGAGTCGCTGGCAGCCGTGACAATGACAAAGCCGTCATCGTGCTGCTCGGCCTCTTTGGTGTGAAATCGACTAATAGCCGCAAAGAAAATCGGCTCATCGGCATGGATAAAGTTAGGTTGTTTTATCTTCGGGTCATCCGGTGACTTCTTCCACTCATACCAACCATCGGCGGCAACCAGCATGCAGCCATGCTCCCACAACGGTTTAAACATACGGCTATTCGCTGCAGTTTCAACCCTCGCATTGATTACAGGTTGTCGCTTCATTTCAAGCCACCAATCAGGGCCATATCCCCATAAAACCGGATCCATGTGGAGCTGGGTGTCGCGCTGATTGATGAGCAGTACATGGGTGCCAGGCGCTACGTTATAGCGACCAATAAGCACAGTATCCAGAGCATCTGCATACTCGAGCTCTGAAGCTAAATAATCGAGATAGTCAGCCCTTGTTTGTACTTGGGCAAAGCGGCCGCACATACAAAAACCTCACAGTGATAGTAGGCAAAGTATAGCCCACACACGATCGACCACAGCCCCTTCCTAATCATATTAGATAAACCATAATGAGGGCGTAACAGTGTTACGCCCTTCTCTTTTGAGGAGCTGATAATGACAAAATTACTCACTCTAGAAAAATGGAGTGAAAAAATCTATGAGAGTAAACAGCCATCAATAAAAACATTACGCCGCTGTGCTCGTAGTGGGAACATTTACCCAGCGCCGGAAAATCATGGGCGAGAATACAGAGTGAAACCGAACGCAATTTATATACAATCCAAGTCATTTAATCTTGCCAGAGCATTGTAAAAAACCGGAGCAATAGAAGTTCCACCGCTGATAGAGAGAATAATCAATGGCGAAAAGACCAGAAAAGTACGACGCTAACTTACCTAAGGATCTCACTTATCGTAAGAAGTATAAATCGTTCTACTGGCGCCACCCTATCACGCAGCGAGAGCTTCCCTTGGGGCAGATTGCAAGAAAGGATGCCATTGCACAAGCAATCGAAGCGAACAACTACCTTGAGCAAAACTATCTGCCCAATGCACTCATAGATCGCCTTAAAAGCCGTAAAGACATTTTAACACTCAATGCGTGGCTAGATAGGTACGAGGTAATACTTATCCGGAGAGAGTTAAAACCGAACACTATAAAAATTCGAACTAACCAGTTAAAAATAATCAGGTCACTAATGGGTGATTATTTTCTGCCAAAAATAGACACTCGTCAGATATCTGATTATTTGGAATCACTTAACGCGCAGGGGAAAATTCGATATCAAGAGCAATGCGTTCAATTTTGTCAGATATATTCAGGGAGGCAATTGTGGAAGGTAGAATAAAAACAAACCCAGTGGAAGCAACTAGAGCCCCTCGCATTAAAGTTAAACGTGAACGTCTAAATTATGATGAGTACACAAAAATATACTTAGCAGCAAGTGAGCACCCTCAATGGGTGGGATTTGCTATGGATATGGCCCTTATCACCGGCCAAAGGCGAGAGGATGTTGTTCTGATGCGTTTTACTGACATCATCGACGATCGACTGCATGTCGAACATGGGTAAAACAGGTATGCGTATCGCCATCCCTTTAAGCCTACATCTTGAAGCGGCAAATCTTCACTTGGGGGATGTAATAGAGCGCTGCCGAGCCTCGCATTCTTCAAACTACATCATCAACACTACGCGCCGTTCTAAGAAAGGTGATACATCGTTACACCCTGACGCTTTAACCAAAGCATTTGTGAAAGCCAGGAATGCCTCAACGCTGGATCTTGGTGACAATCCACCAACATTTCACGAGATTCGCAGTCTCGCGTCACGGCTATACAGCATGGAAAAAGGAGAAGAGTTTGCACAGTGCCTACTGGGCCACAAATCAGCAATCATGACGAAGAAATATCTCGATCCCAGAGGCAAGGAATACGTACTTGTCTAAAAAGACCGGATATAGGTTTTCGTGGAAATTTCGTGTATTTTCGTGGGTGGATGAAATTTTACCTTATAAATCAATCACACAAAAAAAGACCGAATACGATTCCTATATTCGGTCTAGGGAAATGGCTCTTGGGAGAGAGCCGTGCGCTAAAAGTTGGCATTTAATGCAGGGCTTGTTCAGCCGTGCACTTTAAGAGTAGCCTACCGCGCCAGTTTTGCCAGCCGCCCGGCGGCCGCGTGATAGTTTCGTGACGAAATAACTATGCGGTAAATGCGCATCAATCTACGCACGCTGGGCAAGGCGTTGGCAAACAAGCGGTTAGTCAGCGCACAGCTTCTCGGCGCGCTCGATAAACGGCGCCATGCTCATTTTTTTCCCCGGTTCGGCAGGGTCGTCCAGCAGGATCACGTCCAGCGGCTGCGCGCGCTGATGGCCCTTCTTCACCTGCTGCTCCGCCGCGTCGTTGAGCGGATATTGCATCAGGGTGCTGTTATTCAGCACAAACAGCGCGCCGCCGCTGCGGCACTGCAGCGTCACTTCTTCCTTGGTGAACGCCCACTGTTTGCCGTACTCCAGTTTGGTGATGTTCACCAGTTTGTCTGCCGCCAGCGCGCCGGTCGCGGTTGCCAGCAGCGTAATGCCGAGTAATACCGATTTCATGTGATGGCCTTAAGGTTGCTATTCGCGCCGATTTTCCCGCAGCTTGCCCGGTTGCGGCAAGCTGAAATGTCATACCGGCGCATAGGTTGCAAATAAACTGACCAGCAGCAGCACCGCCATCCCCAACCCGACTTCGAGCCAGCAGGCCAGCACCACGCCGCGCTGCGCCAGCGCCGGTACGCGGCTCATCGCCGGCACGATGGCGTAGCGATTGGCCAGCGCCACCATCACCATCAGCGCCACCAGCGCGGTTTTGATCAGCAGCAGGCGCTGATAAGGCGAGCCGAGGTTGAGCTGCCAACCGCCGAGAATGATCAGGCTGTTGACGATGCCGGTGACGATCACCGCCGCCACCGCCAGGTGCCCCCAGCGCGAGAAACGGATCAGCGTGGTGATGGCGTCGCTGCGCCACTGCGGCGGAGGCAGGTAACGCAGGCAAACCAGCAGCGGCGCCAGGCTGCCGAACCAGTAACCGGCGGCCAGCAGGTGCACCGCATGGTTGGCGCGGTGCACCGCGCCCAACGCGCCTTCATGCATCGCCGCGTGGCCGATAAACGCCAGGCTCACCAGCAGCAGCGCCGAGCACAGCGCCAACGCCTGTGCGCGCGGCCGTTCCGGCAGCAGCAGGCTCAGGATCGCCAGCAGCGACAGGCCCAGATGCCAGCGCCACACTTCGCCGAAGGTGGTGCCGAGCACCGCCCACCAGACCTCCAGCCGCCAGGCGTCTTCCCAACCGTCGCCCATCTGCCCGGCCTGAATGGCCAGCAGCGCCACGGCGGAAAGCCCGGCAATCCAGGTGCCGGCAAGCAGCAGGGGGCGCACATCGCGGGAGAGGATCGGGGAGAGGCGCTGCGGTGACAATAAGGCGGTGAACAGACTGATGCCGAACATCAGCATCACCGCCGCAAAGTGCACCAAGCGACACAGAACGAACAGGGTCGCCAGAGTCACGATCAGTTTACGGTGAAGCTGTACTGGCCTTTGGTTTTATGCCCGTCGACCGAAACCACATGCCAGCTGACGTTGTATTTACCCGCGCTCAGCTCGCCTTCAATCGGCACGTTGACTTGGGTGTTGTTGTTCGGATCGAGCTGCAGCTTGCCGGTTTTCACCACGGCGTTGTCCGGGCCGGTGATTTTCACGCCGCTGAAGTTTGGTTCGATGCCTTCGGAGAAGCTGAGGGTCAGCGCCTTCGGCGCCGGGCTGACGCTGGCGTCGGCCTTCGGCGTTTCCACTTTCAGGTGGGCGTGCGCCAGCGCTTGCTGCGAAGACAGGCCGACGAACAGAACGAAAACGGTGGAAAGCAGGCGACAGGAGGAACGAATTTTACCGATCACAGTGGTATCCCTTAACAATATAAAGAGGGTCATAAGGGTTAAGGCCACAGCCAAGGCGATGTATCAGCGGCCCCAACCCACCGCAATGATTGCGCCACGGGTAAACAGAAAAACGGGTTGTATCGGCTAACCCGCTGTTTTGACTCTACCATCCCTGTAGCGTATCGCGGTAAATCATAACGACCACGCTGCGGCAAGTCGAGCGCATCACTGGCATTTTGCGATCCGGCAGCACGTATCGCCGCATAACCGCGATAAACGCAGGGTAAAAAAAACCGCGCGTCAGGCTCGCCCGCGCGCGGTTTTTTCGATGTTCTGATGCAGATCAGGCCTGGTCGTTGCCGCCCTGGCCCATCGCGCCCATTTTCTTCAGATCTTTGTCGATGAAGAACAGGCCCTTGCCGCTGGTGCCCACCAGCGCCAGCTTGTCCAGCACGGATTTGAACAGTTTCTCTTCTTCATGCTGCTCCGCCACGTACCACTGCAGGAAGTTGAAGGTGGAGTAATCGTGTGCGGTCATGGCGGCGTGCGCCAGTTCGTTGATCTGACGAGTGATCAGCTGTTCGTGTTCGTAGGTCTGCTGGAACACGTCCGCCAGCGATTCGAACGCTACCGGCGGCGCGGCGATGGTGCCCAGCAGCGGCAGAGAGCCGGTGTCGCTCAGATAGTCGAACAAACGTTGCATATGCTGCATCTCTTCCTGAGAATGCTCCTTAAGAAATGCGGCGGCGCCTTCAAAGCCTTTATCGCTGCACCATGCGCTCATCTGCAGATACAGGTTGGCGGAGTAGAACTCCAGATTCAGTTGCTCATTCAGCTTTTGAGTCATTTCTTGCGTCAGCATAATGATTCCTTTTATTTTGCAGGTCATGAATTTAATTTCCGCGCATTATGCCTTGCTGCCGTAAAAATAAAAACACATTATTCACACCAAGCAAACATTAATTATAAAAACGATAAATATCAATAAATTAAAATATACCCACCACATTGAGAATTCACATGATAATTATTTTCATCTTTTATTTTAATCAAAAAGCGAATCATTCTTATTTAAAAGAATAAATAGATTGCATTACTCTCGGATAAATATCGCTCCCGGCAACGGCGTAATGGGCTTGCCAAGCGCCGCCGGGTGGATTACCTTCTGCGCAGATTCAATGCGGCAAAGTAAGTAAGGAGCATAGCGTGGGTTACAATCTGGCCGAGCTGTCCAAAGAGGAAATGGACAGGGTGAATGTGGATCTCGCCGCCTCAGGCGTGGCGTACAAAGAGCGCTACAACATGCCGGTGATCCCGGAAGTGGTGGAGCGCGAGCAACCGGAAGCGCTGCGCGACTATTTTCGCGAGCGCGTGGCGCACTACCGCGCGGAATCCCACAAGTTTTCGCGCCTGCCGTACGAGCCGAAGGCTAAATAGAAAAACCCGCCGTTACGGCGGGTTTTTTTGCGTCATTTGCCGGCAAACCGGTCGGTGGCGATCATCAGCTGGTGCAAAATGCCCGGCTCATCATACGAATGCCCCGCCCCTTCCACGATATGCAGCTCCGCCTCCGGCCAGGCCTTGGCCAGGTCCCAGGCGTTCTGCACCTGGCAGGCCATGTCATAGCGGCCGTGGACGATCACCGCCGGAATATGGCGGATCAGCGGCACGTTGCGCAGCAGTTGGTCGTCGCTTTCCAGGAAGCCCAGATGGGTGAAGTAGTGGTTTTCAATGCGGGCGAACGCCAGCGCGAAATCATCCTCGCCGAACGAAGCGGATTCGCGGCTCGGCAGCAGCGTGACCGTCTCCCCTTCCCACACGCTCCACAGTTTGGCCGCTTCAAGCTGCACCTGCGGATCGGCCGAGGTCAGCCGCTGCCGGTAGGCGGCGATCACGTCTTTACGCTCGTCATCCGAGAGGATGGACAGCACGCGCTCCCATTTTTCCGGGAAGAAGCGCGAAGCGCCGTCCTGGTAATACCAATGCAGCTCCTGCTTGCGCAGGGTGAAGATGCCGCGCAGCACCATTTCACTGACGCGCTCCGGGTGGGTCTGCGCATAGGCGAGCGCCAGCGTCGATCCCCAGGAACCGCCGAACACCAGCCACTGCTCGACGCCGGCCATTTCGCGCAGCCGCTCGATATCGGCCACCAAATGCCAGGTGGTGTTGTTGTCCAGGCTGGCATGCGGACGGGAGCGGCCGCAACCGCGCTGATCGAACAGCAGCACCTTGTAGCGTTCGGGATCGAACAGCTGACGATGATGCGGGGAGATGCCGCCGCCCGGCCCGCCGTGAATGAATACCGCCGGTTTACCGTTCGGGTTACCGCTCAGCTCCCAGTAGATCCGGTGGCCATCCCCAGTATCCAGCCAACCGCTGTCGTATGCCGCTAACGGCGGGTACAAACCTCGTAATTGTTCCATGGCGCTTTCCGTCTCTCTGTGAGTCATGCTTTCATCAAAGCGGAAGCCGCCCGGCAGGTCAACGGTAAAACCCGAAAACTCGAACGCGCGCCGAGAACTCGGCGCGCGTTTGCTCAAAATCACAACGACCTGCCTGTAAAATGCCCACAGGCCCGATCAGTTAAGGTACGCGATCGCGCTGATCTCCACCAACTGCTCGGGCGAAGCCAGCCCGGTGACGCCGATCAGCGAACCGGCGGGCCGGTGATCGCCGACATAGCGCTTGAACAACGCAATGCACGGTTCAACGTGCGCCTGTACGTCGGTCAGGTAGATCTCCACATACGCCAGGTTCGAACGTTCGGCGCCGAATCCCGCCAATACCCGATCCAGGTTGTCCAACGTCTGTTGGGTTTGCCGTTCGATATCGCCCGCGCCGATAAACTCACCCTGCATATCATGGGAAAACTGCCCCGAAATGTAGAGGGTGTCTTTGACGCGAACGCCTTGGGACACGCCATTCTCCTCTTCCCAAATGACCCCGTGATGGTAGTGCGTGATGCCGTTTCTCATGCTGCTTCTCCAACCGTTTATCGTTTCCATGACGACTATAATCGTTTGATTGGCGAATGAATGTCGTCACTGAAACGACATTGACTATGCATTTAATCCATTGAATATGTTAAATTAATTATCTTATCACCGGCTCTCGGGGGGCGGCATGCTGCGGGCGAATCTCAATGACATTCAGGTTTTCATGGCCGTCGTCGACGCCGGCAGTTTTGTCGCCGGCGGACAGACGATGGGGCTATCGCGCTCGGCGGCGGGCAAGGCCATCGCGCGTCTGGAGCAGCGGCTGAGCGTGCGGCTGTTGCATCGCACCACGCGTTCGCTTGGCCTGACCGACGAGGGGCGAGAGTTTTATCGGCGCGGTCTGCAGATCCTCGCTTCGGTCGACGACGCCGAGGCCAGCGTGGCCGGCGACAAAGGCACCGCGCGCGGGGTGCTACGGTTGACCGCTCCCGCCGCCTTCGGCAGACGGATCCTGTTGCCGCTGGTGCCGAAATTTCTCGTCGCCTGGCCTGAGGTGCAGGTGGAGATCAGTTTTTCCGATCGCCTGGCGGATATCGTGGAAGAAGGATTTGATTTGGCGGTGCGGATTGGCGTCACGGCGCCGGATACCCGGCTGGTGTCCAGAACCCTCGCCAGGTATCGCGCCCTGCTGTGCGCCTCCCCCGCCTACCTCGCCGCCCGTGGCGAACCGCAAACCGTCGAGTCGCTCGCCGGGCACGAGGCTCTGCTGTTCAGCAGCCGCAACCAAAAACAGCCCTGGCGGCTGCGCGACGAGCGCGGCGAATGGGTCAAGGCCCCGCTTCGCGGCCGCCTGCGGCTGGACAGTGGGGAAGCGTTACGCGACGCCGCTCTATCCGGGTTGGGCATCGCGTATCTGCCGGAGTTTATGATTGCGGAAGATTTGGCCGCCGGCCGTCTGCGGCAGGTGTTGCGCGCCGTGGCGGGTGAAGAAGTCAGGATTGTGGCGCTCTATCCGAATAAGCGCCTGCTGGAACCCCGCGTCAGGCGCTTTCTCGATCTGTTGGTGGATACGCTCGGCGGCTGAGACCTTACCCGCCTTTACGCATATGCGGCTCGCGCATCTCCTGTGCGGCTTTCGCCTCGATGCTCAGTTCCGCCGTCGGGCGCAGCAGCAGGCGCGCCAGCCCGATGGGTTCGCCGGTTTCCCGGCAGTAGCCGTATTCGCCGTTCTGCAAGCGCGCCAGCGCCGCATCGATTTTCGGCAACAGGCGGCTTTCGCGATCCAGCTGGCGGAACAGCAAGCGCAAATCCTCTTCGCGCGCCGCCTTGTCGGCCTCATCGCCCGTCGCTTCGCCGCCGTCGATCTCTTTTTTCAGCTCATCGATGTGCAGCAGCAGCTTTTGCCGCTCATCCTGCAGCAACTGACGGAAAAACGCCCGTTGAACCGAGTTCATATAATCAGAATCCGGCATGGCCAGCAGTTGCTGCGCATCCGGTAATGCCATCACAGTCATTGCGTTCTCCGAACATTGAAAGTGTAATATTATAACATAATAATTATTTTTATCACCCGGTCATCCTAAAACAAAATCTCATGTGTAAACAGCCGGTTAAATGCAATTCGCACTTTGTCGCTTGCATCCTGCCGGCTTTAGGCGGTTAATGGCTGAGCAAGCCACCCAATCATAGGTAACGAGAGGCCATCATGAGTAAGGGAATGGATAGCAAAAAAAATGCGAAGAAGAAGCCGTTGAAAACCCCAGCTGAGAAACGTGCGGAGAAACGCGCCAAAAAAGCGCATCCGTCTGGTGAGTAAGCGTCCTTCCATCCGTCATTAAACCCGCCAAGGCGGGTTTTTTATTGCCTCACAGGAGAGATGGCCAATGCCCTGCTTTACCCTCGCCGCCGCCCAATACCCCGCCGCTGCGGCCGATATCGCCTGCAACCTTGAACGTCACCTTGAATTTGTCGCGCAGGCAGCCAAACAGCAGGCGCAGCTGTTGGTGTTTCCCGAACTGTCGCTAAGCGGCTATGAGTTGGCCAATGCTGCCGAACTGGCGCTGACGCTGGGCGATCCCCGCCTGCAACCGCTCAGTGCAGCGGCGCAATCGCGGCAGATGACGATCATCGTCGGCGCGCCTTTACACAGTGGCCAGGCGCTGCATATCGCCGCCTTGATCTTTCACCCCAACGGCACGGTGGCCGTCTATACCAAACAGCATCTGCACGGCGCGGAACAGCAATTCTTCTCGCCCGGTGAGGGCGGCACGCTGCTGGAAATACAGCAGCAACGCATCGCGCTGGCCATCTGCGCCGATACTTCGGAGCCCGGCCACGCGAGCGCCGCCGCACGGGCGGGCGCGCAGATTTATGCTGCCGGCGTGCTGGTATCTGAAGCCGGTTACGCGAAAGACAGCGCCGCGCTGGCAGACTACGCCCGGCGTTATGGCATGGTCACGCTGATGGCCAACCATGCGGCGCCGACCGGCGGCTGGATCCCGGCGGGCCGCAGCGCCATCTGGGATGAAACGGGAGCGCTTTTGGTTGCCGCGCCGGATGACGCTCCTGGGCTGATCATCGCCGGCAAGACTTCCGACGGTTGGCACGGCCGCCTGTGCCGATTAAGCTGAAGCCTGACGGCAACGCGGAGGAAAGCATGACGTTACGCGTAATAGATACCGAAACCTGCGGGCTGGACGGCGGCGTGGTGGAAGTGGCCTCCCTCGATCTGCTCGACGGCCAGTTAACCAATCCGATGAGCGATCTGATCAGCCCGGACCGCCCCATCAGCCTCGACGCGATGGCGATTCATCACATCACCGAACAGATGGTGGAAGGTAAACCGCGTATCGCGGTGGCGATCGGCCGCTATCAGGGCAGCCCCTACTATGTGGCGCACAACGCCGCCTTTGATCGCGGGGTGTTGCCGGAGATGAACGGCGCCTGGATCTGCACCCTCAAGCTAGCGCGCACGCTGTATCCGGACATCAAGTACGGCAACCAGTATCTGCGCTACGCGCTGAACCTGGACGTACAGCTGCCGGCAGACGCCACGCTGTACCCGCACCGCGCGCTGTACGACTGCTACGTCACCGCCGCGCTGCTGCAACGCATCATCAAGGATTCGGGCTGGACGCCGGAGCAAATGGTGCAGATCACCGAACAGCCGGTGCTGCTGAAGAAATTCAAATTCGGCAAGTATCGCGGACAGGAAATCGAACGCATCGCCCAGGAAGATCCCGGCTATCTGCGCTGGATGCTGAAATCCATCGACGATCTGAGCCCGGACATGAAGCACACGCTGAAATACTATCTGATTGGCTAGCACAGCGGGCGGCGCAGGCCGCCCGCTGTTCGCCGTTACTCCGCCAGCGCCAGAATGAAGGCGTACTCCAGAGCAATATCCTCATAGGCCTTGAAGCGGCCGGATTTTCCGCCGTGGCCGGCATCCATGTCGGTATACAACAGCAGCTGCCGGTCGTCGGTTTTCAGCTCGCGCAGCTTGGCCACCCACTTGGCCGGCTCCCAATACTGCACCTGCGAATCGTGCAGACCGGTGGTCACCAGCAGATGCGGGTATGCCTGCGCTTTCACCTGATCGTACGGGCTGTACTGTTTGATGTAGTCGTAATAGGCCTGCTCGTTCGGGTTGCCCCACTCGTCGTATTCGCCGGTGGTCAGCGGGATGGACTCATCCAGCATGGTGGTCACCACGTCGACGAACGGCACCTGCGCCACCACGCCGTGGAACAGCTGCGGCGCCTGGTTGATCACCGCGCCCATCAGCAGACCGCCGGCGCTGCCGCCCATGGCGAACACCCGCTTGCCGTCGCCGTACCCCTGGGCGATCAGCGTTTCGGTCACGTCGATAAAATCGTTGAAGGTGTTCTGCTTGTTGAACAGTTTGCCGTCTTCATACCACAACTGCCCCAGCTCGCCGCCGCCGCGAATGTGCGCCAGCGCGAACACGACACCGCGATCCAGCAGGCTCAGGCGGCTGGCGCTGAACGCCGGATCCATGCTGCTGCCGTAAGAACCGTAGCCGTACACCATCAGCGGGTTGGCGCCGCGCTGGAAGCTGCCCTGGCGATACACCAGCGAAACCGGCACCTCGACGCCATCGCGCGCCTTCACCCACACCCGCTCGCTGCGGTAGTTTTCCGGCGTGAAATTCTTCACTTCCTGCTGTTTGAGCATCGTCCGCTCGCCGCTGTCCATGTTCAGCTCGTACAGCGTGGTCGGGGTGGTCATCGACGAATAGCCGTAGCGCAGCAGCGCGGTTTCCGGATCCGGGTTATACGCCAGCCAGGTGGTGTAGGTCGGATCGTCGAAGGCGATGCGCTTCTCTTCGCCCGTCTGCCAGTGGATCTGGCGCAGCAGCGTCAGGCCGGCATTGCGCTCTTCCACCACCAACCAATCGCGGAACAGGCTGAAGCCCTCCAGCATGACGTCGGCGCGCGGGGCGATCAGCGTCTGCCACTGCGCTTCGTCCGCCTGCTCGCTCTGGTATAGGCCAAAGTTCTTGCCGTCCTTGTTGGAGCGGATATAGAAATGCTGGTGATAGTGATCGATGGCGTACTCGTGATCCTTGCGGCGCGGCACGAACAGCTGCGGCTTGGCGTCCGCACTATCGGCGTCCAACAGCAGGATCTCCGAGGTGGTGGTGCTGCTCAGGTGGATCAGGATAAAGCGCTCGGAGGTGGTCTTCTCCAGCCCGACGTAGAAGGTATCGTCCAGCTCTTCGTAAATCAGCTCGTCCTGCTGCGGATCGCTGCCCACCACGTGGCGATAAACCTGATACGGCAACAGCGTCTTGGCGTGCTTGCGCACGTAGTACACCGTCGAGGAGTCGTTGGCCCACTCGAAGCTGCCGGAGGTGTTTTCCAGCACTTCGTCGGCCCAGCTGCCGTCGGCCAGGTTCTTGAAACGAATGTCATACTGGCGGCGCGACAGGAAATCCTCCGCCACTCCCAGCAGCTGGTTGTCGGGGCTGACGTCCAGCCCGCCCAGGGTATAAAACTCGTGGTTCTCGGCGCGCTGGTTGCCGTCGATAAGCACCTCCCAGTACTCACTCTCGGCCTGCGGCTGGCGCACGGAAATCGCGTATTCGTTGCCCGGCTCGTAGCGCGTCTGATAGCGATAGCCATGGCGCACGTAAGGCACCGAATGTTCCTGCTGCGGAATGCGCGCCACCATCTCTTCGTACAGGGTTTCGCGCAGCGCCTGCTGCGGCTTCAGCATCGCATCGGTGTAGGCGTTCTCCGCCTGCAGGTAGTCCAGCACCTGGCGGTCCGCGCGCTCATCGTCGCGCAGCCAGTAGTAGTCATCCACGCGCGTATCGCCGTGGATGGTGATGGGATAAGGGCGTTTTTCCGCTTTCGGTGGGGTCATCATTGCTAAATCATCCGCTTACATAGATTGCGGCAAGAGTGACACGATTCCCCCCGGCTTGCCAAGCGGCGCTACGCCAGCTCGCGCTTTTTCTCGTTGACGTCGCTCTCGATGCCCTGCTTGACGTCCGCCGGGATCTTCAGCGCCTGCGCCAGCGCATCGAGGTAGCCACGCTCCATAAAGTGATCGACGTCGATCACCAGACAACTCAGATAGTAAACCTCCAGCGCCTCGTCTTCGTTTTGCACGCTGCGGGCGATCAATGCCGGGTTGAGCGGCTGATCGAGCGCTTCCTGCACCCAGCCCTGCGCCTCTTCCCCCACCTGCAGCTGCGACAGACTGTGATCGATGGCGCGCTGCTCGTCGGCATCGATATGGCCGTCGCTCTTGGCGGCGAACACCAGCGCCTGCACCAAACGCTTGGCGCGCAGATCCACCGGCGTGGTTTGCAAACCGAACTGCGGTTCGTCCTGATGGGTCTCTTTCACCCGCTGCTTATACTTGTTCCACAGTACCGCGCCCACCGCCGCGCTGCCGCCGATAATCAGCGCATTCTTGCCGAATTTGCCCACCAGCTTGCGCGAAGATTTGTTGGCCAACAGCACGCCGACCAGGCCGCCCAGCGCCGTGGGCGCCAGCAGTTTGCCGATGCCTTCCGCCCCGCCCATCGCACCGGCCTTCTGCCCGATCAACGTTTGAATCTGCTGCATCCAGTTACTTTTCATCATCTACCCCTTGCGTGAGAAAACGCGGCGCGCAGGTGCGGCCGAACCGACGGTAAACCGCCAGATTAGGGGATCTTTTGTCAATTTACGTCTGGGGGATGCAAACCTGTGTTTAGCGGGCCGGGCGGCCCGCCTGGATGCCTGCGGCGTTACGCGTCTTCGTCGCCCGCTTCGTCGTCCTGCTCGTACTCCGCAAGCTCGTCGCGCATCGCCTGGATGGCGTCGCGGGTCATCAGCGCCAGCGTGCGGTAGAAACCGGTGGTGGCGTGCGCTTCCACTTTACCGAGGAAGCGGCCGCACCACGGCAGCAGAAGCTCGTCGAACAGCGCGATCTGCGCCTGCGCTTCATCTTCCTGCGACTGATCTTCCAGCCAGGAGGCCGCCAGCAGCAGTTGGCCGAAATGGTCGGCCGGCGCCTCCGCTAGCGGCATGCCGCGCTGCTGCAGGAAGGCGCGCACTTCCGCTTCGCTGGCGCCTTCGACGTAGTCGGAGCGGAACGGCGACACGCTGCACTCGCTGCCGACGAACATCGCGTTGAAGTCGGTCGCCAGCTGGTTGACGTCACAGCCCTGTTGCAGGCGCTTCAGCAGCTCATCCTGCTCCAGCGGCCAGTGCTGCTGCAGCTTGCCCTCTTTGATCAGCGCGAACAGCGGCACCAGCAGCGGATCCTGCGGCTGGCGGTAGAACAGCGTACCCAGCACGCGGCAGACAATCGAAAACTCATTCATGATAAGGCCTTATACAATACGGAAAATTTTGCCGGGACGATGTCACAAATCGGCCAATTCCGCAATCGCCGGCTTGCCGCGCCGCTCGAGAAAATCCAGCAACCGGCGCGGGCTGACGTTAAGAATGCGCTCTTGTGGGAAGCCCACCTCTTCGATGATGCGCTCGCAGTGCTCGAAATTACCCAGTGAAAAAGCGACGTGCGAATCCGAACCCAGCGCCAGCCAGCCGCCGGCGTCGCGCACCGCGGCGGCGATCGCCCGGCAGTTGGCCTCGCTGCCCTTGCGGGAGTGGGTGAACGACGAGTTATTCAGCTCCAGCGCCACTTCGTATTTGGCGGCGGCCGCCGCGACGGCGGGAATGTCGATCGGGTAACGCGGGTTGCCGGGGTGGCTGATGATATGCACGTCCCCCTGCGCCATCGCGGCGATCATCGCTTCAGTATTGGACGCTTTATCCTGCGGCGCAAACACCGGCTCGTGGAAACCGGCGATGATCACGTCGGTGGCGGTCAGCATCGGGCCCGTGCAGTCGATGTCGCCCTGCAGGTTTTTGATGTTGGCTTCGATGCCGCGCAAGATGCCCACGCCGTTCACCCGGCGCGGCCACACGTGCATGTTCATAAAGTGCCAGTAGTGCGGCGCATCGGCCATGTCCGGGCCGTGATCGGTGATGGCGAACAGCTTGATGCCCTTCTGCTGGGCTTCGGCGATGTAATCGTGCAGCGTGCTGTAAGCGTGGGTGCTGGCGACGGTGTGCATGTGCAAATCAACGGGGTACATTGTTTCTCCTTCCAGAGGGCCCGCCCGCAAAGGTACGGGCAGGCGCGATGACGATAACAGCTTATCAGTTACCGAACGGCGGCTGAAGGATCAGTATCCCCGTTGCCTGTCGACCACGCCGGCCGGGGCATGCCCCGCCTCCAGCGCGCGAATGTTGGCGGCGATCTGATCCATCGCCTGCTGCGGCAACGTGATGGCAGCAATATGCGGGGTAATGGTGACACGCGGATGACGCCAGAACGGATGATCCTGCGGCAGCGGCTCGCGGGCGAACACGTCCAGCGTGGCGGCGGCCAGCTGCCCCTGTTCGAGCGCCGCCAGCAGATCGGCTTCCACCAGGTGCGCGCCGCGCGCGATGTTGATGAGATAGGCGCCCGTGCTCAACTGCGCGAACAGCTCACGGTTGAGAATGCCGATGGTCTCCGGCGTATTGGGCAGCAGGTTGATCAGCAGTTTGACGCCGTCGAGAAAGGCCGCGCGCTGCGCCTCCCCGGCGAAGCTTTGCACGCCGTCGATCTGTTTGGCGCTGCGGCTCCAGCAGCGCACGCGAAAGCCAAACTCGGTCAGCTTGCGCGCCACGCTCTGCCCCAGCACGCCGGCGCCGAGGATGCCGATAGTGAAATCATCCAGCGAGTGAGGATCGAGCGGCTGCCATTCCTGCTGCTGCTGGAGCGCCTGATACTCGTCGAAACGGCGGAAATAACGCAGCGCATAGCTCAGCGCATATTCCTGCATCTGCTGCGCCATGCCGGTATCCTCCAGCCGCAGCAACGGCACGCCGGCGGGCAGCGTGCCAGGGTGTTTGCGTTCCTGATCAAGAATGGCGTCGACGCCGGCGCCGAGGGCGAACACCGCTTTCAGATCGCGGCGGTTGGCCAGCATCTCGTGCGGCGGGCGCCACACCAGCGCGTAATCGGCCGGCCGCTCGTCGCCGCGCTGCCACTCGCGGATCTCGGCCTGCGGCAGGCGTTGCTTGATGCCGGCCAGCCATTCCTGGGCGTTAAACAAGGGGTGGTAATAAATGATGTTCATGCTGCGGGCTCCCGTTTGTTTTTATTGGTTTTCCTCCAGCCTTCCGCGATTCGCCGCCGGATGCAAGCGTTAAAGCCCAAAATAAAAACAGCCCCGACCAGTGGGGGCTGTTGCGCATGCTCGTCAATCAGGCGGCAGACGGGCCGTCGCGCCGGATAAGGCGCCGCAGCAGCGGAATGAGAATCAGCATCGCCACGCCGACGCCCGTCGCACCCCAGCCCAGCGCGCTGAAGATTTCGCTGTAGCCGGGGTTGGTTTGCAACGGCGTGCTGCCGCTGTTTTCCGGCATCAGGCCGGAGACGTACCCCGCCAGCACCGAGGCGACGCCGGTCACCATCATCCAGCAGCCCATCATCACGCCCTGATAGCGCGGCGGCGCCAGCTTGCCGATCATCGCGTAACCGATCGGCGAGATCATCAATTCACCGACGCTTTGCAGCACATAGCTGATGACGATCCATTTAAACGCCACCAGCCCGTCGCCGCCCGCCATGCTGATGCCCAGCGGCAACACCAGCATGCCGAGCCCGATGCAAAACAGCGATCCGGAGAACTGCAGCGGAATGTCGATGTTGCAGCCACGAGCGCGCAGGCGGTTGAACCACCAGGCCAGCAGCGGGCCGCCCACCACGATCACCAGCGTGTTGATGTTCTGGATCCACTGCGGCGCCACCTGAATGCCGTAAACGTTCAGATTGATGTTGTGCTCGGAGAACAGCATCAGCCCCATCGGCGCCAGCTGGTACAGCGCCCAAAACACCAGCGAGCCCAGCGCCAGGATCAGATAGGCCGCCATTCTGCGGCGCTCATCGCGCGGATGGTGGCGCAGCGTCACCACGCACAGCATCAGGAAGATCAGGGCACCGAGTACGATCACAAAGTGCCCGCTGAACTCGGCGTGGGTCAGCATCACGCGGATGATCGGCACCAGCGCGACCAGCACCGCCAGCCCGACCAGCATGCGCCAACGGTATTGGCTGCGGCTGGCGTCGTGCAGCGGCGTATTGAGATCCGCCAGAATCCGCCAGCGGCAGACGGCGACGATGATCGCCGCCGCATTGCCCAGCGTGGCGAACAGGAACAGCGCGCGATAGTTTTCCGTCAGTTGGAAATACCCGGCGACGGTAAAGCCAACGAAGAACCCGAGGTTCATGCCGGCGTAGTTCCACAGGAATGCCGATTCACGCCGGTCATCGTCCGGCTTGAAACGCTGGGTCAGCATCATGTTAATGCAGGTGACGTTAAGGCCGCTGCCGGTCAGGAACATCGCCAGCCCCCAGTACAGCCCCCACACGCCCGCGACGGCAATCAGCGCGCAGCCGAACACCTGCAGCACCATACCGAGCACGAACAGGTTGCGGTTACTGAGGAAACGGCCGCCGAGGTAGCCGCCGAACATGTGCAGACCATAGTTGAAGGCGCCGAACACGCCCATCATGGCGTTGGCGCTGCTTTCGTTGAAGCCCAATCGCTTGGTGGCGTACAGCACCAGCGTGGAGTAAAGCACGGCGAAGCCCAGCGTGGCGAAGATTTGGATGAAGAACAGCGCCCCTGCACCGGGGGGAATGGCATGGCGCGCTTGCGGCGCCGGCATGGCATCTGAAGGAGTCAAAACCAACCTCTACTGCATTATTATGTAATGAGTCTGTCCCTGTCTGCGGTATCGCCGGCCTGTCTCCCGGCAATCTGCGCGGCGTCGTGATGTTCCTTGCCAAAAACGCCGCGCCGACACAATTCCATTTAGCGACACATTTGACTAATAATCCAGTATTAATGCATATAACAGCAAATAGACCGATCTCATTGGCGACATATTGAGCTATTTGAACAGAAAAAGGTCAAACAATCGTCTGTCATGAATTCTGGCCGCTGCCTACCCTGCCCGCTGGCGACCGCGAGTGGGAATATCGTTCGGTAAATCAGCAAATTGCTGCAAGTTTGGCTAAACGGTCATGAGAATGAAATAAGAGGGTTGACGCTGAGATCAGATTCTCCTACATTAGCGCCCGTCGACAGCGCAAAGCGTTTTCGACAACAAAACGGTGAGGTGTCTGAGTGGCTGAAGGAGCACGCCTGGAAAGTGTGTATACGCGAAAGTGTATCGAGGGTTCGAACCCCTCTCTCACCGCCAAATTCAAAGAGAAAGCCTGGATTCGCGTCCAGGCTTTTTTTTTGCATGGCGCACCGCCGAGAGGGGTGAGAAGCCTCGACAGGGTTCGACAAAACGCCTGCGTTTTGGACCGCCAACGGCGGCCCGTAGGGTGAGCGCAACGAATCAACCCCCACAGCCCGCGCCGGTAATTCCCATTTCCACCGGTTATCCGCGAACCTTACTTCTGATTTTCCCACCTTTTCATGACTTCTGCCCTGCCGTTCGCCGCAGTTTTCAGCAAAGTGAACACGGCTTGAGCGGACGAACAAAAACACAGAAATTATTCTTGACCGGATCGGCCCCACTCCCTATAGTAGCGCCCCGTTGCAGCGATGATTTCGCAACAAAAAATATGGTGAGGTGTCCGAGTGGCTGAAGGAGCACGCCTGGAAAGTGTGTATACGCGAAAGTGTATCGAGGGTTCGAATCCCTCCCTCACCGCCATATTCTAACGAGAAAGCCTGAGCGAAAGTTCAGGCTTTTTTGTATGCATCGCGCACCGACCGGGAGGGTGAGAATCCTCGACAGGGTTCGACAAAACGCTTGCGTTTTGGACCGCCAACGGCGGCCCGCAGGGTGAGCGCAGCGAATCTATCCCTCCCTCACCGCCATACAAAAAAGCCCGAACGCAAATTCAGGCTTTTTTATCCCCACTGCCCAACCGTTCAGTGGTGCGTGCATCTCACCGACGCTGGCTGCGCCAGCGCGCGGCGCCAGTCGCCCGGCGTTTGGCCGAACTGGCGTTTGAAGCTGCGGTTGAACGACTGCTGTGAGTCGAAGCCGAGCGAGATCGCCACGCTGACGATAGGCTCGCCGCTGTTGGCCAGGCGCTCCGCCGACACTTTCAGTTTTTGCATGCGGATATACTCCCCCAGCGCGTAGCCGGTCTGGCGTTTGAACATGCGCTGCAGATGCCATTTGGAATAGCCCGCGCGGTCCGCCACGGTGTTGATATCCAGTTTCTCTTCCAGATTGTTGTCGATCCACGCCTTCAAATCGGTAATAAAGCCCGTAGTGTTCATGCAGATGCTCCCATCATTCGGCAGGGTCACCCTCTGCCCGATGCACATACGTTGCAACAGTTTCGCTTTAAATGCAATTTTTATTATTGCATTTATCGGAAAGCCGCCACTATACTCCACCCAATTAATGTAACCGATATTGATACATTAATGTGACACCAATATGTTTCAAAACCTAACGTTGCGCCATGACAAAGCGCGGCGCCCCTTCCGCCGAACGCCGGCATGAAGGGAAAAGCCCGGAAAACAGGGCTGGGTATGGGGCCAGACAGCGCTTACTTATCGGAATAAAAATAATGCCAAATCAACCAAACTCATCGTTCAACGCCGGCGGCCGCACGCGCGCCGTCGCTCTGGGCCAGCGGCTCTCCGGGGTGGCGCTGTTGGCCGCCCTGCTCGCCGGGTGTGACAACAGCGTCGCGCACAATGCCCCGCCGCCGCCGCCGGTGGTCAGCGCCGCCAGCGTGGTGGTCAAGCCGATCAGCCAGTGGGATGCGTTCAATGGCCGGGTCGAGGCGGTGCAGAGCGTGCAACTGCGCCCACGGGTCTCTGGTTACATCGAGCGGGTCAACTACACCGAAGGCGACGAGGTGAAGAAAGGCCAGGTGCTGTTCACCATCGACGATCGCACCTACCGCGCCGCGCGTGAACAGGCGCAGGCAGAGCTGGTGCGGGCGCGCAATCAGGCCGCTCTGGCGCGCAGCGAATCCTCGCGCACCGAGAAACTGATCGGCACTCAGGCCATCTCGCAAGAGGTGTGGGAACAGCGCCGTTCGTCCGCCGCGCAGGCGCAAAGCAACGTGCTGGCGGCGCAGGCCCAGCTCGATATGGCGCAGCTTAATCTCGACTTTACCCGCGTCACCGCCCCGATCGACGGGCGCGCCAGCCGCGCGATGATCACCGCCGGCAACCTGGTCACCGCCGGCGACAGCGCCAGCGTGCTGACGACGCTGGTGTCGCTCGACAAGGTCTACGTCTATTTCGACGTGGATGAAGCCACCTTCCTGCGTTATCAGCAGCAAGGCCGGCACGATGCCCGCCTGCCGGTGAAAGTCGGCCTGGTGGGCGAAGACGGCACTCCGCATCAAGGGCTGGTGGACTTCACTGATAACCAACTGAACGCCGGGACCGGCACCATCCGCATGCGCGCCCTGCTCGACAACCGCGATCGCCGCTTCACGCCGGGGCTGTTCGCTCGGGTACAGATGCCCGGCAGCGCCGAGTTCAACGCCATGCTGATCGACGACAAAGCGGTGATGACCGATCAGAACCGCAAGTTCGTTTACATCGTCGATAAAGACGGCAAGGCGCAGCGCCGCGACATCGACGTGGGCCGGATGGCCGAAGGATTGCGCATTGTGCAAAAAGGCTTGGCAAACGGCGATCGGGTGATCGTCGACGGCATGCAGAAAGTGTTTATGCCGGGCATGCCGGTCGACGCGAAAAGCGTCGCCATGACCACCACCGCCTCCGCACTTAACTAAGCTCCCAGCAGAGAACTCTGACCCATGGACTTTTCCCGTTTTTTCATCGACCGGCCGATCTTTGCCGCGGTGCTGTCGATACTGATTTTTGTCGCCGGGGTGATCGCCATCCCGCTGCTGCCGATCAGCGAGTACCCGGACGTGGTGCCGCCCAGCGTGCAGGTGCGCGCAGAATACCCGGGCGCCAACCCGAAAGAGATCGCTGAAACGGTGGCCACGCCGCTAGAAGAAGCGATCAACGGCGTCGAAAACATGATGTACATGAAATCGGTCGCCGGTTCCGACGGCGTGCTGGTGACCACCGTCACCTTCCGCCCCGGCACCGATCCCGATCAGGCGCAGGTGCAGGTGCAAAACCGCGTGGCGCAGGCCGAAGCGCGCCTGCCGGAAGACGTGCGCCGCCAGGGCATCACTACCCAGAAACAGTCTCCGGCGCTGACGCTGGTGGTGCATCTGGTGTCGCCTTCCGGCAAGTACGACTCGCTGTACCTGCGCAACTACGCCACCCTGAAGGTCAAGGATGAACTGGCTCGCCTGCCGGGCGTCGGCCAGGTGCAGATCTTCGGCGCCGGTGAATACGCGATGCGCATCTGGCTCGATCCGAACAAGGTCGCCGCGCGCGGGCTGACCGCCTCCGACGTGGTGAGCGCCATGCAAGAGCAAAACGTGCAGGTCTCCGCCGGCCAGCTCGGCGCGGAGCCGATGCCGACGCGCAGCGACTATCTGCTGTCGATCAACGCCCAGGGCCGCCTGCAAACTGAAGAAGAGTTCGGCAATATCATCCTCAAGAGCGGCGATAACGGCGAGATCGTGCGGCTGCGCGACGTGGCGCGCATCGAGATGGGTTCCGGCAGCTACGCGCTGCGCGCCCAGCTCAATAACAAGGATGCGGTCGGCATCGGCATCTTCCAGTCGCCGGGCGCCAACGCCATCGAGCTGTCGGACGCGGTGCGCGGCAAGATGGCCGAGCTGGCGACCCGCTTCCCGGATGGCATGAGCTGGAAATCTCCGTACGATCCGACGGTTTTCGTGCGCGATTCGATCCGCGCGGTGGTGGATACCCTGCTGGAAGCGGTGATCCTGGTGGTGCTGGTGGTCATTCTGTTCCTGCAGACCTGGCGCGCCTCGATCATTCCGCTGTTGGCGGTGCCGATCTCCGTGGTCGGCACCTTCGCCGCGCTGTATCTGCTCGGCTTCTCGCTCAACACCCTCAGCCTGTTCGGGCTGGTGCTGGCGATCGGCATCGTGGTGGATGACGCCATCGTGGTGGTGGAGAACGTTGAGCGCAACATCGAAGAGGGGTTGTCGCCGCTGGCGGCGGCGCACCAGGCGATGCGCGAGGTCTCCGGCCCGATCATCGCCATCGCCGTGGTGCTGTGCGCGGTGTTTGTGCCGATGGCGTTCCTCTCGGGCGTTACCGGCCAGTTCTACAAACAGTTCGCCGTCACCATCGCCATCTCGACGGTGATCTCCGCCATCAACTCGCTGACCCTATCGCCGGCGTTGGCGGCGCGCTTGCTGAAGCCGCACGGCGCGCCGAAAGATCTGCCGTCGCGCCTGATCGACCGGCTGTTCGGCTGGTTGTTCCGGCCGTTCAACCGCTTCTTCGCCAGCGGTTCGCAGCGTTATCAGCACGGGGTATCCCGCGTGCTGGGCCGACGCGGCGCAGTGTTCGTCGTCTACCTGCTGCTGCTGGCCGCCGCCGGGGTGATGTTCAAGACCGTGCCCGGCGGCTTTATCCCGACGCAGGACAAGCTGTACCTGATCGGCGGCGTGAAAATGCCGGAAGGCGCCTCGCTGGAACGCACCGATGCGGTGATCCGCAAGATGAGCGCCATCGGCCTGAGCGTGGACGGCGTCACCGATGCGGTAGCCTTCCCCGGCCTGAACGCGCTGCAGTTCACCAATACGCCGAATACCGGCACGGTGTTCTTCGCACTGGAGTCGCTGAGCACCCGTACCCGCACCGCGGCGCAGATCAACGCCGAGATCAACGCGCGCATTTCGCAGATTCAGGAAGGCTTCGCCTTCTCCATCATGCCGCCGCCGATCCTCGGCATCGGCCAGGGTTCCGGCTATTCGCTGTATGTACAGGATCGCGGCGGGCTGGGTTACGGCGCGCTGCAGACGGCAATCAACACGATGTCCGGCGCCATTATGCAAACACCGGGCATGGGGTTCCCGATCTCCTCCTATCAGGCTAACGTGCCGCAGCTGGACGCCAAAATCGATCGCGACAAGGCCAAGGCGCAGGGGGTTCCGCTCAATGCGCTGTTCAGCACGCTGCAGACCTACCTCGGTTCGTCTTACATCAACGACTTCAACCGCTATGGCCGCACCTGGAAGGTGATGGCGCAGGCCGACGGCCAGTTCCGCGACAGCGTGGAAGACATCGCCAACCTGCGTACCCGCAACGACAAGGGCGAAATGGTGCCGATCGGCAGCATGGTCAACATCGGCACCACTTACGGCCCGGATCCGGTGATCCGTTATAACGGCTTCCCGGCGGCGGATCTGATCGGCGACGCCGATCCGCGCGTGCTCTCCTCTACCCAGGCGATGGGTGCGCTGACGCAGATGGCCGATAAGCTGTTGCCGAACGGCATGAACATCCAGTGGACCGATCTGAGCTATCAGCAATCGACCCAGGGCAACGCCGCGCTGGTGGTCTTCCCGGTGGCAGTGCTGCTGGCGTTCCTCGCGCTGGCGGCGCTGTATGAAAGCTGGACGCTGCCGCTGGCGGTGATCCTGATCGTGCCGATGACCATGCTGTCGGCGCTGTTCGGCGTGTGGCTGACCGGCGGCGACAACAACGTGTTCGTGCAGGTCGGGCTGGTCGTTCTGATGGGGCTGGCCTGCAAGAACGCCATTCTGATCGTCGAGTTCGCCCGCGAGCTGGAAATGCAGGGCAAAGGCATCGTCGAGGCGGCGCTCGAGGCCTGTCGCCTGCGGTTGCGGCCGATCGTGATGACCTCCATCGCCTTCATCGCCGGCACCATCCCGCTGATCCTCGGCCACGGCGCCGGCGCCGAGGTGCGTGGCGTCACCGGCATCACGGTGTTCTCCGGCATGCTGGGGGTCACCCTGTTCGGGCTGTTCCTGACGCCGGTGTTCTACGTCACCCTGCGGCGCCTGGTGGCGCGCAAAGCGCAGCCGCAGACGGCGTAATCATCGTCTTAACATGCAAAAAGGTCGGGCATTGCCCGACCTTTTTTTATGCATGCGAACCGCGATTATTTATCGGCGGTTTCAGCCTCTTGCTCGGCGGCGTACTCCGCGCAGGCGCGTTTGTCGCCCCGCTCCAGCTCGGCCAACGAGTCGGCCACGGTGTGGCGCGCCAGCACCGCGAGCGAAGCCTGCTCGGCCTCGTTCACCACCGATTTGAAATACCAGCAGGCGTTGGCGCTCACCAGGCAGCGGGCCGGCACTTCAGGGCGGGAAGCCCAGATGCGCTTGTCGTCGATCACCGCCAGATAGATGTCCCGCAGGGTGATCTCTTCCGCCGGGCGGCCGAGGTGGATAGAGCCGTTTCGGCCCAGGGTGGAAACGATGATGCCGTCTTTGGTCAGCGGCACCATCAGTTTGCGGATAAAGCTGGGGTTGGCTTCCAGAGCGGCGGCGAGGGTGGCGCTCGTCGAACGCATGCCCTGCTTCTCAGCTACGGCGACGCTAAGGACCATTTGCAACGCTGTCGGAAAGCGAAAATCTAACATGTCGTTATCTCTGCGAGACGAAATACTCGGGTTTGGCCGGTGTGGCGATTGGCGCCGAACACACCGCTTAATCGCACAATAATATAACAAACGCGGGGGCTTTTTTGAAGTTTCGCCCAGCGATATCGCACGCAGACATTAGAACGATCGCAAATTTTTAGGCAGGCAGAAAACAGAAACCCGCGTCAATGTTAACGCCGCTCGCTTAACCGGGTTAAACGATCAGAACTAACACTGCCCGCGGGTTTAATTCGAATGTGGCGATCAGGCTCTGTTCAACACCAGCTGGCCGTTTTTATCCAACGGGATTTGCGTGCCCGGATCGTGATCCATGCGGATCTTGCCCTGCTGATTGCCGATCTTGTAGGTCACGTCATAGCCCAGCATTTTCTGAGACTTGTCGTAGACCGTTTTGCAACGCTGCTGAACGCTGGTGCTGACGTCGTTGTTCTGCATCGCCCCTTGCACCTGGTTGCCGGCATAACCGCCGCCCAGTGCACCTACCACCGTCGCCACGTCGCGCCCGCGACCGCCGCCGAACTGGTGGCCGATCACGCCGCCCGCCACTGCGCCCAGCACAGAACCGGCGATGCGGTTTTCATCCTGCACCGGTGCGCGGTGCGTCACGGTGACGTTGCGGCATTCCTGACGCGGCGTTTTGATGGTTTCTTTAATCGGCGTTGCGGCGAGCACCTGCGCATATTGCGGACCGGCAGAAAAGACGTCCAGACTGGCTACCGCGGCAATCCCCAGAGCGGCAGCGACACCAATTCCAACACCGGCTAACATTGACTTGTTCACAGGAAACCTCCTGAAAGTGTTACCACGCATTTTTTCCGGGGTCTGTTACCGGCTGCACCGCGCTTATTATTTTGCGCATGGGCGGCTTGCGGTATCCCGGTTTACGGCGTGCGCGACGCGCCGTCTGTAAACGAGGTAAAGTCTGCACAATGATCTGGAGGCCCGCAATAAGACAAGGGGACCAAAAATGCGGGAAAACGGCCGTTTTCCCGTTGTTTAGGAGGAATCTTAAGAATTTTACCCATGCCAACGACGGCTTGTGCAGAAGAATCAAACAACCGCCGCCGATCGCCTCGCGCCGCCATAAAAAAACCCGCGCGGGCGAACCGGCGCGGGTTGGTCGACAAAGGCGAGATCAGTGCATCTTCAGACGCGGACGGATCACCCGGTTGATGCCGCCCACCAGCATCATCAGGCCGGTTTTGATGTAGCCATGCAGCGCCACCTGGTGCATGCGGTACAGCGAGATGTAAACGAAGCGCGCGATGCGCCCTTCCACCATCATCGAGCCGCGCATCAGGTTGCCCATCAGGCTGCCGACGGTGCTGAAGCGCGACAGCGACACCAGCGAGCCGTGGTCTTTATACACGTATGGCTTCAGCGTCTGGCCGTTCATCAGCGCCAGAATATTGGTGGCGCAGCGCGAGGCCATCTGGTGCGCCGACTGCGCGCGCGGCGGCACGAAACCGCCGCCCTCTTTCGGACAGGAGGCGCAGTCGCCGATGGCGAAGATGTTCGGATCGCGCGTGGTCTGCAGCGTCGGCTCTACCACCAGCTGGTTGATGCGGTTGGTTTCCAGGCCGCCGATGTCCTTCATAAAGTCCGGCGCCTTGATGCCGGCCGCCCACACCATCAGATCGGCGTCGATGAATTCGCCACCCTTGGTGTTCAGGCCTTTGGCGTCCGCGCTGGTCACCATGGTGTTGGTCAGCACGCGCACGCCCAGTTTGATCAGCTCCTGGTGCGCGGCGGCGGAAATGCGCGGCGGCAGCGCCGGCAGGATGCGCTCGCCGGCTTCCACCAGCGTCACGTTGAGCGCGCTGTTGTCCAGGCCTTCGAAACCGTAGCTGTGCAACTGCTTCACCGCGTTGTGCAGTTCGGCGGACAGTTCAACGCCGGTGGCGCCGCCGCCGACGATAGCGATGTTGACCCGCTCTTTTTGCCCCGGCTGCGCCGAGAACTTCAGGAACAGGTTGAGCATTTCGTTGTGGAAACGACGTGCCTGATGGGGGTTATCCAGGAAGATGCAGTGCTCTTTCACGCCCGGCGTACCGAAATCGTTCGAGGTGCTGCCCAGCGCCATCACCAGGATGTCGTACGGCAATTCGCGCGCCGGCACCAGTTCGCCGCCCTGCTCGTCGCAGATCTGCGCCAGCTGCAGCGTTTGCGTCTCGCGGTTGATGTTGGTCAACGACCCCAGTTGGAAGCTGAAATGGTGATTGCGTGCGTGCGCCAGGTAGCTGAGCGCATCCACGCCGTCATCGAGGGAACCGGTCGCCACTTCGTGCAACAGCGGTTTCCACAAATGGCTGTGGTTGCGATCCACCAGCGTGATCTCGGCTTTGTTCTTGCGGCCAAGTTTATGGCCCAGGCTGGTCGCCAGCTCCAGACCACCGGCGCCGCCGCCAACAATAACGATTTTCTTCTTTGGCGTTGTCAAAATAACCCCCTAAATGTGAACCATTTGTTATCCCAGGGTAAATAAATAATATCCTTAGAATACATAGGGTTCGCGTAAAATAAATCGGCTCTCTGCAGCCAGAATAGCATGTGAGGTTATTTGGTCATACCAAAATTGACGTACATCAAATTTTTTTGGTTAAAGGCTGGACGCGGGGATTTTTTGGGGATTGTGATTCAAATAGTTAGCGCTGAGTCACAGTTTTAAATTTTGCCGATTGCCACAGAGAATCTTGCTTTGACGCACAAAAAAGCCGCACTTTCCGCCGGTGAAAAACGGGGCGCGCGGCTCGCGGCAGCGTTATGAAACTGTTAACCCAGCGCCTTGAACGCCTTGAGCCGCTGCAGATGCGGCGAGATGTTTTTGAACTTGTGCGTCTGCTGTTCATCCCAGACGATTTCGTAGTAGTGATGCAGCAATTCGGCGCTGCGCCGGTTATCCAGCACCTCGTCGTGGCGCGACAGCACCACCAGACAGCGATCGCGGTTTTTCTCGCGGAAATCCTCCACGCACTTGGTGGCGATATCGCGATACTCTTCCGGCCGGTCTATCTTGCCGTGCATGTGCTCTTCCGGGTACAGGTTGGGATTGAACATCGCCTGGCGAATGCCGCACAGGAAACCGATGCGCTCCGCCCAGAAGCCGCCGAGGCCGACCCCGCAGATCAACGGGTGCGCGTCGCCGCCCTGCTGCACCGCCTTGTCCACCTCTTTCAACAGATGCTGCATGTCGTGACGCGGATGCTGCGTGCTGTAGCTGATAAAGCGCACGTCCGGATCGATAAACTGCAGCTGTAACACCTTTTCATGATTGCCGGGACTGGTGGAATCGAAGCCGTGCAAATAGATAATCATGTGGATCCTCGCAACAAGCCAAGGGCCGCGGGCGCGGCCCTCATCATTTCCGCTCTGCGCCGCGGTGCGGCGCCTGGATTCACCCTTGCGAACGCTGCTTGTGCTCCTCCCAGCGCTCGCTCAGCGCGCTGAGCGCCTTGTGCGCCTGCTGCCAGCGCTCGGAGTCGCGCAGTTCCTGACGGGTGAACTGACCGCGATGATATAACCGCTTCACCTTCTCTGCTTTGACCGGGGACAGGTTATCCAACACGCTGACCGCGCCTTCGCGGTGGTTGCACACCAGGATCATGTCGCAACCGGCATCCAGCGCCGCCTGGCCGCGTTCGGCATAGCTGCCCATGATGGCGGCGCCTTCCATCGACAGATCGTCGGAGAAAATCACGCCGTCGAAGCCCAGCTCCTGACGCAGGATCTGCTGCAGCCAGTACGGCGAGCCACTGGCCGGACGCGGGTCCGCTTCAGTATAGATGACGTGGGCCGGCATGACGGCGTCCAACAGCTGGCGGTTGATCAGCTCGCGGAAGATCGCCATGTCGTGCTCGCGGATCTGCGCCAGCGGCCGCGGATCGCGCGGGGTTTCCTTGTGCGAATCGGCGCTGACGGCGCCGTGCCCCGGGAAGTGTTTGCCGGTGGTTTTCATGCCGGCGCTGTGCATGCCGAGGATGAAGCGTTCCGCCATCGCCAACGCCTGCGGCGGATCGCTGTGGAACGAACGCTCGCCGATCGCCGCGCTGCCGTGGCCGATGTCCAGCACCGGCGCAAAGCTGATGTCGATATCCTGCGCGATCATTTCCGCCGCCATCAGCCAGCCTGCCTCCTGCGCCAGACGGCCGCCTTCCTGCGCATCGTGCAACGCGGCAAACGACTGCGCCGCAGGCAGACGGGTGAAGCCCTCGCGGAAGCGCTGCACGCGCCCGCCTTCCTGATCTACCGCCACCACCAGCCGATCGTGCGATTCGGCGCGGATCTGGCGCACCAGCTCACGCAGTTGCTCCGCATCGTGGAAGTTGCGGGTAAACAAGATCAATCCGCCAACCAGCGGGTGTTTCAATATTTCGCGTTCTTCTGCATCCAGCTCGTAGCCGGCGACATCTAGCATTACTGGGCCCACGGGCACCTCACTTCATTGTGTTCGTTCAGAATTCGGATGGTGATAAACAGAATCGCCGGCGCAGCGCAGCGCCCCAGCGCAAAAATTCAACGTCGCCGCTCTGCTGCCAGCGCACTTCAAACCACAGCAGCATCAGATAATCCACCCACGGCAGCCAACGGCGCACCTGTGCCTGCAGCCGGGCGATGTCGTGATAATCCTGACGCGCGTAGTGCTGCAAAAAGCGCTGCTGCTGTTCGGCCGACCAGCCGTTGCTGCGAAACAGCGCGGCGATATCCAGCGCCACATCACCGTCGGCGGCATACTCCCAGTCGATCAGCCGCAGCCCTTCGCCGGTGGCGAGCAGATTGCCCGGATGGATATCCATGTGCAGCGGCGCCAGACGCAGCGGCCGTGGCAAGGCGCTGCGTAAAAAATGACGCTGCAGGCGCAGCCAGGCGGGGGTTAAACGCCGCGTATCCAGCTGCTGCCAGTAGCGGAGGAACTGCCGCCGCAGATCCAGCCGGTAACCGCTGAGCGGCCGCCGATGCAGCGTCGCCACCATCGCCGCCAGCTCGCCGCGCTGATTCAGCGCGTCAAACTCGGCAATTGTGACGACGTCACCTTCAAGCCATTCGAGGATAAGCCACTGATTATTCTGCGCGAAAACCCGTGGCCCCAGCCCCGGCGCGCAGCGACGCAAGACCTGCGCTTCCCGCCGCCTGCTCACGCCCAGCGCGCGTTTCTCCGCGCTGTGTTGCCGCGCCAGCAGCGTAATGCCCGCGCCGTCGATACGCCAGCTCTCGCCGGTCAGCCCCTGCACCGGGCTGAAATGACAACCGGCGGTATTCACCGCCGGCAGTCTGGTTTCCATCAATCGTCGCAGCGCGGCCTCAGCGTTTAACGGCGCCATTGCCCGACCAGACGATCTCGCCGGTTTGCACCAGCATCAGCTGCATATCCAGCGCCGGCGACTTCACGTCGCCGCTGACATCGCTGTACAGCACGTACTGCGCGCCGACGATGCGCGCCAGGCCAATCGCCTTGCTGCGCGAGCCGAAGCTGTCATCCGCCGACAGGCCCAGCGTTTGTCTGGCGCTGGTCAGCTTCGCTTCCGGCACCACGCTGAAGGTGGAGTTCGACGCCAGCGCCTTATACAGCGCCGCGGTGGCTTTGCCCATCTGCAGCGAACCGTTGGTGTTGTTCTTGACGCTGTCCAGCAGCAGCACGCTGCCGGCCGTGACGCCATCGGCCTTCAACATCTGCCCCACCAGCGGCTGAACGCTGCCCAGCCAGTCGAGCTGCTGGATTTTCGGCGGCTGCGGCACCGGCTCGGTAGTTGGCGGCTGCGGCTGCTCGACCGGCGGCGTCGGCTGATCCGGCTCGACGGTGACCGGCGGCAGCGGTTGTTCCGGCTCAGGCGGGCGCGACAGACAGCCGCTCAGGGTGAATGCGGCCAGCGCCACTAAGACGTACTTTTTCATGCTTTTTCTCCAAACCTGGCAAGCGCTTACAGGTACAGATACAGACGCGCGCTTTTAGCGTCCAGATTGCCGTTAATCGAGTAGATTTTGGCGTCCGAGTTGGGCGCCACCACGATCTCGCGCGGTTTCTCGAAGGGGCGAATATCCAGTCCCTGCGCGTCGTACCAATAGAAACGGTAATGTACGGTGACCGGCGTCGGCTGACTGTTATTGAGCACCGAGGTTGCCATCACCCGCCCGGAAGCGTTCGAAATCGAGGGCGTATCGGCCAGAATGCCGGCGGTCAGCACCGAAGGATCCATCACCACCGTCTGCCCTTGGTTGACCGCGATGCCGGGCGGTGAGCTGCATCCCATCAACAACGCGGCGGGCAGCGCCAACGCCATCAGACCACGCAGAGTTTTTTTACCGCGCATGATTTCCTCGCTTAACGTGACAACAGCGGCCCCAGCGAGCGGCCACCGACCAGGTGCATATGAATATGATAGACCTCCTGACCGGCGTGGCGATTGCAGTTGACGATCAGGCGGTAGCCGTCCTCGGCGATGCCTTCCTGTTCGGCGATTTTCGCCGCGGCGGTGATCATGCGGCCCAGCGCGGCTTCGTGCTCCACGGTCACGTCGTTGACGGTTGGGATCAGCACGTTGGGAACGATCAGCACATGGGTGGGCGCCTGGGGGGAGATGTCACGGAAAGCGGTCACCAGTTCATCCTGGTAAACCACATCAGCAGGGATTTCGCGGCGGATAATTTTACTGAAAATCGTTTCTTCGGCCATCTGGCGTTCCTTGTTTTACACAATTAGCTGTACGCAGTATGAGTGACAAATTCTACTGCTTTCAACCTGATTGCGCACTTTCCACGTCGAGTGCTGCAGATTCGCGCAGGCCGGCCCCCCGCTTGTGCATCTTTTCACTTTGGTTATTCACTATTGTTGCTTTACTTGCCCCGCGCCGCCGCCAATAGTAACCCCATGATTAACAAAGGATAGAGGGCGTTATGTTACCGAGGATTCCGGCGCTGTGCGCGCTGTTGCTGAGCGCCGCCGTGCAGGCGGCCCCGTCGGGCGGTATCGATCTGCAGGCTAATCGACAGCCGATACGCGCAGAGAAGAACCCCGCCGCTATCGCGCTGATTCCGGCGAACTTTCACTTCGCGGTGCCCGGCAAGCTGACGGTGGCGGTGGCATTCGAGAACTCCCCGCCGCTGGCGCTGTTCGCCGAAGACAATAAAACGCTGATCGGCAGCGATCCGGACATCGCCCGCCTGGTGGCCGACAGCCTCGGGCTGGAGCTGAATCTGGTGCCCACCTCCTGGGAAGATTGGCCGCTTGGCATCAGCGCGGGCAAATACGATGCGGCGATCTTCAACATCGCCGTCACCAAACAGCGTAAAACCAAATTCGACTTCGCCACTTACCGAGTGGACACGCTGGGCTTTTACGTCAAATCCACCAGCAACATCACCGCGATCAACCGGCCGCAGGACGTCGCCGGTCTGCGGATCATCGTCGGATCCGGCACCAATCAGGAAAACATTCTGCTGGGATGGGATAAGCAGAATCGCGCCGCCGGGCTGCCGCCGGTGCAGCCGATCTACGTGACCGACGACGCCGCCACCAACCTCAGCATTCAGTCCGGGCGCGCCGATGCGTTCTTCGGCCCCCACTCTACCGGCGCCTACAAGGCGGCGCTGACCGGCAAAACCAAAATGGTCGGCATCGGCCCCAACGTGGCCTATGTCGCGGTCACCACCAAAAAAGGCAACGGGTTGGTGAACGCCGTCAACGCCGCGATCAATGGCGCGATCGTCAGCGGCGAATATGCGCAGGTGCTGGAACGCTGGGGCGAGGGCGACGAAAAGGTCGAGCGTTCAACCATCAACCCGCCGGGCATCGGCGACTAGCCGCCGATCAGCTGCGGCGCATGTCGGCGCATCCACTCGGCCAGCGAGTCCAACGTTGGCCGCAGCGATTTGCCCAGCGCGGTGACCTGATACTCCACTCGCGGCGGCACTTCGGGAAACACCTGTCGCGTCACCAGACCGCGCTGTTCGAACAGCCGCAGCTGGCGCGTCAGCTCTTTTTGCGCAATGGGCGCCACCGCCCGCTGCAGCTCGCTGAATCGTACCGGGCCATCGATCATGATCAGCCGGTACAAGATCGGTATCGCCCATTTGCCCGACACCAGATTGACGAAGTCCACCATCGGGCAAGGTTCACCCGCCGTCGGCAACGCCGCCAAATTATTTTCCGCCGCTAAGGGCGCTTGCGTCGTCATTTCATCCCACCTCGTCCATTAGTATCCAAAAGGTGCCTACTATGCAAAAGTAACTATAGCGCAAATAATGCCGAAACTGACGCTAAAGAGGAATCGGTTATGTCACGACTGCAAGGCAAATACGCATTGATCACCGGCGGCACCAGCGGCATCGGGTTGGAAACCGCCCGCCAGTTCATCGCCGAGGGCGCTTTGGTTGCGATCACCGGCCGCAGCCAACGCGCCCTGGACGCGGCGGGCCAGGCATTGGCGGGCAACGCGCTGCTGCTGCTGAGCGACGCCGGCGACCTCCCACAACAGCGCGCGCTGGCGCAGCAGTTGGAGCAACGGTGGCCGCGGCTGGACGTGCTGTACGTTAACGCCGGCGATGTCACGCACCGCCCGCTGCAGGAATGGGATGAACAGAGCTACCAGCGGCTGATGGACATCAACCTCAAGGGACCGTTCTTTCTGATCCAGGCGCTGCTGCCGCTGCTGGCCAACCCTTCTTCGGTGATCCTGTGCGGTTCGGTCAGCGCCCATATCGGCCTGCCGCAGAGCAGCGCCTACGCCGCCAGCAAAGCCGGTTTGTTATCTTTGGCCAGAACGCTCTCCGGCGAGCTGCACTCGCGCGGCATTCGCGTCAACGGCCTCAGCCCCGGCCCGACCGAAACCCCGGCGCTGGGTAAGCTGGGGCTGGCGGAAGCGGATGAGCAGGCATTGCGCGACGATATCCGCGCGCTGGTGCCGATCGGCCGCATGGGCAGCGCGCTGGAACTGGCCAAAGCGGCGGTGTTTCTGGCGGCGGACGAGTCGGCATTTATGGTCGGCGCGGAGCTGCAAATGGACGGCGGCGTGGGGAACCTGTAACCGCGCGCGACACCCTAAGAAGGCCGCTTGCGCGGCCTTTATCTGTCCTTATCAGCTCACCCCTTGAATCGGATTGGTATTAAAGGTGTAGACCACGATCTTCCATTGGCCCTGCTGTTTCTCCAATACAAATACTTCACGGTTTAAATCGATCAGGGTGGCGCCGTCGCTTATTCGGGTGACCGTTGCGCCGCGATGATGGTGCGTTCGCACATAGGCCATATTACCGTTCACGCTGACGCTGTCATAAGCAAACTCGGTTTCAAATTTCTCGTTTTTAAATAAGTTGTCATATTGTTGGCGGCGCTTTTCATTGCTGTCCGCCGTCGGTTTTTCATTCCATTGCGAGTAACTTTCTGGCGCAAAAAGTGACAAAATCGTTTGTGTGTCGCCGGCGTTAAGCGCTGTCTGGTAGCGGTTTATCAGCTCATACACCGCCTTCTGCTCTGCCGCGACGCCCGCCTCTGCGGAAACCCTGTAACGTTGAGGTACGGCCTCGCTGCTTGCGGCATAAGTTTGGCCGCACAAACCCGCGCCCGCCAATAACAATACGGCAGTTAACTTTTTCATATAAATATCCTCTTCGGCGTTATTTCATTATGGCAATAAAGGATGCGATTTCAGATAAATAAAAACGCTTAAAATAAATTATCCAATGCCGCGTTAAATTGACAGCTGGCATATTTAAAAATACTCTTTTAATAATTTAAATAATGGAAACTGTTAACATGAACGAACTGCATGCGTTGCGCGTCTTCTGCCAGGTGGTGGAAATGGAGGGATTCAGCCAGGCTGCAACCAAAATGGGGCTATCCCCAGCCAGCGTCACGTACAGCATCAATCAGCTTGAAAAACAGTTCGGGCAGTCCCTCTTCAAGCGTTCAACCCGGCGCTTCTCGCTGACCAGCGCCGGGGAGCGTTGCTATCGCACCGCGCAAGAGATACTGCGGCAGTTTGACCAGCTGAAAAACGACATGTCGGGTGACTTTGAACAACCGCGCGGACCGCTGCGGGTTGAGATAGCCTCAATGCTGAGCAGCATGCATATCGCCCCGGCGCTGCCGGCTTTTTTGGCGCAATACCCAGAGTTGCAGCTCAGCGTGTCGGTTAGCGATCGCTTGGTCAATCCGGCGGAAGATCGCGCCGACGTATTTATTCGCATCGGCGCCGGCGACATCCCCGAGATGGTCAGCCGTCAATTGCTGCAACCACGCTACCTGTGCTGTGCGTCGCCCGATTATTTTGCGCGCCATGGCCGGCCGGAACACCCGGAACAGCTGCAACAGCATCAGCGGCTGGGATTTATGCGTTCAGGCGCAGCGGCGGCGGACGACTGGCAGTTCATTCGCGGCGACGAACGCTACTCTCTGGCGCCCAGCCCGCTGCTGAGCTTCAACCATTCTCAATCGCTGTGCGAGGTGGCCAGGAATCACCTCGGCCTGGTTTACTTGCTGGATTGCACGCTGGAAAATTATCTGAAAACAGGGGAATTGGAGCCGATACTGCAGGAATGGGCGCCCACAGGGGCGCCGATCAATATTCTCTATCCGCGCCTGCGGGATCGCAGCCACAAAATTCGGGTCTTCGTCGACTTCATCAGCGAGCTGTTTACCGACAAATTCGCCAGGCCCTGAGCGCGCGCCTCACCCCAGTCCAGGGATATCGACGCCGAAAGTCTGCAGCAGCAACACCCCGTTGAGCAGCACGATCACCACCGTGCCGACCACCGCCGCCAGACTGGTCCAGCGGCCGTTGGCGAACTCGCCCATGATGTCGCGGCGACGGGTGAACATCACCAACGCGATCATCGGCGCCGGCAGCGCCAGGCTCAGCACCACCTGGCTGTAGACCAGCGCGTCGGTGGCGTTGACGCCCATCGCCACCACGATAAACGCCGGCACCATGGTGACCAGGCGGCGCACCCACACCGGGATACGGAAACCGACGAAGCCCTGCATGATCATTTGCCCGGCCATGGTGCCCACCACCGAGCTGGAAATGCCGGAGGCGATCAGCGAAGCCAGGAAGATGCCGGCCGCCGCCGCGCCGAACAGCGGCGTCAGGGTATGGTAGGCAGTGCCAATTTCGGCCACGTCGCTGTTACCGGCGTGGAAGGCGCTCGAGGCCATGATCACCATCGCAATATTCACCAGCCCGGCAAGGGCCAGCGCGATCACCACTTCAATATTGGAAAAGCGCAGCAGCTTGCGCCGCTCGCCGTTGTCGCTGGCCGGGCTGCGGTGCTGGGTCAATCCCGAGTGCAGGAAAATGGCGTGCGGCATCACGGTGGCGCCGATAATGCCGACGGCGATGGTCAGCGCCTGGGCATCCGGCAACTGCGGCGTCACCATGCCGATGCCGGCCGCCTGCCAGTTCACCGGCACGATGAACATCTCCACCAGATAGCACAGCGCGATGATGCCCACCAGGCCGCCGATCATCAGCTCGACCGGGCGGAAACCTTTCTTTTCCACCATCAACAGCGCATAGGTGATCACCGCCGTCACCCCCATCCCCGCCAGCAGCGGCATATGGAACAGCAGCGCCAGCGCAATCGCCCCGCCGAGAAACTCCGCCAAATCGGTGGCCATCGCCGCCACTTCGCTGAGCAGCCACATGCCGATCACCACCGGCCGTGAAAACTGGTCGCGGCACATTTCCGCCAGATTGCGGTTGGTGACGATGCCCAGTTTGGCCGACAGCGCCTGAAACAGCATGGCGATCAGGTTGGCCATCACCACCACCCACAGCAGGCTGTAGCCGTATTTCGCCCCGGCCTGAATGTTGGTGGCGAAATTACCGGGGTCCATATAGGCGATCGAGGCAATCACCGCCGGGCCGGCGAACAGCAACGGCGTAAAGGCGCCGCGCTTGCGTCCGGCAAGGGCGGCGCCAATCGCAATGTTGGTCCGTTCGGTTAACGATGAGGGAGTAGCCGCGTCTCGCATGAAGTACCCTTAATCTTTTACTGGTTATTTTTCCACCGATCATGCTGACAATGTAGCATCGGCTACACTTTATGCAACAGGCGAAATTAATGGGCTTTGTGTAGAGATATTTCTAACTACCACAATGCGTGGCATCGAATTGATAATGTGTGCTATTTGGACTAACTTAGGGCAACCCTCCTCGCATTGCCGGGAGACGCCATTTTTATGCTTACAGGACGCCCTACGCTATGGTTACCCGCGCGCCAGATAACGCCGACCGCCACGCCCAGACCGACATGCCGGACGAGGCCGAGCACGCCCTGCGTTTTAGCCGCGCCCGCGAAGCGCAGTCCAATGCGCTGATCGAAGATTACGTTGAGCTGATCGCCGATTTGCTGCAAAGCACCCGCGAAGCCAGAACCACCGATATCGCGCGCCGCTTCGGCGTGTCTCACCCGACGGCGATCAAAAATATCGCGCGGCTCAAAAGCGCCGGGCTGGTGGAGTCGCGCCCTTATCGCGGGGTGTTTTTAACCGAGGAAGGCGAGCAGCTGGCGCAGAAGGTGCGCCGCCGTCACCGCATCGTGGTCGATCTGCTGATGTGCCTCGGGGTGCCGAGCGAAACCGCCGAGCTGGACAGCGAAGGGATTGAACACCATATCTCGGACGAAACGCTGGCGGTGTTCGAGCATTACCTGCAAAAACATGCCAAACCCTGACTCCCGGAGCGCCGATGAGCTACGCCGTGCAGCAAGTCTACGATCTGTGCCTGGTGGTTTTCGCCGAAGCCGGGCCGATGTTGAAAGACGAAAACGACGTCAGCCTGTTTATCGCGCCCGCCTTTGAACACGAGGCCGGGATGATTGCCCTCCCCATCAACCGCCTCGACGCCACCTTCTTCCAGCTCAAAAGCGGCATTGCCGGCGCCGTATTGCAGAAATTCATCAACTACCACCTGCGCGTGACGCTGCTGGGCGATATCACCCCTTGGTTAGCGCAAAGCTGCGCGCTGCAAGACCTTGTGCGCGAAGCCAATCGCGGCGAACAGGTCTGGTTCCTCCCTTCTCTCGCCGAGCTCGAACAGCGCCTTGGCGCCTGACGGCAGGCAATAAAAAAGCCCTACTTGTATTAGCTCAAACTTGACAGTCAGAGTTGGATGAAAGTAAACACAAGGATTTTATTAATGGACGGTTTATTGATATTTACATTTAGAGACTTAGTTGCCTTTATGATCCCTGCTTTTATTGGAGTACTCATCTTCATTAGGAGGAGTAAACGGAACAAAGTCAGGGTAAACTGTCTTTTTCTTTGGCTTGTTTTAATAACAGGTTCTTTTGTGGAAATATGTACAACTATATACACAACATACTCCTACAGGCACAATCACCTATATAATAATGATAATTATACCACTACATTTAATTACGACCTTGCGAGCATTGTTTTTTCTGCAATTGTCATGCTTGTTTCTGTTGTGCTTTTTCTTCAGGAGTTACGTTTAAAAAAAAATGTTCATTGAAGTATGCCGACTTCCGGCACAGCGATTTCCTGTCCGATTAGGTTAAACCTCTGTGCCGAAACAATGCCAGATCAAATCTGAGCTAATCCCCCCACTCAAGGCTCTTTCTTCTCCTGTAGCACCGCCGGCACCGCCTATATCTGCCAGTATCAAGTACAGTCAGATCACGGAAAAGAAATTGTCGGTCATACTGTACCGCAATCATGCTTGTGAGTTCGTGGTGATATACGCCAATATCATCAGTGTCAGAATTTCGAATGCAGTATCACATTCACGACGCTAAACAGCGTTGAAAAGCTGGTAACAAAGCGCGGCCCGCGCGAAGAGCTACCGCCCGACTTTATCCCGCAAGACGCTTTCCCCACGTCTCACTATGGGCGTGATCAGCTCAACCTGTCACTGTGAATCGGCACCGCCTTTGAGCGGGGTTTTTTATCATCTGTTTTCATAGAGATGCTAGGCACAGAGCAAACCAGACGGGTAAAAATGTGGTCAACAAAAATAAAAAACTTATATTTTTCAATGAAATAAAAAACAAAAAAGGGAGGCTTTCGCCTCCCTTGGTAACTCCCCTGCCTGAATCAGTGATTACGGATGTATTCGTCCATATCGGTTTTCAGGTTGTCGGACTTGGTGCCGAAGATGGCCTGCACGCCGGAGCCAGCGACGACTACGCCGGCTGCGCCCAGTTTCTTCAGGCCCGCCTGGTCGACTTTGGACACGTCGGCCACGCTGACACGCAGACGGGTGATGCAAGCATCCAGGTTAGTGATGTTTTCTTTACCGCCGAAGGCCTGAACCAGCGCCGCGGACATTTCGGAACCGCCCTGCGCAGTCTGCTCGGCAGCGGTGTCTTCACGGCCCGGAGTTTTCAGATCCAACTTGGCAATCAGCACGCGGAAGATGGTGTAGTACACCAGACCGTAGACGATGCCGACGATTGGGAACAGCCAGATTTTGCTGCTGTTGCCGCTCAGTACGATAAAGTCGATCAGGCCGTGCGAGAAGCTGGTGCCGTCACGCATGCCCAACAGGATGCAGATTGGGAACGCCAGACCGGCCAGGATAGCGTGGATCACGTACAGGATCGGCGCAACGAACATGAAGGAGAACTCGATCGGCTCGGTGATACCGGTCAGGAACGAGGTCAGCGCGGCGGAGATCATGATGCCGCCGACTTTCGCGCGGTTTTCCGGCTTGGCCGAGTGCCAGATGGCGATGGCCGCAGCAGGCAGACCGTACATTTTGAACAGGAAGCCGCCGGACAGTTTGCCCGCGGTTGGGTCACCCGCCATGTAGCGAGGGATGTCGCCGTGGAACACCTGGCCCGCCGCGTTGGTGAATTCACCGATTTGCATTTGGAACGGCACGTTCCAGATGTGGTGCAGACCGAACGGCACCAGAGCACGCTCAACCACGCCGTAAATGCCGAAGGCCACGACCGGGTTCTGATAAGCCGCCCACTGCGAGAAGGTCTGGATAGCCGTACCGATCGGCGGCCAGATGAAGGACAGCACTACGCCCAGAACGATCGCCGCCAGACCGGAAATGATCGGCACGAAACGCTTACCGGCAAAGAAGCCCAGGTATTCCGGCAGTTGAATGCGGAAGAAGCGGTTGAACATATAGGCCGCGATGGCGCCGGAGATAATCCCCCCGAGCACGCCGGTATCCGCCAGGTGTTTGGCCGCAATCTCTTCAGCCGGCAGGTGCAGCACCAGCGGCGCAACCACCGCCATGGTTTTCACCATGATGCCGTAAGCTACCACCGCCGCCAGCGCGGAAACGCCGTCGTTGTTGGTGAAGCCCAAGGCGACGCCGATGGCGAAAATCAGCGGCATATTGGCGAAGACCGAACCGCCCGCTTCCGCCATCACGTGGGAGACTACCGCAGGTAGCCAGCTAAAGTTGGCGGAGCCGACGCCCAGCAGGATACCTGCGATAGGCAACACGGACACCGGCAGCATGAGCGATTTACCTACTTTTTGCAGGTTTGCAAATGCGTTCTTGAACATAGTTGAGTGTGCTCCTGAGTAATAATGCTTTGCTACTTCTTGTCGCGATGATTCGCGCTGCAAGGGGGGGAGAAAAACCCCTGCAATTCAGGGTGTCTGAGCACCCCTTGAATTTATTACGCAGAGTAAAATAAATAGCCTGCGCAATGTTTGATGACAATCACGTTTCGATGATCGAGCCGCGCAACTTTTGCAAAAATCGGCGTTTTTTTGGCAAAACAGAGCAAAAAACGCGCGCCAACCACCTTGAAACGGGAGGGAACCTTACCCGTTTCAGTGATTAATTACGAGCTTAAAAAAAATTACGCAGACAATGACCTACAGCTATAGCCTAGGTCAAAGATCACAGTTCGAGGTGAAATAAGCGTGAAAAGTTGGCGGTGGTGGCTTCGGCCAGTTGTTCCAGGCTAACGCCCTTCAATACCGCCATGTATTCAGCCACATCACGCACATAGGCGGGTTGGTTTTCTTTGCCGCGATGCGGCACCGGCGCCAGGTACGGCGAGTCGGTTTCCACCAAAATGCGATCCAGCGGCACATAACGCGCCACTTCGCGCAGCTGTTCGGCATTGCGGAAGGTGACGATACCGGAGAAAGAGATGTAGAAGCCCAGATCCAACAGGGCTTCGGCCGTGGCCAGATCTTCGGTGAAGCAGTGCAGCACACCGCCGCAGTCCTGTGCATTCTCTTCACGCAGGATCGCCAGCGTGTCCGCGCGCGCATCGCGGGTGTGGACGATCACCGGCTTGTTCAGATCCCGGCCAATGCGGATATGTTCGCGGAAAGAGTCCTGCTGCAGCTCAAGGTTGTCTTTCTGGTAGAAGTAATCGAGCCCGGTCTCTCCCAGCGCCACCACCTGCTCCGCCGCCGCCAGGCGACGCAGTTCGGCGTAATCATAACCCTCTTCCAGATTGAGCGGATGCACCCCGCACGAGAAGGCCACGTCGTTGCGCTCGCCGATCAGTTCGGTCATGGAACGGTAACCCGGCAACGTGGTGGCGACCGCCAGCACATAGCCGACGTCGCGCGCTTTGGCCTTGGCCAGCGCGTCGTCCACATTCTGGTGCAGCGTCTGATAATCCAGACTGTCAAGGTGGCAATGAGAATCGACTAACAACATAATGTTTAACTCTTTAACTTTACAGCGAGTGAGGGTGGGAATAGCCGGCGGCGCCAAGCATCTGTTCCCAGCGAAGTAACTGTTCGGTCAGCAGCAGCTCGCGGTTGACGCCCACCACGCTGAGCAGCTGATGGCGGCAGTTCAACCACTGCTGCACGATCTGTTGCAGCGAGGCGCTGCTCAGCAGGCTGGCCAACTGATGCACCAGCGGCTGCTGATCCTGATTCAATACATAGTGATGCGCGCCCTGCTGCCACTTCATGGCGTCCACCAGCAGCGCGCACAGCCAGTGCAGGCGCTCGGCGACGTCTTCATGGTTCAGCGCCGGCAGCAGCGACAGCATATCGCGCTGCGGCAGCGCGGCGCTCAAGGCGGCGCACAACGCGCTGCGCTGCTGCCACTGCTGCGGCTGCAACAGCTGTTCGGCGGCCAGCGGCGCGCCGTCGTGCAGGCGCAGCGCCGTGAGGCGGTCCGTCTGAGAGCCGGCCGCCTGCCGGCTCAGCCACTGCAGGCTGAGTTGTTCATCCGGGCTGGCCAAATGCCAGTACAGGCAGCGGCTGCGCAACGTCGCCATCAGCCGCGACGGCTCACGGCAACCCAGCAGAAAATAGGTTTTCTCCGGCGGCTCTTCCAGCGTTTTCAACAGCGCGTTGGCCGCCGCCTCGGTCAGCTGTTCCGCCTGCGGCAGCCAAATCACCTTGGCGCCGCCCTGTTGAGCGTGAGCGTACAGCGTTTCAATCACCTGGCGAATCGGTTCGATACCCAGGCTGCTCTTGCCCTTTTCCGGCGCCAGCACATGATAATCCGGGTGGTTGCCCGCCAGCATCAGCCGGCAGCTGTGACACTCGCCACAGCTTTTTTCGCCGTTGCGCTGTTGGCAGATCAACCAGCGGCTCAAGCCGTAGGCCAGCGCATCGTCACCATTGCCCGCCGCCGCGTGCAGCAGCAGCGCATGATGGCCACGGCCCTCAGCGTACTGCCCAATCAGCTGGCGATAAGGGCCGTTCAGCCACGGGTACCAGTTCATTATGCGCCTTCCTGCTGCCGCAGCCAGTGGCCGACGCAGTCGCGGATCGCCGCGGTCACCTGCTCCAGCGGCTGGGCGGCGTCGACGGTGACGATGGTTTCATCCTGCGCCGCCAGCTCGAGATAGCGAGCGCGGGTGCGTTCGAAGAACGGCAGCGCCTCCTGTTCGATGCGATCCAACTGGCCGCGCGCCTGCGCGCGTTGCAGGCCGACCAGCGGCGGCAGATCGAGATAGACCGTCAAATCCGGGCGGAAATCCCCCAGCACGGTGTCGCGCAGCGAGGTCATCAGCTGCGGATCCACACCGCGGCCGCCGCCCTGGTAAGCCTGTGAAGAGAGATCGTGGCGATCGCCCACCACCCAGGCGCCGCGCGCCAGGGCGGGTTTGATCACGGTTTCCACCAGCTGCACGCGCGCAGCGTACAGCATCAAGACTTCGGCCTTGATGGTCGGCAATTCGCCGTCGATGCCGCGCTTGAACAGATCGCGCAGCTTCTCCGCCAGCGGCGTGCCGCCGGGTTCACGGGTGAAGACGATATCGTTGATGCCATGTTCACGCAGCACATTGACCACCGTATCGCGCGCGGTGGTTTTGCCCGCGCCTTCCAGCCCTTCAATTACAACGAATTTACTTTTCATTCTTTTCCTTTAACGCCTGACGGTACACGCGCACCGCCTGGTTATGGCTCGCCAGATTGGTGGTAAAGGTATGCCCACCCTTGCCGTCGGCGACAAAATAGAGATATGGCGTTTTGGCCGGATTGGCGGCCGCCTGCAACGAGGCCTCACCCGGCATGGCGATCGGCGTTGGCGGCAGGCCGGCGATCACATAGGTGTTGTAAGGCGTCGGCGTCTCCAGATCCTTGCGCGTGATGTTGCCATTATAGCTTTCGCCCATGCCGTAGATCACCGTCGGATCGGTCTGCAGACGCATGCCGATGCGCAAGCGGTTGACGAACACCGACGCCACCTTGCTGCGCTCTTCCGGCACGGCGGTCTCTTTCTCGACGATCGAAGCCATGGTCAGCAGCTCTTCCGGCTTTTTGTACGGCAGGCTGGTGTCGCGGCCGGCCCAAGCGGCCTGCAGCGCTTTGTTCATGCGCACATGCGCGCGTTTGAGCAGCGCGATGTCGCTCATGCCGGCGGTATACTGATAGGTATCCGGGTACAAATGTCCTTCCGGGGTTTCTCCCGCAGGAATGCCGAGCGCAGCGGCGATCTCCGCTTCGCTCTTGCCCGCCAGGGTGTGTTTCAGGTATTTGGACTGCTGCAACACCTGCTGCCAGTCACGCAGGCGTGAGCCTTCGATAAAGCGTGCGGTGAACTGCGCCTCTTTGCCGCTGGCCAACAGTTTCAGCATCTGGCGCACCGTCATGCCCGGCGTGAACCGGTAGGTACCGGCTTTAAATTCCGCCAGCTCCGGCTCCAGCTTCAGCAGCCACTGGAACCAGCGGCCATTGTGCACCAATTTATCGCGCACCAGTAACCCTTCGAGCGCTACCCGGCCAGTGCCGGCCGGCAGTTTGAAGATGGTTTCTTGTTGGATAGCCAGTGGCGTATCGGCAAAGCGTTCGATCTTCTGGTAGCCCCAAAACAACAGCGCCAATACCAGAACAACAATAACAGACAGGACCTTCAGCTTTCTTTTCTTCATCAATTAGCCATGGTTAACAGTGTGGACGCAAAAAATCATACAGCTGACGTGAAGCATAACGCCATGATTGCGCAGCGTTTACCGGCAGCAACGGCATTAGCGCATTGCTCACCAGGACTTCGTCGGCATCGGCCAGCGTATCCAGCGGTTCACTGACGCAGTGCAGACGGTATTCCGAGCCCGCCAGCAGCGCGATCACTCGCCGCCGCATCAGGCCCGCGACGCCCGCCTGGCTCAGATCCGGGGTAAATACCGCTTTTCCCTTACGCCAGAACAAATTAGCCGCACAGCATTCCACCAGCATACCGGCAGTGTCAAGCACCAGCGCCTCGTCGGCGGCCGTCTGGTCAAGATGCGCGCGGATCAGCACCTGCTCCAGGCGGTTCAAATGCTTCAACCCCGCCAGCAGCGGATTGCGCGCCAGCGCCACCGGGCTGAGCGCAAGCGTAATGCCCTGCTCGCGCCACTGCAAATAGTGCGCAGGGTAGCTGCTGCGGGCCACGATGCGCGTCGGGTTTTCGCACCCGGTCGGGCTGTAACCCCGCCCGCCGCTGCCGCGCGTCAGTATCGCTTTGACCACGCCGAGCGGAATTGATTCGGCCGCCTGCGCCATCTCGCGCTCGAAAGCCGGCCAATCGGTGGCGGGCAGCATCAGCCGCTGCGCCGCTTGCTGCAGCCGCTCCAGATGCCAGGGCAGCAGCTCGATTTTACCGTCGATAACCCGGGCAGTCGTAAAACAGCCATCGCCGAACTGCAGGCCGCGATCGCTCGGCGCCAGCGCATCGTGGCGTTGTCCGTTAATCCAGTACATGCTTCCTCCTGTTGCCGGGTGATATCATTACGCTCGCAGAATAGCAGGCGGCGAGGCAATACGCAGCCCTGCTGACGGCCGGACGCCAGGCGTAAAAAAGCCCGGTTAAAAAACCGGGCTTTTCATCAGCGAACAATCGCGCGAGTTACACTCGGCGGAAGATCAGCGAGCCATTGGTGCCGCCGAAGCCGAAGGAGTTACACAGGGTGTACTCCATATCGCTGACCTGGCGCGCTTCGTGGGGCACGAAGTCCAGATCGCAACCTTCATCCGGGTTATCCAGGTTGATGGTTGGCGGTACCGCCTGATCGCGCAGCGCCAGCACGGTGAAGATGGACTCGATCGCGCCCGCCGCGCCCAACAGGTGGCCGGTCATCGATTTGGTCGAGCTCACCAGCACGCGCTCTGCATCGGCGCCGAACACGGATTTCACCGCCTGCGCTTCCGCCTGATCGCCCGCCGGCGTAGAGGTGCCGTGTGCGTTGATGTAACCGATTTGTGACGGGGTCACACCGGCGTCAAGCAGGGCATTTTCCATCGCCAACGCAGCGCCAGCGCCGTTTTCCGGTGGTGACGTCATGTGATAAGCGTCGCTGCTCATCCCAAAGCCAACCACTTCGGCGTAGATTTTCGCGCCGCGTTTTTTCGCGTGTTCGTACTCTTCCAGCACCATCATGCCGGCGCCGTCGCCCAGCACGAAGCCGTCGCGGTCTTTATCCCACGGACGGCTCGCCGCCTGCGGGTTGTCATTACGGGTGGACAGGGCGCGCGCTGCGCCAAAGCCGCCGACGCCCAATGGGGTGCTGGCTTTCTCTGCCCCACCGGCCAGCATCACGTCCGCATCATTGTAGGCAATGATACGCGCCGCATGGCCGATGTTGTGCACACCTGAAGTACAGGCGGTGGCGATGGAAATGCTTGGACCACGCATGCCGTACATGATTGTCAGGTGGCCTGCAATCATATTCACGATGGTGGATGGCACGAAGAACGGACTGATTTTCCGTGGGCCACCGTTAACCAGTGAACTGTGGTTTTCTTCGATCAAACCCAGGCCGCCGATGCCGGAACCGATCGCGGCTCCAATGCGGGTGGCGTTAGCCTCGGTGATGTCCAGGCCAGCATCCTGCATGGCTTGCATGCCGGCAGCGATACCGTACTGGATAAAGGCGTCCATCTTGCGCGCATCTTTGCGAGAGATGAAATCCTCAGAATTAAAATTCTTTACCAGGCCAGCAAACTTGGTCGCATAGGCAGTGGTATCGAAATGGTCGATCAGGCTGATGCCACTCTGACCGGCAAGAAGAGCGTTCCACGTGGACTCTACCGTATTGCCGACAGGAGACAACATGCCCAGTCCGGTCACAACTACTCGACGCTTAGACACGTTTGTCCTCCAGGGAGGGAAAAATATGACACTAGGGATAGAAAAAACTTAGGCGGTCGAACGACCGCCTAGATATGTTCTCTTACTGCTGGCTAGCGTTGATGAAATCAATAGCTGCCTGAACAGTAGTGATCTTCTCAGCTTCTTCGTCTGGAATCTCGGTGTCGAATTCTTCTTCCAGTGCCATTACCAGCTCAACGGTGTCAAGAGAATCAGCGCCCAGATCTTCAACGAAAGAAGCGTTGTTCAAAACTTCTTCCTGTTTAACACCCAGTTGCTCAACAATGATTTTCTTAACGCGTTCTTCGATAGTGCTCATACTCTTAAATTTCCTATCAAAACTCGCTTTCGCGATGGTTTTCGTAGTGTATAAAATGCTGAAAAAGATGCAACTAAATCCCGGCTGGTCAAACCACGATTTTACGCTATTTTGCGGTTTTTGCCTCAAATAACGCAAATGGTTTTCACATTTTTTAAATCATGTACATGCCGCCATTGACATGTAACGTTTCACCGGTGATATAGCCGGCCTCATCAGAGGCCAAAAATGCAACAGCGCTGGCGATTTCTTTAGCATCGCCCAGCCGGTTGGCTGGAACTGATGACAAAATGCCTGCGCGTTGATCATCTGTCAACGCCCGTGTCATGTCCGTCTCAATAAAGCCAGGTGCCACGACGTTGACCGTAATGCCACGCGAAGCAACTTCACGTGCCAAAGATTTGCTAAAACCAATCAGACCGGCTTTAGCCGCCGCGTAGTTCGCCTGCCCTGCGTTCCCCATGGTGCCGACAACGGAACCGATGGTGATGATACGGCCAAACCGCTTTTTCATCATAGCGCGCATTACCGCTTTTGACAGGCGGAATACGGAAGTCAGGTTAGTGTCGAGGATATCCTCCCACTCATCATCCTTCATACGCATCAGCAGGTTATCACGCGTGATGCCGGCATTATTCACTAAAATGTCGATTTCGCCAAATTCGGCGCGAATCGATGCCAGCACGCTGTCGATAGATTGCGCATCAACAACGTTCAACATAAACCCTTTGCCGTTTGCGCCCAGGTAGCTGCTGATCGCTTCAGCGCCGCTCTCGCTGGTTGCGGTGCCGATCACTTTGGCGCCGCGTGCCACAAACGTTTCTGCAATGGCTCGGCCAATACCGCGGCTCGCGCCGGTGACCAGAACGATTTTACCTTCGAAGCTCATCATTTTCCTCTTTATTGTTCAAGCGCCGCCGACAGGCTGGCGGTGTCGTTCACCGCCGCAGCCGTCAGGGTGTCAACAATACGTTTAGTGAGACCGGTCAGCACTTTGCCCGGCCCCACTTCCAGCAGCGACGTCACTCCCTGTGCTGCGATAAATTCTACGCTCTCGGTCCAACGCACCGGGCTGTACAGCTGACGCACCAGCGCACTGCGGATCGCTTCAGGATCGTTTTCGGTGCGCACGTCGACGTTGTTCACCACCGGCACCTGCGGCGCGTTGAAGGTGATGTCCTGCAGCGCCACGGCCAACTTGTCGGCGGCCGGCTTCATCAGCGCGCAGTGCGAAGGCACGCTCACCGGCAGCGGCAGTGCACGTTTGGCGCCCGCCGCTTTACAGGCGGCGCCTGCACGTTCAACCGCTTCTTTGTTGCCGGCGATGACCACCTGGCCCGGCGAGTTGAAGTTGACCGGAGAAACCACCTGCCCCTGTGCGGACTCTTCACACGCCTTGGCGATCGCGTCGTTGTCCAGACCGATGATGGCATACATCGCGCCGGTGCCTTCCGGCACCGCTTCCTGCATCAGCTTGCCGCGCAGCTCGACCAGACGAATCGCCGCCTTGAAGTCCAGCACGCCGGCGCAGACCAGCGCCGAGTACTCGCCCAGGCTGTGGCCAGCCATCAGCGCAGGCGCTTTACCGCCCTGCTGCTGCCACACGCGGAAAATCGCCACCGAAGCGGCCAACAGAGCCGGTTGTGTCTGCCAGGTTTTGTTCAGTTCTTCCGCCGGACCTTGCTGCACCAGCTGCCACAGGTCGTAACCCAGGGCGGAAGAAGCCTCGCCGAAGGTTTCTTCGACGATCGGGAACTGTGCGGCCAACTCGGCCAGCATGCCAACGGTCTGCGACCCCTGGCCCGGGAAAACAAAAGCAAATTGCGTCATTTTTTCTTCCTGTCCAAATCAGAAACGAACCAGCGCCGAGCCCCAGGTAAAGCCGCCGCCGAAGGCTTCCAACAGCACCAGTTGACCACGCTGAATTCGCCCGTCGCGCACGGCTTCGTCCAGTGCGGAAGGCACCGAGGCGGCAGAGGTGTTGCCGTGACGATCGAGCGTCACCACCACTTTGTCCATCCCCATGCCCAGTTTTTTCGCCGTTGCGCTGATGATGCGCAGGTTGGCCTGGTGCGGCACCAGCCAATCCAGCTCGCTGCGGTCCATGTTGTTGGCCTGCAACGTCTCGTCGACGATGCGCGCCAGTTCGGTGACCGCAACCTTGAAGACTTCGTTGCCCGCCATGGTGACATAGGCCGGCTTGTCTTGATTCTGGCGATCCTTGTACGGCAGCGTCAGCAGGTTGCCGTAGCTGCCGTCGGCATGCAGATGGGTAGACAGAATGCCCGGCTCTTCAGACGCCCCAAGCACCACCGCACCCGCGCCATCGCCAAACAGGATGATGGTGCCGCGATCTTCAGGATCGAGCGTGCGCGACAAGACGTCCGCGCCGATAACCAGCGCATGTTTGACCGCGCCGTTTTTCACGTACTGATCGGCCACGCTGAGCGCATAAGTAAAGCCGGCGCAGGCCGCAGCCAGATCGAACGCCGCGCAGTCTTTGATGCCCAGCATTTGCTGCACCAGGCACGCCGCGCTCGGGAACGCGTGAGTGGTCGTGGTAGTCGCCACGATGATAAGCCCAATGTCTTCTTTAGCCACACCTGCCATTTCCAGCGCGTTCTCAGCGGCCTGGAAGCTCATCGTCGCAACGGTTTCATCCGCAGCGGCGATGCGACGTTCGCGGATACCGGTACGCGTGACGATCCATTCGTCAGAGGTATCCACCATTTTTTCCAAATCAGCATTGGTGCGCACTTGTACGGGCAAATAACTCCCCGTACCGAGAATCTTTGTATACATGTACGATCAGTCACTCTTAGGTAATACAGCCTCAAGGCGCGCAGCAATCCTTTCCGGGACTTGCCGCTGCACCGCCTGCACAGCCTGTTCGATTGCGACTGCAAACGCGTGAGGGTTCGCAGCGCCGTGGCTCTTGACTACGGTGCTGCGCAATCCTAACAGACATGCGCCATTATACTGGTCGGGGTTCAGGTGGCCGAACCGCTTAACCACCCGTTTTTGCAACCAACGGCCCAACAATTTCAACCACCACGCTCGCTTGTTTCCGTCGCCGGACGATTTCAACAGCGATAAGAACACCCTGACCACCCCTTCCATGGTTTTCAGGGTGACGTTGCCCACGAAGCCATCGCAAACCAACACGTCGGTCTTGCCGGTGAGCAGTTCGTTTCCTTCCAGGTAACCAATATAGTTGATTGCCGGAGTATTTTTTAGCACAGCGGCCGCTTCGCGGATATTATCCAGGCCTTTGGTCTCTTCTTCGCCAATATTCAGCAGCGCCACCCGCGGTTGCGCAATGCCGATCACCTCTTCCGCCATCACCGCCCCCATCACGGCAAACTGCACCAGCATGGTGCTGTCGCACTCGACGTTGGCGCCGAGATCCAGCACCACGGTTTTGCTGCGTTGCTGATTCGGGATCGCCGTCATCAGCGCCGGGCGCTCGATGCCTTCCAGCGGCTTGACCAACAGCTTCGCCAATCCCATCAGCGCACCGGTATTGCCGGCGCTGACGCACCCCTGCGCGTTTCCGCTGCTGAGCTGCTCGAGCGCAATGCGCATCGACGTGCCGCGGCTGGCGCGTATCGCTTGTGAAGGTTTGGCGTCGCCGGCGATCACGGACTCGGCGGGCACGACTTGCAGACGCTCCAGAAGAACCGGATCGGCGTGGGCAAGCAAGGGAGAGATGACGTCGGGATTGCCGACCAGCAGGAGATGAAGCTGTAAATTAGAGGCCAGTGCCTGCAACGAAGCAGGCACTGTGACGCAGGGACCGAAGTCCCCGCCCATTGCATCTAACGCCAGGGTTAGACGAGTCAAGGTATCGCTACTTAGCCGATAACCTTGCGACCGCGGTAGAAACCGTCGGCAGTGATGTGGTGACGACGGTGAGTTTCACCGGATACTTTGTCTACAGACAGAGTAGTCGTGGTCAGAGCATCGTGAGAACGACGCATGCCACGCTTGGAACGGGTTGGTTTATTCTGTTGTACGGCCATGGACCTTACTCCTCAATTACTTACGCTTTAAACTGGCTAATACGGCAAACGGATTCGGTTTCTCCGCCTCAGGAGGCAGTTGGCCAAATACCATGTCCGCTTCGGACACTTCACAGTGTTCAGATTCATGTACCGGAACGACAGGCAGTGAAAGAATAATTTCGTCTTCAATCATTGCCAACAGATCGACTTCGCCAAACTCGTCAACTTCGATCGGTTCGTACGCTTCCGGTAATGCCTCAGCCTGCTCATCATTGACGACCGGGCTAAAACAATATGTTGTGTGAACCTGATGTTCGAACGGGACTCCACAGCGTTGGCACATCAACGTTACCGTGACGTCCGCATGCCCTGTTATCACCGCGAGGCGTTGATTGTCGATATTAAACGACAACGACACCTCGACATCACCGTCCACACTGACCACGGAGTCGGCAACACGAGTAACCTGCTCAGGCGCATAGACACCAGCATAGTCCAGGCGTTTCTGAGCGGTACGTACCGCATCAATGGTCAAGGGTAATTTTACCTTTTGCATAGGGCGCGCATATTAACTTTGTAACGACATAGAGTCAAAGAAAAAGGCCGTAAAACGGCTCCTTTCACCAATATTCGCTTCCACAGCGGCCGACAGTTTAAAATGCCGTACCCATTTACGCTACGGTTTGCGAAAAAAATTATGCAGAGATTGCTTTTAGCCTCCACCTCCCCCTATCGAAAAATACTGCTGGAGAAGCTGCAGCTGCCGTTCGACTGCGCCGCGCCGGAGGTGGATGAAACCCCCTTGCCCGGCGAAAGCGCGGAAGCGCTGGTGCTGCGCCTGGCGGCGGCGAAGGCTCAGGCGTTGGCCCTCGCCTATCCCGAGCATCTGATCATCGGTTCCGATCAGGTCTGCGTGATCGATGGCAGCATCACCGGCAAGCCCCATACCGAGGAAAACGCCCGGGAGCAGCTGCGCCAGGCCAGTGGCCAAGCCGTGACTTTCTATACCGGCCTGGCGCTGTACAACGGCCGCAGCAAGCAGCTGCAAGCTTTGTGCGAGCCGTTTCACGTGCATTTTCGCGCGCTGAGCGAAGCGGAGATCGCCGCCTATGTACGTCTGGAGCAACCGCTGAACTGCGCAGGCAGTTTCAAGAGCGAGGGATTGGGGATCGCGCTGTTCGACAGGCTGGAAGGCCGGGATCCGAACGCCCTGATCGGCCTGCCGTTGATCGCGCTGTTGGAGATGTTGCGGGCTGAAGGCATCAACCCGCTGGGGTGACGCAGATTACTTGGCCGCCTGCCGGCGCAGCACCTGCAGACAGTGGCGCAGCTCTTCGTCCATCGGCGCTTCGATGCGCATCGTTTCGCCGGTGGCCGGATGCTCGAAGCGCAGCGCAGCGGCGTGCAGGAATAGCCGCTTCAGGCCGGTACCCGCCAGTTGGCGATCGAACTCGCGGTCGCCATAGCGGTCGTCAAAGGCGATCGGGTGCCCGGCATGCAGAGTGTGCACGCGGATCTGGTGGGTACGCCCGGTGATTGGGCTAGCCTTCACCAGGGTGGCGAATTCGTAACGCTCTTCCACCTTGAAGCGGGTTTCCGAAGGCTTGCCTTCGCTGTTGACGCGCACGATGCGTTCACCGCTTTGCAAAATATTTTTCAGCAGCGGCGCCTGTACGGCCTTGCAGTGCGATTGCCATTGGCCGCGCACCAGCGCCAGATAATCTTTCTGCATGCCTTTCAGCCGCAGTTGCTCATGCAGCGAACGCAGCGCGGAACGCTTCTTGGCCACCAACAGCACGCCGGAGGTATCGCGATCGAGCCGGTGCACCAGTTCAAGGAAACGAGCCTCCGGGCGCAGCGCGCGCAGCCCTTCGATCACGCCGAAGCTCAGGCCGCTGCCGCCGTGCACTGCGGTGCCGGAAGGCTTGTTGAGGATCAGCAGGTGGTCGTCTTCATACAAAATACAGTCGGCCAGCGCGGCCACCTTATCCAGCTTGGCCGACACCGGCGTCTCTTCGCGCTCGGCCACCCGCACCGGCGGCACGCGCACCACGTCGCCAGCCGCCAATTTGTATTCAACCTTGATGCGCCCTTTATTGACCCGCACCTCGCCTTTACGCACGATGCGATAAATCATGCTCTTCGGCACGCCTTTCAGGCGAGCGAGCAGAAAGTTGTCGATTCTCTGACCGGCTTCGTCGTCGGAAATCGTGATGAATTGTACTGCTGGATTGTTCGTTTTCATGGTGCGGGATTCTAAATAGAGCGCGTGAATAGCGCCACATCTTTTTCTGTGCTTAACTGTCTCTCTGACGGCGGGCGAAACCCCAGCGGACAATAAGGCAGCAAGCCGATTTGAACGTTTGCGATTTCTTCCGCAGTTAAGGAAAAGTCACCTTGCTATAACGGCATCAGCAGTGGAATAATGCAGTCACTTTCCGCGTTGATTCTCGTTAAACAGGGAAAACGGTGGAATTATAAAATTTGTCTGATCGCGCAAAAACGCAGCAATGGCGTAAGACGTAATGCGAAATCAAACAATTAGCGGGCTGCGGGTTGCAGCTTGGCCGGCAAATGGAATCAGATCTGTCGACGTAAATCAGAGGCTATTCCCCTAGTAAAAGTGCTGTCTTTCACAAAGAAAAGCAGGCTTACCGAGATAATGCGCCCCTATGCAGGCGACAACCGTGAGGTTGACGACTTTGCGAGAAGACACGGGGCTTTCGGTTTAACTCCGGCCATGAGGTTATTTTGCCCGCAGCTTTGTCGATAATGTAAAAATAACGAGTAAGTTAAGATGAAAAGAATGTTGATTAACGCAACTCAGCAGGAAGAGTTGCGTGTTGCCCTCGTAGATGGACAGCGGCTGTATGATTTGGATATTGAAAGTCCGGGTCATGAGCAGAAAAAAGCGAATATTTACAAAGGCAAAATCACCCGCATTGAACCAAGTCTTGAAGCAGCGTTCGTGGACTACGGCGCAGAACGACATGGTTTCCTCCCCCTTAAAGAAATCGCCCGCGAATACTTCCCTAGCAATTACTCTTCCCATGGTCGCCCGAACATCAAAGATGTGCTGCGCGAAGGCCAGGAAGTCATCGTTCAGGTAGACAAAGAAGAACGTGGCAACAAAGGCGCCGCCTTGACCACCTTCATCAGTCTGGCGGGCAGTTATCTGGTGCTGATGCCGAACAACCCGCGCGCCGGCGGTATTTCTCGCCGCATCGAGGGCGACGATCGCACCGAGCTGAAAGAAGCGCTCTCTTCGCTGCAACTGCCGGACGGCATGGGCCTGATCGTTCGCACCGCGGGCGTAGGCAAATCCGCCGACGCGCTGCAGTGGGATCTCTCCTTCCGCCTGAAGCACTGGGAAGCGATTAAAAAAGCCGCCGAAGGCCGCTCTGCGCCGTTCCTGATCCACCAGGAAAGCAACGTTATCGTGCGCGCCTTCCGCGATTACCTGCGCCCGGACATCGGCGAAATCCTGATCGACAACCCGAAAATTCTCGATCTGGCCAAAGAGCACATCGCTGCGCTGGGCCGCCCGGATTTCAGCAGCAAAATCAAACTGTACAGCGGTGAAATTCCTCTGTTCAGCCACTATCAGATCGAATCGCAGATCGAATCCGCCTTCCAGCGCGAAGTGCGCCTGCCGTCCGGCGGCTCGATCGTCATCGACAGCACCGAAGCGCTGACCGCCATCGACATCAACTCCGCGCGTGCAACCCGCGGCGGCGACATCGAAGAGACGGCGTTCAACACCAACCTGGAAGCGGCGGACGAGATCGCTCGCCAGCTGCGCCTGCGCGACCTCGGCGGCCTGATCGTCATCGACTTCATCGACATGACGCCGGTTCGCCATCAGCGCGAAGTGGAAAACCGCCTGCGTGACGCCGTGCGCCAAGACCGCGCGCGCATCCAAATCGGCCGCATCTCCCGCTTCGGCCTGCTGGAAATGTCGCGTCAGCGCCTCAGCCCGTCGCTGGGCGAGTCCAGCCATCACGTGTGCCCACGCTGTAACGGCACCGGCACCATTCGCGACAACGAATCGCTGGCGCTGTCCATTCTGCGCCTGATCGAAGAAGAAGCGCTGAAGGAAAACACCAAAGAAGTTCACGCTATCGTGCCGGTTCAGGTCGCTTCGTACCTGTTGAACGAAAAGCGCGAATCGGTCAGCGCGATCGAAAAACGTCAGGGTGGCGTGAAAGCCGTCATCGTGCCGAACGATGAAATGCAAACCCCGCACTACTCGGTGCTGCGCGTGCGCAAGGGCGAGGAAACCTCTACCCTCAGCTACCTGCTGCCGAAGCTGCACGAAGAAGACATGGAGCGCCCGCTGGAAGACGCGCCGATGGAGCGCAAGCGTCCGGAGCAACCGGCCCTGGCTTCCTTCTCGCTGTCCGCCGATGCGCCGCCGCCGGCTGAAGAACCCGTCGCCGTGGCCAAGCCTGCCGCTGCAGCCGCCAAGGCGAAAGCCGCAGCGCCGGCCGCCGCCAAGCCGGGCTTCCTGGGTCGCCTGTTCGGTGGTCTGAAGAACTTGTTCGCCGGTGAAGAGCAACCTGCCGTCGAAGAAGCCAAACCAGCCGAAGCGCCGAAGGCGGAAAGCAACGGTGAAAACCGTCGTCAGGATCGTCGCGGTCAGCGCCGTCAAGGCACCGGCCGTAAAGAGCGCGGTGAGCGTAGCGACCGTGGCGATCGTCCGGAACGCGGCGAGCGTAAAGAGCGCGGTGAAGGCCGTGACAATCGCGAGCGCGACAACCGTGAACCGCGTGAGAACCGTGAAGGCCGTGAATCGCGTGAGTCCCGCGATGAGCAGCGCCGTAACCGCCGCAACCAGCAGCAGAACGCGCCGGTAGCGGAGGAAACCGCTTCAGAAGAAGGCGCTAAAGCGCCGCGCGAAGATCAGCAGCAACGCCGTGAGCAGCGCGCTGAACGCCAGCGTCGCCGTCAGGAAGAGAAACGTCAGGCTCAGCAGGAAGTGAAAGCGCTGGAAAGCGTTGAAGCGGTCGAGAGCACCGACGAAGAACAGGAAGAACGCCAGCAGCAGAACATGCAGCGCCGTCAGCGCCGCACGCTGACGCAGAAAGTGCGTATCCTGTCTGCCGAAGAAGAGCTGCAGCGCGCAGCGGAAGAGCTGTTGGCGCCGAAAGCGCCGGTAGCGAAAGCCGAAGACGCGCAGCCGACCGCCGACGACAGCGTCAAGCTGCTGCCGGAAACCGTTGCCGCACAGCCGGAAGACGATGCCCAGGGCGAAAGCCGCGGCAACGGCGAAGGCATGCCGCGCCGTTCCCGCCGTTCACCGCGCCACCTGCGCGTCAGTGGCCAGCGCCGCCGTCGTTACCGCGATGAACGTTACCCGCTGCAATCTCCAATGCCGCTGGCGGGCGCGTTCGCTTCGCCGGAAATGGCATCGGGCAAAGTCTGGGTAAGCTACCCGGTCGCTCAGGTTGAAGAAGCCGAAGTGCAGACCGAAGCCGTAGAACAGGCTGCGGCACCGGTTGTCGCTGCCGCGGTTGAACAGCACAACGTTGCCGTGGAAGAAACCCAGGTGGCGGCCAGCATCAACCCGCCTGCGCCAGAAGCCGCCGTTGAAACTGCTGCCGTTACCGTAACGGAAGAAGCTGCAGCCGTAGCGCCTGTCGTGGCTATCCCGGCCGAGGAAATCCCGGCGCCGGTGGAAACCGCCCCGGCAACTGTTGCAGTTGAACAGCCGAAAGCGGAAGAGACTGCCCCTGCAGTGGAAGCCGAGCCGGTAGCTGAAACCGTAGCTGTAGAGCCAGTGGTTGAACCTGCGCTAGCGGAAGACGAACCTGTGGTCGAAACTGCACCGGTGGTAGAAGCCACGCCAGCGGAAGAAACGCCAATGGTAGAAGTAGAAGCCGCACCTGCGGCGGCAGCCGTGGAAGCCGCTCCGGTGGAAAAAGCCCCTGCGCCAGTGGTTGCTCAGCAGCCGGCGCCGGTGAAAGCCGTGCAGGACGCGCTGTACAAACACATCGCCACTGCGCCGATGACCAAAGCGCCTGCGCCGGCCTATGTGCCGGAAGAACGCAAGCACAGCGACTGGCAGCGCCCTTCCTTCAACTTTGAAGGCAAAGGCTCCGCAGGCGGCCATTCGGCGGTGAGCCAGGCGACCGCGCCGGCCACCAAACCGCAGCCGGTTAACGAATAAGTTAATCTGCAACCTTAAAAAAACCCGCCATCGGCGGGTTTTTTCTTGCCTGTAACGTCCTCAGGCGATCTTCTTCAGTTTTTTGATGTCCAGAACATCCAACTTGCCGTCAAGCCGGCTGACGAACTGCTGAAAATGCGCCGTCTCATTATGCTTATCCAGCGCTTCGCTGCTGGCCCAACGCTCAAAGAACACGAAAACGCCCGGTTTTTCCAGATCGCGATGCAAGTCATATTGCAGGTTGCCCAACTCCTGGCGGCTCGGCTCGATAATGTCGTGCACCGCTTCGCTGACGGCGGCTTCAAATCCCGCTTTCGCTTGCAGGGTGGCGATAACGCGTACTTCCATTGCTTTCTCCCTTTCCACTTGATGAAGGTCGACGGTATTGGCGTCGGCATCGTTGAAATCCCGGTTACTATGCGCCCGCCGCGCTATTGATTTCAACTTGTCGCCAACAAACAGATGCATCTGCGGCACTTTCCGCTTATCCTTACACCCCGGCGTGAATAAACCCATTATTCGCTTTTCATTAGACGTATTTGACCGCCGGAGCCTAGCTAGATGACCGCACAACCTCAAGTTCTGAAAATCCGCCGCCCAGACGATTGGCATATCCACCTGCGTGACGATGAAATGCTGAAAACGGTGGTGCCCTATACCAGCCAGGTATTTGGCCGGGCGATCGTGATGCCGAACCTGGTTCCGCCCGTAACGACCGTGGCCGCCGCGCGCGCCTACCGCGATCGCATTCTGGCGGCGGTTCCGCAGGGTCACAATTTCACTCCGCTGATGACCTGCTACCTGACCAACTCCCTGGCGGCCAGTGAACTGGTCAACGGCTTCGAACAAGGGGTGTTTACTGCCGCCAAGCTGTATCCGGCCAACGCCACCACCAACTCCAGCCACGGCGTCAGCGACGTGACCGGTATTTACCCGCTGTTCGAGCAGATGCAAAAAATCGGCATGCCATTGCTGATCCACGGCGAAGTGACCGATCCTTCCGTCGATATCTTCGACCGCGAGGCGCGCTTTATCGAGCAGGTGATGGAACCGATTCGCCAACAGTTCCCTGAGCTGAAGATCGTCTTCGAGCACATCACCACCAAAGAAGCGGCGCAATACGTGCAGGCAGGCAATCGTTTCCTCGGCGCCACCATCACGCCGCAGCACCTGATGTTCAACCGCAACCACATGCTGGTCGGCGGCATTCGCCCGCACCTGTTCTGCCTGCCGATCCTCAAGCGCAATGTCCACCAGGAAGCGCTGCGTCAGGCGGTCGCCAGCGGCTCGGATCGCTTCTTCCTTGGCACCGACTCCGCGCCGCACCTCAAGCATCGCAAAGAGTCCAGCTGCGGTTGCGCCGGCTGTTTCAACGCGCCGAATGCCATCCCGGCTTACGCAGCGGTCTTCGAACAGCTAGGCGCACTGGAGCACTTCGAAGCCTTCTGCTCGCTCAACGGCCCGCGCTTCTATGGCCTGCCGCTCAACGAAGACTTCATCGAACTGCAGCGCGTGCCAACCACCCAGCCGGAAGAGATTACCCTCGGCAATGAATCCGTGATCCCCTTCCTGGCGGGTGAAACCCTGAACTGGTCGCTGAAAGACTGATATTTTTGCTTCGCCCTCTTGCCCCCGCACTCGGTTAACTGTATAAATAAACAGTAAATCGCTTCGGGGGCAATTATGCGTGTTGAAGTCACTATAGATAAAACCCGGCCGCTGCCGGCGGGCGCCATTGAGGCGCTGACCGGTGAACTGGGCAAGCGGGTCAACCGCCAGTTTCCAGACGCCGTCGTGCACGTACGTTATGCCGGCGCCAACGGGCTCTCCGTGCTGGGGGGCGCCAAAACCGACCGGGATCTGATCGAGGAAATCCTTCAGGAAACCTGGGAAAGCGCAGACGAATGGTTTAGCGCAGAATAACACTGCAATGCTGTTTTTGCCGGGGGTCGCTCTCCGGCTTTTTTGTTTCTGGCGCCCTGCCCATTCATCGCTTACCCTTACTCTGAAACAAAATCTGCCTCAGCGCTGTATTTAACGCAAAGGAGTAAGCATGGCCCCGGACAAGGTGAAATCCGAAGACGCAATGACGTTTGGCGAACTGCTGGCGCTGATTGCCGATCAGAAAAGGCGCTTGAACGTACTGGAAGTGGCTTTCTCTTATCTGGCCTTCAGCCTGGATGACAAAGCCAACCAACGGCTGATCCACAGCCTGAAGCTGGAATCGCACAGCCAGAATCGTGATGCCGAAACGCAAAAGCATTTCGCCCATTTGGCCGAAGAGCTGGAAAAATGTCTGCACGGCGCATCGCCACCTGCCGACGCGGAATAACGCGCTGCGCTTGACTCATCCACTGCTGCACATACAAATTTGTAGAATAATTGTTCAAATAAATATTTATTTTGCAAATTTCGGTGACAACCCCCTCCACCGATGAAAGCGGATGCGTATACTGTAATTGCTCTCATGATGATGAGCCGCATTGATCCTCGTTAGTCACTCACGGTAGTTACTACTCAATAAGGGGTCTTTATGGACAGAAATGATGAAGTAATTCAGACGCACCCGCTTGTCGGTTGGGATATCAGTACTGTCGACGTTTACGACGCCATGATGATACGCCTTCATTACCTGTCTTCACTAGACCAAACGCCCGAAGAAGCCCAAGTAGACCGAACGCTTTGGCTCACTACAGATGTCGCCCGTCAATTAATCAATATCTTAGAGGCCGGCATCGCCAAGATTGAAGCTACGGATTACCAGGATCTTGATCGCAGAAAACATTGATACATCGTCCCCTAACCCCTAAGGCGCCGTGATCGATCCCGGCGCCTTTTCTTCGCCTTTCGCCGTTCAATCAGTGCATTGCGCTCGCCAACCTTTTATCATGGGGCGATAAGAAATCGCTATCAGAGAGGGTGGGCACGTGGAATATGATTTGATTGTGGTGGGCAGCGGTTCAGTCGGCGCGGCGGCAGGGTATTACGCTACCCGGGCCGGCTTGAAAGCGCTGATGATCGACAGCGCCATTCCTCCACACCGCAACGGCAGCCATCACGGCGATACCCGCATCATTCGTCACGCTTACGGCGAAGGTGAAAAGTACGTGCCGCTGGTGCTGCGCGCACAGGCGCTGTGGAATGCGCTGATTCAACAATCCGGTGAAGAACTGTTCCAGTCGTGCGGCGTGCTCAACCTGGGGCCGCAGCACTCCGAATTCATTCGCAATGCTCAGCAGAGCGCGCAAAAGTTTCGCCTTAATGCGCAAACCCTCAGCGCCGAACAGATCGCTCAACGCTGGCCGGAATTCCGCGCGCCGGAAGGTTATGTCGGTGTCTTCGAGCCGGACGCCGGCTTCCTGCGCTCCGAACTGGCGGTTGCCAGCCTGATCAAACTGGCGAAAGAGGCCGGCTGCAGCCAGCTGTTCAACTGCCCGGTCAGCGCGGTGAACCCCATTGATGGCGGCGTTGAGGTCGTCACCGACGAAGGGCGTTTCACGGCGCGAAAAGCGGTGGTCACCGCAGGCACCTGGGTGAAGGCGCTGTTGCCGCAGCTGCCGATCGCGCCATTGCGCAAGGTATTCTCCTGGCATCAGGCGGACGGCCGCTACAGCGTGAACAATCGCTTCCCGGCCTTTACCGTCGAAGCGCAGGACGGCACGCACTATTACGGTTTCCCGGCGGATAACGATGGCCTGAAAGTGGGCAAACACGACGGCGGCCAGCCGATGGATGCCCCCGAGCAGCGCAAGCCCTTCGGCAGCTACGCCAGCGACGGCACGGAAGTTTTCTCCTTCCTGCGGCAATTTTTGCCGGGTGTAGGCGTATGTTTACACGGCGAAGCCTGCAGTTATGATATGAGCCCTGACGAAGACTTTATTATCGATACGCTGCCGGATTGCGATCGCCTGATGGTCATCAGCGGATTGAGCGGCCACGGCTTCAAGTTCGCCAGCGCTCTGGGCGAGATCGCCGCGCTGTTCGCGCAGGACAAAGCGCCGCCGGTTGACCTCTCCAGCTTTGGTCTGAAGCGATTTAGCTGAGCGGAGGATTTCGCTGTCCACGTTCCCGTCGAGCCCTGGACAGCGAAATCTGGCGGTTACAATTTCTTAACCTGCTAACTCTTTTAAATACCAAGTAAAAATTCTGATAACGGAAATTTCTTGCATTCAGCATTTGAATTTCCGAATTGAACACTTGCAGTGTAAGTCCTATTTTACAGAAGATATGCTCCATCGGCTTTCAACAAGGACGTCACCATGAAACTACTTGTCGTGGACGAATGCTGCTTCACCCGGGTCGGTATAGCCAGCTACTTTGCTGATAGTGGGATTACGACGATCAAGTGCTGCCACAGCATTGAGTACGCTACGCCACTGTTGTCCAGTTTTCAGCCAAGCCACATTCTGGTGAACCTCAGCAACCAATGCCGCTATAACGAAGCGGACGCACAGCTGCTGGCATTTATGGAAGCCAGCCAGTCTGCCTTGCTGTTTATCTATCTCGATACGCCTTACCCTTACAGCGAAGCGCCAATGCGCATCGCCGATAATGCCTTTCTGTTCAATAAAAGCATTCTGCCGCTCACCTTACGCACGCTGCGCGAAAATCCGCTGGCGCTGGCCGATGACGGCGAAGAGCGTTCCCTGTTCAGCCCGCAGGAACTGACGGTAATGAAATATTGGATGGCGGAGATGCCCAACTACCGCATCGCGAAAAAGCTGCAGATCAGCTCGCATACGGTGTACGTGCACAAGCGTCACATCACGGAGAAGATCAACGCGCGCAACCGGCTGGAGTTCTACTCGCTGTATAACGTGCTGCGCTATTTCTACCCGCCGAGCACGCCAACAAATTCGACGCCGCTGGCGCTGCTGGCGGTATAACATCAAGCCTGCGATAACGCAGGCTTTTTTATCGCCGCTCTTCCAGCGCACACGCGCGGCGCGCTGTAAAAGACGTCGAGAAAAGGACTATAATCAAGGATCCTTCTCTTCAGGCGGCTGAAATGTTAAACCGAATACTGGCGGCTATCGTCAACAATGTGCGTGAGCACCTGGTGCTTTACCTTTGCCTGTGGCTGGTGCTGCTGGCGTTGGATGTCTATTTCTTCTTCGTCATGTAATCCATGCCGCCGTTATTTCCCCGATTGAGCTTCAGCCGCTTCGGCGATCCCGCCCAGGTGCTGGAATTGCAGCAGATGAGCAGACCGCTGCTGCGCCCCGGACAGCAGTTATTGCAGATGCGCTATGCCCCGATCAACCCTTCCGATCTGATCCCGATCCACGGCCAATACGCGCACCGCATCGCCCTGCCGCAGGTGCCGGGATATGAAGGCGTGGGCGTCATCGTCAATCCGCAGAATGGGCATTCAACGGACCGACGCGCGCTGGCGGTAGCGGGTGACGGCAGTTGGCAAACCTTCGTCACGCTGCCTGAGGCTCGGGTGGTCTGGGTGCCGGATGACATTGACGACGCCTGCGCAGCGCAAATCTATATCAACCCGCTCACCTGCTGGGTGCTGTTGACGCAATGGCTGCCGCTCAACGCCGGCGACGTACTGCTGATCAACGGCGGCGGCTCCGCTGTCAGCCTGCTGCTGGCGCAGCTGACGGCGCTGCGCGGCATTCGTCTGGCGGTCGTGGTGCGCAACGCCGCTCATCGCCAGGCGTTACTGGCCGCCGGCGCCTGGCGCGTTATCGAAGCACCTCAGCTGGTGGAAATGACGAATTTTGGCGCCCGTGCGGCCATCGACTGCATCGGTGGGGAAGACGGATTGCAATTGGCGCGGGCGGTGCGCTCCGGCGGCGATTTTGTGGCGCTGGGCCTGCTGAGCGGCCGCCAGGTAGACTGGCGGCGCGTGGTGGACGAGTTAAAGCTGCGCGCTTCGCTGTTCCACCTGCGCAAATGGAACGCACAGGCGGCGCCGGCGCAGTGGCAGATGGCGTTTTATCAGCTATTCCAGCTGCTGCGGCGCGGCCAGCTGGCTTTGCGCCCACCCGCCGCGATTTATCCTTTGCATCAGTACGCAACGGCGCTGCAGCACGCCACGCAGCCCGGTGTGAACGGCAAGATCTTCCTCACTCCGGCGCCGCCGGAGGCTGACGCGGCGGGCGGCCGTCCCCCAGGATAACCGCCAGCCGATAGCCGCCCTCGGTAGTCTCCAGCGCGATGCGCGCCACGATCGTCAGCGGCACCGACAGCAACATGCCCACCGGGCCGAGCAGCCAGCCCCAAAAGATCAGCGACAGGAACACCACCAGCGTCGACAGCCCCAGCCCGCGCCCCATCACCCGTGGTTCGAGGATATTACCGATCACCATGTTGACAGCGATAAAACCGCCCGCCACCACCAGAGCATCGCCCAGCCCGTTGAACAACAGCGCCTGAATCAGCGGCGGAATGGCGGCCAATACCGAGCCAATGTTGGGAATGTAGTTGAGCAGAAACGCCAGCAGCCCCCAGATAAAAGCGAAGCGCACGCCGACCGCCGCCAGGAAGATCCAGACGATCACCCCGGTGGCCAGGCTGATGATGGTTTTAATCACCAGATAGCGCGTCACGCCGTCCAACGCCCGCCGCATCGCGGCGAGCCCCTCGTTCGGCTTATCCAGCGCCTGCTGCAGCTTATACGGCAGCAGCTGCACTTCAAACAGCATAAACACCACGGTCATCAGCAGCAGGAAGACGTTGGTCATGGCGCCAGACAGGTGCCCCAGCATGCGGGTGACCAAATTCATCGCCGCGCTCGGATCGACATACTGCAGCATCGCTTCGCTGGAGAGGCTGATATTGAAGCGATCGGCGTAATGCTGCAGCTCGCGCAACTTCTCGATCATCATGCCGCGGTACTGCGGCAGCGAGCGGGCGAACTCATTGAGCGAAGCGCCCAGCATGCCGATAAACAGCATCACGACCACGATCACCGCCGTCACCAGCAGCGTCACCCCGACGATACGCGGCACCCGCTTGCGTTCCAGCATCGCCACCAGCGGGTTCAACACCATGGCGAGAAATACCGCCAGCAAAAACGGCACCACGATGTCAGCGGCGGCTTTCACCCCGGCCAAAATGATCACCAACATCGCCAGCAGGACGGCCAGACGCAGGCTGCTGTCGGTCACGCGGGTTCGGCCCATGACGTTTCCTTGTTATTTCACTGGGTTAACCGGCCACCAAGAGCCGACTCTTGGCGCTAATGGTAGCAAAATCCACCGTCACGCCGCAGAGGATTTCGCCTAACCGTTCGAAAAAATTAATCTTTCCGCCCTGCTCTTTGCCGCAAGAAATAGGCATAACGTTTGCCAACAAATAATTCCACCGAGCAACTCATGGACGATTTACGTAAAATGACAAAAGCTGACATTAATAAATAATAAGCCTAATTTTCAACAACTAGCACAACCGCCCCGTGAGGGAAATAATATCATCTTCAACGATTTATCTGATGAATCCCGAACATCTCAAACAAATTCACTGACTAATATTTCTAAGAAGTAACATAGTTAAATTTATTATTGATTTTATGTTTCCTAAAGTTTAATTATTGCAGCCAGCCAATCGGTAATCGAAGGAAACAGGATGCTCTGGAAAAATACCGCCGATCGTTTCGGCCATGTGTCAGTGTTGATCCACTGGCTGGTGGCGCTGACGGTGTACGGCATGTTCGCACTTGGCCTGTGGATGGTCACGCTGGGCTATTACGACGTCTGGTACCATCAGGCGCCGGAGATCCACAAAAGCATCGGCACGCTGCTGTTCATCGTGATGGTGATCCGCGTGGTCTGGCGCTTTGTCTCGCCGCCGCCCAAACCTCTGGCCAGCTATGGCCGCCTCACTCGCGTCAGCGCTATTCTCGCGCATCTGGCGCTGTATGCCGTGCTGTTCGGCATTCTGATCAGCGGCTATCTGATCTCCACCGCCGACGGCCAACCGATCAGCGTATTCGGCTGGTTCGACGTGCCCGCCACCGTCACCGGCATGGCGGAACAGGCCGACACCGCCGGCGCCATACACCTTTACCTGGCCTGGGCCGTGGTAGTGCTTTCGGTACTGCACGGGCTGGCCGCGCTTAAACATCACTTTATCGATCGTGATGTCACTTTGAAACGGATGCTGGGTAGCAGCGCCGATTAACCTTTGGATTTATGGAGATTGCTATGTTGAAAAAGACCGTATTGGGCCTGACCGCAGGCGCCCTGCTGCTGAGCGCCGGTTCCGCACTGGCGGCGGACTACAAGATCGACAAACAGGGCCAGCACGCCTTTATCGAGTTCCGCATCCAGCACCTGGGCTACAGCTGGCTGTACGGCAGCTTTAAAGACTTCGACGGCGGCTTCACCTTCGACGAGAAAGATCCGTCCAAGGACAAGGTTAACGTGACCATCAATACCGCCAGCGTCGACACCAACCACGCCGAGCGCGACAAGCACCTGCGCAGCGCCGAGTTCCTCAACGTGGAGAAGAACAAACAGGCCAAGTTTGAATCCACAGAAGTGAAGAAAAGCGGCGACGGTTATGCGGTGGTCGGCAACCTGACGCTGAACGGCGTGACCAAGCCCGTCACGCTGGACGCCAAACTGATTGGCCAGGGCAACGATCCGTGGGGCGGCTACCGCGCCGGCTTTGAAGCCAACGGCAAGATCAAGCTGAAAGATTTCGGCATTACCACCGATCTGGGCCCGGCGTCGCAAGACGTTGAGCTGATCATCTCCGTAGAAGGCGTGCGCGAGAAATAAAAAAAAGCCCGGCTTGGCGGCCGGGCTTCTCATTTCCTCAGGCTCAGCGGGCTGGGCCTTCTTCTTCCGGTGCCGGAATGTGCATCGTGGTCTGCAGCAAGCCTTTCGACTTATTGAAGATCTTGACGCCATTTTCGCGGCCTGCACGGCGCGCGCGCTGCTCTTCGCGCGGCAGCTTCAGCTCTTCGCGGCAAATCTCGCTGCAGCATCCTTCAAACTTGGCGGCGCAGCTCGGGCACTGAATGAACAGCAGATGGCAGCCGTCGTTCTTGCAGTTGGTATGGGTATCGCACGGCGCGCCGCACTGGTGGCAGTTGGCGATCACATCGTCAGAGATGCGCTCGCCCATGCGCTCATCGAACACGAAGTTTTTGCCGATAAACTTCAGCGGCAACCCCTGTTCTTTCGCTTTGCGGGTGTACTCGATAATCCCGCCTTCCACGTGGTAGATGTTTTTAAAGCCGTTGTGCAGCATATAGGCGCTGGCTTTTTCACAGCGAATGCCGCCGGTGCAGTACATGACGATATTCTTGTCTTTGCTGTCCTGCAGCATCTCCACCGCCATCGGCAGCTGATCGCGGAAGGTATCCGACGGCACCTCGATGGCATTTTCGAAGTGGCCGACTTCGTACTCATAGTGGTTGCGCATATCGACAAATACCGTATTCGGATCGTCGATCATCTGATTGACGCGCTCGGCCTGCAGATACTCGCCGACGTTGCTCGGATCGAAGCTCTCGTCATCGATGCCGTCGGCCACGATGCGCTCACGCACCTTGAGGCGCAGCACCCAGAAGGATTTGCCGTCGTCTTCCAGCGCGATATTCAGGCGGACCTGATCCAACGCCGGGTGCGAGGCGAACAGCGCGGCTTTGAACGCGTCGAAGTGATGCTGCGGCACGCTGATCTGCGCGTTGATGCCCTCTTTCGCCACGTAGATGCGGCCGAACACCTTCAGTTTTTCGAACTGAATGTACAGGCTGTCGCGAAACGCCTTGGGATCGTCGATGGAGAAGTATTTGTAAAAAGAAACTGTGGTGCGCGGCTCGGTTTCCGCCAGCATGCGCGCCTTCAGTTCCTCATTAGAAATTCGGTTATGTAACACTGGCATGGTGTACTTTCCTGTCTTTCGGGAGGTGACTGATTACCGCGCGCAGCCAGCAGGCCCGCGCGCGGCGCACATCATACCCGAAAAACCGCCGCCGCGCAGCCCTGGCGCAAGCGCCCCGTTCAGCGTCCGCCGCCTTCGGTAAACGCGGAAGCCACCATACCGAGCGCCATCATCACGCCGGCAAGCGCCAATATCGCGTTCATCTGCAAATGTACGCCGACGCTGCCGACCGCCGCGCCCAACACCAGCAGCCCCGCACTGATCCATGGTGCCAACATATTTACCCTCTGAATAATTACCGACAATAATATCGCCATTATCTTTGGCAGGAAAGATTGTGGAAAAATTCGGCATTCGATGCATATTTAACGCCCCAAAAGGGATTTTAATGCGTTGTGTTTTCCCGGATCGCCAGAAAAATGCCACAATAGTCGCAAACAAACGGCAGAAACGAACCTTGCCGCCGAGTTCACCCGGCTGCCAGACCGTGCGATGACGCTGTCATTACACTTAAACAACCGTATTCAAACAGAGAACCCATGACTCAAGTTCCTACTTTCAATCGCTCCTTATTGCACCCGCGCTACTGGCTGACCTGGGTCGGCATCGGCTTGCTGTATCTGCTGGTGTTGCTGCCTTACCCCGTCATCTACTGGCTCGGCACCTCGATTGGGCGATTTTCCATGCGCTTTCTCAAGCGGCGCGTCGCTATCGCCCAGCGCAACCTCGAGCTCTGTTTTCCCGACATGCCGCAGGCCGAACGCGATGCGCTGGTGGTAAAGAATTTCGAATCGGTCGGCATGGGGCTGTTTGAAACCGGCATGGCGTGGTTCTGGCCCAACTGGCGCATCGAGCGCTGGTTCAAGGTCAGCGGCCTGGAGCATATCCAAAAAGCGCGCGACAACCAGCAGGGCGTGCTGCTGATTGGCCTGCACTTTTTGACGCTGGAGCTGGGCGCCCGCATCTTCGGCATTCACAACCCGGGCATCGGCGTTTACCGCCCGCACGACAACAAGCTGATGGACTGGCTGCAAACCTGGGGGCGCATGCGTTCCAACAAGTCGATGCTGGATCGCAAGGACGTCAAAGGCATGATCCGCGCCCTGAAACAGGGCGATATCATCTGGTATGCGCCGGATCACGACTACGGCCCGCGCAGCAGCGTTTTCGTGCCGCTGTTCGCAGTGGACAAAGCCGCCACCACCACCGGCAGCTATGTGCTGGTGCGAATGGGTAAACCGGCGATCATTCCGTTCACCCCGCGCCGCCTGCCGGACGGCAAAGGGTATGAGCTGATCATGCAGCCGGCGGTGGAAAACTTCCCGCTGGATAATGAACTCGACGCCGCCGCCTTCATGAACAAAGTGGTGGAAAAAGAGATCCTGATGGCGCCGGATCAATACATGTGGCTGCATCGCCGCTTCAAGACCCGCCCGGAAGGCGAACCTTCGCTTTACTGATAAAACCAACCCGCCGCCGGCGGGTTTTTTATTGCGTGCCTCTTGAGAATCGCCGGCGAGGGTGGGATGGTAATGCCTTTGCCGCCACCCCCTGGAGCCGCTATGTACATTGTCAGCCTGACCTACCATCGCCCGATCGCCGACGTCGACAGCCACCTTGACGGGCACATCGCCTGGCTTAAGAAATATTTTCAGGACGGCACCTTCGTCGCTTCCGGCCGCAAGAATCCCCGCACCGGCGGCGTGATCCTGGCCAAAGGCATTGAGCGTGCGCAACTGGACGCCATCCTGGCCGAAGATCCGTTCAACGCCGTGGCCCACTACGAGGTCACCGACTTTAGCGCCACCACCACCGCTGCCGGTTTCGAGGCGCTGGCCGGCTTATAAAACGCTGTAAATTCCGCGCGCCAAGCGCGGAATAAGGTTTAAACGTCATTTTTAAAACTTTATTTCATTTTTCGCCCAATCTTTGTCCCCTCATTTGCCGTCGCCGCGCTTGCGGCGCATACTTACCAGGCTAACTTTTCACGTTTTGCCCCTTCATCTTTGCCACCGGCAAAACGCGTCACCTTTCGGCAATGGACATTTATGGCTTCGGCAGCAGAACCCGTTAACTGGAAACGCAACCTTTTCGTCGCCTGGCTGGGATGCTTTCTCACCGGCGCCGCCTTCAGCCTGGTGATGCCGTTTCTGCCGCTGTACGTAGAGACGCTGGGCGTAACCGGCCATCAGGCGCTCAACATGTGGTCCGGTCTGCTGTTCAGCATTACCTTCCTGTTTTCCGCTATCGCCGCGCCGTTCTGGGGCGCCCTGGCCGACCGACGCGGCCGCAAACTGATGCTGCTGCGTTCGGCGCTCGGTATGGCGATCGTCATGGCGCTGATGGGCATGGCGCAAACGGTCTGGCAGTTTCTCGCGCTGCGTGCGGTGCTGGGGCTGCTCGGCGGGTTCATTCCCAACGCCAACGCGCTGATCGCCACCCAGGTGCCGCGCAACCGCAGCGGCTGGGCGCTCGGCACCCTGTCTACCGGCGGCGTCGGCGGCGCGCTGGTCGGCCCGCTGATCGGGGGGCTGCTGGCCGATTTATACGGCCTGCGCCCGGTGTTTTATATCACCGCCGCGGTGCTGTTCGTCTGCTTCGTGCTGACGTTGCTGTATGTCAAAGAACAATTCACCCCGGTGCAAAAGCGCGACATGTTGCATGCAAAACAGGTGTTCGCTTCGCTGAAAAACCCGAAGCTGGTGCTCAGCCTGTTCGTCACCACCATGATCATCCAGATCGCCACCGGCTCGATCGCGCCGATCCTGACGCTGTATGTGCGCGATTTGGCCGGCGCCACCCACAATCTGGCGTTTATCAGCGGGCTTATCGCCTCGGTGCCCGGCGTCGCGGCGTTGATGAGCGCCCCACGGCTGGGCAAGCTGGGCGATCGCATCGGCCCGGAACGCATACTGGTATTCATGCTGATCGTCTCGGTGCTATTGCTGATCCCGATGGCGTTCGTGCAAACGCCGTGGCAGCTCGGGGTGCTGCGTTTTCTGCTGGGGGCGGCCGACGGCGCGTTGCTGCCGGCGGTACAGACGTTGTTAATTTATAACTGCACCAATCAGGTGGCCGGCCGTATTTTCAGCTATAACCAGTCGTTCCGCGACGTCGGCAACGTCAGCGGTCCGCTGCTCGGCGCCGCAGTCTCCGCCGGTTACGGTTTTCGCGCGGTCTTCGCCGTCACCGCTTTAGTGGTGCTGTTCAACGCGGGGTATTCCTGGTGGTGTCTGCGGCGGCGGCCGGGCTATTTGCGGGAAGACACGCTGCAGGAAGAACAATAGCTGCATTTATCGCCAGCTTCCTCCGTTGGCCGGATCAACGGCGCATTTCCCCCACTTTTAATAATGCCTCCTTCGGGCCGGCGAATTTTCGTCCCACCCAGAACTTTCTTATCTCAACATTTTGTTTATCAACAAAAAAATAACTTTCAGCACATAAAACCCGCTGTCAATCATATTCCTGTCATAACCAACAGAAAAACCAGAAAAGGAGATGCTTGTCGACTTTTCGTCTAAAAAATGGGATACAGGTACTAGACAAAACCAACGACCAGTTATCAAATGGTTAAATAATATCACGCCAGATGTGAAACATCGGCCAAGTGAAGAAAAGGTCAGCACGCTTTCCACGGTTTATCAGCGTTGCAGCCGCGGTGTTTGTCGGGTAATCCGCATTGGGCGGATCGCCTTCATTAAATACACATACATACCACAGTACGGGCTGCAGCCTTGCAGCGCCTTTTATTGGGAAATCGTTATGCAATCCTCTGTCAATAAGTCAGAAAGCCGGACCTTCTTCGGCCATCCCTATCCGCTGGGTTCTCTGTTCTTCACCGAAATGTGGGAGCGTTTCTCGTTCTACGGCATCCGTCCGCTGCTGATCCTGTTTATGGCCGCCACCGTGTACGATGGCGGTCTGGGTCTCGCGCGCGAGAACGCGTCGGCGATCGTCGGCATCTTCGCCGGTAGCATGTACCTGGCGGCACTGCCGGGCGGCTGGTTGGCGGACAACTGGCTCGGCCAACGCAAGGCCGTCTGGTACGGTTCGATCCTGATCGCGCTCGGCCACCTGTCGATCGCCCTGTCCGCGGTGATGGGCACCAACCTGTTCTTCATCGGCCTGATGTTCATCGTGCTCGGTTCCGGCCTGTTCAAAACCTGTATCTCGGTGATGGTCGGTACGCTGTACAAAAAAGGCGATGCGCGTCGTGACGGCGGTTTCTCGCTGTTCTACATGGGCATCAACATCGGCTCGTTCATTGCCCCGCTGATCTCCGGCTGGTTGATCAAGTCACACGGCTGGCACTGGGGCTTCGGCATCGGCGGTATCGGGATGCTGGTGGCGCTGGTGATCTTCCGGGTATTCGCCGTACCGGCGATGAAACGTTATGACCACGAAGTGGGCCTGGACTCCACCTGGAACAGCCCGGTCGCGAAGAAAGAAGGCGTCGGCGTCTGGTTGCTGGCGCTGGCGGCCATCCTGGTGGCGGTCATCGTGCTGATCGCTCAGGGCACCATCGTCATCAATCCGGTCGAGGTGGCCAGCGTGCTGGTATACGTCATCGCCGCGTCGGTCACCCTGTACTTCATCTATCTGTTCGCCTTTGCCGGCCTGAGCCGCAAAGAGCGTGCGCGCCTGCTGGTGTGCTTCATCCTGCTGATCTCCGCTGCGTTCTTCTGGTCGGCGTTTGAACAGAAACCGACCTCGTTCAACCTGTTCGCCAACGATTACACCAATCGCATGATCGGCGACTTCGAGATCCCGGCGGTGTGGTTCCAGTCGATCAACGCCCTGTTCATCATCCTGCTGGCGCCAGTGTTCAGCTGGGCCTGGCCTGCGCTGGCACGCAATAACGTGCGTCCGAGCAGCATCACCAAGTTCGTGATCGGTATCCTGTGCGCCGCCGGCGGTTTCGGCCTGATGATGTTGGCCGCGCAGAATGTGCTGAGCAACGGCGGCGCCGGCGTATCGCCGATGTGGCTGGTGGGCAGTATCCTGATGCTGACGCTGGGTGAGCTGTGCCTGAGCCCGATCGGGCTGGCCACCATGACGCTGCTGGCGCCGGAGAGAATGCGCGGCCAAATGATGGGGCTGTGGTTCTGCGCCAGTGCGCTGGGCAACCTGGCGGCCGGTCTGATCGGCGGCCACGTCAAGGCCGACCAACTGGATATGCTGCCGAATCTGTTCGCTCGCTGTTCAGTCGCGTTGCTGATCTGCGCCGCCGTGCTTATCGTGCTGATCGTGCCGATTCGCCGCATGCTGGAAAATACCCAGTCCAAGAGCGCGCAAAAACCGGCGACCAACGTCTGACGGATAACCCGTTTTTCTCTCGCAAACCGGCGCTCGATGCGCCGGTTTTTTTATGCTTGCCAGGCCTGATGTTGTAAGACCACCCGGTAGCCGTCAGGATCTTCAAAGGTTTGCCCCGCGCGATCCCAATAGGGATTATAGGCGGCGACCGCCAAGAACCCCGCCGCCCGCATCCGCTCACACGCGGCCCGCCATTCGTTCTCATCCGGCAGATAAAATACCAGCAGATGATCCTGCGTCGGCGCCTGCCCGACCCGTACCCCGCGGTGCTGCGTGAACTCCAGATGGTAGGCATGCTGCGGATGCCCAATCATCATGCCATCGAACCCCTGATGATCGACAAACTCGCCCAGTTTTTCGAAACCCAGCCCGCGGCAATACAACGCGGCAATTTCCTGCAACCGATCGGTGGGGCGCCCGATGCGCAACACCGCTTTGGCTATCGACATGTACGCCTCCGTCTCATGATAATGTCATACAGCGCCATGCCCGCCAGCATCGCCAGCAGGAACGGCCATACCCGGCCTATCGCCACCCCGGCCAACACCCAGGCCGGGCCGGGGCAAATGCCTGCGATACCCCAGCCGATGCCGAACAGCGCGCTGCCGGCCAGCAAACGGCGATCCACACGCCCGGCGGCCGGGATCTGCAGCGGCTCGCCCAACAGGCTCCGCTCGCGTCGCCGCGCCCACAGGAAGGCCGGCGCTGCCACCGCGATCGCCCCTGCCATCACCAACGCCAGCGAGGGATCCCACATGCCGGTAACGTCGAGAAACGCCAACACCTTGGCCGGATTGGCCATGCCGGCGATAATTAACCCCAGACCGAAAATCACGCCGCTCAGCAGCGCCAACAGCGTTTTAAGCATTTTCAACCTCCCAACGTGTGGCGCATCAGCCACACGGTCATAAAGCCCAGCAGCATAAACACCGCCGTGGCGGCCAGTGAACGCGGCGCCAACCGCGCGACGCCGCACACACCGTGCCCGCTGGTGCAACCGCTGCCCAATCGAGTGCCCAAGCCCACCAACAGCCCTGCGGCCGCCAGCCAGCCGTTGCCAACCGAGATCTCACCGGGCGGCAACGCCGCAGCGGCAGCATACAGCCAGGGAGAGAGCAGCAACCCGCCAATAAATGCGGCGCGCCAGCCCCCCTCCCGGCCGCCCGCGCTCAATAAACCGCCGGTAATGCCGCTGATACCGGCGATCCGGCCATTGAACAGCAGCAGCAGCGCTACCGCGCCGCCGATAATGGCCCCGCCCGCCAACGCGGAATACGGCGTGAAGTGCTGCCAGTCAATGGTCATCGCGGTTCTCCGGCTGTGGGCAATACAGTTGATACAGGGTCGTGAGCAGCGCCAGCACTTTGGCATCGGCCACCGCATAGTAAATCTGCTTGCCGGCTCGCCGGGTGGAGACCAACCCCTCCTCGCGCAGCACGCCAAGCTGTTGGGACAGCGTCGGCTGGCGGATATCCAGCGCCTGCGCCAGCTCGCTCACCGCCATCTCGCCCTGACTGAGCCTGCACAGTAACAGCAGCCGATCTTCGTTGCCCAAGGTACGCAGCATCGCACCGGCCTGCGCCGCCGCCTTGCGCATCGCATCAATATCCATTGCCTCTCCATCAGTTTATAAAATTATATAATATAATTTTATAAACCATTTTACCGTGCCGCGCCACAGACTGGTGTGAAACAACGCCGCATGGCATGCTGTCTTCCCCCTTTTGCCGCGCGGAGCCTGCTTACGATGCTGTTGTTTCACGACGTTCTGCCGCCCGATCGGCCTGTACGGCCATTAGCCAGAGATTATCGCCACGGCGACAGCGAGCCGGACCACTACCATAACTGCGCGCAGCTGATTCACAGCCTGAGCGGCGTGGTGCAGGTCACGACCCGGCTCGGCAGTTGGGTGGTGCCGCCCGGCCGCGGCGTCTGGGTGCCGGCGAAAGTGGTGCACAGCCTGCGTATCACCGGCCAGGTGGCCGCCAGGACGTTGTTCGTCGATCCGTTGGCGCGCGCCGATCTGCCGGCCCAATGCCAGGTAGTGCAGGTTTCCCCGCTGCTGCGCGAGTTGATTATCTGTGCGATGGAAATTGCGCCCGGCTATCCAAGCGGCGGGCGCGATGAGCGCGTGATGGAACTGATTCTGGATGAGTTGCGAATGCTGCCGATTCTGCCGCTGCACCTGCCGGAACCTCGCGAAGCCTCGCTGCTCGCCCTGTGCCGCCATATCCAGGCCACGCTGGCGCAACCCTGGACGCTGGAACAGGCTGCCGCTCATCTCAGCGTCAGCGGACGCACTCTGTCGCGGCGCTTCCAGCGAGAAACCGGGCTGCATTTTAGCGATTGGGTGCGACGCGCCCGTTTGCTGGCGGCATTAAACGCGCTGGCGACCGGCCGCTCGGTGTTGGAAGTGGCGCTGGATCTCGGCTATGACAGCCCCAGCGCGTTCAGCGCCATGTTCCGCCGGCTGCTGGGAGTAGCGCCCAGCGACTATTTCAGCCGGACTGCGCCGACGTTGGCGCCAGATAGCGCCCGGCGACGTTGAACAGCGCCTGCAGCGAGGCGCTGGCGGAGTCGGCGTCGATGCCAACGCCGTAAGTCGCCTCACCTTGCGGCAGCGTACAGCGAATATAGGCCACCGCTCGGCTATCGCTCTGATGTCCCAACGTATGCTCGTGATAATCCTCGATCGCCAGCGACAAGCCGAAGCGCTGACGCAGCGCATCCACCGCGCTGGAAAGCAGACCGTTGCCGGCCCCCTGCAGGCGCAGTGGCTCTCCCTCGCAGGCAACTCGCGCGTTGAAGCTGTAGGCCTCTACCCCATGGCTTTCCGTTTGGTAGCTTAACAGCTGCAAACGCGGCTGCTCCACCAGCCCGTAAGTATCGCGGAATAAACGCCACAGCTGCGCGCCGCTCATTTCTTTGCCGCTGCCGTCGGTCGCGCGCTGCACCACTTGGCTGAAATCAATCTGCAAACCGCGCGGCAACGCCAACCCATGATTCTGTTCCAACAACCAGGCGGCGCCGCTTTTGCCGGACTGGCTGTTGACCCGGATCACCGCTTCATAGCTGCAACCGACATCGGCGGGATCGAGCGGCAGGTATGGCACCTGCCAGCGGTCATCTTGCCGCTGCCGTTGCGCGGCGAAACCTTTCTTGATCGCATCCTGATGCGAACCGGAAAAGGCGGTAAACACCAACTCGCCGGCATAAGGATGGCGAGGATGCACCGGCAGCTGATTGCACTGCTCCACCACCTCCACCACCTGCTTCAGGCGGCTGAAGTCCAGACCCGGCGCCACGCCCTGGGTATAGAGATTCAACGCCAGCGTGACCAGATCGACGTTGCCGGTGCGCTCTCCGTTGCCGAACAGGCAGCCTTCGACCCGATCGGCGCCGGCCAGCAAGGCCAGCTCCGCACAGGCCACGCCGGTGCCGCGATCGTTATGCGGATGCACGCTGATCGCCACATCGGCGCGACGGCTGAAGTGCCGGCAAAACCATTCGATCTGATCGGCATACACGTTGGGCGTGCTCACTTCCACCGTCGCCGGCAGGTTGATGATCATCGGCCGCTGCGGCCCCGGCTGCCAAACCTCCGCCACCGCTTCGCAGATCTCCAGCGCGAACTCTAACTCAGTAAAACAGAAGGTTTCCGGCGAATACTCGAAGCACCAGGCGGTATCGGGCTGTGCCTCGCACTGCCGGCGGATGCGCCGCGCGCCGTTCACCGCCAGCGCCACGGTGGCGGCCTTATCCTGGCGGAACACGATATCGCGAAACATCGGCGCCGTGGCGTTATACAGATGCACGATAGCCCGCGGCGCCCCCTGCAGCGCCTCGAAGGTGCGATCGATCAGATCGTCGCGCGACTGCGTCAGCACCTGGATCGTGACGTCGTCCGGGATCAGCCGCTCGTCGATCAGCGCGCGTACAAAGTCGAAATCCGTTTGCGACGCCGAAGGGAAAGCCACCTCGATCTCCTTGAAACCGCACTGCAACAACAATTGATAGAATTCGCGCTTGCGCGCGTTATCCATCGGCTCCGCCAGCGCCTGGTTGCCGTCGCGCAGATCGCTGGAGCACCAGCGCGGCGCCTGCCTCAGCGTACGCGCAGGCCATTGGCGGTCCGGCAACGCCACCGGCGGGAACGGTCGGTATTTGCTTGAAGGGTCGATTAACATGGGCTTCTCCTGACGCCAGAGTGAACGATGCGTCATTATTTCCCGCCATCGCCTCCTCTTCTCCCGCTTTGAGGACAACCATCGTCGCAAAGCGGACAACAAAAAAATTTGCATCCTGCGCCAGTGAGACAACAATTAGTTTTGACGTTTCCCCCACCGCACCGGCAGTGCGCCGGACGCTTTACTCTCATTGTCAACGGAGGCGAACATGAGCCTGTATGCAACCCTGGAAGAAGCCATCGAGGCCGCACGCGAAGAGTTTATCGACACCGCCGAAGGCGGCAGCGGTGACGAGCCGCCGGTGCCCCAGCAGTTCAATCTGCAAAAGTACGTGATGCAGGATGGCGACACGATGTGGCAGGCGGAGTTCTTCGAAGAAGAAGGAGAGGCGGTGGAATGCCTGACGCTGCGCAGCGGTGCGGCGGCGCAGGCGATCTTCGACGGTGACTACGACGAGGTGGAAATTACCGCCGAGTGGATAGATGAAAACACCCTGTACGAATGGGAAGAAGGCGACTTTCAGCTCGAACCGCCGCTGGATACCGAAGAAGGCCAGGCCGCAGCCGATGAGTGGGATGAACGTTAACCCGCGCCGCGCTTTCATCGCCAAGGAGGCCGCATGATTATTCGCCGGGCCCGCCCTACCGACTACCCCGCCATTTTGCAGCTACAGGGGGAAAACGTGCCGGAAGCGCTCGACGAGAGCCAAAAACGGCAGGGATTTATCGTATCGCGCATGAATGAGGCGCAGCTGGCGACGATCAACCGCGGCATCGGCATATGGGTGGCCGAACAGGAGAACCAACTGGCGGGGTTTGTTTGCCTGATGCCCGCCGACGCGCAACCGCGGCCGCCGGTGGTGGATGCGATGCTGGCGACGCTCGCCACGCAGTCCTTCGCCGGACGGCCGCTGAGTGAGCAGCGGGTGTTTCTCTACGGCCCCGTTTGCCTCGCCGCCGCCTGGCGCGGCAAAGGCGTGCTGAAGCGCCTCTACGCCGCGGTCAAAGCGCACACCCGCGATGATTACGACGTGGGCGCGTTGTTTATCGACGACGACAATCCGCATTCGTTGGCCGCTCACGTGCAAGGGCTGGGGATGACGGCGCTGGCGCCTTTCCATTGCGGGCAGAAAGGCTATCAGCTGGTGGTGTTCGCCACCCGCTGAACGAAATTACTCGTAGGGGCCATGCTGCGCATCAAACGGCAGCATAAAGGTGTCCACCACCATCGACAGCGGCACGTCTATCACCGTGACATAGCGCCAGGGCGTATCGCGCAGATCCCACTGCACGCCGGGATAATACTGGTGACCATGCCCGGCGCCGGGCACGGTGCGGCTGATAATGCTGCCGCAGCCGGTGAGTGCCATCACACCGGCCGCCACGCAGGCCAGCCGAAGGTAGGAAGAGAGCTTCACGACATTGACTCTGAGCAAGGGGTTGTTTCGCGAGTGAACAACGCATCGGCCGCAGTCTATCACAGTTCCCGTTCTCCACCGGCGTCGGCGCACGTAAGCAAAAGGTAAAAAAAACGGGGAATGCGCCATGCGCATTCCCCATCTGAGCGTTGCCGTTAAGCGATTAACGCCGGCCCGTAGGGTGCGCCAGCGGGTTGTGCGGCAACTGCTGATAGTGCTCACGCCAGGCGGCGCCTTCCGGCAACAGCCAGACGCGCTGATGCAAACGAGCCAGCGTGACCGGATCGCTCAGCAGCTCCAGACGTTTGCCCTTCACCAGCTTCTCAGGTCCCAACTGCAGCGCTTCGTTCACCCGCTCCTCACGGTTGCGATCGAGCGTCGCGCGCAGATGGTGACGCGCCGTCGCCAACGCCGTCGCCAGCGCGTTGAAGGATGGGTTGACCACCGCATGCATAAAGCCGTTGGTCAGCGCGCGGTTACGGTTGAGATGCAGATATTCTTCCGTCGCCAGCAGCTCACGCGGCGGATTGTACTCTTCCGGGATCAGGAACAGCTTGGCGCGTTTGCTTTTCATGCCCAGCGTTGCGCGGCTCGACAGCACCGACACGAACGGCGACAGGATCAACGAAAACACGATCGGCGCCAACCACCACAGGAAGCGCAGATCCAGCCACGCCATGCCGCCGGCCCACACCAGGCCCAGCAACATCTGCGAGCCATGGCGGCGGAACGCTTCGCCCCACGGCGTATCGTCATCGTCACGCTGCGGCGAATTCCACACCACTTCCCAACCGAGGAAGGCGCTCACCACGAATACGGTATGGAACAGCATGCGCACCGGCGCCAGCAGCACCGAGAACAGCATTTCCATCAGCATCGAAATGAACAGACGGAACGCCCCGCCGTACTCTTTCGCGCCCTTGGCCCAGATCAGCACAATACTGAGCAACTTCGGCAGGAACAGCAGCACCAGCGTGGTGGAGAACAGCGCTATCGCCAGCTCGGGCCGCCACTGCGGCCAGACCGGGAACAGCTGCCGTGGCTGCAGGAAGTATTGCGGCTCCATCAGCGTATGCACCACCTGCAATGCGGTGGAGAGCGCCAGGAACATAAACCACAGTGGCGCCGACAGGTAGGACATGACACCGGTCAGGAACACCGCGCGGTGCACCGGGTGCATGCCTTTCACCAGGAACAGGCGGAAGTTCATCAGGTTGCCGTGACACCAGCGACGGTCGCGCTTCAGCTCGTCCAGCAGGTTTGGCGGCAGCTCTTCATAACTGCCCGGCAGATCGTAAGCGATCCACACGCCCCAGCCGGCGCGGCGCATCAGCGCCGCTTCAACGAAGTCGTGCGACAGGATAGACCCGGCGAAAGAGCCCTCGCCCGGCAGCGGCGCCAGCGCACAGTGCTCGATAAACGGCTTCACGCGGATGATAGCGTTGTGCCCCCAGTAGTGCGACTCGCCCAGCTGCCAGAAATGCAGGCCGGCGGTGAACAACGGCCCGTAAACGCGGGTGGCGAACTGCTGCACGCGCGCATACAGGGTATCCATACCGGACGCCTTCGGCGCCGACTGGATGATGCCGGCGTTCGGGTTGGCTTCCATCAGACGCACCAGCCCGGTGAGGCATTCGCCGCTCATCACGCTGTCGGCATCCAGGATCACCATGTAGCTGTACTCACCGCCCCAGCGACGGCAGAAGTCGTCGATGTTGCCGCTCTTGCGTTTTACGCGGCGACGGCGGCGGCGATAGAAAATGCGGCCGTGGCCATCGACATCGCGGCACAGCTCCATCCACGCCTTTTGCTCGGCCACGCAGATGTCCGGATCGTAGCTGTCGCTCAGCACGTAGATATCGAAGTGTTCCAACTGACCGGTCGCGGCGACGGACTCATAGGTCGCACGCAGGCCGGCGAACACGCGTTCGACGTCTTCGTTGCAGATCGGCATGATCAGCGCAGTGCGGTGCGCCGGGTTGATCGGCTCATCGCCCTTGATGGTGGAGGAAATGCTGTATTTGTCCTTGCCGATCAGCAGCTGCAGGAAGCCCATCAGCGCGGTCCAAAAACCGGCCGAGACCCAGCAGAACAGCACGGCGAACAGGATCAGAATGCCGGTTTGCAGCACATACGGCAGCAGCTGCAGCACCGACTGCATCAGATCCTGATCCAGCATGGCGATAGGATCGATCAGCGCCCAGCCCTGATAAGGCAAGATGGTTTTCATATACCAGGTAGCGATGCCGGTTTGCACCAGCATCAGCACCAGCAGCACATAGCGGCGCATGGAGCCGACGGTACGCCAGCGGTTTTCAGCCTCGGCCTCCTCTTTGGTGGCGTGCCGATTGTGCGGCGAACGCCCCAGCAGAGAATCCCAGAAGCGCGCCACCGGGTTGGTGCGCCAGGCTTCCGGGAACATGGTGGTCCGTTTGATCGGCGGCGTCGCCTTCAGAATGGCGCGCCCTTCGGCGTCGGTGTCGAAGTCGTCATCGCTGACCGCATCCGGCCAGGCGTTTTCAATACGCGGTTTGACCGAGGCCAACGCCACGTCATCCGCCGACAGGCTATTGACGTTGGCGTCAGCGGCGCCCATCTGCCGATGGAGCGCCTCCAGTGCCTGAGCGTCATCCGCCGTTTGAGGGTTGAGCGCCTCCGACCGCTCGGCGGTCAGAGGCAGCGCCGCAAGATAATCCTGGGCGGGTTGAGTAGGCTTATTCATTGGCAGGTAGCTGATAGCTCCAGGTTTCCGACAGAGTCTTATCGCCATTGACCAGTGCCGCACGCATTTCTACCGGCTTCTTGTCGTCTTTCACTTTCAGACGCACCGTCAGGCGCCAGCCTTTGGTCACTGGGTTATAGCGGACGTTGTTTTCTACCATCTCACCGTTGTCGCCGATGCTGATCTGAGAGGCGACCGGAGTATTGGCATCCAGCCCTTTCAGCACCGGGCCAACGAAGTCGACCAGGAAGGCCACGCTGCCGTCTGGCTCGCGAATCAGGTTGGACTGCTTCACGTCGCCGGTCGAGCGCATGGTACGAGCCACATAGGCGATATCTTGCGAATGCAGTTTGTCTTCATCGCGGGTGAAGTTCAAACGGTAGCTCAGCGTCAGCGGCTTTTTGGCCTCCGGCAAGGTATCCGGCGTCCAGAACGCGACGATGTTGTCGTTGGTTTCATCCGCCGTCGGGATCTCCACCAGCTCGACCTTGCCTTTGCCCCAGTCGCCCTTCGGTTCGATCCAGGCGCTCGGACGCAGATCGTAACGATCGTCCAGATCTTCATATTCTTTGAAGTTGCGACCGCGCTGCAGCAGACCGAAGCCTTTCGGATTCTCGACGGTATAGGTGCTGACGGACAGGTGTTTAGGATTGTTCAGCGGACGCCAGATCCACTCGCCGTTGCCGGCATGGATAGACAGACCGTTGGAATCGTGCAACGCCGGGCGGTAGTTCAGCGTCGGCGACGGCTGGTTCGGCCCGAACAGGTACATGCTGGTCAACGGCGCCAAGCCCAGTTTGCCCACCTTGTCGCGCAGGAACACTTTGGACTCGACGTCCACGGTGGTGTCGCGGCCCGGGATCACCGTAAAACGGTAAGCGCCGGTGGCGCGCGGGGAATCCAGCAGCGCATAGATCACCAGGTGCTTGTCGCCCTGCTTCGGACGTTCAACCCAGAATTCGCGGAAACGCGGGAACTCTTCGCCGGACGGCAAAGCGGTATCGATAGCCAGGCCGCGAGCGGAAAGCCCGTAAACCTGCCCTTTACCCACCACGCGGAAATAGCTCGCGCCCAGCAGGCTCATGATCTCATCGTTTTTGTCGGCGCTGTTGATCGGGTAGAGCACCTTGAAGCCGGCAAAACCGAGATTTTTCACCGATTCAGGGTCGTGTTTGACCGAACCGAAGTTGAAGTAATCCGGGCTGTACTTGATCTGTTTTACGCTGGTGGAGGTGACTTCGTTGATTTTCACCGGCGTGTCGAAGTACATCCCCTGATGATAAAACTCAAGCTTGAAAGGGGTTTTCAGCTTGCTCCAATAGGCTTTATCGTGATTGAACTGAATCTGCTGATAGTCTGCGAACTTCATCTCGCGGAACTGAGAAGGAAGGTTGCTCTTCGGGGCTTCGAAACCTTTCGCCGCCAGATCCTGCGCCTGCTTGGCGACATCATCAATAGAAAAGGCCCAAGCCGGCGAACTGAACAGCGTGAACAATACGGTCGCACCTAACCAACGAACGCTCGCGGCGCGTGGTTGTCCGGATAATATATTAACTAGCACATCCCCCCCTATTCGTGTGCTCAAATCATTTAAATCCATATTAATGGATTACTCAGCTTTCCGACAACATGATAAATGGATGGTTCATGTTTACGGCTCATTGTTTAAGCAGCTGATGGAACACCAGCGTAGCAAGCCGCGCAACAAGACGCTATGGAAAAATGCGGGGGGCTATAGTAGGGTTCCGGATAACAATTTAACGTTTGACGACTTATTAAGCGTGTTAATGAACTCTCGATTAAATCACCAGCGGTAATCTATGACTAAAGGCAGCAAACAGCGCGAGTTTTTCCTCGACTCCATCAGAGCCTATTTGATGTTGCTCGGCATTCCGTTTCACCTCTCCCTGATTTATTCCAGCCACGCCTGGGCGGTGAACAGCGCGTCGCCCTCCTTCTCGCTCACGGTGCTGAACGACTTTATCCACGCCTTCCGCATGCAGGTGTTCTTCGTGATATCCGGCTACTTCTCCTACATGCTTTATGAGCGCTACGAGCGCCACCAGTGGCTGAAGGTCAGGCTGGAGCGGGTGGCGATCCCGCTGTTGAGCTCCATCCCGCTGATCACGGTGCCGCAGTTTTTCATGCTGAAATATTTCACCGATAAATTAAACGGCTGGGATGAATTTTCTCTCTATCAGAAAATAAATGTAACAGTTTGGGAATTGGTTTCTCATCTGTGGTTCTTATTGACGCTGTCATTGTTAACCTGCGCCTGTTTTTATCTGTTCCGTAAAATCAAGCGTCAACCCCGTGAACATATTCCAACTTTAATAAACAGAATGCGCGGATTAGGAAACATCTCACTGTATTTCTTTATTTATGCGGTATGCTATTCGGCCGCGCACCGTATTATTTTAATTTTCGCCCCGCAGCTATTATCCAACGGCCTGTTCAATTTCGTGGTGATGGAGACGATGTTCTACCTGCCGTTCTTCCTCCTCGGCGCCTATGCGTTTAAGTACGTGTGGCTTAAGGAGATTTTTCTGCGCCGCTCGCCGCTGGCGCTGCTCGGTTCGCTGCTGCTGTTTATCGCATATATGCTGAACCAAAAGATGTTGGCGCACAGCAGCTATATGTTCGAGCTAGAAGTGGTGATCAAAACCCTAATGGGGATCCTGATGACCAACGTAGTGTTCTCTTTCGGGCATAACCTGCTGAATTATCACTCGCCGCGCATCACCTATCTGGTCAACGCCTCGCTGTTTATATATCTGGTGCACCATCCGTTGACCCTGATATATGGCGCTTTCGTGACGCCGTATATCGGCAACAACCTGTTGGGATTCTTGCTGGGCCTGCTGTTTGTGTTCTCTCTGGCCTTCGCGCTATATGAACTGCACAAGCGCATTCCGGTGCTGCGCTTCCTGTTCTCCGGCAAGCCGCAATAGGCTTCCCACCCCATTTCTGGGTGATGATTTATCATCCAGAAATTAACCTCACCAATGATAAAGCGCCTCACTACCTCGGCGCAGCGATAGCTGCCCTGAGCATTTTCCTAATATTAATCCTAATCCCCGGGATACATTGCAAAACGGCAACTGCCTGTTACGCTCATTATTCATACTTATAAATCAGTTGCGTTACTTTCTGGGCTAGGTACACATATGAGAGAAGCATGGGTCGATTATGCCAAGGGAATCGGCATCATTCTCGTGGTTTTTGGCCACGTCAATCGGGGTCTATACAGCGCGGGCATTCAGCTTTCCGGTTCATCCTATCTACTGACAGACAGCATCCTCTACAGTTTTCATATGCCACTGTTTTTCTTCCTTTCCGGCCTGTTTTTTACGCAGTCCTTGGATAAAAAGGGAAAAACACGCTTTGTGATCAGCAAGATAGACACCATCGTTTATCCCTATGTCATCTGGTCGCTGCTGCAAGGCATGGTGGAAGTGCTGTTGTCGCGCTATACCAATAACCCTGCCAGCCTGGGCGATATCCTGTCGCTGTTTTCGCATCCGCGCGCGCAGTTTTGGTTCCTGTATGCCTTGTTCATGGTCTTTATTTTGGCCACCTTGCTGTATAGAAAAGAAACATACCGCTATCTCCTGCCGGTATTGATCGTTATCAGCGCGGGGCTGTATGTCTACCAAGACAGCCTCACCAAAGCCTTCCATTTTGATTACATTACCCGATTCTTGATCTTCTTCCTGCTGGGCGTTTTTGCCATTCGCTACGCTTCGCTCATCGCCCATCTGGGTTTCGGTTCGCTGCTGGCCTCCCTGATCGCGTTTATCGCGTTGCAGTGGGGATTCCACGGCTATTCAGGCTTGCTGTATACCGATACCGGAAGTTTCTCCCTATTACTGGCGATTGAAGCCATCTTCTTGATCGTCAACCTGTCGGTTCTGTTGGCCAAAACAAATCTTTCCTGGCTGCGCCGACTCGGCGAATTGAGCATGGTCATCTATTTGATGCATATCCTCGCGGCCAGCGGCTTACGCATCGTACTGACCAAGTTTATGCATATCAGCCATTGGCCAACACAAGCGATCGCCGGCACGCTGTTCGGGCTAATCGCCCCTGTTGTCGCCTATGCGCTGATACAACGCCTGCATCTTACTTTTCTGTTGGAGCGTCCTCGTTTCAATAGCCGTCTGCGAAAAGAAAAAATCTCCTGAAGGTGGTTCAACCGCCTTCACGTTTTCTCCCCGTCGCTATACTTGATGGCGCAACCTATCGGTTGCGTCATCTCTCTCTTGCCATGCAGAGCACACATTGCTCAGCCTGGCGTCGCCCGTTAGGGCAAAGTGATACGGCTGCATAGATAACCTAACCGTTATAACTGCAATGCATAAGTAGAAATCCGGATCCCTGCCTTACGGTAGTGATTGGGCTCAACACCCCCGAAGGGCTGCGCGATCGTTTAATTTATTCGATGGCGTTAGCTGCATCTCCCTTCCGTCACGACAGAGAGGATTTTGAATGACCGATAAGACCCCCCCGGCTCAAGAAGCCATAGCGGAAAACGCCACCCTGCTGAAGATCCTCGGCAGGTTGCTGTCCGCGCTGGACGCTTCGATCAGCGGCAAAGAACGCAGCGTTTTGGTCGCTGAGCTTTCCAACTTCAATCTCGACGGTATTTCTGAGGCGGAAAGCAAGCTGGCCACCGAACTGATCAAACGGGCGCTGGAATCGCTCGATCATTAATCCTACCGCGCCTGCAAACCATTAAGCCTGCCTGCGCGGGCTTAATGGTTTTTCCTCCGCCGAATGGGACATTATTGTCGAAACAGAAACACAGCAGCCTGATAATGTTAGATAAAAGGCAGAATTTCCCCTCTTCTCCTCACTTTCGTAGTTCAAACGTGCCAACAGGCAATAATTGATCGGTTGTTTTCACAATCAGCCTTGGCGTTTTACCCACTAAACACGTTATCATCGGCACACGCGCAGTGCCCCCCCTATTCCCAGCCTCAGGAGAGCAATATTTTGGATGCCAGCACCATTAACAGTTTGTTCGTCATCGGTGCCGTGCTGGTGGGGGCAAGCATTCTGCTCAGCTCATTTTCTTCCCGGCTCGGCATTCCGATCCTGGTGATCTTCCTGGCGATCGGCATGCTGGCCGGCGTCGATGGCCCCGGCGGCATCGTCTTCAGCAATTACCCGGTCGCTTATCTGGTCAGCAACCTCGCGTTGGCAGTGATCCTGCTCGACGGCGGCATGCGTACCCGGGTCAGCTCTTTCCGCGTCGCCCTGTGGCCGGCACTCTCTCTCGCCACCGTCGGTGTAGTGATCACCGCCGGTCTGACCGGCATGGCCGCCGCCTGGCTGTTCAATCTCGATCTGCTGCAGGGGCTGCTGATCGGCGCCATCATCGGTTCCACCGACGCCGCCGCGGTCTTCTCCCTTTTGGGGGGCAAAGGTTTGAACGAACGCGTCAGCGCCACGCTGGAGATCGAATCCGGCAGCAACGATCCGATGGCGGTGTTTCTCACCATCACGCTGATTGCGATGATCGCCGCCGGGGAAACCGCACTGAGTTGGACCTTCCCGCTGCATCTGATGCAGCAGTTCGGCATGGGCATCGTCTTCGGTCTGGGCGGCGGCTGGCTGCTGCTGACGCTGATCAACCACATCAAACTGGCGGACGGCCTCTATCCGCTGCTGGCGGTAAGCGGCGGTATTCTTATTTTCGCACTGACCACCGCGCTGGACGGCAGTGGCATTCTGGCGGTGTATTTGTGCGGCCTGCTGCTGGGCAACCGGCCGATCCGCAACCGTCACGGCATCGTACAAACCTTCGATGGCCTGGCCTGGCTCAGCCAGATCGGCATGTTCCTGGTGCTCGGGCTGCTGCTCAACCCGCACGAGCTGCTGCCGATCGCCATCCCTGCTCTGCTGCTGTCGCTGTGGATGATCCTGTTCGCCCGCCCGCTGTCGGTGTTTATCGGCCTGCTGCCGTTCCGCAGCTTTACCCTGCGCGAGCGCGGCTTTATTTCCTGGGTCGGCCTGCGCGGCGCGGTGCCGGTGATTCTGGCAGTGTTCCCGATGATGGCCGGGCTGCCCAACGCCCAGCTGTTCTTCAACGTGGCGTTCTTCGTGGTGCTGGTCTCCCTGCTGCTGCAGGGCACCACACTGTCGTTCGCCGCTAAAAAAGCCAAGGTGATCGTGCCGCCGGCGCTGACGCCGATCTCCCGCGTTGGGCTGGATGTACACCCGGAAAACCAGTGGGAACAGTTCGTGTATCAGCTTTCGGCGGAAAACTGGTGCGTCGGCGCGGCGCTGCGTGAGCTGAAAATGCCGCCCAATACCCGCATCGCCGCCCTGTTCCGCGGCAAAGAGCTGCTGCATCCTAGCGGCAGTACCCGGCTGCGGGAGAACGATATTCTGTGCGTCATCGGCCATGAGCACGATCTGCCGATCCTCGGCAAGCTGTTCAGCCAGGCGCCGGCCGTGACGCTCGACGAACGCTTCTTCGGCGACTTTATCCTGCAATCCGACGCCCGTTTAAGCGACATCTCGCAGGTTTATGGCCTCAATCTGCAAGACGACGTCGACGAGCAGCAGACGCTGGGGCAGTTCGTCATTCAGCTGATCGGCGGTGAACCGGTGATCGGCGACCAGGTGGAATGGGACGGCCTGACCTGGACCATAGCCGAAATGGACGGCAATCAAGTTAGTAAGATAGGCGTCCGAATCGTAACCGACTGACGCTACCGCGGGCGGCGTTACCCGATGAGGGAACTTCTGGCCTTAAGAACGTTCTTAATCACTATCATGATGCATGAAATAGAGCGTCGCTGAATGATATCCCTTTGATATAAAAACTAACAGCGGCGTCCACAGGGATTAAGGATGTGAACGGCAAGACTCGATTTCTTTCGGTGATGATGCTCATGGCGCTGGGCGTAGCGGCAGCCGATCTCAGCATCGCCGGTTTGGTCCATAGACTTTTAATTGGATAATTTCAACGTGACGCAGCAGGAACAAGAAAAAGACATTCTGGGGAAAATACTGGTGACGGTGTCCGCGCTTTGCCTGATTCTGGTGGCGGCGTTCCTGATCTGGGGATTCGTGCTGGATTGATAATACCCAGCGACGCTCAGACATAAAAAAAACCGCCGCGGCGGTTTTTTTTATGGGGCAGGCGATCAGATCTTGCAACCTTCGCAGTCCGCTTCGTCTTCGAGGAACTCGGGGACCTCTTTTACCTTCTGCGCCGCTTTTTCTTCGGCTTTCGCCAGTTCGGCATCGATATCAAAATCGAAAATATCATCACTCATCGCTTGGTCCTCATTCTGCTTCGCGTTCAAACGCTGAGTATAATCGACAAGCCGCCGGCCGGAAACCTTTCAGTTTGCCGCCGCCAACTGAGGTGTCTCATCCTGCGGCTTTTTTCCGTAGGCCATGTCGTACACGTCGTAGAAGTCGATTTCGCCCTTGTTGCCGATGATCACGCGCATCTTCTGTTTCAGCGCGGCGCCGATAGATGGCTCATCCAGCAGCTGCTGCACCGCATAAGGCGACAGCGCGCGGGTGAAGTACCACTCGCCGTTGTAGCAAACTCGCAGATCCAGCACCCCGATGTCCTCGAAGCGGTACACCGGCCGGATCTCGATCAGCAGCATGGCGAACATGAACAGCACGAAAGCGGTGAAGCCCAGGAAGGCATATATCCCCATGTACGGCACCTGATACATCACGGCGATCACCGCGAAATAACCGGCGAACATGGCAAGGCACAGATAGCGGTGAGTGCGGGCGAATTCGCTGTTGAAGCGCGGCTTGCCGTCCCGCCCTTCACGCCGATTGATCTGTTCAATCTCTTTAACCAAGATGCTTTTAATCGCGTCCATCGTTACAACCTTATGCTGGAAACAGCATTGCCATCAAATCTCACCGCTAAAAGTAACACAAGTACAGTTTCGCCGGGTAGATCAGTTAGCCAACTTAATGGCGGCAACTGTTATAGTTCGGCTTCAGCGCGGCTGGGCGGCCTTGCCCTGTGCAAACATGAACATACGCTGGGCCACATCGTCGGCCTGTTTGATCTTCTGCTTTTGCGGTTCGTTGCTGCGTTGAATGGCGCGGGCGTAAGCGATTTCATGAGCCTGATCGATCATCGCGATGATCCGGTCACGTTCGGTCTTCTCCATATTGCCCAACATGGTGGTGATAATCGCCTGATAAGCGTTGGACGCGGCGCTCAGCGCTTTCTCTCTCGCCTCGAGGGCGGCGACGCGTTGCAAGAGTTCCTGCAGTTGCTCGGAGTGAGACATATCGACCTCCTGTTGCCGGGCAGCAAGCCTGCCTGATTACAGTTTAGCAAAGGATCGAAAGAGAAAGAGGAAGGAAAGCCAGCGGTTACGGTAAAGCACACCCGAAAATCCCAACGAGGAGCCGATAGTGCAAATCAACCCGGGTGCGCTTTACGATAAGCGCGGTGAGATGAAGGAAAGAAAGCTGGCGCGCTATGCAGGACTCGAACCCGCGTCTATCAATTTTCAAGCCAAAACAAGCCATTATAAAACCAATCACTCTGCCAACTGAGTTAATAGCGCATTCCTTCGCTTCGGGGCGCCATTATCCATAACAACATTATGGACTCAAGCTTTTTTAGCATAATGCCCTGACTTTACGGATAAGTCTTAGGTTATCGATAGCGTTATGGCATTACGGCAGCTCAATAATCCGATAATCGCCGGCCATGAGTGGCTTGCACAAAATCTTGTAGCCATCGCTATCAAAATGGCTGGCCGCACTCTGGAGCCGCTGCGCCTGCGCCAGGCTGTTGACCGACCCCAGATAAAACCAATTGTGAATCACATGGTACTGACGCAGCGTCTCGCCCTGTTCTTCCAACGCCATTCGCCCGGCGAACGGCCAACAGGCGATGCTCAGCTGTTCAAGCGCCGCGCCGAGCCGCAGCGCATGCTCCTGCGCCGACTCAACGCCACAGCAGGCGCCCGCGCACTTGCGCAGGCTGTAGCGGAAACAGGCTCGCCCCGCCGGCAGCTTGTCGATCCCCAGCTTGCCGTAACATAAACGATGCTCGTCGGCGATGGCGCGCAGCTTTTCCAGCGCGGCGTGGCGATTGGCGAACAGCCCGTAGAGATGGGGCGTAACGGCGAAATCGATCTCTTTGGCGTGAGCAATCGTCACCGTGTCTGCCTGCACGCGCAGCGCGCACAGCTGCTTCGAGCGCCGCAGGCGCTTGTTGAACAGCGGCTGTTGTTGTTTGATCAATTGCGCCTCCAGCAGCAGTGCCCCCAACTCGCCGGCGGTCTCGATAAAGCTGATGCGTCGGGTTTGCCGCAGCATTTTAGCCTCGTCCTGCGCGCGGAAATGCGCCATCACCCGGCTGCGTATATTGACGCTTTTACCGATGTAAAGCGGCAGGCTCTCGCTTTGACCGTGAAACATATACACACCCGGCCCTTTGGGCAACGGCGCCAGGCAGGCGCGCAGGTGCTCCGGGTATTGATAAATGTCGAGTTCCGGCTCGAGGCGGTTTGGCATCATGGCGGCGGTGTTGTCCTGCTGATGAATGAATACTGGTTTTTTAGCCAGTATAACGCGCCCTGCAGCCGGTTGCACACCCGAAAGATAATAACTCGCCGTGATCTTTAGCGGGAAAGCCTTTACCATCCCCTTTCCAGCGGGAAAGCGCCTCACGTTTAGCGCCAGTTCAAGCTGGCGCTGCCATGATGGCAGACTGGAACCGCCGCTTTTATCGTTATGGAAAACCTGGGTATGTCATCACTGAAACTCCCCTCCCGCCGTCTGGCGTTGCTCGCCGCCATCGTTTTCATCGCCGTCGCCGTCGCGCTGGCCATCTACTGGCAACGCCCGCCGCAGCAGGATTACGTTACCGCGCCGGCCCGCCTGGGCGATATCGAAAACGCCGTGCTTGCCACCGGGCGGCTGGATGCCATCGAACGCGTCAACGTCGGCGCCCGCGTCTCCGGCGAAGTCAAATCGCTGAAGGTCAAGCTGGGCGATCGCGTCACCAAAGGGCAGCCGATCGCCGACATCGACGATCTGCAACAGCGCAACGATCTGCGCAACGCCGAAGCGGCGCTGAACGTAGTCAAAGCCAATATGTTAGCCAAACAGGCCTTGCTGAAACAGGCGGAGTCGCGTTTCAAACGCCAGCGCCGCATGCTGAACGACGAAGCCAGTTCGCGGGAAGACTTCGAGACCGCCGAAGCCTCGCTCGCCACCACTCGCGCCGATCTGCAGGCGCTCAATGCGCAGTTGGTGCAATCGCAGATCGAAGTCGAGAAGAAAAAAATCGATCTGGGCTATACCCGCGTGGTTGCGCCGATGGACGGCATTGTTATCGCCGTGGTCACGCAGCAGGGACAAACGGTCAACTCCAGCCAAAGTGCGCCGACCATCGTCAAGCTGGCGCGGCTGGATATGATGACCATCAAGGCGCAGATCTCCGAAGCCGACATCACCCGCATTTCGCCGGGACAAAAGGCTTACTTCACTATTTTCTCCGATCCGGATAAGCGCTACGACGCCACGCTGCGCACCATCGAGCTGGCACCGGAATCGGTGATGAAAGACGACTCGCTCGCCGGCACCAGCTCCGCTTCCGGCTCCGGCACCTCGAACGCCTCGGTCTATTACAACGCGCTGCTGGACGTGCCAAACCCGGAAAACCGCCTGCGCATCGCCATGACCGCGCAGGTGTCCTTGCTGCTCGGCGACGCGAAGAACACCCTGCTGGTGCCGATCCAGGCGGTGCATAAAACCGAAGGAAAAGTGCAGCAGGTGCAGGTGCTGACTCAGGATCAGCGGCTGGAAACGCGCGAAGTGACCACAGGCATCACCAACAACGTCGATATTCAGATCCTCAGCGGCCTGAAAGCCGGTGAAACCGTGGTGCTGTCGCAGCCCGCCGCCAAGTCGGCTGAGGATGGCATTTTCCTGTGAACGCGATCATCGAGCTAAAAGGCATCAGTCGAACCTACACCAACGGCGGTCAGACGCTGACGGTGTTGAAAGACATCGATTTGACCATCGCCGCCGGCGAGCTGGTGGCGATCATCGGCGCCTCCGGTTCCGGCAAATCGATGCTGATGAACATCATGGGCTGCCTCGACGTGCCGGATCGCGGCGACTACTACATCAGCGGCCAGAACGCCGCCCACCTGTCGCCGGACGAACTGGCCCGCCTGCGCCGCGAGCATATCGGCTTTATCTTCCAGCGTTACCACCTGATGCCCGATCTCAGCGCGCTGGGCAACGTCGAAATTCCGGCTATCTACGCCAACGCCCGGCGCGATCAGCGGCGGCGGCGAGCGGCGCAACTGCTGGCGCGGTTGGGCCTTGAGGGACGCGAAGACCACAAGCCCGGCCAGCTTTCCGGCGGCCAGCAGCAGCGCGTCAGCATCGCCCGCTCGCTGATCAACGGCGGCGAAATTATCCTGGCGGACGAACCGACCGGCGCACTGGACACCCAATCCGGCCAGGAAGTGCTGGCGATCCTGAGCGAATTGAATCAGCGCGGCCACACCGTGGTGATCGTGACCCACGATATGAACGTGGCGCAGCATGCGCACCGCGTCATCGAGCTGCGAGACGGCGAGATCATCGCTGACAGCGGCCGCAAGTCGGCGTCCGGCCCATCGCTGCCGCCGCCGAACCGCAGTCGGCAAAGCGGCTGGCAAAGCCTGATTGACCGCACCCGCGAATCGCTACATATGGCGCTGAAAGCAATGAACGCCCATCGCCTGCGCACCGCGCTGACCATGACCGGCATTATCTTCGGCATCGCCGCCGTGGTGACGGTGGTGGCGCTGGGCGAAGGCGCCAAGCAGCGCACGCTGGAGAATATCAAGGGGCTCGGCACCAACGTGGTGAGCATCTATCCGGGGCGCGACTTCTTCGACGACGCCATCGACAGCATCCGCACCCTGGTGCCGGCCGACGCCGACGCGCTGGCGCAGCAAAGCTTCGTCGACAGCGTCAGCCCGGAGGTCAGCGCGTCCGACAGCATCCGTTTTCGCAGCAAATCCGCCACCGCCTCGATCACCGGCGTCGGGCGCGACTATTTCCGCGTCAACGGCATCACGCTGGTGCAAGGCGCCACCTTCCGCGACGATCGCAACGCGCTGCAGGAAGTGATCATCGACGATAACGCGCGCCAGGCGCTGTTCGGCGATTTTGGCGTCGAGCCGCTCGGCCAGATCGTATTTCTCGGCTCGGTGCCGGCGCGGGTAGTCGGCGTCGCCAAAAGCGAACGCAACTATGCGCCTAACCGCATCAGCGTCTGGATGCCCTACAGCACGGTGATGTACCGTATGGTCGGCAAGACCACGCTCAGCGGCATCACCGTGCGCCTGAAGGACGACGTCGCCAGCGAAGCCGCCGTCAGCGCCATCACGCAGTTGCTGACCCAACGCCATGGCGTCAAGGATTTCATGACGTTCAACCGCGATCAGTTCCGTAAATCGATCGAACGCACCTCGATGACGCTCAGCCTGCTGATCCTGATGGTGGCCTCGATCTCGCTGGTGATCGGCAGCCTGGGCGTGATGAACATCATGCTGGTGTCGGTCACCGAGCGCACCCACGAGATCGGCGTGCGCATGGCGGTCGGCGCACGGCGCGGCGATATCATGCAACAGTTCATGATCGAGGCGGTGCTGGTCTGTCTGATCGGCGGCATTTTGGGCATTGCGCTGTCGTTCGCCGCCGGTTCGCTATTCACCTCGCTGGCGGGCGGCATGCTCACCGCCATCTATTCCTGGCAAGCCGCCGCGACGGCGTTTTTCTGTTCAACCTTAATCGGCATGATCTTCGGTTATCTCCCCGCCCGTAAAGCGGCAAGGATGGATCCGGTCGTTTCATTGGCCAGCGAGTAACCCATGAAAATTCTCTCGCCCCTGGCGTTAAGCCTCGCCGCTCTGCTCACCGCCGGCTGCGGCAACGCCCTGAAAAGCGACTACCGGGCGCCGCAGGTCAACTATCCTACGGGGTGGCAATACGCCGCCGAAAACGCCGCGCCGACGCCGTTCGACTGGCGTGATTTCCACGATCCTGAGCTCGATCGCTGGCTGCAACAGGTGATGGCGAGCAACAACGATCTGGCCGTCGCCGTGCTGCGCGTCTACCGCGCGCGGCTCGAGGCGGAACGCGTCGGCATCAGCACAGCGCCTGACGTCAGCGCCTCGTTAAGCAGCGGCATCAATCGCCCGTTGTCCGAGTCCTCCGCCTGGAATAAAACCAGCGGCGCGACTCTCTCTACGAGCTATGAAGTCGATCTGTGGGGCAAACTGGCGCGCCAGCGCGACGCCGCCGAGTGGGCCAGCCAGGCTTCCGAGCAGGATCTGCGAACGGCGCGGCTGACGCTGCTGGCCGACGCCGCCACCAACTACTGGCGCATCGGTTTTCTCAATCAGCAGATCGGCGTCAGCCAGGCGAGCATCGCGTATGCCAAAACGACGCTGCGGCTGGCCAACGCCCGTTATCAGGCCGGCAGCATCTCAGCGCTGGACGTGGTGAACGCGGAACAAAACCTATTGACGCAGGAAAGCCGGCTGTTGACGCTGCAACACGATCGTCAACAGGCGCTGAATGAACAGGCGGTGCTGCGGGGCGCGCCATCAGGCCAGGCCACTATCGCGCCCGCGCGTCTGCCGACGACGGCGATGCCGCAGATCAACACCGGCATTCCCGCCAGCGTCTTGAGCCGTCGTCCGGATCTCAACGCTAAAGAACTGCGGTTGCGCGCCGCCCTGGCCAACGTCGACGAGAAACGTCTGCAATACTATCCCGCGTTCAGCCTGACTGGCTCGCTGGGCGCCAGCAGCAGCGCGCTGCTGGAATTCCTGCGCAACCCGACGGGCAGCCTCGGCGCCGGCCTGACGATGCCGTTCCTGCAATGGCGACAAATGGGCGTGGAGATCAAGATCGCCCGCAACGACTATGAACAGCTGGAGCTGGAGTTCAGGCAGGCGCTGTACAAGGCGATGGGCGATGTGAACAACGCCCTGTCGCTGCGCGCGCAACTGCTGGCGCAAGAGACACAGCTGCAGGCCTCGCTGGCGCTGGCGCGCAAATCGGAACGGCTGAACGAAGTGCGTTACCGGCAGGGCGCCGTCACCATAACCGACTGGTTAAACGCGCAGGAGCAACGCCGTCAGGCGGAACTGGCAGTGGACGAAAACCGCTTCGCGCAGTACCAGAATCTGGCGAAAATCTATCTGGAGTTCGGCGGTTCGTCGGCGCCCTAATCCAAACTGCCTGGCCAGTGGGTCAGGCGTTTTTTTAGCGGCGAACACATCAATTTTTCCGGTTTTATCTCCCGCACTCTCTATACTTGAAACATCACCAATTAGACGAAAAATCGTCAAATCGCACATTTATTAGACCATTCTCGCACCAAATCGGTGCAAATACTTAAGTTAAACTGCTGGATTTGATCGCCGCAAGATATAACGTTAAGCTATAGATGCAAAATAATTAGTCACCTAAATGACATAACCTTGGCATAAATGACGGTATTTTGTGATCCACATCCCAACTTAAATGTGGATAATGAATCGTCTTGAACCGCGATTCGATTAGCCTATTTGATAACTCGAAAACAACAGTGAACGGAGATTACGCTTTCACGAACAACGAATAATTCATTAAGGGATGATTATATGAAGTTAAGAAAAAAACGACATAAACCGATGCACATTAACGACATCACCATCATCGATGACAGCAAACTCAAGAAGGCGATCACCGCAGCGGCCCTGGGCAATGCGATGGAGTGGTTCGACTTCGGCGTATACGGCTTTGTCGCCTACGCACTTGGCCAGGTCTTCTTCCCCGGCGCCTCGCCCGGCGTACAAATGATCGCCGCGCTGGCGACCTTCTCCGTGCCCTTCCTGGTGCGTCCGCTCGGCGGCCTGTTCTTCGGCGCCATGGGCGACAAGTTCGGCCGGCAAAAAGTCCTCTCGGTCACCATTATCATCATGGCGGTCAGCACCTTCTGTATCGGCCTGATCCCGTCCTATGCGTCGATCGGCATCTGGGCCCCGATCCTGCTGCTGCTGGCCAAACTGGCGCAGGGCTTCTCCGTCGGCGGTGAATATTCCGGCGCGGCGATCTTCGTCGCCGAATACTCGCCGGACCGCAAACGCGGCTTTATGGGGAGCTGGCTGGATTTCGGCTCCATTGCCGGCTTTGTGATGGGTGCAGGCGTTGTGGTGCTGATCTCCAGCATCGTCGGCGAAGCTAACTTCCTCGACTGGGGCTGGCGCATTCCGTTCTTCATCGCCGCACCGCTGGGCCTGATCGGTCTCTATTTGCGCCATGCGCTGGAAGAAACCCCGGCGTTCCAGCAGCACGTGGATAAGATGGAGAAAGAGGATCGCAACGCCATCGAAAATCCGCCGAAAACCTCGTTCAAAGAGATCGCGGCCAAACACTGGAAAAGTTTGCTGGTGTGCGTCGGTATCGTGATTTCCACCAACGTGACCTATTACATGCTGTTGACCTACATGCCGAGTTACCTGTCGCATAACCTGCACTACTCGGAGGATCACGGCGTTCTGATCATCATCGCCATCATGATCGGCATGCTGTTCGTGCAGCCGGTGATCGGCCTGACCAGCGACCGTATCGGCCGTAAGCCGTTCATCATCGGCGGCAGCATCGGCCTGTTGGCGCTGGCGATCCCGTGCTTCATTTTGATCAACAGCAACGTCATCGGCCTGATCTTCGTCGGTCTGCTGGTGCTGGCGGTGCTGCTCAACTCCTTCACCGGGGTGATGGCCTCGATTCTGCCGGCAATGTTCCCGACGCACATTCGCTACAGCGCGCTGGCGATTTCGTTCAACATTTCGGTACTGATCGCCGGTGCAACACCGACCGCCGCTGCCTGGCTGGTCGAAGCGACCGGCAACCTGTACATGCCGGCCTACTACCTGATGGTTGTGGCGGTGATCGGTCTTATCACCGGTCTGTACATGAAAGAGACCGCCAACAAGCCGCTGCGCGGAGCGACGCCGGCCGCTTCTGACCGTACCGAAGCGAAAGAACTGCTGCAGGAGACCTACGACAATATCGAACAGAAAGTCGAGGACATCAACGCGCAGATCGCCGAGCTGGAAAAGAAAAAGCAGATCCTGATAGACCAGCACCCCAAGCTGGACTGATCGCCGCTGAAAGACAAAAGCCACCCGTTTGGGTGGCTTTTTTACTTTGATTTCAAAAGAAATAATGCGCAGCGCATTTTTATGACAATCAGGATTGGTGGTACGCTTTGCCGCACACTCTTTATTGATGAAGAACATAATCATGAGCAAAATGGACCTTCCCATCATCATCGGCATCCTGGTGATGCTGACCCTGTGGCTCGGCGCGCTCTTCAACATTGGCGATATCACCTGCAGCATTTCACGTCTGTTTCACTGGATTGAAAGCCAACGCGGCTAACCCGACGCCGCCGCAGGCGGTGGAAAACTTCGGCTATGATTGATAGACGTTACGCTATTTTCCGAGACTGTCGCTCGCGATAAAGAGGACGGCATCATGACCGACTATGAGTTCTACAATCAGATCCTGACCCGGCTGGCCGCCAATCACCCCGGCACGCTGGATGAAAAAACCTACGAACTGTGGAAGCAGGACGCCACCAGCCCGCACGCCTTCGCCGATCCCTTCGCCTATCTCAAAACCAAGGGGCTGATACAAGCCTACGTGATGAGCGACATCGACGAGAACAACTATGATATCGATCCGCATCAAACGCGGATCACCACCGCCGGTCTTGAGTTCATGCGCAACGGCGGGTTTAAGTAAGCAAAAAAAACCGCCGGACGGCGGTTTTTTATCCTAAAAAGCCTGCGGACCGGTGGTTCAGGCGGGGAAAGGCCGATAAAAAATGCGCAGCACTTCGTTGTCGCCTTGGCGTAAAAAACCGCCTTCCGGCTGCCAGCGCAGATCGCGCGCCAGATTGAGATTTTCCCAACCGACCGCGCCCCCCACGCCGATGCAAAGATTTTTATTGCCCGCGGCAAATCCCGCGCCGGTGCCGATCATGGCATGCAGCAAACGGGGCGCCGCCGCGTCGCGCATGGAAAATATACCGATAAAACATCCCTGCGGCGCGCGCAGCATATCCGCCATGGTGCGGATCTCGGTATCATCAGGGCTGACGAAATGTTTGTATTGCTTATCGAACACCGTCAGCCACAGCTGCTTGTATTTCGCCTTGCTGAGCGCGCCTGAACGATGAGCGCAAAGCACCACCGCATCCCAGCACATCTCCCCGCTCAACGAAAGGTACTCTTCCGTATCGGCTTGCGGCTTGTCAGCGTAATGCCGCGCAAACTCAGCCGCATTCAAATGCGGCGGCACAGCCTGTTTGGCAACGTCACTCTTGTAGCGCTTGAAATTCAACCAATGCATGGGAAGTATCCTCTTCACCCGCGAGATTAATGAATCTGAAGCCGTGGATGAGACGAGCCATCAAATCCAGGGCGTCGTCGGCGATGGCGGTTTCGTCATCATCCAGCCCCTGCTCCACCGACCGCTCAATCGCGTTCATCACCGCCGGAGCGCTGGTTTCTTCCCCCTGCGCCACCACGTCTAATACGGCTTTGCCGATCGCCAGACAAAGCTCATGATCAAACTCAACCTCTTTATACGGCTGCATAATCACCCCGATAAATTTTCACCCAAGAATACTAGACCACAATGGCGTATCGCGCCTGCCATCGTAGCGCAGCAAGGTATGCAGCCAAAGATAAATGCATCAGGCTCCGGGTTGATAGCCCGAAGCCCGATAAAGAGCAGGTTATTGCGGTGCTTGTTCGGCGGGGCGAATAATAAAACAAGTGGCGGTTGCTGAAGCCAGCAGCTTCCCTTCCGCCGTTTTGAGCGTGCCTTCAGCGAAAGCGACGTTCTTCGCCGCATAGACCAGACGCCCCTCGGCGATCAGATCAGTTTCCTTAGGCACAGGGCGCAACATTTTAACCTGCAGATCGACGGTGCCATAGCCAATCCCCGCGCCCAGCGTACTGTGCACCGCGCAACCGGTCACCGAGTCCAAAACCGTGGCGGCGAAACCGCCATGTACGCCCCCCAGTGGATTCAGATGGCGCCCGTCGGCCCGCGCCGCGATGCGGATATACCCCTCTTCCACCGCGACCGGTTTCATGGGCACGGTTTCAGCGATCGAGGCCGGCGGGATCTTGCCAGCCATCGCAGCCTGTAATAACGCCAGCCCGGTCATTTTTGTCGGATCCATTGCTCTCTCCTCTGGTGGCAAACCGGTTATATAGGAGAGGTCTGACCTCTTGGCTTGTTTTTTCGTGCTGATGTCGTCAGCCGCCTGCTCTTCAGATTCTCTGAACGTGACCATCATCACTCTTTAGAGTCAATAACCACAATTTTTAAGAGCCTTTAGATTTAAAACAACTTTCTACTGTAAACACCGCCGGAAACTGAACGCAGTTAAGTTCAACATTTTAAGGCGTATCTATCATGGATTTCTTTCTGCAATTAGCGGTTATATTGGCATGCCTGCTGTATGGGGCGCGTAAGGGCGGCATTGCGCTGGGGTTACTGGGCGGCATCGGTTTGATGATCCTGGTGTTTGGCTTTCACCTGCAGCCCGGCAAACCGCCGGTAGACGTGATGCTGGTGATCATCGCGGTGGTGGCGGCCTCCGCCACCCTGCAGGCTTCAGGCGGGTTGGACGTCATGCTGCAGATCGCCGAGCGGATGCTGCGGCGCAACCCGCGTTATGTCTCGATCATCGCCCCCTTCGTCACCTGCATTCTCACTATCCTGTGCGGCACCGGCCATGTGGTGTACACCATCTTGCCGATCATCTATGACGTGGCGATCAAAAACAATATCCGCCCGGAACGGCCGATGGCGGCCAGTTCGATCGGCGCGCAGATGGGCATTATCGCCAGCCCGGTGTCGGTGGCGGTGGTGTCACTGGTGGCGATGCTCAGCAGCTACACCTTCAATGGCCGCCATCTGGAATTCCTCGATCTGCTGTCTATCACCATCCCTTCGACGCTGTGCGGCATTCTGGCGATCGGCATCTTCAGCTGGTTCCGCGGCAAAGACCTGGACAAAGACCCGGAGTTCCAGAAGTTCATCTCGGTGCCGGAAAACCATCGCTACGTCTACGGCGACGCCGCTACCCTGCTGGACCGGGTATTGCCGCGCAGCAACTGGATCGCCATGTGGATTTTCCTCGCCACCATCGCCCTGGTGGCGGTGCTGGGAGCCTTTTCCGGCCTGCGGCCCAGCTTCGGCGGCAAGCCACTTTCCATGGTTCTGGTGATCCAGATGTGCATGCTGATGGCCGGGGCGTTGATCGTTATCATCACCCGCACCAACCCGGCGTCTATCTCTAAAAACGAGGTATTCCGTTCCGGCATGATCGCCATCGTGGCGGTGTATGGTGTTGCCTGGATGGCGGAAACCATGTTCGGCGCGCACCTGGCGCAGATCGAGGCCACACTGGGTGTGTTGGTGAAAGAGTACCCTTGGGCCTATGCGCTGATCCTGCTGCTGGTGTCGAAATTCGTCAACTCGCAGGCCGCCGCACTGGCGGCGCTGGTGCCGGTGGCGCTGGCGATCGGGGTTAACCCTGCCTATATCGTCGCTTCGGCGCCGGCCTGTTACGGTTATTACATTCTGCCAACCTACCCCAGCGATCTGGCGGCAATCCAGTTCGATCGCTCCGGCACCACCCGCATCGGCCGCTTCGTGATCAACCACAGCTTTATTCTGCCCGGCCTGATCGGCGTCAGCGTCTCCTGCGTCTTCGGCTGGATCCTCGCTGCGGCGTTCGGTTTCTTATGAGTTGTACTTTGGAGCCCTGCGGGGCTCCCTGCAAGCAGGATGACAATCCATGGGTATAAGGCATGACAAGACAGGGAGGAATGCAGGTGTGATGCGAATGACAGAAACAAAAAAACCGCCTCTCGGCGGTCTACGACATTACTACTTATTGCTTTGATTATTCGGTATTTTCGTTCCCTGGTACCCGGGGCGGGACTTGAACCCGCACAGCCATAAGCCGAGGGATTTTAAATTCAGCGTTAACATTCTTAAAAACAATGGGTTATTTAAAAATTCGGAACATGGATTAATAACTGTGCATTTAGAAATCATCTAGTTAGAGCATGACAAAACCCCATCTTCCGAACAATTACATGCATAACCGGCGGACGCCAAGTTACCTTTAATCCCTTATTGAATACACCCTTCATGCTGCAATACACCCCAAGATGAAAAAGTGACCATTCATCAAATAACCGGCAGATCATCCCACTCGCACGACCGCATATCATTCACGCAGTACATCACCACGCCGAACACCTCGATCCCTTCTTCCGAATCCTCGTTGCCGAGTTCAGTTTCGCGGCCAGATCCATCGAGAAACTCGAGCGCGCGATACGGATAGAGGCGCAGGCGCCGCAGCACATGCACACCCTCCTCAGCAGCAACGATAATGCTACCGTGCACCGGCGTCGCCGACGAATCGACAACCAGCAGCGCGTCAGCATGAATACCGACCGCCAGCGCCTGGCCGGCGGCGCGTAGCAGATAAGTGGCACTCGGTTTTGAAATGCAGATCTCATCAAGGCTCAAGCGGCGCTCAACGTAGTCTGCTGCCGGGCTGGCAAATTTTGGCATCATTCCCATGGTGTTTACCTCACAACAAAATACTGTATACACATACAGTGTAATCATTCATGGGAGAGATAGAAAAGCGCCGAGTCGTATACTGGCGCTATGGCTATGATGTCGCAGGAAAGAAAATTATTTGCAGGCTTCGTTCGCCGCCAGCAGTTCAAGCTCATAGCCGATGCGCTGATGGCGTTCAGCACGCAATGCCCGCATCTGCATGTCGATAGGTGCACCAATCGGCAACTGGTCAACAGCGAACGCCGGGCGCGCAACGTCTGCGGTTTTGCACGGCACCGAGATCGGAACTTTAACCTCGACATATGATGGCGCCGGCGGAGTTCTTGAGCAGCTTGCCAGTGCCAGAACAGAAACTACGATCAGCTTTTTCATTTGGCACGCTCCCGGCGCAGCTCTGCGTCAAACGCAGCAGACGCCGCCGCGCACACATCGCCTGTGGTTCGCTCTGCCATAACCTCGTTTGCTCTCTCATAGTCTCCCTGCGCCTCACTGCGGGCTTTTTCCTGCGCTACCTTTGCCTTGGCTTCTCGCTCAATATCAGCGCGTCGCTGCGCCTCAATGCCAGCGTTCTGGCTGGCGATCGTAGATGTCTGTTGCCTGCCGGTATCGCGGCATTGCGTCAGCGCCTCGTTGAGGCGGTCAATCGTTGGTTGGTAGTGCCGCGCGGCCAGCCAGGCGCCAGCGCCGACAACAGCCGCCAGCGCCAGCAGGATCACCACCGTAGATGTTATTTTGCCAGACATAGCGCGCGCTCCTTGTCACGGCGGACCACCAGGCCGTTGAGCTTTACGCCGCCGGCATACACCCAACGAGGGAATTGATCGCAAGCGGCCACAGTTTCCCCCTGGCGGAACAGCCTGAACATCGTCGATTTCTGCATCGTCGCGCAACCGGCATTAAACGTGATGCTCACCGCCGCATCGAAGGTACCCTGCTGCAGCTTGTCGCCGGCGGCATAGTTGGTAACGCACCGCTCAGCCGCCAGGATGTTCTTTTGCCAGTCGGCGGCGATCTGCTGATCTGTCTTGCGCACGCCTTGTTTAACGCCGTGCGTATTGCCTATGCCATCAGTCCACACATCAGCGGGGCATTTGTACGGGTCGCGGCTGCAGCCCTCGGCGTTGCCGATCAGCTCCAGTCCGGCGCGGCTGGTTTTTACCTCACCGTTCGATAGCACCAGGCCGATGATTACCACGACAGAACAGATTGCACCGGCGGCGCCTCCCTTTTTGATTGCACTCACATTTCACTCTCCCCGCCCGGCAAAGGCGTGTACTGATCCGCCTCATCTATAGACACCCCAGCTCTTCCGCTGCGACGCTCCAAATACCCTTCATAGAGCGCTGTTCTGCGCTCCTCCTGTTTGCGTTTAGCCCTTGCGTCTATGCGCCCCAGCACGAAGGACAGCACGGATACCAGTACACCGATTGCACCAAACGCGATGTAGATTAGGTCTTGTGTCGTTATCCCGGCTGCGGACGCAATCGCGGCCAACCAGGCAAAGAATTGCGTCACGATGTTTACGGGTTGTTGGTCGTTCATTTTCATGCTCCACCTCCGCCGCTGTCGGCGGCGTTGATTAAGCCGCTACGATCGAGTTGTCGTAATACACGCGCCAAACTGAACCGTCCCAATAAACGGGAACGCCGGTCCCAGCTCCGCCAGACTCACCAACCTTGCGGCCATTCGTAGCGTATGCATAGCGAGCGGTATCAGTACCTGTTCCTAACCCCGCAACAGTGGTTGTTTTATTCGGTACCAAAAACTCACCATCGTTATCTGAAGTCGGCGGCGTCATGCTGTGCTTCATGATGTTGTTTGTGCCGGAAACCCAGAGATAAATTTTCCCGCCGGACCCGCCGTCGAGCACCATCGGGTGCTGCCAGTTGCATGAAAGTGCGATGTAGCCTTCGGGTGTTAGACCGAAACCGCCGACGTTATTGGGGTTGCTGACGGTGACCGCTTTCGTATCTCGGTCGAGTTGAATAGAAGCGTAACCCTCCGGACCGCGACCGGCGCGCAGCCGTGCGTATCCCGAGTAGGCTGAAATGCTCACGTTAGTGCTGCTTGCCGCGACATCGATGTATGCCGGTGCCTGTCCGTTATTGAACACGTGCGATTTACTGCCGCCGGCAACAGTTGAGCCAAATCTCACTGCATCCGTTAGATCTTGAACAATGACCTGTCCATTCATTCGCAGTGTCGCGGAGGTATTGCCTAGGCTGACGATATTTACGCTGCCAAACCGATAGTTAGATGGGTAGTCAGTAGCTCGAGGCTTTTTAAATTCCCCCTCGCTGAGGAAGAATTTGTTTTGCCTAGGGGCACCTAGATCAATAGACACCGCGCAAACATCCGATTGGTCAACGTTGCTTCCAATATTTACCGAAAGGCAGACAACCAACTTGCTGCCGCGCACGCAAACATCCTGAACACCAGTGGCTGATGCGCCAACATCGTTGTAAATGCTCGGTACTGCTGCAATGGGGATTTCAACGAAGTTTTCCCAGAGCAGATTTAGCGCATCGTCATCATTGCCGACACGCATCGTCAACACCGGGCTATTTGTTAAGGCATTGCTTGAGTTCCCATCGCGATATCTGCCGCAGTAGAAAACATAGGTCTTGCCGTTATATGACGTAATCGACACCGGAGATTGGTTTGGCACGCCGTCGATCTCACGAATCTGAAACGTCTGGCAACTGTCATCGCTGTACCACATGACGGCCGGGCGTGTTGCATTGCTTTGGGTTCGCAGAAACCCAACAACTCGCGAACCGTAAACCTGCATAGTTGGCTCAACAAGCATTGGCGTGTTGTTCATTTCCTCGGCGGTGAAAATGACGGACTTTGTCATTTCGGCTAGGTTGTTGGGATTAAACTGAACGATCCCTACTTCGCCATCGTAGAAATGGTATCCGAACGCAATATTCCCGTTGGGAAGCAAGGCAAAAGAGTGCATGAGAACGGGTGCTTTACCGGTGGAATCATACAGAGGTACCGGGTCAAGAACCGGCGTATAGACCGAGCCATCATTGGCGCTTTTGTAAATTACGCACTTGCTTTGTGATTCGTCTGAAACGCGTCGGAAGCGAGCGGCCATCCAAATATTTACGCCGTCAGATCCGGCCCCCCATGCCGATACACCCTGCGGCCAAGTCGTTGCGTCAGAGTTCGAGAGCCTCGGCGCCGGCCGCGACCACTCGGTGCCGTTTTCAGAAATTTGCTGGTAGACGCTCAACGAGGCGTTGCTGTGGGTATCACCGACGTTATAGAGGCAGTACGCCTTGTTTTTGTGGCTGAATACCTTCCCCTGGGGCCAGGCACAGTACATCCCCGCGTCAGTGATAGGCTCAACGGTAACCGACGAAATCAGATTGAGGATCTCGGCAAGCGTTGTGCCCTTGTGCCCTATCATACCGGCGCCACCTGGATTGCCGCGTGAAGCAAGATCGGCGGCCAAGTCGGTGCGCGTCGCGTCGTCAAGATCGACCAGCTTTACCAACCCCTGCGAGTCAGTAACGAAAACCTTGTTTGCCGTATCTCCAGTCAAGATTGGCTGCGCGTACGGGAACCTGACAGTTTTCCCTAAAGCGACACCGGTTTCAGTACGGATGTCGATATCAGAAGCGATACGCTCGGCGCGTTCACGCGCCAAGGCATCCGCCCCGGCGGCGTCTGACTCAGCAATTTTTACCAGCACATAATTTTTTGTCGCAGCGTCTTGCTGATTTACAGGATCGGCTAAATTCTCGATGCGATAGCCGTGGGCATTGAATGGGCCACCGAGCAGCGGGCGCTGCAGGCACAAACCGAGATACAGGTAGGATTGCTGGATTGCCAGCCACAACCGATCAAAATCGTTGTTGACGGTGGCCGCGAGCAGATCACCGTTGTTCTGATAGTTTTGCAGACGCGTAGCCGGAATTTCGCGAAGATTCATCACTGTTACGCCAGCAGCTGGCGGCGTCAGGAAAATCACATCGCCGCCGTTCGTTGTGCCAACGCCGGTAATGCTAAAGCCCGAAGTAACGGGCTCGCCATTTATGGAAACTGTTAAATCACCTGCATCCAGAATTAAAAACTCATACGGGAATACCGTAGTTACGCCGTTGGCGGTGTAGATGTTGTAAGGGGTTTGGATTGGAACCGCCATCGGGGGAAGCCTCTTAGTAGTCCACGGCGACCTCGTGATCGCCATCTGATGGCTGCCAATCTTCCCGCCCCTGAGCGGTCGGTTTCCCGACCAATTTTCCGATGCGCACCGGCGTCTCGCTGATAGCACCCGCCCCAGAATCGATAAAGTCGTCCGGCTGGTTGGTTACCGCCGGGTTGAAATCTCGCATTTGATCGTAGGCCGGCCCGTCTAGCACGTCGCTATGCGCCCACAGGAAACGGGACGACAGAGGCGCCTCAAACGCATCGAGGATGCGTTTTTGCTTGTTGGTTATGGTGAACTCCTCACGGACGCCGCAGCCGGTACCTTTCAGCGCCTGGCGGAGCAGCTTGCCGGCGAAGCTACCGGGCCCGTTTACTTCAACCACAACCTGCGGTATCTGGTACCGGATCACCAGCTCGCGGATCTGTACCACCTGGCCGCCGGTAATTTTGTCGCGCTCGTCGAACTCGGCCAGATCGCCGATCAGCTCCTGGCACACATGCCAGTACAGGTGCCCGCGTGCGTCGGTCAGCACCAGCGAAAAGGCGCTGGCGTCCGATTTCGCTTTGCCGGTGGCCACGTCCCACCAGGCGACAGCGCCGACAATCTGCTGGCTGCCAAGCCACATCGACGCGGTACGGTTCGCGTACCGGATTTCCGGCTGCACGTTGTACTCGCGGATGCGTTCAGGGTCGAGGCGGGATTCGCCGATCGGTTTGCTGTGCAACTGGTACTGGCTATCCCATTCGTTTACCGTGCGCGTTTCCTGCCGGCGCTTCTCCATCTCGGCCGGCGTAAACCGTTCTGGCCATGCACATTCGGCGTAGCAGTCGACCGTCGTTCCCGGTGGCTCAGCGAAGGTGATCCCGGCAGTTGTCAGCTGATAGTCGACGCCCTCGGCGAGCAGGCGCGCGCCGATATGGATGCCGACAAAGACGTATTCCGGCCGGAACGGCAGCGCGTAGCTTCGCGCCGTCGCCTGTTTTTCATCGATACGGTGCTCTTTCTCGAAAAGCTTGATCGTCAGGCAGTCGGCGCCCATGGCTTCGACCTCATCGTATAGGCTGTCGTGGGTGTGCGGCGTACCGATGAACAACTTGCGGCCGCCGGGCACAAGGATGTGAGTTTGTTCGCCGAGCCGGTAGCGCAGTTTCTCGCGCGCCTCCGGCGTCTGGATGTTTCGTGGGACTTCGACGTCATCGTTTTGGCACTCGTCGGCGCGGGCCGAGGTGACGTTCGACAGGATGCCTTTTGCGTACATGCTGCCATTACGCATATCCAGCGATCCGTTAACCCACCATTGCTCAACGGTTCCCTGCCCGTCCGGCAGCATGCCGCGCGTCAGCGGGTGATTGCGCAGCACGTTCTGCGTGTCGCGGCTGGTCTTGTACGCCGTGCCGTCGGCCTCTGATTGGTGCAGGATCCGGTACTGGCGATTCTGGTAATAACGCCAGGCGTTATACACCGCCAGAATGGTGGATTTACCGAAGCCACGGAAACAGCGAAGCACCGCCAGATCGCCGCGGTGCTCGAGCCAGTGACAGGCGCGGTAATGGCAGTCGGGAACATCCCACCCCATCCGCTCAGCCCACATGATGAAAAAGGCGACGAACGAGATCATTTTTTCCGCTGCTGTAGGCGTTCAATAACTTCCTGCGCCGCGCGCTCAGCGGCGGATACCTGCTGCCCAAGGCGAAACGCCTCGTCGTCCGGCTCGTCGCCGTCTTTCGGTGTTCCGCCGCGCGTGTGCATGCCGATCAGCGAATGTACCTTCACCAGAAGCGTGAGCGACGCCGCCGCGTTCTTCTTGCACCAGTAGCGATCGCCGCGCTCCTGCTTCGTGTGTTTGTCGAGTGGTTTGTCGGCGCCCGGCCAGGTATCCGGATCGGCTTCCTCCAGCACGACGTCGGTTAACTTGTCGCTCAGCGCGGTCAGGCGGGTTCTGTAATCGTTGTGCATAAAAAAGCCCCATGGTTGTCATGGGGCTATGATGTGGCGAGTGGTTGGTCGGTTTCCTGACTATTGATTGATTGCCTAGTCAAGAACAATTACATTTATAAGAACGACTAAACTAGCTAGGAAGCAGTATGGAAATTTTTTTTATCGTGGTTGGCGTCGTGGCAGTAATAATTTTTATTATCAGCCAGAACCGCACCAAAGTCTCAGACAGAACCGTTGTCACCCACAACAGAACAATAAAAACCGACGATGGGGAGATCCGCGTACAGCGCACACAGGTTATGGATAGTACTTCCACTCAGTACCACAAGCCTGGGGCTGCAAGTGTAACCGACAAAACAGAATATGACCTGCAAGCTATTAATGATTACTACAAGCAGAAGGCCAGCATAGAAACACAGAAAAAAATTGTCGCAGATGAAAAACCCGTGATTGAGGTTCAACCAGTACTGGTCAATAAGCCAAAAGAAATTCCCAGTAATACTGATAGGTTTACGACAGAACGAGGCAAAGCTTCCAGCATTTCCGAAGATAAGAAGCAGTGTACAAGATGTAGAATAAACTTACCGTATAATAAATTCAGCAAATCTAGCAAACATCCCGACGGTTTAACAATATGGTGCACAGATTGTCTTAAGGGCGAAAAGAACACCAAGCACATGAAATGGTGCCCTATGTGTAAGGTTCGTCGGAAAAGAACTAGTTTCTACCCAAATAACTCAAATGCAGATGGTTTAATGGCGTGGTGTAAAACTTGTTGGGATAAGCATAAGGGAAGATAAAAATTAGCCCGCACGCAGCGGGCTATGATATTAGTCAGGAGAAAAATACATCAGTTTTCCAGTCGCAATGCTCCCGACTAGCAATATCGCGTGTATTATGAACACAAACCAACACAACGCTTTGGCCTGATCGTTCAGTATGTATTTAAAGCGATCCACAGCAAGTAGAACGCCAGATACAGCGAATATAACAATCAGCGTAATCAAGGTACCCCCATTACTGAGGCAGCCTATCCTGAGGTCGCCACCAGTAGGTTTGATTGAACTCTTTGCGTGAGCGTTTCTCCATCCTGCGCAAATAGCCAGGAGAGAAATACTCTTGCATTTGGTTGAATATCATATGATCCAAAACGGCTTTTGTGTACCACAGGTTTTGTCCAGGGATTAGACCTTTCACAAACTTCACGGTATCACCACCTGTCTGCTCTGGCTTTCCTTCGACGGCATTTAGCGGCACGCCCTGCGCCAACTTGATCGCATCATCAACCAATCCAGCCACCGGACCGAGCATGGAGGCCAGCGCACCGGATCCATATCGCGTGTGGTCAGATAGCAGAAAATCCCCATACAGCCCCAAACCACCACCTTTAAGCAGCGCGTTAAACCAAAATTGTGGTGCCTTTTCGCCAAAAGCTTCGCGGGGATTTTTACCTGCGATCATATCGCTGATTTGCTGAGACATTGCACCCAAGATCGTTGTGCTGGCCAGAAACGTCGCGAGGTATGCAGCCCGGCCGCCGGCTGATGGCATTCCCATCGCGCGCGACCAATGCCGCATCATCACCGAGATTGGGAATGATTTGAACAAGAAAAAGCTTCTCACCAATTCTCCTTTCCACTCCCCTCTTTGCATACCAGCGCCAGCGATCATTCGGTCACGCGCGCCGGGCGAGATCACCGCCATATCAACCTCTTCGGAAACGGCGGCTAGCAGTTTGCGCATCGCCTCAAACTTCACGCGCTCCGGGTTACCAAATGCCTCGAGTTTTTCATTCGGAATACGCATGATGCTTTCCGGGGTGAGCATGGTTGTATTACCGTTCCCCCAATCCTCTTGTTCGGCCAGGCGCCAAATGCTCCAGTCGTGTTCTGTAATCCCTTTGCTTTTGAGGATCCGGCCATCATCAGCAGCAATTTTCCCAAGGCTTCCATGCTGACGCACCAGATTACCCACGCCGCCCATCATGGTGACGCCATAGGCGCGTTTATGGGCATCCGACCAGGCAGACAAGCCGCTAGCGCGCATAACCGCGTTGGCCGTCCAGCGTGACGCCGACGGGCCCATGTTGTCGGTCGCCCAGCGGTTCACGCTGCCGATCAGCGTTTCCATCGATAGGCCGGCGCCGCGCGCAAGCCGTAGCTCTTCTTTGTTCGCCGGATTCATGGCTGCCAACTGGTTACGCAACAGCTGCGCCATGGGCAGATTGTTCACTTTGGCGGTAAGGTACATCGTGCCATTATCCGAAAGTGAAGAGATCAGCGCCGAACCGAGCCGTGTTGCAACAAGCCAGTTTCGGACGTTATCCGACCAGCGCGCAATATGTGGGTTCGCGATGGGTTGCGTTTTTCCGGCAACAAAATTGTAAAGGCTCTCGGTACTGTTACGCAGGCGATTAATACGCCCTGACCGCTGCGGGTTTGCCTTTGCTGTCTCGCTGGTCAGTTGATCCAACAGAGACCGGAATACGTGATCAGGGTTAGGCCCGTAGGTTTCCACCAGCGCGATATCCTTGCTCACGCCATCAATGTGATTTACCAAAATGTCCCACATCGATTTTTCGCCAAAGTGCTGCTGGTATTCGAGGTAGGTTTCGGCATCACGAAAATGAATCTGCCGTTCAGCACTCCCGCGATTTGCCCGGGCGCCGGAAACCCGCAGCCCGCTGTCGCCCAGCTTGTTCATGCCTCCAGTAGCGATAGTTTTGTAGGCGTTGCCCAGGAACGCGGCAAGTTCCGCATCATTCATCATCTCGCCGTTTTCTTTCACATATTTGTTGCGGTCGAGTTTCCCAACGACAAAGCCCACCCATTCATCCTGTGATGCTTTTCCCACCTTCTCCATGGAATGATGCTGCGGCAGCCCCCAATCCTCCAGGAACCCTACATCGCCGCCGGCATCGTTGAAGCGCTGGCGCAGCAGTTCTGCGACGCGGCGCCACGCTTCGGCGCCTTTTTTCGCCCGCTGATTTCCAGTTTCCTGCCCACGCATCTCGTAGACCAGATCGCGCACACCTTGATTGTCCTCAAACAGCTGGAAGAAGCGCGGATCGATAGCTTCGAAAAGCTCCTCCAACTGGCTCAGAGCATAATCGCGGGTCGCCTTGGTTCTCGACTCAACGGAAAGAAAATTAGCCTTGCCGTCCGCATGAAAAGCTATAGTGCGGTTTAGCGCCTCTAGCTTTCCATCCTTGCCCTGGTAGCTGTTGATGTAGTTATCAAGGCGCTGGCGCGCGGCAATGGTTAAGGCTACACGCCGCTTTTTCAGTGAGGCCTCTCGCTGCAATTCTTCGGCCGCCATCTGCCCGGCGCGCTGCATGCGTTCCGCTTCGCTAAGACTGCGCCATGAGGCTGGATCGTTACGCGCGAGGTTGCGCATATTTTTCACGATGCGATCTTCAATCCCTTTTATTTCTGCGGCGGTGAGTGGTCGCTGTGATGCAGAAGTGATCGCCTGAATGCACTCGTCTCTCATGAAATTATCTCCTCAGGAAGCAGCTCACGGCCACATCAAATAAATTTGCATCATGTTGGGCATTGGCCACATCGCGATCGGCCTCAGCCATCAGATCGGCTGCCCTTACCATCGTTGTGCTGTCATCTGGGTTTACGACGTGAACCTGCAGATCCGGGTTGTCGGAAATGGCGCGCTGCGCCTCCAGTGTGTCGGCCTCCGCTGCGCGGGAATCATCCCCGCGAATGGCGCGCTCAGCGCCCGCAACTTCATCTTGCTGGATCTGCTCTCGCGTTCTGGGTTTCGGTGTGGCGAGGTAATTGGCGCCGGCCACATCGTCGAAACGAACCGCGTCAGTATCGCGAATTACGGCATCAGGTAATCCCATCGCCTTACGCACCTCTTGCGATGCCAGATCGACACGCGGGCGGCGCTGAATAAACTCGGCTCCATCCATCAATGAACCGACGTCTACCGGGTGCCCAGCGAGCGCATCAGTCATGGCTTTATCCATGGCGCGGGCATGCGCATTGCGTGATAGGACGCTTACAGGAACACCAGGCGATGCCGTAACCTCATAGTTGAGGTGAGAGCTTGAAGTCAGCGCCGCGTCGATCTCTGCCGGCTCTGCGCTGCGTACCGCCACGCTTTCGCCCCGGCTATTGATAAATCGACCAAGCCCGCCGAAAGCTATGCCGAGCACGGCGTCGACCGCCAACGCCTGGTTATCGAAAACATCGTACTGGCGGGCCATATCCTCATAGCCACCGCGTCGTAGGATCTCCGCTGATAAACCCCTCTGTGCCATGCCCATCGCGACGTTGGTACCTGCGGAATAAAGCAGGTCAGGTACCGCCCGCGCAGCAGTACCGGCAGCAGCGCCTACAGCTGTACCGCCGGAAGTTAGAGCGGCGCCAACACCTTCAGCTACTGCACCACCGGCACGAAGGCCGAGAGACATAGGAAGAACTGCGCCAAGCGCCGCTGTCCCTCCAGTTACCAGCGCTTTTTCTACAGCGGTGCCATAATCCACACCGTCAGCGCGAGACTTCTCGTAATCTGAAAAGCCCTGCAGGCCGCCAACTGTTGCCGCGGCGCCAGGCAACCCACCCAACAACGTGCCAGCCGCCGCCTGCCCACCCACCTCCGCCAGAGAGAAAAGCACCTGCCCGGCGGTACCGGTGGTTCCGGCATCAGGCGTTAACGCCCGCACCTGCTGTTCCGCCAGCTTTCGCTGATTCTTGATGAAACTTTCAGAAGTGTCGTTTACCCCAAATGTGTCATTGACTGCCCGGGAGATCGGCGAAACAAAAGCATCCACGCCTGCCCAGGCAACTTGATCGGCCTGTGTAACCCCGGCGTAAAGCCCCTTGAAAGGGGCAGTGAATGCGCCTTCAAAAAAATCAGCATCAGAGCGGGCGGAGCCGATTGGGTTTTCTGCTGCCGCCGCCAGTTCCCTGTTTTGCTGCGCCTGGTTAAATCCGAAATAACTCACTGCGGTATCCCTCCGTTTCCGAGGCGAACGCGCTCAGCGTTGATGCGGAGCACGACCGGATTACCGTCCTTACCTAGCAGGTAGCCGGCGCCCAGCTTTATCAGGTATTGGCTGTCGCCAAAGCTTTGCAGCCCATATTGCCCAGGCGGCGCCTTGATGCCGGCATCAACGATCTGGGATTGCCACGCGGTGTCTACGGCAGAATCAAATTGCCCCTCTGACATTCCCCACGGTAGCAAAACCTCTCCCTGCCCGTTGTAATCGTAAACGCCACCCGTCGCGACGTTGATTGCCTGAGTCCATGCGTCACGGTCATATTCGCCAGAAACATCGCCCTTCTTGGCCATCAGCCCAGCGTAGTAGTCCTTGGCCACCTCATAGGCCTGTGACGCGCCGGCCGCATCTCCGGCAAAGGCATTCCCGACTGCATCAACGAAATCCGGGCGCAGATCGGAATCTTTCGGTATCTCGATTCCTTTCGTTTTGTTCTCCACCCCATTCACTTTGGTGGTGATCCCAGCCCGAGCATTCGCCCCTTCGATGATTGTTTTTGCCGCATCATCGGGGTTTACCATGGAGTCTGAGATCCATCCGGACTTACCGATCACATTACCGCTCTTACCCATAATCGCGCCCGCAACAGCAGCGGATGGGGCGTAACTGCTAACCTGCTGCAGCGCTGATGAATACTGCGCGCCTGTCCCTAACCCCTGGCGCATCGCATCCAGGTAGGCAACTGACTGCGACGCCGGCGCTGTACGCAGCATCTCGCCAATCTGCGATGCTTCTGCCTTTGAAAATACGGTTAACGGCGTTCCGTAGTGCCGGGCGATCTCTGGGGTGGCGCTGGCGCGGTTTGTCAGGCTGCTGCCGAACGCCTCAGGGGATTGCATATCCAGCGGGTTAACCTGCTGCTGGCCGGCGGCATAAAGGATGGGATCGGCTTCACGTACCTTGTTCACGTACGCCACGGCTTTTTGCAAGGTTTCGTATCGCTTAGACGATTCGGCGAACCCTTCGCCGGGTACCGGCTCGCGTGCGTTAAGCAGCGCCTGCTGACCGCCCGGAGATAGCTGTTGTACAACCGAAATGTCGCGGCTAAGTTGGCGCGTATCGAGGTAGCTGGCGTACTCTTTTTGTCCGGCGTCATATCCATAAGCGCGGACAAACTCGCCCTCGCTAAACTCGCGTGGATAGCTCTTGCCCTGGTAGGCTACGGCGTTGAAGTCTTTCAGCTCACTTTCCAGCCCGGCACGATATTCACGCTGCTGTTGGCTTAACTGCCCTTGCGCCATGCTACGCAGTTGCGCCAGCTGTACCGGGTCGAGCTGAGTAACCGCTGTTGCTGCGCCAGCCGCACGCAAATTTCCACCTTCTGGCTGGGGCAAGGCGGTCATACCCAACGCAGCCATAGCGCCGGTGGTGATCTGCTCTTGCGAATAGGGATTGCTGCCATTTTCGTGTTGGGTGATGCTGGCGCACAGCGCAGTAAGCGTGTTGATATCGGTCAAATCAAGACGTTTGTCAGCCGGTACGCCGAGCGCCTTGGATACCGCCGCCGTGTAGGCTGCAGTGTCGTTTTCGTTGGGTGGCGCCCACCGCCCGATAATTTGCTCAACCGTGGTGTAACCGCGTTTGTTGTAGGCCAGCAGATTTTTACATAGCGCGCGCAGCCCGTGTTCCGGTGTGGCGAACGACGCAAAACGACCATCGCCTTTTACTTCCCCGTCCCAGGTATTGGCAGTTTTAACCAGGTTACCGGGGTTGTTATTGCGAATGCCAAGTGGCTGCGAGCTGTTAGGTTTTACATAAAGCTTTTCCTGATCAGAATGCAGCCGCTCCGCGTATTTCGTTGCATCATCTGGATTGTCGAAGATGCCAAGGTGTTTACCTGTTTTTTCATAAACGGCAATCGCCTCATCATCGGAAAGAATTTTTCCATCATCACTAACCGTTGGGATAAGCACTTCGCCTTCATCGGTACCGATCGAAATCGTGCGAACGGTGCTGATCGTGCCATCTGAATTTTTAACCGTCGGTCGATGCAAGAGATCAATATTTCCCGACGCTACCATGCCCTGAGTATCATTTGGGGTTCCGCCAAATTGCTTCGTACCGCTGTAGCGTATTGCGCCGCCGGCATCAGATGGCTCTCCCATCAGGCGAACAGCAGTTGCCGCATCCGACGCAACCAAATTTTCCATGGTTTTATATGCGGTTGTTTTAACGTAATTATTTTGTTGTTCGGTTACTTGTTCCGGCGTCCAGCCGTGAGCCTTACCATACTCAGCGATCTGCTGCTGCGCGCTACCAACCTCTAACTGATAATTAACGTTGTCACCCCAATAGCTCTGGGCACGCGTGGAGCTGTTCGCTATGGTCGACTCAAAATTACCCTGCTCCACCTGGCGGCGCTGGCTCATCTCATGGGTTAACCCCGTGCGCTCGAGCTGAATGCGCTTTGCGATGGCCATTTGCTGGAACTGTGGACGCACTTCCTCTGGCAACCCTGCGACCAGCTTGTTAGCAAAATCCTCGTACTGGCTAGTGTAATTTTTGGTAGCACCTTCCGCATTTGTTCCCTGCTGTGCCAGTAAGCCATGGTCAGGATCGTTAACCAGCCCGTTGCTGAAATCATCAAGCTGTAGAGCCGATGCCTGCAGTTGGCTCTGGTTATCCTGGGCAATTCGTCGCTGCTGATCTTCGGCAACACCGATCCCGACAGTCGCTAGGTGCTGCAATGCATTTGCAGGAGCACCAACGTTCCCAACGTCAATGCGCGTACGCTGGGCCTCCGGCACCACATTGCCAAAATTTCCGGTAGGTATCCGCATCAGCGTACCCCCATATTCGAGAACATGTTATTCGACGCCGCGGTGCCGGTATTCGTCGTGGTTGTTGGATTGGCCTTTTTCCAGCCCGAATAACCGGCGCCGGCAGCAGACAGCAGCGAGCTGCCCGCGTTGATATATCCGGACGTCGCCGCATTGCGGCCGCTGAGTCGGTCGGCCTGCGCCTGTGCGTTGTACCGCGCGCCGGTGTTCATGCCGTTCAGGATCGTCGTGTAGGCGTCCTGCTCTGCGTCGCCAGTGATGCCTGAAGTGATACGCAGCGCCGTACCCTCGCCAGTTTCTACGCCAGACGCCGCCAGCGCCGCGTTTGCCTGTGCGGCCTGCTCACGCCCTGCCTTGCGTATCCTGTCGGCTTGTACGCGCGCTGATGCGCGTGCGGACTCAGCGTCGGCGTTTGCCTGGTCTGCCTGGTAGTTCGCCATTTTCTGCTGCTGAATACCGCTTGCAGCAGCGCCGCCGGCAGCCAGCACCGATGATGCGACAAGGGCTATTTCCACACCTGTGCACATAATCAAATCTCCCTCGAATACAACAGGCCAGTGCGCGACAGGCCAAAACGTTCATACATCGCCCCGGTGCGTTCTTCATGCACGCCGGTGGTGATGCCCATATTGATAACGGCGGCGCCATGGTCAGCGGCCCACGCAATAAAGGTTTTAGCCAGGCGCGGGCCAGCAGATCCGCCGCGGTGCTCCGGCGCTATAAACAGCCCGTACTCGAACGCCGCCAGTTTGCGCGAAAACCACTGCTCGGCGATGCCGCCTGCCAGCCAGCCGATCACCTGGCCATCGCGCTCGGCAACCAGCACGCACCCGCCATGAGCGGCGATCAGGTGCTGCGCCAGTTCGGCGCACTTCTGCTCGTCGAATGGGGAGTTTTCCGCGTAGCGCGATTCAAGGTACATGCGGGCGCCAAGTTCAATCAGTGCCGGGATATCCCCGGCGGTTGCGTTGCGGATCATTGTCAGCCCCCGTTGCTGGTGAAAGTGGTGATAATGGACAGGAGGTGGAACGGCAGCGGCTGGCGCTGCTGGATAAGCAACGTGTCCTCGCCTTTCTCCCAGCCCAATTTTCCAAAGTAGTGATCGCCGGTGAACAAAGGCGCTGGCTTATCGAGAATCGCGGGGCCGAAGGTGCGGAACGGGATGATCGTCCCGTTGCACTCGGCGCCCGTGGTTTCAAGAAATCGCATCGTCACTTCGCTGGTGCGCTTCTTGGCGCTCTGCGTGGTGCCCTCGGTGGTTCCCACCTCTGGCGTGAGCGTTTGAATCGTTGACTCGAAGTGCAGACCGATTTCCACGCGGTAGGCTTTTCTTGTCAGCGTGATCTGACCGCTGGAAACCACCTGTACAGGCATCACTGAGCCGTCAGCAACAATATCGACGGTCTGCCCCTCGAGATGATTTAACCCTGACCACGTCGTTGCGCCGGCCTCGCTGCTGCCGGTTACGGCGGCGTCGGTATACAGCGTGGAGTCGAACACCTCGACGTAACGAACCTGCTGGCCGCCGATCTCCCGACGCACCAGCGCGTAGACCACATCGTTACGGTCTGACGGAATAGATGCCACCGATTCAAAGCCGCCGGCGGTGATCTGCCGTGACCAGGCGATAACCTCCTGCGCCCGGTCGATTGCCATCGTCACCATCACGCCATCGGTGCGCACCAGCCAGATAAAGGCATCAGGTTGCTGCTGGTACGCCATATCGATCACCCCGCCAGCGGTGATGTGTTCCGCCAGCACCGTCATATCGTTGGCCGAATACGAAACAAAGCTGTCCGGGTCATAGGCCACGGCGTAAGTTTTCGGCCAGCGCGCTGCACGAACATGATTTCGGTACCCACGCGCACCGGGCAGATCCCGTTGCAGCCGTATGGGCTGGGGTTTTTCACCGAGATATTCGTCGGGGTGATCGCCGCATCGTTGCCGGCGGTGATCGTGAATTCTCCGCCGTACGTCAGAGCGATCAGCGTGTTCATCTGTGCCAGGTGCACAATAGGGTTGAGTTGGTCAGACGACAGCGTAAAGCTGATCGCCTTGTCGTCGTCAGTACCCAGCTCAAACGACAAATAAACGCTGGTTTCGCTGAACCAGATGGTTTGCGGGTACCGTATCGATCCGGCCAGAACGAGGCGCTGTTGGTACAGCGTCACGGCGCCGGGGTAACCAAATTCGTCCGTCCATACCGTATCCTCGCGCGTCCATGCACCCGGCGACGCTGCCTGTGTGGCGGTGAGGTCTGTGCGGATAACGCCCACGGCTTTTTGCGCGCTGGTCACGCTTTTAATCAGCACCAGCCCGCTGTTAATGCGGACGTATGAGCCGACATCCTCCGCCACCCAGCCATCGCCAGTAAGATCGCCGTCTCCATCCTCTGGCGGCTCGTCGTCGCTCAGTGTTAGCGTGATTTCTGAACCAACGAACTCTTTTACCGACGGCTTGCACCACTTTTCCGGCGTGTCGCGGATTTCGTCGAACGGCTCAACGATGAACGGGCATGGCTCGAGCACCCAATCAAGTTGCCCGCGTCGCTGCAGTCGGTGCGGTTTAACGCCCTGGTGCACCAGAAACATGGTGTCAGCCCCCTGAACGTAATTCACGGCCGGCAGCATGGCGGAGCTGTACGGGCTGGCGATTTCATACGGAGTGTTGTCGTCGTTTACCAGCTGCGCGCCATTCTGGAAAATCCGCATGTAGCCGTCGCCAAACTCCAGCACGTACGCCTGAGAGCGGTTGAAAACGTAAGGGATCAGCCGTGCGTTACGGTCGCCATATTTGGCCGCTGCTGCAAAGCGAGTGCCAGGGCGACGCATAACCCCACCCTGCACCACGCAAACCGCGTTTTCGATCTGCTTGGCGCCGTTGGCGTACCGCGAAATATCAACGCGGCCCATCAGGCGCGGTGAAATCTCGCCTGCCGTGAAATTGGTTTTTATCAGGTTAGCGCGCACGGTCAGAACCTCGATTCGTATGTGGGATAGCCGCCCAGCTCTTCCGGCGGATCTTCCTGGCCATCAATGGCTTTGGCCTGGCGCAGCAAATACGCCGCCTCTTGCGTCAGGCTGTCGCGCAGGCTGGCCGAGGCCGTGACAGCGTAGGCAAGCTTTGCCGCCATAGTGGCTTCGGCAAGGTTCACCAGCGCGGCGTCCCAGGTTGATTCATCCTCGTTGCGGAAGATGTAACGCAGCCGGATCACGCTCTGGTTTGCCAGCAGCTTCTTACCCTCGATTCGATACGGGATATCGTCCCAGGCTTCACCCACCGAAAGAATACGCAGCAGGTCACCCGGTAACGGGAACTGAAACGAAAATCCGAACGCCGGTGCGGTGCTGCTCGGTGAGAGCACAACGCGCTTTACTGCGCAATTCCACGGATGTTTTCGCAGCAGGTCGTTACGAACGGTGGGATAAATATTTGAGCAAAGGCGGGCGTGCTCGTTGTTCTCGTCAAAACTGTTGATTGGGTGCGCACCGAGGGCAAGCAGTGCATTTGAACAGATGCTGATCGCGAAGTTGTTAGCCATAGATCACCTGATAAAAAAGGCCGGGGTGTTACCCCCGGCAAGGGAGCGCTGGCATTAAGCGGTGAAGTCGATCGCGACAACCTTGTTTTCGGCTGCGCGGCCGGCGCCATAGGACGCATCGACAGAAATCTGAATGGTGTTGTTCTTGTCGCGGCGCGGGCCGATATCGGTGTTGTACTCTGCACCGGTACCGAAATGCACCGCGGACTTGCACCAGGCGGCGGCGGTCTTGGTGGTGACAGCCGGATCGCCAGCGCTGGCCGAGTCCAGTTTTTCGTATGCCAACCACTTGAAGCCCAACCAGTTACCAGACACCGCACCTTCCTGCAGCATTTTCACCGCCATAAAGTCGGCGCTGGTCAGGGTGGTGTCGCTCAGGATCTGCGTCAACATGTCGGCGTTGTACGTGATGAACAGCTCTTCGCCGTTCTGCTCGTCACACTCGTTGCGGCGAAACATGGCCTTGGCGGCGATCAGCTTGGCCTTGGTCATGCCGGTACCGCCGGCCACAATCTTCTGAGACGCCGGCAGCGCCACAGGAGCATAGGCGCCAGTGTTCGAGGTTTTGCGCAGGACGGTATCCAGCAACGCGCGATAAATCACGTCGTCCTTTTTGCGGTTCGCGGCCGCCAGGGTCAGCTGCAGATATGGCCCCTGCGGGTCGGCGATCAGTTTGCGCAGGTCGCGTTTCTCCACCGGCACGAACACGCCGTAATCCGCCATCAGTGCGTTACGGGTACCCGCTTCAGGAAGATCCCACACCGTATCGCCGAAGCGCTCGGTGATTGGGTTCATTTCGATGGTGCCCATATCGTTGATGGTGAACGACGCGCCGGTAATCATCCCGCGATCGTTTACGGCAGCCTGCAGGCGCGAGTCCTTCTGCTGCGATGCGATTTCGAAAGAATCATGGAACTGCTGCACAAAGGCGGCGGTGATCATGTTCTTGTTCGGATCAAAAGCCATTTTTATCACTCCAAAGATTATCGCCTGCGGGTTATCGGGTTACCGGCCCTGAATACACCAGGCGAGTGGCGCGTACGCCTGGCGGGAGATACCAGTTATCCGGCTACCACGCCGGGCTGTTGGAGTGATAATGTGTGAGGTGGGCGGTCGGAATCCCGACCAAATGGGTGGGGCACATCCTACTTGAGCCAATTTTCTTTTGGAGGAAGCAATGTTAAGCAATTCATCCAATTTGGCCATGATTAACATGGTTTGCTTTGGTTTTCCTCCCGGGAAGTATTTCGTGATTAATGGAGATAGACCTGGCGACGCCGTAGATCCGGAAGGTCGCGTGATTTTGATTGATGAGGGAGGAAATCGTTATGCTTGGTTTACTAAAACGCTACGTTGGAATTCTTTCAAAGATTACCCTGTAAAGAGTGTGATTAAAGCAAGCCAGTACACTCATAAATTGAGAGTCGGAATTGACCCGCCTTATGTGGGAATGTTGGAAAATGAATAGCCGGCTTTGAGCCGGCTTTTGTTTATGCAATAGCCTGGTCGCCGTAGGTTTTCTGGTAGAACGCGCGCACCTGGGCAGACACACGTTCGTGATCGGCGTGTTTCGGGTTGCTGTAAGCCTCGGACTTCATCAGGTCGCGGATGCTCTGTTGCTCTTCGAGATTGATTTGTCCATTTCCTACGGGGGTATCCTCGCCCATCTCCGCGCCGATTTTCGCCAGCATGCGGATCACCATCGGGTTGTTGCCGATTTCGTCCATCTTGCCTTGGTCGGCAGGGTCAGCCAGCGACATAAATGCGCGGTGCGCTAGCCCGATATTTTTCTGAAATTCCGCATCGGTTTTCCACGTACCGCGCAGCTCGGTAGCCGCCGCCTCTTGATCCAGTTCTGCAGCACCGCCCACCAGCGCCGGAGCACGGTTCATGTACTCACCAAGGATAAAGCCCATCTGATCGTTGGTGATGCCCTTGGCGTGAGCCGCCTTGAGGAATCCCTGCATCTCAGGGTCGGCCTTGAACTCGTCCCACTTGAAGCCCTCAACCTCAACAGTAGGCGCATACTCGTCTGCGGTTTTTGGTGCCGCACTGGTGCCGCGCTGCTTTTCCAGGTGCGTGTAGGACTCGGCCAGCTTACGCGCGGATCCTTCGATATTGAGTTTCCCGTCATCGCCCATGACGCGGAATTTCTCAGGCACCCAATCATCGCCACCTGGCTGATTCTGTGCGCCGGTGCTCAGCAAGGAAGTGCTGCCGCCATCGCCGGTACCTGGGTTGCCGCCGTCACCAGTACCGCCACCTTCCCCACCTTCGCCGGCTGCATTCATCAATAAGTGTTTAAGCTTCCACATCGTCGTTTACTCCGTCTGCCAGATTAAGCTGGCGCAAAATGAAATCGAGCACGTCACGTTGCCCGGCCTTAAAACAGGTTTGGCGGTCACCCTCTGGGCCGCCCTTCACAAAAATTGATCCACCGAATCGCCGGGTTAATTCGTCCAGCACCTCGGTGCCGCCGGCCGTCTCTTCAAACAGCCGTTTGTAATCCAGTGGTGAAACTTGCTTGATGCCCATCAGCCCCCCGCCAGTTGTTGGCCAATTGCTTCACCAGCGCTCTGTCCCGCAGCGCCTGCCGCCTGCTGGCCGGCCTGCATCAGCAGAGCCTGTTGCTGTTGTTGTTGCTGCGCCTTGGCGCGCTGGTCGCGCAGCGTGGACACGTCCGCCGACGAGCGAATAACCTTGGCCGGCACACCCAGCGCCTCGCCGACAACGCGGCTTGCTTCGTCGCTGTCCATGTTGTCGATAATGTCCGGGTAAACCTGCACCAGCTGCATAACGTTCTGGGCGTAACGCTCAATCGCCGTGACGTCCTCCAGCTTCTGTGCGCGCGCCAGCGGAGAGATATAACGCACGTTGAAGTTGGCGGCGTTCATGCTTTCCGGCGGCTCAGGGAACACGCCAGCGCGGAACGCGATACCGAAACAGCGCTCAACCAGCGGCTGCAGGTATTCCGCCTGGAATCGTCCGTATACCGGCCCCAGCAGCTGGCGGATCAGCGCGACGCGCACATGCACCTCGGTGGCTGTCATGGCCGGGCCGTCCTGCGGCTGCAGCTGGTCGGCCATCATGATCTTGCGGATTGACGCCTGCAGACGCTCCTCAGCGGTGAATGCGACGTTGAAGTCTGAGCCGGTCAGCAGCGGCTTCATGCTGTCTACGCTGTTGGCCACGATGATGCGACGCGGCCCCACTTTCACCGTGCGAGGGTTAAGCACGCCGTCATCCTCGGCGATCCACATGCCGGAAATCGCCAAGTCCTGCGCGGCTTTCTCCATGCGTTTGGTTTCGTTCAGCTCCTTGCAGTCCGGCAGCGCGTCATAAACCGGGCCGATGCCGTACGAACCGCCGGGGATTTTCATCCAGCGCGGCACGCAGCAGGGGAATTCGTGGTAGCCGGATTCGCGCACCACTTTTTTTGCGGTCACATCGATGTTGTACGACGCGAAGCGCAGGTTTTTAGCCAGGCGCGCGTTAACCATGTAATTCGTGCGCGGGAAAATCGCGTGCAGAAAATCAAATTTGTCGTCTGGCTTTTTCTTGGCGGCGTCGCGGATCTTCTCGCTTACAGCATCTTGGCCAAACTCGGCGATCGCCTGCTCGGCGGTCAGCTGATAGCAGCGGAAAATCGTATCGACAATGCCATCCTTGCGGGTCGATGCAACGTAGCACTGCGCCAGTGGCCACTGCTGGAATGAATAGCCGCCCTCGTCCCGGTCTTCATCGACGTACAGCACAAACCAACCAGCGCACACCACATCGAGATTTGCCTCGTAGCCCTCGGCGTCGAAGTTGGCAGCGTGGATGTTTTCCCACACCAGCGTTGCGCAGGTAGAAAGCCACGCCTTGGCATCGTCCGGCAGGGATTCGCTGTCGAGGTTCAGCCATTGCGCATTTGCCGGCGTCATGCCGGACATGAGAGCGGACGCCAGCATGCGCGAGCTATCGGTCGCCGTGCCGTCCAACAGCTTGGCCACCTTGTGCTTAGCGCTCTGAGCGTCCAGCACCTCAGACGAAAAGCCAGCGCCGCGCAGCGGGTACGTGTAGTCGTAGCACTCCCGCCAGACGCTTTCATGCATCTGCCGGGTGGCTTTGAGCGTGTTCACGCGTTTAATCAGCCTTGCGGCGGTGTCGTCCATCAATCACGCTCCCAGCGTTGGTTTGCCCTGCGCACCGCTTGCGAGCAGCGAGTCGCCGGAATCGGCCGCGCCCTGTGCGCCACTGGCCAGCAATGACGAGCCCTTTTTGCGCTTCTTACGGCTTGCCGCGTCGGCGTTTGAGGCTTTAGCCGCAGCGTCGGCTGCCGCGTCTGCCTCGGCCTGCGGGTCGCTCTGAACAACTTTCGGTGTCGATCCACACATCACGATTTCCTTAGCCTGGTACGTGCCAGCCGTGTTCGGTTAAAACAGGTTTGCCCGGTGCCGGCTGCTTCTTGCCCTCTTCGTTCGTCACCATCGGGCCAGCGCCGCCGGTAGCCACATCGGTGGCCTTCTTCACCAGAGTGATGAATTCAAGGTTGTCGGTCAGGCTGCGATCGTCAGCGTCAAGGAACTCCAGCGCCTCAAATCGAGCGATAACGGCGGCGCCCTGCTCGTTTAGCCCGGACAGAATCGTGTTGCGCTCTTCCAGTGCTGCGCCGTCGAGCAGTTTTGCGACGCGCTGCTGCACAATCGCCGATTTGTCATCGCCTGCGGTAATCACCGTGGCGCCAGCGGTGGCGTCGTTCAGCTGTTCAGGCGTGTTTGCTGGTTGTTGCACGACAGAATTCAACAGCACCGCGTCAGTGGCGTTTTCTTTCGGCTGTTGGTTTTCCTGTCCAGGCACCTCGAGATTTTTACGTGGTCGAGCCATTGCATTTACTCCTTGGGTTGTTGAGCGGTCATTGTCTGCCCTGCTTGCGGTCGGATTCCCGACCAATTACCGGGCGCTTAAACGTCCACCATTGCCGGTAAAGCACGGTCGGCAAGTTGCTACGGTCTGAGCCCGTAGCCTGGCACCAGAGAGCGATCAGCGCCTCCCCGTCGCCGTGACGCGGTTCAGATCCCGACTTCCAGCCGAGAACGGCAGATTTCGACACGCCCAATTCCTCGGCGATGCTCTGCGTTGCCATGCGTGTGCGGTTGATATCGGTAATCACGCGAAACCAGTCGGTGCGGAATGTTGCGACGAGAGGCATGATCAGCCCCCTAAACGCGCGCGTGCGCGAGCATAGAGAGAGACGAACACGCCGCCGGCCATTGCGAGAAGATGGACCAAACAGGATTTTGTTCTTTTCCACCGCTTGGCGCTCTGTGACTTTTCGCTATTTCCTGCTGGTCTTAGGGATAGGATTAAATTCTGCATTCGCGCAATTCCTCCACTTCCCGATTAACCTGATCGAGCAATTCCAGCTCAGTGCCGTAATTTTTCTCCCATGTTTTCCTTCCTGCGTGTACGGCTACACCGTGGCCGCCAGTGCGGTGATGCGGTGGGCATAATGGGAGGGTTTGCTTATGAGTGGCGCGCTGTGCTGTTCCCTGTCCTGTGCGGATATGGTGTATTTCTGCAGGGGATGATCCGTAACCCAGATTGCGGCAGACGACGCAGCCAAGATCTGCCACGTCGGATAACCATTGCTTTTCGTCTTTGGTCGCCATGGCTCCCCCTATGCCGTGTAGCTGAGCAGTTGGGAGGCGGCGTTTTCTGCAGCCTGCTGATTGGGGAACGAGCGGAACAGGATGAAATTCCAGAGCACGTCGATTGTGGCTTTGTAGAGCTGGGCGAACTCAATATCGTCCATCTTTGCGAACGATACGCTGCGGGGTTCTTTGCGCTCGCTGCCATCCGGCATCTGATATGCGGTGTAATGGCCAGATTGGATCGTTACCCAGGCGCGGAATGCCTCGAACGATTTTGCGGCAGAGATATTCCCGGCGCGCTTTTCTGCCACGTCTTGCAGATACTCGTCGGCGGCTGCCTGCAGCGTGCTTTCGTTCCCAGCGTAATACGCGAGGAATTTCACGTAACCTGTGATCAGCTCTTTGTCGGTCGGCGATATGGCGCCGCCTGTCGGTTCCCAATACTGGAAGCCGAGATTCAGCAGGGAGAAATATTTGCGGTGAAATGCCGGGTTGCGAGCCTGGCTAAAATCGGCATACAGGACGGCGCCGATCTTCACTTTGGTTTTCAGGAATTCGATCGCGTCCGGGGTGGCCGGCACTAACAAATTTCCTGCGGATTTTACAAACGAATACTGCGCCATTGGGTGCTCTCCAGTAGCGCAGCAGTTGTTCAGATTTATGGTGTGCTGGGTGTTCAGTCCAGCACACTAATTATAGCGCAATACCGTCAGGTGAAACAACCGAATAACCAGACCGTTTAGCTATATCAATCAACGCGTTAAGTGATGCTACATGCTCATTATCTCGAAGTTTTCGCGCGCTCGTTACTCGACCGCCCTCGCACCTCAGCAGCACGCGGCCGTCGTATGGTAAATTGTTTATAATGTCTTGTTCTATAATCACTCTTTGCTTACTCCCCGGCACAACAAATCTCACGGGAGGATTATGGCACAAAAAACACTGTTTATACGCACAGTGCTTTTGTGTGACGTGTGAGCAAAATCCACCACATCCAACAGTGGGTTCTAGAATGTGAAAAAACCACCGTATGAGGTGGTTTCTGGAGGAGGAAAAATCTCGTTTTATTGGGAAGCTTTCAAGTAGTTTTCTTCAATTTTATTCATGAGCGACTTACTTATCTCGAAGGTAAAACTTTCACCAGTTGTAACGCTCACCTCGCATCTAAAATCTTTGGTTTTTCCTCCCTGCTCTTTTAATCCTTTGGCTATTTTTTCTATCCATTCAGAATTGCCATCTAAATCTATCCAGAAAACTGCCTGCTCTCCGTAATCCAGTTTCTGTGGCAGTTGCATAGATCTAGGGGAGTTAAATGGCTGGAAAAACGAAATATCTTTTTTAAAGACCCAATTTATGGATGTAATTTTTACTGTATTCAAAGCTAGATTAGTAATAACAATAGATACGCCCTTCGTTTGATACGGACCAGTAAAAGTTACTGACTCTCCAACTCTACAACTGATGCGAGCTTTTGGTTTCTTTAATCCCAGATGAAGTGACACACACACGGCCAAAAATGTTGCCACCCCAGAAAACCAGGTTCCAATCATTGACAGAAAGGCCCAATCAGCTGTTTCTCTAGCGGCAACCAATGATTGATATGAAAGATACGAATCCACATTATCTCCTGTTATTTGTGTTGGCACGATATTACTTGAGTACACATCCTGTGGCACTCAGTAAGTACCACCGATGATATTAGGCTGCCATTTCCCTAACACAATATTTCGGTATATTCACCCTCGCTAGCGCCTCCGCGAACGGCGGCGGTACAGAGTTACCACAACGCGCAACCTGCTACAATTTAGGCCAGCGGGTGCCGTCAATATCCTGACCGATGATGTAGCTACGCGGGAAGTCATTTGCGTTATACAGCTCGCGCGGTTCAAGCTCGCTTATGCAAAATATTGAGCCACTTCCATTCGCATGTTTTCTAATAACTTCTTATTTTGAGGGCGATTGTAGAACACAGTAGCCGAATCACCATTAATCTTATCCGCGCCAATAAACCCCATTGCGTGTGCACGATCAAACCTTTCAATTATATTAACGAACTCATCAAATCTATTTCCAAGATTAGGCTCTCTGAACTGATAGAAGTATTTAGTGGTTGGTTTAAATTCGCGCTCACTTATAATTGATCCAAGGGAAGAATTATTCTTTACATACCCGATATTATTATCATTTTTAATAGCACTATTTAAAACCCTTTTTATCTCTTTAAGTTCCTCCAGGAAAATCTCGTTAACCCCCACCTCTTTTTCATCTAACTTCGCAACCTTGAATGTTCCAAAGTGTTTTAAGAATGTGGTGTATTCAGGATCGGTCGTAGCCCTTTTGTGGGTTTCTTGTATTTTCCCGGCTAGTTTTTCCTTAAAGTCATTTATAGCTTGATATCGTAAATCACTCGGATACTCGAGATGCTCTATAGATGAAATATCAAAGGAATACGGTGTTTTCTCATCTTTGACTATTACGGTAGGTTTATCAAATGCTAGTCTCATACCAAGTTCAAACATCACATTGGCATTGCGAGCGCTTATATCGCACACAACTATTGGATTATTATAAATATTTTGAACTATTCGCTTTTGAATTACACTTACATCATCATCAAAACTTACCATATTTGGTTCAAAACCAGCGCTACTAGCTGCTTCACTTAAAATATTATACACATCTGTCCAATGTCCTTTAGGATACGTCGGAGTATCCGCTATCGGCATAATTATCCCACAAACATTATTTTTGCTATCATCTTGTTCTGTGTTATCTATTTTCTTTGCCTTTGAACTCATAATGCCTCCATAGCGTTCGCATACAAATCATGATGCTGTAGATGCCCTCGAATTAATAAACCAACTAATAATTCACAAAGAAATTAATCCAAAAAATATCACGCTGAGTTTGGACTAATCCACAAGCATTCGGTTCTAGTTTTAGTACCTCTTCCAGCACTTATTCTCGCTGTTTTTTTTACCTTACGCCACCCTCTTAACAAGTCGTTATAAAGCTCGGAGTCGTAGCCAGAAATCAAAACCATTCCATTAATCTTAAGCGGCGTTGAACTCATCTCTGCTATAAGGGGTCAATGCGCAAAGTGCGTGTAAGCGAGCATTGTTGGCAGGATCGCGTAACACTTTGAATAAGTTCACCACATCCCCATCAATATCGTTGTAAACCTCTGAGTAACTGCGTTTTTTCCTCAGCAATACGCCAGCTGCGCCACCAAATGGTTCAACGTAACAGGTGTGGTCTGGCAAGTGCTCAATAATCCATGGTGCCAGGCGGAATTTAGCGCCATGATAACGCAACGCTGGTGATTTGATTTCCGTCATACCAGCACCACCAGCACGACCGTCGCCGCAACAACAACCCAGAAAATCGCGCATGCATAGAACAGCGCCGCCCACGGGTTGTTGATCGCCCAACCTTTAAAATGTGTCATTATCCCTTCCCCTCTCTGCGATCACGCCAGTAATTCAGGCGTGCTCTGAAATGTTCCCGGTATTGCTCCGGCGCCTCTTCAATCGCCACCAGCACCTTGGTGCGGGTGATCTTCCTCGCGAATAAGTCGCGTACCAGGCCACAGGCGCGCAGGTCGAACTGCTCTAAATCGCGTTGTTCCTGCGTCCAGGCGCCTCGATTGAATGGCAGGCCGGGCGGTAGATAGTCCGATTGCCCGGCCATGGTTTATGCCCTCGATTCGGCCGCCAGACGGCGCATGACGTCTTTTTCACGTGGGGGTAACCCACTTGCCACGCTTTTCTGTATTTCGCGGCGTACGGCCGTTAGAGGCTTCAGGATGTGCAGCACCTTATCGAGCGGCATGCGGAGCATCAGCGCGATACTTTCGGGGGAGCGTCCTAGGCGCTGCAGCTCATAGATGCCGGTCATCACCCGGCGGCCGTAGCTGATGCGATCGCCAATTTTGACGATCGGGCCGGATTCGGCTGCCGGCCGGGCGACGCGCTGGGGTTTCGGAGGTGGGCAGTACGGCGCGCGGGAACGGGCGCGGGCTGCCTGGTTGATGCGGTCGAGAATCGCCGGCGCGTGGTCGCAGCCGTCATCCATCACAAACCGCTTATCGCGGATCATTTCGTTGATAGTGCTCATGGTCTTTCCTCGTTTTGGTCGTTCAAGCGCTGGTCAGGCGCCGGTTAAAAACTCTTTGTCGCTTCGTTCTTGTCGGCGTAACGCCGCTCTCTCGTTTGCCCGGTTTGCGCCCGGCGCGCGGCCTCCTCGTCAGTTATGTCTCGGATATATCCGTTTTCCAGCAGCGCATACGCGGTGCCAGTAGCGCCCTCGCGGTTCAGGCGCAAAATCACTTCCATCAGCTGCGGGTCGGCGCCTTTGGTGTATACGGCGTCGCGGTACAGGCCGATCCACACGTCGCAATCCTGCTCGATCTGGCCGGTGTCCTTACTGTCGCTCGGCACCGGGCGCTTGTCGGCGCGGTCTTCGAGTTTGCGGTTCAGCTGGGTCAGCAGCAGCACCGGGCAATCCAATTCTTTGGCCAGATTTTTCAGGCCGGTGGTTATATCGCCATACGCAATATCGCGGCGCTCGGCTTCCTCGGCTTTCATCAGGGTCAGGTAGTCGATCGCCACCAGCCCCACCGTGCCGCGCTGGCGCTTCACTTTGCGGCACTCCGCCACGATGTGCGCCAGCGTTACGCCCGGCGTACTATCGATCATCAGATTTGACTCGGCCAGCTCGGTGGCCTTGGCCATGGCGCGCGCCATATCGCTGTCGTCGTGGGCGCCAACGTAGAAAATCTCCGATTTCACGCGGGCTTCCTGTGCGACCATTCGCTCGATGATCCCCCGGTCGGTCATTTCCAGGCTGAAAACGAGCGTCGGCAGTCGGTGGTTCAACGCAAAGTGCGCGCTGATTTTGTTGTACAGCGCGGTTTTGCCCATCTTCGGGCGGGCGCCCACCACAACCAGCGCGCCGCGCAGCACCTGTTTTGGGTACATCAGCCGGTCGAGGCTCTCGATCCCCAGCGTCAGGCCGGCGGCGCTGTCCGGGTCTTGGAATCGGCGATCCATCTCGTCCACCCATTCGCCGATCACGTCGCCCGCTGCGCGCAGGCCTCCGCGTTTGCCGGTCTTCGCGTGGTCGGATACGGCGGTGATCATCTGCTGCACGCTGGCCAGCTTGTTCGCCGCGTCCATGCCATTGTTGGCACCCACCAGCTCAACGCAGGCGTAAAGCTTCTCCAGCGCGAAGCGAAGAACGGCTTTCTCTCGCACGGCATGCGCATAACTGACCATCGCGGGAACGCTGGTATTCCTGCCGGTTTCAGCCAGGTACGCGAACCCACCTACCTGCTCCAGTACGCCCTTGTTCTCGAGCGAATCGCTCAGGGTGATCAGGTCAGTCGGTCGGCTGGCGTTCACCAGCGCGCGCAGCTCGGTGAAAATTATCCGGTGCGCCGCCAGGTAGAACGATTCCGGTTTCAACAGGCCGAACACTGCCGCCGCCCTGTCGTGCTCAGTGTTGTGCATCAGGCTGCCGAGAATGGCCTGCTCAAGGTCGATGTTGTACGGCGCGGCCGGCAGGTTATCGATCATCGGCGCGGCCCTCTTTCACGGCGACATAGCAGCGCTCGGTGATCAGGTAGTCGAAGTTTTTACGGCGCCACTGGCCACCACGGCCGTTCGGCCGGTCTTCCAGCATCCACCGGCAGTTCTCTGCGATAAACTGCAGGTATGCCTGCCAGCGGGTTTCGTTGAACTTGAATTTCTTCCAGAAGTTACGCAGCGTGCGCTTACGGGTATCCGTCAGGATCTGCACCGTCGCCATTTCCGGCAGCGTAGCGTGATAGGCATCGAGGATTTTTTGATAATCCATCCGATCGGCCTGCGGCTGTTCAGGGTGATCAGCGCCAGCTGATCCACCATCAGTAATCTCTGTAGTATTCTCTGTTGTATTCTCTTGTAACATTTGGTCATTTTGACCAGATGAAAACTGGTCATTCTGACCACATGCCATTTGGTCATTTTGACCATATGCATTTACGCAACTTAGCTTTTCCAATTGGTCATAATTTATCGTGTACCACTTGGTGCGGGTGTACGGATCATTCAGCAATTCGCGATGCAGTTTCGCCGACAAAATAAGCCCTGCAGATTCCAGACTGGCCAGCGTGCGCTTGATGGTGCTGTCAGACCAAAAGACTAATTCTTCTGACCACTCAGCCGCTGTTCTGTAAAACCAGACGCGTCCGCCGTGCCGGTGTTCAGAACGGCTTAACCAGTAGTGGATCTGCTGCAGCAAGATAGCTTCATTCAACCCAATCTTGGCCGCTAGCGACGGCATAACCAGCAGCGGCGGCTCGTTTATCAGAAGCTTGGAAGTGTTCATCGTCAGATCCCCAGCGCGTCCGCTATCTGTCGGCACGCGTCCTGGTACTGCTCCGGCGATAAATTGAGTTGGCGCAGCGCGGCCTTGCTCTGCTCGTATTGTTCCCAGACCGACAGCGCAGCAGCGCGCCGACCTTCAAAAATTGGCTCGATCTCTTCCCGGTGCGCTGGCGCGCCGTTCAGCTTGTAGCCGTTCCGCCAGGTGATGCGGTCGATTGAATTGAGCATTGGTCTTTCCTCGGTACAAAGTTTTTACGCGGCGCTGGTCAGGCGCTGGGTTTCCTGCAAGGCGATTAACGCCCCTGCTATTCGCTGCGGGGTGTCACAGGCGCCGAGCAGGATTGCGATAATCGCGGCGGCAAATTCACGGATGGCCACCGACAGCAAATACTGCTGAGTCGGGCCGGCCAGTCGGGCGCGACGTTCCGCCGGCAGAGCGGCGAGCATAGCGTCGGCCAGCTCCTGCACCTTCTCACGCGCGGCTTTCGACTCGCTGCGCATGTGGCGAAATATCGCCTGCCGGTTGGTGTTGATCGCTCGCCAGTCGGCGGCGCCGGTTTCATCCTCGATCGGATACAGACGAACCCGGCCACCGTCGGCGCCGAGCAGGAACCATGCGCGCGTGATCTCGATGGCAACGTGTTCCTGCCCCTGCTCCGCCGCCCAGCTCACGATCTCGTTTTTCAGTTTCTCGATGTTTTCCACTTCGCGTCTCCTGTCGCTCGAAAACCAATTTTGCTTAATCGGATTTCGGTGGGGTTGGTTGTTAAGCTGCATCCGTTGATTTCGGGTGCTGGTATGCCGCGGGGTCGTAAGACAGCTCACCATCAGTTAAGCGATCTAAACGAGCAGCGCGTCGTTCGGGAATTTGCTTCCCCCAACGCGATACTGAAGCCTGCGAAACACCCGCGGCTTCAGCGAGTTTGGTTTTATTTCCGAAGAATTTAACTGCGTCTTCAGTAAGCATTCTTGCCTCCCGTGATTAACATTTGTTTGAAAATTACAACTTAACAAAAGCTAAGTCAAATTAATTTATAGTAACTGGATGAAAATGACCTCATTAAGCGACCGCATGAAAATGCGCAGGACAGAACTGGACATTTCACAGCAGCGACTAGCTGACGCTGTGAAGGTTTCTCACGTCACAGTTTTTAAATGGGAGAACGGAGACACTGAACCGAAAGGCAAAAACCTTTTTCTGTTGTCTAAGGCTCTACGCTGTACTCCTACCTGGTTGCTTTACGGTGATGAAGATCAAACCCCACTCCCTGCCGATCAGCTGCCTGTAGAGCTTGACGAGCGACAAACAAAGCTCATCGAACTATTTGATTCTCTTCCTGAATCAGAGAAAGATCGTCACTTGGCTGATCTTGAGGCCAAGGTCAACGACTTCAATGCTCTTTTTGAAGAGCTTTTGACTGCAAGAAAAAACTCAAAGAAAAAATAATATAAATATCAGCCAGTTACTCCATGCGATGCAGAGACTTAACTTTTTGCAAGTAATTTTCATTGACCAACAACTTACCTTTAGTTAAGCCAAGTCCCATCAACAGCGCACTAACCCTGCAGCGGTTGTTCAGAAATGTTCCGCCAGCCGGGCGATACGCGGCAAAGGATTTAAACGTGGTGGTCGTAACCTCGGGGCGTTGTTCTCGGCCACCACAACCCGAAAGACATTGCTGTGTGTAGTCTTTAGCCCCGCGCGCCGGGGCAATTTTTTCACCCAGCAAATTGAGGAAAGACCAGCGGCCTGACCAGCCTGACAGCCGGGAAAGACCGGCAACCACCAGACGTAAAAAAACCCGCCGAAGCGGGTTCTTTTACCCCGGTGCCGACCAAAGCAACCGGGAATGATACAGGGGACCAACCCTGTATCGAGGAAAGACCAATAACCCATGGAGCTACTGATCAGCTCCGATTATATCAGGAGTCGCTATGAAAGCACTACAGATACCCGTCACGCTGTTTATCCATGCCACAACCTTCCCACTGACCGAAGGATTTGCGGTTAGCACCGCTGATATGACTTCATTCCGTGGTTATGTTCTGCTGGAAACCCGCCAAATCCACATCGACGTTAACCAGCCTGAGCCGATCGACATCATCGGGAAACAGGTTGAAGCGTTGCAGCTGGAAAAAGCCCGTCTGGCCGACGCCACTTACAAACGCATTGCCGAGATCGACGATCAGGTTCAGCAGCTGCTTTGCATTGAGCACTGCCCTATCGAAGCCGACGAACTCCCGTACTGAGGGCGCGGCCATGGATATCGAAATGGATAACCTGAAATCAGAGCTGGTGCTGTGGTATGGAGTCGATCCAGCAAGCCAGCGCGATCAGTTCGAAGCCGCGGCGACTCACGGCTATTCCGACGAGGCGATCGAGGTTTTCACCCACATCGACGGAAACGCCGCCGACACCCGTGACCGCCTGCTGATGGCCGTAATGATGGCGACGCCTGACACCCTGCAGCAGCGCCAGCGTGAGCTTTACAGCTGGTATTGCGACAACGTGAAAGCCGTAGCGCGCGAGAAGTTTTAACCCACCCCGGCGCCTGACCAGCGCCGTTTTTAACAGAGGAAAGACCAAAAATGCCTATCTACATTTCACTTTTTGAGCCTAAGAAAAAGGCTCAGGTTAACGGCGCCGTGCCGCTGGTGATCGCGTTGGAAGCGCCAAACAAGCGCGCGGCCGAAAGCATCGCCACCGGCAAACTGTATGAAGCCTACCCGGAGGGCGGCGACAACTTCTTCAATCCGAAAACTGTCGAAGACCAAACCGGCCACCCTCGCCCGGCTGTCGGTCAGTTCGATGAAAAGTTTGCTGCTGAGAACGTGTTCGACGGCAACGCGTGGACGCCAAAAGAGCCAGAGCCGGAATTGCCGGCCGGGCCTATCGACCTGATGGCGCAACCTGCCAACGTTCGGATCGCCGCCGTTGTGATGTACGGTGATGCTGAGATCGATAATAGCCAGTTATCGCTGGTTGTGGATTTGCTCAATGACGAGGAAACGCCAGATGATACCGGCATGCGCGCGGTGATCGACGGGCTAGTATCGGTTCCCGCTGTCGGCGCCATGTACCCCGCATCCGTCTATAAATTGGTTTCAGCGCTGTTCCAAAATACTACTGCCATGCCGACCGAAGAAGCCACCACCGCATTCGCGCAGGCCTGGGTCGACAAGCCTGACGATCGCGAAAACCTCACGCAGAACAGCACCAGCACCAGCACCAGCACCAGCACCAGCACCAGCACCAGCACCAGCACCAGCACCGACAATGCCGGCGGCGCGGCCGACTACAACACCCTGAGCATGCACACAGCGTTATCGATCATGGGCGTTAATCCTGCAGAGGCAAAAGCGGCCGACGTGAAGAACGCCAAAGAGATTATCGCCAACCGCGATAACGGTTGGCGCACGTGGGACAAAACGCTGCGGGTGATCGTCGGCATTCTCAACGTCGAAACAGACGTGCGCCACGGCATCATTTCTGACGGTCTGAAAAACCTCAAGCTGATCAGCGACGACGCCGAACGCCTGCACTTTGTGAAATCCCGTCTTGCTGGTCACCCTGCATGCGCCGAGCTGGCGGACTATGGCAAGGACGACGAGAAGCCGGTCGAGGTGGCCAACCTTGGCGGCGGCCGCTTTTCAATCGACGGCCTGATCGGCAGCGGTGAGCAGCAGCATGCGGAGCCAGACACAGCGCAATCTGCCGCCTCAAATCAAGGTGAAAAAACGGAAGTGGCGCAGCAGCAAGTTACCGACGCAGCGGCGGCGCAGGCCAAGCAGCAACTGGATCAGATGGGTTATGGCGTTTACGCCAACGCACCAGCGGAGAAATCCCCGCAACTGCAGCAGGCGGAAGAAAACGCCGAGCGTGCCGAAGCGCTGGCGCAGCAGCTTAAAGCCGATGATTTCCAGCAGCGCGCCGCGCAGGTTGCGCAGGTGATCGCCGAGCAGCCAGCGGAGGCGCAGCAGAATCTCGATATCTGGAAGCGCGTTATGCGCACAGATCCTCGATATACGAAGCCGATCGAGGGGGCTGGCTATGTAGGTACAAGCATCAACAGCGAATACATGTTTATGCGCGCAACCGAAATTTTTGGCCCTATCGGTACGGGCTGGGGCTTTGACATTGTAGAGGAGAAGATGATCGCCGGCGCACCAATGAGCGAGGCCGTATTCGAGGGCGGGAAAATTATTGGTAACCGCATTCTTCGCGATGCCGACGGCTCTATCTTGTTCGAGCAGAACCACAGCCTGCTGATCGAGTTTTGGTATGTCCTGAACGGTACCAAAGGCCGCGTTACAGCATATGGCGCCACGCCGTACATGTACAAAACGAAGCGCGGTTTTATGGCTGACGGTGAGGTGATGAAAAAGAGCCTCACCGATGCGATCAAAAAGTCGCTGTCCATGCTGGGCTTCTCCGCCGACGTGTTCCTGGGTTGGCACGACCTGCCGGAATATCGGGAAGAAAACGCCACTGAGTTTGCGATCAGAAATGCCAGTGACAAGGCCGAAGACGTAACGCGCCTGCGTGAAGAACTGGACGAGAAGCTGGCAAAAGTCGCCGACACCATCACATCTGCCGTAACGGTCAACGAGGCCAGCAAGGTTCACGCCTCCATCGCTCGCGAGGTAGAAACGCATCGCAAGGCCGCTGAGGAAAAAGGCGATGCCGATCATGCCAAGTACCTGGCCGGCCGCCTGCGCCGCCTCACCGCTCTGAAAGATGAACGCATCGCAGCATTGACCGAGGAGAAAGCATCATGAGCATTAACGCCATTGCATTAGCAGCTGATTACGCCAAGTTTCAGGAGCTGATCGAAACCTCCGACGATCTGACGCCGGAGATGATCGCCGACACGCTGGAGGGTATCGAGGGGGCGCTCGGCGACAAACTGGACGCAGCTTTTATCCACGTTCGTAATATCGAGGGGCAAGCCGACACGCTGGCGGCGGAAATCAAACGCCTGACCGACCGAAAAAAATCATTCGAGAACCGCTCCAAGTCGATCCGCAAATATGTGCTGGCGTGCCTGCTGGCCAGCGGCCAGGGCTCCATTAAAACCACTGCAAATACGTTCACGGCGCGCAAAGGCTCTGCCAACGTGGTGGTCGACAATGCCGACCTGCTACCGGATGAACTGGTGACTGTGCAAACGGTGGTAGCGCCGGACAAGAAAGCCATCAAAGAGGCGATCGAAAACGGCGTGGAGGTCAAAGGCGCGCATATCGAAATCGGCGAACCAACGCTGCAGGTACGGTAATCACCCGGCCCCGGCGACGGGGCCACTACTGAGGATTTCCCATGCTGAGAATGTACCTGGCCAAAGGCGATGCGGTGCACGTGACCTTCCCCGACGGCACCACCGGAATCATTGAGGCCGAGAGCCGCGGTGAGCTGGCTTTCCATTTCCCGCAGTCTGTACGCCTGACGCGCGAGAAAGAGGCCTTTAAAAAACCGATTACGCCAAATCAGAAATAGCCACTGCCGCCATGTTTGCATTGTTGGAAACCACACAACGGGGAACAGCAATGCAACCATGGCAATCAGGCGCCCGCCTACTCTCTGATTTCGATATCAAGATCGGCCGGCTGTCTGCCAGCGTCAGAAAAGCGACGCTGAGCGATGACGATATCACCCGGGCATGTCGTGTGACCGACGACGCAATAGCCTGGATGATTGAACCGAGGAAAGACCATGCGAAACGACCACGACATAATTACGAAAGAAGAGATGATTGAGTTGACCGGCCACCATTATAAGTCGAAACAATGTGACGCTCTCCGCCGGGCCGGGATATTTTTTATTGAACGCCCTGACGGTCACCCAAAAACAACATGGGGACATTTCCTTAACCCCGTAAAATACCGTAATGAACCGCCAAAACCTGTGGCGGAAGAACCAGATTTCGAGGCGATGTAAATGGCCGGCAAGCGCAAAAACCCCGCGGATAACTGGATGCCGTCTAGAGTATCACGCGGCCGATCCGCCTATGAATTCAAGCACCCGGATGGCAGAACTATAAGGCTCTGCCCTCTTGATGCGACACAGTCCACCGTCTGGGTGGCATACGAAGAATTTACCAGTCAAAAAGAGGATAAGGTAACGTTCAAAACTTTGGCTGATAGGTTCCTAAGCTCTGCTGAATTTACCGATTTAGCCTTCGACTCCCAGAAGGATTATCAGAAATATGCAAAAAAGGTGATGCCTGTGTTTGGGAATATGGATCCGAACAACATAAAGCCGGAGCACATAAGAAAATACATGGATAAGCGAGGGCTTAAAAGTAAGACCCAGGCTAACCGCGAAAAAACCTTCATGTCGCGGGTATTCGGTTGGAGCTACGAGCGCGGATATGTGAAAGGAAATCCCTGTAAAGGGGTGAGGCAATTTAAGGAGAAGTCTCGCGAGCGCTATATCACCGACGCTGAATACGATGCAGTCTATGTGGTCGCCCCTGATACTTTGAAAGTTGCAATGGAGATCGCCTATCTGTGCTGCGCCCGGCAGGCTGACGTACTTTCGTTAAGTCGTTCGCAGATCCTAGATCCTGGGATTTTTATCTGCCAGGGCAAGACCGGTGCCAAGCAGATCAAAGCCTGGTCAGACCGACTACGTGCTGCGGTAACGTTGGCCGACACGTTGCCAATCAAAGACGGAATTTCCAGCGTGTACGTGATCCACCAACGTAACGGCAACCGTTACACGCGCGATGGATTTAATAGCCAGTGGCGCAATGCAAAGCTGGCGGCAATTGCCGCAAATCCCGATATGGATTTCGACTTCACGTACCACGACCTAAAGGCGAAAGGTATTTCTGATCTGGACGGTTCTCTGACAGATAAGCAGGCGATATCAGGCCACAAAAACGCGAGCCAGACGGCAATTTACGATCGCAAAGTGAAGATAGTGCCAGTGGTTGGCAATCAGAAAGGATGAATAAGTATGCTGCTTTCGGGATTTATCTTCTGAAAGCATCTTCTGAAGATGTTCTGAATGGTGATTTAAAGCACAAAAAGACCGCCTCTCGGCGGTCTACGACATTACTACTTATTGCTTTGATTATTCGGTATTTTCGTTCCCTGGTACCCGGGGCGGGACTTGAACCCGCACAGCCATAAGCCGAGGGATTTTAAATCCCTTGTGTCTACCGATTTCACCACCCGGGCTCGGGAAAGTTGGAGGCGCGTTCCGGAGTCGAACCGGACTGGACGGATTTGCAATCCGCTACATAACCGCTTTGTTAACGCGCCTTTATTCTGTTTGCCTTTTCAGGCCAAAGCCGGTGATTCACCCACTTCGTTTTGTTCTTTTTAACCGCGATGTTGAAATCGCATATCTTAATCATCTGATTCTTAAGTAATTTATTTCGTTACCGCCGAATCGATGGACTGCATTATGGACTAAACCCCCCACCTTGGCAACCCCCCGAAATAGCAAAAAGTTCTCTAACGCTTTCAACTGCTTATTTTGTGGGCGCACTGTTCACAATGCCAACGGAAAGGCAAGCGGAATGTTGATTTTATATGCATCGGCTCGGGGATTCACGGGCAAATCGGATCTTTTTTCTCGACATGAATCGCTTACGCACCTCTCTCCGGCTTTTCACCTGCTTATGATGATGGGATATCATGCAAAACATCATCATGGGAGACATCGCGCAATCTCCGCCGCCCTGAACGGCCAACGTAACTGCAAAGCTGGAGACTGACGTCAGGTTTTCCAGCGCACGATGGGTCGGCATCAATCCCCCCACAAAGCACCGGCACGATGCCCAATCAAATGTGCCTGTTTTCGCCGTTCAACGGGGCATCCTACGGCAGGAAAACGACAGGAGAGATAGGGACAATAGTCGATGCAGGAAGATGCAGACAGGTTTCGCCGGACGGCAAAGGAATAAAAAACGAAAAAGGGGCCGAAGCCCCTTTCTCTTACCTGCCGAATCGCGGGGATTCAACAGGCCAATATTTGGAGCGGGAAACGAGGCTCGAACTCGCGACCTCAACCTTGGCAAGGTTGCGCTCTACCAACTGAGCTATTCCCGCATTACCAGAACTGACTGATTTCTTTGCCATCTTTCGGCAATTCATCGTTGTCGTCTGATGCGATGCATTCTACTTACCTGACGTGATGAGTCAATAAAATTGTTGGCTCACCACGATCGTTTGCCGATTTTTGCAGCGTATCGATCACGGTTCCAGCAGATCGTTGCGTGCCGCGTTCAAATATTGGAACATCGACCAGAAAGTCAGCACCGCTGCGATATACAATAAGCCAATCGCCACATACTCCACGGAGCGATCCGGCCGCCACAGCAAGCCCACCAGTGACATCATCTGCGCCATGGTTTTCACTTTGCCTATCCAGGACACCGCCACGCTGCTGCGTTTGCCAATTTCTGCCATCCACTCGCGCAGCGACGAAATGATGATTTCACGGGCGATCATGGTGGCCGCCGGCAGCGTGATCCACCAGCTGTGGTAATGTTCCGCCACCAGCACCAGCGCCACCGCCACCATCACTTTATCCGCGACCGGATCCAAAAACGCTCCGAAGCGCGTCGTTTGTTTCCAGCGACGTGCCAGGAAGCCGTCAAACCAGTCGGTGACGGCGGCAAACACAAAGATAACGGCGCAAACCATCGGAGCCCAGTTGAACGGCAGATAAAACGCCAGCACAAAGAATGGGATCAGAACTACGCGAAACAGGGTAAGCCAAGTCGGTATATTCAATTGCATAATGCTACGGTAACTATCTGGCTAGAGTGGAAATTAAGAGTATGTTGCTACATTGCCCTCAGTGTTTCAATGCATTGTAGATCTTTTCTGCCAATGCTTGTGAAATACCCGGCACTTTTGCAATTTCCTCCACGCTGGCGTTCAACAAAGGTTGCAGTCCGCCCATATACTTCAACAGCACCTGGCGCCGTTTCGGCCCTACGCCTTCAATCAGCTCCAATGCGCTGGTATTTCTGACTTTCGCCCTTCTCTGCCGGTGACCGGTAATGGCATGATTGTGCGAATCGTCGCGGATGTGTTGGATCACATGCAGCGCCGGCGAATCCGGCGGCAGAGAAATCCCTTCACCTTCCGGGACGAAGAACAACGTTTCCAACCCTGCCTTGCGGTCGGCACCTTTGGCGATGCCGATCAGCAGCGGCTTATTCTTGTCCCAGGTAACATTCAGCGATTTGAATACGTCGATCGCCATGCCGAGCTGCCCTTTACCGCCGTCGATAAAGATGACATCCGGGATCTTTTTCTCTTCCAGCGCTTTGCCGTAACGGCGCTTCAGCACCTGCGTCATCGCCGCGTAGTCATCGCCAGGAGTGATGCCGCTGATATTGTAACGCCGATACTCCGCTCGCACGGGGCCGTTTCCGTCGAACACCACGCACGAAGCCACGGTCTGCTCACCCATGGTATGGCTGATATCGAAGCACTCCATACGGTTGATTTCCGTCAGGTTCAGCACTTTGGCCAACTCCGCCAGCCGCTGATGGATCGTCGACTGTTGCGAAAGCTTGGTGGTCAACGCCGTTGCCGCGTTGGTGCGCGCCAGTTTCAGATAACGGGCACGATCGCCGCGCGGTTTGCTTTGGATTTGGATCTTGCGCCCCGCCAACTCGGAAAGCGATTCCGCAAGCAGGTCTTTTTCCGGCAGGCTGAAATCCAGCAGGATCTCGCCGGGCAGCGTACGCGCCTGGCTGCCTTGCAGATAGAACTGGCCGACAAAGGTCTGCACCACCTCGCCCATATCCGTGCCGCCCGGCACTTTAGGGAAATAGCTGCGGCTGCCCAGCACCTTGCCCTGACGGATGAACAGCACGTGCAGGCACGCCATACCGGCATCGAACGCCACGCCGATCACGTCCAGATCGTCGCTGTCGCCCGACACGAACTGCCGTTCGGTGACGCGGCGCACGGCCTGAATTTGATCGCGAATGCGCGCCGCCTCTTCGAAATTAAGCAGTTTGCTGGCTTCTTCCATACGCTCAATCAGCTGGTGCAATACCTGCTGATCTTTGCCAGAAAGAAACAGCCGCACGTAGTCCACCTGCTGCCGGTACTCTTCTTCGCTCACCAGGCCGGCAACACAAGGCCCCAGACAGCGGCCGATCTGATACTGCAGGCAAGGACGCGAACGGTTGCGATACACGCTGTTTTCGCACTGGCGGATTGGGAACAGCTTCTGCAGCAGCGCCAGCGTTTCGCGCACGGCGTAAGAGTTGGGGAAAGGCCCGAAGTATTCGCCTTTGGCGTGTTTGGCGCCGCGATGCACCGCCAAACGGGGATGGGTATCCGCACTGAGAAAAATCAGCGGATAAGATTTATCGTCTCGCAAAAGAACATTATATCGCGGTTGGTACAATTTAATGTAGTTATGTTCCAACAACAGCGCTTCTGTCTCAGTATGGGTAACCGTTACGTCTATTTGCGCGATATTTTTAACCAGCGTCTCGGTTTTACGGCTGCTGACCTGCTGCCGAAAATAGCTGGCGAGACGCTTTTTCAGGTCTTTGGCTTTACCGACGTAGATCACCGTACCCGTGGCGTCGTACATACGGTAGACGCCGGGCTGGCTGGTGACGGTACTCAGGAAGGCTTTGGCATCAAAACGGTCATTCACTGCTTAACAACGTCTCCGCATTGAACAATCCATGTCGGATGGCCAGGTGAGTCAATTCAACGTCGCCGCTGATATTCAGTTTGCTGAACATGCGGTAACGGTAGCTGTTCACCGTTTTCGGGCTGAGACTCAGTTGCTCCGAGATCTCATTCACTTTTTTGCCTTTGGTGATCATCAACATGATCTGTAACTCGCGTTCAGACAAGCAGCTGAACGGCGTTTCAGCCTGCGGTTCCAACTGACTCAGGGCCATCTGCTGGGCGATATCAGACGCGATATAGCGCTGCCCGGCATGCACGGAACGCAAGGCGTTAATCACTTCCTGCGGCGCGGCGCCCTTGCTCAGGTAACCGGCGGCACCCGCCTGCATCACCTTCGCGGGCAAAGGATTTTCAGTATGGATGGTCAACATGATGACTTTGACGTCGGGTGCATAACGCACAATCTTGCGCGTGGCTTCCAGCCCGCCAATGCCCGGCATATTCATGTCCATCAGCACGATATCGACAGCGTTGCCACGGCACCATTTTACGGCGTCTTCACCGCACTGAGCCTCACCGACAACTTTTATACCTTTGATATCTTCAAGAATGCGTCGTATCCCTGCGCGCACCAGTTCGTGGTCATCAACAAGAAGAACGCTAATCAAGGAAAAATCTCCAAAAAAAGGGAGTAACGCAATCGGCCTCTGTTTTCGCCAGAGATATTACTTGTTTTTCAGACAAGAATGAACACAGATTAATACATACTTCCGAATAACTTTGCGGAGCAGAGCTGATTTTTCAATTTTAGCCGTCTATGCCGCCGATAAATCGTCACGTCGGAAAAGATCGGGCGACGAAAATAATTTCGTCGCGCTGCGTCTGACACAGGATAGCGCGACAATCATGCCGCGAGGGAGAAATCTGTGTAAGCAATCACGACATGAATAATATTAACACGGCTGTTGGCTGTTTGTAATCATTTGATATTTAAAGGCGTAACAAAATCCGCGGCTGACGCGGGTCTGGCAACCCACGGTCGAAACTATTATTCCCGGCAAACGTCGGTAAAATCGGCGCCTCCGCCCCCAATAATTATAATAACCCCGATTGTTCAACAATAACGTACCGGAAAAATACTTGTTAACCACCTCGAAATAACTTGCCGAGAGTAGATGATTCAGACAGGCAATGAGCGAACGTTGCCCACCTGCGTGACCTGAGCAAGCCCGGTGCAGATGGCAGACTCATGCTATGCTATACTCCGCGCCCAGTTAAATTCGCCGCCGCGCCAGGGGCTAATTTTTAGCCCGCGCGCGGTGCGCCAAAGCAGCTTGTATCAGGCTACGGCCTCAGAAAATCAGGAGAGAAAATGAGCAACGTTGATTTCACTACGTCTGCAAACCCGGAAATCTTGGCGACCGAAGTTGCCTGCCTCAAAGCTACGCTGACGCTGATCTTGAAGTCGATCGGCCAGGCCGACGCCGGGAAAGTCATCATCAACATGGAACGTTTCATCGCGCAGATTGAAGATCCGACCCAGGCAGAAATCTTCAAGAACAGCATTCAGCAAATCAAGCACGCTTACCGTCAGTAAGCGTTGCGCCCCAGACCCGCACTTCTTGTGGGTCTGCTTTTCACCACGCTACGCCACACCCCATTGATCTTGCACGTGCTTTCGGGCAGTGTGTTGACTTTCTCCCCCACACCCGAGACCGTTATGGGCATCCTTGTCAAAGCGCTGATCGGCGCGCTGGTCGTGGTTCTGATCGGCCTGTTAGCCAAAACGCGCAACTATTATATCGCCGGTTTAGTCCCGCTCTTTCCCACTTTCGCCCTGATTGCGCATTACATTGTCGGCAGCGAACGTTCAATTGCGGCACTGAAAACGACGCTGATTTTCGGCATGTGGGCGGTATTGCCCTACCTGGTGTATTTGATTTCGCTGTATTTCCTGATTAACAGTCTGCGGCTGTCGTTAGCGCTGGGTGCGGCGGTACTGTGCTGGATTGCGGCGGCGTGGCTATTAATTACGCTGTGGGGATGGTGGCAAGGGCATTAACGCCCTTGCCTGAGCTGTTACGGCCGCCCTGCCTGCAACACGAAGCCTCGCTGCCGATCGCCGGCGATGCGCAGATAGCGGCTTTCACCGGCGCGCAGCGTCATCGGCACGCTGCCGCTGGTTTCACGCCAAATACATAGAGAGTTCTCGATCATATCTTGCCCGATACTGACCGAAATATTGCCTGGCGGCACGCGAAACTCTGCTTTTTCTTTCGCCTCGAGTGAAGCGGCAAACTCCCCATTCACATAGACGCCGGTACGGCAGCTGCCCGCCAGCATGCCGCTGTCGCGCACCACGACCACCGTAGCGTAAGGCGTATCCGGGATATTCTGATAGAGCATCAGACGGCTTGGGGGGGGCAACTCAGCCTGTTGCGGCGGTACGGCTTGAGTCGCACACCCCGTCAGCAGTGCAGAGGCAAATAACAACGCGGCGTAATGCTTCATCCTTGGCTCCTGAAGAAAATAATGCTTATCGTAACAAGAGAATAGCTGTCTCCAGTAGCATTCATACCGCAGAGACGAAAAAATCGGATAACTTCCCACTCCTCTCACGAACCTGCAGGGATAAGAAGATTCTGCATTAAAGCCATTGAAATAAAGGCGATTCTTGCAGATTTAAAACTTGATCATGCCACGTTGGATATCTGCCGCAAAAGCACCACTGACGTAACTGAAACCATCCTGCGTGACATAAACCCGGGTATGACCGGTCTCTGATAACACCGCCACCATATATCCCAGGCTGATCATTTCATGGGACGGAACGTTCATCGGGGTTAGAAAACCGCGCCCACGGCACCACTGATAAAAGCGGGTTCGCCCATATCCCAACACGGCGCCAACATCGGAGAGGTGCTTAAAAGTATCATAATCCTCTGATGGTGAAGGTAAACCGTCATGACTTTCAGGCGTTTTCTTTATCCCAGACAAAATAAACTCCTTTTTTGACTCTGTCGCCTACGGTTATCCTTCCTCTAAAATTAATTTAAAAAATCCAAATTTAAAATGCAAATGAATTCCCTGTAACTAAAAAGCCTTCCCCAGAAAAAACCTGAAAACAAAACCCCAATAAAAAAACAGAAATAAAAAAATAAGGTATTAATACCGAGAATTAAATCCTTGGCATGGGTAAATATCCTAAATAAAAATAATATTCATACCAGATAAGAAAATGCTTAGCTTGCATATTATTTCCCTCATCAAAACGATGCAGTTGCGGTCGGATCATTGCGGCATAAAGAGAATGAATAAAATCAATGCCACATCGTCCAGCCCTCGCCGTGATGTCGCGGATCCTTACAGACTGCCCTCAATGCGCCACATCCTCTCTCAACGCGGCACTTCCTCAATCATACCTAAACAATAACCATTATCATTTCCAATTGTTCCGCCAGTTTATTACACTTTCCTACCTCGTCAGTTAGGAACATTCCTAGGCTGCGAGCCTCAGGATAGAGAAAGAGTTAGGGACACCATGAAGAATTGCCGTTGTTTGATTGTTTTGCCGTTATTGATGTTGACCGCCTGCACCCAATGGGAGAGGCCTGGCGCGGTTGAGAGTACCCGGAACGCCGAATATGCCGAATGCCGCAGCCGCGGATACGATCGCTTCCCCCCGGACGTGGTGCGGGACGTGGAGTTCAGCTACGAAAACAAATACATTCCTTGCGAGAAGAATAAGAAAGACTGTCCATCGGGATACCGCTACGACAAGGAACCGTCGATTAAAACAGTGCAGACCGATCGCAATCAGTCCGCCCGAGACGCCACCATCGAAGCCTGTATGTACGGCAAAGGCTGGCGGGAGAAAACCTACTATTGGCCGCAATGGTGATGTGGCGGCGTTTGCCTGAGGCGAAATGCCCGCAAACCCATTCAACCGTCGTCATCACATCGGCTCAGCCCCAGCGCAACCAGCGTTTCCGTCCTGACCGGCGTTAAAGGCACACGCGGCGACGGTAAAGGCCAGCTCAAAAGCTGCCTCGCCGCCGTTGCGCAGACTTTACCCTGGCATGCCCCCATGCCACAGCGGCTGCTCATCTTTGCCGTGTTCCAATCCGGCTGATGGCGTACCTGTTCCAACGTAACGTCTTCGCAGCGGCACAGTAACGTTTGCGGATTGGCCAGCGAATTCAAGCGCTCATCGAGCGCAAAAGCGGCCGCTGTCGCCGTGGCGAAACGCCGCCACCGCCGCCGCTGCGCCGCCAGGCGCTCTGCCTTTTCCCGCTGCCCGGTGGCGGCATAACCGGCAATGGCGCCTTCGGTGAGCGCCAATTCACTGCCGCCGACGCCGGTACACTCCCCGGCGGCATAAATTTGCGCTTGGCAGGTTTGCTGCCAATGATTCACCGCCACGGCGTCATGTTCTATCCGACACCCCAGCAGCATCGCCAACTCAATGTTCGCCACCAGACCAAAACCGCAGGCCAACCTGTCGCAGGCGATCGTTCTTTCCCGCCCGCCGTTATTGACACGCACCGAGGTTAAACGGTCTTGCCCCAACGCCGCCAGCACCCTGCTGCCGGCACGATAACGATGCGGCATCAAAGAAAACGCCTGACGCAGTTTGGCCGGCCAGCGCCACAAGCCGCCGGCAAACGCCGCCAACCGCCAAAGCGGCGCCTGCTCCGCCAACATGACCACCTCTCCGCCGGCCTGTTTCACGCTGTCGGCCACCGCCAACAGCAGCGGACCACTGCCGGCTATCACCACTCGCTCGCCGCGGATCGCCAATCCCTGCTTGATTTGCGCCTGTAGCCCACCGGCACCGGTCACCCCCGGCAGCGTCCAGCCGGGAAACGGCAACAACAGTTCACGCGCGCCATTGCATAAAATCAGCTTTTGATAGCGAATCACGCCACAGCCTTCAGCGTCTTCATATGCCAATCGGTTAGCGCCACACTGCGCCACCAGCTTGCAGCCGGACTGCCGTGCAATATTTTCCCGCGCCGCCACCGCCTGCCGATAGCGGTTCGCCGTTTCAGGCAACGCCGCCTGCGGTCCATCGCGCCAGATTTGCCCGCCGGGATGCGGATTATCATCAATCATTCGCACCTGGCCACCACTTTCCGCAGCGGCCAGCGCCGCCGCCATGCCGGCCGGCCCAGCGCCGACGATCAGCACCTCACAGTCGAAGTTACTCATCATCGCTCCTCTCTATGCGCATGCCGGCTTGGCACAGCGTTTGGCACGCCAGGCGACGCAGACCGTTAATGGTCACCCGGCACTCCTGACAAACGCCCATGCCGCAAAAGGGAGCGCGCGGTTGGTGTGAAACAGATAACCGACAACGATCGTCGCCGCACAGGCTGAGCGCCGCAGCAACGCTGAGACCAACCGGCACCTGTCGGTGTTCTCCATCGATGCTCAACGCGATCGTATTTTGTCTTTCATTCATACAGGCAACTCCTCGGCGGCAAACGCCCGCGCAGCCAAATACGGGGAATCGTCAATCTCCGGCGTTTGCCGGCCAATCTGCGCAGTAATCAGCGCAGCGCTGCCGAGTGCAGTCGTGACGCCCAATCCCTCATGCCCCAGAGCCAGCCACAACCAGGAATGCCGCGGATGCACGCCCAACAGCGGCAGCCCGTCGGCAGAGGCGGCGCGCAACCCTGTCCAGCAGCGAATGATGTTCATCTGCGCCAGTGCAGGCAAGAAATGCTGCGCACGCGTAAGCATTGCCGCCAACAGCGGCATGTCCAACGCCGAATCGACGGCGTCGAACTGGCGGGAAGAGCCGATCAGCCATTGTCCGGTGGGCCGCGCCTGCACATTGAAAGCCACCGACGTGCCGTTGCTGGCATGCGCGCTGGCGCCATACCCCAGCTCCACCAGTTGATGCCGCACCCGCGGCGGGTAGCGATCGGTGATCGCCAGTTGGCCCTTCTTGGCGTGAAGCAAAGTCTGTGGCAATAGGTTATTGGCCCTAAGGCCGCAGGCCAGGACCACCACCGGCGCGACCAGACGTCTGCCGTCCGTCAGCCGCACGGCTTCCTCCTCCAACGCTGTCGCTTCACCATGCACCACGTCAATTGCCGCACCACCGTCGGCCAACAGCCAGCGAGCCGCGAGCGGCGCATACACAATGCCGTCGCCCGGCACCCGCAGTCCGCCGGCCAGGCCATGCCGCAGCATCGGCTCCATGACGGCGATCTGCTCCGCCGCCAGCAGTTCCGCGGCTACGCCCTGCTCCGCCAGCCGCGCCCGCTTTTGCTCGGCGATGGCCATTTCATCCGCTTGATCCGCCAACCACAGCGTACCGCAACCGCGCCAGGCGCAGGCTTCCGGCATGCGCCCCGTCACTTCGCGCCACAACCGCAGCGAATAAGCGCTTAACGCCAGCTCGGCAGGATTATCGTCCATGCAAACCAGGTGCCCCATACCGGCTGCGGTGGCGCCGGCGCGGCGGTCGTCCACCACCGAGACACGATACCCTTCCCGCGCCAGCCGCCAGGCGCAAGCGGCGCCGATGATACCGGCGCCGACCACGATGACATCGGCTCCCCGCTCGGCGCCCATCAGCGTATTCCCCAGACGAAGGGATCGCGTTCGTCGAGCAACAGTTGGCTATCGGCGCACACATAGGCCTGCCCGCGAATAAAGGGGGCAATGCGATCGCCGTTCCAACGATAATAGGCCTGGAATTCGCTGCCGATCACGCTGGCCTGCCGCCACTGCGTGTCCGGCGGCAGTTTGCCGTCCGCCGCCAGACACGCCAGTTTGGCGCTGGTGCCGGTACCGCACGGGGAACGGTCATAGGCTTTGCCGGGACACAGCACGAAGCTGCGGCTGTCGGCCTGCGGATCGTCACCGAACAGTTCGATATGGTCTATAACGCCGCCGTCTTCACCGCGGATGCCCGCCTGTTCCAACGTCTGCCGCACCGCCCAGGTGAACGCGGTCAACGCCTCCAGATTGTGTTTATCAATGAGCAACGGTGACTCGCCGATCAGGAAGAACCAGTTGCCCCCCCAGGCGATGTCGCCCGTCACCGGCCCGTGACCGGCAACCTCAATCCGCACCTGGCGGCGGTAACGATAAGCCGCCACATTCTCCACCGTGACGCTGCCGTCATCATGCAGCGTGGCGCTTACCGGGCCGACCGGGGTCTCGATCAGATGGCGCCCGGCGTGGATGCGCCCCAGATGAGCCAGCGAAGCGACCAGCCCGATGGTGCCGTGCCCGCACATGCCCAGATAGCCGCTGTTGTTAAAGAAGATCACCCCGGCGGTGGCCTGTGGCGAGCAGGGGCGGCACAGCAACGCCCCCACCAGCACGTCATTGCCACGCGGTTCGAGCATCACCGCGCAGCGCCAATCGTCATAATGTTGTGCGAAACGCGCCCGCCGTTCCGCCATGCTACCCTCGCCAAGATCGGGAAAACCTTCCACGATCAGGCGGGTCGGCTCTCCGCCGGTATGAGAATCGATCGCCCGCAAAGCGGTGATATGCGCAGAAAGTGCCATCGGCGTCTCCTGGGTTAATGAGATGTTACCAATAGCATTAGCCTGAACGAATGTGAGCATGACGGCTTGATGCGTTTCGGCGCAGCGAATGAAGAAATCAGCACAGTGACAAAAGTCGGGACTGACGCGCCGCGGGTATGAACTTAACGATTGTCATAATAATAACTTATTTATCATATTGTTATTTCCATGCTAAACCCTTGCCTAGCGAGAAACGCCGCAGTTTTCAAGCAACCGCCAAACACCGTCCGGCAAAAGTATGCGGCAATCCGCATATTTGGCAGCCCGCCGGAAATAGCGCTTGCTTCGTTACAAAAAAGTTAATATTGATGCGAAAGCGCCAACCTGGCCCGCCTGTTTTTCCGGCTAACGACCGAAAAGGGACTGCTATGCGATCCACTTCAGACTACCCGCCTCCGGTTTCTCTCTCGCCGCCTTCGCTTGTGGGGCTGCCGGAGCAGGAGGACGTTTTTGCCGTCGAACATCTGTCGCGCCTGTGCGACGGACTGGCGCAGCAGCGCCCGAACAATCTGCGCGATCTGCTGAATACGCTGGCGCTGATCGCGCCGTTGCTGAACGCGATTCCCAACGTCGTGTTCTTTATCAAAGACGCCCAGGCTCGCTACCTGCTGGCCAACCTGACGCTGGCCAGGCGCTGCGGTTTCAAAACCGTCACGCCGCTGCTGGGTAAAACCTCCGCCGACGTTTTTCCCGCTCAGCTCGGATCCGGCTATACCGAGCAGGATCTGCGGGTATTGCGCCACGGCGTGCTGATCCAGGATCAGCTGGAAATGCACCTGTACAACGGCCGAGAAACCGGCTGGTGTCTGACGCAAAAGCTGGCGCTGTATGACGCGCAGGGAAAAATCATCGGTATGGCGGGTATTTCTCACGATCTGCAGGAGGCCAGAGCCAATCACCCGGCCTACCAGCGGCTGGCGGCGATCGACGTGCATATCCGCCGCCACTACGCCCGACCGATCGCGCTTGAAGAGCTGACGGCGCTGACCGGGTTATCGGTGGCGCAGATCGAACGCTACTGCAAACGTATCTTCCACCTCACCCCGCGCCAGATGATCCACAAAGTGCGGCTGGAAAAGGCCACGGAACTCCTGGCCGGCGATCTGCCGATCACGGACATCGCGCTGCAGTGCGGCTATACCGATCACAGCGCCTTCAGCCGTCAGTTCAAAGCGATGACCGGCTCCACGCCACGCGATTTTCGCCTGACGCTTTCCGCTTAACGCGCTGATTTACCCCGTTAACCTTCTCTTCTCACGGCGTACCGACGCCCGATTTTTCACGCCCGTTTTCCGCCGCTATTGTGCCAATTTCGTCGCGGCAATCGGCGAAAAGCGTCAAGCCTCCCTGCGCAATACCGGTCAATCTGTCGGTGAGCCTTACCAAAGATTCACTTTTCATTAACACTTTCGGACGACAGGACAACACGATGAGCCATAAAACCATAAGCTGGAGCGGCGTATTCCCGGCGGTGACGACCCAATTTCGCAACGATTTCTCTCTGGATCTCGACGCCACCCATACGGTGATCAAAAACCTGGTGCGCGACGGCGTCTCCGGCCTGGTGGTGTGCGGCACCGTCGGTGAAAATACTTCGATGACGGTGCAGGAAAAACTGGCGGTGATCGAAGTGGCGAAAGACGCCGCCGACGGTAAAGTGCCGGTGATCGCCGGCATCGCCGAGTTCACCACCGCCTTCGCGCAGAACATGGCGCGTGAAGCGCAAAAGGCTGGCGTCGACGGGATTATGGTGATGCCGGCGCTGGTCTACTCCGCCAAACCGCACGAAACCGCCGCGCACTTCCGCAGCGTCGCTGGCGCGACCGATCTGCCGATAATGGTCTACAACAACCCTCCCATTTACAAAAATGACGTCACGCCCGACATTCTGACCTCGCTGGTCGACTGCGAGAACATCGTGTGCTTCAAAGACTCGTCGGGCGATACCCGCCGCTTTATCGACCTGCGCAATGAAGTCGGCGATCGCTTCGTGCTGTTCGCCGGGTTGGACGATGTGGTGCTGGAAAGCATCGCCGTCGGCGCGCAAGGCTGGATCTCCGGCATGTCCAATGCCTTCCCGCGCGAAGGGGAAACCCTGTTCCGGCTAGCGAAGGAAAAACGCTATGAGGAAGCGTTGGCGCTATACAGCTGGTTTATGCCGCTACTGCACCTCGATGCCCGCCCCGATCTGGTGCAGTGCATCAAACTCTGCGAACAGCGGGTCGGCCGCGGCAGCGCTGTCACTCGCCCTCCACGCCTGGCGCTGCAGGGAGAAACGCTCACCGAGATCAACGCCGTGATCGATAAAGCGCTGGCCACCCGCCCTGCGCTGCCGAACGTCGGCCTGTGACGCCTTCATCGCCCGGCCATGCCGGGCGTCATGCTTTATCTACCGGGGGAAACGATGCCCAACGATCGCTACGCCGCCATCAGCGGCCAACAATTTATCGGCGGCCAGCGCCGCGCCGAAGGGGAAGCGTCGCTGTTTAGCCTGCGCGCCGACGACGGTCAGCCAACCGGCTACCGCTTCCACCAGGCCACGGCGGCAGAAACCGCCGCCGCCGCAGAAGCCGCCGCCGCGGCCTTTGCGCCCTATTCGCAACTCAGTGCAGAACAACGCGCGAACTTTCTCGACGCCATCGCCGAAGAGTTAGACGCATTGGATGATGTTTTCTTCGCCTTCGCCATGCAGGAAACGGCTTTGCCGCCTGCGCGGTTGAGCGGCGAACGCGCCAGAACCAGCGGCCAGATGCGGCTGTTCGCCACGCTGCTGCGGCGCGGCGACGTCGAGGGGGTGCGCATCGACTGCGCGCTGCCGCAGCGTTCCCCCCTGCCGCGCCCCGATCTGCGTCAATACCGCACGGCGCTCGGCCCGGTGGCGGTATTCGGCGCCAGCAACTTCCCGCTGGCGTTTTCCACCGCGGGCGGTGATACCGCCGCCGCGCTCGCCGCCGGCTGCCCGGTCGTGTTCAAGGCGCACAGCGGCCATATGATCACCGCCGAGCTGACCGCTCAGGCGATCGAGCGCGCTCGGGAACGCACAAGGATGCCCGCCGGCGTCTTCAACATGATCTTCGGCAACCGCGTGGGGGCTGATTTGGTACAACATCCGGCGATTCAGGCAGTGGGATTCACCGGCTCGCTGCAAGGCGGCCGAGCGCTGTTCGATCTGGCAATGCAACGCCCTCAACCTATCCCGGTCTTTGCAGAAATGTCGAGCATCAATCCGGTAGTGATCCTGCCCAAGGCGTTGGCGCGGCGCGGACAGCACATTGCGCAGGAGCTGGTCTCTTCCTTCACACTCGGCTGCGGTCAGTTCTGCACCAAGCCCGGCGTGATCGTCGCGCTGCGCGGCGCCGCCTTGGATCGGTTAACCGAAACGATGAGTGCCCTGGTCAACGCCGCCGAGCCGCAGCCGATGCTGAATGCCGGCACCCTGGAGCACTACCGTCACGGGCTGGCGGCCCTTGATGCCCACCCGGGTATGCGGCGGCTGGCAGGCCGAAGCGAAACGCCCGCTCTTCGGGCGGCGGCGCAGCTTTATCAGGCGGAGGAGGCGCTGTTGCTGCAGGCTGACCCGCTGCTGCAACAGGAGGTCTTCGGCCCGGTCAGCATCCTGGTGGCGGTGGATAATGAAATGCAGCTGCATGCGGCGCTAACGGCATTGCAAGGCCAGTTGACCGCCACGCTGCTGGCGGACGACGACGATCTCGATGTGGCCGCCGGTTTGACGACACTGTTGGCGCGCAAAGCCGGTCGGGTGCTGTTCAACGGGTATCCGACCGGGGTGGAAGTGTGCGACGCCATGGTGCACGGCGGCCCTTACCCGGCGACCAGCGACGCACGCGGCACCTCGGTAGGCACTCTGGCCATCGAGCGTTTCCTGCGGCCGGTCTGTTTGCAAAACACCCCTGCGGCGCTGTTGCCGCCGGCGCTGCAGGACGCCAATCCGCTCAACCTGCTGCGACTGGTTAACGGCGTTTACACCCGAGATCCCCTGGTTTCACCTGCCCAACATTAGCTCGGCCGCATCTGCCTGCCACTCAATAACAAAAGGGTAATACCATGACAACCCAAGGCAAATTCAAGAAGCAGCTTACGCTCACCGATCTGACGTTCATCGGTCTGGGCGCCATCTTCGGCTCCGGTTGGCTGTTCGCCGCCAGCCATGTCTCCTCCATCGCCGGCCCGGCCGGTATTTATTCCTGGCTGATCGGCGGCCTGGCGGTGCTGCTGCTCGGCATCGTCTACTGCGAGCTGGGCGCCGCCCTGCCACGCGCCGGCGGCATCATTCGCTATCCGGTATTCTCGCACGGCGAACTGATGGGTTATCTGCTGGGGTTTATCACGCTGATCGCCTTCTCCAGCCTGATCGCCATCGAAGTCGTCGCCGCCCGGCAGTACGCCGCCGCCTGGTTCCCGTTCCTCAGCCAGCCGGGTTCCGGCGATCCAACAGCGATCGGCTGGCTGGTGCAGCTGGCGCTGCTGTGCTTTTTCTTCGCGCTCAACTATTACAGCGTCAAAACCTTCGCCAAATCCAATAACCTGATCAGCGTGCTGAAGTTTCTGGTGCCGCTGTTGGTGATCGTGGTGTTGTTCAGCTTTTTCAAACCGGAAAACCTGCACAGCCAGGGCTTTGCTCCCTTCGGTTCCGCCGGCGTTGAGGCCGCCATTTCCGCCGGCGGCATCATCTTCGCCTACCTCGGCTTGACACCGATCATTTCGGTCGCCAGCGAGGTGCAACGGCCGCAGCGCACCATTCCCATCGCGCTGATCCTGTCAGTAGTGCTGTCCACCATCATCTATGTGCTGCTGCAGATAGCGTTTCTCGGCAGTATCCCCAGCGAGATGCTGAGCGGCGGCTGGGCCGGCATCAGCCAACAGTTCTCCCTGCCGTTCCGCGACATCGCCATCACGCTGGGTATGGGGTGGCTGGCGTTTCTGGTGGTCAGCGACGCGATCGTTTCGCCGAGCGGCACCGGCAATATCTATATGAACGCCACGCCTCGCGTGATCTACGGCTGGGCGCGCGCCGGCACCTTCTTCAAACTGTTCACCCGGGTGGATGGCGAGTCCGGTATTCCCCGCCCGGCGCTGTGGCTGACCTTCGCTCTCTCGGTATTCTGGACGCTGCCGTTCCCATCCTGGGAAAAACTGATCGGCGTGGTATCCGCCGCACTGGTGCTGAGCTACGCCATCGCCCCGGTGACCGCCGCCGGGCTGCGGCGCAATGCGCCCGATATGCCGCGTCCGTTCCGGGTCCGCGGTTTCTGCGTGCTCGGCCCGCTGTCGTTTATCATTTCGGCGCTGATCGTCTTCTGGTCCGGCTGGGATACCGTCTCCTGGCTGCTCGGCTTGCAGATCTTGATGTTCTTCATCTATATCCTGTTCAAGAATCAGGTGCCAACCCACGCCGTTAGCCTCCGACAGCAAATTTGGTCCTCGCTGTGGCTGATCGTCTTCTATGCGCTGGTGATCGGGCTTTCCTACCTCAGCAGCTTCGGCGGCATCGGCGCTATTGCTCATCCATGGGACACCCTCACCATGTCGGTGATTGCGCTGGCGATTTACTACTGGGGCGCCTATACCTGTTTACCCCAGGCCAATTTTATCGGCGATGAAGAAGAATGACCCCAGGGAGGACATCGAAATGACATCCATGCATGTGCTGTCGCTGGAACAGGCTTATCAACTGGCGTTGCATACGCTGCGCAACAACGGTTTCAATCAGGCGCATGCCGAAGCGGTGGCGCAAAATGTCACTCAGGGCGAACGCGACGGCTGCGCTTCTCACGGGCTGTACCGGCTGTTGGGCTGCGTGCGATCGCTGCGGGCAGGCAAGGTTTCTGCCGATGCGATGCCCAGGTTGCTCGACCAGGCGCCAGCCATCTTGCGCGCCGACGCCGGCGGCGCGTTCTCCCTGCTGGCCTACCGCACCGCCCTGCCGGCCTTTATCGAGAAAGTGCGCGCCAACGGCCTCGCCGCGCTGGCGATCAACCGCTGCGTGCATTTCTCCGCGCTGTGGGCCGATATCGAACCGCTGACCGAGCAGGGGTTGGTGGCCTTGGCCTGCACGCCCAGCCACGCCTGGGTGACGCCGGCCGGCGGTTCGCGACCGCTCTTCGGCACCAACCCCATCGCCTTCGGCTGGCCGCGTCCGGATCGGCCGCCATTTTTGTTCGACATGGCCACCAGCGCGGCGGCGCGCGGCGAAATCGAATTACACCGCCGCGCTGGCACCCCGCTGCCTGAAGGCTGGGGCATTGATAAGGCAGGCAATCCGTCCACCGATGCCGCCAGCGTGTTGGAGGGCGCGATGCTGACCTTCGGCGGGCATAAGGGCTCGGCGCTGGCGGCGATGGTTGAATTGCTGGCAGGGCCGCTGATCGGCGATATGACCAGCAAGGAATCGCTGGCCTATGACGATGGCACCGGTTCGTCGCCTTACGGCGGTGAGCTGATCATCGCGTTGGATCCCGAGCGTTTTCTCGGTGCGGATAAGGCGAAATATTTCGCCGGAGCGGAGGCGATGTTTGCCGATATGCAGGCGCAAGGCGCCCGCATCCCCGGCGAACGCCGTTATCGGCAACGGCGCCAGAGCGAGCAATACGGCGTGGAAATCCCCAAGGCGTTGTACGACGACATAGTGGCGCTGTGCGATTAACGCTGGATTAATGCCCCGCGCCGGCAACCCGGCGCGGGGAGAGGCTTATCCAGCCTGAGCCAGGTCGCTGTGCAGGCGTTTGCGCCACACCGGTTTGGTGTCCCAGCGGGCGAAGTGTTTCGCCTCTTTACCCGGCTGCACCTGATGCCACATGTCTTCTTGCCACCGGATCGGTTCCTTTCCTCGCAACGTTGGGCGGGTCTGTTTAATCGTCCGTTGCAAGACATCTGCTTCTTCCGCAGTAATGGGCGGCGCCTGTCTGGCGGCGTCCAGCGCACGGCTTCCCAGCGGCGCCATCACCTGATACAACACGTTGACCTGCTGCAGCGTCGCTTGCTGATTAGTGCTCATGCCCTTACCCGACCAACCGTCGAAGTTTTCACCGGGATCGTCCCCCTGCGCGCGATACTCATTACCTGGCCCCTCGACGATATTCCATCCTTGCCAGGTCACCAGAGTGTGTAATCCATCGCGATCCTGCAGATTCTTATTTTGGATCTGTTTGAGCACCGCCGCGCGGTTTGGCACACCGATCAGGTTCATAAACTCGTCCAGCGCGTTCCAATGCTGCCCCGCCACCAGACCATTCCAGACATTACGCAAACAGTTCCAGGGAATGGTGTGATGCCAGGTCAGCGTGATAAGCGGTTTGGTTGACGCATGTTGCCAACGGCTCGGTTCACTGCCCCGATCGCCTCTGATAATCCCATCGACATCTAATGGCATAGCTGCCCCTCTTCTGGCTGAAATGAAAAATATGCGCAAGGCCGGTGGCCCGGTTGGCATAAAAACGTCAGCTAAAATCGTAGCAGTTCAGACTGGGATGGCAATAAAACGCAAAGCACGCTCTGCAGCCGGCCGGTAACCGCAGAACGTGCCCGAAAATGGTGAGTTTAAGATGGATTATCTGACCACCATCACCGAAATATTGGCATGGCGAACGATAGCGGCGGCGTTGGACCCCAGTAGATAGGTTTTCACGCTCGGGCGACGCGAACCGATGATGATCAGATCGGCGTCGATCTCTTCCGCCAGTTCCAACACCTGATCGCGTGCAGAACCGAAACTAACGGTGTAATTGAGGCGATCCAGCGGCAGATCGATTTCCGACATGATTTTCTTCAGTCTATCCACCGCCTTCACCTCCGCCTGATTCTCAAACTCCTTGAGACCGAACGAATAGGCAGTAACAAACGCCGAGGCATCCGGCAGCGCATGGAAGAAATGCACTTTAGCGCCGGACATCTTCGCCAAATATTCCACATGCTTCAGCGCATGCTCGGTCAACAGGTCCTCTTCAATATCGATCGGCACTAAAATAGTCTTGTACATATCACGTCCTTTCTATGTAAACCGGGTGCCAACAGAATACTGCCGCGCACGGGCGCGGTGAATCGCTTTATCACGCTTTTGTGATCGGGGGGTAAATACTGATAAGGATAGTTTTTAATTTAACAAAATATAAACATTACACCGATAACGGATAGGCGCTTAATTATTTATTACTCGAGATTAAATCAGCTGTAAATAAACCGCTTTGGCGGTAGCGGCGGTCTTATTGGCGACAGAAAGTTTTTTAATCGAGTTGCCGATGTGGAAATTGACCGTGCGCTCGCTCACCCCCATCAACAACGCGATCTCTTCCGCCGTTTTTCCTTCGCTGCACCAGCGTAAAATGTCTTTTTCGCGCAGCGTCAGCACATCTTTTATCGCGTCATCATTCACCGATATCAAGGCCTCCCGCAGCGTTTTATGGGCGGTTTGCGCCAGCCAAAGGAAAAAAGTTTCATTTGCCGCACGTACTTGCGGCGTTTGCTCGGGTAGCGCTTTACCGGCAAACGTCAGGATCCCCAACCTGCCATAGCAATCCTTGACCGACTGCGACCAACCGGCGCACAGGCCGAATTGCGCCATACGCCGCCAAAGCGTCGGCCGCTCATGATAAAAGCTTTCGTCCCACTGGAACTGCAGCGTGGAATGGTGAGCACGCTCAATAACCGGATCCTGCAAATACACCCGCTGCCGCCGATAATCTTCGAGATAGTTCGTTGAAATATTCCCTTCGATCAGCATCTTGGGGCTGCTGGCCGGATAACAGGAAAACACGATGTAAGAGAAATAATCAAACCCCAACGCCTCGGCGCAGGGTCCCAGCTGCGTCAGAAAGCATTCGCGATCGGCCAGGCTGCCAATCACCTCCGCCATGAGCCGTTGAGTGCGGGTATCCATAACGCAGGTTCTCCAGATAGCGATGTCGATTTATCGATAGGTCAGGTTCACTATAGAATATCGCCGCCCAGCGCCAGTAGCCGTTTCATATAATAAAAAATACCAACGCTATAACGAAAACAGCTATTCCCCTTAAAATAAGCCTTTTTATTGCGCCGAACAGGAAAACTACGCGAATAGCATACTCTCCTCGGCACGTAAACCTGTCATTTCTACCGTTAGACAGCCAGGACACCACCAATTACTTTCCAGACAGGCACCCAGTGCCGCCGTAAATCCAAAGAGATAATAAGCATTTGCGAATTTCGCATGGCATACAGTGACGGGGATTTTCTATGGCAGAAAGTAATGCGGCAATTCAATCGGCTGCGATTATCGGCGCGGGAACGATGGGCAGAGGCATCGCTTATCTTTTCGCGCAAAAAGGCATTCGCACGGTGCTTTATAATCGCAACGGCAATACCCTCAATCAGGCTCGCGAATATATCGCGCAAGACCTGAACAAGAAAGTCGAACAGGGCAAGATCGCGCTGCAGGATAAAGGCGCGGTGCTGGCTAATCTAATGTTCACTTCAGTATTTGAGGCCATCGCCGACAGCGAGCTGGTGATAGAAACCATCGCCGAGCAAGAACAAACCAAACTTGAGGTGCTGGCGGCCATCGCCGCGGTGGTCAAGCCCGACACGCTGATCGCCACCAATACCTCCTCACTGTCGCTTAACAAGCTGGCTACTGCGGTGACGCACAGCGAACGCTTTATCGGTTTGCATTTTTTCAACCCCGCGCCGCTGATGAAGCTGATTGAAATCATTCCGGCCTACTTTACCGCGCACGCCACCACCGAACGCTGCCGCCAACTGGTGGCGGCGTTGGGGAAACACGATGTCGTCTGCCAGGCCACGCCGGGGTTCATCGTCAATCGCATGGCCCGCCCCTACTACCTGGAAGGGTTCCGCCTGTTGGAAGAACACGTGGCGCGCGCGGCGCAGATCGACCGCGCCCTCAAGGCCGGCGGGCGCTTCCGCATGGGGCCGCTCGAGCTGACCGATTTTATCGGCCAAGACATCAACTATCAGGTCAGTCGGCAAATCTGGCAGGACATGCAATACGACCCGCGCTATACCCCCGGTCATCTGCAGCGTTCACTGGTCGATGCCGGTCTGTTGGGGAAAAAGAACGGCCGCTCCTATTTTGCCGCCGAAGAAACCGCCCCGCCGGTGACGGCCGCCAGCAATGCAGACGTCGAGACGCTGCGCGTTTACGGCGAGCACCCTTTTTTTACCCTGTTACAGCAGCGAGCCGCGCTTCAGTGGCCGCAGCTGCGCGTGGAACAACGGCCGGCATTACCGGGGCTGGGGTCGGCCGTCCAGATCAATGACGCTTTCACCGTCAGCATCACCGATGGCCGCACGGCGAGCCAACTGGCCGAGCAGACGGCAGCGGATGCCTTTGTGGTCGATGTCGCCCTGAACTACGCCGACACGACGTATCTGGCGGCGGCGCACAGCCGCCACGCCTCTGCGGCCAATAAGGCGCTGTTTTTACGCCTGCTGCACACGGCAATCCCGCAGGTTGAATTTATCAAGGACTCTCCGGCGCTTATCGTCGCCCGCGTCCTCAGCAGCCTGATCAATGAGTCGGTGATCATGGTGGAAAGCGGCGTCTGCAGCCGGGAAGACATCGATGTCGCCGCCGTCGCGGGCGTTAACTACGCCGGCGGCATTTTCGACTGGCTCGGCAAACTGGGGGAGAAAAACGTCAGGACAACGCTGAGCAATCTGGCTCAGCTGCTGCACGCGGCGCGCTATGCGCCGCATTACACCCTTCTGCACGCCGCGCAACCGGCGCTGACGACTACGCCTTAAGGATCCATGATGAGCATTAACGATGATGGCGTTTATCTGATCGACGGCACGCGCACGGCGATCGGCGCCTATGGCGGCAGCCTGGCGCATACCCGTCCCGACGACATGGCGGCGACGATCATTCGCGGCCTGCTGCAGCGCCATCCCGCGGCGGAAGCAGATCTGGACGAAGTGGTTCTGGGCTGCGCCAACCAGTCCGGCGAAGACAACCGCAACGTCGCCCGCATGGCGACGCTGCTTTCCGGGTTGGATCCGTCGGTGCCGGCCATCACCCTCAACCGCCTTTGCGCCTCCGGGTTGGATGCGGTGATCTACGCCGCGGCGAAAATCCGCAGCGGCCTCAGCGAACTGATTCTGGCCGGCGGTGTGGAAAGCATGAGCCGCGCGCCCTATGTGCTGAGCAAAGGCGAAACGCCGTTCGACAAGGGGGTAAAGCTGTACGACACCACGTTGGGGTGGCGCTTTGTTAACCCGCGGCTGGCGCAGCGCTACGGCAGCGATCCGCTGGGCATCACGGCGGAAAACGTGGCCCAACAGCAGGGTATCTCACGCGAGGAACAGGATCTGTTCGCGCTGGGCTCGCAGCAAAAAGCCCGCCGGGCGATCGACAGCGGCCGGCTGGCGCGGGAAATCACGCCCGTGGACGTGCCGGCGGATCGTAAAACTACCCGCACATTCGCGCAGGACGAATTCCCCCGGCTCAGCACGCTGCAACAGCTGCAGGCGCTGAAACCGGCGTTCTCCGTCGGCGGTTCGGTCACCGCAGGCAACGCTTCCGGCATCAACGACGGCGCCGCCGCGCTGCTATTAGCCTCCGGCCGCTACGTGAAACGCCAGGGGTGGCAACCGCTGGCGGAGATCGGCGACAGCGCGGCCGCCGGCGTTGAACCGGCGCTGATGGGGCTGGGGCCGATCGCCTCCACCGAGCGCTTGCTGCAGCGCGGCGGCTTCACCTTGAACGACTTCGACATCATCGAGATTAACGAAGCGTTCGCCTCACAGGTTCTGGCGGCGCTGAAACACTGGCGTATCGGCGCCAACGACGCGCGGGTCAACCCGAACGGCGGCGCCATCGCACTCGGTCATCCGCTGGGGATGTCCGGCGCGCGCCTGGTGCTGTCGGCGGCGCTGGAATTACGCGACCAACAGGCGAACAACGCATTGGTGACGATGTGCGTCGGCGTCGGTCAGGGGCTGTCATTAAACCTTAAAGCCGTTTAACACAAGGAACATACGATGAGCGTACTGAACATTCTTGAAGAAAAGCTGGCGGAAACCAAAAAACAGGGGCGTTTTCGCGAGTTCCTCAACCTTGAACGCGGCGTGCAGGACAAACCCTGGGCCACCAGCCACGGCCATCACGGTGAGCGCCGTCTCAACGTCTGGTGCTCGAACGACTATCTGGCGATGAGCCACCACCCCAAAGTGCTGCTGGCCACCACCGACGCGGTTAACCGGGTCGGGCTGGGCACCTGCGGCGCCCGCAGCATTTCCGGCACCTCGGTCTACCACAGCGAGCTGGAAACGCTGCTGGCCAGCGCCTACGGCAAAGAGTCGGCGCTGCTGTTCACCACCGGTTTCGGCGCTAACGACGCCACCTTGTCCACCCTGTGCGACGCCATTCCCGATCTGATCGTGTTCTCCGACGAGCTGAATCACGCCTCGATGATTTACGGGATACGCTACAGCAAGGCGGAGAAAAAAATCTTCCGCCATAACGACGTGGCGCACCTCGCCGAGCTGCTGCAGGCCGCCGATCCGGCGCGGCCAAAGCTGATCGCTTTCGAGTCGCTGTATTCCATGGACGGTGACTTCGCCCCCCTGGCGCAGATCGTGGCGCTGGCGGAGCAGTATCAGGCGCTGACCTATCTCGACGAGATCCACTCCGCCGGCGTCTATGGCGAACGGGGGCTGGGCTACGCCGAACAACTGGGCCTGCTGGATAAAATCACCATTATTCAGGGCGGGTTCGGCAAATCTTACGGTGCGGCGGGCGGCTATATCGCCGCGCCCCGCTCGGTGGTGGAGGCCGTGCGCAGTTGGGCCCCGGCATTCGTCTTCAGCACCTCGTCGCCGGCGCCGGTGGTGGCCGCCGCGCTGGCCAGTTTTAAATACAACCTCGAGCATGACACCCAACGCAAACACCTGCTGGCGATCGTCGATCACCTGAAAACCGGCCTGCGCGCCGCCGGCATCCCGCTGGTGTCGGCAGACAGCCATATCCTGCCGCTGCTGGTCGGCGATCCGCACCGCAACAAACACATCAGTAAAGTGCTGCTCGATGAGCACGATATTTACGTGCAACCGGTCAATGCCCCGACGGTGCCCGCAGGCAGCGAGCGGCTGCGGGTGACGCCGACCTCGGCGCACTCCCATGCCGACGTGGAGACCTTCCTGGCGGCGCTGGGGCGAGTCTGGGCGGCGAACGATCTGCGGAGGGCGGGATGAAGTTAGCGGATTATAACGGCCATCTGATCACGCTCTGTCTGATGGCGACCGGTACCTTCGCCATCGGCACCGACGCCTTTATCGTCGCCGGCGTGCTCAGCGACATTTCCGATACCTTTGCCGTCAGCCCCGCGCAAGCGGGGCAATTGATATCGGTATTCGCGCTGGCTTATATGCTGTTCGCCCCCCTCACCGCCTGGCTGCTGGGCAACGTCAACCGCAAGCATATCCTGCAGTTGGCGCTGGTGCTGTTCATCGCCGGCAACCTGGCCTGCGCCTGGGCCACCAGCTACCTGCAGATCTCGTTCGGCAGAGTGCTGGCGGCATTGGGGGCGGCCTGTTACACGCCGCAGGCCGCCGCCGCCGCGGTGGGGCTGGTGGCGGAAAAACGCCGCGGCCTGGCCATTTCCATCGTCTATGGGGGCATGACGTTGGCTATTGCGCTCGGTATTCCGTTCGGCACCTTTCTCGCCAAACTGATCGGCTGGCGTGAAATCTTCCTGTTCATCGCCCTGCTGGGGGCGATTGCGCTGCTGGGCCTGTCGCTGGCGCTGCGGGCCATTGCGCCTCCGGGCAAGCATTCGCTGAAAGAGCGGCTCGCCCCGCTGAGACAAAAGGCGGTGCTGACAACGCTGCTGATCACCTTTTTTGCCGTTTGCTCGGAACACATCGTCTATAGCTACGTCAGCGTGTTGCTGAAAAACACCCAGTTCGGCCCGCAGGCGATCCTGCCCCTCGCGCTGCTGGTGTTCGGCATTGGCGCGGTGATCGGCAATTTTGCCTCCGGCGCGTTAACCGATGCCCTCGGCAGCAAGTTCGTGCTGCTGTTTTCCGTGGCGATCCAGACGCTGTCCCTGTTTCTGCTGGCCTTCTATGTCACTTCCCCCTGGTGGGTGCTGGCCATCTTTCTGGTCTGGGGCATCACCGGCTGGATGTATCTGGTGCCGATCCAGCATCACCTGTTGTCGCTATCGAAACGCTTTGGCGCGCTGACCGTATCGCTCAACAGCTCGGTACTGTACGCCGGCATCGCGGCGGGCGGCATGCTGGGCGGCCTGGCGCTCTACGCGCTGCCGGCCTATTACCTGCCGCTGTTTTCGCTGCCGCTCGGCGCCATCGCCCTGCTGCTGACGCTGATCTTTTTCCGCGGGGAGGCCAGCGATGAGTGAATCACCGCCGGTGCTTTACGAACGTTATGGCGCGCAGGTTGCGGTCATCACCCTCAATCGGCCGGAGAAAAAAAACGCCATCAACCTGCAGATGGCCGAGCTGATCCGCACTTACCTGCGGCAGGCGGATAACGATGACTCGGTGCGAGCGATCGTCCTGGCTGGTCAACCGGCGGTATTTTCCGCCGGCATGGATATCAACGCCTTTCATCAGGGTGAACTGCCCATCGTCACGCCGGAGGGGTTTGGCGGGCTGATCCATGCACAGATCGCCAAGGTGATCATCGCCGCCGTTGACGGCATCGCGTTCGGGGGCGGATTTGAGCTGGCGCTGGCGTGCGATCTGATCGTCGCCGGCCAGAACGCGCGCTTCAGCTTCCCCGAAACCGGGCTCGGGTTAGTCGCCGCACAAGGCGGGTGCGCGCGCTTGCCGGCGCGTATTTCTCCCTATGCCGCGCTCGACTGGCTGCTGACAGGCAGAACCGTCGGCGCACAGGAGGCGTTGTCACACGGCGCCATTTCTCGCATCAGCGAGGGGGCGGCCCGGGAAGAGGCGCTGCGCATCGCCGAACAGATCGCCGGAAAAGATCTTGCCGCCAGCCAGGCGGTTAAGGCCATTGTGCGCCAGGGGCTGGCACGGCAAGAAGCCCCCTCATTCGATTTTCAACAAGGCCCGGTCGAGCGCCTGCGTCAGGCCGCCGCCCGCCGATAATGCCCCTGCCGGTTCGCCTGAACCGGCATTTCCCGTTTGTCCTCCACCGCTCATTTTACGCAGCCCGCCTCTCGGCGCTGGGCTACACTGCCGGTAGCCCTAATGCGCTGATAAGGAAAAACAATGCGCCACTTGCCTCTGCTGACCCCCAGACTGATCCTGCGCCCGTTCACCGCCGACGATCTGCCCCACTTTACCGCCTACCGCAGCCACCCTGACGTGGCGCGCTATCAAAGCTGGAGCGACTACAGCGTCGCCGAGGCACAGGCCTTTTTCGCACAGCAACGGCGGCTCGAATTCAACCGTGACGACAGCTGGTTTCAACTGGCGGTCGAACGCCGCGAGGACGGCGCGTTGCTCGGCGATATCGCGGTGCATTTCTTCGATGAGGGGCGCCAGGCTGAACTGGGCGTGACCTTCGCGCCCAGCCACCAGCGTCAAGGGCTGGCGCGCGAGGCGCTGAACGCCGTCATCGCTCTGCTGTTCGGGCCGCTGGCGAAGCACCGGATTACTGCGGTGGTGGACGCGCGTAATCTTGCCGCCGCCACGCTGTTCGGCAAACTGGGTTTTCGGCGCGAGGCCTATTGGCGGCAAAACGTGTTTTTCAAAGGCGCATGGGGCGACGAATTCGGTTTCGCCCTGCTGCAAAGTGAATGGCGGGAGAATGCAAGGCATGACGTTGCTGAATAAATACCTTGGGCAATACCAGTTCTCGGAACGGCATGCGATCGCCATCGCCGCGCCGCAGGCGCGGATCCTGACGGCCGTGGCCGCCTACGATCCCAAGCACGATCGTTTCTTCCGCAGCATGATAGCGCTGCGCGAATTGCCTGCGCGGCTGATGCCGCGCCGAACGCCCACCCCGCCGCCGTTTGGCCTGCATAACTTTTGCCTGCTTGAGCAGGATGACAGCGCGTTGGTCTATGGCCTGATCGGCCGCTTTTGGCAGGCTGAATACGGTCTGGAGCAGGTCGCTGACGGGGCGGGCTTTCTGGCCTTCGCTCAGCCCGGCGTCGCCAAACTGGCGCTGGGTTATGTTGTGAGTCCCCCCGAGGGCGGGCGTTGTCGTCTGGTGACGGAAACGCGCATCTTCTGCCCCGACGACGCCAGCCGGCGGCGGTTTACCCCCTATTGGTATGCTATTCGCCTGGTGAGCGGGTTGATACGGCGCCGTATGTTGCGCGCCATTAAAACCGCCAGCGAAAAGCAGGCGGTGAATCATTCACCAGATTGATTAATTTAAGAGCATTCTTAGAGAATGAAAATCATTATCAGCCTATTTTTTAATCACAACAAGATCAAGATAGTGTTGAGAAGCCATTAACCCCGCCCCCTGCGGGGATTTTTTCGCCTATTTATCACCTGTTTCAGGAAATGCCTCCATAAACAGGAAGGTGCAAGGCTTGCGTTGATACTGATTGATCTGCGGCACCAGCCGGGTGAAATGCTCGGTCTGACAATGCACGTCCAGGGCGGCGCGATCCGGCCAGCTTTCGATAAAAATAAAATGCCCGGGATCCTGCTGGTCGATGCACAGTTCATAACTGATGTTCAGCGGCTCTTGACGGGTTTTCTCCACCAGCTCGCGATACCACGGCATAACGGTGTCAATGTGTTCCGGGTGGATAAAATCTTCAGCGATGACCTTCAGCATGTTGCGCTCCTGCATTCTGTTTTGCCGTGCCTCACCTTATCGTCCTCACTCCCGAGATGAAAGCGCCATACTCCAGGTCTATCGCCGGGTTGCCAATTCGGTGATAGCGCACACAGATCTCGATCAAAGCGCTTGAACGCGCCCTGGCCCTGTGTGAACGTCTGATTAACAAAAAAGCAACACGCCATTCACCATGGTGATGTCTGCATCAACCTGCCGACCCGATATGCGGCATTTTTTTCACCCCTAAAGGCCTGACCATTAGACCTTTAAGGCTCGCGAAGAAAGTCCGCTGTTACCGTCGTGTTGAGGGCAACGGCGCCAGGACGGTCCTTATGACCGACGCTTGTCATTCTCAGAAGAGAGGTTACCGCCAGTGAATCACGCCACCTATGCCGTTCCTGCGCTCAACGCCGCCATTCGCAAAACCTGGCGCAGACTGGTGCCCTTGATGTTCGCCATGTACTTCATCGCGTTTATCGATAGGGTTAACGTCGGCTTTGCCAAGGACGCGATGGCCATCGATATCGCGCTGTCGCAATCCGCCTTTGCACTGGGCGCCGGAATATTTTTTGCCGCCTATGCGCTGTTTGGCATCCCGGCCAACCTGCTGATGAACCGCTGGGGAGCCAAACGCTGGCTCAGCGCCACCACCGCGCTGTGGGGGGCGCTGTCGGCCTGCACCGGGCTGGTGACCAATGAACAGCAATTTATCGTTCTGCGGTTTCTGCTGGGGATCGCCGAAGCCGGCTTTTACCCCGGCATCCTGCTGCTGGCGTCGATCTATTTTCCCAATAAGGTGCGCGCCTCGGTTATTGGCATTTTCGTGCTTGGCGTGCCGGCGGCCCTGACGCTCGGCTCACCGCTGTCGGGGGCATTGCTGGAGATGCACGGCGTGTTGGGTAAACCCGGTTGGTTCTGGATGTTCGTGCTGGAAGGGCTGCCGGCCGTCGCACTCGGCGTCTTCGCCTTTTTCTATCTCGACGATAACCCACGGCAGGCCCGCTTTCTGACCGAGGAAGAACGCACGGCGCTGGTGGCACAATTGGCCGATGAACAGCAGCAGACCGAAACCAGCAGCGTCAAAGCGGCGATGAGCAGCGGCACCGTTTGGCATCTGGCGTTGATCTACGGCACCCTGCAGATTGGCGTATACGGCCTGATGTTTTTCCTGCCGTCGCAGGTCGCTTCGCTGATGGGCACCCATCTCGGCTTCAAGGCCTCGCTGGTGGCCGCCATCCCCTGGGCGTTCTCCGCGCTGGGCGTCTATTTCCTGCCGCGCTATGCCGACAGAAACACCGCCAGAAGATTACCGATCGCCGTCGGGTGCATGGTCGCCGCAGCGCTGGGGTTGGTGGTGTCTTCCTATGCCGGCCCTCTGCTCGCCATCGTCGCCCTGAGCTGCTGCGCAGTCAGTTTCCTGGCGGTGCAGCCGATTTTCTGGACATTTCCCGCGCAGGTGCTCACCGGCCCGGCGCTGGCGGCCGGCATCGGTTTTTGCACCACGCTCGGCGCCGCATTCAGCTTTTTAGCCCCGCTGATCCGCACGGAGGCGGAACAGCGTTTTCACAGCCCGCATGCCGGGCCATTGGTGCTGGCCGCCTTTTCGCTGCTGTGCGCCACGCTGTTGTGGGCGCTCAGAAACCGGCGCGCCGACGTGAGCAAGCAAGACGCGGAGATTGCCGGATAGCGGCGCGTTATTTAACCCTTATTGAACCTGCGGATGGGACACTGGCACTCAGCCCTCTCGCCCGCAGGTATTAAATGGATAAATTGACGCACATTATCGCCAAATACAGTCCGGAACCGGGGATGTTGCTGCTGCTGATTTTCCTGTTCGCGCTGGGAAAATCCGTGATCGTGGTGTCTTCCACCCTGCCGCCCGCCTCGGTGACGCTGCTGATGGGCATCGTTGCAGGCAAGCACGCGCTGCCCTTCGGCGCGGTTTGGGCGGCCATCGCCCTCGGCGCCGCGTTGGGCTCGATCCTGTCTTTCCACTGTGGCGCACGGCTGCACGGCCGCGATCTTGGCCGCCGACTGCCGGCACGCTTTCACGCCCCGCTGCGCAAAGCGCAACGTTCCTTGCAAAAGCGCGGACTACCGCTGCTGTTCGCCTCGCGTTTTCTGGCGGTGATGCGTTACACCGTGCCGCTGATGGCCGGCATGCTGCAACTGCCGGCGCGGCGCGTCTATGCCACCGCCGCGCTCTCGGCCGGCGTCTGGGCACTGCTTTTGATGTCGGCGGCGCATTTATTCCCCCGCTTCTTGACCTGAAAGATTCTTGGGCAAATGGCTCGCCCCTGCGCCGACATTGCGCCAGCGCACAGCCTCTCTTGCCGTATAAACTGCAGTGCGACACCGCAGTTTGCGCCAGATCACCTTTCTGAACATCAGTCGAAAAATGCGAATTTTTTTGCAAAAAGCGCGCTTAAAACGGCGCAACGAGGGAACAAGCAGAGAAAAGCCTGAGCGTAACACGCTGATTTGGTTGGTGGGTGGTACAGGGTTCGAACCTGTGCCCCATTGATTAAGCGTCAACTGCTCTACCGACTGAGCTAACGACCCAACGCGGTAAGTTGCCCTCCTCGTCAGTGCTGCTGTCAAACGCTTCCACTCATTACTTTTTCTCATGCGAATTTTACAACCCTTTGTTTAATCAACGAGATAAGCCGCATAAGGTCTGTTAATCCCATCTTTTGAAGAGTAATCTTCCGCTCCCTGAACGTCCGATTTGCCTCCTCCGTGTAAAGATTGATCGACTTTTATCCCACGTATAAATGTTGTAAACATGTTGCACAAAGGTGGCGTTATTGCACTACCTTACTAAAGCCGGATCAACCGGATAAATGTATAAAAAAGAGCCACTTCAGAGCTCACGACTTCACTAATGACAGGTAAAACAGGACATCATCAGATGGTAGATCACTCTAAAATAGCGACTGACGCGACGCCCGCTTCAGAAGATCATCTACGGCGAAACCTCACTAACCGACATATTCAACTGATCGCCATCGGCGGCGCCATCGGCACCGGTCTGTTTATGGGCTCCGGTAAAACCATCAGCCTGGCCGGCCCTTCGATCATCTTCGTGTACATGATCATCGGCTTTATGCTGTTCTTCGTGATGCGCGCCATGGGCGAGCTGCTGCTGTCCAATCTGGAATACAAATCGTTCAGCGATTTCGCCGCGGATCTGCTCGGCCCGTGGGCCGGTTTCTTCACCGGCTGGACCTACTGGTTCTGCTGGGTGGTCACCGGCATCGCCGACGTCGTGGCGATCACCGCCTACGCCCAGTTCTGGTTCCCCGAGCTGTCGCAGTGGATCGCTTCACTGCTGTGCGTGCTGTTGCTGCTCGGCCTTAATCTGGCGACGGTGAAAATGTTCGGCGAAATGGAGTTTTGGTTTGCGATGATTAAAATCGTCGCCATCGTCGGGCTGATTGTCGCCGGGCTGGTGATGATCGCCATGCAGTTCCAGTCGCCGACCGGCACCGTGGCCTCATTCACCCATCTGTGGAATGACGGCGGCATGTTCCCGAAAGGCATCAGCGGCTTCTTCGCCGGCTTCCAGATCGCGGTATTCGCCTTCGTCGGCATTGAGCTGGTGGGCACCACCGCCGCGGAAACCAAGGATCCGGAGAAGTCGCTGCCGCGCGCCATCAACTCGATTCCGATCCGCATCATCATGTTCTACGTGTTCGCCCTGATCGTCATCATGTCGGTAACCCCGTGGAACTCCGTGGTGCCTGACAAGAGCCCGTTCGTTGAGCTGTTCGTGCTGATCGGCCTGCCGGCCGCGGCCAGCGTAATCAACTTCGTGGTGCTGACCTCCGCCGCCTCTTCCGCCAACAGCGGCGTGTTCTCCACCAGCCGCATGCTGTTCGGGCTGGCGCAGGAAGGCGACGCGCCGAAATCGTTCGCTAACCTGTCCAAGCGCGCGGTGCCGGCCAACGGCCTCACCTTCTCCTGCATCTGCCTGCTGGGTGGCGTGGTGTTGATTTACCTGATCCCGAACGTGATGACGGTCTTCACTCTGGTGACCACCGTATCGGCGATTCTGTTCATGTTCGTCTGGACCATCATCCTGTGCTCGTACCTGGTCTACCGTAAACGGCGCCCGGCGCTGCACCAGAAATCGATCTACAAGATGCCTGCCGGCAAACTGATGTGCTGGGTGTGCATGGCGTTCTTCGTGTTCGTGCTGGTGCTGCTGTCGCTGCGCGAAGACACCCGCCAGGCGTTGATCGTCACCCCGCTGTGGTTCATCGTGCTCGGCCTCTCTTACGTGTTCCTGCGCAAGAAGAAAACCGCGTGATGCAAAAAGGGGCGGATCTCTCCGCCCCTTTCTTTTTACGCCTCTGCGCTAATCCGCTTCCGTCGCCACCGCCGCTTTATCCTTGCGCCGCACGCGCAGCTCGCTGACCACCACCCCAATCACGATCAACGCGCCCCCCAATAACGCCACGCCCGGTAAACGCTCACCGGCGAGCCGCCCGACGATGCCCGCCCAGACCGGTTCACCGGCGTAGATCACCGTAGCGCGCGTGGGTGAAACGCTGCGCTGCGCCCAGTTCATGGTCAGTTGAATCAACGCGCTGGCCAGCCCCAGCCCTATGGCGCTGTACAGCAGGTAATCCGAATACGGCGGCGGCGACTCGCCGGTCGGCACCATCATCAAAAACGAGGCCAGCGAGGCGGTCGCCAGCTGTACTATGGTCACGCGGCGGATATTCACCTTGCCGGCGAAAGCGCCGATGAGGATGATCTCTGCCGCCATGCCCAGCGTGCCGGCCAGCGTCAGCATTTCGCCGAGGCTCAGCGTCATGTCGGTGCTGCTCGGCGCCGCCAGCAGCATCAGGCCGGTAAAGGCCAGCAGAATGCCGATCCACGACATGATGCCGGGGAAGCGCCCCAGCACCAGCCATTGCAACAGCGGCACGATCGGCACGTACATGGCGGTGATGAACGCCGATTGGCTGCTGCTAATCGTCTGCAGACCGACGGTTTGCATGCTGTAGCCGAACATGATCGCCAGCCCGATCAGGACGCCCGCCTTCAGTTCATACAGGGTCAGGCCGCGCAGCACGCGCAGCGAAAACAACGTCAACGCCAGCGTGGCGGTGGCGAAACGCAGGCCGACAAAAAAGAACGGCCCGCTGACTTGCATCGCGTGATGCACCGCCAAAAAGGTGCCGCCCCAGATCATCGTGATGAAAATCAACACCGCTTCCGGCAGCCTGATCTGCGGAACCACGGCGGAAATAAAGGATTTTTTTGCTGCTGACACCGGCTTGCCCTTCCTGCTGAGTGCAATATAATGCACAGATCCTGCCAGTATGAGATAAAGTCCGGCGATGAGCAATACGGCGCATAACGCGAAAACCGATCCCCCCAAAGTGCTGCAGTACCTGAGCAGCAATCTGCGCGGCTACCGCCAACAGGCGGGCCTGAGCCAGATGGCGCTGGCCGAGCTTTCCGGCGTCAGCCGCCGCATGCTGGCGGGCATCGAGGCCGGCGATCGCAACGTCAGCCTGGCGGTACTCGACAAGATCGCCGCCGCCCTGGCGATTTCCTTTACCGATCTGATTCAGGCACCGGAGGCTCGCGGCAACCATCTGGTGGGCGAGTTGGCCTGGCAAGGCGCACAGCCAGGCAGCCAGGCGCTGTTCGCCGCCAGCGTGCCGGCGCGCCAACGGGCCGAGCTGTGGGAATGGACGCTGATGCCGGGTGAGCGCTATGACTCGGCGCCGGACGCCGAAGGCTGGAGTGAAATGATCTACGTGATTGCCGGCACCCTGACATTGGAACTGGAACAAGGCACGCTGACGCTCAGCGCCGGCGCCGCGCAAACCTTCAACAGCGATCAACGTTACGCTTACGCCAACCACGGCGACCTCCCGCTGCGCTTTATCCGCAACGTCGCCTTCTGACTGCCCGCCGGCCCGCGCCGGCGGCGGATGTCGTGTCGCTGTCGTGCCGCTGTCGTGGCGCCGCCACCCCGCGCCTCCTACACTGGATGACAGTGACAGCGAACTCGGGAGTGCATCATGCAAAAGTACCGCATCAGGCCGTTACGTCTGGAGAAAGGCTGGTCGCAGGAACAGTTGGCGACCATCGCCGGCCTCAGCACCCGCACCGTACAGCGGATTGAAAACGGCGAACAGGCCAGCCTGGAAACCTTGACCGCGATCGCCGCCGCGCTGGGCGTGCAGGTCCGCGATCTCAACGCACAGCCGCAACAGACAATAGAGGAGGAGGCGCCTGACGAACAGCGCCTTCGTCGCCAGGTCGCGGCAGAAGGCAAACTGCTGAGCATGGCGGTGCGTTTCGCCGTGATTGGCGTGATGTTGTTCGCCATCAATTGGTTTACCCATCCGCACTATCTCTGGTCGCTGTGGGCGATCGGCGGCATGAGCCTCGCGCTGGTCATGCGGGCGGTGCGCACTCTGCTGCTGCGCAACGTCTTCAGCCGCTGGCAGGAACAGCGGCTGGCGCAAAAACTCAGGCGTCTGCCGTGAGCGTTAGCCACTCGGCCAGCCGGGCCAAGGCGCTGCCCGGCACGATCGCCTGCGGCGACAGCAGGTAATAGCCGCTGCCGTCGGGCGTAAAACCGAACGGCGCACTCAACAAACCGGCGGCCAGATCGTCTCGCACTTGCAACCACGGGCCGATCGCGATACCAAGACCGGCGACCGCCGCCTGCAGGCTGAAATAGAAATGATCAAAGCGCTGCTCCGAATGCCCTGCCAACGTCATCCCCTGCTGCTGCGCCCAGTGCCGCCAGGCATCCGGCCGGGTGGCAGAATGCAGCAGTTTAGTGCCGGGCCGCAAACTCCGCAGGCTGCCCTCGGCGCTCGTCATCCTTGCCAATGCCTCGGGTTGGCACACCGGCCCAACCTTTTCACTGAACAGCGCCAGGCTATGCACCTGCTTTCCCCAATCGAAGTCATTGCGCCTGATCGCCGCCGTAATGCCGTCATGGAACGAAAACGGCCCGCCACCGGCCACCAGTTGTAAGTTGATATCCGGGTGCGCCTGCTGAAAAGCCGGCAGACGCGGGATCAGCCAACGCATCAATAAGGTCGGTTCGCAGGACAAGACCAGCGGCGCGTCGAGCGCCTGCTGACGCAGTTCCAGCGCGGTATGATCCAGAATGCCGAAGGCCTGCTGCGTCGCCTGAAACAGCTTGCGGCCCGCCGCCGTGAGCAGTACCCGCCGGTGGCGGCGCTCAAACAACGCCACGCCCAGTTCCTCTTCCAGCGCCCGCACCGCCCGGCTGACGGCGCCATGCGTCAAATTCAGCCCCTGCGCCGCCTGCGTAAAACTTTCCAATCGCGCGGCGGCCTCGAAGCAGCGCAGCCCGCCCAACGGCAACGGCCTGCCGGTTTTGCGTGAGTTTTTCTCACCGATACTGTCACTATTCATCGTTTGTCACCGAGAAAAATTACTCTTATAAATCAGTCACTCTATTGATAAACACCGCAAGGATAACTATGACTGAACTCATCGCTGTCGTCACCATTACTTTACTCGCCGTGATAAGCCCGGGGCCAGACTTCGCCATGGTCTCGCGCAATAGCCTGTTGCTTTCGCGCCGCGCCGGCGTCTTGACCGCCTGCGGCATCGGCGCCGGGGTGCTGGTCCATGTCAGCTATACGCTGATTGGCGTCGGCGTGTTGATTCAACAGTCGCCCTGGTTGTTTAACCTGCTTAAAGCCATCGGCGCCGCCTACCTGATCTACCTCGGCGTTACGCTGCTGCGCAACGCGGCGCATCATGACGCAGTCCCCAGCACAGCGCCGGCCGCCATCAGCGATTTCGCCGCCTTGAAAACCGGTTTTTTCACCAACGCGTTAAACCCGAAAACCACCATCTTCATCGTCAGCCTGTTCATGCAGGTGGTTTCTCCGCACACCCCGCTCGGCGTGCAAATCGGCTATGGTCTTTTTATCGCCGCCGTCCATATCTTCTGGTTTGCCGCCGTCGCGCTGCTATTTTCCGCACCGGGCGTCAATGCGCGCTTTTTGCGTTTGCGCCGCGGCATCGACCGCACCTTTGGCGGGCTGCTGATCGCCTTTGGCGCCCTGCTGGCGATCGCCGGCATCAAGTAACGCCGTAACGCCAAGTTCGCCATTCGCTTCTATGCTTATCAGGGGTTTTTGTTAATCATCTGAGCGGGAGTACGGAACATGACGAAACTGTTGGTGCTTTATTACTCAATGTACGGCCACATCGAACGCCTGGCGCAGGCGGTGGCCGAAGGGGCGAATCGGGTCGATAACGTGGACGTGACGATTAAACGCGTGCCGGAAACCATGACGCCGGAGGCCTTCGCCAAGGCCGGGGGCAAACAACATCAACAGGCGCCGGTCGCCACCCCGCAAGAGCTGGCGGACTATGACGGCATCATCTTCGGTACGCCGACCCGCTTCGGCAATATGGCCGGGCAAATGCGCACCTTCCTCGATCAGACCGGCGGCCTGTGGGCTTCCGGCGCGCTGTACGGCAAGGTAGGCAGCGTCTTCTCCTCCACCGGCACCGGCGGTGGCCAGGAACAGACCATCAGTTCGACCTGGACCACGCTGGCGCACCACGGTTTCATCATCGTGCCGATCGGCTATGCGACGCAGGAGCTGTTTGACGTTTCACAGGTGCGCGGCGGCACCCCGTATGGCGCCACCACCATCGCCGGCGCCGACGGCTCGCGGCAGCCGAGCAACGAAGAGCTGACCATTGCCCGTTATCAGGGCGAACACGTGGCCAAAATCACCGCCAAGCTGAAAAGTTAAGCGCCCTCCAGCCTCGTGATCCAAAGGGCCGCGCATTCGCACGGCCCCATCTTGTTGCCGACCCGCCGCAAGGTTAGAATGCCCCTCCCCCGGCCATTCAGCGTCTGAAGGCCAGGCCCGAATTCGTTCTGCCCGTCGCTCATCCGCTTTCAGCCTGAGGACGGGCGTTCTGTTTTTTGCGCACAGCGAAGGGAATAAGTCAGTGTCTAAAGATTTTGATGAACTAATAAGAGACATGGATCTTATTATTGAAAATGTAGACAGCTTCAAGGCTCTGGCTCCGCGCGCGCCCGAGCCGGCTCCGGCCCCGCCGCCGCCGGTTCATCACTACGACTCGTTCTGCGAAAACATCGCGCTGAAAGTCGTCTTGAAGGTGCTGCTGTCTTCGGTGGACAAGATAGTCAAAGTGCAGATCGCCAACAAGGTCGAGCAGGAAATCGCCCAGATCGAACAGCAGGTGGTGCGCGCCGGCGGCGGCCCGGTATCACCGGACGATCTGGCGCAGATGACGCATTACGTTCGCCGCACGGTCAACGACCTGCTGGAATAATCCCCCCTTTGAAACGGCGTCTGTTGGACGCCGTTTTTATTTCCGCCGCATTTCACGTGCGGCGTGGCTGTACCATGACTGACACATTCACAACATGAATATGTTGCATTGTTGTATTCGTTTCACTGCGATAAGTTTAATTTACTGTAAATATATACAGTACTTTTTTAACTTATTGAGGATATGAATATGCGCTTTAACAACAAGATGTTGGCCCTGGTCGCCCTGCTGTTCGCCGCACAGGCGTCGGCCGACACGCTCGAATCCATCGACAACTGCGCGGTCGGCTGCCCGACCGGCGGCAGCAGCAACGTGTCTATCGTGCGTCATGCTTATACGTTGAACAACAACAGCACCACCAAGTTCGCCAACTGGGTGGCTTATCACATCACCAAAGACACACCGGCCAGCGGCAAGACGCGCAACTGGAAAACCGATCCGGCGCTCAACCCGGCGGACACGTTGGCGCCCGCCGATTACACTGGCGCCAACGCGGCGCTAAAGGTCGATCGCGGTCATCAGGCGCCGCTGGCCTCGCTGGCGGGCGTCTCCGACTGGGAATCGCTGAATTACCTGTCCAACATCACGCCGCAAAAGTCCGATCTTAACCAGGGCGCCTGGGCGCGGCTGGAAGATCAGGAACGCAAGCTGATCGATCGCGCCGATATCTCCTCGGTCTATACCGTGACCGGGCCGCTGTATGAACGCGATATGGGCAAACTGCCGGGCACCCAGAAAGCGCACACCATCCCCAGCGCCTACTGGAAGGTGATTTTCATCAACAACAGCCCGGCGGTGAACCACTATGCCGCTTTCCTGTTCGATCAGAACACGCCGAAGGGCGCCGATTTCTGCCAATTCCGCGTGACGGTGGACGAGATCGAGAAACGCACCGGCCTGATCATCTGGGCCGGTCTGCCGGACGACGTGCAGGCTTCGCTGAAGAGCAAACCCGGCGTCCTGCCGGAGTTGATGGGCTGCAAAAACTGACAAAAAAACCCGCCGAAGCGGGTTTATTTTTCACGCGGGCGCCGGCGGATTATTCCGTCAGCGCCTTTTGCGCGGCGGCCAACTCACGCTGACGGGGTGAGGCTACCGCGTGATCGCGCGCCAACAGCGTATACACCGTCGGCAACACAAACAGGGTAAACAGCGTGCCCACCAGCATGCCGGAGACGATCACCAGCCCCAGGCCGAAGCGGCTGGCAGCCCCGGCGCCGCTGGCGAACAGCAGCGGGATCAAACCGAACACCATCGCCCCGGTGGTCATCAGCACCGGCCGCAGACGAATTTGCGCCGCCTGCAAAATCGCGCCGCGCCGCGTCAGCCCCTGATGCATCTGCAGCTCATTGGCGAACTCCACCATCAGAATGCCGTGCTTGCTGATGAGCCCGATCAGGGTCACCAGCCCGACCTGGGTGTAGATATTCATCGTGGCGTAACCCAGCGCCAGCGGCAGCAAGGCGCCGCAGATCGACAGCGGCACGGTGATGAGGATAATCAGCGGATCTTTCAGGCTCTCGTACTGCGCCGCCAGCACCAGGTAAATGATCACCAAGGCCGCCAGGAACGCGAACGCCAGCGCGCTGCCCTCTTGGGTGTATTGGCGCGAATCCCCCTGCCAGTCGTGGCTAAATTCGGCCGGCAGCGCATTGGCCTGCCGTTCGAGGAAAGCCACCGCTTCGCCCATCGAAACGCCGGGCGCGGGAATGGCCTGCAGGGTGGCGGCGTTCTGCTGGTTGAACTGGGTCAGCTTGTTCGGTTCGACCTTAACGGCCACCGATACCACGGTGGAGAGCGGCACCAGCGTATTGTCCTGGGTGCGGACATATTGCCGCGCCAGCGCCTGCGGCGTCAGCCGTTGTTCGCGCAGGCTTTGCGGGATGACGTCATAAGCGCGCCCGTCCATGCCGAAGCGGTTGAGGTAGTTCTCTCCCACCAGCACCGCCAACGATTCACCGATGTCGCTCATGCGTATCCCCAGACTGTTGGCCTTGGCGCGATCGATGCGCACCTCCGCCAGCGGGTTGTTGTAGTCCAAATCGCTGTCCACCACCATAAACAGGCCGCTGTTTCTGGCGTTCTGCTTCACCTCCTCCAGGGTGCGGTACAGCTGCGGGTAGTCCTGCGGCGTACGCAGCACCATTTGCACCGGCAGCCCCCCGGTGGAGCCTGGCAAGGCGGGCAGTTGGAAGGCGAAAATGCTGGTGCCTTCAACATCGTTCACCGCCCGTTGCAGATCGGCCTGCACCGCCGACGCCGAGCGCTGGCGCGCCTGCCACAGCGTCAGGTTGATGCCGCCGATGCCGGACGCCGTGCCGTCGCTGCCGTTGATGATCCAGCGGCTTTCGGTTTCCGGCATGCGGTTGTAAACCTCATCCAGCTTGTAGGCAAAGCGTTCGACATAGTTCAGGTTAGCGTGCTGCGGCGCCTTGATGGCGGTCAGTACAATGGCCTGATCCTCGGTCGGCGCCAGCTCACGCTGCGGCATCAGGTACAATAGCGGCAGACTGATCATCACCAGCAACGCCAGCGTGCCGGTCACCCAACGGTGGTGCAGCGAGAAATCCAGCGCGCGCGCATAGCGCCGCGTCAGGCCGCCGAAGAACCACTCGGCGGCGTGCGCCACGCGCCCTTCGCTCTGTTTGGCCGGCAGCAGGAGCGAGCTCATCACCGGCGACAGCGTCAGCGCCACCACGCCGGACACCACTACCGCCCCGGCCAGCGTCAGTGCGAATTCGCGAAACAGCGCGCCGGTCAGCCCGCCCATCAGGCCGATCGGCGCATAGACCGCGGCCAGCGTCAGAGTCATGGCGATCACTGGCCCGGCCACCTCGCGTGCGCCGATCATCGCCGCCGCCAGCGGCGTTTTCCCCTCTTCGATATGGCGATGCACGTTCTCCACCACCACGATGGCGTCGTCCACCACCAAACCGATCGCCAGGACCATCGCCAGCAGCGTCAGCAAATTGACGCTGAAGCCAAAGGCCAACATCAGCCCGGCAGCGCCAAGTATCGACAGCGGAATGGTCACCACCGGGATCAACACGGTGCGCAGCGACCCCAGACACAGGTAGATCACCGCCACAACGATCGCCAGCGCTTCGAGCAGGGTATGCACCACTTCATCGATCGAGGCCTGAATAAAGCGCGCAGTTTCGAACGCCAGCGCCATCTTCACGCCCGGCGGCTGCATCTTGTCGATCGCCGGCATCAGGTGGCGAATGCCGTCAACGATCACCAGCGGGTTGCCGGTCGGCGTAGGGAAGACGCCGAGGAACACCGCCGGTTCGCCATCCATCAAGGCGCTGGTTTCCGTGGCTGCGGCGCCCAGCTCCACGGTGCCGACGTCTTTCAGGCGCACCAGACCGTTGCCGTCGTTGCGCACCACCAGATTGCGAAACTCCTCTACGCTGGTGAGATCGGTATTCACCCGCACGTTGGCAACCACATACTGCCCTTTCACCTTGCCCGGCGCCGCCTGGTAGTTGTTGCGCCGCACCGCATCGGCCACATCGGCAGCGGTCAGACCGCGGCCGGCCAGCCGATCGCTGTCCAGCCACAGGCGCATCGCCATTTTTTGCCCGCCGAACACTTCAACCTTGGCGACGCCGTCGATGGTGGTGAACATCGGTTCCACCACCCGCGTCAGGTATTCGCTCAGCGCCGGCGTGGACAGCGTTTTACTGGAAAAACCGACATAGGCCACAGCGGTGGCTTCACCGGCTGAGCGCTCAATCACCGGATCGTAAGCCTGTTCCGGCAGCTTATAGCGCACCTGGTTGACCTTGGCCATCACTTCGGTCAGCGCCTGGGTGGAGTCGCGGTTCAGCGCCATGCGCACCGTCACCACGCTGCGCCCCTGCACCGAGGAGGAAGAAAGGTAGTCAACGCCCTCGACGGAGGACACTGCCTGGGCGATCGGCTGCGTAACAAAGCCCTGCATCAGCTCGGACGACGCGCCGGGATAGTCGGTGCTGATGGTGATGGTAGAGTTTTCCAGCAGCGGGTATTGGCGGATCGGCAGTTTGCTGAGCGCCAGCGCGCCGAACAGCAGAATCAGGGTGCTGACCACCAGCGCCAGCACCGGCCGGCGCACGAACAGATCGGTAAATGTCATCAGCCTCTCCTCAGGAACCGGCCTGGGCGGCGTTCAGAGTATCCTGCGCCACCGGCTCGGCCGCCGTGCCGTCGCTCAGCTTGAGCTGGCCCGAAGTCACCACCCGGTCGCCTTCCTGCAGACCGCTGACGATCTCGACGCGCCCGTCGTTGCGCTCACCCACGGTGACTGAGACGCGCTTGACCGTCATGCCCTTTTCACCCTGCTGGGCCAGAAACACGGTATCGCCGTACGCCGTATAGGTCAGCGCCGTTTCCGGCACCGTCAGCACCGCCACGCGCTGCTGCTGCGTGACGCGAATGCCCGCGTACATACCGGCTTTCAGCAATCCTTGACGGTTGGCCAACGTCGCCTGCACCTGCACGGTGCGGGATTTGCCGATCATCGGGTCGATAGCGGTAATGGCGGCGGGGAAAGCGCGCTCGGGATAGGCCCCGACCTGCACCGACACCGCCTGCCCCAACGCCAGCCCGGCGCTGCTTTGTTCGTCCAGCGAGAAGTTGACGCGCAGCGTATCGGCGTCCACCAGGTTCGCCACCGCCTCGGCGGCGTTGAGGTATTGCCCTTCATGCACGCGACGAATGCCGATGGTGCCGGAGAACGGCGCGCGGATCGCCTTTTGTGCGATTTTGGCCTGCGTTTCCTGCACCGCCCCGAACGCCATATCCCGTTCGGCCAGCGCATCGTCCAGCTGTTGTCGCGCGGTGGCGTTGAGGTTCATCAGCTTGCGCATGCGCGCCAACAGCAGATCGGCATTGCGCAATTGTGCCTGCAGGCGCACCAGCTCAGCCTGCTCGACCGCATCGTTGAGCTGCACCAGCAGTTGCCCCTGCCGCACCGTTTGGCCGGATTCGAACAGGATGCGCGTGATGCGGCCGCTGGTCTCTGCCGCCACTTCCACCTGGCTGGCCGCCTCCAGCTCGCCCACGCCGGCGTAACTGCGCGCCGCCTGTTCACGCAGTGCGGGCGCCAGCGCCACTTTCACCGGCGGATAGGCCGGCGCGCCTTCGCTTTGCCGCGCGGTGGATCGCATCGCGACCGCAGCGACGGCGAGCGCCGCCAGCAGCGCGGCAATAATGAGGTATCGTTTCATCATGTAACGGTTTCTTCCTGATTTTACAGCCAAAGCCATCCTTCCCCCGACGCAGCGCAGGCAGGTGACGAGAGATGCCGGTTGCCAAGCCCGGCTGGCTGCACTATAAAACCTCAGGTTAACTTGAGGTCAAGCTGAGGAACGTGGAATGGCAAGAAATGAACCGATTAACACCTATCGGCTATTGACCGTTGGAGAAGTGGCGAAGCGCAGCGGCGTGGCGGTATCCGCGTTGCACTTTTACGAAAGCAAGGGGCTGATTCAGGCAACGCGCAACGCCGGTAACCAGCGCCGCTACACGCCGGTGGTGTTGCGCTACATCGCGGTGATCAAGATCGCGCAAAGCGCGGGCATTCCACTGGAGGAGATCCGCGCCACGCTGGGCCGCTTTCCCAGCGGCAGCAAACTGACCTCAGAACAATGGGGGCTTTTGTCCTCCGCCTGGCGCAAAACGCTGGATGAACGTATTCAACGGCTAACGGTGCTGCGCGACCATCTCGACAGCTGCATCGGCTGCGGCTGCCTGTCGCTCGCCGACTGCCCGCTGCGCAACCCAAACGATATTTTGGGCCAACAGGGCGCCGGCGCGCATATTTTCGAACACCCGACGGAACACCGGTGAGCGAAACAGGTTGCGCACCGGTTCTCCCGGGCCTCTCAAGGATAGATGATGTTCAACGTGGCCGAGGTGTTGATTTCCCCCTGCGTCACGCCATCGCGCTGATAAGGGTAATAATAAGCGCCCATGCCGATGATGAAGTGACTGTTCAGGCTGCCGCCGGCGGCGACATGAAACAGTGAAGTGGCGCTGCCGCGATCGACGTTGGAAGGCGACAATACCACCGGCGAGCTCGGCATGTCGCGCTTGACCAGGCGCAGCCCCACTCCTTGCGCGCCGCCCGCATTGGCATTGGTCAACACGCTGGCGTCGGAGGCCAGCAGGTTATTGCTGGACAGGAACATCTCAACGGCGCGATCGGCGATGCCTTCCTGCTGCATGTTCTGGCAGCTGATGTTCAGCGAGAACGGCGTGTAGCCGGGTTGATTGTTATTCAGCACCTGCGCCATGCCCATTTTGGGCAACCTGACCGTCAGGCCGGCGTTGTCGAAACGACAGGTGGTGGTTTTCGGCGCGTATTTGATGTTCATCGGCTGGCCGTACATGTCGCGATCGTCATAAGGCCAGTTGCCGGTAAGCAACCAGGTGAGCAATTTCCCCACTTGCTCCAACAGCCAGAACGGCAATTCCAGAATGCCAATGCCGGTCACATCGCTCACCAGTAAAACGTCATCGAGCATCAAGGTATCGCCCGGCACCACCCGCCCATCCTTGGGTTTTTGCACCAGCGAATAACGAATGGTCATCGGCGAGTTTAACTCTGACGCGGAGTGTTCCCCACGCCCCCTCAAAGTTCTGTCGCTTATCTTGTTGGTGATTTCCGCCCGGATCCACTGTTGACCGTTGTTAAAACCGAAAATCGCGGCCTGCGAATCTTTCGGCGAAAGCTTGATGGTGTAGGAAAAGTTGCTTTTGGACTTGCTGCAGTTAAATGTGCCGGTGTACTGGGTATTATATTGCGCCTCCCAGACCGGCATATTGGCGCTCAGCTTATCGGAGAGATCAACAAAAATCGGGGGCGCAAACTCCGCTCCTTTGCCATAGCAGGAAGCATGGCTATAGCCGCTGAACAGCCCGGACAGCAGCAGCAAAAAAATCAGCCTGATCATAGATTCGGTTATCCTGTATTAGCGGCAAACGCCGGGCGACGCATCCAGCGCCAGAGTCGGTTTGGCGATGCGGCAACTGCCGTCGCGCAATTGCACCGTCAACGCCGTTGGCGGCTGTTCAGCGCGCAGGTACAACACGCTGGCCTGGCCGACAAAACCTACCGGCCGAGCGTTTTCATCCATCACTTCGGCGCCGAACGGCAGCGGTGCACCATCGGCGCGCTGCGCCCGCAGCTGGAATGGCCGGCGTTGGTCGGTCTCGAATTTCAGGTAGCTGACCGCGCCGTAATAAGGCACATGGTTGGCGACGTTGCCGCTGATTTCCGCCCCGCTGCTGTGGCCGGTATCCGATAGCGTGACCGAGTTTTGCCGGTACGGCGTGGCGTAAGGCACCAGCGCCAACCCCTGCGCATTGGTCACGATGCTTTCGTCGCCGTTGACCATCAGCCCTTCGGCCTGCGGCGCCTCGACCACCGTCATGGTGTTGCCGATCTCGTTCGACGCCAGCAGATGCCAGGGGATCGCCACCAGGCTGCCGCGCGCGCTGAGGCCGCTCTGACGATAATCATCGCCTTCGCTGTAGGAGACGCCCAGCGTCGAGGCGCGCGCGCGATAGACCGCATTGACGCTGGCCATATTGTCGCCGCCGCTGCGATTGCTGCCGCTCAGCGAGTAGCTCAGGCGGTTGGATTCCAGCGCATTGCCGCTCAGGCTGACCGTGCTTTGCTGATAGTGAGAGTCCGTCGCAGACAGACCGGTGCTGAGGTAGGCGTTGTTATCGAACACCGACAGCGGCAGGCTGAACGACAGGTAATAGCGCGTCTCTTCCTCACGCTGGCTGTTGCGCACCCGGCTGGCGGAAACGGAGTAGCTGACGCGCCCCAGATTGTTGGAGTACCCCAGTTGGTATTCGCGGCTTTTCGCATTGGCCGTCCAGTAATCACGCTGGGAGCCGGAGAAGAACAGCGTGCCCCACCCTTCGTTAAGACGCTGGTTCAGGTTGAGCGTAAAGGTATTTTTCGGCCGAGCCGAACGCAGCGCATCCCAGGTGTTCATATCCAGTTCGGACACGCCCTCCTCGTCGCGCCAGCGATCAACCTGACGCTCCAGCTGGCGATAGCCGTCATTGGAGTAAATGGCGTCGGTAAAGCTGTAGTAACCGCGGGTGGAGTAGCGATAGGCAGCCAGCGTGAAGTTGGTCGCGGTGACATCGAGAAATTTACTGTAGGCGATACGGAAGCTCTGCCCGCTTTCACGGCGGTTTTTCAGGCGAGTATCGGCATGCGTCAGGTCAATGGACACTGCCCCTATCGGCAGGTTCCAGCCGCTGCCGAGCAGCCAGGCCTGATAATCGTCGCTTAAAATGCTGCCGGCATAACCCGTTACCAGATTGTTGAAACCGTACTGCAGGGTGCCCTGTACAAAGCCGGGGTCGTAATCGGTATTGTTTTCGTTTACCTTGCCGGCCAGTACGCTGTATTGGCTGACACCCTGTTTCAACATGTTGGGTACGGCTGAAAACGGCACGCTGAACGACTGCTCGCGCCCGTCAGCCTCTTTGACCGTCACCCACAGATCGCCCGCCGAACCGGTCGGCTGAATGCTGTCGAGGGTAAAGGCGCCCGGCGGCACGTTTTCCTGGTAGATCACGTTGCCGTTCTGCACCACTTTCACCAAGGCGTTGGATTGCGCCACGCCACGCACGATCGGTGAAAAACCCTGCTGCGAGTTGGGCCGCATGCTGATATCCGACGCCAGCGCCACCCCGCGAATGCGTACCGAGTCGAACAGCTCCCCCGGCGAATAAAAATCACCGGCGGTCAGGTTGGATTTGATGTCGGCGAAGCCGCGCTGCAGATAACGCGTGTTGTTTTGCCAATGGCTCCCCCGCCCGCTGCCGTGGCGAAAGCTGCTGCTGTCGCGAAATTGCCAGCCGGCCAGATTGATCCCGGATTCCAGCCCGGTATAAAAATCGTCATTGTTGCTGCGATTGCCTTCGCCGCGCGCCTCGGCGTGGTAGTAGGTCGCGTTGTAGGCCAGCGTCAACGCGGAGATGCCACGATTCCAGAAAGCCGGATCCACGTATCCTGCTTCCGATCGGTTGATCCGCGCCTGCGGTACCGTCAACCGCAGGCTCAGCGCGCCGACGTCCATATCGAACCGCCCGCCCTGTACCAGCGAGGCGATCGACAGCGTCGTCTGGGGCGCCTGAGGTGTCGGCAATTGACTCAGATCGATGCCCAACCGCTGCGCATCCTGGTAGCCAATTTGAATATCGTCGCGTTGCGTGCCAAACAGCAGCGCGTAGCGCCCTTTCCAGTCATGATTGACATACACATCGATCTCCTGCCGGCCGGCAGGCATGTCATTGTTGAGGTAAAAACGCGAAAGATCGGAATCGCGCGATTCGCCGGCCAACAGCGAAGTATCGAACGTCACCGCCCAGGCCGTATCCGGCAACAAGAATGAAGAGGCGGTCAGCAGCGAGAGGACTTTTTTATTCAGCTTCATTGTTGTTCTTTCAGGTTAGTGTGTGGTGATGGCTTTAGACTTGTAAGCCCCCAGATCGTCGATATACATCAGGTCATAACGCGCGTTCTTACTGACCGATCGTTTGCTGGCAGCAAACTGGGTGGAAAACGGCGCAACCATCAGCGAATCAACCAGCAGATGCTTGTCCTCACCCTGGCCGATATTCGCTACCGTGATGAAATACGGGCTGTTGTTGATGACGTTGAATCCCTTGCCATTGGCTTGCAGCGTCAGTGTTTCCAACGCGTTTTCTACGCCGCGGGTTAAGGCCTGCGGGCGGTAGAACAGCTTGATGCGCGATTTGATCGCCAACTGCAGCGTATTGGTACCCTGCAGGTTTTCCGGCGTCGGCGGGATATCCAGCACGTTGAGATAGAACACCGATTCGCGATCCGCCGCCAACGCGGCGCCGATTTTCTGAATGCGCAGCTGCTGCCCGCTGTTGCCGTTCACTTTCACCACCGGTGGCGATAGCAAAAACGGTACGTTGGCGGTTTCCGGGGTGGAATTGATGTCGCCGTCGTCGATCCAGGCCTGAACCAGTGAGGGATCGGCACCGTTATTTAGCAGCTGGACAATCACATCCTTGTTGTTTGCCGGGTAGATCACCCGCGTACCGTTAACCACCACATTGGCCTGCGCGCCAACGGAACCGAGCAACAGCGCCGCTATCATCATATATTTTTTCATCGTTCCCCCGGGTGGCCAGGCCCATCAAGGGCCTGGCTTTCAGCGCGATTACAGGTAAGAAATGGTGTAAGTCACGTTGGAGCTCAGAGCGCCCACTTTTGCCGCTTCGGCGTTGGTTTTGTAGTAGTACGCGTCCAGCGTCAGGGTTTCTGAATCCGGTGCCGCTTTATCGCCCATGATGTCGGTGACATAAGGCACGTTCAGCTGGATCGGGGTGGAAGAACCGGTTTCAGCCAGAGAGAAGCCCACGTTCTTCGCGACGGAAGCGTCGTTCTCGTTGACCGAGTTGTTCAGCAAATATTTGCCGTCGGTGGAGATGTTATCCGCGGAGGAGAAGTAGATTTTCAGCGGGGTGCCTGCAGTGCCGGCCGCCGGAGAACAGCCGGAGAAGGTCAGCGAGAAGGACTTCTTGTTCTTGGTGATTGGTCCAACGGTGTTACCCGCGTCGGTCACCGAGATCGGGCTCAGCGCAACGGTGAAATCCGCGCTTTTTCCGCCGTTAATCGTACAGGTGGTGTCGGTAATGGCGCCGGTAAAGTTAATGATGCCACCGGCGGAATTGTCTTCAGCAAAAGCCGTAGGGGCAGCGACCGCAGCCGCCATGATTGCAACAGAAAACATCTTCTTCATCATGAGATAAAACTCCATAACAGTTTGGTATAAGAGAATAAATAAAAATCAGCCGCTGCCGGCGGGATAAAACAATCCCTCCCCGTAATACAGAGGCAAAAAGATGAACACATTCCTGTTTTTATAAAATCAAGCAATGACGTTATTAATCACCCGACAATAGAAACGATGAAAATAACGAATATCTAGGAAACCTCCGAGAAACCGGATGATATTTCCAGTAAGTTGTGCACCCGATTCTTCAATCCCATTTTGCGTAATGCACTGCATTTCTGCGTACTGACCGTTTTTACGCTTTTATCAAGAATCTTGGAAACCTGAGTCACCGTATAGCCGAAGGAAAGCAAATGGAGTGTTTCCACTTCACTTTCCGTCAGACAACTTTTCGTATGGCGGCCCACTCCTCTCTCAACGCTTCCATTCAATGCAGGATGCTGCGAGATATTATCCATCAGAAAAGACAACTCTTTACTGATGCCGGGGACACTGCCTTTTTTATCGAGCACGACGATATCATGCGAGACAGAGCGAAATAACAGACGGCGCTTCTCTTCCGTCGTCAGAAAAATCTTTACACCATGAATAGCAGCCAATAACGCCACAGCCATACTGAAACGCAACATGCTTTTTACCGCATCATCGACGATCAGAATATCGTGACAATTTCGCCCCATAGCCAAAGGCAGATCGTCATAGTAGGCAATAACGTGATCTTTATGAAAAATCCTTGGCATCAATATTCTTTTTATCGCCTCTCTGAAGAAAATGTTTTCAGATACGATACCGATACTGAGCATACTTCCTCCATCCATGGTCAAAGACAACGTCGATACCTTGCACTAAATACCTGTCTTTTTCTTGGAAAACTCACATTGCCGTTCGGGAGCAAACAATAAGCGATTGGCACATAAACAAGCGCCGTAAACACTAAGATAATTCTGCATCAAATCATTAACGGCAGGAACATTATTTTTATTAACCTAAACTTTAATTATTATAATCTATGAAAGCTAGCTTTTTTAGAATTTAACACCAAAAATGACATAAAAAACGGCAACGAACTGCGTTTTCCGTTCGCCGACAAAATAAAAAAAAGCCCTTAATTATTTATGTTTCCCGCCCAGAACCTTGACCTACCCGAAGTTTCACTAAATACTAGCCGTGAACTGGAAGCCTATATCATTATAAAAACCTGAACACATGAAATATATTATCGACCTCTGCGTCATCTATGACGCAAACGCGTGTCGTCTCCAACTCATTGATAATGATGAGTCATCGATACGGATATCCAACCCGGCTTCGCGCCTGCTAATTGAAATGCTGACTCATCCCAATATCCCATTGAAACGCGAGATGTTGATAAAAAAGGTATGAGAAGAGTATGGTTTTTCAGGCTCATCGATCAGTCTAAATGTGGCCGTCAGTGAAATAAGGAAAGCATTCAAACTTCTGGGCAGAGAAACCTCCCCAATAAAGACCCTGGCAAAAGTCGGTTTTTGTTTCACCGCTATGATTGAAATTTATCCGCCACCGCAGGTAACCGTCAGCGAAACGCCGCCTTCTTATGCTTCAGAGCCACTTTCGCCTCTGGCTCCTGTTGCCGAACCACACAACGTGCCGCCGCAGAAAAAGGTAAAGGTTAGCGCTGTTGCCACTGTCTGCTGCGTATTTATTCCTCTATTGATCGCAGCGACGCTTTATCCTATCGAACCGGCTGATCAACCTCGGGAGAATTTAGTTGCGTTAGGAAAAAAAGAAAATTGCACCCTATATTCTCTGGATGCAGATAAACATATTGATGACGAACTGGAAAAACGCATGGTCAACCAGGCATTAGAAGGCAGCGGTGTGGATTGTCTAGCCAATAAGGCGGATATCTATTTTTCCTCCGAAAAACATACGTTGATTTATAACACCTTCCTCGGAGTGTGTTATCTCGGCTCGCAAGATCGATACACCCAGTGTGTTACCTACAAAATTCTCAATGGAAAATAAATGGCCGCATTGCGCAACCCAAAAACACTGATTATCGGATTTTTGGCAGTGATTCTCTTCATTGTCCTGCTTCGCGTTTTAACACCCGCCGCACCTGTACATATGAATTGCCAAGCCGATACGATCACAAAAAAACGATTAGCTTCAGGCGATGACCTGGAACTAAAAGTGACGGGCAGTTTATTCATCTATGACGAGCATCGCGCCATGATCGTTCAACGTGGGGACATTAGCGTGGGAGGAAAAACCTACAGCCTGGATAGGAAAATAAACTTTGATATAAAGAGGTTGGATCACGGATTTTACATGACCACCCACCGAGAAATCAGCAAAGCCCCCGACGATAACGCGCCGGATGAGTTGACCAAAGAAATCCCCATGATCTCTCTCGGCATTAAGAACGGCGTTTTTTCGATGCGTAAAGTTCGACAGGATGCGTACATCGTTCATGGCGTGCTTTTCCCGGTCACGTTATGCCGTTAACGTGGAAGCAGAATGCCATAAAGCGACAGCGAAGAAACACAAGGGGGCGTGCTCTTGGCAAACACGCCCCAGATAGCGGTTGGGGAGGCGGGAGGATTATTTTACCGACATATCCGTGCGGACGATGCCATGGTTTTTCATCACCTCTTCCATGGTGAGGTTCTCATCGTACGGCGTATCATCCACCACGACGTCTTGCGGGCGGACATAAGGTTTGGTCGCGCGTTTGAACATCCACCACCATACGAACACCAGAAAAGCGCCGGACTTCAAAAAGATCATCGTCCATAAGGCGACTTGATACCAGTTCATCTCTGTCTCCATAAGAGCATTAAGCGAAATTGATAAGGCGGCGTTGCTTGTCGCACCGGTAACGCCTGGCAACAGCAGGCATCCGAGCGGCCGACCTTGATGGGTGCATAATCTCACCGACGCATGGCCCTTATCAATAGCCGATCGCGTTTCCTGCAGAAGCGCCCCAGTTTATCCGCACGCAAAAGCAAAAAACCCCGTGCTCAGAGAGCACGGGGTCAGAATGTATGGCGGAGGAGCAGAGATTCGAACTCTGGAACGGTTTCCCGTCGACGGTTTTCAAGACCGTTGCCTTCAGCCACTCGGCCACCCCTCCGCAACGACGCGCACTATAAACAGACCTTATTCGCTTGTAAAGCCCAAACGCGTTCAACCGCGCGAAAAATCGCCGCAGGCAAAGCAAGCGGCGATCAAACGAACACCTTCCCCGTTGTTGCCATAATGATAACTAAGGGTAAAGATTGGTAAACAAACTTTAATCAAGCGCTTGCGCTGCCTATCATCGGGATTATTTTGTGATGGCCTGATAAGAGAGAGCATCATTATGGACCGCATTGTCGTCTCATCTTCTTCGCGCGACTCGCTGCTCAGCACGCATAAAGTCCTGCGCAACACCTATTTCCTGTTATCCCTGACCCTGGCTTTCTCAGCCCTGACCGCGACCGCCAGTACGATGTTGGGTCTGCCTGCGCCAGGCTTGCTGCTGATGCTGGTCGGTTTCTACGGCCTGATGTTCCTGACCCATAAACTGGCCAACAGCCCGGCGGGCATTCTGGCGGCTTTCGCGCTGACCGGTTTCATGGGATACGCCCTCGGCCCGATCCTCAGTTCGTTCCTGAACGCCGGCGCGGGCGATCTGATCATGCTGGCGCTGGGCGGCACCGCCGCGGTGTTCTTCTGCTGCTCGGCGTATGTGCTGACCACCCGTAAAGACATGTCGTTCCTGTCCGGCATGATGATGGCCGGTTTTGTGGTGCTGCTGGTGGCGGTGATCGCCAACCTGTTCCTGCAGATCCCTGCTCTGCACCTGGCTATCAGCGCGCTGTTCATCCTGTTCTCCGCCGGCGCGATCCTGTGGGAAACCAGCAACATCATTCACGGCGGCGAGACCAACTACATTCGCGCCACCGTTAGCCTGTACGTGTCGCTCTACAACATGTTCATCAGCCTGTTGAGCATTCTGGGCTTCGCCCGCAGCAACTGATCGCGCGTTACGCATGCCTTCCAGGCCCCGCTCCGGCGGGGCTTTGTTTTTTGCGGCCGAAAAAATTTGCTAAACTGGCGGCCGTTCCGAATTATCCGTTATCGAGGCAGTATGTTGGAGTTTGAAGGTCAGGTTATCGACACTGACGCGCAGGGCTATCTGAAAAACAGCGCCGACTGGCATGAAGGCCTGGCGCCGCTGCTGGCCGCGCAGGAAGAGATCGTGCTCACCGAAGCACACTGGGAAGTGGTGCGCTTCGTGCGCGACTTCTATCAGGAATTCAATACTTCGCCGGCTATTCGCATGCTGGTCAAAGCCATGGCGCAGAAATACGGCGAAGAAAAAGGCAACAGCCGCTATCTGTATCGCCTGTTTCCGAAAGGGCCGGCCAAACAAGCCACCAAAATCGCCGGCTTGCCGAAACCGGTGAAATGCATCTGACCGCTCAGCACGCAGCGCCGCTGCAGGCGAGCATTCAGTAGCGAATGCCAAACCCGGCGTAATCGGCCCCCCCCTGCGGCTCCACCAGCACGCGTTCGACGCGCGCGCTGCGCGGGCCGCCCTGTTTCAACCACTCCACCAGGTTATCCACCTGCGCCTGTGTGCCGCAGGCCACCACCTGAACGCTGCCGTCATCGAGATTGCGCGCATAGCCGGTCACCCCCAACGCCTCGGCCTGCCGCTGAGTGGAATAGCGGAACCCTACCCCCTGCACCACGCCATACACATACGCAGCAACGCAAACTTGTGACATAATCGCCCCCTGTTGTCTTGTCTAAAGAATAAGGATGTATTGAGTATAGAAACTCAATCAAAAGATAAAGAGACAGGGAGCCATAGGACAACAATTTGTCTAATGGAGGCTTACGTAAAAAGTAGACGGCCGAGTCCCCTCGGCCGGGACAGACGTTCTATTTTTCGGCGGGTAGCCAGTTGGCCCTTTCCCCGTAAAAGAAAGAATCGATAAATCTGCTTTTGCCACGCAAGCGGATAAATATGATGACCAGGGCGAAAATAATGGCCGTTACGCTGAGATAAAAACCTGACGAATCCTTATCGACCATTGCTCCGACAAGCAAAATGGGTAACACATGCCAAAGATAAATAGGCAGAGATACCTGCCCCATTTTGACCACTAAGCCCTCAATTCTTAGCTTCAGGCGCTTACACAAACTCAGCATCAACAACAACAGCGCAGCATTAAATGCAAACCATGAGGCGGCATCCAGCAGTGCCCCGCTCGGTTCATAATACCCTAATATACCTACGGCCAACGCGATAGCGAACAATGCCAGCGGATTACCGTAAAAATTCTTATCCCCCACCAGGAAGCCTAATAAAAAGAAGGAGTAGTAATAATAGAAACGCTTATCACCAATGAATTTCAGCCAGGCATATTGGTTTTCCAGCGTGTCGGCGTAACAGTACCAGACAATAGACAATATGGCGGAAGTGAACAGAAAGAAACCGAGTAAGAAATTACTCTTGTAAATGACCATAGTATATAGCACAAATATGATCACTGCTGGGATATACCAAAGATGATAGTAGGGGTAGAGAAATAGACCGATGAGTTGCTTTAAGCCTACTTCTTCTGAGAAGTAAAGAGAATAAACACTGTAAACAACGAACGCCAACACATAAGGAATTATCATTCGCCACTGATACTTTTTCAGCACGCTAATCACGCCGCCATCAAGAAAATAGCGCCGAACAAAGTAGCCCGTCACCCCTAGAAAAAGCGGCATATGGAAATAATATATTGCCCCACGCAAACCAACATCAGCACTGCCAGGCAATACATGTCCCACAATGACGAGCAAGATAAGCAACCCTTTCAAAAAATCAAACGATAAGCTTCTTTCTTTAGTCATTTAAGAAAAATCCCAACATCTAAATAATAAATATCAGGTGCTCAATAACAGATTAAGTTAAGATTTTTGTCAATGCGAAAAAACCTAAAAATCACAAAAAACTTACAAAGAACTTACAAACCGTCGCCCGGAGGATAGGCTTTCCTCCGTGAGGCAAACGACAGTCTGAAGTCAATTACTACGACAACAAAACGATAATAATCAATTAATTAACAAATTAATCGCCACCCCCCATTGAATGATAGGCTCTGCTTGCTCACAAGAAAGCGCACCGTCGACACGCCGTCGTTGTTACACTTACCGTCGGACAACCAAGCGGCAGCGCTATTCCTATTTCGAGTAAAGCCATCTGCTCCATTGACGATTATGTGAGAGGCGTCAATGATTTTTTTTCAAGTTATCGAGGGATGATGTAATATCAGAGAAATCAACCAACTTGCGAACGACTTTCGTTTTAAAACGATCATCATATTCAACCTGAGCATTTTTTACCTTTAATAACCTATCAATCATTCTGTCCGCTTGCTCGCCGTCGAATCCAAAATAACGGTTGCCGTAAAATCGCTCGCCGTTAATCAACACAGCACCTGAGTTTGGGTTCGCAGTGGGTGGAAATGAAATTTTATAATGCCCAGCCTGAACCGAAATCTTTAATACTCCATCACTTATAGTGTTTTCATCACCATGAAAAACCCACTCGTTAGCTAATACTGTGTTAGTCGTCATAAAAAAAATTAAAAACAAAAACATCCTCACTGGTGCACTCCCTTCAATTCATATCTTAAAAACAATCAGCAACACTCTTAATTAAAATAAAACATTACTATTCAGCCTTATTTCCTATGAAGCATAATGCCCCAGACGAATATCGGCGCCTACAGGTAACGAGGCGCCTTCACACGCTGATCGACGTGCGTTCATCTCTACCTCGCTATAATACACCTATTTAAGCTGTCATTTCTTCAGTTTGAAGGCTGCACTTTCTCTCTCTTCGGTGTGACGTCAGCAGAGATAACGCGATACAATCCGAGCCAACGCGGTAGTGAACACCGTAAGATTCAGCTATGATGACGAACTTATTTTGGCAATTCTTCAAAACCGCCAATTAACCCATTGAATAAAAAGTAGTTTAACCATGCGCTTACATCTCGCCAAAGGACGTGAAAAGTCCTTACTCCGTCGCCACCCTTGGGTGTTCTCCGGCGCCGTTCAACGCGTTGAGGGTAAAGCCCTCTCCGGTGAAACCATCGATATCCTCGACAGCCAGGGCAAGTGGCTGGCGCGCGGCGCCTATTCGCCCGAGTCGCAGATCCGCGCACGCGTCTGGACTTTCCAACAGGATGAAGAGATTAACATCGATTTCTTCATTCGCCGCCTGCAGCAAGCGCAAAGCTGGCGTGATTGGGTCGCGCAGCGTGACGGTCTGGACGGATACCGCCTGATCGCCGGCGAGTCCGACGGCCTGCCGGGCATCACTATCGATCGCTTCCAGAATTTCCTGGTGCTGCAGTTGCTGTCCGCCGGTGCCGAATACCAGCGCCCGGCCCTGCTTTCCGCCCTGCAGCATTGCTACCCGGAATGTTCGATTTACGATCGCTCCGACGTTGCGGTGCGTAAAAAAGAAGGCCTGCCGCTGGCGCAGGGCCCGGTGCTGGGCGATCTGCCGCCGGAACTGCTGCCTATTACCGAGCACGGCATGAAGCTGCTGGTGGACATTCAGCAAGGGCACAAGACCGGTTTCTACCTCGACCAGCGCGACAGTCGCCTGGCGGCGCGGAACTACTCTGCCGGCCGCCGGGTGCTGAACTGCTTCTCCTACACCGGCGCCTTCGCCGTTTCCGCTCTGATGGGCGGCTGCGAGCAAGTGATCAGCGTGGATACCTCACAGGCGGCGCTGGACATCGCAAAACAGAATGTCGAGCTCAACAAGCTGGACCTGAGCAAGGCGGAGTTCGTTCGCGATGACGTGTTCCAACTGCTGCGCAACTACCGCGCTCAAGGCGAAAAATTCGATCTGATCATCATGGATCCGCCTAAGTTCGTCGAGAACAAGAATCAGTTGGCCAGCGCCTGCCGCGGCTACAAAGACATCAACATGCTGGCGCTGCAGTTGCTGAATCCAGGCGGCATTCTGCTCAGCTTCTCCTGCTCCGGCCTGATGCCGACCGACCTGTTCCAGAAAATTTTGGCCGATGCCGCTGTAGATGCCGGACGTGATGTACAATTTATAGAGCAGTTCCGCCAGGCTGCCGATCACCCGGTGATCGCCACGTATCCTGAGGGGCTGTATCTGAAAGGCTTCGCTTGTCGGGTGATGTAACTTGAAATGCGCTGCCTTGCCCCCATATATGAGCAAGGCATTGTTTCTCAGGAGGTCATCATGATTGCCAGCAAATTCGGTATCGGACAACAGGTTAGGCATAAACTGCTGGGGTATTTGGGCGTCGTGATCGATATCGACCCGGAATACTCTTTAGAACAACCCAAAGCTGACGAGATAGCGGCGAACGACGAACTGCGTTCCGCCCCTTGGTACCACGTGGTGATGGAAGACGAGGAAGGCCAACCGGTGCACACCTATCTGGCGGAAGCGCAGCTGGATGGCGAGCCCCAGGAAGCGCACCCCGAGCAACCATCGCTGGATGAACTGGCGGAATCCATCCGTCACCAGTTACAGGCGCCACGTTTGCGCAATTGACCGCGCCCAGACCTGAGAAACCCCGAGAGGGCCCGGCATCGCGCCAGGCCCTTTTTTATTTAGCGCTCCAGCCCTAAACGCGGTATTTCTATTTTCGGGCAGCGATCCATCACCACGCGCAGCCCAGCCTGTTGCGCCAGCGCCGCCGCCTGATCGTTAATCACCCCTATCTGCAGCCACAGCGCCCTGGCGCCGATCGCTATCGCCTCTTGCGCCACGCCGTAAGCCGCCTCTGAATTGCGAAACACGTCAACCATATCCACCGGCTGTGGGATAGCGGCCAGCGTAGGGTAAACCGGCTGCCCCAGCAGCGTCTGCCCCGCCAGTTTTGGGCTGACCGGTATCACCTGATACCCTTGTGCCAACAGATACGCCATCACCCCATAGCTGGGCCGCGACGGGTTATCGCTGGCGCCGACCAGCGCGATAGTTTTCACTTGCTGCAACAGCTCAACAATCTCTTGATCTTGCATCTTCAACTCCCGTTTATCACTGCGTCACTTTCCATTTCGAGTGTAACCGATCGGCATTCGCTCGGTTAAACGCAACGCGAGGGAAACTTCACCGCAATCTTATGGTCAGAGGCTGTCGCGGTTCAGCTGCGCACGGTCGTGTCTAATCGCGATAAAATATGTAAAAATGTAAACAAAATGCCCGATTGAAAAATTTTGACACAACCTATGCCGTGTTCAACACTTAGAGCTACGTCACTTTATAAGGAGATAATGATGAAATTTGGTCTGGTGGTTGCGGCGTTGCTCAGCATCAGTATGCCTGCCGCGGCTACGACCCTGAAACTCTCCCCGGACATCGACCTGCTGGTGGTCGACGGCAAGAAAATGACAGGTTCGTTGTTAAAAGGTGCCGACAGCCTTGAACTGGACGGCGGGCAGCACCAGTTGCTGTTCAAAGTGACCAAAACCGTACGCTCCGGCCAGCATACACAGGCCTATACGTCCCTGCCGCTGGTTGCCACCTTCAATACGCAAAAGATCAGCCAAGTGGCGATCGAACTGCCGCGCATCGAGAACGATCGTGATGCGCAACGCTTTGACAGAACGTTAAATTATCTGGTGGTCGATAAAGACGGCAACGCCTTGCCATTCCGGCATGATGCGCTGCATCCCGACAGCGTCACCTTCAATACCGATTTGGAAAAGGTGATGACCGATTACAACCGCCAGAACCGCCCGGCCTCCGTTCCGGCCTTTGTGCAGGCGAACGCAGGCAATCCCTCAACCCTCGCGTTGGCCGGCGCGCCGCTGAATGCCCCGACGGTGACGTTGAAAGGTGAGAACGTGTCGGAACAGATGTTGCAATACTGGTTCCAACAGGCCGACAAGGAAACACAGAAGCGCTTTCTGCGCTGGGCCAATAAACAACCGATTCGCTGATCCCTCCCGGCGTCTTTCCCCGCAAAGGCGCCTTTTCTTCGCATTTTCAGGCGCAAACGCTAGGCAGTGAAAAACAGTTTCAGTAATCTGTCGCACATCCCCTGATTAGCGAAGGACACCGAGATGGAATTGACTACCCGCACTATCGCCGCGCGCAAACATATTGCGCTGGTGGCACACGATCACCGCAAACAGGCCCTGTTGGAGTGGGTAGAAAGCCACAAGACCATTCTTGCGCAGCATCAGCTTTACGCCACCGGCACGACCGGTAATCTGATCCAGCGCGCCAGCGGCATTCCCGTCACCAGCATGCTGAGTGGCCCGATGGGCGGCGATCAGCAGGTTGGCGCACTGATTGCGGAAGGCAAGATAGACATGCTGATCTTCTTCTGGGATCCGCTGAACGCGGTGCCGCACGATCCGGACGTGAAGGCGCTGCTACGGCTGGCGACCGTATGGAATATTCCGGTGGCCACCAACCGCTCGACCGCAGACTTTCTGATCGACTCTCCGCTGTTCAAAAACGAGGTGGAGATCGCTATTCCCGACTATCAGCGTTACCTGCAAGACCGCCTGAAATAGTCCTCACGGCCTGGCTGCCGCCAGGCCCGAGCTTACGGTTTTTTCTGCACCGGTACGCCAAGATCCTGCAGATGTTCAACGAATACCGAAGGGCGTTCACGATCCTGCAACAGCCATACCTGATGTTTAGCTCGAGTTAACGCGACATACAGCAGACGGCGTTCTTCGGCATCCGGGAAATCCTCCGGCTGCGGCAGTAGCACCTCTTCCAACACCGACTCGCGCGCCACGGCGGGGAAGCCGTCACGCCCCTCATGCAAACCGGCAATGATGACGTATTCCGCCTGCTGCCCCTTGCTGGCATGGATGGTCATAAACTCCAGATTCAGTTTAGGCCAACGGGTGGCCGCTTTCGCCAACGCTTCCGGTTTCAGATGGTGATAACGCGCCAGCACCAGGATGCGCTCATCCGGCTTGGCATAGCCGCTCAGTTTATCCAGCAAGGGCTCCAGTTGTTCGTGCGGCAGGATCGCCACCGACTTTTTATTGCCCTTGCTCAGGCTGTTGAGCGGTTTTTTCAGCTGGTGCGGGTTTTGCTGCACGAACCGGTTGGCCACCTCGCCGATACGTTCATTGAAGCGATAGGTGGTATCCAGCGCGCACTGCGCGCCTTCGCCAAAGTTCGTGGCGAAGGCCGTGGTTAACGTCAATTCTGCGCCGCTGAAGCGATAAATCGCCTGCCAGTCATCCCCCACCGCAAACAGGCAGGTCTGCTTGTTCTGTCGGCGCAATGCCGCCAGCAACAGTGCACGCTGCGGTGAGATATCCTGAAACTCGTCGACCAGAATATGTTTCCACGGGCTGACGAAGCGCCCCTTGTCGAGAATGTTGACTGCCTGATGGATCAGGCCGGAGAAGTCCACCGCCCCTTCCTCTTTCAAGGCGCTTTTCCAGGCTTTCAGCAGCGGCGCCATCAGCCGGATGCGTTTTGAAAACAGATCGCGGATTTCTTCATCCGCCTGCTCAATCATTTCCGCCTGGCTGCCGCCGTGCATGCGCATCAGCCCCAACCAGCGTTCCAACCGGCTTGCCAGGCGATCCGCCAGGCGCTTATCCTGCCAGAAGTCGCCTTCCGGCACTTCCCACTCCAGCTCTTCGGTCAACCATTGACGCCACCCCTTGGCCTGCGCTTTCTTCTCTGCGCACTGTTGGCGCCAATGGGTAATCAGCAGCTCTTTGCGCGCTTTGGCATCGGTTTCCAACCGGCTGATGGCCGGCGCTTTGCGGCTGCCTTGTTGAATGATTTGCAGCGCCAAGGCATGGAAGGTCTTGGCCTGAATGCCGACATCGCCCAAACGTTCTTTGATGCGGTCGTTCATCTCGCCGGCAGCCTGACGGCCGAACGCCAACAGCAAGATTTGCCCCGGTTCCGCCTCCTGACGGCGCAGCAGCCAGCCGGCGCGCGCCACCAGCACCGACGTTTTGCCGCTGCCGGCGCCGGCCAACACCAGCACGGAATCCTCGCCGTTGACCACCGCGCGGCTCTGGGCGTCGTTGAGCGGTGAGCTTTCGACGGTCTGGAAGAAGTCGTGATGTTGCTCCAGCATGCGATCGGTCCACTGCCGGTTGCGTTGTTCAACGCTGCGTTGCCCCTGCTGCAGCCATTGCAGACACAGATGGTAATCGGCCCGGCAGTTATCGAATTCATCCAGGCGCGCTACCGGCATCGGCAGCGCGGAGAAAGCCTCACGGATTTGCTGTTGCAGCTTGCCCAGCTCAGACTTTTTGAACCATTTATCTTGCTGTTCTATGCGCTGAATCTGTGCCACCTGCTGTTGCAACACGCCGGCGCTGACCTCACTCATTTCGGCGCTCCACTGCTGCCACGCCTGCTGCAGATAGTGATAAAAACGCTGCGTTTCCTGCCATTCGGTGCCGTGCAGCCGCACCACTTTTTCGTCCGGCAATTCAAATTCCAGCTCGCCCCAGACGATGCCGCGCTTGCACCTGACCTGAATCAGTTGATTGAAGGGGATCAGGTATTCATGTTTTTCCCCGCTCACCTCAACGCCGGCGTGCAGCAACCGCACGCGGTTATAAGGGTGCTGAGCCAGGTGTTTCCCCAGCGATGTCGCTTTAAGTTCCATATCGTCGCGCCATGACTATGTTGAGAGTAAATAACGGATATCTGCCAGTTTACCTGCGATAAGCAGTGGCACTCTAGCGCTAAAAAAAGGGTAGAATAGATTTTGCGTTTTTATCGTGAATACGCCCGCATCGCGGTTTGGCTATCATTAGAGCAGAATGACGTCTATGCGTACTGTACTGAATATTCTTAATTTTGTGTTGGGCGGTTTCTTCACCACGCTAGGCTGGCTTATTGCTACGGTGTTCAGCGTGCTGCTGGTCATCACACTGCCGCTTACCCGCTCCTGTTGGGAAATCACCAAGCTGTCGCTGGTGCCGTTCGGCAACGAAGCGATACACGTCGATGAACTGTATCCGGAAAAAAGCAATGCGCTGCTCTCCGCCGGCGGCTCGCTGCTCAACATTATTTGGCTGGTGCTGTTCGGCTGGTGGCTGTGCCTGTCGCACATCGCCGCCGGTATCGTGCAATGCGTTTCAATCATCGGCATTCCGGTCGGTATCGCCAATTTCAAAATAGCCGCCATCGCGCTGTGGCCGGTGGGGCGCCGCGTCGTCTCGGTCGAAATGGCTCAGCAAGCGCGTATTGAGAATGCTCGCCGCCACTATCATCAGCGTTAATTTTTTCTCCGTTTGAGGAGTTTTTCGTGCGCTCTTTTGCACCCGCAGTACGTCGTTATACCTACAACAGCAATCTGCTGTATCACCTGCGCATTCTTATTGCGCTGATCGGCACCACCGCCGTTCCCTGGTGGCTGGGCATTCCCAAGCTGACTATCCCGCTGACGCTGGGCGTGGTGGCAGCGGCACTGACCGATTTGGACGACCGCCTGGCCGGCAGGTTACGCAACCTGCTGATCACGCTGGTGTGCTTCTTTGTTGCCTCCGCGTCGATCGAGCTGCTGTTCCCTTATCCCTGGTTGTTCGCCCTCGGCTTAACCACGTCGACCTGCGGTTTTATCTTGCTGGGCGCCTTGGGGCAGCGTTACGCCACCATCGCCTTCGGCGCACTGCTGATCGCGGTTTACACCATGCTCGGCACCTCGATGTACGATGCCTGGTATCAGCAACCGCTGCTGCTGGTGATCGGCGCGCTGTGGTACAACTTGCTGACGCTGGCGGGCCACCTGCTGTTCCCTATCCGGCCGCTGCAAGAGAACCTGGCGCGCTGTTACGATCAACTGGCCAACTATCTGGATGCCAAGGCCAATCTGTTCGATCCCGACGCCGAACGCGCCGCCGACCTGCCATGGATGGATGTCGCGATGGCCAACAGCGCGTTGGTCGCGTTGCTGAACCAGACCAAAGCCTCGCTGCTGACGCGCCTGAAAGGCGACCGCGGCCAGCGCGGCACCCGCCGCACCTTGCACTACTATTTTGTCGCGCAGGATATCCACGAGCGCGCCAGCTCTTCCCACGTTCAGTACCACGCGCTCAGCCGGCAATTCCGTCACAGCGATATTTTATTCCGCTTCCAGCGTTTGCTGAGCATGCAGGCGCGCGCCTGCCGCCAGTTGGCACAATCGATCCTGCTGCGGCAAAAATACCAGCACAACCCGCGTTTTGAGCCAGCCTTCAGCCGCATTCAGGAGGCCTTGGCGCGCATAGCCGAAACCCAGGGCAATTCAGAGCAAACCAAAGCGCTGGCGCACCTGCTGAAAAACCTGCATGCGATCGATGCGCAGCTGGCCAATATCGAGTCAGAGCAGACGCTGGCCAGCGGGCAGGCGGAAGAGAACAGCCTGGCCGACGATCGCTTAACCGGCTGGAGCGACATCCGACTGCGCATCAGCCGCCATTTGACGCCGCAGTCGGCCCTGTTCCGCCATGCGATCCGCATGTCGGTAGTGCTGTGCGTGGGTTACGCCTTCATCCAGCTCACCGGCATGCAGCACGGTTACTGGATCCTGTTGACCAGCCTGTTTGTCTGCCAACCGAACTACAACGCGACCCGCCGGCGCCTGGCGCTGCGCATCATCGGCACCCTGGCCGGTATCCTGATCGGCCTGCCAATCCTCTATTTCGTGCCTTCAGTGGAAGGACAACTGGTGTTGATCGTCATCACCGGTGTCTTGTTCTTCGCTTTTCGCACCGTACAGTATGCCCATGCAACGATGTTCATCACGCTGCTTGTGTTGCTGTGCTTTAACCTGTTGGGTGAAGGTTTCGAAGTAGCAGCCCCGCGCGTTTACGATACCTTATTGGGTTGCGCCATCGCCTGGGCGGCGGTCAGCTTTATCTGGCCGGACTGGAAGTTCCGCCAACTGCCGGCGGTGGTGGATAAAACGCTGAATGCCAACTGTCGCTATCTGGACGCCATTCTGGTGCAATATCATCAGGGTAAGGATAACGGGCTCGCTTACCGCATCGCGCGGCGAGATGCCCACAACAGCGATGCCGAACTGGCTTCGGTCATCTCCAACATGTCCGCCGATCCCAAGGCCGACAAGGCGTTGCAGGAAGCCGCCTTCCGTCTGCTCTGCCTGAACCATACTCTCCTGAGTTATATCTCGGCGTTGGGGGCGCACCGCGAGCGGTTGAATACCCCTGCCACACTCGATCTGCTCAATGATGCCGTGTGTTACGTGGACGGCGCCTTGCATCAGGAAGAACGGAACAGCCAGCGCATTGCGCAAGCGCTGGAACAGCTGGCGGAGCGTATTCGCAAAGCCGTTCCAGAACCTGAAAGCAAAGAACAGTTGGTCTTGCAGCAGGTGGGGCTAATGCTCGAGCTGCTGCCGGAACTCACCGCACTCCATACCCAAATCAATAAGGCAACCTAATTATTCAGGGCCCGCTTGATGGGCCCTGAACTACTGGCTCATGGCCATGACGACGCATAGCCATCGTATGATCGAACCAGCGCACCAGTTCGTTGCGCAATTCGGTCGGCAACGCCGCCTGATGATAACCGGCTATCGCGCCGCCCAGCGACAGCAGCACGCGCAGACCCAGATTGGTCTGCTGTTGCAGCAGGCGAAGATAGCTACGTTTAGCGCCATGCAGCCGCAGGTCATAGGCATTGCGAATACCCGCTCGCCATAGCAAGCGCTCCATGTTGACATCTATATTTGGCAACGCCTTCAATCTGCCGTGATCGCCGGCCTTGAGCCGCTGTTCTCGGCGCGCTTCCCTGATAGCCTGCCAGGCCAGCCCTACCAGCTCATTGCGTTCCCGCCACAGCGACTCGTCAACCCAGTAATAGCGCAAGGTGATGGGCACACCGCGCTTGGAATAGACCATATTGACCATGCCCCGGGCGCGAAAGGCCGGTTCCATGCTCGCCGTAGCCCGCAAGTACAATTCACCTTCTGCTACCACTGCAAACATTACCCCTTCAGCCAGCAGCCCATAGCCGCCAAACTGTGATCGTGTGGTGATGGCGCCCAGCGCCGCAAAGCAATTTTTAGCCTGCGCGATTCTTCTCGTCGACATCCTTTTCATAGCGTTCCTCCTTTTTAGGTTCTGGCCGTATTATTTCTCTCATCAATGAAAAAAGTAACGTGAACAACTAATTAGGAAAATACGCACTATCCGCCCGCCTGCCAATCACAAAAATCGTCGGTACAAAAAATGATCGCAATTATGCGAGCCGCTACGAAAATTTGGGTTGATCTTATCCTAAATCAGGGATACTGTATAAACATACAGTAACACGACGGGCGGGAACTTTATGCGTACTCAATCACTCTACCAACCTCATTTCGGCCATGGCTCTTATACAACGCGCAATGTTGCGAAGAACACGGATATCGGCAAAGAGAATGGCTTGATCAGTGAACTTGTTTACAACGAGCGCCAGCCCGCAGTGGCTCAATTACTGTTGCCCCTGCTGCTGCAATTGGGCAAGCAGTCTCGCTGGCTTCTGTGGCTAACGCCGCAGCAAAAATTAAGCAAGCAATGGCTGCAGCAATCCGGCCTGCCTGTAGATAAAATGGTGCAATTGAGCCAGATCAGCCCGGTGAATACGGTTGAGGCGATGGAAAAAGCGCTGCAAACGGGAAATTACAGCGTGGTTCTCGGCTGGTTGCCCGAGCTAACGGAGGAGGATCGTCTAAAATTAAGACGTGCGGCAGAATTGGGTAATGCCTATGGGTTTATCATGCGCCCTCAACGTGACATTAGCCCGACTCACGGACACTGTTCCACCCTAAAAATTCACTCTTCTTTGTATCATTAAGTAAATTTAGGATTTTTCCCATCATTTTCGCACCCCCTAAGCGGAACCTTTGCGGGGGAAGGCAAAAAGCTAGTCCGGCTGCGGTTTGGCAGGCAAAAACGCGCGATGAATCGCCGTTTTTTTAGGCTAAGAATGTTAGCAAATATGTACGATTCCGCGTTTTTTTTTAGAGCCTTATCACATCACACTTGTAACTTTCGCGCCACGTTGTAGACTTTACATCGCCAAGGTTGCTCTATAACGTCAGAAAAACTGGCGAGTAACAAACGAGGGCTTAAACCTTGGCGAAGGAATTTAACCAAGGGCTTAAACAGCTTTAAAGCTCATTGCCTATTTGGATGATAACGAGGCGCAAAATGAAAAAGACAGCTATCGCATTAGCAGTGGCACTGGCAGGTTTCGCTACCGTAGCGCAAGCCGCTCCAAAAGATAACACCTGGTACACCGGTGCTAAACTGGGCTGGTCCCAGTACCATGACGTTGGCTTCTACGGCAACGGTTACCAGAACGGTATCGGCAACGGCCCAACCCATAAAGATCAGCTGGGTGCCGGCGCGTTCCTGGGCTACCAGGCAAACCAATACCTGGGCTTCGAGCTGGGCTATGACTGGCTCGGCCGCATGCCTTACAAAGGCAGCGTGAACAACGGTGCTTTCAAAGCGCAGGGCGTTCAACTGGCTGCTAAACTGAGCTACCCAATTGCTGACGATCTGGACATCTACACTCGTCTGGGTGGTATGGTATGGCGTGCAGACTCCAAAGCTAACTACGGCCGTACTGGTCAGCGTCTGAGCGACCACGACACCGGCGTTTCTCCGCTGGCTGCTGTTGGTGTTGAATACGCACTGACCAAAAACTGGGCTACCCGTCTGGATTACCAGTTCGTAAGCAACATCGGTGACGCAGGTACCGTTGGCGCACGTCCAGACAACACCATGCTGAGCCTGGGCGTTTCTTACCGCTTCGGTCAGGATGACGTAGTTGCTCCAGCACCAGCTCCGGCTCCAGCTCCAGTTGTTGAAACCAAGCGTTTCACTCTGAAGTCTGACGTGCTGTTCAACTTCAACAAATCTACTCTGAAAGCAGAAGGCCAGCAGGCTCTGGATCAGCTGTACACCCAGCTGAGCTCCATGGATCCTAAAGACGGCTCCGTAGTTGTTCTGGGTTACACCGACGCCGTTGGTTCTGACCAGTACAACCAGAAACTGTCTGAACAACGCGCACAGAGCGTTGTTGACTACCTGGTCTCCAAAGGCATCCCGTCAGACAAAATCTCTGCACGTGGTATGGGTGAAGCAGATGCAGTTACAGGCAACACCTGTGGCTACAAATCTGGCCGCGCTACCAAAGCTCAGATCGCTTGCCTGGCACCAGATCGTCGCGTAGAGATCGAAGTTAAAGGTATCAAAGACGTTGTAACTCAGCCTCAGGGCTAAGTTTACTCGCCTAATAAAAAACCCCGCCAATGCGGGGTTTTTTTTCGTCCTCTTGTTGCCAGAACATTCAATGCCTGGCGCCATAGAGGCGTTCTCACGCGCTTACTTGGGATCTTTGCCCAGAATCGCCTTCAAGTCTTCTTTCAACGACGACATCTGGTTCGCATACTTTTCTTTGCGTTCAGCGTCTTCGATAAGCTGCACGACGGTTTCCGACAGCGTAACGCCACGGCGGCGCGCCAGGGCAGCCAATCGTTGCCAAACCAAAAACTCCAGATCGATAGATTTTTTACGCGTATGCTGATGTTCTGCGTTAAAATGACGTTTGCGGCGGGCGCGGATCGTTTGTTTCATCCGGTTATCCAGTTCCGGATTCATATGAGCGGCAATCCATGCAAGTACCTTGACCGGCTCATTTTCCAGCTTCAGCAGCTCGTTAACCGCCTCTTGAGCAGCGCTGTTTTCAATGTAGCGGGTAATGAGTTCCCCTTCCCGGTGCTTCTTCACCAGGTACTTCCATTTCCAACCGCTCTCCAGATTTTCCAGTTGCTGATATTTCATCTTGAGCTCTTCAGTGACCGCGTAACTTCAAATAAGCATAACAGCTTTGCGCCGAATTTCCCCGGCAATTAAACCGTCTTTTAGACTGTTTTTTGCACAGTCACCGCGCGATGTCAAACTCCCTGATGCCAACTGGCACTCCGCATGTATCAAGCCGCCGTTATTCTTGTATAATCGCCCTTTCCCTTTTTAACGATTGCATCTAACACTTTGACCAATAACCGACTTGAATGGCAATCTTTATTGCCGGACGTAACGCCTTATCAGGCGATATTTGATACCGCCGCTCAGTTGGCACCCGTGCCCTTTTCCGCCATTCAGCCTCGGCTGGAAAATGCCCTGACGCTATTTTGCCACCCCCAATCGCCACCGCGTTTCATGCTGTTGAAAGCGCAAGAAACGCGTGAGTATCTGGAACTGATCGCTCACGCCGTCAAACCACTGCTGCCGAAAAATACGGCATGCCGCGGCAGCCACTATGTCATTCAGGATGGCAATGTCAGCGTCGAACCTGCCAGCCGTGGCGATGAACCTTTTGCCGCCGGCGGCGCTTGTCTGTTCCAGGAGTGGATTGAGCCGGAACAGCTGTTTGGCTGCGTACGGATCCACAATGGCGACATTACCCTGCAACCGGGTCTGGTGCACCAGGCCAACGGCGGCATTCTGATTCTGTCGGCGCGGGCGCTGCTTGCTCAGCCGTTGCTGTGGCTGCGGCTGAAACAGATGATCGGCCAGCGTCAGTTCCACTGGGTATCGCCAGACGAAACCCGCCCGCTGCCGGTAGCCATTCCACCGATGCCGCTGGATCTGCGGCTGATTGTAGTCGGCGACCGTCACGGCCTGGCCGATTTTCACGATATCGAGCCGGAACTGAGCGAACAAGCGATCTACGGTGAATTCGAAGACGATCTGCAGCTGACTGAAGTTGATGATATGGCGCAGTGGTGCGGTTACGTCAACGGCGTGATTGCCGACCAGCAGTTGCCGATGCTGGCGACTGACGCCTGGCCGCCGCTGATCGTCCAGGCTGTGCGTTACAGTGGCGATCAGGGCATTCTGCCACTCTCGCCGGTTTGGATTGGCCAGCAGCTATCCGAAGCCGCACTGTATGCCGAAGAAGATCGCATTACGGCCAAAGCGTTCGAGGCGGCGTTAAATGCCCGAGAATGGCGTGAAAGCTATCTGGCCGAGCGTATGCAGGATGAGATTGAGTTGGGTCAGATCCTGATTGAGACCGAGGGTGAAGTGGTCGGACAGATCAACGGTCTGTCAGTCCTGGATTATCCCGGTCATCCACGCAGCTTTGGCGAACCGTCGCGCATCAGTTGCGTTGTGCATCTCGGCGACGGCGAGTTCACCGACGTCGAGCGCAAAGCCGAACTGGGCGGCAACCTGCATGCTAAAGGCATGATGATCATGCAGGCGTTCCTGATCGCCGAACTGGATCTTGATCAGCAACTGCCCTTCTCCGCTTCCATCGTCTTTGAGCAATCTTACGGTGAAGTGGACGGTGACAGCGCCTCGCTGGCTGAGCTGTGCGCATTGATCAGCGCCCTGTCACAGCAACCGATCACCCAGCAGATCGCCGTCACCGGCTCCGTCGACCAATTCGGCAACGTACAGCCGATAGGTGGCGTTAACGAAAAGATCGAAGGTTTCTTCGAGGTTTGTGTACGCCGCGGTCTGACGGGCAAACAGGGCGTCATATTGCCCGCGACCAACGTGCGCCACCTGTGCCTGCGCCAGGATATCGTCGACGCGGTACGCGAAGGGCAATTCCATCTGTGGGCGGTAGAGAGCGCGGCGGAAGCCTTGCCTTTGCTCACAGGTTGCCTCTACTCTGACGAACAACAGCCGAATTTGTTGGCGGCCATTCAGGAACGGATTGCGCAGGTGAGCCTGCAGGAACGCCGTCGTCCGTGGCCGCTGCGCTGGCTCAACTGGTTCAACCACGGCTGATCGGACTTGTTCAGCGTACACGTGTTAGCTAACCTGCGTCCTTCATTAAAATAAGGCTTACTGAGAACATGGTAGATAAACGCGATTCCTATACGAAAGAAGACCTCGAAGCATCCGGCCGTGGCGAGCTGTTCGGCGCCGGTGGCCCACCGTTGCCGGCAGGTAACATGTTGATGATGGACCGCGTGGTCAAGATGACCGAAGACGGCGGGACTCACAACAAAGGTTATGTGGAAGCGGAGCTGGATATTAATCCGGACCTATGGTTCTTCGGTTGCCACTTTATCGGCGATCCGGTCATGCCAGGCTGTCTGGGCCTGGATGCGATGTGGCAGTTGGTCGGTTTCTACCTCGGTTGGCTGGGTGGCGAAGGCAAAGGCCGCGCGCTGGGCGTTGGTGAAGTCAAGTTTACCGGCCAGGTGCTGCCAACCGCGAAAAAAGTGACCTACCGTATTAACTTCAAACGCGTCATCACCCGTAAGCTGATCATGGGCGTCGCCGATGGCGAAGTGCTGGTTGACGGTGAAGTGATCTATACCGCCACCGATCTGAAAGTGGGTCTGTTCAAGGATACCACAGCCTTCTAATCACGCAGAAAAGAGGGCGGCCATCGTCTTCTTTGCTAATGCTCTTCGCATGCATGCCATCACGCCCAGCGTGATGGCATTTCTTTCTCTTACCGTTTAAAGACTACCCACCTCCTTTAATCGCCCGCTACCGAACCGGTTTATCCCGCATGTCTCTACCGAAACGGTCAAAGCCACAGGCCGGTTGAGCGCCCCCTCCCCACAGCCAGCTATCGACACGATAGCGGTTTTTGCGTCCGGTTATTTTCTTGCCCCTTAAAATCACCTAGTATAACCATCCACGTAACTACAATAAATGTACCGACAAAGAGCCGATATGCAAAAAACCCGCTTTAGCGATGCACCTTGCCCCGTCGCACGTTCATTAGATCGTGTCGGAGAATGGTGGAGCATCCTGATCCTGCGTGATGCCTTTCAGGGGTTGTCCAAGTTCGACGAATTCCAACAAAGCCTGGGGATGTCACCGACTCTCCTGGCCCGACGCCTGAAGGATTTGGTGGCCCACGGCATTCTGCATAAGCAACGTTATCAAACGCGGCCGGTCCGCTATCAGTATCTGCTCACCGAACGCGGCAACGATTTTCTCCCCGTGCTGGCAGCTCTCTCAGAATGGGGCAATCGCCATTTGATCGACGGTGACATTAGCGCCTTGTTAGTCGACAGCCGCACCGATCGGCCGATCCAGGTCCAGTTGGTCAATATCGATAGCCAACAACCGGTGCCGCCGCAGTTTATTACGCTGGCGCCAGGGCCTGCGGCAAATGAAGGCATACATCAACGCGCCGCACTAATGCGGCAACGGCGCCTCGCCGATTTATCCGAACTTACCAAGGAGTCGTCATGAGCAATCGTCGTATCGTTATTACCGGCATGGGTGCCGTTTCACCGTTAGGGTGCGGCGTGGAGACCATCTGGCAACGTTTGTTAAAAGGAGAGTCAGGCATTCGGGCTTTGCCTGACGAGATCGTTGCAGATTTACCGATCAAGGTCGGAGGTCAGGTTCCGGCGCTGGCGCAGGATGCTGAAGCGGGCTTCAACCCCGATGCTTCCGTCGCTCCCAAAGACCAAAAGAAAATGGATCGCTTTATCCTGTTTGCCATGGCGGCGGCGGATGAAGCCGTTCGTCAGGCCGGCTGGATAGCCGATACGGAGGAAAAACAAGAGCGCACCGCCACCGTCATCGCCTCGGGCATTGGCGGCTTTCCGGCGATTGCCCAGGCGGTGCGCACCACCGACAACCGCGGCGCCAAGCGCCTGTCGCCCTTCACCATCCCCTCTTTCCTGGTCAATCTGGCGGCCGGCCATGTTTCCATCAAGCATCGCTTCAAAGGCCCGATTGGCGCACCGGTCACCGCCTGTGCGGCCGGCGTGCAAGCCATTGGCGACGCCGTGCGTCTGATCCGCAATGATGAGGCCGATATCGCTCTGTGCGGCGGTACCGAAGCCGCTATCGACACCGTCAGCCTGGGCGGCTTCGCCGCCGCGCGCGCTATGTCCACCGCACCGGCCGAGTTGGCAAGGCAGGCTTCTCGGCCTTTTGACAGCGCGCGAGACGGATTTGTCATGGGGGAAGGTGCCGGCATGCTGGTGATTGAAACGCTGGAACACGCGCGGGCGCGCGGCGCCACACCGCTCGCGGAAATCGTCGGTTATGGCACCAGCGCCGACGCCTACCACATGACCTCCGGTGCCGAAGACGGCAACGGTGCTTATCGGGCGATGAAAACCGCGTTGAAGCAGGCGAACGTCGCCCCAGAAGAGGTTCAGCATTTAAACGCACACGCGACCTCAACGCCCGTGGGCGATCTGGGTGAAATCAATGCCATCAAACACCTGTTTGGCACGACAGGGAGCGTCGCGGTAACCTCGACAAAATCCGCCACCGGGCACCTGCTCGGCGCCGCCGGCGGGCTGGAAACCATCTTTACCGCCTTGGCTCTGCGCGACCAGATCGCCCCGGCGACGCTGAATCTGGACAATCCCGATCCGGCGGCGGCAGGTTTGCACCTGGTCGCGAAACGGGCTGAATCGATGAGCATAACCTACGCCTTATCGAACGGCTTCGGCTTTGGCGGCGTGAATGCGAGTATTCTACTGAAACGCTGGCAGGACGAATAAACGGCACAAACAAAAACCTCCGCCAAAGGGCGGAGGTTATTCCTTTTATTTGACAGGGAGCCGCTTAAGCGGTCACAGCCCTGTCTTCCATGGCTTCTCGCCAACCTCCCAGCCATTGAGACCGGGCGTCCACTGATGATTGGTAGGGACAATGTTCCCTGGAACGCCCTAAAATACCTGCCTGATACCCTCTCGAATGCGCCCTTTCCAGACGATCGCGTTTCTGTCTCTTCATGCCTCGTTTCCCTCATTTTGGTCTGGTGGAAAGAAAACAATGGCTGCTTTTTGCGCAGCCACGAGTAATCAATAGCGCTAAAAGAAGAGAAGATCAATGCGCAAAATTCACGCCAATGTCATATTTGTGAGCTACGCCCGAGGAAAATGCTAAGTGGCTGATCTGCCGGGAAAGGGTTTAACTGTTTGAAATGAAATATAAATCCCCGCCAGCGAGAAAAAACGGATTTTCACGCCGACAGGGATTAGACGATTTTAGACCAAATTATGACTAAATGCCGCCCATCTGTGCTGCGATAGCCTGAGCTTCCTGCTGCCATCCCTGCGCCAGGGTGCGCACCAGGGCATCATAGCCGTCTTCACCCTGTTTCAATTCCAGGCTGAAAGGCCGTTTGATCAGGCGCCCCTGGCGATTCAGCACCCACTCGCCGCGAATGATCGCCTTGCCGTCAAAACGGCCGTGGAAGCCGCTGATGGTCACGTTCAGTACATCCTGATCGCTGCTCATCGGCTGCGAAGAGACCACCCAGCCCGGCAGCGCGCTGCTCAGGTTGGTGACCAGCGTTTGCTGCAGCTGCTGGTCGAGCGGGCTGGCCCACAGGTTGTTCTGGGCTATCACATACTGTACGTCGTTGGTCTGATACACCACGCCGTTCTGCGCCAGATAATCCGCCACGCTCACGTGTTCCAGCCACAGCTGGCGCGTGGAAGCGCCGCTGCTGCTGGCTGCAGCAGGCGCACCCAGCGCCGGCAACTGATAGTAAGTCTTCTGTGGCGAACTGCTGCAGGCGCTGAGTAACAGCGCCAGGGCTACCGGGATCCATTTCATCATTTCGTGGCCTTCTTCGGCTGAGGGTCAGTGCTGCCGGCGGCTTCAAACACCAGCGCGTTGCTCTTCTCATTCAAGGTGCGCAGCACCGGTTGCAGCTCACGCAATACCTGATCGAGGCGCTGCATGTCGCCCACCATCTTGTTGTAAGCCGGTGAACCAGGCTGGAGCCCTTTCATGCTGCGGTTCAGCTCCAGCAGCGTTTTCTGCATGTCCTGCGGCAGCGCCTGCATCTCTTTGCTGGCGATGATGTCGTTCAGCGACTTCATGGTCTGCTGCGTCGACTTCATGGTTTTCTGACTTTCCGCCAGCGTCTTGGTCGCTTCGTTGATCATCGGATTGATCGGCATCGAATTAATCTTATCCAACGTCTGCATCAGTTTCTGCTGGATCTGCGCCAGACCGCCGCTGGTGGTCGGCATCAGCGGATAACCGAACAGCTCGCGCGGCCCTTTCCACGGTTTTTCCTGCGGATAGAAGTCAAGATCGATGTACAGCGAACCGGTCAGCAGGTTGGCGGACTTCATCGAGGCGCGCATGCCGCGAGACTCCGCATCTTTCAGGTGCCCTTCAATATCGAAGTTGCCGCCCAGCTGTTTCTGGAAGCGATCCGGCTCGATGCGGATCAGCACCGGAATGCGGTAATCGTTATCCAGACGCTGCGCCATGCCGTCTTTATAGAACGGCACCTGCGCCACCGTACCCAGACGGATGCCGCGGAACTCGACCGGCGCGCCCGGCTGCAGGCCGCGTACCGAGTCGGAGAAGAACAGCAGGTAATCCTTATGCACGGTATACAGTGAATCCTGCGTGCTGCGCTGGTTGTCGAACAGCTGGTACTCCGCCTTCTCTTTCGCCTGTTCGCCGCGATCCCAGCCGTCCGGCACGTCAAAACTGACCCCGCCGCTGAACAGCGTGGTCAACGAGCCCATCTCCACCCGCATGCCCTGCGCCGACATGTCAAACGCCACGCCGCTGTCTTTCCAGAAACGCACGTTGGTGGTGACCAACTGATCGTAAGGCGCGGTGATGAACAGCTGATAGCGCATAGCGCGTTCTTTAGGATCGAAGTAGCTGGTTTCCACCGACCCGACGCGATAACCGCGGAACAGCACCGGATCGCCGGCGTTGAGCTGGCCTGACTTCTCGCTGTCCAGCACGATGCGCAACCCTTTGGCATCCGGGGAGGCCAGCGGCGGCGCATCGAGCAGCTGATAGTTGTCTTTACCGTCTTTGCCTTTGTTGCCCGGCTGCAGTTCGATATAGGCGCCGGAGAGCAGCGTGCCCAGCCCGGAGACGCCTTCACGACCGATCTGCGGCTTCACCACCCAGAAAGCGGAATCCTGGCGCAGCAATTTTTCCATGCCGGAATTGAGGCGAGCCTGCACCATCACCTTGCTCAGGTCATCGCTCAACGTGACGGTTTCCACCACGCCGACGTCAACGCTGCGGCTTTTGATTTTGGTTTTACCCGCTTCCAGCCCTTCCGCCGTCGAGGTCACCAGCGTCACCACCGGCCCCTGATGGCTGAAGTGGTAAAACAGGATCCAGGCGCCGATCAGCGCGGTCACGATGGGAATGATCCACACCGGCGACCAGCGTTTGATCTTCTCGACGTCCGCGACGCTATGATTATTTTCCGTCACCTTGCGGCTCCTTGTTGATTGTTTCACTTGCGCGATCCCAGGTCAGCCGGGGATCAAATGTCATGGCGGCGAACATGGTGAGGATCACCACCAGCGCGAACAGCACGGCGCCCGTCGCGGGATAAATGCTCATCAACTGCCCCATTCGCACCAGCGCCGACAACACGGCGATCACAAACACGTCGATCATTGACCAACGGCCAACGAATTCGACCACTTCATAAATCAGATGCATACGCTCGCTGTCGGCGCGCGGTTTCTTCCTGCCGTTCGCATCCCAGCACAGCCAGCCGATCGCCAACATTTTCAGCGACGGCACCATGATACTGGCGATGAAAATCACCATCGCCACCGGATAAGAGCCGTCCCCCCACAGCAGGATCACCCCCGCCATGATGGTGGAGTTCATCTTGTTGCCCAACGCCTCGGTCACCATGATCGGCATCAGGTTGGCCGGAATATACAGCATGACAGAGGTCACCAGCAGCGCCAGCGTCCACTGCAGGCTGTGACGACGTCGCACGTAGCCCTTGGTGTGGCAGCGCGGACAGCGCACCTGATCGGCCGGCAAGATCGCCGTGCAGCACGCGCAAGAGCGCACGCCCTGGCGCATGCCGGTGCGCCCCACCGTCAGCGGGCGATTAAGTCGCGGTGCCGGTTCGATATCCTGCCACAACCAGCGCCGATCCACGCACTGGAAGGCGCGCACCTGCAGCAGGCAGAACAGGCAGTAAGGCACGAAGCTGCTGCCGATGCCGATATCGCCGTAGGCCATCAGCTTGACGAAGCTGACCAGCACCCCGGCGAGGAAAATCTCCACCATGCACCAGGTCTTGAACTGGAACAGCACCCGGGCCATCCATTCTTTGAGGCCCAGTGGCAAACGCACTCTGGCGCACAGCAGGATGATCGCCACCATGCAAAACGCCGGGATCAGCTGCACGAACACCATAAACAAGGTGGCCATGCTGGCGTAGTCTTCCGCCACCATGACTTCCGGGATTTGGATCAGCCGGATTTCGTTGCCGAGGCCGGCGACGCGCATGTTGATAAACGGGAAAATGTTGGCCAGCACCAGCATGAACAAGGCGCTGAGCGCGTAACCGATCGGCCGCTTGCGCGGCTCGTCCCAGCGGGCGCTGAGCGTGGTTTTGCAGCGCGGGCATACCGCTTTGCTGCCATAGGCCAGCGGCGGCAGCGCCACCAGCATGTCGCACTGCGGACACAGCATCAGGTTATCCTGTTGCGCCGCCGAGGGTGCGGAATGACTATGCTGCTGATGATTGTTGTGGGAACACACCATATTCCTCCTAAATAACGTTGCTCACCGGCACGTCGATGCCGCCCGCAGCAGCGCGCGGGCGGCATCGCAACGGTCAGCCGTTTTTCATCGCTTCCAGCTCTTCCCAACGGGCGAAAGCCTGTTCCAGCGCTTGCTCGGCATCAGCCAGCGCCGTCAGCACTTCTTGCGTTTCGCTGTGCGGCCGCGTGAAGAAATCCGCGTCACTCATCTGCGCCTGCAGCGCTTCGATTTCCGCTTCCAGCTGTTCGAGCCGCTGCGGCAACTGTTCCAGCTCACGCAGCAGGTTGTAACTCAGCTTGGCCGCCGTTTTCTTCGGCTGTTCGGCCTTTTTCTCCGCCGCCGGTTTGCTCGCGCTCGGCGCCGCCTGACGAATCGGTTTCGCCGTCGCGCGCTGGTGATGCGCATCGTAGTAACCGCCAACGAAGGCATTGATCACGCCGTTGCCTTCGAAGATCCAGCACTCGGTCACCGAGTTGTCGACGAACTGACGATCGTGGCTGACCAGCAGTACGGTGCCCTGATAGCCGTCGATCAGCTCTTCCAGCAACTCCAGCGTTTCGACGTCGAGATCGTTGGTTGGTTCATCGAGGATCAGCAGATTGCTCGGTTTAAGAAACAGCTTAGCCAACAGCAAGCGGTTACGCTCACCGCCCGACAGCGCCTTCACCGGCGTCATCGCGCGTTTCGGGTGGAACAGGAAGTCCTGCAGATAGCCCAATACGTGGCGAGGACGGCCGTTGACCATCACTTCCTGCTTGCCTTCCGCCAGATTGTCCATCACCGTGCGTTCCGGATCGAGATCGGCGCGGTGCTGGTCGAAATAGGCCACTTCCAGCTTGGTGCCGCAGTGCACACGGCCGCTGTCGGCTTTCAGCTGACCGAGCATCAGTTTCAGCAGCGTGGTTTTGCCGCAGCCGTTCGGCCCCACCAGCGCAATCTTGTCGCCGCGCTGCACCTGGGCGGAGAAACCGCGCACCAGCACTTTTTCGCCAACCTGATAATTGACGTCTTCCAGCTCGAATACGATTTTGCCGGAGCGGGTCGCCTCTTCCACTTGCATCTTGGCGGTGCCCATCACTTCGCGGCGCTGCGAGCGCTCGACGCGCAGCGCCTTCAGCGCGCGCACGCGGCCCTCATTGCGGGTGCGGCGCGCCTTGATGCCCTGACGGATCCAGACCTCTTCCTGCGCCAGCTTGCGGTCGAACTCGGCGTTTTGCAGCTCTTCCACCCGCAGCGCTTCTTCTTTGCTCTGCAGATACAGATCGTAGTTGCCCGGCCAGGAAACCAGCTTGCCGCGATCCAGATCGACGATGCGCGTCGCCATGTTGCGGATAAACGAACGGTCGTGCGAGATGAAGACGATGCTGCCGTCGAACTCTTTCAGGAAGCCCTCGAGCCAATCGATGGTTTCAATGTCCAGGTGGTTGGTCGGTTCGTCGAGCAACAACACGCGCGGTGAGCTCACCAGCGCGCGGCCCAGCGCCGCTTTACGCAGCCAACCGCCGGACAGTGAGGAAAGCTCGGCGTCGCCGTTCAGCCCCAGCTGCAGCAGCACTTCGCTGATGCGGCTGTCGAGCTGCCACAGCCCCTGGTGATCGAGGATCTCCATGATTTGCGCCATGCGCGCCAGGTTTTTCTCGCTTGGATCGCTTTCCACCAGGTGAGAGATCGCGTGATAGGCCTTCAGGTGTTCCGCCTGCTCCGCAACGCCTTCCGCTACGAAGTCGAATACGCTGCCACCGATATTGCGCGGCGGATCCTGTTGCAGACGTGCCACGATCAGATCTTGTTCGTAGATCACCCGGCCATCGTCCAGCGGGATCTCTTTGCCGAGGATCTTCAGCAGCGTGGATTTACCGGCGCCGTTGCGCCCGACCAGACACACGCGCTCGTTGTCTTCAATATGAATTTCGGTGTTGTCTAACAGTGGCGCATCGCTGAAAGAGAGCCAGGCGCCGGACATGCTGATTAACGACATAGTAATTATTTTCCTTCGCCGGCGTGAGTCACCAGCCAGCAGTTGTGGATCTGACGGTTACGGGCAAAATCCTGCGACAGCGTCTTGGCGGTGATCTCTTTCGCCTCCAGACCCAACGCGCTCAGCCCTGCCATATCCATTTGGAAACCGCGCTTGTTGTTCGAGAACATGATGGTCCCGTTGCGGCGCAGCAACCGTTTCAAATCTTTCATCAGCGCCAGATGATCGCGCTGCACGTCAAAGGTGTTCTCCATCCGCTTGGAGTTGGAGAACGTCGGCGGATCGATGAAAATCACGTCGAACTGTTCATTGGCGTTGCTCAGCCACGACAGGCAGTCGGCCTGGATCAGCCGATGCTGGCGGCCGGTCAGGCCGTTGGCGCGCAGGTTCTTCTCCGCCCATTCCAGGTAAGTACGCGACATGTCCACCGTGGTGGTGCTGCGCGCGCCGCCCAGCCCGGCGTGCACGCTGGCGGTGCCGGTGTAGGCGAACAGGTTGAGGAAATCCTTGCCGCCGCTCATCTCACCCAGCATACGGCGCGCGATGCGGTGATCAAGGAACAGACCGGTATCGAGATAGTCGGTCAGGTTGACCCACAGTTTGGCGTTATACTCTTCCACCAACAGGAACTCGCCCTTCTGCGCCAGTTTCTCGTACTGGTTTTTGCCCTTCTGCCGCTCGCGGGTTTTCAGGATCAGCTGATTCGACGGCAGCTCCAGCACCGCCAGCGTCGCGTTGATCACATCGAACAGACGCTGACGTGCTTTCTGCGCATCGACGGTTTTCGGTGGCGCATATTCCTGCACCACCACCTTGCTGCCGTAGCGATCCACCGCAACGTTGTATTCTGGCAGATCGGCATCGTACAGGCGGTAGCATTCAATGCCCTGCTGTTTCGCCCACTTGTCGAGCTTCTTCAAATTCTTGCGCAGACGGTTGGCGAAATCTTCCGCCACCTGCACGCCGCCGGTGGCGCTACCGGCCGGGCTTGCCGCCAGCTGATAATTTTTCTGCACGCACTCCAGCGGGCCGTTCTTCGCCTTGAACTGGCGCTCGGCGCGCAGCTGCAGGCAGCTCAACAGCTCCGGCGAGGCGCTGAACAGCGACAGTTGCCAACCGCCGAAGGCGCTTTTCATCACGCGGCCCAGCATGTTGTGCAGCGCGATCAGCGCCGGTTCGCTTTCCAGGCGTTCGCCGTACGGCGGGTTGCTGATCACCGTGCCTTGCGGACCTTCCGGCAGCGGGTTGGTCAAGCGCGCGACGTCGCCGACGTTGAAGGTGATCAGCTCGGCGACGCCGGCGCGGCGGGCGTTGCCGCGCGCCATTTCAATCACCCGGCGATCGATATCGGAACCGAAGAAGCGAGAGGCGGTTTCCTGCAGGCCGCGGCGCGCGCGCACCTGCGCTTCGGTGGTGACTTCACGCCACAGTTCGGCGTTGTGGCCATTCCAGGCGCTGAAGCCCCAGTGTTGACGGTGCAGGCCTGGCGCGCGATCGGCAGCGATCATCGCCGCTTCGATCAACAGCGTGCCGGAGCCGCACATCGGATCAAGCATCGGCGTGCCCGGCTGCCAGCCGGAACGCAGCACGATGGCGGCCGCCAGGTTTTCCTTCAGCGGCGCCTGGCCGGTGAGATCGCGGTAGCCGCGCTGATGCAGACCTTCGCCGCTCAGATCGAGCGCCACGCTGGCCATATCGCGCTGCAGGAAGACGTTAACGCGAATGTCCGGCTGCTGTTTGGCGACCGTCGGGCGTTGGTCGAGTTTGCGGGTGAAGCTGTCGACGATGGCGTCTTTCACCTTCAGCGCGCCATATTGGCTGTTGCGGATCTCTTCGTTCACGCCGCTGAAATGCACGGCAAAGGTTTTATCCACGCCAAAAATGCTCGGCCAGTCGATCGCCTGCACCCCGAGGTACAGATCCAGATCGCTGTGCACGCGGAATTCGTTCAGCGGCAACAGAATGCGCGAAGCCAGGCGGCTCCACAGCAAGCTTTGGTACAGAAGACGATCGTCACCCTGAAAATGTACCCCGCCCTGCACCACTTTGCAGTCGTGAGCGCCAAGCGCTTCCAGCTCGCTTTTTAACAGTTCTTCCAATCCACGCGCCGTGCTGGCAAACAGAGAGTTCATATCGTACTTATCACCAAAAAGAAAATTGTTGCGCATTATAGCTAATCCGCACCGCTTGTCATAAAGTTGCTCCCTTCTATTTAATCATCGCACGGAGATAAGGGTGATCACGCTTTCCAAACTCTACGTCCATCCGGTTAAATCACTGCGCGGCCTGCAGCTTTCTTACGCCCAGGTCGGCAGCAGCGGTCTGGCCTTCGACCGCAACTTTATGATCACCGAGCCGGACGGCACCTTTATTACCGCGCGCCAATATCCGCAGATGGTGCTGTTCACGCCGGCGCTGCTGCCGGACGGGCTGTTCCTGACCGCGCCGGACGGCGAAAGCGCCGCCATTCGCTTCAGCGACTTCGCGGCCGCGCCGCAGCCGACCGAGGTGTGGGGCAACCATTTCACCGCGCTGACTGCGCCGGATGAGATCAACCGCTGGCTGAGCGGCTACTTCCAGCGCGACGTGCAGCTGCGCTGGCTGGGGCCGGAGCTGACCCGCCGGGTCAAGAAACACCCTGAAATCCCGCTGACGTTTGCCGACGGCTACCCTTATCTGCTGATTAACCAGGCTTCGTTCAACGATCTGCAGCAGCGTTGCCCCGGCAGCATCAAGCTGGAACAGTTCCGCCCCAATCTGGTGGTGAGCGGCGCTACCGCCTGGGCTGAAGACGGCTGGCAGGTGATCCGCGTCGGCGACGTCATGTTCGATCTGGTGAAACCCTGCAGCCGCTGCGTGCTCACCACCGTCAGCACCGAGCGTGGCCGCAAGCACCCGAGCGGCGAACCGCTCAGCACGCTGCAAAAATTCCGCTCCGCCGACAACGGCGATATCGATTTCGGCCAGAATATGATCGCGCGCAACAGCGGCATCATCCGCGTGGGCGATACGGTGGAAGTGCTGTCGACCAAGCCGCCGCGCCCTTATGGCGCAGGCAAAGTGGTGGAGAGCGTGCAAGCGCCGCAAGACAGCGCGCACAGCGTCACGATCGAATATGAAGGAAAGGTGTTTACCGGCAACAACCAGCAGATTTTGCTCGAACAGCTGGAGCAGCAAGGCATCCGCGTGCCTTACTCGTGCCGCGCCGGGATTTGCGGCAGTTGCCGCATTACGTTGCTGAGCGGTGAAGTCGCGCCCCTGAAGAAAAGCGCGCTGGGCGACAACGGCACCATCCTGTGCTGCAGCTGCATCCCGAAAAGTGATTTGACCCTGGCGTAATCCGCCTTATACCGCCCTGTCGTAAGCCGGGGCGGCGCTTTCATCCTGCGCGCAGGGTTTCAGCCGATCGTGCATCACCTTGATGGCGTCGCCCAATACCATGGTACGGCCAGCGACCGTCAGCTGATTTTGCGCCAGCAGGCACAGGCTGGCGTTATCCCCGGCCTCCACCACCAGCAAGCGCGCTTCCGCGCCGCTCTCCATCACTTTCACCGCCGCCAGCTCGCCGTTTTTCGGCTGCAGCGGGTAGTGCTGCTGCGAGAAATGCCAGCTCTTCGGCATCAGCGGTTTCAGGAAGCGGTAGGCGACCAGCGCATTCAACACCAGCTCGGCGCGCTGTTCATGGCTCAGCTTGACCTGCTTGCACTGTTCTTCATAGGTGAAATAAAGGGCGGCGTCATCTACGCAAAAAGCGCATTCATCGAAGGCGTCCGGCGTTAACATTTTGGCCGGGAAACGTGAACGAAAGATCATACCATTAGCTAAATCCAGCATTAGCCGATCGTGTTCGGCATCAAAATACCAACGCCAATTATCGTCAGGTTTTATCTTCATTTCGTATCCTTCTCGCTGCCTATGCCAACGCCGCACTCACCCTAAAAGGCGATTTTATCACCGATAAAATAGCTTAAACATCGGATAATTCCGCGAACGATATTTATGCTAACGAACAAAATATAGACGAGCCGGGGGCAGAAATAAACCCCCGGAATAAAATGAGAGGAAAAATATTAGATATGGGTAACGATATCTTTAATCAAACGCGGGCCGTGATAGATAAATCCGGAATAAATTTGCAGCAGGCTCGCGCCGGCCTCCATTTTTTCGCGCGCCGCCGTCAGCGAATCGATGCCGCCTACGCCGATAATCGGCAGGCGCCCCTGCAGTTCGGTGGAGAGACGACGGATCACTTCGGTGCTGCGTGATTGCAACGGACGCCCGCTTAACCCGCCCGCTTGTTCGCAATAATTCAACCCCTGGATCAATTTTCGATCCAACGTGGTATTGGTGGCGATCACGCCATCGATATTATGCCGCACCAGGCTATCGGCAATTTGGATCAATTCTTCTTCTGAAAGATCCGGCGCGATCTTTACCGCCACCGGCACATATTTGTGATGACGCGCATGTAATTCCTGCTGCTTATTTTTAATCGCAGCCAAAAGATCGTCCAGCGCTTCGCCATACTGTAAGGATCGTAACCCCGGCGTATTCGGTGAAGAGATGTTAATCGCGATATATCCGGCATACGGATAAACTTTATCCATGCAGATCAAATAATCGTCTTTGCCCTGCTCGACCGGCGTGTCTTTATTCTTGCCGATATTGATCCCAAGAATGCCGCCGAAATGGGATTTCTTAACGTTTTCAACCAGATTGTCCACGCCATGGTTATTGAACCCCATGCGGTTAATCAGGCCTTCCGCCTCAACCACGCGGAACAAGCGCGGCTTGTCATTGCCCGGTTGCGGACGCGGCGTCACGGTGCCGACCTCCACATGGCCGAAGCCCATCGCGCCGAACGCATCGATGCATTCGCCGTTTTTATCCAGACCGGCGGCCAATCCCAGCGGGTTTTTAAACGACAGCCCCATGCAGTTGACCGGTTTGGTCGGCACGGACTGACGGACAAGAAACGCTAATGGGGTGCCGGTAATACGGCTGAGCTGACGAAAGGTCACTTCGTGCGCGCGCTCCGGATCGAGCTGGAACAACGCTTTCCTGATGAGGGGGTAGTACATGGACTCTCCTGATTTCCCGGTTGCAAACCGGGGGCGTATTATCCGGTATCCCCCGCCTAATTGGAATTGATTAAAGGCAAAAAAAGCCGTTTTTACGCAATCGTTTTCCCTCTTCGCCGCCAAATCGCTGCCAATCCGCTTTTGCGCATATCCAAATCAAAAAATGAGATTTAAAAAACGCGCCCGGTTGCTGGTAGGTTTAAAACACTTCCCATTGATTTTCTAATTAAACCTAACTTTTAGTTATAAGGAGTGGCAATGCGCGTTATATCACTGGCCGGTAGCCCACGCATCCCATCACGTTCCGCCGCGCTGCTCTCGCTGAGTCAGAACTGGCTGCGGCAGCAAGGGGTGGAAGTGACGGCCTATACCCTGCACGACTTTGACGCCGAAGATCTGCTGTACGCCAACTTCAACAGTCCGGCGATCAAGGCGTTTGCCGAGCAGCTGGCGCAGGCCGACGGCCTGCTGATTTCCACGCCGGTTTATAAAGCGTCGTTCTCCGGCGCGCTGAAAACCCTGCTGGATCTGCTGCCGGAACGCGCTCTGGATCATAAGGTGGTGTTGCCGCTGGCGACCGGGGGATCTGTCGGCCACATGCTGGCGGTGGACTATGCGTTGAAACCGGTGCTGGCGGCGCTGAAAGCGCAAGAGGTGCTGCACGGCGTGTTCGCCGACGACAGCCAGATCCAGTTGACCGAAGAAAGCGCCACGCTCACCGACGCCGTGGCCGCCCGGCTGGAAGAGGCACTGGCCAGTTTCTATCTGGCGCTTGGCCGCCGCAAACCGCCTGCGCTGCGCGTCGCCTCGCCACTGGCGGCGCGTCAAACCGCCTGAAACGCCTGGAAAAGGAGAGCCTGAATGAAACAACGCATCGCTTTGCGGCGTTGGCTGAGCGCCGCCGCCTTCACCGGCCTGCTGTCGCTGGTTTGGGCCAACGCCGCCGTCGCTCAGGATCCGGCGCAATTCCGCATCGGCTACCAAAAAGGATCGGTCAGTCTGGTGCTGGCGAAGAGCCACCGGCTGCTGGAGGAACGTTTCCCCGCCACCCGCATCAGTTGGATCGAGTTTCCCGCCGGCCCGCAGATGCTGGAGGCCTTGAACGTCGGCAGCATCGATCTGGGCAGCACCGGCGATATTCCGCCGATCTTCGCGCAGGCCGCCGGGGCGGATCTGCTGTATGTCGGCGTTGAGCCGCCCAAACCGAAGGCGGAAGTGATCCTGGTGCCGGAAAACAGCCCGATCAAAACCGTCGCCGATCTGAAAGGCCATAAGGTCGCGTTCCAGAAAGGATCCAGCTCACATAACCTGCTGCTGCGATCGCTGCAAAAAGCCGGACTGAAATTTACGGATATCCAGCCCGCCTATTTAACGCCCGCCGATGCGCGCGCTGCATTCCAGCAGGGCAACGTCGATGCCTGGGCGATCTGGGATCCTTATTATTCCGCCGCGCTGCTGCAGGGCGGCGTGCGGGTGCTTGGCGACGGCACCGATCTGAATCAGACCGGTTCCTTCTATCTGGCGGCGCGCCCCTATGTCGAAGCCAACGGTGCCTTTATCAGCCAGGTCTTGACGGTGCTGACCCAGGCCGATGCGCTCACCCGCAGCGACCGGGCGCAAAGCGTGACCCTGCTGGCCAACGCCATGGGGCTGCCGGAACCGGTGATCGCCAGCTATCTGGATCACCGCCCTCCGACCGCCATCACACCGCTCGATGCGCATACGATCGCCGCGCAGCAGCAAACCGCCGACCTGTTTTACGCCAACCGGTTGGTGCCGGTGAAGGTCGACATCTCGCAACGCATCTGGCGCCCAAGCGCGCAATAAATACGGGGAACATTGACGATGAGCCTGAACGTTTTCTGGTTTTTACCCACCCATGGCGACGGCCACTATCTTGGCAGCGCGCAGGGCGCTCGCAGCGTCGATCACGGTTACTTGCAGCAGATCGCCCAGGCGGCGGATCGGCTGGGATTCGGCGGTGTGCTGATCCCCACCGGTCGCTCTTGCGAAGACTCCTGGCTGGTGGCCGCCTCGCTGATCCCGGTCACCCAGCGGCTGAAATTTTTGGTCGCGTTGCGGCCGGGTATCATCTCCCCTACGCTGGCGGCACGTCAGGCGGCGACGCTGGATCGCCTGTCCAACGGGCGCGCGCTGTTCAATCTGGTCACCGGCGGCGATCCGGAAGAGCTGGCGGCGGAGGGGTTACATCTCAGTCATGAAGAGCGTTACGAGGCCTCGACCGAGTTCACTCATATCTGGCGCCGGGTGCTGGAAGGGGAAACCGTCGATTTCCACGGCAAGCATATTCAGGTGAAAGGTGCCAAGCTGCTGTTCCCGCCGGTGCAGCAGCCGCGCCCGCCGCTCTATTTCGGCGGATCCTCCGCCGCCGCGCAGGATCTGGCCGCCGAACAGGTAGAAATGTACCTCACCTGGGGAGAGCCGCCGGCGCAGGTCAAAGAGAAGATCGAGGAAGTACGCGCCAAAGCGGCGGCGAAGGGCCGACAGGTGCGTTTCGGCATCCGCCTGCACGTCATCGTGCGGGAAACCACCGAAGAGGCCTGGCGCGCCGCCGATCGGCTGATCGCGCACCTCGATGAGGAAACCATCGCCAACGCGCAGCAGGCCTTTGCGCGCTTCGACTCCGTCGGCCAACGGCGCATGGCGGCGCTGCACGGCGGCAAAAAGGATAACCTGGAGATCAGCCCGAACCTGTGGGCCGGCATCGGCCTGGTGCGCGGCGGCGCCGGCACCGCGCTGGTGGGCGATGGTCCGACGGTCGCGGCGCGCATGCAGGAATATGCCGATCTGGGCATCGACACCTTTATTCTCTCCGGCTATCCGCATCTGGAAGAGGCCTACCGCGTCGGCGAACTGCTGTTCCCACACCTCGATCTGGCGCAGGAGGAAACGCCCGCTCGCCTTCAACCGGTGCGCCCGCAGGGCGAAGTGGTGGCCAACATCTATGTTCCGCAAAAAGTATCGCAGAGCTGAGGAGCGCCCCGATGGCAAATAACGTACAACGCATCCTGTATCGGCTGGCTCCCTGGGCGCTGCCGTTGGCGCTGGTGATCATCTGGCAGATCGCCGTCGAAACCGGCTGGCTGTCCAACCGCATTTTGCCGGCGCCGAGTGCGGTGCTGGCCGCCTTCTGGCGCCTGAGCCAAAGCGGCGAACTGTGGCAGCACCTGAGCATCAGCAGCCAGCGCGCGTTGATCGGCTTTGGCATCGGCGGCAGCATCGGACTGATACTCGGCTTTATTACCGGGCTGTCACGCTGGGGTGAACGCCTGCTGGACAGCTCGGTGCAAATGATCCGCAACGTGCCTCATCTGGCGCTGATCCCGTTGGTGATCCTGTGGTTCGGCATCGATGAATCCGCCAAGATCTTTCTGGTGGCGCTCGGTACGCTGTTCCCGATTTATCTCAACACCTATCACGGCATCAAAAACATCGATCGCGGCCTGTTGGAGATGGCCCGCAGCTACGGCCTGAGCGGTTTCCGCCTGTTTACACAGGTGGTGCTGCCGGGCGCGCTGCCGTCGATTATGGTCGGCGTGCGTTTCGCTCTCGGCTTCATGTGGCTGACGCTGATCGTCGCCGAAACCATCTCGGCCAATTCGGGCATCGGCTACCTGGCGATGAACGCGCGTGAATTTCTGCAAACCGACGTGGTGGTGGTGGCGATCGTGCTGTACGCCCTGCTCGGCAAGCTGGCGGACGTGGGCGCGCAGCTGTTGGAGCGCGTCTGGTTGCGCTGGCATCCGGCCTATCAACTGAAACAGGGAGAAGCGCTATGACCCTTCCCGCTCGCCTTGCGCAAGGCACGCCGGTGACGCTGGAGTCCATCGGCAAACGTTACGGCAACCGCACGGTGCTGGACAATATTCAGCTGCGCATTTCCGCCGGGCAGTTCGTGGCGGTGGTCGGCCGCAGCGGCTGCGGCAAGAGCACCCTGCTGCGCCTGTTGGCCGGCCTGGAACAGGCCAGCAGCGGCGCGCTGCTCAGTGGCAACGCGCCGCTTGCCGCCGCTAAAGAGGATACCCGGTTGATGTTTCAGGATGCGCGCCTGTTGCCGTGGAAAACGGTGATCGACAACGTAGGTCTGGGGCTACGCGGCCAGTGGCGCGACGCGGCGCTGCAGGCGCTGGACGCGGTCGGTTTGGCGGATCGCGCCCACGATTGGCCGGCGGCGCTGTCCGGTGGACAAAAACAGCGGGTCGCCCTGGCGCGCGCGCTGATCCACCGCCCCCGCCTGCTGCTGCTGGACGAACCGCTCGGAGCGCTGGATGCCCTGACGCGCATCGAGATGCAAGGGCTGATAGAAACGCTGTGGCAACAACACGGTTTTACCGTACTGCTGGTCACACATGACGTCAGCGAAGCCATCGCGCTGGCGGATCGGGTGATCCTGATCGAAGAGGGGCATATCGGGCTGGATCTGGCCATCGATCTGCCGCGGCCGCGCCGCAAAGGCTCGGCCAGGCTGGCGGAACTGGAGGCCGAAGTGCTGGAACGGGTGTTATCGCCGCCGGCCGCAGCGGACAGTACCCGCCGGGCGGTGAACTGAACGGATAAAAAAAGGGACGGCGCAGGCCGTCCCCCTTATCTATTCAGCGCGAAAAGATCAGGCGTCGAGCGCCTTGCTGATCTTCTCGTACAGATCGCCGGACAGGTTTTCCAACCCTTTCAGCTGTTCCAACGCCTTGCGCATCAGCGCCTGACGGCCCGCGTCGTAACGCTTCAGGCGAATCAGCGGTTCAATCAGGCGCGCGGCGATCTGCGGGTTGCGCTGGTTGAGATCGCTGAGGATCTCCGCCAGGAACTGATAGCCGCTGCCGTCCGCGGCATGGAACGCCGCCGGGTTGCCGGAAGCGAAGCCGCCGATCAGCGAACGGGTGCGGTTCGGGTTGCTCAGGCTGAACGAACGGTGATGCAACAGTGCGCGCACCTTGCTCAACACATCTGCCGCCGGGCTGCTGCCCTGCAGCACGAACCACTTGTCCATCACCAGGCCATCCTGATACCAGCGCTCGTCGAACGCCGCCAGCAGCGCATCGCGGCACGGCAGCTGGGCCGCGACCGCAGCAGACAGCGCCGCCAGCGAGTCGGTCATGTTGTCCGCCTGGCGATACTGTTCGCTCACCAGCTGGTCCGCCAGCGCCACATCTTCGCCGAACGCCAGATAGCCCAGGCACACATTACGCAAGGCGCGCTTGGCGATCTCGGCATGCTCCACGCGGTAGCCGTCGGTCTTGTTGGCGTGATACACCGCCAGCCACTCATCGGCCAACTCCCGCGCCAGACAGCGTACGATCGCTTCGTGCACCGCGGCGATCGCTTCCGGATCGATAGTGGCGAACAGCTCGGCGATTTCGTTCTCCGACGGCAGCGTCAGGATCTGCGCCGCCAGCGCCGGATCCAGTTTTTCGTCCAGCAGCACCGCGCGGAACGCATCGGCCACGTGCAGCGGCAGCGACAGCGGCTGCTTCTGCTGGTGCCGCGCCACGTTCAGCTTGATATAGGTCGCCAGCAGGCTCTGTGCCGCATCCCAACGCGCAAATTCATTGCGTGCGTGCTGCATCAAGAAGGTCAGTTGCTGATCGCTGTACGGATAGTCCAGCTTCACCGGCGCGGAGAATTCGCGCAGCAGCGACGGCACCGGCTTGTGCGCCACGCCGTCGAACACGAAAGTTTGCTCCGCTTCGGTGACGTTCAGCACGTTGTTGACCGGCAGGCCGCCTTTTTGCAATGGAATGACATTGCCTTCGCTGTCGTACAGTTCGATATCCAGCGGAATATGCAGCGGCAACTTCTCCGGCTGATCGGCGGTCGGCGCGGTCTTCTGGCTGACATGCAGGCGATACTGTTGGGTTTCCGCGTCGTACTCGTCGCGCACCGTCAACAGCGGCGTGCCGGACTGGCTATACCAACGGCGGAAGCGCGACAGATCGACGTTAGACGCATCCTCCATCGCCTGAACGAAATCGTCGCAGGTAGCGGCGCTGCCGTCGTGGCGTTCGAAATAGAGCTGCATCCCTTTCTGGAAGTTCTCCTCCCCCAACAGGGTATGCATCATGCGGATCACCTCGGAACCCTTTTCATACACCGTAAGGGTGTAGAAGTTGTTCATCTCGATGACTTTGTCCGGGCGGATGGCGTGCGCCATCGGGCTGGCGTCTTCGGCAAATTGCGCGCCGCGCATCACGCGCACATTGTCGATGCGGTTGACTGAACGCGATCCCAGATCGGAACTGAATTCCTGATCGCGGAACACCGTCAGCCCCTCTTTCAGACTGAGCTGGAACCAGTCGCGGCAGGTCACGCGGTTACCGGTCCAATTGTGGAAGTATTCGTGGCCGATCACCGCTTCGATGTTCAGGTAATCCTTGTCGGTAGCGGTTTCCGCCTTCGCCAGCACATATTTGGAGTTAAAGATATTTAACCCTTTGTTCTCCATCGCGCCCATATTGAAGAAATCGACCGCCACAATCATATAAATGTCGAGATCGTATTCCAGGCCGAAGCGAGTCTCGTCCCACTTCATCGAGTTCTTCAGCGAAGTCATCGCCCAGTCGGCGCGATCCAGGTTGCCGCGATCGACGAACAGCTCCAGTGCGACCTTACGGCCGGAACGGGTGGTGAAGCTGTCGCGCAGCACGTCGAAGTCCCCCGCCACCAGCGCGAACAGGTAGCAAGGTTTCGGGAACGGATCCTGCCATTGCACCCAGTGGCGGCCATCAGCCAATTCGCCCTGGCCGATGCGGTTGCCGTTCGACAGCAGGAACGGATAGCGCGTCTTGTCGGCCACGATGCGGGTGGTAAAGCGCGCCAGCACGTCCGGGCGATCCTGGTAATAGGTAATGTGGTGGAAGCCTTCGGCTTCGCATTGCGTGCACAGCGCATCGCCGGACAGGTACAGCCCTTCCAGCGCGGTGTTCTTCGCCGGGTGAATATCGTTGACAATGGTAAGAGTGAATTGTGCCGGCAACTCTTCGATGATCAGCTGGTTATCCTGCTGACGGTAGGCGCTCCACGGTTGGCCGTCGACCTGAATGCTCACCAGCGTCAAATCTTCGCCATCCAGCACCAGCGGTGCACCGGCCGCCCCCTGACGTTTGATTTTACTGACGGCGGTCACGCGCGTGGTTTCCGCATCCAGACTGAAGTCCAAATCGATATCGGTCGTGGTGTAATCGGGCGCGCGATAATCGTGGCGGTATTTTGCCTGTGGCTGTTGTGTCATAAAAACCCTTAAACGTCTCAGTGAGTTATAGGTGCCAGGCTGCGCTTCTCCTTCGTACCGCAGCCGGTATGTTCCCCTGCGGCGCGCGGTGAGCCTGAATTGTGAATAAACTGTATCACAGCTGGCCGAAAAGCCCAGAGCCGCAGGGCGACCAAGAGAGAGAAATCAGAGGCAAATCATAAATCGGCCGGCAGGCGGCAGTGCGGGTGACCAATGGCTAAATAAAAATCAGCATTTAATGCTAAAAAGCCGCCATCGCGGCGCGCCGGCATAGTTGAGGCGACACAGGCGGCATGGTGGTATAATTGCGGCATCAGGCTCAGGGATGACTCGCACTATGAAAATTAAATACGCAATCTATTTTTTTACCCTGTGCCTGATGACTTCCTTCTCTCTGTTCATCGTCGATGAGCTGCTCGAAGCCCATACCGACTACCGCGACAACCAGCTGAACCTGTACAAAATCGATCGCGCCAAAGAAATTTCCGAAGCCTTTCAGGCTGCGCTGCTGGCTCATCGCCTCAAACGATTGAGCCTGATCGATCCGCAAATCACCCGTGCGCAATGTTTGGCCGCCGATCGGGTGGCACGCGAGAGAATCACCCGGATCCGCGAACATCTGGACGATGAGGTCGCCAGACAGCTCGGGGTTCGGCAAAAAATCGCCGCGCTGTCGATGATCGCGTTGATGGAGCAGCTGCTGGATAATGACAACCTGCAGCTTTCGCAGGTCAATAACACCAACGCCAATCTGTTCAACATCAACAGCGCCTATTACATCTCGCAAACCAGCAAGAGTTATTACCGTTACACCTACGATACCCGGATGGTGGATACCGACTCCTTTATGTTTCTCGAGGCCATCCGTCTCAATAACCGGTTAAATATGTCATTGACGGAATTGAGCGATCAGATTATCGACGTCAACGTCAGCCAGCTCGTTCGCAAAGACGCCTATCTAAAGTCCATTCAGCTTACCGGCGTGCTGAACGCACTGAGCACCCGATTGATCTTCATGAAGATCAACTACGACGATGGACAAATCACCAACATCGTCAATGCGTTGCTCGCCCAGGTGTCCGCTGAGCGCCTCCAGCAGATTACCAATGGGCTGTATACCGCTATCGATACCCATAAGCCCTACCCCACAGCGCTTATTTCTCGCTATGTCGACGATGTGAGCGGGCTTTCGCAGGCGCTGTATCAACGCAGTTTCGAATTGGAAACCCTCGCCTCGCGCCACAAGATTTACGACAGCCAGACGACCATTTACGGCATGATCGCACTCGCCGGCCTGGTGGTTTTGCTGTTCATTTTGCCGGCGTTGGTGTTCTGCACCAGCATCAACCGCTGGTTGACCAAGACCCACAACAATATCGTGCGGCTGTCGCGCGGTGAGATGAATATCGATCGTAACGATGCCTTCTACAGCCAGGAATTGATCGCCATCAGCGACGCCATTCAGCAGCTCAGGCAATACCAGCTGGACAAGGTCTCGCTGGAGAGCGAGAAACAACTGCTGATTAAAGAGCTCGAGGCCTCTTCCTTCCTCGATCCGCTCACCAATATCTACAACCGCCGTAAATTCTTCCTTGAATGTCAACTGCTGGGCAACGCCAGCTACCCGCAGGCCTTTTGCCTGATCGACATCGACAATTTCAAACAACTCAACGACAGCTACGGCCACGACGTGGGTGACCGGGCGCTGGTGGCATTCGGCCACCTGCTGCAACGCGCGTTCCGCGCCAGCGACATCTTCTGCCGCTATGGCGGCGAAGAGTTCGCGGTGCTGCTGGGCAACTGTTCGTTGGACAACGCGCGGGACATCATGGAGCAATTGCGCGCACGTACTCATCGCCTGACGCTAAATCTGGCCGACGGACGGCAAGTGCGTTTCACCACCAGCTGCGGCATCGCGCCGGTCAGCGCGTTCGCCGCGCTGCAGGCGGCGATTAAACAGGCGGACGAAGCGCTCTATTTTTGCAAAAAGAACGGCAAGGATCGGGTCAGCGTGCATACCCAGGCCGGCTTTATCTGATTCGTTGTTTAAAATAATTAACATTATAATTTTTATGACTAATTAGGCTAAGTCATTCACCTTACAGGCATATCTGGCTTTTTTTCCTCCCCGCCGCTATCCGGCTGCCATAAAGGCACGTTTAATCCTCGACCCGCTTCGGTGATTTATGGTGTGATGCAGCTTCAATAACAGGATAATCCGGGTATACTCCACCCCCACTTTTATGATTATCCGGATTTGGACACGCGCCTGACGAGGATGCTGTAACGCGCTATGACTCAATACGCTTCCCCGATTTTGACATCACTGCTTGATACCGATGCTTATAAGCTTCATATGCAGCAAGCAGTGTTCCATCGCTATCCCGCGATCAGCGTGGCGGCGGAATTCCGCTGCCGCGGCGACGAACTGCTGGGCGAATATGCCGACGAGATCCGCGCGCAGGTGGCGCTGATGAGCCGGCTGGCGCTAACCGACGCCGAATTCGCTTATCTTTCGGGCCTGCCCTTCTTCCGTCAAGATTACCTGAACTGGCTGCGCACGTTCCGCTACGATCCGCAGCAGGTCACCATCGACAACCGCGACGGCAAGCTGCACATCCGCATCGCCGGCCCCTGGCGTGAAGTGATCATGTGGGAAGTGCCGTTGCTGGCGGTGATCAGCGAAGTAGTGCACCGCCGGCGCTCGCCGCTGGCGACGCCGGAACAGGCGGTGGCGCATCTGCAAACCAAGCTGGCGCAGTTCAAGACGTTGGCGGGCGATCTGGATCTTTCACGCTTCAAGTTGATGGACTTCGGCACCCGCCGCCGTTTCTCTCAGGGCGTGCAACAGGCCATCGTCAGCACATTGCAGGCCGAATTCCCGTACCTGTCGGGCACCAGCAATTACGATCTGGCGCACCAGCTGGGTCTGGCGCCGGTCGGCACGCAGGCGCATGAGTGGTTCCAGGCGCATCAGCAGATAAGCCCGGTGCTGGCCAACAGCCAGCGCGCCGCATTGCAGGCCTGGCTGGATGAATATCCGGACCAGCTTGGCATAGCGCTCACCGACTGCATCACCATGGATGCCTTCCTGCGCGACTTCGGCCCGCAGTTCGCCGAGCGTTATCAGGGGCTTCGCCACGATTCGGGCGATCCCGTCGAGTGGGGTGAAAAGGCCATTGCCCACTATCAGAAACTGGGCATCGACCCACTGAGCAAAACGCTGGTGTTCTCGGACAACCTGGATCTGGAAAAAGCGCTGGCGCTCTATCGCCATTTCTACCAGCGCATTAATCTCGGCTTCGGCATCGGCACGCGCCTGACCTGCGATATTCCCGGCGTTAAGCCGTTAAATATCGTGATCAAGCTGGTCGAGTGCAAAGGCAAGCCGGTGGCCAAGCTCTCCGACAGCCCCGGCAAGACCATCTGCCAGGACCAGGCGTTCGTCAGGGCTCTGCGCAAGGCCTTCGATCTGCCGCTGGTGAAGAAAGCCAGCTGAGCCTTCTTTATATAAAGAGAGAAAGCCGGCCCGGTTCTCGCGCCGGCTTTTTGTTTTTATCCCGAACGCCCTCTTTTCAGTCAGCCGCGATAAATGTTGCGCCAATCCGATGATTTCTGCTTGTGCTCTGCACCGCGGCAAGTAACATAGCCATTACCCCCATATTCTTGGGTTGTAAGCTATTTCTAAACCAAATTATTAAAGAGAGAAATCTATGAGCGTAGTGCCTGTAGTCGACGTACTGCAAGGTCGTGCTGCGGTTGACAGTGAAGTCACCGTACGCGGCTGGGTACGTACCCGGAGAGATTCAAAAGCTGGTATCTCCTTCCTGGCCGTCTATGACGGTTCCTGCTTTGATCCGTTACAGGCCGTCGTTAATAATTCTCTGCCGAATTATCAAGATGAAGTGCTGCACCTGACCACCGGCTGTTCGGTCGAAGTTACCGGCAAGGTCGTCGCTTCACCGGGCGAAGGCCAGAGCTTCGAGCTGCAGGCCACCGCGATCAAAGTGGTCGGCTGGGTCGACGATCCGGACACTTACCCGATGGCGGCCAAACGTCACAGCATCGAATACCTGCGCGAAGTGGCCCACCTGCGCCCGCGCACCAACCTGATCGGCGCCGTGGCGCGCGTGCGTCATACGCTAGCGCAGGCGATCCACCGCTTCTTCCATGAAAATGGCTATTTCTGGGTGTCCACCCCGCTGATCACCGCCTCAGACACCGAAGGCGCCGGCGAGATGTTTCGCGTGTCCACGCTGGACCTGGAAAACCTGCCGCGCACCGACAAGGGCGCTGTCGACTTCAGCGAAGACTTCTTCGGTAAGGAAGCCTTCCTTACCGTTTCCGGCCAGCTGAACGGCGAAACCTACGCCTGCGCGCTGTCGAAGGTTTACACCTTCGGCCCAACCTTCCGCGCCGAAAACTCCAACACCAGCCGCCACCTGGCGGAATTCTGGATGATCGAGCCGGAAGTGGCCTTCGCGACGCTGGACGATGTCGCCGGCCTGGCCGAAAGCATGCTGAAGTATGTGTTCCAGGCGGTGCTGGATGAACGTGCAGACGATCTGAAATTCTTCGCCGAGCGCGTGGATAAAGACGCTATCGCGCGTCTGGAGCGCTTCGTCTCTTCCGATTTCGCCCAGGTAGACTACACCGACGCCATTGAGATCCTGCTGGCCTCGGGCCAAACCTTCGAAAACCCGGTCTCCTGGGGTATCGATCTCTCTTCCGAACATGAGCGTTATCTGGCGGAGAAACACTTCCAGGCGCCGGTGGTGGTGAAAAACTACCCGAAAGACATCAAGGCGTTCTACATGCGCATGAACGAAGACGGCAAAACCGTCGCGGCCATGGACGTGCTGGCGCCGGGCATCGGTGAAATCATCGGTGGTTCTCAGCGTGAAGAACGCCTCGACGTGCTCGATCAGCGTCTGGAAGAGATGGGCCTGAATAAGGAAGACTACTGGTGGTATCGCGATCTGCGTCGTTACGGCACCGTGCCGCATTCCGGTTTCGGCCTGGGCTTTGAACGTTTAATCGCCTATGTCACCGGCGTGCAAAACGTGCGCGATGTGATCCCGTTCCCACGCACACCACGTAACGCAAGCTTCTAATTCATACGATCACACGTTTTTTAAACGATTTCGTTACAAAACAAAGGCCAGCCTCGCTGGCCTTTCGCATTTTTTAATATTGACGCACGTCACAAAGTTCCCGAAAAATTACATTTAGTTACACATACTTTCCTTTTGCAACCTCATTGCGACATTGGTATCATTTTCGTCCTAGATTAACCCGCCTGTGAATGGAACACTGCGTTCAGACACAGGACGACACCAATCTATCTACAATAGTTCCCAAGGAATTATTGGCGGCAGTGGCAAAGGTGTCCGAATAACACCAATGAGGGTAATAATGATGAAGCGCAACATTCTTGCAGTGGTTATCCCGGCTCTGTTGGCTGCTGGTGCAGCAAACGCAGCTGAAATCTACAACAAAGACGGCAACAAGCTGGATCTGTACGGCAAAGTTGACGGTCTGCACTACTTCTCCGACGACAAAGGTAACGACGGCGATCAGACCTATGTTCGTTTCGGCTTCAAAGGTGAAACTCAGATTACTGACCAACTGACCGGTTACGGCCAGTGGGAATACAACGTCCAGGCTAACCACTCCGAATCTCAGGGCACCGAAGGCACCAAAACCCGTCTGGGCTTCGCGGGTCTGAAATTCGCTGACTACGGCTCCTTCGACTACGGCCGTAACTACGGCGTACTGTACGACGTGGAAGGCTGGACCGATATGCTGCCAGAGTTCGGTGGCGATACTTACACCTACACCGACAACTTCATGACCGGCCGTACCAACGGCGTTGCGACCTATCGTAACAACAACTTCTTCGGTCTGGTTGACGGTCTGAACTTCGCCGTTCAGTACCAGGGCAAAAACCAGAACGACGGCCGTAACGTCAAGAAACAAAACGGCGACGGCTGGGGCATCTCCTCTACTTATGACATCGGCGAAGGCGTAAGCTTCGGCGCTGCATACGCGTCTTCTAACCGTACCGACGACCAGAAACTGCGTTCCAACGAGCGTGGCGACAAGGCTGACGCATGGACCGTAGGTGCGAAATACGACGCCAACAACGTTTACCTGGCGGCGATGTACGCAGAAACCCGTAACATGACCCCGTTCGGCGGCGGTAACTTCGGTGCAGGCTGTGCAGCTACCGATGACAAGTGCGGCGGCTTCGCGAGCAAAACTCAGAACTTCGAAGTGACTGCTCAGTACCAGTTCGACTTCGGTCTGCGTCCAGAAGTATCTTACCTGCAATCTAAAGGTAAAAACCTGAACGTTCCTGGCGTGGGTTCTGACCAGGATCTGGTTAAATATGTTTCTGTTGGTACCACTTACTACTTCAACAAGAACATGTCCACCTACGTTGATTACAAAATCAACCTGCTGGATGACAACGAGTTCACCAAAGCAACCGGCACCGCTACCGACGATATCGTAGCTGTTGGTCTGGTATACCAGTTCTAAGTTGTCTCGCTTAACGGCGGTTCACCGTCGGCTAAGTTAAAAAAACAGGGCTTCGGCCCTGTTTTTATTTGTGTCTTCCGGTAACGTTTTATCCTGCAGATTTCCCCTTCCCCCTCATTTTTTCTGTCGAATCCTTCCCGTTCACAAGATCGCGGTGTTTTTATCGCAAACGGTTGGCAAAGCCGATAACTGGCGCTACCCTGATGCTTCTGTCTGCTTAACTCCGAGATTTGGAAGCACCTGACATGTTTGAAAAAATCACCGCCGCACCCGCCGACCCGATCCTGGGCCTGACCGACATTTTCCGCGCCGACGCCCGCCCGAATAAAATCAATTTAGGCATTGGCGTTTATAAAGACGAAACCGGCAAAACCCCGGTGCTGACCAGCGTAAAAAAAGCTGAACAGTATCTGCTGGAAAACGAGACCACCAAAAACTATCTCGGCATTGAAGGCATCCCGGCGTTTGCCAGCTGCACGCAAGAGCTGCTGTTCGGTAAAGAGAGCCCGATCGTCACCAATCGTCGCGCGCGCACCGCGCAGACGCCAGGCGGCACCGGCGGCCTGCGCGTGGCGGCAGACTTTATCGCCAACCAGACCAGCGCCAAGCGCATCTGGATCAGCAACCCAAGCTGGCCGAACCACAAGAACGTCTTTAGCGCCGTTGGCCTGGAAGTGCTGGAGTACGCCTACTACGACGCTGCCAACCACGCGCTGGATTTTGACGGCCTGCTGAACAGTCTGAAACAGGCTCAGGCCGGGGATGTCGTGTTGTTCCACGGCTGCTGCCATAACCCGACCGGTATCGATCCAACGGCGGAACAGTGGGCACAACTGGCTGAGCTTTCCGTCGCCAATGGCTGGCTGCCGCTGTTCGACTTCGCCTACCAGGGCTTCGCCAACGGTCTGGAAGAGGATGCGCAGGGTCTGCGTATTTTCGCCGCCAAACATCAAGAGCTGATCGTCGCCAGCTCCTACTCGAAAAACTTCGGCCTGTACAATGAGCGCGTCGGCGCTTGCACCATTGTAGCTGCCGATGCCGAAACCGCCGATCGCGCCTTCAGCCAAGTGAAGGCGGCCATTCGTGCCAACTACTCCAACCCGCCGTCACACGGCGCGGCCGTTGTCGCCACCATTCTGGGCAACGACGCCCTGCGCGCGATGTGGGAGCAGGAGCTGACCGACATGCGCCAGCGCATTCACCGCATGCGTCAGCTGTTCGTGAACACCCTGCAGGAGAAAGGCGCACAACAGGACTTCAGCTTCATCATCCAGCAGAACGGCATGTTCTCATTCAGCGGCCTGACCAAAGAACAGGTGCTGCGTCTGCGTGAAGAGTTCGGCGTATACGCCGTGAACTCGGGCCGGGTGAACGTGGCCGGCATGACCCCGGACAACATGGCGCCGCTGTGTGAAGCCATCGTCGCCGTGCTCTAAAAGCATCGACGCAGGTCATAAATCATAAAAAAAGGGCGCTCTATGCGCCCTTGATTATTTCGGCCGGGAAATAATCGTTACCACACCGCCGGCTCTTCGCGCAGGAACGGGTTGGTCTGGCGCTCGTGGCCAAAGGTCGACATCGGGCCGTGGCCGGGAATAAAGCGCATATCGTCGCCCAATGGCAGCAGCTTGGTGCGAATAGAGGCGATCAACGCCTGATGATCACCGCGCGGGAAGTCGCTGCGCCCCACGCCGCCGTTAAACAGCACGTCGCCGACCAGCGCCAAACGCGCCTGCTCATTGATAAAGACAATGTGGCCTGGTGTGTGCCCGGGGCAGTGCAGCACCTTGAGCGTCATTTCGCCCACCTGCATCTCATCGCCTTCCGACAGCCAACGAGTCGGGGTCAGCGGCGCACACTCCTCCAGCCCGAACATCCGGCTCTGCGCCGGCAAACCATCCAGCCAAAAAGCGTCCTCTTTATCCGGGCCGTAAATCGGCACCTGATAATGGTCCGCCAGCTCCGCCGCCGCGCCGACGTGATCCAAATGGCCGTGCGTCAGCAAAATCTGCGTGATTGTCACACCCTGCTTCGCCACTTCCGCTTTGATTTTTTCCGCTTCGCCGCCGGGATCAACCAACGCCGCCTGCTGTGTGTTTTCACACCAGATCAGGCTGCAGTTCTGGCTAAAGGCGGTAACGGGAATAAGATGGTATTTCATAAGGCTCCAACGACAATAACGCCGCCTCTGCAAGGAGCAGCGTTATTCACTGAGGGCACCGCGATTACCAGCTCCGAACCGGGCCGGTATCGATGTGCACGAAGTTGCTACGTGGGTAATATCCTACACCACCGGCGCGCATTTTTAACGCCGCTTTACGGATATTACTCAATTGGATACCTTCAATGTGGAAATCCATCGCCTGGCCCTTGGTATGGTAGCTGTGCTTGGCCACGCCGCGGCTGTGTGCGCGCAATTCGTTGTTGGTATCTACGGAGCGGTAACCGGAGATCAGCTGCACCGGCTTGCTGGTGCCCAGCAGCCCCTGCAGGCGATAGAGGTGATCAAACAAGCTGGGATCGATCGATTTAACCTTGTTGGCGCGATAATCGCGGAACAGATGATTTAGCCGAACCAACTCTTCTTTATTGTAGCCTTTGCCGTCAAAGAACTCGGCTTTAATAGATTCACCGGTATTCAGGTTATTCAGCACTAAAATACGCGGTCGAGCGGTGGAAAGACTGGCAAATGCCTGCCCTGGAAGCAGCGCTATGCCCATAGCGGCGCCACCTAGCGCCAGCCATTTACGGCGATGATGATCAATTTTGTCCATGACTCTGTTAAACCCGGCAAGAATGTCAAAATAAATGCACAAAGCAGCGCACTGTCCGAACCATAACCGCCTGCGTATGCTGAGTCAACCCGCGATACGCCTAGGTTTACAGGCCCCCGCCTACGAGGGCCTGCGGTATAGCCAAACATTCTGACCGTTATTTATTTATAATTACTGCATTTACTGCATTAATTTTTTGGCCTGAGCCAAAATTTGTGCGCCCGATCTCACCGTATTATCATAATTGTAAATATCTGTACGGAATTGCGGTTGGCCATCATCCGAAACCCAGGCGGTCAGATAATACAGTTTTACGGGAATACGCTGGCGAATATTCACATAAGTGGTATTGCCTTCTTTCAGCGTGGAGGAAACGCGGCTATTGTTCCAGCCGGCATCCTGCAGCAGCATATTCGCCAAATCGGAAGCCTTGTTCACCCGCACGCAGCCGGAGCTGAGCGCGCGGATGTCTTTCTGGAACAGGCTGTGGTTCGGGGTATCGTGCAGGTAAATGGCATCCGAGCTCGGCATATTGAACTTGAAACGCCCCAGCGAGTTGGTGGCGCCCGGCGCCTGGCGCACGCGATACGGGAAGTTGCGCGCAGAAACCATGCTCCAGTCGATCATCGCCGGGTTGATCACTTCCGCATCGTTGCTCCAGCCTGACAGCACGGTATAGCCGTGTTTCTGGAAATAGTTACCGTCGCGCATCGCCTTCGGCACGATATCCTCACGCACCAGCGTGGTCGGCACGTTCCAAGGCGGGTTGACCACCACGTTATTCAATGCGCTGCTCATCAACGGCGTCTTGCGGCTTGGCCGCCCGACGATAACGCGGGAGGACAACACTTCGTTGCCGTTCTGATAGTAGGTCAGCGAGTAGTTGGGAATGTTCACCATAATGCCGGTGCCGACATGCCCCGGCAAGATGCGCAAGCGCTGGATATTCAGCGCCAACAGCGCGGCGCGGGTTTTCGGTGACACGTTGAGCCACTCGCGGGTGCGCACGCCGATCACGCCGTCCGCCGTCAACCCCTGCCATTTCTGGAAACGCTTGACGCCCTCCACCAGCTCGTTGGTATAGAGGTTGTCGCTCACCACGCTGCCGATCTGCGGCGGCGTCTGTTCCGCGGTCAACTCCGTCACCGGCGCCGCCGATGGGCTGACCGTCACACGGCTTTTCTCTTCGTCTACCGTCAGCCCGCCGTCGTCGGGTTCATTGCTCTTCGCCGAAACCACCGCCGGTTCCGGCTCCGCTTCCGGCGCCGAGGCGGCCAGCATGCCGGTGCGCGTCAGGATCTCACGCAGCGCCGGGATATCGTTGCTCATTTGGCCAGGGCGCAGGCTCGGGCCACTGCCCACCTGCGGCCAGGGGCGGTTGTCCGCCAGCATGTCACGCAGCGCCTGATGCATCTTGGCATATTGCGGATGCTGCGGCGCGAGCGAATTTACGTAGCTCAGGGTTCGCGCCTGGCGCACCGCCAGCTGCCATTGATTGATCACCGCCGTGGGCGGCAAACCAAGCTTGTAGGGAATATTGCTGTACAGCCAGTTGTTGCCGTTGGCGCCGATGGCGGATACAAACTGCAAATAACCCAGCATCGCATCGGACAGCACCGCATCGCGGCCCGCTTCACTGAGCGCCGGATCGGTCAACATCTTCACCCACTGGGTGAACTGCGGCTGCACGCCGGACATCGCCAGTTCGGCCAGCTGCTGTTGAAACTGCTGAACGGCCTCGCGATCCTGCCACATCGGCTGCATATGATTCGCCGCATACAGCGGCGCCAGCGTGGAAAGGTAGTGCAGATCCATACCGCGCGGCAACGCGGCCAGCAGTTCAGAACGACTCTGCGCAACGGACATGCCTGCTGTTGCCACCGGTAACGCCGTTACGGTGGCCAAGGCGGAAAACGACGACACAAGACTACAGGCGATAGCGCCACTCAGCGCCAAACGTCGTAGAGAGTTTCCCTTTTTAAGCAACATCCCTTGCCCCCTGTATGCTCACAAAAAAAAACGTCAAAAATTGCATATAGTTTCAGTATACAAACAGAAAGGCCGTTTCGCCCTACGGGCGTCGAATAACTGTTTATCTGATTAAACTAACCGCTTTTCAACGGATAAAAAAGCAGGACTATCATCCACGCGCACAAAAAAATAGCCACCCTGCGGCGGCTATTTTCGGATTTTTAGGGCGTTTTTCTGCGTTATGGCGTTTCAACCGGCGCAGTGCCCAGCGCCGGCGGCTCGCCGGCGAAACCGCGCAGCCCCACCACGTGCACATGCTCGTGGTTCTGGAACACCTTACGCACCAGTTTATAGGTGGTGCCCTTCTCCGGACTGATGTTTTCCGGCGCCGCGATGATCAGCTGCATCTCCAGACGATCGCACAGTTCGAACAGCGTGGCGATCGACTTGGCATCCAGACGCGCCGCTTCATCGAGGAACAGCAGGCGACACGGCGAGATATCTTTACCGCGCAGGCGGCGGGATTCTTCTTCCCAGCTCTGCACCACCATCACCAGGATTGACATCCCGGTACCGATGGCTTCACCGGTAGACAACGCGCCGCTTTCCGCACGCAGCCAGCCGTCGGAACCACGGTACACCTCAACTTCCATTTCCAGGTAGTTGCGGTAGTCCAGCAACTCCTCGCCGATGGTCTGCGGCGTGCGCTGCCCCATGTCGATCTGCGGATTCAGGCGCTGATACAGCTTGGCCAGCGCTTCGGAGAAGGTCAGGCGGTTGCTGTTGAACAGATCCTGATGCTGTTCCTGCTGCTCGGAGAGCACATCCAGCAGAGTGGCATGCGCTTCGCGCACATTGACGTTCAGACGGACGCTCTTCACCTGGCCGAAGGCAACGGCCTGCAGCCCCTGGTTCAGCATGCGAATGCGGTTCTGTTCGCGCTGAATGGTTTTGCGAATGATGTTAGCCACGCTTTTCGAACTGATCGCCAGCTTCTGCTCGCGCGCTGTCAGCTCTTCGGTCAGACGGCCCAGCTCGATTTCCATCTGCTCGATGGCCTCGACCGGATCGTCGGTGCGGATGATGTCCTGACGGATACGCTCGCGCAGGTGTTGGTACACCGCGATATAGAACTGAATCTTACGCTCCGGCCGCTTCGGATCTTCCGACAGGCGCAGCACGTCGCGCAGGTGTTCGTTATCCGCCACCGCCAGACGCAGCGCGCCGAGCGCCTTATCCGACATCGAGCGCAGCTCGTCGCCATCCATATACGCCAGCTCGCGGCGGTGCAGGCGGCGTTCCACGCCGTTGTCTTTCACCAGGCGCATCACCGCGCACCACCCCGCCTTGGCGGTCACCACCTGCTCGCGCAGCTGATGATAGTCGCGTTCCAGCTTCCGCAGTTTCTTCTGCAGGCCGTCCATTTCGGCTTCGCAGAAGGTCAGCTGTTTCTCCAACTGATTGCGGCGAGCGCGGTTGTTGCTCAACGCCGCATGCAGCTCGTCGCGACGCGCGCGCGCGCGCGCTTCAGCGTTGGCGTCGGCCTGCACGCCGATATCCACCAGCTCCTGGCTCAGCTCTTTCAGCATGTCGCGCTTGGCGTCATACGAGCTTTTCAGCGAGGCCAGCACCTGGCTGTATTGGGTGAACTGGGTTTGATACTGACGCAGCTGCTCACGGGCGCGGGCGCGTTCGGCTTCCGCCTGCTCCAGACGCTGACGCAGCTTGTCGTTGAGATCGTTGTTGGCATTCTGCATGCCGGCGGAGTCGGTATAGCTGAAGTGCGCGCGACGCTGCACCACTTCTGTCAACGCGAACGCCTGCTGTTTAGCCTGACGCTGCACGCTTTGCGCCTGCGCATAGTCCTGCTGCAGCTGTTCATGCTGCTGCGGATCGCTCTGCAGCACTGACAGCAGCGGCTCCAGTTTGGTCAGTGACACCCCGTGCTGTTGAATGTGGCGCGCGGCGTCCTGCGCTTCTTCCAGCTCTTCGCGGATCTCATCGACGCGATCCTGCAGCGTTTCATCGTTCAGCAACGACACCAGCGGCATCAGGCGGTTGAGCGCGGAAATGCCCTCTTTGGCCTGGTCGTACTGCTGACGCTGCTGCTGATTCTGCGCTTCGTGATTGTTCAGCGCACGCTCGATCTCGCCACGACGGGCGTTCAGACCGCGGATCTCCGCTTCCGGATCGGCGTCGAACGCCACCGCCAGATGGGTGCCGATAAAGCGGCTGAAAGCCTGGTGCGAGCGCTGAGTTTTCTGCACGTCGAACGACAGCGTGGCGTAACGCTCCGCCAGCGTTTCACGCTCGGCATGCAGCACCTCCAGCCGGTTTTCGCGCGCCGCACGGCCGAACAACGGCACTTCCGGGTAGCGGGAATAACGCCACTGGCGATCGGCGATCTTCACCACCACCGCTTTGTCCTGTTCTTCGACGGCAAATACGCTGTCATCGAACGACTGCGGATCCCCTTCGATCAGGTAAAGATCTTCCGGGCAATCTTCCAGTCCTTCCAGCATCTCGCGCACCAGCGACAGATCCGGCACCACGATGGCGTGGCGCGAAGGGCCATACAGCGCCGAGAAGTAAGGTGCGTCATCAATAGTGACGTCATCGTAAATTTCCGACAGCAGCACGCCGCCGAAACGTTCGGCCAAGGTGACCAGGCGTTGATCTTCCGCGCCGCCCGGCTGGCTGAGGCGCTCGATCTGCGCTTCCACTTCGCGCTTGCGGGCCGCCACTTCGTCGCGCTCGACGGTAGTTTCACGCTCGCGCTCCAGCAGTTGCTGCATGTATTCGGTCACCTGCTGGCTGTTTTCCAGCGGCTCCCCGCTCTGATCGCTGAGCTGGCTCAGGGCATCCTGCGCCGCCAGCCACACTGGGGCGCGCGCCGTCAGCTCACGGATGCGCTGCTGGATCTGTTCCAGCTCCTGGCGCATCTCCATGCGGCGTTCGCCGGCTTCGCTGACGTTCTGCGACAGCGCTTCCAGGCGCTCTTCCAGCTCCTGCTGCAGCATGTCGAGATCGTCCGGCTGGTACTCTTGGCCATGGCGTTTGCAAAACTCTTGCAGCAGGCGCTCGGCGTCCTGCTGCGAGCGCAAGCGCTGCTCCAGTTCGCTCAGGCGCAGGCGCAGCGGCTGAACGCGCTCGGCTAAGTGCTGCTGCGAAGGCCAGTCGCGCAGCAATTCGCGCGCGCACTGCCAGGCTTCGCTGCGGCTGACCTGACCGGCGATTTTACCCACCAGCTGATAGGCCTGTTCGAACTGGCCGTGCGCGGCGTCGGCCACGCTCAGCTTCTGTTCCAGCATCAGCAGCGCTTCGGTCGCCTCCTGCTCGCGGGCCTGGAAGGTATCCAACCACTGTTCGGCATTATCGGCAGTCAGGTCCGGCAGTTGGCACAGCGCGCGCGCGCGCTCCAGTGCCTGCAGCGCCTGCTGGTACTGAATGGCGCGGGTCTGCTGCACATCGAGCGCCTGCTGGTAGTCGGCCAACTGGCTCTTCAGCTCATCCACTTCCAGCTCGGCCGCTTCGGCGCGCGCTTCGTTTTCGGCCTGTTGCTCGCTCGCCTCGGCTACCACTTCGTTCTGCTCTTCCAGACGGTAGGTCAGCTCTTCCAGATCGGCTTCATAGCGTTCGATCTTCTCCTGCTGACGCATGGCCGTCTGCACCAGATTCAAGTGGTCGCTGGCGGCCTGGTAATCGGTTTCCAGATCGGATTCAGCGCCGCTCTGTTCGCTCAGCTCGCGCGCCATTTCCACATGGCGATACTGTTCGGCGGCCAGCTGCTTGCGGCTGCCCAACAGATCGCTGCGCAGCGCCAGCGCGCCGTCCAGATGGATTCGGCGTTCGTTGGCATGACGCATATAGTCCGCCGCCACATAGGAGGTGGCCTCGGAGATCAGATGCTTGAACAGGTCGCGATCCGACTGGGTGACGCGGATCGCTTCCAGCGTCATGCGGTTTTCGCGCAGCGCCGCTTCCATGTCTTGGAACGCCTTGCGCACGCCGCTGTTTTCCGGCAGCAGGTAATCGCGCAGCGAGCGGGTGATGGCGCTGGAAATACCGCCGTACAGCGACGCCTCAATCAGACGGTAGAACTTGCTGCGATCGGCGGACGAACGCAGGCGTTTCGGGATCACGCCCAGATCGAACATCAGCGAGTGGTAATCGGTGATGGAGTTGAACTGCTTGAACTGCACGCCCTCCATCTCTTCCACGCGCTCTTTCAACTCTTGCAGCGACAGCACGCGCGCCTGGCGCTCACCCACGGTCTGGGTCAGCAATTCAGTCGGCTGTACCGCGGTCGGCAACCCCTGAATGGTGAACGGTTTGATATCGACCTTGCGATCGCGCCCCGCCACCTGCTGCAGACGCACGCCAACCACCACGCGCTGGTGGCGTGAGTTGACGACGTCAAGGGTGGAGTAACACACGCCGGCGCGCAGCTTGCCGTGCAGGCCTTTGTCGCGTGAGCCGCTGGTGGCGCCCGCTTCGGTGGTGTTACGGAAGTGCAGCAGCGTCAGGTCGGGGATCAGTGCGGTGACGAAGGCCGCCATGGTGGTGGATTTCCCCGCCCCGTTACCGCCGGACAGCGTGGTCACCAGCTCATCCAGATCAAAGGTGCGGGCGAAGAAGCCGTTCCAGTTAACCAGCGTCAACGAGCGAAATTTACCGCGTTCAATCATTCCTGTTCATCCTCTGCACCGTCAGGAGCGTTATCAACCTGCTGATCCTCAGCGTCATTCTCATCGTTCAGCGACAGGCTGGTTTCAACCGGCATCGCCTCGCCGTCGCGAATCATGCGCAGCTGCGCTTCACGCGGATCGTCGCCGCTGCGCACGTCGGCGCCGAAGCGGAACACCGCCTCGGTAATGCGGAACTTGCTGCTGTCATTGCCCATGAAATAGACCATGCCGAGGCGGCGCAGGCGGTTCAGGGAAGTGCGCACCTTTTCGTGCAGCTTCTGCCGATCGAGATCCGAACCGGTGGAGCGCTGGTTGACGAACTTCAGCAGCTTGTTCTCATCGGCCAGGCTCAGCAACTCGTCGTACAGCTCCTGATGACTGAAAATGCCTTCGTGCGCTAGGCGCTCGGGGCTGAGATACAGGTAGCACAAGATCTTACCCACCATCATATCCAGCTCGGACAGCACCGAACGCGGGATCAGCGTGGTGGAGCGCGGGCGCAAATAGAAGAAGCCTTCCGGCGCCCGAATCAGCTCGACGCTGTAACGGTTGTAAAATTCTTCCAGCTCATCCTGGAAATCCATTAAAAAGGCGTGGTTGTCCAGCTCATCGATACCGATGTGACGACCCGCGCGCAGTTGGCTGTCCAACGCCGGAAACAGCGAGTTGGACAGCGCCTTGGCCAGCTTGACTGGCATTACTTGTTCAATATTTGTCGATGACATGGGCCTGGACCTTGGCTCCGTAATCATTGATTGCCTGCCATTCCGCCGGCAACCCTGAGAAATCTGCTTCAGCCACACCGAGGCGAACAGCCTGGTCGACCACTAAACGTGCCACGTCGAAATGACGCGCACGCGGATATTGCGCCAGGTAATCGCGCATCACCGCCGCAAGGTTGAGCGGCATCTGCTGTTCCTGGTACACCTTCAGCGCCTCTTCGATCATCGCCGCCAGCTGTTCGCGAATCTCGCTGAACTCTTCGAATTCCAGATCCGGCGGCAGTTCCCCGGTCACTTCCTCGCTGCGCAGCGCCAGTTCTTCGTCGCGCATGTCCAGCAGACGATCGGCATTGGCATGGGTCAGCGCCCACGGGTGGTCGAAATAGGTTTGCACCGACTGACGCAGGCGCTGGGCGAACACGCGGTTTTTGTCCATATCGATAGCGGTACGGATAAATTTATGCACGTGGCGATCGTAGCCGATCCACAGGTCGATCGCCTGCTGGCCCCAGCTGATGATGCGATCCAGCTTGCTTTGCAGATCGAACACCAGCTTGTCGACGAAACCCAGCTCCACGTTGCCGAGGGTTGCGTCCTGGATGCGCAGCAGGTTGGCCTGCAGCTTATCGCCCGCCGCATCCAGCGTATCCTGCAGCTCGCGCAGGGTACCCGAGGTTTCCGACAACAGCATCTCGCAGCTGGAGATCGCCGCCCGCCAATCCTTGCTCAGCAGCGCCGCGATGTCGTTCTTCACGCTCTGCTGCTGCTCATCCATCACGCGTTGGGTCATGTCGATGCTGTCGAAGATTTCCGCCACCGAATATTTCAACGGCGCGAACACGTTGCGATGCCAATGGAAATCGTCGCCGCCCTCGTCGGCGGCATCAGCGGCGCGTTTGAGTTCCTGCGCCACGATCGACAGCTGCATCGACAAACGCAGCGTGGAGAATTCGCGTTGGCGAATATAGTAATCGGTAATGCCGATACCCAGCGGCGTCAGGCGGTAAATCGCGTTGCCGTCCGCCAGCTCGCTGGTAAAACGGTTCAACAGGCGCTGGCGCACCATGTCGTTAATCGCATTGTTGGCGCGCATCGCCACCGTTTCATGCGTCTGTTCAAAACCCTTGCTGACATGGCGAAATGCATCAACCAGCTCACCTTCGCTCATCTCGCCATCCAGTCGTTCGCCGTTCAGGGTGGCGATGGCGAGCAGAAATGCGAGACGCTCCGTAGGGAGCGAAATAGAGAAATCATTTTTCCGTGCCCAGGCGACCAGTTCGGGTACTGTCTGGGAAAATTCACTCATAGTTCGTCCTTCAGGTTTGGTTTATGCGCCATGACGTGAATATAGCGCCCCAAACTCACGTACGGCTCCTGCCGGCAATAGTGCTGTTCAAGCGCCAGTAACTCTTCAAATTTTTGTGTTTGCAGCTGTCTGCTCTGCAGATAGTCGTGGAACACCCGCACGCCGGTTTTGCCGCCGATGCGCATGCCCAGCAGTTCCAACCAACCGTAGACCAATAGCGGATCGTGCGGATATTGCGGCGACAGCGAACGCTTGCGGCGCCGTCTGACCTCGGGATCCACCAGTTGGAAATTACCCAACACCACGTTGCGCATCAAGAGGCCGTTGGCGTTGAAGAACATCAGCGACAGCGCGCCGCCCGGCGTCAGGCAGTCATACAACGCCTGCAGCGCCGCTTCGGGCTCGGCGATCCATTCAAGCACTGCATGAAACAATATCAGATCAACCGGCTGTTCCAAATGTTGAGCGATATCCTGCGCAGAACTTTGTACGAATTGCATGTTCTGGCTCACACCTTTCTGCTCCGCCAGCTGCGCGGCGCGCTGGATCATCTCACCAGAAAGATCGCACAACAACACCTGATGTCCTAATTCTGCCAGTTGGCAGGCCATATGGCCTTCACCGCCCCCGGCGTCGAGAATGCGCAGCGGCCGCTGCGGCAACTGCGCCAGCAGCCCGGTCAGATCCTGCCAAACCACCGCCTGGCGGATTTTTCCTTTCGTGGTGCCGTAAATATTACGCGCAAATTTTTCAGCAATATCGTCAAAATTACGATCCTGCATGGACAACGGCTCCGCTGATCTCAGTCTTGTCGGCGGCAAAGCGCACGCCCATTCAAACCTGCTATTTTGGCACAGACTGGCTTAGAATGTATCTTCTTGCGGCCTGTTTATACCTGGATGCCGATTTTTCACCCAAAAGGATCTGATTTTCGATGCTGTTCAACCTGAAAAAGTTCTTTGGCGCCCTGCTGATGCCACTGCCGCTGTTGATGCTGCTGATGGGGCTGGCGCTGCTGCTGCTGTGGTTCACCCGCTGGCAAAAAAGCGGTAAGACGATTTTCACGCTGAGCTGGCTGTTTTTACTGCTTTTCAGCCTGCAACCGGTGGCCGACCGGCTGCTGCGGCCGATCGAAGCCGAATACCAGACTTATCGCGGTAACGATCCGGTCAGCTACATCGTCGTGTTGGGCGGGGGCTATACCTACAATCCCGATTGGGCGCCCAGTTCAAACCTGCTCGGCAACAGTCTGCCGCGCGTCACGGAAGGCGTTCGGCTCTACCTTGCACATCCCGGCGCCAGGATGGTGTTCACCGGCGCGTCCGCCGGCCCCATGCAAAGCAACGCCGCCACTGCGGCGCTGGTGGCCGAAAGCCTGGGCGTGCCGCGCAGTGATATGGTGATCTTGGGGGAACCGCGCGATACCGAGCAAGAGGCCGCTCAGGTCGCCAAGTTGGTCGGCGAGCAGCCGTTCATTCTGGTGACCTCCGCCAACCATCTGCCGCGCGCCATGCGTTTCTTCAAGGCTAAGGGGCTGCATCCGATCCCGGCGCCGGCCAATCAGTTGGCTATCGACTCGCCGCTGAATATCTGGGATCGCGCCACACCGTCGTCAATGTTCCTCGGCCATACCGAGCGCGCCTGGTATGAAACGCTGGGTAGCCTGTGGCAATGGCTGAAGGGCGCAGATAGCGCCGGCGCAGAGTAAAGCCCGTTCAACCGGCCAGCCAGGGCAGCAGCTGTTGCGACGCATAGTCGAACGGCCGCCGCTCCAGCTTGCCGGTATGGATCAAACGCCCTACCGCTTCCCATACCGCATATAGCCAGCGCCGCGCCAGGAAAGCGTCGGCGACCGGCGCCCGCTGCAGATAGTTGAACAACAGCTGGCTGGGCATGCCCGCCTCGCAGAGGCGGAAAAGATCGTATTCGCGCGGCGCCCACAGCACTACGCCGGGGTTGAGCATCGCCAGCAGTTGATCGGTTTTGGGATCTTTCAACATGCTGCGCAGCGATAAGTTACCGTGCACCAGAACACAGGGATCATCGAAGCCGACGAAGAAATGGGTCAGCGTTTCACGCGTGCGGTACAGCAAACGCCGATCCGCCATGGTCAACTGCGGGGTGGTGAGATTGACCACCGTCGCCCACAACACTTCGACCCGCTGTTGATACCAGCAAAACCAGTCATTCTCCTGCGTGCTGTCAACGCTGCCGACGCTGCCGTGGCTGTCGATGCGGTGCCAGGCCAATATCCCGTCAACGATCTGCTCCATCAGCATATTCCAGCGATCCGGCGAGCGCGTCGGCGCCTCAGCCGACACGCCGCGCAGGCGCTCGAACAGCAGGATTTCCGTATACGGCGCCTGGTGGGTGCACACCACGCCATACACCGTAGGCAGGCGAATATCCCCGTCGCGCGCCAGCATCGACAGCTTGTACGCCTCCTGCTGGGCGATGCCCCGACAGATAAAGCTTTTCGCCATCAACGGGATCGCGTTGCCCTGCCGATCGTACAGTGAATACATATGCGCATAAGGCTGTTCGCTCACCCGCTCCAGCCGGCTGATGGACTCACCCAGCACAATGCTCAGTTCGGCGCGTAACTGCTCCATAAGGCATTCACCTCAGGCTAATTAGGGGGGATACGTAACATCATCAAACGGCGAGCGGAAAAATTCTTCAACGCAGATCAACAAAACGGGGATCAATAATGGGGGTGTTGCATCGTCGGCGCGTTGCGCGGCGCGCCGACGAAATCAGGCTCAAGGTTGAATGCTGTCGCGCACGCGCTGGAGGTCTTCCGGCGTATCGACCCCCACGCTCGGGATCGCTTTCGCGACCGCCACGTGGATCTTTTCACCGTACCACAGCACGCGCAGCTGTTCCAACAGCTCGATCTGCTCCAGCTGGCTCGGCGCCCAGCTGACGTAGCGGCGCACGAAGCCCGCGCGGTACGCGTAGATGCCGATATGACGCAGCAGGCTGTCGCCGATGCTCTCTTTCGACGCGGCGAAACGCTCGCGATCCCACGGAATCGTGGCGCGTGAGAAATAGAGCGCGTAGCCCTGCGCGTCCATCACAACCTTCACCGCGTTGGGGTTGAAAGCCTCTTCGGCGCTCTCGATCGGCACCGCCAGCGTCGCCATGCCGGCCTGGCTGCCCGCCAGGTTCTCCGCCACCTGCCGCACGATCACCGGTGGGATCAGCGGTTCGTCGCCCTGCACGTTAACGATGATCTGATCGTCGGCAAAGCCGTAGTGCGCGATCACTTCCGCCAGACGCTCGGTGCCGGAATGGTGATCCGGGCTGGTCATGCACACTTCGCCGCCGGCGGCTTCCACCGCTTTGGCGACTTCAGGATGATCGGTCGCCACGATGACGCGGCTGGCGCCGGACTCACGGGCACGCTCCATCACGTGCACCACCATCGGCTTGCCGTGAATATCGGCCAGCGGTTTGCCCGGCAAACGGGTTGAGGCGTAGCGGGCGGGAATAATGGCGATAAAACTCATGCGTGCTTCTCATCCAGCGACAGCGCACGCGCTTCATTTTCCAACAGTACCGGAATGCCGTCACGCAGCGGGTAAGCCAACCCGTCCGCTTTGCACACCAGCTCCTGGTTTTCTTTATTGAAATAGAGTTTGCCGTTGCATACCGGGCAGGCAACGATTTCGAGTAAACGGTGGTCCATGCATCCTCCGCTAGGGGATAGGTCATCTGGGAAAGGCAGTGAGGATAGCATAATGCCCGGCCTCAGGTTAATCATCGGCAGCGCCAACCCGCCGATATTTCCTCACTGCGTCAGCGTGACAGCTTGAACTGCGGCGCATCCCGGCGTAGAATTTTGTGATGAAAATCACAAAAGAAAGCAGTGATACATGATCAAACGTCTGCATAAAATCATCGCTCTGTTCGCTAACTTTAGCCACTGAGCCCCTTTGTAACGAGCGACGCTTCACTTCGTTTTACCCCACCGACGGCGTCGCTCGTTATCCCACTTCCCAGCCGGCGCCCCATTCAGCGGCTAACGCGGCCGGAATGTCGCCCAGCGCGACGCGTTGCGCACCGTGCCATTTGGCCGTGCGCGCGATGGCCTGCCGGATATCCTGCGTTCGCTGTTTGCCGAAGCGCACCTGCGGCTCCGCATGGAAACTGATGATCTCGAAGATGCCCTGGCGACGGTGCGCCTTGGCGTCAATCCGCCCCACCAGCTCGCCCCGATGCAGCACCGGCAACGTGAAGTAACCGTAGCGGCGTTTTTCTTTCGGCGTGTAACACTCCAGCCGATAGTCAAAGTTGAACAGTTCGAGCGCCCGGCGGCGATCCCACACCACCGGATCAAAAGGCGACAGCAGGCTGGTGACCGTCGATTTCAATTTGCCCTGCTCCGCCAGCGGCAGCAGTTCCGCCAGTGATTCATGCACATAGAACTGCCCTTCCAGCCCCTCTACCTGCACCGGCGAAATTTCCCCCTGCGCCTGCAGCTCTGCCAGCAAGGCTTTTGGCGCCACGCGTTTCAGCCGATAATAATCCGCCAACCATTCGGCGCGAAAAATGCCCAGATAGCGGCAGGTGCGATGCAGCATCTGCCGGCGCGCCCGCTCCGCAGGCAGCGCATGACGCGCATCGTCCCAGGCCGGCAGCAGCCTTTCGGTCAGATCGTAAACCCGGTGGAAGTTGCGACGCTCGGCCACCATCAGCTTGCCGGCGGTAAACAGGATCTCCAGGTGCCGTTTCTCCGGTTTCCAGTCCCACCACCCGCTGTTGCCTTTCTTCTCGGCGCTGAAATCGGCGGAACGCACCGGCCCCTGTTGTTCGATGTGCCGCAGCAGGTTGTCCATCGCGGCCTGGTGCTGCTGCACCCAGTCGGCCGAGTATTTCCAGCCCATATCATGCGGCGCCAGCATGCGGTGGCGCAGCAGACCAAAATCTTCGATCGGCAGGAAACAGGCCTCGTGCGCCCAATACTCGAACAGCTTGCGGCCGGCGAGCGCCTGCTCAAGCCACTCCGGCTGATAGGTTCCCAAACGGCTGAACAGCACCAGATACGGGCTGCGAGCGACGACGCTAATGGTATCGATTTGTAACAGCCCCATGCGCTGGATCGCGCTCACGACGTCATCGGGCCGAGCCTGGCGTTTAAGCGGAGAAAGCAGCCCCTGGGCGGCAAGGTGCAACGCGCGAGCGGCGGTAAGGGAAATGGTCGGGGTGGTCATCCTGATATCCGTGGCGAGTAGGCAATGGCCTGATAATAGTGGATATCGCGGGATTTATCTTCGCCAGTGCTTGCGGGTGGCGACACCGGCACTGGCGAGGAAGGAGGATGCGATCAGAACGCGATAACGTCTGCCGCGGACAGCCCATGCGAGCTGCGATAGATCGAGAACTCAACGTTCTGACCTTCGTTCAACGACTTATTTTTGGTGTTGGCGATAGCGTTGCGGTTGACATAGATTTCGTCGCTGCCATCTACCGGTGAAATAAAACCATAGCCTTCGGCCTGATTAAACCATTTCACACGACCCATTTTTAACACAGTATTTTTAAACATAACTTATATCCTTTTACTTGAGCATCCTTGACAACGTCATTTTTTATATTGTCTGGACGCTACCAGCCCATCCTAAAGTTTTTCGTAACAAACCTCTCGTGAGCAAAAAAATAAAAAACCCGCACTAAGGCGGGCTTGTTGAACTTAATATCTTCCGCATGACTCAGCGCTGAAGCGTCACCATGGTTGTATTAAGATCTCTTTATACGCGTTCCCTGTCTTCTTACAGAGCAACTACGTTGGCGGCAGCCGGCCCGCGCGGGCTGTCCTGGATGGTGTACTCGACACGCTGGCCTTCAGCCAGGGTCTTGAAACCGTCGGTCATGATTGCGGAGAAGTGTACAAATACATCTTTGCCGCCGTCGTGCTGCTCAATGAAACCAAAACCTTTGCTTTCGTTGAACCACTTAACTTGACCAGTCTTCTTAGACATTACTTTTACCTTTAAATATATTTACAAAACCTGCCATAAGAGGCAATTGCGGCCATTTCAGAAACATTACTTATGGGAGGTACTTAGAAGGTTCGTCTTTGAAGCGGAATCGGATGATAACGTTTTTGGAGGAACTGCTTAACTCTAAACTCGAACATAAATAGGTCTGGATTACAGGCCGACTTGCATTTACTCATAAAAATGGTGAATGCACAAGAGGTTTATTGCAATAAATTCATCATTACGCCGAATTTATTTTTATCCCTCTGAATATACATGACTTAATTTAACGCTCGCCGCGGCCGATCCACCGCGTTCCTCTCCTCACCGGAGCATCATTTGCCCGTCTGAGCGCTGCAAATGAGAGCTAACGCATAAAACTCTAATATGCTTGACGCTGCTATAACAAATCCCAAATCAGATGGCTAAACTTGAGGGGAAAACAAGGCAGACGGCTTTTTCGCCAGCACTTTTGCCGCTAAAAACACGATTTTTCAGATTATGCTGAATCAAGGAGCTATGCGCATGACCGCCCAGCAGTTCGTTTCACCTAATGAAATCCGCGCCAGATTCTCTCACGCGATGTCGGACATGTATCAAAAAGAGGTACCGCTGTACGGCGATCTGCTGGAGCTGGTGGCGGAAACCAACCGACAGGTTCTGCGCGAAGATGCCGCACTGGCTCATCAACTGCAAATCACCGGCGAGATCGAACGCCTGGCCATGGAGCGCCACGGCGCGATCCGGGTCGGTACGGCGGACGAACTGGCCATCCTGCGCCGCCTGTTCCGGGTGATGGGCATGGCGCCGGTCGGTTACTATGATCTATCGGTGGCGGGCGTTCCGGTGCACTCCACCGCTTTTCGCGCCATACACGAAGACGCGCTGCAGATCAGTCCTTTCCGCGTGTTCACCTCCCTGCTGCGCCTGGAACTGATAGAAGATCCCGCGCTGCGTGCGCTGGCCGAGCGCTTGCTGGCGCGCCGCCGTATCTTTACCGATCGCGCGCTGGAGCTGATCGCGCTGCAGGAAGCGCAAGGCGGGCTGAATGAAGTGCAGGCGCAAGAATTTGTCGAACAAGCGCTGGAAACCTTCCGCTGGCACAACCAGGCGACGGTCAGCGCCGAAGAATACCGGCAGCTGCACGATCAGCATCGCCTGATCGCCGACGTGGTGGCGTTTAAAGGGCCGCATATCAACCACCTGACACCACGCACGCTGGATATCGATCGCGTTCAGCAAGCGATGCCCGGCCGCGGTATTACGCCCAAAGCGGTCATCGAGGGCCCGCCGCGCCGCCGCCGCGCGATCCTGCTCCGCCAAACCAGCTTCAAAGCGCTGGAAGAAAGCGTCGATTTCGTTGAGCACGACGGGCACGCCGTCGCCGGTCACCATACCGCGCGCTTCGGCGAGATCGAACAACGCGGCGTGGCGCTAACGCCTAAAGGACGCGAACTTTACGACCGTTTGCTGCAGGCGACCAACGATGCGTTGCAGGCGCCGCCGAGCGAGAAGAATGCCGAGCGCTACTATCAACTGCTGGAGGAAAACTTCCGGGCGTTTCCGGATGATTACGCCACGCTGCGTGAGCAACAGCTGGCCTGGTTCCGCTATTTCCCGACCGAATGCGGCCTGGCGGCCAAAGAGTCGCTGGATAAGCACAGCACCCTGGAACAACTGATCGAGAAAGAACACGTTCGCTTCCAGCCTCTGGTGTATGAAGATTTTCTGCCGGTCAGCGCGGCGGGGATTTTCCAGTCAAACCTGGGCGACAGCCGCCACACGCAGTACAACGCCGCTTCCAGCCGGGCAGCGTTTGAACAAGCGTTGGGCAGTGAGGTGATCGACGAGCTGGCGCTGTATCAGCAAACCCAGCAGCGTTCGCTGGAAGCCTGCGCGCAAGCCTTGGGACTTGCCACGCTGGCATCCTGAGATTACTTAGTCAGCAGAGATTCGATATCCTGCAGCAATTGCTCAGCCTGAGCGGAAGGTAGCACCGCATCAACCGGCAAATACCACCAATTAGGCTGGGCAAAGGCGCGACACTTCACCGCGTCCTTCTCCGTCATCAACAGCGTTTGATCGGCTGCAACCAGCGCCGCCAGCTGTTCCTGCTGATATTCCTGATGATCGGCAAACGCCACTTCCTGTACGACTTCGACGTTCAACTTTTCCAACGTCGCGAAGAAACGCGGCGGATGGCCGATGCCGGCCATCGCCACCACGCGCGGCAGCTCAGCCGCCGGGCGACGTTCACCGCTCAGCAGGTTCACCGCATCACGCGCCTGCAGGCGCATGGCAATTTCCCCGGCCTGCGCCACGCCGCCATTGGCGACGCGCGCATCGACGCTGCCAAGCCGCGCGGCACGCTCGCGCATCGGCCCGGCCGGCAACCACCAGCCGTTGCCGAAACGACGCACGCCGTCGATGACCACGAGCTCGAAGTCACGCTGTAAAGCGTAGTGCTGCAAACCGTCGTCGGTGATGATCACATCCAGCTGCTGTTGTTGCAGCAGGGCCTGCACCGCCTCAGCTCGCTTGGGCGCGATCGCCACAGGCGCACCGGTACGTTGATAAATCAGCACCGGCTCATCGCCCGCCTCACGGGTCGATGTATTCTGACCGAGCACCAGCGGATAAACCGCCGATTTGCCGCCGTAGCCGCGTGACACCACGCCAACGCGATAGCCCCGCTGTTGCAGGTGTTCCACCAGCCAAATCACCATCGGCGTTTTGCCGTTGCCGCCGGCGGTGAGGTTACCCACCACCACTACCGGCACCGGCGAACGCCAACTTTTACGCAGGCCGCAGCGGTAACTGAGACGGATCAGCCAACTGAACAAACCATAGAGCCACGAGAGCGGCAATAGCGCCAGATAAAGCAACGAACCGCCGGACCAGATACGCTCAATCATTATTGACCAAACTGCATGCGGTGCAGCTGCGCATAGGCGCCTTGGCGCTCAAGCAACTCGGCGTGTTCACCGCGTTCGACGATGCGGCCGTCCTCCACCACCAAGATCTCGTCCGCCTTCTCAATGGTCGACAGACGGTGCGCGATCACCAGCGAAGTGCGGTCTTTCTGCAGCTCGTCCAGCGCGGCCTGAATGGCACGCTCGGACTCGGTATCCAGCGCAGACGTCGCCTCATCCAGGATCAGGATCGGGCAATCGCGCAGCAAAGCACGCGCGATGGCAATGCGCTGGCGCTGGCCGCCGGACAGCATCACGCCATTTTCACCGATCACCGTATCCAGGCCGTTTTCCATCTTGTTGATGAAGTCCATCGCGTACGCCATTTCCGCCGCTTTCTCAATCTGCTCGCGGCTGTATTCGCTCTCGCGCGCATAGGCGATGTTGTTGGCGATAGTGTCGTTGAACAGGTGCACGTTTTGCGAGACCAAGGCCACCTGATTGCGCAGCGAGGCCAGGGTATATTCACGCAGATCGTGACCATCCATCAGGATTTCACCTTCCTGAATATCGTAGAAGCGCGTCAACAGGTTGGCGATGGTGGATTTACCCGAACCGGAACGGCCCACCAGCGCGACGGTCTTGCCTTCAGCGATTTTCAGGTTGATATCACGCAGCGCCGGCGTGTCTTTGGCCGGGTAGTAGAAGGTGACGTTACGGAATTCGATGTCGCCTTTCGCACGCTTCACTTCGCGGGTGCCGGTGTCTTTTTCCTGTTCCATATCCAAAATGGAGAACAGCGTCTGACAGGCCGCCATCCCTCGCTGGAACTGGGCATTGACGTTGGTCAGCGACTTCAGCGGACGCATCAGCGCGATCATCGACGAGAACACCACGGTAATGGTACCGGCGGTCAGGGTTTCCATCACGCTTGGGAAGCTGGCGGCAAACAGCACGAACGCCAGGGCCAGCGAAGCAATCAGTTGAATGATCGGATCGGAAATGGAAGACGCGGAAACCAGTTTCATGCCCTGTTGGCGCATGCGGTTGCTCACCGAGTTAAAACGCTCGGTTTCTACCTGCTGGCCACCGAAAATCAGCACTTCTTTATGGCCTTTCAGCATCTGTTCGGCACTGGTGGTCACCTGCCCCATGGTGTTCTGCATGTTCTTGCTGATGTTGCGGAAACGCTTGGACACCAGGCGAATGGCGATGGAGACGATCGGTGCCAGCACGATCAGGATCACCGACAGCTGCCAGCTGTAATAGAACATCATGATGAACAGGCCAATGATCGAAGCCCCTTCGCGCACCACGGTCACCAGCGCGCTGGAAGAGGAGGAAGCCACCTGTTCGGAATCATAGGTAATGCGCGACAACAGGGTCCCGGTGGACTGTTGATCGAAGAAAGCCACCGGCATTCTCATCATATGGCCAAACAGGCGGCGGCGCATTTGCATCACCACCATGCCGGAAACCCAGGAAATGCAGTAGCTTGAAACAAAGCTGGTCACGCCGCGCATCAGCATCAGCGCAATCACCGCCAGCGGCATCCACACCAGCACGCTGCTGTCGGTTTTTCCAAACCCATCGTCCAATAACGGTTTAAGCAGAGACAGCATCAGCGTGTCCCCCGCTGCGTTCATAATCAACGCAATGGCGGCCACAATCAGCCCGGTCTTAAAAGGAGTGATCATCGGCCAGAGTCGACGGAACGTCTGCCAGGTCGAGAGATCTTTATCATTCATCATGCAAATACCAGCATCGGAAGAAATAGCGGCCTATTTTACTCATTATCACCCTCTACGCCAAACCGCTGATGGTACCAACGGGGCATTAATTGTTCGCGAAAGCCTTTAATTTGCCAATCGTTGTCGAAAAAAAGTACCGATAACTGACCGGAGCGCGTCGTATCGCGCCATTGAATGTCATTTGCCCGGTATCTGGCGACCACTTTCCGCGCCGGCAATCGCCATTTGTTGTAACGCGATGCGGACGCCAGCGCCGCTTCGGGATTGACCGCGCGCAGAAACGGCGGCGTAGAAGACGTCTTGCTGCCGTGATGCCCCACCTGCAACACCGTGGCAGCCAAACGATCGCGCCGCAACCGTAACAGCTGCTCCTCCGCCTTCTTTTCCGCATCACCGGTGAGCAGCAAACTGTATTGCCCATCGTCGATGCGGATCACGCAGGAGTCCTCATTGACCGGCCTTTTGCGCGTTTTCGGTGGCCACAGCACCTCGAATTGCAGCGATTGCCAGCGCCAACGCTCACCGGCGACGCAGGGCAAGTGTCCTTCCCCGCGTATCGGGCTGCGCACCGTCGCCTGAGGAAATGCCCGCCGCATCACCGGCAGCCCGCCGATATGATCGAGGTGAATATGGCTGATAATGATCTGCTCCAGTTCAATATTCCGCCAGTTCAGCATCGGTAAGATATGCCGTTCGGCGGCGCTGCCCGCGGGCCAACGATCGCCGGTATCGTACAGTATCCCCTTGCCGTTTTGCTCGATAACCACCGCCAACCCGTGCCCGACATCAAGCATATCGACGCGCCAGCGATAGTCCGGCGCTTTGCCACGCCACAGCACACAGCATATCGCTATCGTCGCCAGCCCCGGTGCATAACGCCACCACCAATGAAAGCGCCAACAGACGACGATGAGCCACCCAGCCGCGCTGGCCAGCAGCGAGGCAGCCCCCAGATCCACCCAACCGCGTTGCAGGTAATGCAGCGGCACAAACACCCAGTACAGCGTGAAGTCCGCCAGCCACCATAGCCCGTAGCTTAACGGGGGAAAGAAGCCAAATATCACCGCCAGCAAAATCAGCGGCACCGTCACCAATGAGACAATAGGTACCGCCCACAGATTGGCGGGTAGCGAGGTCAACGTCAGGCCCAGAAACAGCGCGGCCTGCATCGGCACCAGCAGCAGCGTCATGCCGAGCTGAATATGCAGCCAGCGCGCCGGCGCCCAATACCAGGCCGACCGGAATCGCTCACCGAGCGGCGCCCATTCAAACCAAAAAATCAAACACCCCACCGCCAGCACCGACAGCCAGAAACTGTCTGACAATACCGCCAGCGGATCGCACAGCAAAATCAGCCCGATACACCATAGCCACACCTGCCAGGAAGAACAATGAACGCCGCGCAAGCGCAGCAGCATCCACAGCGTCATCGCCAACGCGGTACGCACCGCCGGCGGCTGGGCGCCCACCAACCAAACATAGATCAGCGTCGCCACCCAGCCTGCGACCAATGGAAAGCGATAGCCAATCAAATGGGCGGGCAGGAAAAACTGCAGCGCGCGCAACGCGGCCCAGAACAAAATGGCGACCATCGCCACATGCAACCCTGAAATGGCCATCAGGTGAGCGATGCCGGTCTTCAGCATCAGCGTGCGCAAAGCCTGCTCCAGCGCGGTTCGTTCCCCAAACGCCAGCGCCAGCAATACCGCCTTGTAACGCAATTCACCGATGTTGGTTTCCGCATGGCTGATGATGCGCTGGCGCAGCCCGCAATCGCCATCCAGCAAACGAGCCTGCCTGACCCGCCCCGTCAACGGCTGACGCTGGGCGACCGCCCAACGTTGGCTGTCAAATCCGCCTTGATTGAGCTTGCCATGTACCGGCCGCAGGCGCAGTTTCAATTGCCAACGCTGCCCGGCGCATAGCCGCTGCTGTTCGGGAGCCCACGTCGTGGTAAACGCCAGCGCAGGCGCCAACCAATGACCGTCGACCCGCTCGATGCGCATCAGCGTCTGTTTACTGGCGGCGGGTTCCAGCGCGACGCTGCTCACCTGCACCACCGCCGTCACGTCCGGCATGCGAGTTAAGCGATCCATTTGCCCGATCAGGCTGCCGGCGTTGAAAACCGCCCATATGAATCCCAATCCCAGGCAGGCCAAATAGCGGCAGAATGGCCTGCGCGTGCGCAGCAGTAAACAGACAACAAGCACGAGTGGCCACAGCTGCCATTGCTCAGGCAACTGCGGTAAAACCAACAGCGGCAGGATGCCGCAGATAACGGCGAGTATCGCCAGATCCAGCGAAATTTTGATCGCTCTTCTCCCATCGGCTCCGCCATGAGCAAAAGCGCATCACGGCAAGCAAGCAGGATCATTCAGGCGACATGTCACCGCCAGCGGGCTTTAACGAAGATGCGGTGAACATGGCAGGATAAGAGAGATCTATGCAGGAGCCACATCGTAAATGCGGCGTAGTACGCAACTCGCGAGCATATCGCGGAGAATTGCAGGCGAAAAAAAACGGCGCCTTACAGGCACCGTTTTATATTCTTTTCAAGCAACAACGCTATGATCAGTCAGCGACTAGCCATAGATATTGGCGCGGTCACGCAACTCTTTGCCTGGCTTGAAGTGAGGAACGTATTTACCGTCCAGCTCTACTTTGTCACCGGTTTTCGGGTTGCGGCCTACACGCGGGGCACGGTAGTGAAGAGAAAAACTGCCGAATCCGCGGATCTCAATGCGTTCGCCCTCGGCCAGCGTTGCGGCCATGTGCTCAAGCATCTCTTTCACTGCATCCTCAACGGCCTTCGCCGGAATATGAGATTGCTGGCCAGCAAGTCTTTCAATAAGTTCAGACTTGGTCATAGTACCTCCAAGCTTTGCAGCTAAACTACCGTATCGGGGCGGTCAGCGACCGCCCCCCGTCATTACTCGCCTTTAGCCGCTTTGAAAGCTTCAGCCATTGCGTTAGAGAAGTTGCCTTCTTCCTGTTTGTTGTTAACAGTTGCGATGGCGTCTTTCTCGTCAGCTTCGTCCTTAGCACGTACGGACAGGCTTACAACGCGGTTCTTACGGTCAACGCCGGTGAATTTAGCTTCAACTTCGTCACCTACGTTCAGAACCAGAGTTGCATCTTCAATGCGGTCGCGAGAGGCTTCAGATGCACGCAGGTAACCTTCTACGCCGCCTGCCAATTCAACTGTAGCACCTTTGGCGTCAACTGCAGTGACTTTACCAGTAACAATAGCACCTTTCTTGTTCATAGACAGGTAGTTATTGAACGGGTCTTCAGCCAGTTGCTTCACGCCCAGGGAGATACGCTCGCGCTCTGCGTCAACTTGCAGAACAACCGCAGCGATTTCGTCGCCTTTCTTGTATTCACGTACTGCTTCTTCGCCTGCAACGTTCCAGGAGATGTCAGACAGGTGAACCAGGCCGTCGATGCCGCCGTCCAGGCCGATGAAGATACCGAAGTCAGTGATAGACTTGATTTTACCTTCAACGCGGTCGCCCTTGTTGTGGGTTTCTGCGAACTGCTGCCATGGGTTGGATTTGCACTGCTTCAGGCCCAGGGAGATACGACGACGTTCTTCATCGATGTCCAGAACCATCACTTCCACTACGTCGCCCACGTTAACAACTTTGGACGGATGGATGTTTTTGTTGGTCCAATCCATTTCAGAAACGTGTACCAGACCTTCAACGCCTTCTTCGATTTCTACGAAGCAGCCGTAATCAGTCAGGTTGGTTACACGGCCAGTCAGCTTGGTGCCTTCTGGGTAACGTTTCGCGATAGCAACCCATGGATCTTCGCCCAGCTGTTTCAGGCCCAGGGATACACGAGTACGCTCGCGGTCGAACTTCAGCACTTTAACAGTGATTTCATCGCCAACATTGACGATTTCGCTTGGGTGCTTAACGCGTTTCCAAGCCATGTCAGTGATGTGCAGCAGGCCGTCTACGCCGCCCAGATCAACGAATGCACCGTAGTCAGTGAGGTTCTTAACGATACCTTTAACTTCCATGCCTTCCTGCAGGTTTTCCAGCAGTTGATCGCGCTCAGCGCTGTTTTCGGATTCGATAACCGCACGGCGAGAAACGACAACGTTGTTGCGCTTCTGATCCAGCTTGATGACTTTGAACTCAAGCTCTTTGCCTTCCAGGTGCAGAGTGTCACGTACCGGACGCACGTCAACCAGGGAACCTGGCAGGAACGCGCGGATGCCGTTCAGCTCGACGGTGAAGCCACCCTTCACTTTGCCGTTGATAACACCGGTTACAGTCTCAGCTTCTTCGTAGGCTTTTTCCAGCGTGATCCAAGCTTCGTGACGCTTAGCTTTCTCACGGGACAGCAGGGTTTCACCGAAGCCGTCTTCAACAGCATCCAGAGCAACGTCAACTTCGTCACCAACCTGGATTTCCAGCTCGCCCTGGGCGTTTTTGAATTGCTCAGCCGGGATGGCAGACTCAGATTTCAGACCGGCGTCAACCAGTACAATATCTTTGTCGATAGCAACAACGACGCCACGAACGATGGAACCCGGGCGGGTTTCGATTTCTTTTAAGGATTCTTCAAAGAGTTGAGCGAAAGATTCAGTCATGTTGTTAATCTTCAGGGTTCTTTAGTTTAACGTCCATTTAGCATCCCGCCGAATGGGGTTGTTTCACATACCCCGCCATTGGCTCCATGCCGACAGGGTTTAAGGTTACAGGGGTAAAATTTTACCCGATATATTGCGATACCGCTATGACAAATATGACAAAAAGCCAATAGCGCCGCCGCGCTTATTGCTGCGGCAACGCCAACACTTTCTGTGCATACGTCAACGCCTGCTGGATCACTTCCTCTATCGACATGCTGGTAGAATCCAGCACGAGGGCGTCAGAAGCGGGCACCAGAGGCGCGATAGGCCGATTACGGTCACGGTCGTCCCGTTCCTTTATCTCGGCTAAAAGACGTTCAAAGTTAACATTAAAGCCCTTCTCCTGCAACTGCAGCATGCGGCGGTGCGCGCGCTCCTCCGAGCTGGCGTCGAGGAAAATCTTGACCGGCGCGTCCGGGAACACCACCGTGCCCATGTCGCGGCCATCGGCAATCAGGCCGGGCGCCTCGCGAAACGCGCGCTGGCGGCGCAGCAACGCCTCGCGCACGCGCGGAAACGCCGCCGCTTGCGACGCGGTGTTGCCGACGGTTTCGGTGCGGATCTCATTGCTGACGTCCTCACCTTCCAAAATCACCTGCAGCTTGCCGTCCTGGGCAACGAAGCGAACATCGAGATGTGCGGCCAGCGGAACCAGCGCTTCCTCAGAAGTGATATCCACCTGATGATGCAACGCCGCCAGCGCCAGCACGCGGTAGATCGCGCCAGAATCCAGCAAACGCCAACCAAGGGACTCGGCCAACGCTTTACACAGCGTGCCTTTGCCTGCGCCACTTGGTCCATCAACGGTTATCACCGGGGCTGTAGCCGTCATTTCTCTCTCCTTCAGGTAGAAAACCTCACAGAGACACGGCGCGCTTCGACTCGAAGCCCGTGCGCTCTGCCACCTGCCCAATCAGGGGCAAATACGGTGGCGTATTATACGCTGCCCTACGGCAATCTGTTACCCTGGAACTGTCCGGTTGTTGAAAATAAGCGCACAACCGCGAAAAAGTATAGAAGAAACGCCGGTCGCCGAAGGTTAAAAACGATAAAGGCCCACAAAGGGGCCTTAAAAGAAACGATTTGACGGGTTACTACGCCGGCTGGCTGATGCGCGCCAACTGCTCGAAATAATCCGGGAAGGTTTTCGCGGTGCATTTCGGATCGAGAATGGTGACCGGGGTATCCGACAGCGCCACCAGCGAGAAGCACATCGCCATGCGGTGATCGTTGTAGGTACCGATCTCGGCGAACTGCAGTTTGGCCGGCGGCACGACGTGAATGTAGTCTTCGCCTTCGTCCACTTCCGCCCCCACTTTACGCAACTCGGTGGCCATCGCCGCCAGACGGTCGGTCTCCTTCACCCGCCAGTTGTAGATATTGCGGATGGTGGTCGGCCCCTCGGCGAACAACGCCGCGGTGGCGATGGTCATCGCCGCGTCCGGAATGTGGTTCATGTCCATGTCGATGCCGCGCAGTTCACCGCGGCTGCACTCGATGAAATCGTCGCCCCAGGTGATGCGCGCGCCCATTTTCTCCAGCACGTCGGCGAACTTGGTGTCGCCCTGCACGCTTTTGCGGCCGATGCCGGTCACGCGCACGGTGCCGCCCTTGATCGCCGCCGCCGCCAGGAAGTAAGAGGCGGAAGAAGCGTCGCCCTCAACCAGGTAGTCGCCCGGCGCGATATACGTCTGGCGCCCCTGGATATGGAATACCCGGTAGTTGTCGTGGCTCACCGATACGCCGAAGGTGCGCATCAGATGCAGCGTGATGTCGATGTAGGGCTTGGAAACCAGCTCGCCCTTGATGTGGATCTGCGTATCCTGCGGCGCCAGGGGCGCGGTCATCAGCAACGCGGTCAGGAACTGGCTGGAGACGCTGCCGTCAACGGTGACGTCGCCGCCCTGGAAACCGCCGCGCAGGCGAATCGGCGGGTAATCGGTCTGCTCGAGGTAATCAATCTGCGCCCCGCCCTGGCGCAACGCGTCCACCAGATGACCGATCGGGCGTTCTTTCATGCGGGGTTCCCCGGTCAGCACCACATCACCTTCACCAAGGCACAGCGCCGCCGCCAGTGGGCGCATCGCGGTGCCGGCATTGCCGAGAAACAGTTCCAGCGGTTGGTTGGCCACCAACGGCCCGGCCACGCCGGTCACTTCACACACGGTGCGGTCGGCGGAAAGCCGGTAGTTCACGCCCAACGCCTGCAGCGCATTCAGCATATGACGCACATCGTCGCTGTCCAGCAGGTTGGTCAGCCGGGTCGTTCCCTCCGCCAGCGCCGCCAGCAGCAGAGCGCGGTTAGAAACGCTCTTCGAGCCGGGTAAGTTGACGGTGCCATTGACCAGGGCGACCGGTTGTAACGTCAGGGAATCCACCATGTGAACAAAACTCTCCAATTCTGATAAACGAAACGGCTCCGGAATAATGCCGGAGCCGCTTTAATGCAAAAGGACAACAGCCTGAGCAGCCCGCGCCTGGCGGGCTGACGGAATCAACCGTGACGACGTTCGAAGTCGGTCATGAAGTCGGTCAGCGCCTGCACGCCGGCCAGCGGCATGGCATTGTAAATAGAAGCACGCATGCCGCCAACTACCCGGTGGCCTTTCAGCGCCTGCAGGCCGATGGCCTCGGCTTCGCTGAGGAATACCTTGTCCAGCGCCGCATCGGCCAGCTGGAACGGCACGTTCATCCAGGAACGGTTGGCGATCGCCACCTGGCTGCGGTAGAAGTCGGATTTATCGATGGTCGCGTACAGCAGCTCGGCCTTGGCCTGATTGCGTTTTTGCATCTCCACCAGGCCGCCCTGCTCTTTCAGCCATTTGAACACCAGCCCGGACAAGTACCAGGCGAAGGTTGGCGGGGTGTTGAACATCGAGTCGTTCTCGGCCAGCACGGTGTAATCGAGGATAGACGGCACTTCTTTGCGCGCCTTGCCCAGCAGATCGTCGCGCACGATCACCAGCGTCAGGCCGGCCGGGCCGATATTTTTCTGCGCGCCGGCGTAAATCACGCCGAAGCGGCTGACGTCGAGCGGGCGGGACAGAATGGTCGAGGAGTAATCGCCGATCACCACTTTGTCGCCGAAGTCCGGCGTTTCATCGATGGCCACGCCGTCGATGGTTTCATTCGGGCAATAATGCACGTAAGCAGCGTCGTTGCTCAGTTGCCACTCTTTCACCGGCTTGATGCCGCTCAGGCCGTCGATGCGGGTTTTCACGTCGATGACGTTCGGGGTGCAATACTTTTCCGCTTCCTTGATGGCGCTGTGCGCCCAATAACCACCGTCGATATAGTCGGCGGTGGCCTTGTCGCCCAGCAGGTTCAGCGGCAGCGCGGCGAATTGTGCGCGGGCGCCGCCGTGGCAAAACAGCACTTTATAGTTGGAGGGGACTTTCAGCAGATCGCGCAGATCCTGTTCCGCCTGCTCGGCAACGGCGATGAATTCTTTGCTGCGGTGACTGATCTCCATCACTGACGTGCCCAGGCCGTGCCAATTGCACAGTTCCTGTTCCGCACGACGCAACACTTCCACCGGCAGCATCGCCGGGCCAGAGCTAAAATTATAAACCTGAGTCATTTCCCCTCACCACATTCACTGTTCGCCGCAGAAAAGCGACCTGTCGAAAAGATGCCCGAAGCTAACGCTCGCGTTAACCAACCCATCGGTTTTATCACTCACGCCCCATGGCTGCAACGCTTATTCGCCCGTCGGCGGCAAACGGTCGCGCCGGGTGATGACAGGCTCTGCGGCCGTCGCGATTGTTTGGACGATAAAACCCTGCGACATGGGGAAATTCAGCGGGTTAACGCGGTGTTTTATGCTGTATTCAGCCGAGATGGCTGCGGGAGCCCGGACGGCCCCCGCAGGAGAGAAAACGATCAGTACTGATTGAACATCTGCTGGATCTGCTTCGCGTCTTTGGTTTGCGTCAGCGCCAGCTGCAGCAGAATGCGCGCTTTTTGCGGATTCAGCGTGCCGGCGGCCACGAAGCCGTATTTGGCGTCGTCCACTTCCGCATCCTCGGTGGTCGCGCCGGTTGGCACGCGCGAAGAACGCACCACCGCCACGCCGTTGTGCGCCGCCGTCGCCAAGGTGTCGAACACGGTTTTATACAGGTTACCGTTGCCGACCCCGGCGCTGACGATGCCCTGATATCCTTCGGCGATCAGCGCCTTGGCCGGCGCATCGGAGGCGTTGGCGTAGTTGTAGATGATGCCGACCTTCGGCAGCTCGTTCAGCTTGCTGACGTCGAACGGCGTCTCCCGGGTATGCTTGCGCTGCGGCGAACGCTGGTAATCGATCTTGCCGTTGTGGATGTACCCCAGCGGGCCGAAGTTCGGCGACTGGAAGGTCTGCACGGCGGTGGTATTGGTCTTGGTGACGTCGCGCGCGTCCAGCACGGTGTCGTTCATCGCCACCAGCACCCCGCGGTTGGCCGATTGCGGATCCGCCGCCGTCACCACCGCGTTATACAGGTTGAACGGGCCGTCGGCGCTCATCGCCGTCGCCGGCCGCATCGCCCCGACCAGCACCACCGGCTTGTCGCACTTCACCGTCAGATCGAGGAAATAGGCCGTCTCTTCCAGCGTATCGGTACCGTGGGTGATGACGAAGCCGTCGGTTTTGCCGCAGTCGGCGTCAATTTTCTTCGCCAGCGTCAGCCAGACCTGATCGTTCATGTCCTGCGAGCCGATGTTCACCACCTGCTCCCCCCGCACGTTGGCGATGTTTTTCAGCGCCGGCACCGCATCGACCAGCGCCTCGACGCCCAGCTTGCCCGCGGTATAGTTGGATTTCGTCGCCGAATCGCCGCCGCCGGCGATGGTGCCGCCGGTCGCCAGCAGGGTGATGTTGGGCAGCGCCAGCGCCGAAGCGCTGACGCCGGTCAACAAGAGGGTTAACACGCTGAGTTTCACTGATTTCATTAGATTTCTCCGTGACAGATAACTCGCTGAATTATGGCCTTTATCCTTAAAAAAACTGTGACTTTGCCACCGCTTTAGGAATACGTGGAGCTCCAGCGTAAAACCCCGTATCATTGCGCGTTTTTAGTACGCGCAAAAAGTGAAGACAATGACGCAAACTTTTATCCCCGGTAAAGACGCCGCCCTGGAAGACTCCATCGCCCGTTTCCAGCAGAAACTGAGCGACCTCGGTTTCAACATCGAAGAAGCCTCCTGGCTGAACCCGGTGCCGCACGTGTGGTCGGTGCACATTCGCGATCGCGATTGCCCGCTGTGCTTCACCAACGGCAAAGGCGCCAGCAAAAAAGCCGCGCTGGCCTCCGCGCTGGGTGAATATTTCGAGCGCCTGTCCACCAACTACTTCTTTGCCGATTTCTATCTGGGCCGGCAGATCGCCGAAGGCGACTTCGTGCACTACCCGAATGAGAAATGGTTCCCGATCCCTGAAGACGACGCGCTGCCGGCCGGCATCCTCGACGAACGCCTGCACGCCTTCTACGATCCGCAGCAAGAGCTGAGCGCCAGCGATCTGGTCGATCTGCAATCCGGCAACGCCGATCGCGGCGTGTGCGCGCTGCCGTTTACCCGTCAGTCCGACCAGCAAACCGTGTACATCCCGATGAATATCATCGGCAACCTGTATGTTTCCAACGGTATGTCCGCCGGCAACACCGCCAACGAAGCGCGCGTGCAGGGTCTGTCGGAAGTGTTCGAGCGTTATGTGAAAAACCGCATCATCGCCGAATCCATCAGCCTGCCGGCGATCCCGGACGAAGTGCTGAACCGCTACCCGGGCGTGGTGGAAGCCATCGCCAAGTTGGAAGAGGAAGGTTTCCCGATCCTCTCCTATGACGCCTCGCTGGGCGGCAACTACCCGGTGATCTGCGTGGTGCTGTTCAACCCGACCAACGGCACCTGCTTCGCTTCATTCGGCGCGCATCCGGACTTCGGCGTGGCGCTGGAGCGCACGGTAACCGAACTGCTGCAGGGCCGCAGCCTGAAAGATCTCGACGTGTTCACCGCGCCGACCTTCGATGACGAAGAAGTGGCGGAACACACCAACCTGGAAACGCACTTCATCGACTCCAGCGGCCTGATCTCCTGGGATCTGTTCAAACAGGATGCCGATTACCCGTTCGTTGACTGGAACTTCAGCGGCAGCACGCAGGAAGAGTTCGCCACCCTGATGAGCATCTTCGACAAGGAAGACGCGGAAGTGTACATCGCCGACTACGAGCACCTGGGCGTCTACGCTTGCCGCATCATCGTGCCGGGCATGTCCGATATCTACCCGGCGGAAGACCTGCTGCTGGCCAACAACAGCATGGGCGCGCACCTGCGCGATACGCTGCTGGCGCTGCCGGGCAGCGAGTGGGAGCCGGAAGAATACCTGGCGCTGATCGAGCAACTGGACGACGAAGGGCTGGACGATTTCACCCGCGTACGCGAACTGCTGGGCATTGCCAGCGGCAAAGACAACGCCTGGCATACCCTGCGCGTGGGCGAGCTGAAGTCGATGCTGGCGCTGGCGGGCGGCGATCTGGATCAGGCGCTGATCTGGACCGAATGGACGCAGGACTTCAACGCCTCGGTGCTGAGCCCGGCGCGCAGCAACTACTACCGCTGCCTGCAAACGCTGCTGCTGCTGGCGCAGGAGCCTGAACGCGAAGCGGCGCAATACTATACCGCGTTCGTGAAAATGTACGGCCAGGAAGCGGTCGACGCCGCCTCCGCCGCCATCAGCGGTGAAGAGCGCTTCAACGGGCTGTTCGCCGTCGATGCCGATCTGAAGGCGCTGCCGGCGCATCAGGCGCTGCTGGCGGCTTACGAGAAGCTGCAGGCGGCCAAACGCCGCCACTGGGCCAAGGCCTAAGCATCATCAGGGGGTGCCACCACTTTGGGAGTACCCCTGTTGCCAAACGCCGCACTCCGTTGCGGCGTTTTCATTTTTGCGGTTTATTTCAACGCATTTGGTTTTATTTTTTCGCCGGGAAATAGGCGGTTAAACGGCCATAAAAATAAATAAACCGTCAATTGTTGCCGGACGGTGAAATAATAATTAACCGATAATTAAACTTTCAGCGCCGCACGGCGACAAAACGCCTAAAAATTTAACTTTACTCTACGCCGACCATTCGGTGTATTCAAAAAAATTTGCAAACATTAAAAAAATGTTTTTCATTAAAAATCAATAAATTAAACATAAAAACCACACAAAAAACACGCCATTTCGCCGCTCTACTTCCCCGCCTTATGATCCAAATCAAATTTTCCCCTATACTGCTTTGCTAGTATCTCATTGCGTTGTTTTAACCCTTAAGAGCGAGAGTTAGTTTGAAAACTGACAGCCCCTTCGATCTGATTTTACCTGCAGCAACGGCGAAAATCGCTGAAGATGCCGGCGTGTATAAAGCCACCAAACATCCGCTGAAAACGTTTTATTTGGCGATCACCGCCGGTGTCTTCATTTCCATCGCCTTCGTCTTCTACATCACGGCGACCACCGGCACCGCCGGCGTGCCTTTCGGGCTGGCGAAACTGGTCGGCGGCATCTGCTTCTCTCTCGGGTTAATGCTGGTGGTGGTGTCGGGCGCCGACCTGTTCACTTCTACCGTACTTATCGTCATCGCCAAGGCCAGCGGCCGCATCAGTTGGGGCCAGCTGGGCGCCAACTGGCTGAACGTTTATCTCGGCAACCTGGTCGGCGCGCTGTTCTTCGTGGCGCTGATCTGGTTCTCCGGCGAGTATATGGTCGCCAACGGCCAGTGGGGCCTGAATGTTCTGCAAACCGCGGACCACAAGCTGCATCACACCTTTATCGAAGCCGTCTGCCTCGGCATTCTGGCTAACCTGATGGTCTGCCTGGCGGTCTGGATGAGCTACTCCGGCCGTACCCTGACCGACAAGATGCTCGCCATGGTGCTGCCGGTCGGTATGTTTGTCGCCAGCGGCTTCGAACACAGCATCGCCAACATGTTTATGATCCCTATGGGCATCGTGGTCAAACACTTCGCCACGCCGGAATTCTGGCAAGCCGTAGGGGCGGTACCTGAGCAATTCGCTCATCTGACAGTAAGCAACTTCATCATCGACAACCTGATTCCGGTCACCCTCGGTAACATCATCGGCGGCGGTCTGCTGGTTGGGTTGACTTACTGGGTAATTTATCTGCGCGGGGGCCGCGAACAGCACTAAGCTGTGAGTTACCGCGCGCAGAGTTAGAAATCCACAATCAAAGGTAGGTGTACAATGACCGAACTTAACGAGAAATTAGCCAACGCTTGGGAAGGTTTCAGCAAGGGTGACTGGCAGAATGAAGTCAACGTTCGTGACTTCATCCAGAAAAACTACACGCCTTATGAAGGTGACGAATCCTTCCTGGCTGGCGCAACTCAAGCCACCACCACCTTGTGGGACAAGGTTATGGAAGGGATCAAACTGGAAAACCGCACTCATGCGCCGGTTGATTTCGACACCAACGTTGCTTCAACCATCATTTCTCACGACGCGGGTTACATCGCCAAAGAGCTGGAAACCATCGTGGGTCTGCAGACCGACGCCCCTCTGAAACGCGCGCTGATCCCGTTCGGCGGCATCAAAATGGTCGAAGGTTCGTGCAAAGTGTACGGCCGCGAGCTGGATCCGCAGCTGAAAAAAGTGTTCACCGAATACCGTAAAACCCACAACCAGGGCGTATTCGACGTTTACACCAAAGACATCCTGAACTGCCGTAAATCCGGCGTGCTGACCGGTCTGCCAGACGCCTACGGCCGCGGCCGCATCATCGGCGACTACCGCCGCGTGGCGCTGTACGGCATCGACTTCCTGATGGCCGACAAACTGAACCAGTTCAAATCGCTGCAGGAAAAACTGGAAAACGGCGAAGACCTGGAAATGACCATCCAGCTGCGCGAAGAGATCGCTGAACAGCACCGCGCTCTGGCTCAGATCAAAGAGATGGCCGCCAAATACGGCTACGACATCTCCGGCCCGGCCACCAGCGCGCAAGAAGCGGTGCAGTGGACCTACTTCGGCTACCTGGCCGCGGTGAAATCCCAGAACGGCGCCGCCATGTCCTTCGGCCGCGTGTCCACCTTCCTCGACGTGTTCATCGAACGCGACATCAAGGCGGGCAAACTGACCGAAGAACAAGCGCAGGAACTGATCGACCACCTGGTGATGAAACTGCGTATGGTGCGCTTCCTGCGTACCCCTGAGTACGATGAGCTGTTCTCCGGCGACCCAATCTGGGCGACTGAGTCCCTGGCCGGTATGGGCGTCGACGGCCGTACCCTGGTCACCAAAAACAGCTTCCGCTTCCTGAACACCCTGTACACCATGGGGCCGTCGCCGGAGCCGAACATGACCATCCTGTGGTCTGAGAAGCTGCCGCTGAACTTCAAGAAATTCGCGGCGAAAGTGTCCATCGACACCTCTTCCGTTCAGTACGAAAACGACGACCTGATGCGTCCTGACTTCAACAACGATGACTATGCCATCGCTTGCTGCGTCAGCCCGATGATCGTCGGCAAACAAATGCAGTTCTTCGGCGCCCGCGCCAACCTGGCGAAAACCATGCTGTACGCCATCAACGGCGGCGTTGACGAAAAACTGAAAATGCAGGTCGGCCCGAAAGAAGCGCCGATGATGGACGAAGTGCTGGACTATGACAAAGTCATGGCGCGCATGGACCACTTTATGGATTGGCTGGCCAAGCAGTACGTGACCGCGCTGAACATCATTCACTACATGCACGACAAGTACAGCTACGAAGCTGCGCTGATGGCGCTGCATGACCGTGACGTTTATCGCACCATGGCTTGCGGCATCGCCGGTCTGTCCGTTGCGGCCGACTCCCTGTCCGCCATCAAGTACGCGAAAGTCACCACCATTCGCGACGAAGACGGCCTGGCTATCGACTTCAAAGTGGAAGGCGAGTATCCGCAGTTCGGTAACAACGACGCCCGCGTCGATGACATCGCCTGCGACCTGGTGGAACGTTTCATGAAGAAAATTCAGAAACTGCGCACCTACCGCAACGCGGTACCGACTCAGTCCGTACTGACCATCACCTCCAACGTGGTGTACGGCAAGAAAACCGGTAACACCCCGGATGGCCGCCGCGCCGGCGCACCGTTCGGCCCAGGCGCCAACCCGATGCACGGCCGCGACCAGAAAGGCGCAGTAGCCTCCCTGACCTCGGTAGCCAAACTGCCGTTTGCCTACGCGAAAGACGGGATCTCCTACACCTTCTCCATCGTGCCTAACGCGCTGGGTAAAGACGACGACGTGCGTAAAGCCAACCTGGCGGGCCTGATGGATGGTTACTTCCACCATGAAGCCTCCATCGAAGGCGGCCAGCACCTGAACGTCAACGTAATGAACCGCGAAATGCTGCTGGACGCGATGGAAAACCCTGAGAAATACCCTCAGCTGACCATCCGCGTCTCCGGTTACGCCGTGCGCTTCAACTCGCTGACCAAAGAGCAACAGCAGGACGTCATTACTCGTACCTTCACTCAAACGATGTAATAACGCCGACCGGGCGGGAAACCGCCCGGTGCCAACGTCAGGGCCGGTTCTGCCGGCCCTTTTCTCCCACCGCTCTCCCCTGACTCTGTACGAGTCTGTTTTGCCGGACATCTATACTTAAATGGATAGCCGGCAAAACAGTTATCCGGCAACTGACCGGCCGACAGGCATCATTACCCCCGGTGGCGGATCCCCCGCCGCTGCATCGCAGATACCTGGCCGGCGGCCACGCGCCTATTTTTAGACTGCGTTTGACAGTCCATATTGGAGAAAACCCCGCAATGTCAGTAACTGGTCGCATCCACTCCTTCGAATCCTGCGGCACCGTCGATGGGCCCGGGATCCGCTTTATCGTCTTCTTCCAGGGCTGCCTGATGCGCTGCCTCTATTGCCATAACCGTGACACCTGGGACACCCACGGCGGCAAAGAAGTGACCGTCGAAGAGCTGATGAAAGACGCGGTGGCCTACCGCCACTTCATGAACGCTTCCGGCGGTGGCGTGACCGCGTCCGGCGGCGAGGCGATCCTGCAGGCTGAATTCGTGCGCGACTGGTTCCGCGCCTGCCATGCCGAAGGCATCAACACCTGCCTGGACACCAATGGCTTCGTGCGCCGCTACGATCCGGTGATCGACGAATTGCTGGACACCACCGATCTGGTGATGCTGGATCTGAAACAGATGAACGACGATATCCACCAGAATCTGGTCGGCGTCTCCAACCACCGCACGTTGGAATTCGCCCGCTATCTGGCGAAACGCAACCAGCGCACCTGGATCCGTTACGTGGTGGTGCCGGGCTGGTCAGACGACGATAAATCGGCGCACCTGCTGGGCGAGTTCACCAAAGACATGACCAACATCGAGAAAATCGAGCTGCTGCCTTACCACGAGCTGGGCAAGCACAAATGGATAGCGATGGGGGAAGAGTACAAACTGGACGGCGTACATCCGCCGAAGGCCGAGACCATGGATCGCGTCAAAGGCATCCTGGAAAGCTACGGCCACAAAGTGATTTACTGATTGGCGCACGCCAAAAGAAAAACCGGCTCATGGCCGGTTTTTTTATGCTCAGGCGGCGGCGAACGGCGTGTGATGGCGATCCGGCTTCTGCTTTTTCAGCAGCATCAGCAGGTAAACCAGCGCCACGGCGGCGATCATCACAAACAGCACGCGATCGGAATAGTTCTGCATCAGCAGCGCCGTCATCGATGGGCCCAGCAGGCTGCCGATGGTGTAACTCATCAGCAGCGCCTGGTTCATCGCCACCAGTTCGTGCGGCATTGCCTTCTCACAGGCCCAGGACATCGCCACCGGATACAGGGTAAAGCCGGCGCAGCCGAGGATGAACAGCGAAGGCGCCATGGCGTAGTTGCCGAGCATCGCCACGCTGGCGAGGATCACCACGAACACCTGAATGCGCAGCACCAGCAGGCGCCCGTAACGATCGGCCAGGCGCCCGACCGGCCATTGCCCGACGATGCCGGAGCTGACCAGCAGCGCCATCCAGTAACCCACGTTGGCGTCACTCATGCCCTGATGGGAGAGATACAGCGGCATCAGGCCATACAGCGAACCGAGCACGATGCCGGAGATGATGCAGCCGTTGATGCCGAGGCGCGCGCTGCGGCGTCTCAACATTGTCCATACTGCCGCCTGCTGCGGCTCGTCTTCATGGCGGTTGACCCGCGCGAACAGCATTGGCAACATCGCGCTGATCACAATGGCGGTCACCCACGGCACCACGTGCAGCAATTCGGTCGAGGTCATGCTCAACAGCAATTGGCCGGTCACCGTACCGAGGTAATAGACAATCATATAGGCCGCCAGCAGCTGGCCACGGTTGCTCAGGTTACCGCTGCGCAACAGCGCGCTCTCCACGATCACCCAGATCCAGGCGCAACCGACGCCGGCGAAGAAGCGCCAGCCCAGCCAGCTCCAGAAATCGATCGACAGCACCATGCCGGCGGTCGCCGCGGCGAACACCAGACAAGAAAGATGATAGCTGCGGGTAAAGCCGACGCGCTGGATCAGTCTGCCCGCCACCAACGTGCCCAACAGGTTGCCGCTGAAATAAGAGGAGCTGACCATGCCTACCTGCCAGGTTGACAGCTGGGCATGGGTTAACCAAAGCGGCACTAACGTATTCAAAACGGCAATGGATACCGTGAGCAGCAAAAGGCCGCAGAGCAATAGGAGCACTGGGCGGGAGTATGCGGACATAGTGAAATTGTGACCGAACGCGCAATGAGAGTGCGCGCATCATGCCACTGGCGATAAAAAAGTCAATCGCCTCTTATCATTCCAGCGCACGATTTGTTTCCGGCTAAGCGGCTGAAAAAGCGCTATGCTCAGCGCAGAGCGGATTTAACGACGGAGAAGCGAGATGAGTCAGGCAAATAATGCGGCGGTCGAGACCTTGCTGGCGGACATCGGCAGCACGCACGGCGAGCTGCTGGAGATCGTACAACAGGTGCGCCGGGTCGCCACGGCGAGCGGCAGTGGCGTCACCGAATCGGTCAAATACGGCGGCATCATGTTCTCGCATACTCAATTTTTCTGCGGCGTTTTCGCCTACCGCAGTCACGTCACGGTGGAATTCGGCCAAGGGCACCGACTGGAAGATCGCTATCAGCAACTTGAAGGCAACGGCCAATATCGGCGGCACATCAAGCTCCACTCGCTCGCCGAGGTGAAAAGCAAGCATCTGGCGGACTACATTAAACAGGCCTACGCGCTGGCGACAGACTGAATTCTCGACATAAAAAAAGCGCCCGCAGGCGCTTTTTTCTCGTAGCTTGCCGTTTAGCCGATGTATTCCAGGCCGCCCATATAAGGACGCAGCACTTCAGGCACCTGAATGCGACCGTCGGCCTGCTGGTAGTTTTCCAGCACCGCCACCAGCGTACGGCCGACCGCCAGGCCGGAGCCGTTCAGCGTGTGAACCAGACGCGGCTTCTTGTCGGCCTTGCTGCGGCAACGCGCCTGCATGCGACGCGCCTGGAAGTCCCACATGTTGGAGCAGGACGAGATCTCGCGGTAGGTGTTCTGCGCCGGCAGCCACACTTCCAGATCGTAGGTCTTGCATGCGCCGAAGCCCATATCGCCGGTGCACAGCAGCACCTTGCGGTAAGGCAGGTTCAGCAGCTGCAGCACTTTTTCCGCGTGGCCGGTCAGCTCTTCCAGGGCATCCATCGAATCTTCCGGACGGACGATCTGCACCATCTCGACCTTGTCGAACTGGTGCATGCGGATCAAACCGCGGGTATCGCGACCGTAAGAACCGGCTTCCGCACGGAAGCATGGCGTGTGCGCGGTCATCTTCAGCGGCAGAGTTTCCTCTTCCACGATCTCGTCGCGCACCAGGTTGGTCAGCGGCACTTCCGCCGTTGGGATCAGCGCGTAGTTGCTGCTGTCGGCTTCTTCTTCCAGCGGGCGGGTATGGAACAGATCTTCGCCGAACTTCGGCAGTTGGCCGGTGCCATACAGCGTGGCGTGGTTGACCAGATAAGGTACGTAGGCCTCCAGGTAGCCGTGCTGCTCGGTGTGCAGATCCAGCATGAACTGGGACAGCGCGCGGTGCATGCGGGCGATTTGCCCTTTCATGACCACGAAACGCGAACCGGTCAGCTTAACCGCGGCGGCAAAATCCAGCCCGCCGGCCATTTCGCCCAGATCGACGTGATCGCGCACCGCGAAGTCGTACTGGCGCGGTTCGCCCCAGCGGGTGACTTCCAGGTTTTCGCTGTCGTCTTTACCATCCGGCACCGCGTCGTCCGGCAGGTTAGGCAGCGTCAGAGCGTAATCGCGGATCTCGCTTTGCAGCGCATCCAGCGCCGCCTTGGCGGCATCCAGCTTGTCACCCAGCTCGTTCACTTCGCGACGCAGCGGCTCGATGTCTTCCCCACGCGCTTTGGCCGCGCCGATGGATTTCGATCGGGAGTTGCGTTCCGCTTGCAGCGTTTCAGTTTCTACCTGCAGAACTTTGCGGCGTTCTTCCTGCGAACGCAGCAGATCCAGATCGAGTTTAAAGCCTCGGCGAGCCAGTTTGACGGCGACTGCGTCTAGCTCATTACGCAGCAGATTGGGATCGAGCATGCTAATCCTGTGCTTGTTGTTATTGAAAGAAGTGTTGTTGTTCTATGCGGCTGATTTATAGCCGCATAAAAGAAGAGTGATACCCGCTAACCTTACCGCAACGGCCACGCTAGCGGTAGCGTTTTGTCGGGCTATTTTGATCCTGCTCAGCCAGCCATGCCAACTTTTCGCCGATTTTCCCTTCCAGCCCGCGCGAGGTCGGTTGATAGTAGCGCGTATGGGCCATTTCGGGCGGGAAATAGTTCTCACCAGCGGCGTAGGCGTTGGGTTCGTCGTGGGCGTAACGGTATTCCGCCCCCAGCCCCATCTCCTTCATCAGCTTGGTCGGCGCGTTGCGCAGGTGCTCCGGCACGTCATAATCGGCCTGCTCTTTGGCATCGCGCATGGCGGCCTTGAACGCGGTGTAAACCGCATTGCTTTTCGGCGCGCAGGCCAGGTAAACAATCGCCTGCGCGATGGCGCGTTCGCCCTCGGCCGGCCCCACGCGGGTGAAGCAATCCCAGGCGGCGATCGCCACCTGCATGCCGCGCGGATCGGCGTTGCCCACATCTTCAGAGGCAATCGCCAACAGACGGCGCGCCACATAGAGCGGATCGCCGCCGGCGGTAATGATGCGCGCATACCAGTACAGCGCGGCGTCCGGCGCCGAACCGCGCACTGATTTATGCAGCGCGGAAATCAGGTCGTAATAACGATCGCCCTTGTTGTCGAAGCGCGCGCTGCGCTCGCCCGACACCTCTTTCAGCAACTCCGGCGTCAGCACCCGCACGCCTTTGGCATCGATCTCCGCCATGTCCGCCATCATTTCCAGGCTGTTCAGCGCCCGGCGCGCATCGCCGCCCACCAACTCCGACAGCAGGCGGCGCGTTTCCGCGGGCAGCTCGATGTTCTGATTGCCAAAGCCGCGCGCCTTGTCGCTCATCGCCTGATCCAGCACCTGGCCGATATCTTCGGCGGTCAGCGCCTTCAGCAGGTAAACGCGGGCGCGGGACAACAGCGCCGAGTTCAGTTCGAACGACGGGTTTTCGGTGGTGGCGCCGATAAAGGTGATGGTGCCGTCTTCGATATGCGGCAGGAAAGCGTCCTGCTGGCTTTTGTTAAAGCGGTGCACTTCGTCGACGAACAGGATGGTGCGGCGGCCGGCATCGCGGTTTTGCCGCGCCCGCTCAATCGCCTCGCGGATCTCCTTGATGCCGGAGGTCACGGCAGAGATCCGTTCGACATCCGCCTGGCCATAACGGCCGATCAGCTCTGCCAACGTCGTCTTCCCTGTGCCCGGCGGCCCCCATAAAATCATCGAGTGCAGTTGCCCGGCCTCAATGGCGCGCGGCAGCGGCTTGCCGGCGGCCAGCAGGTGTTGCTGGCCGATATACTGCGCCAGCGTGGTCGGCCGCATGCGCGCGGCCAACGGCTGGAACTCGTTCTGGGAAAAATCGAGCGACAGATTATTACTCACTTGCACCTCACTGGCGCTGGTCGTCCAGCGTCACCCCCTTCGGCGGGGTAAATTTGAATTTGGCCGGATCGGCGGCGACGTTCTGCTGGCTTTTCAGCGTATAAGCACTACGCTGGCCATCCTGCTCCACCGCGGCGAAGCTGCGGATGGTGCCGCTGTTGGTCACGCTGATGGCGAATTGCTTCAGGTTGCCGCTGGCGGATTTCGGCGTTAACTCAAAATCATCGCCCTTTTGCTTCACGTTGTACTGTTTCCAGTCGCTGGCATTATTGCGGGTAATCAGCATAAACGGCGTATTGCCGGTGGCGTTCTTCAACCAGGTCGCCGTCACCTGCTCGACGAACGGGTTGTAAAACCACAGGGTTTGACCATCGGAGACCAGCACGCTCTCATCGGGTGACGTCATGTGCCAGTTGAACAGGTTCGGCCGCTTCACCCACAGCTCGCCTTCACCCTGTTGCACCGCGGCGCCTTCGGCGCTGGTCACGGTTTGCGAGAAGCTGGCGTGGAAACTGTTCACCTTCGCCAGGCGACTTTGCAGATCCTGTGCGGCGTCGGCCAGCACGGAGGTAGAAGCGAATCCCGAAAGCAGACAGCAGGCAACTAACAGTTTTTTCATTATTCCAGATACCTTATGAAATGCGTTAACCGCAGGGCGACGCCGTGCGGGTCAATCAACCCTTTACTCCCGTTACTTTACCTGAAGCCGGCGATCGGCCGGTAGGCCAATGTTCCGAGAAGAAACGGGTTTACGCTTCTTTGCACAAGGGCCGCTTAAGCGGCCCTTTCTTATTAAATTGCAATGGCTAAGCGACCATCAATCGTGCCGCGGCGGCGCCAGCACCTCGCGGTTGCCGTTATGCCCCTGCTCGCTGACGATGCCCTGCGCCTCCATCTGTTCGATGATGCGCGCCGCGCGGTTATAGCCGATGCGGAACTGGCGCTGTACGCCGGAGATGGAGGCGCGGCGTTTATCCACCACGAAATCCACCGCCTGGTCAAACAACGGATCCAGCTCTTCGTCGCCGTCCATCCCGCCACCGGCACCGCCCTCGCCGTCTTCGCCGCCGCTGAGAATGCCCTCTTTATATTGGGGCCGCTCGCGCGCTTTCCAATCCTTGACCACCGCGTGCACTTCCTGATCGCGCACGAATGCGCCATGCACGCGCACCGGGATCGAGGAGTTCGGCGCCAGATAGAGCATGTCACCCATGCCCAGCAAGGACTCGGCGCCCCCCTGATCGAGGATGGTGCGGGAGTCGATCTTGCTCGACACGGTAAAGGCGATGCGCGTCGGAATGTTGGCTTTGATCAGGCCGGTGATCACATCCACCGACGGGCGCTGGGTCGCCAGCACCAGATGGATGCCCGCCGCACGCGCTTTCTGCGCCAGGCGAGCGATCAGCTCTTCGACCTTCTTGCCGACCGTCATGATCAGATCGGCGAATTCGTCGACCATCACCACGATGTACGGCTCTTTCTCCAACACTGGCGGCGTGATGTCCATGCTGTCGGTCGGCTTCCAGAATGGATCCGGGATCGGACGCCCCATCGCTTCGGCCTGATCGACGCGCTCGTTGTAGCCGGCCAGGTTACGCACGCCCAGGGCAGACATCAGCTTGTAGCGGCGTTCCATTTCACCCACGCACCAGCGCAGCGCGTTGGCGGCGTCTTTCATGTCGGTGACCACGTCGGTCAACAGGTGTGGAATGCCTTCGTAAACCGACAGTTCCAGCATTTTCGGGTCAATCATGATAAAGCGCACTTCTTTCGGCGTGGCCTTATACAAGATGCTCAGGATCATGGCGTTGACCCCGACCGACTTACCGGAACCGGTGGTACCGGCGACCAGCAAGTGCGGCATTTTGCCCAGATCGGCCACGACCGGTTCGCCGGAGATGTCTTTACCCAATACGATGGACAGCGGCGACGGATTGTCACGGAAAGCCGGGCAATCCAGCACTTCACGCAGATACACCGTTTGCCGTTTGGCGTTCGGCAGCTCCAGACCGACATAAGGCTTGCCGGGGATCACTTCCACCACGCGCACCGCCGAAGTCGACAGCGAGCGCGCCAGATCGCGCGACAGGTTGGAAATGCGCGCCGCTTTAACGCCCGGCGCCAGATCCAGCTCGAAGCGGGTGATGACCGGCCCCGGCAAGATGTCCACCACGTCGGCTTTCACGCGGTAATCGGCCAGGCTGGCCTCCACCAGGCGCGCCTTCTGTTCCAGCGCGAAGGAATCGACCGGCTCCACCTCTTTCGGCGCCTCGGTCAACAGATCCAGCGTCGGCAGCGGCGTGGTCGGCTTCTGCAGCGGCTGATCGTTGCGCATCAGGAACGGGTGAATCAGACTGTCCATCGCAGGATGTTGCTCTGCCTGAGCTTGCTGAGGCTGCTGCTGCGCCGGTTGCTGTGGCTGCTGATATTGCTGCTGCGACGGCTGTTGATACTGCTGTTGCTGCGGCTGCTGGTATTGCTGCTGCGACGGCTGTTGATACTGCTGTTGCTGCGGCTGCTGGTATTGCTGCTGCGACGGCTGTTGATGCTGCTGTTGCTGCGGCTGCTGGTATTGTTGAGGCTGCGGGTGCGATTGCTGAGGTTGGGCAGCCGGCGCCGCCGGCTCAAACTGACCGAACGGCACATCGTCCTCTTGCTCGCTTTGCTGTTCAATGCGCTCTTCAAGCTGCGGGGACAGCGTGAACATCGGCTCGCTCGGGCCATCGTCCACCAGATCCGCCATCGGCGAGAAGCTGAAAGCATTGCGGGTATCGATCGGGCTGGCGGCCGGCGCCTGCGGAGCAGATGCTTGCTGGCCGTAGCGCGCCTGCTGCTGCTCGGCAAACGCCTGGCGCAGCGCGGCCTCTTGCTGCGCCTCTTCGTCGTCCTGTTGATAGCCTTCGCCGTAGCGTTGGTGCTGCTGCTCGGCAAACGCCTTGCTCAGCACGGCTTCCTGCAATGCGCTCTCGTCATCTTGTTGCTCAGGCGCGTAGCTTTCGCCATAGCGCTGGCTTTGCTGCTCGGCAAACGCCTGACGCAGCGCGGCTTCCTGTAGCGCCTCTTCGTCCTGCGGGTTCACCGCCGCCGGCTGCTGAGGCTCCGCCTCTGTCTGGCGCTGTTCCTGTTCGGCCGCACGCTGTGAAGGCAGCTTGATGCCGTAGGAAGCCAGTTCGCGACGGGTCGGGATGCGCACCGGATTCGGCCGCGGCAGCTCAGGGCCGATGCCCTGCTTAACCTGCGGATTGCCGTCACTGGTCGCCGTGAAGGCCGGCATAAAGGTCGCCGCTGCGACGCCCGCAGCAGCGGCTGCCGCCGTATCCGGCTGCGGTTTGGCGCCGGTGGCGCTGAAACCGCTCGAACTGCCGATGTCGACGCTGTCACGCTGTGCGGCGGTAAAATCAAAGGGAGAACGCGCCGGCGGCTGCGGCGCGGCCGGCTCTTGCCAGTTGCCGAGGCGCGGCTCATCGTCATCCTGATAAGGATCGACAGGACGCGTCGCCTTAGGCGCAGGCGTTTCTTCCGGGATCTCGAAGGAATACAGCGGCGGCGTAGCGTCTTGCGCCGGGGCGCTCACCGGGTGCTGATTGACCGAGGCCGGCGCGGCCGGCGCCACCGTTACCGACGGCGCCTGAGCGGCGATCGGCGCAGCAACGGGCTCGTGGATCTCTGCCTTCACCGCCGGTGCAGGCGAAGCCGCCGGCGCGATCGGTGCGGCTTCTGCTTCAAGCTCGTCATCGTCGGCGCGCAGGCCGCTGAGCAACGGATCGGCGGCGTCTTCCGCCGCCGCTTTGGCGCTTTCGGTGACCGAAGGCGCGGAGAACAGCACGTCGTCATCGGCGGCCGCGGCTCCGGCGGCGGTCGCGGCAACCGCTGCGGCGGCGCCCTTCCCTGACTGCTCAGGCTCGTCGTCAACGTAACGCTCGTCATCCTCAAAATAGCGCTCTTCACGACGTGAGCGATTGGTCATCACCGTCGCGACGCCCAGCACCGCACCGCCGATCTTCTCGGCGATCACCAGCCAGGACCAGCCGGTAAACAGCGTCAACCCCGCCGCCCATACGCACAACAGCGCCAGCGTAGCGCCGATGCCGTTGAACCACGGCAACATGGCGTTGCTCAGCAGGCTGCCGATCACGCCGCCGGAAGCGAAGTAATAGAGATCGTCGACGTTCAGCGCCGCCAGCCCGCAGGAGGTGAGCACTAACGCCAGGGTGCCGATCAGGCGCAGGGAAAGCGCGAAATAGTCGATGTAGTCTCTGTTGCTGCGTTGGCGATAAGCCGCCCAGCACAAGACCAGCATGATCGGCGGTATCGCGTAGGCGAGCACCCCGAAGGTGAAGAACAGCGTATCGGCCAACCAGGCCCCGACACCGCCGCCCAGATTGTGAATCGGCTCATGCCACGCGGTCTGCGACCAGCTTGGGTCAGACGGGTTGAAACTGACCAGCGCAGCCATGAGGTAAACGGCAAAAATCGCTACCACGATAAGCACAGCTTCCAGCAAACGCCGGCCACTGCTGAGTCTTTTCAGGGTAACTTCTTTATCTTCTGTATATTCCTGGCTCAAGAAAGGCTCTCCAGGTTCCTGTTAGCTGACATAGCAACAGCGCCGAGAAACTGCCCCGGCGCCGAAACTGTATGAATAAACAGGAGTGTAACCAATTTAATCAGGTTTTGCACCTGCACCTTACCGTGTTTTGATAACCAGACGGTTACTCTGTTTCACTTCTTCCATCACTACGTAGGTACGGGTGTCGTTAACCCCCGGCAAACGCAGCAAGGTTTCGCCCAGCAATTTGCGGTAAGCCGACATGTCCGGTACGCGGGTTTTCAACAGGTAGTCGAAATCGCCGGAAACCAGATGACACTCCTGAATCTCTTCAAGCTTCTGCACTGCCGAGTTGAATTGCTCAAACACATCCGGCGCGCCGCGGTTCAGCGTGATCTCCACGAAAACCAGCAGGGACGCATCCAGATAATGCGGGTTAAGCAATGCGGTATAGCCATGAATGAAACCCTGGCGCTCAAGACGGCGCACGCGTTCCAAACATGGTGTCGGGGATAACCCCACGCGCTTCGAAAGCTCGACGTTCGAAATACGCCCATCCTTCTGCAGCTCATTCAGGATGTTGCGGTCGATACGGTCAAGATCTTTACCCGGGCGTTTCTTGTTGTCTGCCATTATTATTGTCTCTCTTATTTTCTTCCGTGCACTTGCCACACCCTAGCCAACGTCAATGTGTAAGGGTTCGTTCCAAGCGAAGACCCGATGCCTGTCATATGCTTCTTCACTACCATCATTCCACGCCGCGCAGCCTGTCTGTCCAACCCCGCGCGACGCAGGTAACGACGTTTAGGTCGAGAAAAAATCAGCAAACGCTTGCGCGCTCTGCTCCGCCCACCCATCGCGCATTGCCGCCTCGCGGCGCAAATACGTACGATTTGCTGGTGTTACGGGGATAATTTCTTCTTCCTATGATGTTTTCGCAAATGCGCAGCGGATTGTCAAAGTAAAAGAAGCAAAATCAGAACAACGTACCGTCACGAAAAGTCTGCATCCCATTTTTGGTTATGAATCGCTGGCAGATAAACCCCGGCGGGGAGCGGCTGAAGCCGCAGAATGCGCCGTTTTTGCGCGGTTGGCGATTCGGCGGCCGAATGCGGCTTTGATAAGGTAAATTTCTGCGTTCGGCGTACGATTTGCCGACAGCGGGTGCATTAATAGGCGACAACTATCATACAAATCGTTAACAACGTCGCCCGGCGCTTTTTTTACTGCGCCATTTTCCCTACAATCGGCTTCATTGTCCGCCATTGTGGAATAAAGAGGTTATTCATGGGCACGGCTAAACATAGCAAATTACTGATTCTGGGCTCCGGCCCGGCCGGTTACACCGCCGCCGTCTACGCGGCGCGCGCCAACCTGAATCCGGTGCTGATCACCGGTCTGGAGCAAGGCGGCCAGCTGACCACCACCACCGAAGTGGAAAACTGGCCGGGCGACGCCGACGGCCTGACCGGTCCGGCGCTGATGGAGCGCATGCGCGAGCACGCGGAGAAGTTCCAAACTGAAATCGTCTTCGATCATATCAACAGCGTCGATCTGCAGCAGCGTCCGTTCCGCCTGTTCGGCGACAGCGGCGAATACAGCTGCGACGCGCTGATCATCGCGACCGGCGCCTCCGCCCGCTACCTTGGCCTGCCTTCCGAAGACGCCTTCAAGGGCAAAGGCGTTTCCGCCTGCGCGACCTGCGACGGTTTCTTCTACCGCAACCAGAAAGTCGCGGTGGTCGGCGGCGGCAACACCGCCGTTGAAGAAGCGCTGTACCTGTCCAACATCGCCGCCGAGGTTCACCTGATCCACCGTCGCGACAGCTTCCGCTCAGAGAAGATACTGATCGACCGGCTGATGGAAAAAGTGAAAAGCGGCAACATCGTGTTGCACACCGACCATACGCTGGACGAAGTGCTGGGCGATGAAATGGGCGTGACCGGCGTGCGCATCCGCAGCACCAAAGCGGAAAACGAAACCCGTGAACTGGAACTGGCCGGCGTGTTCATCGCTATCGGCCACAGCCCGAACACCGGCATCTTCGGCGGCCAGCTGGAGCTGGAAAACGGCTACATCAAGGTACAGTCCGGCATTCACGGCAATGCGACCCAGACCACTATCCCCGGCGTCTTCGCCGCAGGCGACGTGATGGATCACGTCTACCGCCAGGCGATCACTTCCGCCGGCACCGGCTGTATGGCGGCGCTGGACGCAGAACGTTACCTGGACGGCATCGCCGGCGCAGAAGTCTGCTAAGACGTTTTCATCATCGGCAAAAAGCGGCTCTCGAGCCGCTTTTTTTGTTTCCCCCCTCCGCCCCCCTTCTCGCGTCTGTTATAGCCACATTTGGCCGCTTTATTATTTTCAGTCTGCCGGGTGACGAGGTAACATGGGACCTCGCTTGTTTGTCGCCGATTGCGCCAAACACTATTATTTAACAGTACGTTAACCCAGCCCGTAACAAACGGGCGCCGGCGACGCAGACGCATATCTGATGAAAAAAACCAGACAGCAACAGTTAACCCGTTGGCTTAAAACCCAGAGTTCGTTGGCGCAGCGTTGGCTGCGCCTTTCCATGCTGTTGGGGCTGTTCAGCGGCCTGCTGATCGTGGCGCAGGCGTGGCTGCTGGCCAGCCTGCTGCACGCCCTGATCATCGAACATACCCCACGCGAACAGCTGCTCCCTTCGTTTATCTGGTTGGCCGCCGCGTTCGCATTGCGGGCGCTGTTGAGCTGGCTGCGGGAGCGGGTCGGTTTCCTGTGTGGCCAAGTGATCCGTCAGCGCATGCGCCAGCAGGTGCTGGATAAGCTGCAGCAGCTCGGCCCGGCCTGGATCCAGGGCAAACCGGCGGGCAGTTGGGCCAGCATCATCGTCGAGCAGATCGAGGATATGCAGGACTATTACTCGCGCTATCTGCCGCAGATGTATCTGGCGGTCTTCATCCCGCTGCTGATCCTGATCGCCGTCTTCCCGATCAATTGGGCCGCCGGTTTGATTCTGTTGGCTACCGCGCCGCTGATCCCGCTGTTCATGGCGCTGGTCGGTATGGGGGCCGCCGACGCCAACCGCCGCAACTTCGTGGCGCTGGCGCGATTGAGCGGCAACTTCCTCGACCGCCTGCGCGGCCTGGACACCCTGCGGCTGTTCGACCGCGCGCAGGCCGAAACCGCGCAGATCGCCAAATCCTCCGAAGACTTCCGCAGCCGCACCATGGAAGTGCTGCGCATGGCCTTCCTCTCTTCCGGCGTGCTGGAATTCTTCGCTTCGATTTCCATCGCCGTGGTGGCGGTGTACTTTGGCTTTTCTTACCTCGGCGAACTCAATTTCGGCAGCTACGGCCTCGGCGTAACGCTGTTTTCCGGTTTTCTGGTGCTGATTCTGGCGCCGGAGTTTTTCCAACCGCTGCGCGATCTCGGCACCTTCTACCATGCCAAAGCGCAGGCGGTCGGCGCGGCGGAAGCGCTGGAAACCTTCCTCAGCGCCGAAGGCGAGCAGATGGGCAACGGCACGCGGCAGCTGCCCGCCGATCAACCGCTGACGCTACAGGCGAACGAATTGGAAATTCTGTCGCCGAACGGCGTGTTGCTGGCCGGGCCGCTGAGTTTCACCCTGCAACCGCAGCAGCGCGTGGCGCTGGTCGGGCTGAGCGGCGCCGGCAAAAGTTCGCTGCTCAATCTGCTGCTCGGCTTCCTGCCCTACCGTGGATCGTTGACCGTCAACGGCATCGAACTGCGTGACCTGTCCGCAGAGAACTGGAGGCAGAAGCTGAGCTGGGTCGGGCAAAACCCGCACCTGCCGGCGCAAACCTTGCGCGCCAATATCCTGCTGGGCTGCCCGCAGGCCGATGAAACGCAGCTGCAGCAGGCGGTGGAACACGCCTACGTCAGCGAGCTGTTGCCGTATCTGCCGCAGGGGCTCGACACCGAAGTGGGCGATAACGCCGCCCGCCTGTCGGTCGGCCAGGCGCAGCGCGTGGCGGTCGCCCGGGCGCTGATCGGCCCGCGCCGCTTGCTGCTGCTGGATGAACCGGCCGCCAGCCTCGATGCCCATAGCGAACAACGGGTGATGCAGGCGTTGAATGCCGCTTCGCATCAGCAAACCACCCTGCTGGTGACGCACCAGTTGGAAGATACCGAAGACTACGATCAGATTTGGGTGATGGATAACGGGCGCATCGTGCAACAGGGCGATTACGCCACCCTCAGCGCCCAGCCGGGCCTGTTCGCCACTCTGATCGCCCACCGCCGCGGGGAGCTTTAATCATGCGCGTGTTGCTGCCGTTTTTGGCGTTGTATCGCCGCCATAGCCTGCTGATTAGCCTGGGCATCCTTTTGGCGATCGTCACTCTGCTGGCCAGCATCGGCCTGCTGGCGCTCTCCGGCTGGTTCCTGGCCGCCTCTTCGCTGGCCGGATTGGCGGGTCTGCTGACCTTCAACTACATGCTGCCCGCCGCCGGCGTGCGCGGCGCGGCGATCTTCCGCACCGCCGGGCGCTACGCCGAGCGCGTGGTCAGCCACGACGCCACCTTCCGCGTGCTGTCGCACCTGCGGGTGTTCACCTTCAGCAAGATCCTGCCGCTGACGCCGGGCGGCATCGCCCGTTTCCGCCAGGCCGACCTGCTCAACCGCCTGGTGGCGGACGTGGACACGCTGGATCATCTTTATCTGCGGGTGATCTCGCCGCTGATCAGCGCGGCGGTGGTGATCCTGGTCGTCACCTACGGTCTGAGCTGGCTGGATCCTGCGCTCGCCCTGACGCTGGGCGGCATTCTGTTGCTGCTGTTGCTGCTGGTGCCGCCGGTGTTCTATCGCGCCGGCAAACCGATCGGCGGGCAACTCACCGCCCTGCGCGGCCAATACCGCACCGACCTGACCGCCTGGCTGCAGGGGCAGGCGGAGCTGGTGGTGTTCGGCGCCGTCAACGACTTCCGCCAGACGCTGAATGCCACCGAACAGCTGTGGCAACGCCGCCAGTGGCAGCAAGCCTCGCTGAGCGGCAAGGCGCAGGCGCTGATGATCCTCGCCAGCGGGCTGACGGTGACGCTGCTGCTGTGGCTGACCGCCGCCGGCATCGGCGGCGATACCCAACCCGGCGCGCTGATCGCGCTGTTTGTCTTCGCCGCGCTGGCGTCGTTCGAAGCGCTGATGCCGGTGGCCGGCGCCTTCCAGCACCTCGGCCAGGTGATCGCCTCCGCCACGCGGGTCAAACAGATCATCGATCGCCAGCCGGAAGTCACCTTCCCCGCCGCCGGTCCGGCCGCCGCCGACCGAGCGCAGCTCAGCCTGCGGCAGCTGAGTTTCACCTACCCCGATCAGCCGCAGCCGGTGCTGCGCGACGTCACGCTCGAAGTCGCGGCCGGCGAACACATCGCCTTGCTCGGCCGCACCGGCTGCGGCAAGTCCACCCTGCTGCAGCTGCTGACCCGCGCCTGGCGCACCGACGGCGGAAAAATTCTGCTCAACGGCGAACCGCTGGAAGATTATGATGAAACCACACTGCGTCGAATGACCACGGTCGTCAGCCAGCGAGTGCATATCTTCAGCGATACGCTGCGGGAAAACCTGCGGCTGGCCGCACCGGATGCCGACGACGCTCATTTGAGTGACGTCCTGCAGCAGGTGGGGCTCGGCAAATTGCTGGCCGGCGACGGCGGGCTGAACGCCTGGCTCGGCGAAGGCGGCCGGCAGCTGTCCGGCGGCGAACAGCGCCGGCTGGGCATCGCCCGCGCGCTGCTGCATCCGGCCCCGCTGCTGTTGCTTGACGAACCGACCGAAGGGCTGGACGCCGAGACCGAGCAGCAGATCCTGGCGCTGCTGCGCCGGCATTGTCAGGGCAAGACGCTGATCCTGGTGACGCACCGCCTGTACGGCCTGGAGCATCTCGATCGCATTTGCGTAATGGATGACGGCCAAATTGTCGAACAGGGCGATCACGCCGCCCTAATGCGCCAGCAGGGCCGCTATGCCCGCTTTCGCAACCGTATCAGCAACCTGGCGCCGTAATCGGCCCGTAGAGGACGCAGAAACCCTGTATGCGCATCGTTAAGCTTTCCCCCCAGTCGCTGGCGTTTCCCTCGCCTGAGGGCGCTCTGCGCGATCCCAACGGCCTGCTGGCGATCGGCGGCGACCTGACGGCGCCGCGGCTGCTGGCAGCCTACGAGCGCGGCATCTTCCCCTGGTATTCGCCGGGAGAGGCCATACTGTGGTGGTCGCCCGACCCGCGTGCGGTGCTGTTCCCGGCCGAGTTTCATCTTAACCGCAGCCTGAAACGCTTTCTGCGCCACGATCCGTTTCGCATCACGCTTAATCACGACTTCGCCGCGGTGATCGCCGCCTGCGCCCACCGGCCGAATGAAGGCACCTGGATCGGCCCGGAGGTGCAGCGCGCCTATCAACATCTGCATCGCCTCGGCTACGCGCACTCTGTGGAGGTATGGCAGGATGATCAACTGGTCGGCGGCATGTACGGTGTGGCGCAGGGCGCGTTGTTCTGCGGCGAATCGATGTTCAGCCGCGTCACCAACGCCTCAAAATGCGCATTGATGGCCTTTTGCCGCCATTTTGCCGCTTATGGCGGGGAATTGATTGACTGCCAGGTGCTGAACGCTCACACTGCCCGCCTTGGCGCGCGTGAAATTCCGCGCCGTCAATTTTTGCAGCAGCTCAGCACCCTTCAACGGCGGCCTTTGGCACCGGCGTGCTGGGCGTCGCAAGTCATATCCCCACAGCCGGTTGAACCACCCTCCCCAGCAAACTAATTGGTGGAAACGGTGCAATGTTCACCGACACATCTTTACATAATGGGGGTTTTTCGGCATTATCTTGCCGGTTAAAAACTAAGGTAGTTAGACCTAGAGGATTCGATGGCCAAAGAAGACAATATTGAAATGCAGGGCACCGTTCTTGATACGCTGCCGAACACCATGTTCCGCGTTGAATTGGAAAACGGGCACGTGGTAACCGCACACATCTCCGGTAAAATGCGTAAAAACTATATCCGCATCCTGACGGGCGACAAAGTCACTGTAGAGCTGACCCCGTACGACCTGAGCAAAGGCCGCATTGTCTTCCGTAGCCGTTAATCGGCTCACCGCGCGCCACACGCTGGCGGCATCGAGGATGTAATCCCTCGGGAGCCCTTTCCGTTTACCCCCGCAGCGACGTTACACAACGGGTTGCAGGTGCGCAGGTAAACTGAGAGGGCTCACTCGTTTCTGTTGTACGGTGAATCTCACCCATAAAAAAAGCGATGCCGAAGCATCGCTTTTTTCTTTGCCTGAAGGCGGCCTTAGTGCACCGCGCCCTCGTCCGCTTTGCGCTTGGCGGCGCTGAGGAAGTGATAGGTCAGCTGTTTCTTGTCCTTGTCCAGCTCGACCTTCACGGAACCGCCGTCCACCAGCGAACCGAACAGCAACTCGTTGGCCAACGGTTTCTTCAGGTTTTCCTGCATGACGCGCGCCATCGGACGAGCGCCCATCGCACGGTCGTAACCCTTCACCGACAGCCAATCGCGCGCTTCGTCGCTCACTTCCAGCGAGACACCCTTCGCATCCAGCTGCGCCTGCAGTTCGACGATAAACTTGTCGACCACCTGCTGGATCACCTCGGTAGACAGATGGTTGAACCAGATGATGTTGTCCAGACGGTTGCGGAATTCCGGCGTAAACACCTTCTTGATCTCTTCCATCGCGTCGGTGCTGTTGTCCTGCTGCACCAGACCAATCGACTTGCGTTCGGTTTCCCGCACCCCGGCGTTGGTGGTCATCACCAGGATCACATTGCGGAAGTCCGCCTTGCGGCCGTTGTTGTCGGTCAGCGTACCGTTATCCATCACCTGCAACAGCAGGTTGAACACGTCCGGGTGCGCCTTCTCGATCTCATCGAGCAGCACCACCGCATGCGGATGCTTGATCACCGCATCGGTCAGCAGCCCGCCCTGATCGTAACCGACGTAGCCCGGAGGCGCGCCGATCAGGCGGCTGACGGTATGCCGCTCCATGTACTCGGACATGTCGAAACGCAGCAGCTCGATATCCATCGCCTTGGCCAACTGAACGGTGACCTCGGTTTTCCCGACCCCGGTCGGCCCGGCGAACAGGAAGGAACCGACCGGCTTGCGCTCGTGGCCCAGACCGGCGCGGCTCATCTTGATCGCTTCGGTCAGCGCTTCGATCGCCTGATCCTGGCCGAATACCAGCATCTTCAAGCGATCGCCCAGGTTTCTCAGCACGTCGCGATCGCTGGCCGACACGGTTTTCTCTGGAATGCGCGCGATACGCGCCACCACGGATTCGATATCGGCCACGTTAACGGTTTTCTTGCGCTTGCTGGCCGGCATCAACCGGCTGCGGGCGCCCGCCTCGTCAATCACGTCGATCGCCTTGTCCGGCAGATGGCGATCGTTAATGTATTTCACCGACAGCTCCACCGCGGCGCGGATCGCCTTGGCGGTATAACGCACGTCGTGGTGCGCTTCATACTTGGCCTTCAGGCCGTTGATGATCTGAACGGTCTCTTCCGCCGTCGGTTCGGTGATATCGATCTTCTGGAAGCGGCGCGCCAAAGCGCGATCCTTTTCGAAGATGTTGCTGAACTCCTGGTAGGTGGTCGAGCCGATCACCCGGATCTTGCCGCTCGACAGCAGCGGTTTGATCAGGTTGGCGGCATCCACTTGCCCACCGGAAGCCGCACCGGCGCCGATGATGGTATGAATTTCATCGATGAACAGGATGCTGTTCTGATCCTGCTCCAGCTGCTTGAGCAGCGCCTTGAAGCGTTTCTCGAAGTCGCCGCGGTATTTGGTGCCGGCCAGCAGTGAACCGATATCCAGCGAATACAGCGTGCAGTCCGCCATCACTTCCGGCACGTCGCCCTGCACGATACGCCAGGCCAGACCTTCGGCGATGGCGGTCTTGCCCACGCCGGATTCGCCGACCAGCAACGGGTTGTTTTTACGACGGCGGCACAGCACCTGAATCGCGCGCTCCAGCTCACGATCGCGGCCGATCAGCGGATCGATGCCGCCCACACGGGCCAACTGATTGAGGTTGGTGGTGAAGTTTTCCATACGGTCTTCCCCTCCGGACTGCTCTTCGTTCACCGGGTTTTCCGCATTCGGCGCTTGGCCCGGCTCGTCTTTACGCGTGCCATGTGAAATGAAGTTCACCACGTCGAGACGGCTGACGTCGTGCTTGCGCAGCAGATAAGCCGCCTGCGACTCCTGCTCGCTGAAGATGGCCACCAACACGTTGGCGCCGGACACTTCGCTGCGGCCGGAAGATTGCACATGGAAGACCGCGCGCTGCAACACGCGCTGGAAGCTGAGCGTCGGCTGAGTGTCGCGCTCCTCTTCGCCGGCGGGCAGCGTCGGTGTGGTTTGTTCGATGAAGGCTTCCAGCTCCTGGCGCAACGCGGCCAGATCCACCGTACATGCCTCGAGCGCTTCTCGCGCGGCAGGGTTGCTCAGCAACGCCAGCAACAGGTGCTCCACGGTCATAAACTCGTGTCTGTGCTCACGCGCCCTGGCGAAAGCCATGTTGAGACTGAGTTCCAGTTCTTGATTGAGCATAAGCACCTCCCCAATAGATTGCCTTATTCAGGCTTTTTCCAGCGTACAAAGCAACGGATGCTCGTTCTCCCTTGCGTACCGGTTCACATGGACGACTTTGGTTTCCGCCACCTCGGCGGTAAAAACACCACAGATCGCCTTGCCTTGATAGTGGACCGTGAGCATCAGTTGCGTTGCGCGTTCAATATCATAAGAAAAGAACTTTTGCAGAACGTCAATCACAAATTCCATCGGTGTGTAATCGTCGTTGTTAAGTATAACTTTATACATAGACGGCGGTTTTACCGCATCGATTTGTTTTTCTTCGGCCAAGTGTTCAAAGTTTAGCCAGTCGTTGTTATTGCCCATCGCTGCTCATCTTCTCTGCTCTGCCCTCTGATATGGGGGCAGGTTTCGGTTATTCAAAGTGGGGATAGTTACTATTTTATCATCTTCGGCATCGTCCCGCCGCACTGTAACGTGCGCAAAAAAACGGGCCAATTGTGACTGAATCGTGGCAATAGCGTTACCTGCTTCAAACTTTGGTGAACTGCTCCCCGCCGACAAAAGCCGATCCCTTGACGCCCCGATCATTTGCTCTAGAGTGTAAATTCGTGGCTGGTGGTCTTTTAACCACCCCTTGTCCACCCTGCTACCCGCCCACGGCGGGTGCGAATTCAGTTATTCATCTCACTTAAAATAGCGTTGCGAGGGATGTAAAAGCATGGAGACGGGTACTGTTAAATGGTTTAACAACGCCAAAGGCTTTGGCTTCATCTGCCCAGCCGGCGGCGGCGAAGATATTTTCGCGCATTATTCCACCATCAAGATGGATGGTTACAGAACGTTGAAGGCGGGCCAGCAGGTCAGCTTCGACGTGCATCAAGGGCCGAAAGGGAACCATGCCAGTCTTATTGTGCCGGTGGAAAGCGAGGCGCTGTCCTGAACGCTTCCGGCAGCGTCGCGCTGCCTTGCCCCTGACTGCGATAAAAATGCCAGCCGCCGTGTGACTGGCATTTTTTATGCCCTTTACTTACTCGCGCGCCAGCGCATCGATCGGATTCAGCCGCGCGGCATTGCGCGCCGGCAGATAGCCGAACACCACGCCGATGCCGGTAGAACAGAGAAACGCGCTCAGCAACGCCGCCGGCGGGAAACTGATCTGCCAACCCGGCAACACCAACTGCACCGCCAGGCCGATGGCGAACGACAGCGTAATCCCCAGCGCGCCCCCCACCAGGCAGACCAATACCGCCTCGATCAGGAACTGCTGCAACACGTCGCCGGAACGCGCGCCCACCGCCATGCGGATGCCGATCTCGCGCGTGCGCTCGGTTACCGACACCAGCATGATGTTCATCACGCCGATGCCGCCGACCACCAGTGAGATCACCGCCACCAGCGTCAGGAACAGCTGCAGCGTGCGGGTGGTTTTCTCCGCGGTTTGCACCAGGCTGTCCATGTTATAGGTGAAGAAATCCTTTTTACCGTGGCGCAGCGTCAACAGGCGCGACAGCTGTTGTTCCGCTTCCTTGCTGTCGTAACCGTCACGGATGCGCACGGTGATCGAGTCGAAATAGCTGTTGCCCATCAGCCGGTTGGCCATGGTGCTGTACGGCACCCACACGTTCAGCGTCTTGCTGCTGCCGAACATCGACTGCTTCTCCTTGGCCACGCCAACCACCGTCGCCGGCATGTTGCCCACCAGGATAACTTCCCCCACCACGTTCTTCTGGTGCGGGAACAGCCGCCGTTGGGTATTGGCGTCGATCACCACCGTTTGCGCCTGCGACTGCACCTGCATCGGATCGATGCCGACGCCCTGGGTAAAGCTCATGCCGTACACGCGGAAGAACTGCTCGCTGACGCCGTTGACGTTGGCCGCCGCATCGACGTTGCCCAAGCGCAGCCGCATGCTGCTGCTGATGCTCGGCGACAGCGCGCTGATGTACGGCTGTTCGCGCAGCGCGTCGAGATCGCCGTATTTCAACGATTGCCGATAGGTCGGATCGTCGTCGCCGAAATCCTTGCCGGGATAAATATCGACAGTATTGGTGCCGATGGATTTGATGTCCGCCAGCACCATCTGCTTGGCGGCGTCGCCGATCACCAGGATCGACACCACCGAGGCGATGCCGATAATGATGCCGAGCATGGTCAGCGCGGTGCGCATCTTGTTGGCCGCCATCGCGCGCCAGGCCATGATCAGCGCCTCGCGGAAACGGCCGCCCATCTGCCGCCAGGAAGGCGCCGTTGCGGCCAGCGCCAGCGGATTGGCCTGCACACTCTCCGGCGGCGCCGGGCGCGAGTCGGCGATGATCTCGCCGTCGCGGATCTCGATGATTCGCTCCGCCTGGCGCGCCACCGCCGGATCGTGAGTCACCAGGATCACCGTGTGCCCCTGGGCGCACAGCTGTTTGAGGATCGCCATCACCTCTTCGCCGGAGTGGCTGTCCAGCGCGCCGGTCGGCTCATCCGCCAGGATCACCTGCCCGCCGTTCATCAACGCGCGGGCGATACTGACGCGCTGCTGCTGGCCGCCGGAAAGCTGGCTCGGCCGATAGTTGACGCGCTCCCCCAGCCCCAACCGCCGCAACAGCGCCTCCGCCCGTTCGCGCCGCGCCGCTTTGCCCAGCCCGGCGTACACCGCCGGCACCTCGACGTTGTGCGCCGCGCTCAGGTGCGGCAGCAGATGGTAGCGTTGAAAGATAAAGCCGAAATGCTCGCGCCGCAGCTGCGCCAACGCATCGTCGCTCAGCGTCGCCACATCTTGCCCGGCCACCCGATACACGCCGGCGCTCGGCTTGTCCAGACAGCCGAGAATGTTCATCAGCGTCGATTTGCCGGAGCCGGAAGCCCCCATGATCGCCACCATTTCACCGGCGTCGATGCTCAGACTGATCCCCTTCAGCACCTCGACCGTCTGCTCGCCGGAACGGTAGCTGCGGCGAATGCCGCTCAGCTGCAACAGCGCCGCCATCAGCCGGCCTCCACGCCGCCGCGGCTGACGATCACCTCATCGCCCGCCTCAAGCCCGCGGAGGATCTGCACGTCGATATTGTTGCGCAGGCCGATGGCCACCTCGCGCTTCTCTTCCTTGCCCTGTTTCAACACCGAGACGTGGTAGCGATTGTCGGCGATCTGATCGCCCAGCGCCGCCAGCGGGATCACCAGCGCCTGCTGGACGCCGGCCAGCTGAATATGCACCTGCGCCGTCATTTGCAAGCGCAGCAGCCTTTCCGGGTTGGGCACTTCGAAACGCGCATAATAGAAGATGGCGTTGTTGACCTTTTCCGGCGTCGGCTGAATGTCTTTCAGCACGCCGTCGAAGCGCCGGGTCGGATCGCCCAGCACCGTGAACCAGGCCTTCTGACCTGGCTTGAGGTTAATGACGTCGGCCTCCGACACCTGCGCCTTCACCAGCATGGTGCCGAGATCCGCCAGCGTCAGAATGTTCGGCGCCTGCTGCGCCGCGATCACCGTCTGGCCCTGCAGCGTGGTGATCTGCACCACGTCGCCATCCATCGGCGCTTCGATGCGGGTGTAGGCCAGGTTGATCTTGGCGGTGTCCAGGCTGGCCTGATTCCGCGCGATCTGCGCATTGATGGTGCCCACCTGCGCCTTCTTCACCGCCAACTGCGTCGCCGCCTGATCCAGATCCTGACGCGACACCGCCTGCAGCCTGGCCAGCGCCTGGTTGCGCTGCAGCGTGACCGCCGCCAGTTGCTGTTCGGCCTGCGCCTGCAGCAGTTGCGCATGCAGTTCGCGCAGCGTCGCCTCGCCTTCGCGAATGCTGTTCTGCGCCTGTTGCGGATCGATAACCCCCAGCAACTGGCCTTTTTTCACCTTGTCGCCGATCTCGACATACAGTTTTTCCAACTGCCCGCTGACCTGCGCGCCGACGTCAACCTTGCGCACCGCGTCCAGCTGGCCGGTCGCCAACACGTTCTGCTGCAGATCGCGTTTTGTGACCTTCACCGTTTTGAAATCGGTCGGCGCCGGATGGCGGAAGTGCCAAACGGCCGCCGCGGCAATCGCCGCAATCACCGCCAGAACGAGTATCCAGCGGCGTTTATGTCCTTTAAACCCTGTCAAAATGGACCTGCCTGTGCTTGTGAATATCAACCGCCCATTGCGGCGGCGGAGCTAAATTAGCATGCAACGTAGGGAATAACTAAACCTTAGCTCAACACAATGTGGAGACACGCCTGGTTACAGTTCAGCATTGAACTCCCGTTTAGTGAAACCTTGATGAAATAACGCCATTCAACACAGCCAAGGATTTCATCATGTCACAGCTCAGCTACCCACTCGCCTCCGCCCGGCCGCTTAACGGCTGGCAACTGATGACGGCGCTGATCAATGGCGAAAAGGCACCGAGCAACGCCTGGAAAAAAACCTCGTTTCGCCTGAAGTTTCTCGGCCGTTCGCTGCTCAACTGGCGCACCACCAGCGGCCTGCTCAGCACCCTGGCCAGCAACCCGCTGCGGGAGGAGATCCTGAGCGCGCAGCCGAACCTGCCGTGCAAGCTGCATCGCCCCTACCTGGCGGCCAACATGAGCAAGATCGAATGCCTGTTCGCCCTGCGCGATCATTACGATCTCATCGTGCAGCGCATGCCGCTGAAGATGCGTCTCGGCCACCTCGGCCCACAGCCTTTCGTGCTGGCCCGCGCGATGGGCAAAAACGAAGCGCCGATCGCGCTGGAACTGGCGGCGATCGACAAACTGAATAAGGAAGGGGAAGCCACGCTGCTGCTGCGCAACGCCAACGGCGTGATGCTGGCGGAAATCACCTTTGCGCTGATGCATTATCAGCAGCAGCCGACGCTGTTCATCGGCGGCCTGCAGGGCGCGAACCATGAGGTGCCGCACGCCGAGATCCAGCACACCACCAAGGAGTGTCACGGTCTGTTCCCTAAACGGCTGGTGCTGGAAGGCATTTGCACGCTGGCGCGGCATCTCGGCATCCGCCAGATTGTAGCCGTCGGCAATGCCACCCATATCTATCAAAACTGGCGTTACCAGAGTAAGAAGAAGGGCCAACTGCACGCCGATTACGATCAGTTCTGGCTGTCGATGGGCGCCAAACCGCTCGACAGCGGCTATTTCCTGCTGCCCGAGCGCATCGCCCGCAAACCTATCGAAGAGATTGCCAGCAAGAAGCGCGCCGAGTATCGCCGTCGCTATCAGCTGCTGGACGCGCTGGAACAGGAATTGGCGGCGCATTTCTGCGCCCGATGACGCCCGGCGGGCTGTCAGTCCGCCCGGCCGCGCGCCAGCCAGATTACCCGTGAGAACATTTTCTTCAGCAGCGGCGGCACCGAGTCCGTGCCCCATTCGCCGGCCTGCATCGCGACCTCAATCGCCAGATCCGGTTTCGACGAATGGTGAACCGCTTTCAGGATCACCTTGCGCACCGGCATCTGCGCGTTGAGCGGCACCGACGCCATTCGGTGATAAACCGGGCCGAACCCTTCGCGGAACATGAAGTGCTCCATGTCCGGCGCCGGCAGCGCGGTCAGCCGATCGCGTTCGTTGTCTTCATGATTGTCCAGCAGGCTGCGCACGGTATTGGCGTACTTTTTGCCTGCCTCGTCGCCGTCCACCAGCGCATGCCACTCGATGCCCATGCGGCGGGCGAAGCGCAGCAGCGGCTTCAGGCCGCACTGGGCGAATTCGATGACCCTCACCCCTTCCGCCTCGAAATGATAGCCGCACTGGCGCGCCAGCTCGTTCAGCAGCCACACTTCGGTCTCGCCTTCCACCAGCAGCCAGCAGCGGGCGAACAGCGACGACGGCCGGTTGAAACGGATGTGAAACGCGATGCGCCGCCCGTCTTCGGCGCTCAGCCCGCGCGGCCCGAGACGGTAGGTCGCAACCCGCCCCGACTCGCGCACTAGCCGGCAGACGTGCTCCACCGGCACCAGCGACACCAGTTCGCTGGAGTTGGTGGTGGTGATGCGCTGCAGCGGCAGCTGATTGAGCAGCCCCCAGGCCACCGACAGCATGATCGGGTGCAGGCGAGTTTCCGGGTCCTCCACCAGCAACAGCGGCCGGGCATGGGGATCCAGCTTGACGTCGCCCTTGGCCTGCAGCAGGGTGGAAAACATCCCCAGCAGGATCAGGCGCATGCTGCGGCTGTTCGGCTCGGCCACCATGCGGTTGATGCCGTCCAGCGCGCGCCAGGCGTCCTGCTCCGGTTCACCGCCGCGGCGGCGCGGCCGCGTCACCTGCGAACTCTGCTCGGCGAAATAGTGCTCCAGCAGTTGCTGCATCGCCGCCAGCCCCTGGCGCAGCTCACCGTTGGTCAGCTTCTGCGGATTGCGCACCAGCTCGCGCGTCAGTTGATCCAACTGCTGCGCCAGCGCCTGGGTATCGGGTTTGCGTTCATCGCCGAGGCTGCTGGGGCGCAGACGACGAATAAAGCGCGCGTCGCGCAGGCGCAATACCGGATGGATCCGGATAATGGCGTGGGCCAGTTGTTCGATATGGTGCAGTTGAAAGGCGTTGCCGTCGGCGTCGAGAAAACCGCGCCAGGTGCACACCGTGCCGTCGTCGGCCAGCTCGCCCTCGCAGCGGTAATGAATGCGGCTCAGGCCATCTTCGCCCTTGACCCACAGCGGCGTCAGGTGGCGATAGCGCGGCAGGTGCGCATGGCCGATGTCTTTTTCGCAGAAGGTGAACACCACCTGCAGGTGGCGCTCTTTGGCTGACTCTTCACCGGGGGGGAAATGGAAATCGTGCGCCTCAAACCGATACAGCTTCTGCTCCGGCGCCAGCAGCAGCGTCAGCGCATCCAGCAGGCTGGATTTACCCCAGGCGTTTTCGCCGAGCAACAGCGTGTTGTCGTCCAGCATCAGCGACAGCCGATTAATGCCGCGAAAACCTACAATTTCGATACGCTCCAAGAACATCCGCCGCCTCCCGTGCGCGCCGTCGCCTCTTCAATGAGGCGACCTTCACAGAGCATGGTCAAAAAACCCCTTGCAGGTCAAGCGGACAGCGTCAAATCTGCAGCTTTACTCCGGCCGGGCTTTTGGTTAGCGTGTGCTCCTCGCCGCCGTTCGGCGCGCCTCAAAACTCAAGGACACAAGCTGCACCATGTACTCAGGACTGTTGATTATTCTGTTACCGCTGATTGTCGGTTACCTCATTCCCTTACGCCATCGCCCGCTGCTGGTGCTGATCAACCGGCTGCTCAGTTGGATGGTGTACGTGATCCTGTTTTTCATGGGCATCAGCCTGGCGTTTATGGAAGATCTCAGCAGCAACCTGGTGCTGATCTTCCAGTACAGCGCGGTGTTCTTCTTCTGCATTCTCTGCGCCAATCTGCTGTTGCTGGCGCTGCTGGAGCGGCGCATGCCGTGGCGCAGCAGCCATAAACAGGAAAAGCTGCCTTCGCGCGTGCACATGGCGCTGGAGTCGCTCAAGCTGTGCGGCGTGGTGCTCGGCGGCTTCCTGCTCGGCCTGACGCAGTGGCAATGGCTGCAGTTCGCCCATAAAGGCAGCGAATATGCGCTGATCTTCCTGCTGTTGCTGGTCGGCATTCAGCTGCGCAACAGCGGCATGACGCTGCGCCAGATCGTGCTCAACCGCCGCGGCACGCTGGTGGCGTTGGTGGTGACCGTCGCGTCGCTGGCCGGCGGCGCGCTGGCGGCGCAGCTGCTGGGGCTGCCGGTCAAGGCCGGGCTGGCGATGGCCTCCGGCTTCGGCTGGTACTCGCTGTCCGGCATTCTGATCACCGACGCCTATGGCCCGGTGATGGGCAGCGCCGCGTTCTTCAACGATCTGGCGCGCGAGCTGGTGGCGATCATGCTGATCCCGACGCTGGTGCGCCGCAGCCGCTCCACCGCCCTCGGCCTGTGCGGCGCCACCTCGATGGACTTCACCTTGCCGGTGCTGCAGCGCAGCGGCGGACTGGACATGGTGCCCCCCGCCATCGTCCACGGCTTCCTGCTGAGCCTGCTGGCGCCGGTGCTGATCGCCCTGTTCTCCTGATCCTTTCCCTTGGGGGCCCCCGGCCCCCAAAGCGTAATAATTCCCATCCGCACGGCAAAATTGCGCTAAATCAAACTTGCCCGCAGTAGTCGCACAAAAGCCTTTTGCAACCCCGATCGCCGATCTATGCTTTTAAATAAGCATTACAAATGCAACTTTAAAATAAAAGGAAGCGACTATGTTCTGTGTGCAATGTGAACAAACCATCCGTACCCCGGCAGGCAACGGCTGCGCGTATGCTCAGGGCATGTGCGGCAAAACGGCGGAAACCTCCGACCTGCAGGATCTGCTGGTGGCGGCGCTGCAGGGCCTCTCCGCCTGGGCGTTGCAGGCGCGTTCGCTGGGCATCGTCGACCACGAGATCGACAGCTTCGCCCCGCGCGCCTTCTTCTCCACCCTGACCAACGTCAACTTCGATTCCCAGCGCATCATCGGCTACGCGCGGGAAACTCTGCTGCTGCGCGACTCGCTGGCCGCCCGTTGCCGGTTGCTGGATGCCGGCGTGCGCGTCGATCACCCGATGGCGGCGCTGCAGTTGGCCGGCGACGATATGCCTGCGCTGCTGCAACAGGCGGCGCAGTTTGCCCTCGACAGCGACAAGGCCGAGGTCGGCGACGACGTACACGGTTTGCGCCTGCTGTGCCTGTATGGCCTGAAAGGCGCGGCGGCCTATATGGAACACGCACACGTGCTCGGCCAGTTCGACGAGCAACTCTATGCCGACTACCACGCCTTTATGGCCTGGCTCGGCACCCGGCCGCGCGACGTCGACACCCTGCTGAACAACGCCATGGGCATCGGCAAGATGAACTTCAACGTGATGGCGATCCTCGATCGCGGTGAAACCCAGGCCTACGGCGATCCGCAGCCCAGCGCGGTCAACGTGCGCCCGGTGGCCGGGAAAGCCATCCTGATTTCCGGGCACGATCTGAAAGATCTGCGCATGCTGCTCGAGCAAACCGAAGGACAAAACGTCAACGTCTACACCCACGGTGAAATGCTGCCGGCGCACGGCTATCCGGAACTGAAAAAATTCAAGCATCTGGTGGGCAACTACGGCAGCGGCTGGCAGAACCAGCAGACGGAATTCGCCAAATTCCCCGGCCCGATCGTGATGACCTCCAACTGCATCATCGATCCTAACGTCGGCAACTACGGCGATCGCATCTGGACCCGCAGCATCGTCGGCTGGCCGGGTGTCAATCATCTGGAAGGCGACGACTTCGGCGCCGTGATCCGCCAGGCCCAGGGCATGAACGGTTTCCCTTATACCGAGATCGAGCACCTGATCACCGTCGGCTTCGGCCGCCAGACGCTGCTGAACGCCGCCGATACGGTGATCGATCTGGTGTCGCAGAAAAAACTGCGCCACGTCTTCCTGGTCGGCGGCTGCGACGGCAGCCGCGACGAGCGCAGCTACTTCACCGACTTCGCCCGCACCGTGCCGCAAGACTGCCTGATCATGACGCTGGCCTGCGGCAAGTACCGTTTCAACAAGCTGGACTTCGGCACGCTGGAGGGGTTGCCGCGCCTGCTGGACGTCGGCCAGTGCAACGACGCCTACTCCGCCATCATGCTGGCGGTCAAGCTGGCGGACACGCTCGGCTGCAGCGTCAACGAGCTGCCGCTGAGTCTGGTGCTGTCGTGGTTTGAACAGAAGGCGATCGTCATTCTGCTGACGCTGCTGTCGCTGGGGGTGAAAAACATCGTCACCGGCCCGACCGCGCCGGGCTTCCTGACCGACAATCTGATGGCGATCCTCAACGAGAAATTCGGCCTGCGTCCGATCACCACCGTCGAGCAGGATATCGCAGCGCTGCTCGCCTGATGCCGTTACGTTATGGGGCCGCCTGCGCCGGCCCCTTTGTTTTTTGAGGTGCCCCGATGACTCAACCCACTCCGCTTTGCCCGAACCGCATGCAGGTGCATTCCATCCAGCGTGAAACCGCCGACGTCTGGACGCTGAACCTGATCTGCGACGTTTTCTATCCTTACCAGGCCGGCCAGTTCGCGCTGGTCAGCATCCGCAACAGCGAGGAGACGCTGCGCGCCTATACGCTCTCCTCCTCGCCCGGCCAGAGCCGCTTTCTCAGCATCAGCGTGCGCTGCCTGCCGGACGGCGTCGGATCGCGCTGGCTGACGCAAGAGGTCAAGCCCGGCAACACGCTGTGGCTGTCCGACGCGCAGGGCGAATTCAGCTGCGAGCGCCACCCGGCCGATCGTTATCTGATGCTGGCCGCCGGCTGCGGCGTGACGCCGATCGTCTCGATGTGCCGCTGGCTGACCGCCAACCGCCCGGCCTGCGATATCGCCGCGATCGTTAACGTGCGCACCCCCGCCGACACGATTTTCGCCGCTCAATGGCGCGCGCTGTGCGCCGCCCATCCGCAGCTGCGCCTGACGCTGATGGCCGAGCAGGATCTGCAACCCGGCTACCTCAGCGGCCGCATCAATGAGCAGACGCTGCGGCAGGCGGCGCCGGATATCGCCGAACGCACGGTGATGACCTGCGGCCCCGCGCCCTACATGGATCAGGTGGAGCTGCTTTGCCGCCGGCTCGGCGTGCCGGCCGAGCGTTTCCATAAAGAGCTGTTCCACACGCCGACGGCGCAGGCCAACGCCACCGAAGGGCTGACGCTGCGCGCCGCCCGCCCGCTGCGCGAATTCCGCGTGCCGGTCGGCAGCACGCTGCTGGCGGCGATGGAGGCCCATGCCCTGCCGGTCAACGCCGCCTGCCGCGCCGGGGTGTGCGGCTCGTGCAAAACCCGCATCCTCGAGGGCGACTACACCACCACCAGCACCATGACGCTGAGCGCGGAAGAAATCGCGCAGGGCTACGTGCTGGCCTGCAGTTGCCGGCTGCAGGGCGACGTCACATTGGCGTGATCCCCTATAGCCCCATCACCGCGATGGGGCATTTATCGGCAAGCTCCCCGCGGCCGGCCCGGTTACACTTTTCCCCGTCCTACGCTCTTTACCCTTCCTGACCGCATCTCGTCCACCGCCGGTAAGCTATGCTTGCAGTTGTTCTGCTGCCACTCACCGGATCGAGTACACATCGTTTTTCAAACCTTGTTTGGGGGAACCATGAAGCAAACCGTAGCCACACTGATCGCCAAAACGCTGGATCAAGCCGGCGTAAAACGCATTTGGGGCGTGACCGGCGATTCGCTCAACGGCCTGAGCGACAGCCTGCACCGCATGGGCACCATCGAATGGCTGGGCACCCGCCATGAAGAGGTGGCCGCCTTCGCCGCCGGCGCCGAAGCCCAGCTTACCGGCCAGTTGGCGGTGTGCGCCGGTTCCTGCGGCCCCGGCAACCTGCACCTGATCAACGGCCTGTTCGACTGCCACCGCAACCATGTGCCGGTGCTGGCGATCGCCGCGCATATCCCTTCCAGCGAAATCGGCAGCGGCTACTTCCAGGAAACCCATCCGCAGGAGCTGTTCCGCGAATGCAGCCACTATTGCGAACTGGTTTCCAACCCGGAACAGCTGCCGCGCGTGCTGGAGATCGCCATGCGCAAGGCGATCCTCAATCGCGGCGTCTCGGTGGTGGTCTTGCCGGGCGACGTGGCGCTGCGCATGGCGCCGGAAGACGCGACCCTGACCTGGCATACCCCGGCGCTGCCGCTGGTGCAACCGCCGATGAGCGAGCTGAACAAGCTGGCGGAAACGCTGAACAAGGCGAAGAACATCACCCTGATGTGCGGCAGCGGCTGCGCCGGCGCGCACGATGAAGTGGTCAAGCTGGCCGAGCTGCTGCAGGCGCCGGTGGTGCACGCGCTGCGCGGTAAAGAGCATATCGAATGGGACAACCCCTACAGCGTCGGCATGACCGGGCTGATCGGTTTCTCTTCCGGCTACCACGCGATGATGAACGCCGACACGCTGGTGCTGCTCGGCACCCAGTTCCCCTATCGCGCGTTCTACCCCACCAACGCCAACATCATTCAGATCGACATCAACCCCGGCAGCATCGGCGCGCACTGCCCGGTCAATATGGCGCTGGTGGGCGATATCCACACCACCCTCACCGCCCTGCTGCCGCAGCTGGAACCGAAGCGTGACCGGGCGTTCCTCGACAAGGCGCTGGAGCATTACCGCAACGCGCGCAAGGATCTCGACGGGCTGGCGACCGCCAACGACGACCAGCCGATCCACCCGCAATATCTGGCGCAGCAGCTCAGCCACTATGCCAGCGACGACGCCATCTTCACCTGCGACGTCGGCACGCCGACGGTGTGGGCCGCCCGCTACGTGAAAATGAACGGCAAGCGCCGCCTGCTCGGTTCGTTCAACCACGGTTCGATGGCCAACGCCATGCCGCAGGCGATCGGCGCTCAGGCCACCGCGCCGGATAAACAGGTGATCGCCATGTGCGGCGACGGCGGCTTCACCATGCTGATGGGGGATTTCCTGTCGCTGGCGCAGCTCAAATTGCCGGTGAAAATCGTGGTGTTCAACAACAGCGTGCTGGGGTTCGTGGCGATGGAGATGAAGGCCGGCGGCTACCTGACCGACGGCACCGATCTGCATAATCCGGACTTCGCGGCGATCGCCAACGCCGCCGGCATCAAGGGCATCCGCGTGGAAAAAGCCTCCGATCTGGACGGCGCGCTGCAGGAGATGTTGGCGCACCCCGGCCCGGCGCTGCTGGACGTGGTCACCGCCAAGCAAGAGCTGGCGATGCCGCCGCAGATCAAGTTCGAACAGGCGAAAGGCTTCAGCCTGTACATGCTGCGCGCCATCATCAACGGCCGCGGCGACGAAGTGGTCGAACTGGCGAAAACCAACTGGCTGCGCTAAGCAAGCTGCCCCGGTGAAATAAAGGGTATATGATGCCATGTACCCTTTTCCTCTCCCTTATATTCCAGGAACCCTATGCTTATCGATCTACGCAGCGACACCGTTACCCGCCCCAGCGCCGCCATGCGCCAGGCGATGGCTCAGGCAGAGGTCGGCGACGACGTCTACGGCGATGACCCGACGGTCAACGCGCTGGAGGCCGAGGCGGTGCGCCTGTCAGGCAAAGAAGCGGCATTGTTTCTGCCCAGCGGCACCCAGGCCAACCTGGTGGCGCTGCTGAGCCACTGCCAGCGCGGCGATGAATACCTGGTCGGCCAGCAGGCGCACAACTACAAATACGAAGCCGGCGGCGCAGCGGTGCTGGGCAGCATTCAGCCGCAGCCGATCGAGGCCGACGCCGACGGCACGCTGCCGCTGGACAAGCTCGCCGCCGCCATCAAACCCGACGATATCCACTTCGCCCGCACCCGGCTGCTGAGCCTGGAAAACACCATCAGCGGCCGAGTCCTGCCGCAGGCCTACCTGCAGCAGGCGTGGCAGTTTACCCGCGAGCGGCAGCTGGCGCTGCATATCGACGGCGCGCGCATCTTCAACGCCGCCGTGGCGCTGAACCTGCCGCTGAAAGAGATCGTGCAATACTGCGACACCTTCACCATTTGCCTGTCGAAAGGGTTGGGCGCGCCGGTCGGATCGCTGCTGTGCGGCAGCGAGGCCTTCATTCAGCGCGCGCTGCGCTGGCGCAAGATGACCGGCGGCGGGCTGCGTCAGGCCGGCATCCTGGCGGCGGCCGGCCTCTACGCGCTGGAGCATAACGTTGCGCGGCTGCGCGAAGACCATGACAACGCGGTCTGGCTGGAGCAACAGCTGCGGCAGATCGGCGTGGAGATCGCCGCTCCCGGCGCGCAGACCAACGTGCTGTACCTGCGCCAACCGCCGGCGCTGGCGGCCAAATTCGGTCCGTGGATGCGCGAACGCGGCGTGCTGATCAGCAGTGGCCCGCTGACGCGCATTCTGACCCACCTCGACGTCAGCCGTCAGGATCTGCAGCGGGTGGTCGAACTGTGGCGGGAGTTTCTTCAGCAGCACGCCTGATTTCCCCTCCCGGTGCGCCGGGAAGTCTCTTATCGCCCGCCGATGGCGTCGACAAAGCGGCGGGTGATCTGTTGCGGGCGGGTAATGGCGCCCCCTACCACCACCGCATGCGCCCCCAGCGACAGACAGCGCGCGGCCATCGCCGGCGTTTCGACATTGCCTTCAGCGATGACCGGCACCGATACCGCCGCCAGTACCGCACGCAGAAAGCCGAAATCGTTATCCGCCAGTCGGGCGCCCCGGCTTTCAGCGGTATAGCCGTACAGCGTGGTGCCCACACAGTCGAAGCCCAGCCTGGCGGCCTCTTGCGCCTCCTCCAGGGTGGCGATGTCCGCCATCAGCAACAGCCGGGGATACCTGGCGCGGATCGCGGCGACCAACGCGGCCAGCTGCAACTCCCCCGGCCGCGGGTGGCCGGTGGCGTCCAGCGCGATCATCTGCGGCGCCGCCGCCATCAACGCATCGATTTCGCGCAGGGTCGGCGTGATATACACGTCGCTGCCCGCATAATCGCGCTTTATGATGCCGATGACCGGCAGCGCCACCGTGCGCATGATAGCTTTAACGTCTTCGACGCCGTTGGCGCGGATCGCCGCCGCGCCGCCTTGCTCGGCCGCCAGCGCCATGCGCGACATGATAAAATCGCTGTGCAGCGGCTCGTCGTCCAGCGCCTGGCAAGACACCACCAGGCGCCCCTCAATCTGCTGTAAAATGGAAAGCGTCATAAATCCAACAACTCCTCGACTTCGTTTCTAATGATGGTGACTTGCGGGCCGTAGATCACCTGAACACCGTTGCCGCGAACGATAACCGCCCGTGCGCCGCTGGCTTTCAGCCCGCTTTCGTCCAGCAGCCGGCTCTGTTTCACCGTCACGCGCAATCGCGTGGCGCAACAATCCAGTTCGACGATATTCTCTTTGCCGCCCAGCGCTGCCAGCACCTGTTGCGAGCGTTCGGTGCCCGTCATCACCGCTTCCGGCGCAGCTTCCGCCTCGCGCCCCGGCGTTTTAAAGTTGAAGCGCAGGATCAGGAAACGGAACGTGAAGTAGTACAGTAAGAACCAAGGCACACCGACCAGCGGGACGTACATCCAGTGGGTTTTCGCTTCGCCCTGCAGCACGCCGAACAGCATGAAATCGATAAAGCCGCCGGAGAACGTCTGGCCGATGGTGATATGCAGGATGTGAGCGATCATGAACGCCAGGCCGTCGAACAGCGCGTGCACCACGTACAGCGCCGGTGCGACAAACAGGAACGAGAATTCGATAGGTTCGGTGATGCCGGTCAGAAACGAAGTCAGCGCAGCCGACAGCAACAGTCCGCCGACGCGTTTGCGGTTCTCGGGACGCGCACTCTGGTACATCGCCAGGCAGGCACCGACCAGGCCGAACATCATGGTGATAAAACGGCCGGACATGAAACGCGCCGTGCCAATGTAGAACTGCTGTGTATTCGGGTCGGCCAACTGGGCGAAAAAAATGCGCTGTGTGCCTTCCACCAGCTGTCCGTTGATCACTTCGCTGCCGCCAAGCGCGGTGGTCCAAAACGGTAGATAGAAGATGTGATGCAGGCCGAACGGCCCGAGCATGCGCAATACGAAGCCGTAGATAAAGGTACCGAGATAGCCGCTGGCGTCTACCAGCCCGCCCATGCCGAAGATCAACTGTTGGAAATGCGGCCACACCACCGTCATCAGGGCACCGACCGCCATCGCCGCCAGTGAGCTGACGATCGGCACAAAGCGCGAGCCGCCAAAAAAACCCAGGAACGGTGGCAGCGCTATCTTGTTATAGCGGCCGTGCAGATACCAGGTCACCAAACCGATGACCACCCCGCCGAACACCCCAGTCTCCAGCGTCTGGATCCCGAGAATCGTTCCCTGCCCCACCGCGCCCGCGTTCTGCGTGGCCAGCGTGCCGTTGATTTTCAACAGCGCATTGATGGTGGCGTTCATTACCAGATAGGCGATCAGCGAGGCCAGCCCCGCCGTGCCCTTGTCGCTTTTGGCCAGCCCCACCGCCACGCCGACCGCGAACAAGACCGCCAGGTTGGCGAACACAATAGCACCGGCACTGGCCATCACGGTAAATATGCTTTGCAACCAGCCGACATCGAGGAAGGGATACGCCTCGACGGTATTGGGATCGGATAGCGCACCGCCGATCCCCAACAGCAGACCAGCCGCCGGCAGCACGGCGATCGGCAGCATGAACGATTTGCCGAACAGCTGGGCTTTTTCGAACCAGCCGCCGGAGCGCGGCAATTCTGGTGTTGACATAAATTTTCCCCCGATATCATTTTTATGATGAAAATTTTTACCACAAAATAATATTTTTAATGAAAAATTTATTCATAACGATGATCGGCTTCACAATCCGTCGATTTCACTGGCGAGCCGCGGCGTCTTTCCGCCACAATAGAAACGGGAATACTCAGAAAGGTAACGTGATGAATACAGGCAACTTGTTATTGCGGCTGCGGCAGGATTTGGCAGGGTACAGCCCCACGCTGCAAAAGCTCGGCAACTATCTTCTTGCGGAGCCCTCCCGCGCCGTTTACCTGACCATCACCGAACTGGCGCGTGAAAGCGCCACCAGCGAAGCCAGCGTCACGCGGCTGTGCCGCCATCTCGGCTGCAAAGGCTATACCGAATTTAAAATGGCGCTGGCCCTCAGCTTGCAACAAAGCCAGCCGGAAGCGGCGACGCGCCAAAGCGCGGCGGAAAATTTGGTGGAAGAGAGCGTACAGGCGCTGCGGGATACCGGCGCGCTGTTGGATCCGCAGGCGCTGCAACAGGCGGCGGACAGCTTGCAACGTTGCGCTTCGGTGCAGATTTACGGCGTCGCCGCCAGCGCCATCATCGGCGACTTCCTGCACTACAAGCTGTTGCGCCTCGGCAAACCGGCGCAGCTGTTCAGCGACATGCACCGGGCGGCGATGAATGCAGCCTCGCTGAGTGAGCGGGATCTGCTGATCGTCATCTCCAGCTCCGGCTCAACCAAAGACGTGCTGCATGCGGTGACGTTGGCCAAAGGGCGCGGCGCACGCGTGATCGCCGTCAGCAATACCCAACGCAGCCCGCTGGCCAAGATGGCGGATACGCTGCTGGTGGCGGCCAAACCGGAAGGGCCGCTGACCGCTGGCGCCCTGCCGGCCAAGGTCGGCGCCATGCTGCTGGTGGAGTTGATGATCGCCGAACTGACTCAGCGCGATCCCGCCTACGCTCAGGCGATGCAGACCACCGCCAGCGCGACTCTGCCGCTGCTGCTGTAATCAGAAGATCCAGCGGCCGTAAACCCAGTACCACAGCCCCAGCACCGCCGCCAGATTGAGCGCCACGCTGAGGATGAACCAGGTTTTAAACGGCTGTTTCTGGGTTTTGTGGCGAAACAGCTGCTGCGCCAGCAGCGCGCCCAACCACCCGCCCAGCGCGCCGAACAGCAACAGCGTCGCCTCCGGCACTCGTCGCCATCCCTTGCGCGCCGCCAGCTTATCGCCGCCGTAGATCAGAAACGTCAGCAGGTTCGCCAGCAGCAACCCCATCCACACCGGATGCGGCGAGAAAAAACTGGCGATCAGCGCCAGGCCCAGCAGGGCGTAACAAATCACATTGAGCTTCATGGCATTCGTTTTTTCGTGCGATAAGGGGCGCGTAGTGTGAACCTGCGCCGCGGCGGATGCAACCGGCTTATACCCATACAAAATGTGCATTTAAACCCTGAATTTGGCATCCTGTCGTTCTGCGATTCTTTCACCGCACAAGGCGGCCCGATGACACCCCAACGCGTACTGGTTCTTGGAGCCAGCGGCTATATAGGCCAGAACCTGATCCCGCACCTGATCGAACAGGGGCACCAGATTACCGCCGCCGCGCGGCGCATCGAGTGGCTGCAGGCGCAGAACTGGCCGCAGGTCAACTGCCTGTATGTCGATCTGCACCGCCCGGACACCCTGAGCGCGGCGCTGTGGGAGATAGATACGCTGTACTATCTGGTGCACGCGATGGGCGACGGCGACGACTTTATCGAGAAGGAGCGCCAGGCGGCGGAAAATCTGCGCGACGCGCTGCGCAATGCCGGCGTCAAGCAGGTGATCTTTCTCGGCGCGCTGCAGCCGAACGACGACAGTTCGCCGCACCTGGAGGCCCGCCGCCTGACCGGCGAGATCTTGCGCCAGAGCGGCGTGCCGGTGACCGAGCTGCGCGCCGGCATCATCGTCGGCCCCGGCTCGGCGGCGTTCGAAGTGATGCGCGACATGGTCTATAACCTGCCGGTGCTGACGCCGCCGCGCTGGGTGCGCTCGAAGTCGTCGCCGGTGGCGCTGGAGAACCTGCTGGTTTACCTGGCCGATCTGCTGGCGCACCCGGCGGAGGAACACCGCATCTTCGACGTCGCCGGGCCGGAATACCTCAGCTATCAGGACATGTTCCAACGCTTTATCGCCATCAGCGGCAAACGGCGCTGGCTGATCCCGATCCCCTTGCCGACGCGGCTGATTTCGGTGTGGTTCATCAGCCTGATCACCTCGGTGCCAACGCCGATCGCCCGCGCGCTGATCCAGGGGCTGAAGCACGATCTGCCCGCCGACGGCCGGCCGCTGCAAGCCTTGATCCCGCAGCGTCTGCACACTTTTGATCAGGCGGTCACCGCCACGCTGCAGCGCGAACTGGAGGTGGTCGATTCCGCCGACTGGGGCTACGATCCGGCGGCGCGGGCCCGCTGGCGCCCCGGCTACGGCTACTACCCGAAACAGGCCGGTTGCGCGCTGAATACCGCCGCCAGCAGCCAGGCGCTGTGGCAAACGGTGCAGCAACTGGGAGGTGAAGAAGGCTATTTCTACGCCAATATCCTGTGGCGGATCCGCGCCCGCATGGACGACATGATCGGCAACGGCGTGGTCTATGGCCGCCCGGCGCGCGCGACCCTGGCGCTGGGTGACGAAATCGACGGCTGGAAAGTCATCACGCTGAAACCGCTGCGGCAACTGGCGCTGCTGTTCGGCATGAAGGCGCCAGGGCTGGGGCGGTTGAGCTTCACCATTACCGATCGCGGCGATCGCCGCACGCTGGACGTGCGCGCCTGGTGGCATCCGGCCGGCTTCAGCGGGCTGCTGTATTGGTTCGCCATGATGCCCGCGCATCTGTTCATTTTCCGCGGCATGGCGAAGCGCATCGCCGAGCTTGCCGAGAACCTGGACCGCCAACAGCGCTGAACGCCGTTCATTTGTCGATCAACCGCACAGTTTGCCGCTGTGCTTCGGGGCTTTCCGATTGCATAGCGCACGAAATCACGGAAGAATGGCATCTTATTTGCTGGGAGCGCCGCAAGCGCCCGCCGGTATTCCGATTTTGGGTGAGAATAGAGTCCGTTATGAAGGTATTGGTCACCGGTGCCACCAGTGGGTTAGGCCGTAACGCCGTTGAATATCTGCGCCGTCAGGGCATCAAAGTGCGCGCCACCGGCCGCAACCAGGCGATGGGCGGCCTGCTGGAAAAAATGGGCGCGGAGTTCATTCATGCCGATCTCACCAACCTGATCTCTTCGCAGGCCAAGGCGATGCTGGCGGACGTCGACGTGCTGTGGCACTGTTCCAGCTTTACCTCGCCCTGGGGCACCGAAGAAGCCTTCGAACTGGCCAACGTCCGCGCCACCCGCCGCCTCGGCGAATGGGCGGCGGCCTATGGCGTGGCGCAGTTCATTCACATCTCTTCCCCGGCGATCTATTTCGATTACCACCATCACCGCAACGTAACCGAAGACTTCCGCCCGCAGCGCTACGCCAATGAGTTCGCGCGCAGCAAGGCCGCCGGCGAGCAGGTGATCCAGCAGTTGGCGCTGTCCAATCCGCAGACCCATTTCACCATTCTGCGCCCGCAGGGATTGTTCGGGCCGCACGACAAGGTGATGCTGCCGCGGCTGCTGCAAATGATCAAACGCTACGGCAACCTGCTGCTGCCGCGCGGCGGCGCGGCGATGGTGGACATGACTTACCTGGAGAACGCGGTGCACGCCATGTGGCTGGCGACGCTAAAAGAAGACACGCCGTCCGGCCGCGCCTACAACATCACCAACCAGCAGCCGCGTCCGCTTCGCACCGTGGTGCAGCAGCTGATCGACGATTTGGGCATGAAGTGTCGCATCCGCTCCGTCCCCTACCCGATGCTCGACATGATGGCGCGCGGCATGGAGCGCCTGGGCAGCAAAAGCGAAAAGGAGCCGGTGTTGACCCACTACGGCGTCGCCAAACTCAACTTCGACCTCACGCTCGATACCACTCGCGCGCAGCAAGAGCTGGGCTATCAGCCGATCGTCTCGCTGGAAGAAGGCATCGCGCGCACCGCCCGCTGGCTGAAAGATCACGGCAAACTGCACGGCCTGTAATCAACGCCACGCGCCGTACTTCACCAGCAGCGCATCGATAATCGCCTCACTCTCTGCATCCGGCTCACCGCGCACATCGTCGGGCCGGAAATGCATCTGAAACGCCGCCAGCACATTGCGCTGCTGCCGCGCATCCCATGACGCATCAACCGCGTAGCCGTAACGCGCCAGCTTATCGAGCAGCGGCGTCATCGGCACCGGCGCATGGCGATCGCGCCCCGCCAGCAAACGCTGCACGTCTCGTTCGTCCGGCCAGGCGCCGATGCCGGCCTGCGCCAGCTGCCGCCAGGGGAACAGCGGGCCGGGATCCTGTTTGCGCTGCGGCGCGATGTCGCTGTGCCCCACCACGTCCTGCGGCTGGATGCCATAGCGTTGGATGATGTCACGGCTCAGCGGGATCAGCACGGCGATCTGCTCCGCCGTATAAGGCTGCCAATGGGTGAACAGCATGCTGCGGGTGAACCCCTTGTTGACGATTTCGATGCCGATCGAGGTGTCGTTGAGGTTGCTGCGGCCGCGCCAGGCGCTGGCGCCGGCATGCCAGGCGCGCATCGCTTCCGGCACCAACCGGTACACCGTCGGTTTGCCGTGTTCGCGCTGCGGATGAGCCGGCAACAGGTAGTGCGCGCTGACGTGTTCATCGGTCAGCGTTTTCAGTGATGAATGAAAGTCTTCCGCCGTATAGTGCATCACCAAAAAGCGAATGCGCCGATCGGCGCCCTGCGCCTGGTGCAGCGTCTCGAGCTGGTAAGCGCCGCGATCGACGAGCGTGTCCTGCTGCGGATTTTGGCACCCCGCCAACAGCGCGGCGGCGATGATCCCTGGCCAAATTTTCACTTATCCTCCTGATTGGCGTCCGTGAGAGATGTAACGCGACGCGATTGACCTGTATCCAATCATCACGTTCGTCGAGAAATAATGACAGACAACGCCGATGTGCAAGCGAGTGTTGCTCCCGACTGGCGGCCTTTCCCGCCCATGATAGTCTCAAAGTATCATCTGCGCCGAAAGAGCGGAGTCGAACATGTTCACGCCACGCTATCTGTCCTGGTTGCTCTGTGCCGCCATGCTGCCGCTCAGCGGCTGCGATCGGCAAAAAGTCGCCGATGCGATGGGCGGGAGCGCGCCGCCCTCGGCTGCATCCGCCGCCAATGTGAGCGCGCCGGCCTATACGCCGCTGACCGCCGACCAGCTGTACCAGTTGGTCAGCCCGGTGGCGCTGTTCCCCGACAAGCTGCTGGCGCAGGTGTTGGCCGGCGCGGGTTATCCTGACCAAATCAGCGCCGCGGATGCCTGGCTGGCGCAAAACCGCGGGTTGCAACCGGCGGCGCTCAGCTCCGCGGCCGACGCTCAGCCTTGGGATCCCAGCGTGCGCGGCCTGGTGCAATTCCCCGACGTGCTCGATCAAATGGCGAAAAACATCCCCTGGACCACCGCCCTGGGCAGCGCCTACCTGAACGATCCCACCGACGTGATGAACGCCATTCAGGTGATGCGTCAACGGGCGGCCAGCCAAGGCACGCTGAAAAACACCCCGCAGCAGCGCATCGTCGTGGCCCCCACCACCCGTTACGTTGAGCAGCAGCCCTATCGCCAGCGCGTGGTGGCGGCGCCGGGCGAAACCATCGTCATCGAACCCAGCCAGCCGGATACGGTTTACGTCCCGCATTACGATCCCTGGGTGGCCTACGGCACGCCGATCCCAGCTTATCCGAGCTATCGGTATCAACCTTCAGGCTACAGCGGCGGCGACATGTTGGCGGCCGGCATGATCAGCTTCGGTGTCGGCATTGCGGTCGCCTCATTGTTCAATCAGCACAACAGCGGCTGGCACAGCTGGGATATGCGCTGGGACGATCGACGCCAACCGGTGGTCTACCGCGATGCGCCCTACGTATCGCATTCCACCACCGTGGTGAATCGCGTCACCAACATCAACCAATATAACAACGTGAACAATGTGAATCGCAGCATCCATACAGTGAATAACTACAACAATACGACCGCCGCACCGACGCCGCATTTCAACCCGCCGACGCCTAACGCGCAGCCGCGTGTCGCGCCTGCGGCCCATGCGCCGATGACCCTGCCGACCTTTGCGCACACCCAGCCGGTAGCGGCCGCGCCGCACGTGCAACAGTCGGTCAACGCGCCCCATGTGCAACAACCGAGGAGCATGCCGACGTTCACGCATACCGCGCCGGCGGCGCCCCACGCGCAGGAGCCGATGGCCGTGCATGCTGCGCCGCTGCATCCATCCGCCGTGCCCCCCCAGGTTCAGATAGTGCCGCACGTCGTTCAGCCGGGGGCGCTCGAACCGGCCGCAACGCTGCATCCGGCGTTAGTGCGCCCGGCACCGGTGCCGCAAGCGCGCATCATGCCGCATCCTGCCCCGGCGCCGCAGATCCACCAGCCGTCCGTTCAGCCAATGCCGCATCGCCAAGCGCCGGCGCCGGTGAAACCGCAGGAACACCGCCCGATCGCCGAGCAGCACAAGGTGGGATGAACCTACAGGATGTCGCCCCGGCGAAACGGCCGGGGCGCGGGGAATGGCGTTAGCGGCTGACTTTCACCGCGGTGCCGCTGACGGTCACCATCAGCATGCTGCCGTCTTTGCCAACGGTTTCATAATCGATATCAATGCCGACCACCGCGTTGGCGCCCAGCTCTTTCGCCTGATCTTCCAATTCTTCGAACGCGATCAAGCGCGCCTTGCGCAGCTCTTTCTCATAAGCGCCCGAGCGGCCGCCGACGATATCGCGCACGCCGGCGAAGAAATCACGAAAAATGTTGGCGCCGAGGATCGCTTCGCCGGTGACGACGCCGCAGTATTCGGTGATGGTGAACCCTTCCAGGGTCGGGGTAGTTGAAAGCTGCATCAGAATTCCTTGTTTGATTAATTCAACGTATCTATGACCAGAAGATTGGCGTTATGTTCGCTTAATCAATGGCACGCAGTACGAATGCAAGGCAAAAAAACGCATTTATACTGTAAGCTATCGGTCTTCATGGTAGAGACTTTCACATAAGGTAATAAGATGAAAACAAAAACGATTGCGGCTGTTTTACCCTTAGCGCTGTTGCTGAGTGCCTGTACCACGGTGGAACCGGCATACAAGGATATCGGCACCCGCAGCGGCAGCTGTGTGGAAGGCGGCCCGGATACGGTCGCGCAAAAGTTCTATGACCTGCGCATCCAGCAGGGCGCCGGCCTGCCGGACAGCAACCGCCTGGCGCAGCTGCAGCCCTATCTGAGCAAAGTGCTGTATCAGGATCTGGTCAGCGCCGCTCAAAACCCGGGCAAGCACCGGATAACCGGCGATCTGTTCTCCGGCAATGCGCAAGGGCCAAGCAACGCCTCCGTCGCCAGCGCCTCGACCATTCCTAACACCGATGCGAAGAACATCCCGCTGCGCGTTGATCTGAGCTACCAGAAAGACGCCAACAGCACCGTGAACTGGCAAGACGAAGTGCTGATGGTGCGCGAAGGCACCTGCTGGGTGGTTGATGATATTCGCTACCTGAATGTTCCAGCGCACGCCACCAACGGCAGCGTGCGCCAGGTGCTGGAAAACCAGTAACCCGCCTTCCCCGGCCGACGCGGGCTTGCCGCGTCGGTCATCCCCGCCGCCCGCTAGTTGCTCAAATTTCATCCAATAGAAAAAATTTCGCTACCGATATCACAGCCTGCGCCACAAATCCCCTCCCTCGGCTTGAGTCGCGGTATCTTGTGCTAATCTTTTACTGTCCCGCCGCACACTCATAAATTTTAACGCACAAAGATTGCATAAGTATTCTGCGGAAGTTAACATTTGCGGCATCAATGTCTATTCAATTCTGGCGCATGAGTATTCAACTTAACGGTATCAATTGCTATTACGGCGCTCACCAGGCGCTGTTTGACATCACGCTGGATTGTCCAGCCGGGGAAACCCTGGTGCTGCTTGGCCCAAGCGGCGCCGGGAAAAGCTCATTGCTGCGGGTGCTGAACCTGCTGGAAATGCCGCGTTCGGGCCAACTGCAGATCGCCGGCAACCAATTCGACTTCAAACAGGCGCCGGGCGAGAAAGCCATTCGCGAACTGCGTCAAAACGTCGGCATGGTCTTCCAGCAATACAACCTGTGGCCTCACCTCACCGTGGTTCAGAACCTCATCGAGGCGCCTTGCCGCGTGCTAGGTCTGACCAAGGCTCAGGCGATGGCGCGCGCCGACAAGCTGCTCAAGCGTCTGCGCCTGACCGACTTCGCCGATCGCTTCCCGCTGCACCTTTCCGGCGGCCAGCAGCAGCGCGTGGCGATCGCCCGCGCCCTGATGATGGAACCCCAGGTGCTGCTGTTCGATGAACCGACCGCGGCGCTGGATCCGGAAATCACCGCTCAGATCGTCAGCATCATTCGCGAACTGGCCGGCACCGGCATCACGCAGGTGATCGTCACCCACGAAGTGGAAGTGGCGCGCAAGACCGCCAGCCGCGTGGTGTACATGGAAAACGGCCACGTGGTGGAGCAAGGCGACAGCAGCCACTTTGCGCAGCCACGGACCACCGAGTTTGCCAACTACTTATCACACTAACAATTAACTTGCTGTAATTTGGGGATTTTGCGATGAAAAAACTAATAATCGCCGCCGTTCTGGCCGGCATCAGCGTTTCCGCCTCCGCAGCCGAAACCATCCGTTTCGCTACCGAAGCCTCCTATCCTCCATTTGAATTTATTGACGCCGGCAACAAAATTCAGGGTTTTGATGTCGATCTGGCCAACGCGCTGTGCAAAGAGATGCAGGCCGAGTGCACCTTCACCAACCAGGCGTTCGACAGCCTGATCCCGAGCCTGAAGTTCAAGCGTTTCGATGCGGTGATGGCCGGCATGGACATTACGCCGGAGCGTGAGAAGCAGGTGCTGTTCACCAAGCCTTACTACGATAACTCGGCGCTGTTCATCGCGCAGAAAGGAAAAATCGCCGACGTGGCGGCGCTGAAAGGCAAGAAAGTGGGCGTGCAAAACGGCACCACCCACCAAAAATACCTGACCGACAAGCACCCGGAAATCACCACCGTGCCTTACGACAGCTACCAGAACGCCATTTTGGATCTGAAGAACGGCCGCGTTGATGCTGTGTTCGGCGATACCGCGGTGGTCAACGAGTGGCTGAAGCAGAATGACGCGCTGGCGGCAGTGGGCGCCAAAGTGACCGACAAAGACTACTTCGGCACCGGCCTCGGCATCGCGGTGCGCCAGAAGAATACCGATCTGCAGGGCAAGTTCAACGCCGCTCTGGACAAGATCAAGCAGGATGGGACCTATGAAACCATCTACAAAAAATGGTTCCAGCAGTAATACGCCCAAATGAATGAATTACAATCTTTAGCAAGCGCCGCCGGCATGACCGTCGGCCTTGCCGTTTGCGCCCTGATCCTCGGGCTGATTCTGGCGATGCTGTTCGCCGTATGGGAATCGTCCCGCTGGAAAGCGGTCAGCTGGCTCGGCACCGCTTGGGTGACCGTGTTGCGCGGCCTGCCGGAAATCCTGGTGGTGCTGTTTATCTATTTCGGCTCGTCGCAGCTGCTGCTGATGCTCTCCGACGGCTTTACCCTCAACCTCGGTCTGTTCCAGCTGCCGATTCAGCTGGCGATCGACAATTTCGAAGTCAGCCCGTTCCTGTGCGGGGTGATCGCCCTGGCCTTGCTCTATTCCGCCTACGCCTCGCAGACGCTGCGCGGCGCGCTCAAAGCGGTGCCGCAGGGGCAGTGGGAATCCGGTCAAGCGCTTGGACTGAGTAAGGCGGCGATCTTCTTTCGCCTGATCATGCCGCAGATGTGGCGCCACGCCCTGCCCGGCCTCGGCAATCAGTGGCTGGTGTTGTTGAAAGACACCGCGCTGGTGTCGCTGATCAGCGTGAACGATCTGATGTTGCAAACCAAGAGCATCGCCACCCGCACCCAGGAGCCTTTTACCTGGTATGTGATCGCGGCGGCCATCTACCTGCTGGTGACGCTGTTCAGCCAATACGTCATCAAACGCATTGAGCTGCGCGCCACGCGCTTTGAGCGGGGGCCGGTCTGATGATTGAGTATTTGCCGGAAATCCTCAAAGGGCTGCATACCAGCCTGACGCTGACCGTCGCCGCGCTGATCGTCGCGCTGGTGCTGTCGCTGCTGCTGACGGTGATCCTGACGCTGAAAACGCCAATCCTGACGCCGCTGGTCAAGATCTACGTGACGCTGTTCACCGGCACGCCGCTGCTGGTGCAGATCTTCCTGATCTACTACGGCCCCGGTCAGTTTCCGGCGATCCGCGACTATCCGTGGCTGTGGAACCTGCTGTCGCAGCCCTGGCTGTGCGCGATGATAGCGCTGGCGCTGAACAGCGCGGCCTACACCACGCAGCTGTTCTACGGCGCGGTGCGCGCCATTCCCGCCGGGCAATGGCAGTCGTGCGAAGCGCTGGGTATGTCGCGCCGGCAGACGCTGCTCATCCTGCTGCCGTTCGCCTTCAAACGCGCGCTGTCGTCTTATTCCAACGAAGTGGTGCTGGTGTTCAAAAGCACCTCGCTGGCCTATACCATCACGCTGATGGAAGTGATGGGCTACAGCCAGCTGATGTATGGCCGCACCTACGACGTGATGGTGTTCGGCGCCGCCGGCCTGGTGTACCTGTGCGTCAATGGCCTGCTGACGCTGCTGATGCGACTGGTGGAGCGCCGCGCGCTGGCGTTTGAGCGCCGCAACTGAGGCCGCTGCCCCCATGAGCCCCGCCATTGTGCGGGGCTTTTTTTACCCCTCAAAGCAATACTTAATCATTTATATTGCATTTTAATTCACTCAGTGGCAGGGTTAACAACAGGCATTCGCACAAAAACCTCTGGCGATTACCAGTAAAAACAAACGATAGCGAATAATCACTTTCAGGATCCAGACAGGAGCTCTACGCATGAAAAAACTGCTGCTTGCCGCGACGATGTTGGCCGGGATGACCTTTAACGCCGCCGCGGCCGAGACTATCCGCTTCGCCGCCTCCGCCACCTACCCGCCGTTCGAATCGCTCGACGCCAACAACCAGATCGTCGGTTTCGATATCGATCTGGCCAACGCGCTGTGCAAGCAGATGCAGGCGCAGTGCACCTTCACCAACCAGGCGTTCGACAGCCTGATCGCCGCGCTGAAATTCAAAAAATACGATGCGGTGATTTCCGGGATGGATATCACGCCGGAGCGCAGCAAACAGGTCGCCTTCACCCAACCTTACTACGCCAACTCGGCGATTGTGATCGCGCAAAAAGGCAAGTTCAGCTCGCTGGCGGATCTGAAAGGCAAAAAGCTCGGCATGGAAAACGGCACCACCCACCAGAAATACATGCAGGACAAGCACCCGGAGATTAACACCGTTTCTTACGACAGCTACCAGAACGCCATTCTGGAGCTGAAAAACGGCCGTATCGACGGCGTGTTCGGCGACACCGCCGTGGTGAACGAGTGGCTGAAAACCAACCCGCAGCTGGCGCCGGTCGGCGAGCACATCACCGATGCGCAATACTTCGGCACCGGTCTCGGCATCGCGGTGCGCCCGGATAACCAGGCGCTGCTGGCCAAGCTGAACGCCGCGCTGGACGCCATCAAGGCCGACGGCACCTACAAAGCCATCAACGACAAGTGGTTCCCGCAGTAAGTCCGCATGTGGAGTCGCCCTCCTTCGGCGGCTCCATCGGATTGCTACCGCATCCGGTTAGTGCTAAATTTGATACTGAATTTAGCATCAAGGATAACATCATGACGGTTCAACCCATTCTCGCCGACTCCGCAGTCAGCATCAGCGATTTTAAAAAATCGCCCAACGCCGCCCTTAAAGAGGCACAAGGGCAACCAGTCGCCGTCCTGACCAACGGTAAGATTTCGGGATATTACGTCTCTCCGGAAACCTGGGAGGCGATCGCGGAGTACCTGGAAGATCTCGAACTCGCTGAAATCGTTCGTTCACGGATGAACGGCAAACGCATTAAGGTCAATTTGGATGACTTATAAGCTTGAATTCGAAGAACACGCACTGAAGGAATTTAAAAAACTGTCCCCGGCGATCCGGGAACAGTTCAAAAAAAAGCTGGCATCCGTGTTGGTTAATCCCCACGTCCCCGCCAACAAACTCGCCGGTTTGCCTGATTGCTACAAAATCAAACTCAGAGCCTCAGGCTTTCGTTTGGTGTATCGCATCATGGAGACGGAGATCGTGGTTCTGGTCCTTTCTGTGGGCAAACGCGAACGTTCAGCGGCTTACACGGCTGCCAAAAAGCGCCTTTAATGCCGCACCAACAGCGTCAACACTTCGTAGTGCGCGGTATGCGGGAACATGTCGAACAGCTGCACCCGTTCGATGCGGTATCCCGGCAACATCTCGATATCTTTCGCCATGCTCTCGGCGTTGCAGCTGGAATACAGAATGTAATCCGGCGCCATCCGGCTCAAATAATCGCACAGCGCCTGGCCGATGCCGCGCCGCGGCGGATTGACCAGCACCAGCTGCGGCACCTGGCCTTCGGCGGTGGCGAAGCGGGTGGAGTCGAGCGCCTGAAAATCGACCTGCAACAACCCTAACCGCTGCGCTGACTGGCGCGCGCAGGCGATCGCTTCCGCGCTGATTTCGATGCCGGTCAACCGCGTTTGCGGCTGCGCGCAGTGCAGGCCGAAACCGCCGACGCCGCAGAACAGATCCCACATGCTGTCGATACCCAGCGCGCGCACCCAGTCGCGGGCGGTGGCATACAGTTCGGCGGCCACCTGCGGGTTGGTCTGGAAGAAGCTTTGCGGGCGGATGAACAGCGGCACCTGATTGAACTGTTCCTCCAGCGCCTGCTGTTCGGTCAGCGCGATCTCGCGCTCCCCTTCCATGATCGCCATATGCACCGGCTGAATATTGGCGGAGATCACCTTGAGCTGCGGCAGCTGCTGCTGCAGCCACGGCAGCGCGGCGCGCAGCTGCGCCAGCTTGGTTTCCGAGCGCAGCACGAAGCGCAGCATCACGCCGCCGTCGAGCGTGCTTTCGGTCAGCAGCAGGTATTTCAGCTCGCCGCGTTTGCGCGCCACGTTATACGGCGTCAGGCCGGCGCGGGCGATGAAGCTTTTCAGCACCGCAAACATCGGCGAAAAGCCGGCGGGATACAGCGGGCAATCGCTCAGGTCGACCGGCGTGCCGTCGCGGTGCAGCATGCCGAGCAGCGGGCGCTCCACGCTGCCGCTGACCACCATCTTGGCTTTATTGCGAAATGCGCTCAGTTCCCCCGCCGCCGGCTGCAGCCACTGCGCGACGTCGCGCCCGGCCAACAGCGAGTGCAGGTGATGCTGTTTGTCGGCCAGTTGCTGCGGATAGGGCTTTTCCAGCCACTGACAGGAACGGCAGGTGCCCGCCGTATACAAAGCGCAATGCATGAAGATTACCGTGAAGTTCAGGATGACGAATTAAGGGCGCAGAGTTTACCACTCCGCGCGCCTAAAATCTCACTTGCGCGCGGTGAAGAAGCGGCGGCTGGCGGCAGGAACGAACAGCAACGCCAGGATCACCGCGTCGGGGATCTTTTGCAGGATCAGAACGTGCAGGATTTGGCCGCTGGTTTCCCCCTCCACGGTGAACACCTCGGGGAAGACGCTGCCGATGGTGGCCAACAGCAGGTAAAGCACCACGATGCACTGGCAGGCCACATAGCCCCAGCGCCCCCAATTGCGGCCGCGCATCACCGCAAAGCCGCAGCTGATTTGCAGGCACAGCAGCATCAGGCCAGCCAGAAAGATAAAGGTGGAATCCCACGCCTGCGCGCTGGTGTTGACGAATTCCTGCGCGCCGTCGACGCCCAGCTCGCCCAGCAGCAGCACCACGCTGATACACTTGATCGCCACCATGGCGGTGCCCGCCACCATCACCGGCACCGGCGCATCCGAAGTCGATCCCATTCCCTGCCCGCTTTTCAGCATGTCTGACATATCCGTGTTCCGCTACGACGCGCCACCTATACAGGTGGCGCATGTAAAGTCAGGTAGTTAGTTGCAATACTTATTGATTGCAAAAATAGCAGGTTTGTTACGATTCAGCTACGGGCCGCCCGCTGCAATTCACGCGATCGTTGTTTTTCCGAGCGCGCCATAAACCACCAGGCGATCAGGCCGAGGATGCCCACCACCAGCAGGATCAGACTGGCCAGCGCATTGATTTCCGGATTCACCCCCATGCGCACGCTGGAGAACACCAGCATCGGCAACGTGGTGGCGCCCGGGCCGGAGACGAAACTGGCGATCACCAGATCGTCCAGCGACAGGGTAAACGCCAGCATCCAGCCGGAGATCAGCGCCGGCGCAATCATCGGCAAGGTGATGACGAAGAACACCTTCAGCGGCGGCGCCCCCAGATCCATTGCCGCCTCTTCAATCGAGCGATCCACCTCGCGCAGACGTGAGCTGATGACCACCGCCACATAAGCGGTACAGAAGGTGACATGCGCCAGCCAGATGGTAAACATGCCGCGCTCCGACGGCCAGCCGAAGGCATGCCCCATCGCCACGAACAACAGCAGCAGCGACAGGCCGGTGATCACGTCCGGCATCACCAGCGGCGCGGTCAGCATAAACGCGAAGCCGGTCGAACCGCGAAAGCGGCCGAATCGCACCATCACCACGGCGGCGATGGCCCCCAGTACCACCGCGGCGGTGGCGGAGGCGGCAGCGATGGTCAGGCTGAGCCCCACCGCGCTGATCATCGCCGAATCGTGGAACAGTTCGGTATACCAGCGCGTGGACCAACCGGCCCACACCGTCACCAGCTTGGAGCTGTTGAAGGAGTAGATCACCAGCATCAGCATCGGCGCATACAGGAAGGTAAAACCGATCGTCAGGATGGCGATGCGCCACGGTGAACGCACTACCGGCAAGTTGTTCATTCCTGCCCCCCTATTTCCTTGTTCTGGTGTTTGTGGAACCACAAAATTGGCACGATCAGCAACAGCAGCATGATGGTGGCGACCGCCGAGGCCACCGGCCAGTCGCGGTTATTGAAGAACTCCTGCCACAGCACGCGGCCGATCATGATGCTGTCCGGCCCACCGAGCAGTTCCGGGATCACGAACTCCCCCACCGCCGGAATGAATACCAGCATCGAACCGGCGATGATGCCGCCGCGCGTCAACGGCACGATCACGCTGAAGAAGGTTTTCAGCGGCCGCGCCCCCAGATCCAGCGACGCCTCCACCAGCGAGTAATCCAGCCGGATCAGCGCCGTGTAAATCGGCAACACCATAAACGGCAGATAGGAATAAACGATGCCGATATACACCGCCAGGTTGGTGTGCAGGATCACCAGCGGTTGGTCGATCACCCCTAGCCACATCAGAAAGTTATTCAGCGTGCCGTTGTTTTTCAGGATCCCCATCCAGGCGTAAACGCGGATCAGGAACGAAGTCCAGGAAGGCAGGATCACCAGCAACAGCAGAATGTTGCGGGTCGACGCTTTGCTGTGCGCCACCGCCCAGGCCAGCGGATAGCCGATGATCAGGCAGCACAGCGTCGAGACCGCCGCCACGCGCAGCGACTGCAGGTAGGCATCGATATACAACGGATCGTCGGTCAGCTGCAGATAGTTGGCGAAGTTGAGCGCAATGTTCAGCTTACCGTCCACCCAGCTCATCAGCTCGGTGTAAGGCGGCACCGCCAACGCCAGCTCCGCCAGGCTGATCTTGAACACGATCAGGAACGGCAGCATAAACAGCAGCGTCAGCCATAAATACGGCAATGCGATTACCAGCTTGCGGCCGTGAGCCATCAGCAGGCGATGGAACAAGGCCTTGAGGGTGGCCGGCGTTTTGGCCGGCGGTTCCGGCGTGCGTTCAGAAAGCAGGGACATACGGGTTACTCCTCACCAGCTCCACTACACCGTCAACACGACACAGCTGTCGGTTTCCCAACATAGACGCACTTCATCGCCCCAGGTGGGCATCCCCTTGCGGAAACGATGGCCGTTTTGCAGCTGGGCGCTGATGATCTGCCCGCTGTGCAGCTTCACGTGGTAGATGGACAGATCGCCCAGATAGGAAATGTGCGCCACTTCCCCCACCGCGAAGTTGCAGCCGTCTTCCGGCACTTGTTCGCACAGCAGGATCTTTTCCGGCCGCAGCGCGACCTGGATCGGCACGCCGTCCACCACCGAGGCGTCCGGATCCACCTTGATCGCATGGCGCAGCCCCGGGCTTTGCAGGATCAGCGCATCGTCGTGGCGCTCTTGCAGCACGCAGTCGAAGACGTTGACCGAACCGATAAATTCGGCGCTGAAGCGGCTATTCGGATGCTCGTAGATCTCTTCCGGCTCGCCGATCTGCACGAACTTGCCGCGGTTCATGATGGCGATGCGCCCCGCCATGGTCATCGCCTCCTCCTGATCGTGCGTCACCATCACGCAGGTCACGCCGACGCGCTCGAGAATGTCGGTCACTTCCAGCTGCATGCGATCGCGCAGCTTCTTGTCCAGCGCGCCCATCGGTTCATCCAGCAGCAACAGCTTCGGCCGCTTGGCCAGGCTGCGCGCCAGCGCCACCCGCTGCCGCTGGCCGCCGGAAAGCTGGTGCGGTTTGCGTTTGGCGAACTCCTGCATGTGCACCAGCGCCAGCATTTCCGCCACCCGTTCGGCGATCTCCGCCCGCGGCATTTTGTCCTGCTTCAGGCCGAACGCGATGTTTTGCTCCACGGTCATGTGCGGGAACAGCGCGTACGACTGAAACATCATGTTGATCGGCCGCTGGTACGGCGGCACATGCGACATATCCTGCCCGTCGAGCACGATCTGCCCTTCCGTCGGCTGTTCAAAGCCGGCCAGCATGCGCAGCAAGGTGGACTTGCCGCAGCCGGACGGGCCAAGCAGCGCAAAGATCTCGCCCTTGTAGATGGTGAGGCTGACGTCTTCGACCGCATTCTGCCCGTCGAAGGTTTTGGTGAGGTTACGGATTTCCAGCAGAGGGGTGAAGACCTTCTGCGACTTGGCTTGAGGACGAGGGATGGCGTCGTTCAATCGGGGTGCTCTCCGGCGTAAAGCGGCACAAAACCACGGCGAGCGCCGTGGCCCAAAACGGCAATGCAGGCGGGGAGCGCCCGCCTGCCGGTTTACCGACGATGGGGGTATCCCCCCCATCATCACTTCCCGCTTTTAACTTTAGTCCATGCGCGGGTAATGACACGGTCCAGCTTCGGCGACTGCACGTTGAGCGTGAACAGCTTGGCGCGCAGATCGGCCGGCGGATAGACATTCGGGTTCTCGCGCACTTCGGCGTTCACCAGCGGCGTGGAATCTTTCACCGCATTGGCGTAATAGACATAGTTGCTGATGCCCGCCATCACGTCAGGTTTCATCAGGAAGTTCAGGAACTGGTACGCGGCGTCTTTGTTCTTGGCGTCCGCCGGCATGGCGAACATGTCAAAGTAGGTCAGCGCCCCCTCTTTCGGGATCGCGTAGGCCACGTTCACGCCGTTCTTCGCCTCTTTGGCGCGGTTGGCCGCCTGCATCACGTCGCCGGACCAGCCGATCGCCACGCAGATATCACCGTTAGCCAGATCGTTGATGTACTGAGAAGAGTGGAAGTAACGAATGTTCGGCCGCAGTTTCAGCAGCAGATCGTTAGCCGCGCCGGTGTAGTCCGCCGCATTGGTGCTGTTGGGATCCTTGCCCAGGTAGTGCAGCACGGTGGCGTAAACCTCGCTCGGCGCATCGAGGAAGGAGACACCGCAGCTTTTCAGCTTCTCGAGGTTTTCCGGCTTGAGGATCAGATCCCAACTGTCGACAGGCGCGTCTTTGCCCAATGCCGCCTTCACCTTGTCGACGTTATAGCCGATGCCGGTGGTCACCATCAGGTATGGGATGCCGTATTTGTTGTCTTTGTCATTGTGTGCAACCAGCTTCAGCATCTCGGGATCGAGATTCTTGTAGTTGGGCATTTTGCTCTTGTCGAGCGGTTCGAAGATGCCGGCCTGAGACTGGCGCTCGAGGAAGTTGGATGAAGGAACCACCAGATCATAACCGGTGCTGCCCGCCATCAGTTTGCCTTCCAACACTTCGTTGGAGTCAAAGACGTCGTACACCACTTTGATGCCGGTTTCTTTCTGGAAATTAGCCAAAGTGTCCGGCGCGATATAATCGGACCAGTTATACACGTGCAGCGTTTTCTCTTCGGCTGACGCATTGACGGACGCGGCCATCAACAGGCCGGCAACCACACCCGATAACCACTTTTTACGTTGGGTGACCATCCGTAACTTCCTCCAAAACAGGGTGAATCATAGAATTGAACTTGTATCTGCAGCGATACAAAACCTTTCCTGATTGAGCGCAATCGTTGCAACCGCGAACTGAATGGCTATGCATATGATTGCATGCGCCTTTTTCACTGCCCTGCTCGCGTGGTCACAAGGGGAATCGCAAGCCCTTTGCAGAATCAGCAGCATAGCCGCTGCCATCGCAACCCGCCAGCCCCCAGGGTAAAAAACGCCTTTTATCGATTTTTTATGCAGTTTTCTCTATGTGATACGCCATTAACGGCGCAAAAGGCGAGAAAGATCGGGCGGCAAAGGCCAAAGTGCAGAATATTTTATTGCGGAGAGGCGTCACGGCAGCATGCCGCCGGAGCGACGGCATGCTTAAGGTATGGCGAGGATCAGTGCAGCATCGGTTGACGCACGGCGCCAGCGGGGATCTCTTCTTCGTCACCCATAAACAGCAGATCGTTCGCCCGCGCCTCAAGGATCACCATCGAGACCTGCTCTTCGCCCTGCTGCATGAAGTGGGTGAACTGCTCGTAGGTGATGCCGACCGCCACGCTCAGCGACTGGCAGACGATCAGCTTCGGCAGGTTGTCGTCCTGAATATCGACAAACGCCTTGATGGTCAGCGAGCTGGCGTTGATCTGGCTCAGGTCCGCCACCAGCGGGATCAGCGCGGTCGGCTTCACTTCGGCCAGCGCGGAGAACAGAATGACGTTGTCCACCAGATCTATCTTGGCGTCGAACACGCCGTCGAAGTTCTGCATGTGCGGCAGGTGCAGCGCCTGGCAGGAATCGCACTCAAAGAAAGAAATGCCCGACTGATCCAGCCAGCGCCGCAACAGCGCCAAATCGGGGACAATGAGTGAATCCATAATAACCAGCCTCACAATATTCAATACGCGAAAAGGCGCATAGCTTACGGAATATTCACCCGATACGCCACGATCAATGCGGCTTAATTCACTAATTCAGATATTGCACGGCGGGAAATGCGCTCAGCCCACTCCGTTAACCGCCGGACTTCAGGCGGAAGCCCGGCCGGCCGCGCTGCTCAATGTATTCGATCATCATGCCGGCGATGTCCAGCCCGGTGGTGGTTTCCACCCCTTCCAGCCCCGGCGACGCGTTGACCTCCATCACCAGCGGGCCGCGCTCGGCGCGCAGGATATCCACCCCGGCGACGTCCAGCCCCAGCGTGCTCGCCGCTTTCACCGCGATCGCCCGCTCCCTGGCGGTGATGGTCACTTTGCGGGCGGTGCCGCCACGGTGCAGGTTGGAACGAAACTCGCCGGGCTTGGCCTGCCGCTCGATGGCGGCCACCACCCGGCCGCCCACCACCAGGCAGCGCACGTCGCGGCCCTGCGCTTCGCGCACGTACTCCTGCACCAGAATATGGGCGTTCAGGCCGCGAAAGGCGTCGATCACGCTTTCCGCCGCCTGGCGAGTTTCCGCCAGTACCACCCCGATGCCCTGCGTGCCTTCCACCAGCTTGACCACCAGCGGCGCGCCGCCGACCAGTTCGATCAGATCGCCAGTGTCGTCCGGTGAATGGGCGAAACCGGTGATCGGCAGATCGATACCCTGCCGGGCCAGCAGTTGCAGCGAACGCAGCTTGTCGCGGGCGCGGGTAATGGCCACGGATTCGTTTAGCGGGTAGCTGCCGAGCAGCTCGAACTGGCGTAGCACCGCCGTGCCGTAAAAGGTGATGGCGGAGCCGATGCGCGGGATCACCGCATCGTAACGTTCCAACTGACGGCCGCGATAATGAATGGTCGGCGCCGCCGGATTGATGTTCATATAGCAGGAGAGCGGATCGATGATATCGATGCTGTGCCCGCGATCTTCCGCCGCTTCACGCAGCCGCTTACATGAATAGAGCGATCCGTCGCGAGAAAGAATGGCAATTTTCACTCGTCACCCCAAAAGCCAACGCCTGCCCGGCAGGCGGGTTAGCGGCCGCGGCGCTCAGGCGCGCGGATCGCGATCCTGATTATCTTTCGATGCGTCTGCATCTTGCGGTTTGCGGCGATCGTTTTCCGGCGGCAACCCGCCGCGCATCAGCGGCCCGAAGCCCTGCACCACGCGCCATACCAGAAACGCCGCCGCCGGCACCATCAGCGCCACGCCGAGGAAAATCATGCCGACCGCCGCCTGCTGCGACGCCAGCCAACCCGGCAGTTGCAGGTGGCCGTGAATGCTGAGGTAGGCCAGCACCAGCATCACGATGCCCACCCCTTCCAACACCAGCACCGGGCGCGGTAAGTCACCGAATGAACGCATATTTTTCCTCTCCAGAAGGTCTGCCCCCAGTGTAGTGAATTCCCGTCGACGGCGACAGCCCCGGCTGACTAATTGGTTACATGAATCAGATTAACAGGTAATTCCTGCTTTTTTTTCACCGCCTCAACGGGCATAGTAGGCGCCATCTGACGCAGGTAATGACTTTTTCGGTGACGGGATGTCGTTGCAATCGCGAATAATTTATCGAAAATCCAATTAAGGAGCGTTGCATGTTTGCAGTAATCTTCGGGCGTCCTGGCTGTCCTTATTGTGTCCGCGCTAAAGAACTGGCGGAAAAACTGACTGAAGAACGCGACGATTTCAACTTCCGTTACGTTGACATCCACGCGGAAGGCATCACCAAGGCCGATCTGGAAAAAACCGTCGGTAAACCGGTTGAAACCGTGCCGCAGATCTTCCTGGACGAGAAGCACATCGGCGGTTGCACCGATTTCGAAGCTTACGCTAAAGAACACCTGAACCTGTTCCAGTAAGTTTTTGAACGACAAAAAAGGCGCTTAACGCGCCTTTTTTTATTGCCGCTGCCGCCGGTGCAGCTGCTGCAGCGTGTGCAACAGACCGAGGGCGAACAGCATCAGCATCGCGCCGAACACGCACCAAAACACCGCGCTGGTGGCGTAAGCCAATTCCTGCCAAAACGAATAGGACGGCGTCAGCCAGAAGTGGCGGATCAGCAGGCACAGCGGCAATGCATACAGCGCGCCAAGCAACGGGCAAAGCAGCCGCTTGCGGCTCGACAAATAGCTGGCGATTGCGCCGGGGATCACAAACAGCAGCAGGCCGGTTTCACCGTGGTGCTCATGATCCGTGCTGCCGAACAGGCCGGTTTGCTGGCCGAGAAACACCAGGCTGAACAACAGAAAACAGCTGAGAATGCCCAGCCAATATCGATAACTCGTCATGCGAATTCTCCCCCGCCCAATTACCGCATCAATAGAAATCGGCCCGGTCACCCGTGCGGTGACGCTGAACCGAATTTTTTCCTTGGTCAAAAGAGAGTTAAATGCGCCCGGCGGCGCAGGAAATCAGCTTTCTGTGCTGGCTGTCATCGGTCATAGCGTCTAGAATGAACGCCGCCGAACGATGGTTCGCTTCGCTTTCTGCTGGTGGTGATTTATGACGTCGTTTTAAGGCTGAATTTATCTCTTATAGTTATCTATATCAAGCACTTACTGGTAAACAATAAGTTATCCTCCGTGAACATAAACGTCGCTAGTTTGTTAAACGGTAACTACATTCTGTTACTGTTCGTGGTACTCGCGCTGGGGCTGTGCCTCGGTAAACTCCGTCTGGGCTCCGTCCAACTCGGTAATTCCATTGGCGTTTTAGTGGTTTCTCTGCTGCTCGGCCAGCAACACTTCGCCATTAACACCGAGGCGCTGAATCTTGGCTTCATGCTGTTTATTTTCTGCGTCGGGGTGGAAGCCGGGCCTAACTTTTTCTCGATTTTCTTCCGCGACGGCAAGAATTACCTGATGCTGGCGCTGGTGATGGTCGGTTCGGCAATGGTGATCGCCATCGGCCTCGGCAAGCTGTTCCACTGGGACATCGGCCTGACCGCCGGCATGCTGGCCGGCTCGATGACCTCGACGCCGGTGCTGGTGGGCGCCGGCGATACGCTGCGCAACACCATCGTCAACGGCCCGGCGCTGCTGGCGGCGCAGGATCATCTGAGCCTCGGCTACGCCCTCACCTACCTGATCGGCTTGGTCAGCCTGATTTTCGGCGCGCGCTACCTGCCGAAGCTGCAGCACCAGGATCTGTCCACCTCCGCCCAGCAGATCGCCCGCGAACGCGGCCTGGACACCGACAGCCAGCGCAAGGTCTACCTGCCGGTGATCCGCGCCTATCGCGTCGGCCCCGAGCTGGTGGCCTGGGCCGACGGCAAGAACCTGCGCGAGCTGGGCATCTATCGCCAGACCGGCTGCTACATTGAACGCATCCGCCGCAACGGCATTCTGGCCAACCCGGACGGTGACGCGGTGCTGCAGGTGGGCGACGAGATCTCGCTGGTCGGTTATCCGGACGCCCACGCGCGGCTGGATCCGAGCTTCCGCAACGGTAAGGAAGTGTTCGACCGCGATCTGCTCGACATGCGCATCGTGACCGAAGAGATCGTGGTGAAGAACAGCAACGCGGTGAACAAACGCCTGAGCCAGCTGAAGCTGACCGACCACGGTTGCTTCCTCAACCGCGTGATCCGCAGCCAGATCGAAATGCCAATCGACGACAGCATCGTGCTCAACAAGGGCGACGTGCTGCAGGTGAGCGGCGACGCGCGCCGGGTGAAAAGCGTGGCGGAGAAGATTGGCTTTATCTCGATCCACAGCCAGGTGACCGATCTGCTGGCGTTCTGCGCCTTCTTCATCATCGGCCTGCTGATCGGCCAGATCACCATTCAGTTCAGCAACTTCTCGTTCGGCATCGGCAACGCCGCCGGCCTGTTGATGTCCGGCATCATGCTCGGCTTCCTGCGCGCCAACCACCCGACCTTCGGTTATATTCCGCAGGGCGCGCTGAACATGGTGAAAGAATTCGGCCTGATGGTGTTTATGGCGGGCGTGGGCCTGAGCGCCGGCGCCGGCATCGGCCACAGCCTGGGCGCGGTCGGCGGCCAGATGCTGATCGCCGGGCTTATCGTCAGCCTGGTGCCGGTGATTATCTGCTTCCTGTTCGGCGCCTACGTGCTGCGCATGAACCGCGCCCTGCTGTTCGGCGCCATCATGGGCGCCCGCACCTGCGCGCCGGCGATGGAGATCATCAGCGACACCGCGCGCAGCAACATCCCGGCGCTGGGCTACGCCGGCACCTACGCCATCGCTAACGTGCTGTTAACGCTGGCGGGTTCTCTCATCGTGGTGCTATGGCCGGGCATACTCGGCTGATCGATTAGCGGGAGAGATGGATCGGCGATAAAAATATTTTGATTTTTTTGTCGCCGGCCAGAACTTTCGTTGGGGGCCGCAGTCTGAATTAGTGCCACTGCTTTTCTTTGATGTCCCCATTTTGTGGAGCCCGATAATCCCGCCTTTTAGGTTCAAGATTATCGGGTTTTTTGTTGCCTGAAGCAGCCCGCAACACCCGCTGTCGCGGCCTCGTCGTCAGGCATAAAGCATCCTATCTCTGAGCGTCGCTTACGCCAGCATCCCTATCAATGTGCAGGTTTCAACATAGAAACGCTACTTGTGGATTCGCCGCTTTTCAAAGAGATGGCGTCACAAACGGGACTTAACAACAGCACTCTCGTCGCCGTCGGCTGGGTGCTCTTTGGTGGCTCATTCCTTCATCTTCCTGTATATCATAACGTCATGTTACCGCACTGGAAGAAGACCAGCATTGTCCCCCATGATAGTCGAGACTATCTAATTCACCTGTTTTATTTTTTCTTTAATTTTAATTAGCTTTTTTATATACGCATTGCTCTTATCCCCTTGAGCTATTTCCGCAGAAATCAGCGAGAGGAAGCTGTCATTAAAATCATCTTTGGCTAATGGGTTAGCCCCATGAGCCAAAAGAACCTCAATGTGTTCTGGGCAACTGTTATACAGCGCATTAATTAATGGCGTTCTGTTCATAGCCCCTTTGATATTAACATCAACTTTATAGTCAATAAGTACCTTCAATGTCTCGGTATTCTTCGCTTCAAAACTTTCAAATATAATAGGTTGATTATGAACCTTATCCCTAGCATTTGGAGAGAGTCCGCCCTCTAACATAGCCTGTATCCAGATGCCTTTATCCGCTTTCATAACAAATTCAGCGGGACTACCCGGCGTGTTAGGTTGAGGCTGTAAAGGGTCTGCACCGGCTTTTACCAAGTCAGTGATAATTTTCAGCCTTTCAGGTGTGGTTTTATCATAGATGGCATTGTTTATTGCCCAGAACAATAAGGTCATTTTTTCCTTAGCTGGACGATTTAAGATCTCTTTGTTTACTGATGACAACAGTTTATCCAACTGCGATCTATCACCATCATAAATGGCTTTGGCAATGTCCAATTGCTGACCGTCAAAATAATCCTGTGGTTGTAAATCCATACCTTGTTTGCACCCCTGCATGATGAGCATAGACACTAGCATCGTGATAATGAGTATGATTTTTTTCATATTCGTCCCTTGATTGTGGCAATGTCATCGTCTTTTTCATTTTCAATGCATTGTATCGCCTGGTCTATACCGTGCTTATCCAGTAGTGAACCTGTTCCACCGAGAAGCGTGTGCTTTACTCCCACGGCGTCAGGCGCCAACATGGACAGCCGCTCTTTCGCCATCACCGCCGGGGGATAAAATTTAAGGTCTTTGGCATCCTCCCACAAATCAACCTCCTGCAGCTTGGTCAACAGCTCCCCTTTTACGCGATATGCCTGAATATTATCGGCTCTGCCTATTATCGAGCCACTGTATTTTTCGACGGTTCCCGCGTTCAGGCCTGCTGCATTAAACGTCCAAGCCGGTTTGCCACTGGCCATGGAGGCCGCAGATGCCATGCCCCCACCCAGCGAATGGCCAGATATCCCAACATCGCCTTTAATTGCTTTACCTATATTAACCGCTCTTTTGTAGTATTCAGAATTAAGCCCTATTCCCTGAGCACCATTATTTGTCCAATCGCTCAGGTTTTTAATCCCTGACAAATCGCCGTTCAATAACGCTTTCTGAGCAGCCTTGCTTATTCCCTCCGGGAACTCGGGCGCACGCGATCCGCGGAACACCACCGTCGGACTCATCGCTTTACCAAAGACACTCTCGTCTGGCTGATAAACTCGGGCTAAAAAATCAGGATTCATTGGTTTGTCATAAAGCATTTTACTATCCAGACCAAGCCTATTTAAAGCTCGCTCGTCATTACTGATATCTTTCCAGCCCTCTGGTACTCCAGGTAGTTCGCCAAGTGAATCGGTGGTCTTGTAAACATTCTCAGCCAACTTCGCCTTTTCGACCGCGACGTTGTTCTCCGCCAGGCGCTGTGCCGCCATGCGCGCATCTGGGTAAATGCTGCGGTTGCCTCGCCCTATCAGGTACTGGCGTTCTTGCCAGCGTTCTGCCTTGGTCAGTGGACGGATGGCCTGCACCGTGGCGGCAACGGTTGCCACTGCGGTCGCGATGGCTTGTTGCAGAGGGGGATTCCGGGTCGTATTCTGCCTCGCCGGCAGCACCGTCGGTTTTGCCCGGTGGCCATAGCGGCTGACCATTTCTTCATAGCGGGCGATCACGCGCCCGGTAGGATAAAAGGCGGGAAGAGAGCTGCCTGGGTAGCGCTGTAATCGGCCTTCCGCGTCGATGTAAAAGGCATATTTCGTCGGCGTCCAGGTGCCCATTCCCTGTTCAATCGCCAGCAAGCCGCCCCGGTTGATCTCATCGAGTACGCTGCGCTTCATAGCCACGTCCTCACGATAACCGGTGACGCCAATCCCGGATTGAGTATTGCGGGTGATCGGATACCGGCTGCTTATCGATATGCCGGCTGCGCCGCCGAACAAATAATGCCGTTCCAGCTCATGCCGCGCTGCTGTCGGGTTGAGTATCCTGGAAAAGCTTTCCGGCGCCGTGTGTTCAGAGGAGAAATGAATCAGTTTCATACGGTGCCTGCCCACTCGCAGGGTTCCGTGGTCGGCACAGGCGCACCATCATCAAGCAACTCGCCAGGTGTGCGGCTGTTACGGGGCTCGTCGAGCGTTAGCGAACGATAACGCATTGGATATCCTTATCTTCTGTGTCATTCCATTAATAGGGCATGCGCAAAATTATCACACTTCAGTAAAGATTTCTTTGCTCTATTTCTATGCGCACGCATCCTCTTCCATCCATGCAGCTGCGAGCTTCCTGTGCACTTGTGAAGAGGTATTGACTTGCGTATTTCGTTGCCATGTCGCGCCTAAAAGCCACGTCCGAAAGCAATCAGTCGAGTGTCAAAGATGCGGGAATGATAAGGAGACAGGAAGGAGAAAGGCTCCGCCAACCGGGAATGGCCAGCGGAGCGGCGTCAGGCGGCGGTTATTTCTGCTCAGCCTGGCTTACGGTATCTTCGGCTTTCCAGATGCGGTATTTCACTTCCGCGTCTTTCGGCGCATACACCACGATCGGCAGGCGGCTGTTGTAACGCTGCATCGCGGCGTCGCCCAGGTTGGCGGCGATGAATTGCTTGGTCTTGGTGTTGTCCGGGCAGGCCATCATGGTCGAGGCCGGTTCAGACAGCTTCTCCAGCACCAGGTAGTCGTAACCCCAGCCGGACAGGGTTTTGGTCTCCAGCGTGCCGCCGATCATATGGCGGTTGCAGTCCACTTCCAGCGTCTTGCCGATCAGCAGCTCTACCTTGTAGTTCTCTTCGTGTTCTTGCTTCGGCAGGTAGATCACCTGGCGATTCATGCCCTTCTCGGCTTTCGGGTAAGGCGCGACTTTTTCCAGCGGCTGTTTGCTCATGTCTGCGTCATCGCCAGAGGTCGCCGCCATAGCGCCGGCGGAAACGGCCATCAGCAGGCCGGAAAATACAACGGATGCCTTGTTCATGTTTTATCCCTACACTTTTTGTCAAATAATCCGCTTATAAACTAATACACTACCGCCACGCTCGCCACAAGTTTAATCTTCTTTACAATAGGAGATAAATAGTGACAATCGCCTAATACCACCCATTAACCGGAGCAATACCCCAAAAAACCGCCGGTTAATACGAGAAAAACACGCACTGACCGGCGCCCAAGCGGGTGCATCAGATAGGGTTCTCTTGCCGCAGGACTAAGGTTTTCTTAAGACAGAATTATTACAGTGGCGCTATTCAATCCTGTCACCGAGCCTGCGCGTGAATCCAGAATCGTCATTAAATCAATCCTCAACGGCACAGCAAATTAAGACAACCGCCCTTTACTCCCTGCCGACATCCTTTTACCGTTGGCAAGTTTTTGGCCTGCTGATCAGCGGTTTGGTATTCCTGTGGCTCTCCCGCAACGAACAGCTGGACTGGGCGATCAGCAATTATTGGTACGATGCCGCCAGCGGGCATTTCCCGTGGCAAAACAATTATTGGCTGGATCTGATCAATCACCGTCTGTTGAAGCAGATAGTGATCGTGGGAGCGGTGCTCACGCTGTTTTGGGGCATCTATCGCCGCAGCGCGCGCCTGATTGTCAGCATGCTGCTTCTCGGCATCGGCCCGCTGGTGGTGGGCATTCTCAAGGCCACCAGCGCGCACTCCTGTCCGTGGGATCTGATCGAGTACGGCGGCAAGGCGATGTCCTTCCCTTTATTCGGCGCGGTACCGGCGCTGCCGGGCCCCGGTCGCTGTTTCCCCGGCGGGCACGCCTCGAGCGGTTTCGCGGTCATGGCGTTGTTTTTCCTGTTTTATCCGCAGCGCCCGCGCCTGGCCTGGTGCTGCTGGTGTGGCGGCATTGCGCTCGGCATGTTGATGGGCTTTGGTCAGATCATGCGCGGCGCACATTTTCTTACCCATAACCTGTGGGCGGGTTGGTGGGTTTGGTTAAGCCAGTTGGCTATTTATTGGATGATTAGCGGCTATTGGCGCCGCAAGATGAGGTAACGGTTATGGAGCAGTTAAACCATGTTCTTTTCGCCTGGATCAATGCGACCCCGGCATCTCCCGAATGGATGATCGATTTCGCCACCTTTTTGGCGCGCGATCTTATCATTATCGTGCCGCTACTGATCGTCGGCCTGTGGCTGTGGGGGCCGCGAAGCCAGCTGGTTTCACAGCGCGAAGTGGTGGCGAAAACCACGATCGCGCTGCTGTTCGCCATGCTTGCCGCCTCCGCTATCGGCGCGCTGCTGCCGCATGAGCGTCCGTTCGTCGCCGGCGTGGGTTATACCTTCCTGGCGCACGCGCCGGACAGCTCGTTCCCCAGCGATCACGGCACCGCCATCTTTACCTTTGCACTGGCGTTCCTGTTCTGGCACCGGGTCTGGTCCGGCGCGCTGCTGATGATTGTCGCCGTCGGCATCGCCTGGTCACGCGTTTACCTCGGCGTGCACTGGCCGCTGGATATGGTCGGCGGTTTCCTGCTCGGCCTGGTCGGCTGCCTGTTCGCTCAGCTGGTATGGAATCTGTTCGGTGATGTCCTCGCCGACAAGCTGTCGCGTCTGTATCGCTTCCTGTTTGCCTTCGCCATTCGCCGCGGCTGGGTGAAAGAATAACCGCATAACATGACAGGGGCGTTACCGCCCCTGCTTTCACACCACGCCGGTGGTCACGCAAAACGCCCGCGTTTTTCCCGCTCCCAGCATCACCCCCTCACCCTCTGGCGCATTCGGGCGGCAGTTTGCCGGCTGGATAAAAGCAAGCAGCCGCCTGTGGCCCTGGACAGCGATGCGCCGCAGGCCATAGTTGAATTGCCCGGTGGCAAAACGCGTCACATAGCGCCGGCCTTGCGGCGCCAGCATAAAGAACTCGGCCTGATCCACGTAGCGCGTCAGATCGTCGGAGCACAGCAGTTCCTGCCCGATCGTATCCCCTGACAAAGCCGGCGTCGGCAGGTTCTGGCGGAATACCGCGTCGGGAATGCAATCATAGTTGAGGCGGCAAACATAGCGCAGCGGCTGCGGCCGCTCGCCCAGGTTGGTAATCTTCATCTCTATGGCGAACTGCGCGCTCTGGGCCGCCAGACGCAGCGCCGGGCCGACGCGCCAACGCTCGCCCAACCGCTCGCCTTCACCGTGCAACGTCAGCTCATCGCCCGCCAGCTGCAGCCACACGCGTTGCATCTGGATCGGCGCGCCGTCGTGACCCGGCCAGGCGGGACAGAACGCGGCGTCGTCAGCACGCTTTCTTCCGGCGCCCCGCGCGCTGCGGCGGCCCGATTTCAGCGAATGACCGTCAAACTCAGCGTCCCAGATCGCGAGGCCCTGATACGGTAAAACCCTCAGCGCGCCACGGCAATTCGCCAGCGTCAGCATCAGCCCGCGTTCTGCGCAGCGATGCGCGCTCACCGCGAAATCCGCGTTGCGGAACAGTTCCTGCCGATGCGTCCCGAAAGCTTCAGGAGCCAGATCGATGTTGATCTCCATCTTTTTTCCCCTCGACGTTTCGCCCGTGCAGGCCGCGAGCAGCCACTGAAAATGTTATTAAAATAACAAATAATCCTCCCCTAAGTTATACAGATAACAGTGAAGTAACTATGATCTCGTCGACATTTTTCAAATCCCGCTAGGTTTATCGATGTTGAAATGTTATTATTTTCACATTACCTATCCATGCTATTTTCTCAACTTCACTAAGGAACCGCGATGACCACCGAAAGCATCGATTACGCCAGCTATGTTGACCACACCCTGCTGGCCATGGACGCCACCGAAATGCAGATCGCCAAACTGTGCGAAGAAGCGCAGCAGCACAACTTCTATGCGGTATGTGTCAACTCCGGCTATGTGCCGCTGGCGGCCCAGCTGCTGCAGGAAAGCACCGTGAAAGTCTGCTCGGTGATCGGTTTCCCGCTGGGCGCCGGCCTGACCGTCGCCAAAGCCTTTGAAGCCAAAGCGGCGATCGCCGCCGGCGCGCAAGAGATCGACATGGTGATCAACGTCGGCTGGTTGAAAAGCGGCCTGCTGGACGAAGTGAAAGCCGACATCGCCGCCGTGCGCGAGGTTTGCGCGGCGATCCCGTTGAAGGTAATATTGGAAACCTGCCTGCTCAGCGATGCGCAGATCGTCCAGGTTTGTGAAATGTGTCGCGAACTCGATGTCGCCTTCGTGAAAACCTCCACCGGCTTCAGCACCGGCGGCGCTCGGGAAGAGCACGTCAAACTGATGCGCGAGACCGTGGGCAGCGAAATGGGCGTGAAAGCTTCCGGCGCCGTGCGCGATCGCGCCACCGCCGAGAAGATGATTAAAGCCGGCGCCACGCGTATCGGCACCAGCTCCGGCGTCGCCATCGTCTCCGGTGCCCAGCCGGCGGCGGGCAGTTACTGATCGTCGGCTTGCCCTGACGGGCATGGCCATACACTCCGATGCGGGACAATACGGGCGGTTGATGCGGCCCGATATTGCCCCGCATCGTTGTGTTTAGCGTCGGAAATGCCGGCTCGCCTTTTATCTCTATTACCTGTGGGAAGACGGATCTATGGAAACGCGGCGCGAAGAACGTATCAACCGGTTAGTTCAGGCGTTAAAACGCGCTGACAAGATCCACCTGAAAGAAGCCGCCGCGCTGCTGGGGGTCTCGGAGATGACCATTCGCCGCGATCTGAGCGCCGAACCGGCGGCCGTGGTGTTGCTCGGCGGCTACGTGGTGACCGATCCGCGCAGCAACGGCGTGACCAACTACTTCGTTTCCGATCAAAAAGCCAAACAGGTCACGGAGAAACGGCGCATCGGACTGCTGGCAGCGCCGCTGATCAATGAAAACGACACGGTGTTTTTTGACTGCGGCACCACCACCCCGGCGATCATCGACGCCATCGCCGACGAGCTGGCTTTCACCGCCGTGTGTCATTCGCTGAACACCTTCCTGGCGCTGCAGGACAAACCGAACTGCAAGGTGGTTCTGTGCGGCGGCGAGTTCAAGCCGAACAACTACATCTTTTCCAGCGTCGGCGGCCGCAACGAGCTCGATCACATCTGCCCGAACATCGCCTTTATCTCCGCCGCCGGCCTCAGCCTGCAGCACGGCGCCACCTGCTTCAACTTCGACGAGCTGGAGATGAAGCATCGCGCCATGGCGATGGCGCAGCAAAAGATCCTGGTGGCAGACCACAGCAAGTTCGGCAAAACCAAGCCGGCCTGCATCGGCCCGCTGACGCAGTTCGATCGGGTGATCACCGATCGCCAGCCGGGCGCCGACTTCCTGGCGTTCTTCAACGACAACGCCATCGCTATCCGCTATTAATCCGCCTTCAGCGCCGTCATAACCGACGGCGCACCGCGTCGATATCCCTCTTTCCCCGCCGAAAAATGAACAAATAATGCGCAATAAATTCACGTTTTTCGCTTATCCGCACGCAACATCAGGTTAATAAAATGCAACAGCTCACCCGAGTGATTATTTTTTCGCAGGCTAAACACGCGGTCGGCTGGGTGAATTAACGGCTATTTATGGCTTTTATATGATAAATCGTGCCAAAGGCCAGGAAGTTTAAATAAACGGCGGTTTACGCGATTGCAGCAAATCTCACCAATACCTGTTAGGTATCTGTTATTTATATGATGAATGGTTACGCATTTTTATCCGCTAACCACGTAAGTAATTTCCCTTCGTTACTAGCGGTGAATTTTAAATAAAAACGATTAAAAACAAAAATATAAACTCAATTTACCTTAAAAACACAATGTGATCCACATCACTAAAACTGCTTAATCCGGGTTTTTAGCTAGATCCAAAACCACGCATAAAATATATTGCTCGGCTTGCTGCTGAGCACAGCGCTTTATCCGGCTAATTATTGTACAAGCCACATAATCGCAGAAATTTTTATGAGAGCGTTCTCAGCACAAAATCTTACACAAATGTGCAACAAATGCGCGAAAAATCGATGAAAAAGCAGATAACTGCACATATTACGCATTTGAGAGCAGGATCACGGTTGTTTCTACTGTAAATCGTTATCTTGCCGCCAACAAAAATCGACAGGCAATGACCTGTCGGCAGCGGTAACAACTTTTATCACCCGTGAAGGTGAAAAGTCTTTAGTGAATTACCCGGCGCTGTGCCTTGGTAATGAACGCAATAAACAACCAGGGGGACGCCAAAACATCCCCGCAAGCAACACCTGATTCTTACCGCAAGCGTTGCCTGAATAGGACGTTTGACGGTTTAACCTTAAGTTTTGCCTTTTAATTTTAAATTCGTGTTCACTTCGGAGATATTTATGGACACTACACAGACCGGCACAATTGCCTCTGCGGCCTCGGGCTCCAGCAGTACCTGGCGTAAAACGGATACCATGTGGATGTTGGGCCTGTACGGCACCGCCATCGGCGCAGGCGTCCTGTTCTTGCCCATCAACGCCGGCATCGGCGGTTTGATTCCTCTGATCATCATGGCCATCATCGCTTTCCCGATGACCTTCTTTGCCCACCGCGGACTGTGCCGTTTCGTTCTGTCCGGCAAAAATCCCGGTGAAGACATCACCGCCGTGGTGGAAGAGCACTTCGGCATCACCGCCGGCAAACTGATCACTCTGCTGTACTTCTTCGCCATCTACCCGATTCTGTTGGTTTACAGCGTGGCGATCACCAACACCGTCGACAGCTTCATTACCCACCAGTTGGGCATGACGTCGCCGCCGCGCGCCATCCTGTCGCTGATCCTGATCGTCGGCCTGATGACCATCGTGCGCTTCGGTGAGCAGGCCATCGTGAAAACCATGAGCATCCTGGTCTTCCCGTTCGTGGCGGTGCTGATGCTGCTGGCGGTATACCTGATCCCTAACTGGACCGGCGCCATCTTCGAAAACGTGTCGCTGTCCGGCAGCGGTACCGGCATGGGTCACGGCCTGATCATGACCCTGTGGCTGGCAATCCCGGTGATGGTGTTCTCCTTCAACCACTCGCCGATCATCTCCGCCTTCGCCGTCGCCAAACGCGAAGAGTACGGCGCGGACGCCGAGAAGAAATGCTCCCGCATTCTGGCTTACGCACACATCATGATGGTGCTGACCGTGATGTTCTTCGTGTTCAGCTGCGTGCTGAGCCTGACGCCGGAAAACCTGGCGGAAGCCAAGGCGCAGAACATCTCGATTCTGTCTTACCTGGCCAACCACTTTAACAACCCGATGATCGAGTACATCGCGCCGGTTATCGCCTTCGTCGCCATCACCAAATCGTTCCTGGGCCACTACCTGGGCGCCCGTGAAGGCTTCAACGGCCTGGTTGCCAAGTCGATGAAGAGCCGCGGCAAAACCGTCAGCACCGCCAAGCTGAACCGCATGACCGCTATCTTCATGCTGGTGACCACCTGGATCGTCGCCACCCTGAACCCGAGCATCCTGGGCATGATCGAAACCCTGGGTGGCCCAATCATCGCCATGCTGCTGTTCCTGATGCCGATGTACGCCATCCGTAAAGTGCCTGCCATGCGCAAGTACAGCGGCCACATCAGCAACGTATTTGTGGTTGTGATGGGTCTGATCGCCATCTCTGCTATCGTGTTCAGCCTGCTCGGCTAATCACGTCCGGCCGGCGCCGCTGCGCGCCGGCCCTCCCGCACTGCCCCCATTTCCCGTATTCACCGCCTGAAACCTGAAGAAGGAGGCGAGACCATGGTCAGCGTTTTCGATATTTTCAAAATTGGCATTGGCCCATCCAGTTCTCACACCGTTGGTCCGATGAAAGCCGGCAAACAGTTCATTGACGATCTGATCGCCCACCAGCAGTTGCAGGACACCACCCGGGTGGTGGTCGACGTGTACGGTTCGCTGTCGTTGACCGGTAAAGGCCACCATACCGATATCGCCATCATCATGGGCCTGGCAGGCAGCCTGCCGCACGACGTGGACATCGACAGCATTCCGGGCTTTATCCGCGACGTCGAACAGCGCGGCCGCCTGCCGCTGGCCAACGGCCACCACGAGGTGGATTTCCCGCAGCATGGCGGCATGAATTTCCACGGCGATAACCTGCCGCTGCACGAAAACGGCATGCGCATCCGCGCCTTCGCCGGTGAACGCTTGCTGCACAGCAAAACCTATTACTCGATCGGCGGCGGTTTCATCGTCGACGAAGAGCACTTCCGCCAGTCCGCCGAGGGCACCACGCCGGTGCCCTATCCGTTCAAATCGGCGCACGATCTGCAGCAGCATTGCAAAGAGACCGGGCTGTCGTTGTCCGGCCTGGTGATGCAGAACGAGCTGGCGCTGCGCAGCAAAGCGGATATCGACGCGCACTTCGCCGACGTCTGGCAGGTGATGAGCGCCGGTATTGAGCGCGGCATCAACACCGAAGGCCTGCTGCCCGGCCCGATGAAGGTGCCGCGCCGCGCCGCCGCGCTGCGCCGCATTCTGGTGACCGGAGACAAGAACAATATCGACCCGATGAACGTGGTCGATTGGATCAACATGTTCGCGCTAGCGGTCAACGAAGAGAACGCCGCCGGTGGCCGCGTGGTGACCGCCCCGACCAACGGCGCCTGCGGCATCATCCCTGCGGTGCTGGCCTACTACGACAAGTTCATCCGCCCGGTGAACGCCAATTCCTACACCCGCTACTTCCTGGCGTCCGGCGTGATTGGCGCGCTGTACAAGATGAACGCCTCGATCTCCGGCGCCGAAGTGGGTTGCCAGGGGGAAGTGGGCGTCGCCTGCTCGATGGCGGCGGCCGGGTTGACCGAGCTGCTGGGCGGCAGCCCGGCGCAGGTGTGCATCGCGGCGGAGATCGCCATGGAGCACCATTTGGGACTGACCTGCGATCCGCTCGCCGGCCAGGTTCAGGTGCCTTGCATCGAACGCAACGCCATTTCCGCCGTCAAGGCAGTCAATGCCGCGCGCATGGCGATGCGCCGCACCAGCGAACCGCGGGTTTGTCTGGATAAGGTAATCGAAACCATGTACGAAACCGGCAAAGACATGAACGCCAAATACCGCGAAACCTCACAGGGCGGGCTGGCGATCAAGGTCGTGGCCTGCAACTGATCGCCACGGCAAGGCACTTAAGGCGCCGGCCGGTCCGATTTGGCCGGCGCCGTCTCAATGCCGTTCCTTCCCTGCCGCAACGCCCGGCTGAATGCCGGTTCGAGCCCCATGGCGCCGGGACGGGCGCTGTGTCGCAGCCACCCATAAAGCTCGGCATTACGCCGGAATCCCATCTTGCGCATAACGCTCATCTTGTGGTTGCTGACGGTTTTCACGCTGATGTCCAGCATCCGTGCGATTTGCGTCACCCCCATCTCCCGCGTCATACAGCGCATGATCTCCTGTTCACGCAGCGTCAGGCCGCGGTGCTGGCATATGCAGTTCCTGCCACAACCCGGCCTGCCCGGCCATTTGCTGCGCCGCTCCAGCTCGGCGCTCACCTGATACAGCGCCGAGACCAACGGCGTATCGTGGTAGATAACACCGGCCTCCAGCGCGCAACGGTTCCCAACGGTGCGCTTATGCCGCCCCTCCGGCGTTCGCAACGAGAAATACAGCGTTTTGCGCCCCGCGGTCTGCGTCTCAAAGAAGTGACAAAAACAGCTTTGCACGCCGGGAGGAAAATAGCAGAACACCAGATCGGCTTCGTGAACCTGCGGCGCATCTAGTAACAGCGTGCGCTTGCCGTAAGTGCTGAAGTGCAGCGCCAGAGCCTCCTGCCAGCCGGCGCTGAAGTAACGGTTTTCATCAAATAGCGCGATTTTTATCATCGTGTTCATCCCTGCCCTCCCGCCGTTCCGGCTTCCCGTTTAACCGCCTGGGCGCCCTTTGCCGGCGCCTGACTGTTGTCGATGCGTAATTCATAAATCATGGTGGCGTTAGGTGGCACTTTCGGCGGATAGCCGGTTTCGCCGTAGGCCAGCGCCGGCGGCACGACCATCGTCAGCGAACCGTGGTTGTGCAGATGGCTTATCGCCTCCCTGAACAGCGGCGGATACTCGGACAGCGGTTGCGACAGCACCTTGCCGCTCAGTTCCATATCCTGGATCACCGTACCGTCGGTCAACTTCTCCTTCACGACCACATCGACCACCGCCGTTGGCGCCAGCGCGCCCTCCCCGGCGTAATCCACCCGATACCAAAAGCCCATCGCCGACTGCTTTACGCCCTTTTGTTGACTGAATCGCGCCAGGTAATCTTCATCACGCCGCCGCTGTTCGTTAACGCGTTTCTCACGCGCGGCCACGGCGGCGGCATCCGCCTGCGCCGTCAGCGCATCCAGTTCATCCGGCGGCAGCCGCAAACGCCCCGAGACGCTATCGATGACGCCCGCCAACAGGCTGTCGCGGTCAACCGGTACGCCCCAGCTTTGACGCGCCGCCACTACCCCCTGAATGTCCCGCCCCAGCGCACTGCCCGCCGCATAGGACAAACGCTTGCGTTCATCCTTCAACTGCTCCGGCGTCACTTCCCATTGCAGCCGCTTATGCAGCGCCAATAGCGCTTCGCGCGTCTGCTGGGTCACTTTCTGCTCACCGGCCCGCTTCTGCTCGCTCTCTTCCAACGCGGCGCGCAGAGCGTGCAACGCCTCCTGGTGCTCGCGTTGACGTAGTGCAAGCGTCTGTGCCGATGCCTGCGCGGCAGATTCCAGCTCGGTAACGCGCCGTTCGGCCTGCGCCGCCGCCGCTCTGCTTTTGGCGGTTTCCTGCGTCGCCTGACGCAACAGCGCCTCGGCGCGCTGCGCATCGGGCGAACCGCGCCAGGCGGCGCCCAGCCCGGCGATCCACTGCTGAAGCGTTGACGAGTCCGGCAACGTCGCGACGGGTGGCGTCGCTTTCTCCGCCCGCAACGCGGCGAGTTCCTGGCGCAACATCGTCAGTTCCATTCGCTGACGCGCCAGCTGTTGGTCACGCGCCAATAATTCCTGGGTCAGCGTAAAAGCTTTGGCCGATGAAGCAGGCTGGTTGGCGCCCGACGTGCGCTTTGCCGGCTCAGGCCTTTTTTGTCCCGCCCCGCGGTCGGCTGGCGCCGCTTTTTCGTTCGTCGGCACGGTGTTTTGCCGTTGATACTGCTCGGCAAACTGCAGCAGCGCCGGCACGCCGTCGTCCGCCAGCGCGACGCCGGAGAACAGCAGAGCGACGCAGCCCAGCAGGCGCAGCCTCATTTAATCTGCTCCCCGCGATCCGCCAAGCCGGTCAACACCGCCTGATTCACCCCGGCGCACAGATAGTTGACCTTATAGCGATACAGCGCATCCACCGTCGCCTGCGTGTCGCCGTTTACCCTGGCGCGCAGGCTGGCGTACTGCGAAGCGCCGCTCATCAGGCTGTCGAAGGCCTGCTTATAGCGCTGATACTGTTTCTCGTCGATCGCGCGCAATGCCCCCAGTTGCTGCTGGCACTGCTGCAGTTGCTCGGCCTCACGCTGCTTGCGCAAAGCCTCTTCTGACGGAGGTTGCACAACCTGATTTTTAGTGTTCACGGCGGGCTTGCCCGACTTTTGGCTTTGGCAAGCGGCGGCGCTCAACGCCAACAGGCACAGCAGCCCCATGCGCAGGGCGTGATTGACGTGCTTTCTCATCATTGCGTTTCTTGTCCTTGTAGACGCTTATTCGTATTCCAACGTAAAAGTGGCCACCGCGCTGAAGGTGCCGCGGCCGATGGACTTCGTCTGGATAGCCTCCGGCTCCCCTTGCACATAGGCCTGCAGCGTAAGCGTGGTGTTGCCGGCATTCAGGCGGAATTTATCGCTGGCGCGATTGAGCGGCAGCGCCTTGCCGCTGCTGTCCTCCAGCCCGATGCCGATCCCCGACGCCAGGCTACCGGCATCTAACGCCAACAGGCCGGGCAGTTTGGCGTTCTCGGTGCCGGTAAACGTGATAGCCACCGTATTGCCCAGGCTGAGATCGCACTCGGTCAGGTGCAACGCGAAGGTTTGGCTGTGGGAGCGGGTGTTCAGATACAGGTATTTGTCGACGATGGTGCCGAAATCCAGCGGAATGTCCTCATCCCCTGGCTGAATGACGCACGGCTCGGCCACCAGCGCGCCGTGAAAGCGCATGTTTTCCGCCGCAGTCGCCGACTGCGCCATTATGCCGGCCGCCATGACCATGCCAGCCCCCAACAGCGCGCTCCGGCGCCGGTTCGTCTCTGTCGCGCGCATGACGCCACTCCCTTTGGTTGCGCTTGCGCCGACCGGGCGCAAGCGGCGTATTAGTCGTAGTAAAGCCGGAAATCGATCGCCGCACGGTAAGCGCCGGCGCTCAGCGTCGCCGGGGTGCGCACCGGCGTCACCGTGTACATCAGGGTGTTTTGTCCCGGCGTCAGCAATACCGGTTTGTTACGCGCGCCGAGGCGCACAGGCAGGCCGGTGGCATCTGCCAACTGCAACCCCAATCCGGTAACGCCGGCGACCCTGACCAACCCCGGCGCGTCGTCATCCGTCGGCGCGGCAAACGCCACGGACACCGCAGGCTGGCTGCCGCTCCAGGCCAGCACTCCGGTCCAGGCGTCGCGGTTGCTCGCCGGCGCCCGCAGACAGTCTTTCAGCGTCAGCTCGAACGCCACCGGCGTGCCGCGATCGCCCGGGCGCTGGAAGTGCGCCGTTCCCGTCTCACCCAACCACACTTCCTGACGAGCGGTGGTCATTTCCAGGCTGCAGGCGCTTTCCGTCAACGCGCCGTAGACGTGGAGCGTGCCGTTCGCGCCCTCCACGTCCCAATTGTCTACCGCGAGGGCCGGCGGCATCAGCATCAGCATCGCGCCCGCCGTCAGCGGCACCATCAGCGCGGCCAATACCGTCAGGCCGATAGTGCGTCGCTGATGGCGCTCATAGGCCTTTCCCAACAGCATGGGGATCTTTCGTTGCATGATTCGTTCACTCCGCTGTGTTCACTCTGTCTTTCCTGCCTGCGCGCGGCTCGTCATTTGGCGGCCGGCACGGCCTGGCAGGCATTGCCGGCGCAGCGGAAGTTCAACTGCGGCCGCCCGCCGTAATCGTTGATGTACGCCAGCGACGGCGCGTTGCCGAGGCTCGCGGCGGAGACGTTCAGCGGGGCATTGGCCTTCGGCGCCACCATCAACGGTTCAAAGCCCGCCGCCCCTTTCCCGCCCTTGCCGGCGCTCGCCTCAACGATCGTCACGTAATACGGGGTCGGGTTGTTCACCACGTACGTGTCACCCTGCCGGGTCAGGGTCAGCTGCTCCTGCCACGGCGCCGCGTTCTTCTTCGGGGCGAGCGCCGCCGGGCGATAAAACATTTTGATGCGCGTCTGCAACGCTATCTGCAGCGTATTCGGCTTGTTGCTGCGCGGCGGGATTTCACGCAGGTTGAAGTAATACAGCGTCTCCCTGTCCTGCGGCAGCTGACGCGCGGCCGGCAGCGACTGGATCTTCACCTGGCTCGGTTTGCCCGGCTCCACCCGCTGCACCGGCGGTAACACGGTGAAAGGGCTTTGGATTTTGTTGCCGCGATCGTCTTCGATCCACCCCTGCGCCAGATACGGCAACTGTTTGTTCTGGTTACTGATGTTGAGACTGACCGTTTTCAGGTCGCCGTCGAAAATCACGCGCGTGCGATCCAGCGCGATAGCCGCATGAGCGGGCAGGCCAACCGCGCCGAGCGTCAATGCGGCGGCGAGCGGGCCCACAAGGGAAACGGTCTTTCTGGTCATAGTCAGATTCATCATGTCTTCACGGTTCCAGTCGGCCGAAGGCGGGCAATCCCGCCCCGGCGGTTTAGCGGCGGAGCGCACTCCGCCGGGTGTAAGTCAGCTGGCGTCAGCCGCCGGCTTGTTGCCGGCAAGAGGACGGCAAGGCAGCAGCAGCGTGTTCATCAGCATTTCGGCCGGCAACGGCGCCGGCAGCTGGATTTCACACTGCGCCGCGCCGTTCCAATGCACGCTCATGCGCTCGCCGGGGTTGAGGCCGGACAGGTAAACGCTGCCGCCGTCATTGATGATGCCGGTCTCCTGTTTACGGGCATTCAACACCGTGGCGCCGAATGGAGGCTCGCTGCCGTCCGCCAGTTTGACGATCGCCATCGCCTTCTCGCCGGCAATCACCTCAAACTTGCGGTAGCCGATGGCTCCCTCGGTCAACGTGGCCTGCACCACGGAACGCGTCGCCTCGACGTTGTCGCTCAGGCTGTTGAGATCAATGCTGGCCTTATTGCGGTAGTAGCTGTTTACATCCGCCACCACCGCTTTGCCGTAACGGTTGGTCAGCACCGTACTGCCGTAGCCGCGTACCGGCACGCCGGCGACGCCTTCGGTATCGAGCAGCAAGCGTGTGCCGCCCGGCGTATTGACACGGTGCAGCACCGCCCCTTCCGCCGCCATCGTCAGGCCGCCCTGCGCGCCGATGCCGACGGCGCTATAGCGGCCGGCCTGGTAGCTGGCGTTGGCGTTGATCTGCGCCATATCGCCCTGATGGCTGTAATAGCCGCTGGCCGTCGCCCCGCTGCGTGCGGCGCCGGCGCTGATCTGATAGTTGTTGTGTTCATCGACCCGGTTGTAGTAACCGACCCGGTGGGCGTTCTCTTCGCGATCGAGCGTCATGTTGTAACTGAGCGTGCCCGCGCTGCCCCAGGGCAGCGACAGCGACAGATACATCCCGTCGTCATTGCGTTCGTTATAGCGGTTGCGGTAGGCCGACAGCGACACGCTGACGCTTTTGAAATCGCCGATATCGAAGTAGCGCGATACCATCAGGTTGTAACGATCGTTCGGCGCCCGATCCCAGTAGGTTTGGTGGCTGTAGTTGAGATAGGTGCTCAACCCCAGATCGCGGAACTGTTTGTTGAAGGTGATGGTGTACATTTCCTTGCTCTTGCCGCTGCGTCCTCCTTCGTAACGCGCATCGAGGTAGTCCCCCATGCTCATGAAGTCCTCCTGGGAGAAGCGGTAGCCGGCGAAGGTGATCTGGCTGTCGTACTGGTCGAAGTTCTTCGAATAGCTCAACCGGTACGAACCGCCGGTCAGAGCGCCCTCCTGCGGCAAGCGCGCACGCGACTGCGTGGCATCGAACGACAACGCCCCCAGCGCCATCAGATCGCGCCCGATCCCCAGCGACAGCGCGTTGTAATCGCCGCCGGCGATGCCCCCGCCGTACAGCGACCAGCCGTTGCTGATGCCCCAGGAGAACTCACCGGTGCCGAACATCGGCCCGCGCAGGTGATGCCCCCATTCCGACGGCTTGCCCGTCGCCAGCTTGTAACGCACCGTACCCGGCCGCGTCAGATAAGGGATGTTGGCGGTGTTCATCTTGAACTCCTGCACGCTGCCGTCTTGCTCTTCGACGCGTACGTCCAGCTCGCCGGAAACCGCGTCGTTGATGTCCTGAATGCGGAATGGCCCCGCCGCCACCTGCGTCTCATACAGCACGCGCCCCTGTTGGCTGACCACCACCTTGGCGTTGGTTTTCGCCACGCCCGTCACTTCCGGCGCATAGCCGCGCAGGTTGGGCGGCAACATGCTGTCGTCGGATCGCAGACTGACGCCGGTAAAACGCAGGCTGTCGAAAATGTCGGAGTTCAGATAATCCTCCCCCATCGTCAGCCGCGAGCGCAGCGCCGGAATAGCCCGATAGGCGTAATAGCGGCTCCAGTCGAACTGTTTGTCGGTCGACTGAGAAGAACCGGTCTGATGGTTGAGATTAGCCTGCCAATCGGCGCGTAGACGCCAGGCGCCCAGATTGGCGCCGCCGGTGCCGTTGCCGCTCAGGCTGTAACTGCTGCCGCCTTTCTGATGTTTTTGCGTTTGAGCATTGACGTTATAGTCAAACAGCAGCCCGGGAATACCGTCATCCCAGCGCGAAGGCGGATCCCAGTTTTCCGAGCTGTATTCCAGATAGGCCTGAGGAATATTGAGGTACAGCGAGGAGCTGGCAAGATCGCCGCGGGCTTCCATCCCAGCCAGGCTGGAGGCGTTAAGGCAACGGCCGCCGTGCGTCCAGTTCAACGTGCTCAACAGTTTTTCTTTCAGCCCCAGTTGGTTGACCAACTCCGGCGAAAGACAGGCTTCGCTGCCTTTAGGATCGTTCTCGGGCGCCATAAACGTCACCGGCTGTTCCGGCAGGTCGTTCTTATTGACGTGCACCACCATGGTATAAACACCCGGCATGATGTAGCCGCTGCGCGTAAACTGGCTCAGATCGATATTTTTACGATCGTTGATGTCCAAGACGTCAGTATTGAATTGAATAACGTCGGCGGCATAAACCAACGCGATCGGATTTCCCAGAGAAAGGGCGACACAGAGCCCCAAGGCCTGAAGACGAAATAACTTCCCTGCCGGTGAAAGCATAATAAAGTCCTTTCAATAACGAATTAACCGTCAGTACGAGAAAAAATCAAAAATAATCCAGCTTAAAACGCACTGTGGAAAAATACGCTCCCACCTTCAACGGCTGGTGATTCGGCATTAACGTCATGGAATAATTCAGCACTCGGCTCCCCGGTATTATTCCCTCCATCGGCAACGGCTCCCCTGGAATAACCGGCCTGCCGCGGCTGTCTTTTATCTTCAATGCGATGCCGCGCGCATCGCCCTGTACGCCAAACAAAACGCCTTCCGCCAAACCGTCAAACGTGACCTGAAAGAATTTCCAATCAGGCTTGTTTTCCGGACGTTCCAAAATGCAATTAACCAATTCAATACTGAAAGGTTTAGTCATCCCCTGGCCGTCACGAATGATCTGTCCGATAGGAAGAGTGTCCATATCGATAGTCTGATCGCGGCTGCCGGCGGCAATGGCGCAGGCAGTGTCGATAATGGCGCCGTGCATACTGACTTTGCCCCACCCCTGTGCGGCGGAAATTGCACTGCCGGGCGCAAACGCCAACGACGCCAAAAGAACGGCACCCGCTCGATTCCTTGAAAAAAACATCGCGACATTCCTTTGACACAGAGAGTCACCAGGCATGCGGCGTACCCCATGCCTGGTTGATTAAGCCTGCTGTCTCACTTACTGATAAGCCAGAGTGAAGTCGGCTACGGCGGTGAAATCGCCCGGAACGATGGCTGCGGAAGCGCCTTCACCCTGCAGGTAAGCGGCGAAGTTCAGGCTGTTGTTGCCAGTATTCAGCGTCTGTGCCGCAGTCGCCTGACCCAGTTTGATCGGCTGGCCGCCATAAGTGATTGCTACGCCGGCGCCGCTGGCGGTCCCCGCGATACCCAACAGATCCTTGTTGGTTGACGATGCAATGCCGCTGAAGGTGGTTTTAACGGTTTTCAGCGTAGTGGTATCACACTGCTCCAGTTTGATTTCAAACGGACGCGGGTTGGATTTGCCGCCGTTTTTCAACGCCACGTTAGAAACCTGGCCCAGATCTACGGTCTGATCGATAGACTCGGGTGCAATAGAGCATGGCGCATCAATAATAGAACCCGTGAAGGTCACTTTACCGTGTCCCTGATCGGCTGCCTGTGCAAAAGAACTTGCGCCAAATGCAATCACTGCAGCCATCATGATTTTGTTAAGTTTCATAGAACCTATATTCCTTATAAGAAAAAATGCATATTCCAATCAAGAAAAAGAGCAACAGGAAATCTGCTCGCGCTTATATATGCGCAGCCCTGATTCTTTAGCATCTTGCTGGTTGGTTAACTGCCAAAACCCAAAAATACCGACAATAAACACGTCGATAACGGCAAGTCTGCAGCGGCCTGCCCATTAATGAACTCGTCATATAAAAATAAACGAAATCACAACAAGCAGAGACCAATACTTTCTAACCCGCCCTTCTTGTCTGGCGATGAATATTCTGGCAAATGCCCACCAGCAAAAAAAGTCTTTTTTTGATCAAGACGAACATTCGCAATTTATTTCCTAATTAAAGTTAATTTAGTGTTATTTTTAGGCTCATAGATCGTAAAAAATACTTTTATAGTGCAATATCCTGTTTTTCTCTGTTTCACAATTAATCAGATCGCAAAGCAGCTCTTTGTGAATATAATAAACCAAAACTTTAGGTTTCTGCGTGACACTCCCCCAGCCTGCAAACAGGTAAGAACGGAGTGGGAAACCCCTTTTTTTCAATCCTGATAAATAGATAGGATTTTTCTTGATTCGCGATTTACCTCGTTATTGGTAGGCAGTGAAACTTTGTTTTTTCTTAGGAATACAGCAATCGAAATACAGAGGAAGTGCTATGGAAGCGTTATCTCCAAAACAAAAGGAAATACGGCAATTGCAGCACGATCTGCTGCAAACATTATTCGCGCAGTCGCCCCGTCAATGTCCCGACACCGGACTGCCACCTCAGCATCTGTGGTTGTCTACCCGGCAACTGGCCAACGCCGTCAACGTCGGTGTTTACCGCGCCCGGCTACTGCTGTTGGAGCTCGTCGCCAAACAAGAAGTGCTCGTAACGGACGGCTCCATCAACAACTCGTTGAGGTGGTACCCCACTGCCCTACTGCCAGCTGGCAACAAGGAAATACCAGGAATAGATGCGCCTTATTCTCGTTTAACGGAATAACGCCGGCACAGTCAGCCTAATTAGCCCTATTTCATGGCGGCACCTAACCAAATGACACTATATAATCGGGATATTATTGTGAGAAAAACAACCATCCTATTTTTACAACACTGCCTGGCATTATCTTTCTTCGTACTCATTGGTAACGCCAATGCATTTACCTGTAAAACCTCCGACGGCGGGAGCATTGGTCAGGGTGGTTCAATGACGCCGGTCGACGTCAGGGTAAAGATAGGCCCTGAATTGTCCATCGGGAAAAATGAAATCGTCAACGTCAGTCAGGTGACCTGTAAAAACGACGTCGCCAGCTGGAAAGATATTTTACTCACCGGCAGCCCGGCGTTGTCGATGAACACCGCCATTTTCGGTACGCTTGCCAACGGCATGACAATCAACGGCACCGACTACTTATCCCCGATCCAATCAGGTATCCAGGTGATGACGATTACCGGCCTAAACAGTGCCAGCATTTCCATCAGGGTTTACATCGTGCTCAACCGTTCGCCGACGCAGGATATCAAGGTGAACAAGGGCGACGTCATCGGCCAAATCAACTTTGAACAAAAAAATGACCAGTCAGGTTGCCCAAAGTGTGGGCCTTACCGGTGGCGCCTGATCGCCGACAACGACGCCTACTTCGTCACCACCAGTTGCACTATCAACAACGGCCAGCAGATTAACGTCGACTTTGGGCAGATCCGTCAGGACTTCCTCACGCAGAGCGCCAGCGACGCCCAACTCAAACAGGACAAGGCGCTCAGCTACCGGTGTGACGATCAGAGCGCGACACAAGACATTTTGGTTCGCATGGTCAGCGATGCCAGCGGCTTCTCCAGCGATTTCATCAAGACCTCCAATCCTAATGTCGGCGTAGCCATGGTGCACAATGGCGCGGTGGTGAAACCCAACAATACGTTCAGAACGCGCATCGTCAACGGGCTGGGCAACGACACCGTCACCTTTGTGCCAGTGAAGAACAATGTGCCTTACACCAGTATTGCCACCGGTCCGATGTCAGGCTCGGCCACGCTGATCTTCAGCGCACCTTGAGACGGGAACCCAAATGAACATGATGAGGAAAACGCGCTGCGCTCTGCTGTTTACGCTGGGTGTGATCAGCGCCGCCCCCCAGGCCGCCGACCAGGGCACCAAGGTCAGTATCACCGCCACCGTGGTGGCGCCTCCGCCTTGCGTGATCAACGACGGGCGTACCATCGATATCGACTTCGGCAAGGTCGGCATCAAACGTATCGACGGTAATCGCTATATGCAACGCATCGATTACAGCATCAAGTGTGAGTTTCTGGATAACAGCCGCCAGTTGAAAATGAAGATCATGGGCAGCGCGGCGGCCTTTGACAGCAGCGTGTTGAACAGCAGCGTCAATGGGCTGGGCATCAAACTGCTGGCCAACGGCAAGGCTTTCGCCATCAATACGCCGCTGAACATCGACTACGCCAATCCGCCGACGCTTGATGCGGTGCCGGTGAAAAACAGCGCCGTCACCCTGGCGGAAGGTGACTTCTCCAGCGGAGCCACCATGCTGGTGGACTATTTCTGAAACGCCATGGATGCTGAAAATGAAAAAGCCGCAACGGAAGGTTGCGGCTTTTTCAGGAACCGCACGCGACGATGCGGCAGCGGTGTCAGGGCATTCAGCCGAAGATCCCGCCGAACCACTGGCTCAGCTTCATCATCACCATATCCCAGATGCGGCTGAAGAAGTTGCCCTCTTTCACCTCTTGCATCGCCACCAGCGGGTGCTGCTCGATGGTCTTGCCGTCCAGCTGGAAATCGATGGTGCCGACCACCTGGTTTTTCGCCAGCGGTGCCTCCAGCGTCGGTTGGGTCAGCTTGTAGCTGGCCTTCAGATTTTTCATCTGCCCTTTCGGAATGGTGACCGAAGCGTCTTTCGCCACGCCGAGCGGCACTTCGCTGACGTCGCCGAACCACACTTTCTGGGTGACGAACGGCTTATCGGCCTTGATCGGCGTCGCGGTTTCATAGAAGCGGAAGCCCCAGGTCAGCAGCTTTTCGCTCTCGCTAAAGCGCACGCGATCGCTCGGCGCGCCTAAAACTACCGAGATCAGACGCATCGGGCCGTCGGTGGCGGACGCCACCAGGTTGTGGCCGGCGCCGCTGGTGTAACCGGTCTTGATGCCGTCGACGTTCAGGTTGCTGCTCCACAGCAGACGGTTGCGGTTAATCTGGCGGATCTTGTTAAAGGTGAACTCTTTCTCTTTATGCAGCGCGTATTCGTCCGGCACGTCGCGGATCAGCGCCTGACTCAACAGCGCCATGTCGCGCGCGGTGCTGTACTGCCCTTCCGCATCCAGACCATGCACCGTCAGGAAGTGGGTATTCTGCAGCCCCAGAGATTTGGCGTAGTTGTTCATCAGGCCGACGAACGAATCCTGGCTGCCCGCCACGTAGTCCGCCAGCGCGATGCTGGCGTCGTTGCCAGACTGGATCACGATGCCTTTATTCAGTTCCAGCACCGGCACCTGATCGCCGGGCTTGATAAACATCAGCGAAGAACCGCGCAGCGCCGGGTTACCCGGCGCCCAGGCATCTTTGCCGACGGTGACCATGTCTTCCGGCTTGATCTTGCCGGCCTTGATCGCCTGGCCGATCACGTAGCTGGACATGATCTTGGTCAGGCTGGCGGGATCGAGACGGGTGTCGGCATTGCCTTCGGTCAGCACCTTGCCGCTGTTGTAGTCCATCAGAATGAAGGCCTTGGCGTCTACCTGCGGCGGCGCCGGCGGCTCAGCCGCGTGCACGGCCGGGGCGGCCAGCAACAGGATGCCTACGCTGAAGGTCAGTTTTTTCAGGGAAGTGGATAAGTTTTTTTTCATCATGACGTCGCCAGAGTGTCCATTCAAAACCATTGAAATAGCGTTAACTTTCAAACATGTTCACGTTTTAAGCCAACCAGCGAGAGTGGCCCGGTGCGCGCGTGCCGGCCGCAACCCCTTGCGGCGCCCGTAGCGGGTAACACAACGCACCGAAAATGCCCTTGCTGTGAGTTTATGTGATTTATCTTATTTTTGCAGGGTTTAGCGTGAATTTTCAGCATTTTTACATAACTGTACGCAGCCCCCCGCTTATCGTTCAAAAAAGCATCGCGACGCGCATTTTTGCATCCGCCCACGGCTACACGGCCAAGCATCTGCACCGCTAAACATCTGCGCATCCATACGTCTAAAAAAGATTAATATATTCCATAATGGCATATAGAACCGTTATTTGTTCTTTTTAAAGCGCTTATCCTCAGCGCTATCATCCGCACAAAGACTTTTATACCGAATAATCCTGGAGATGAGTCATGGCAATCCCCCATTCCGTCATCGAGATGATTGGCAATACCCCGATGCTGGAACTGACCCAGTTCGATACCGGCCCATGCCGGCTGTTCGTCAAGCTGGAGAACCAGAATCCCGGCGGTTCGATCAAAGACCGCGTGGCGCTGTCGATGATCGAACAGGCCGAGCGCGACGGCAAACTGCAGCCGGGCGGCACCATCATCGAAGCCACCGCCGGCAATACCGGCCTGGGGTTGGCGCTGGTGGCGGCGCTGAAAGGCTATAAGCTGCTGCTGGTGGTGCCAGACAAGATGAGCCGCGAGAAGATCTTCCACCTGCGCGCGCTGGGCGTGGAAGTGCTGCTGACCCGCTCGGACGTCGGCAAAGGGCATCCGGCTTACTATCAGGATTACGCCAAACGTCTGGCCGGGGAGATCCCCGGCGCCTTTTATATCGATCAGTTCAACAACCCGGCCAATCCGGCGGCCCATACCACCACCACCGCGCCCGAACTGTGGCGGCAAATGGAGCATGACGTGGACGCCATCGTGGTCGGCGTCGGCTCCGGCGGCACGCTGGGCGGGCTGAGCCACTATTTCGCCGAGGTTTCGCCGCAGACGGAATTCGTGCTGGCCGACCCTGCGGGTTCAATACTGGCGGACTATCTCGACAACGGCCACATCGGCGAAGCGGGCAGCTGGCTGGTGGAAGGCATCGGCGAAGACTTCGTCCCGCCGCTCAGCGACTTTGACCAGGTCCGCAATGCTTACCGCATCGGCGACGCCGAAGCCTTCACCACCGCGCGCGAGCTGCTGCGTAAGGAAGGCGTGCTAGCGGGCTCCTCCACCGGCACCCTGCTGGCCGCCGCCCTGCGTTATTGCCGCGCGCAAACCGAACCCAAGCGGGTGGTGACCTTCGTCTGCGACAGCGGCAACAAATACCTGTCTAAAATGTATAACGACCACTGGATGCTGGAACAGGGTCTGCTGAGCAAACCGCAGCACGGCGATCTGCGCGATCTGATCGCCTACCGCCACGACGAAGGCGCCGCCGTTTCCGCCGCGCCGGACGATACGTTGGCGATCGTGCACGCCCGCATGCGGCTGTACGACATCTCTCAGCTGCCGGTGCTGGAAGGCGATCGGGTGGTCGGTCTGATCGATGAGTGGGATCTGCTGAACGCCGTCCAGGCCGACGCCACCCACTTCAGCCTGACGGCCGGCAGCGCGATGACCAAACAGGTCCATACGCTGCAAAAGGAAGCCGGCTACGAGGAATTACAGGCCACCTTCAACCATGGCCACGTCGCGGTGGTGCTCGACGGCGAGCGCTTCCTCGGCCTGATTACCCGCACAGACGTGCTTAACGCCTGGCGCCAAAAATTACGTTAATAAGGACCCATTATGGCCAAGTTTGATACGTTGACCGTTCACGCCGGTTACACCCCGGACGCGACCGGCGCAGTGATGCCGGCGATTTACGCCACCTCCACCTACGCCCAACCGGCGCCGGGCGAACATACCGGCTATGAATATTCCCGCAGCGCCAACCCGACGCGCACCGCGCTGGAAAGCGCCATCGCCGAACTGGAAGGCGGCAGCCGCGGTTACGCCTTCGCCTCCGGCCTGGCGGCCTGCTCCACGGTGCTGGAACTGCTCGATAAAGACAGCCACCTGATCGCGGTGGACGACCTGTACGGCGGCACCTATCGCCTGCTGGAAAAAGTGCGCAGCCGCACCGCCGGCCTGCGCGTCACCTACGTGGCGCCGGCGGATCTCGCCCGATTGGAACAGGCGATCGAACCGGATACCAAAATGATCTGGGTGGAAACCCCGACCAACCCCTTGCTGAAACTGGCGGATCTGAGCGCCATCGCCGCGATCGCTAAAAAGCATCAGCTTATCAGCGTGGCGGACAATACCTTCGCTTCGCCGTATCTGCAGCGTCCGCTGGATCTGGGCTTTGACGTGGTGGTGCACTCCGCCACCAAATACCTCAACGGCCACTCCGACGTGGTGGCCGGCGTCGCGGCGGTGGGGGATAACCCGGCGCTGGCGGAACAGCTCGGTTTCCTGCAAAACGCCGTCGGCGGCATTCTCGATCCGTTCAGCAGCTTCCTGACGCTGCGCGGCATTCGCACTCTGGCCCTGCGCATGCAGCGCCACAGCGACAGCGCGCTGCGCATCGCCCAGTGGCTGGAGAGCCAGCCGCAGGTGGAAAACGTCTACTACCCCGGCCTGCCGAGCCATCCGCAGCATGCGCTGGCGGCACGCCAGATGACGCGCTTCGGCGGCATGATCTCGGTACGGTTGAAAGGCGACGACGCCTATGCGCGCCGGGTCATCCAGCGTTCGCGCCTGTTCACCCTGGCGGAAAGCCTGGGCGGCGTGGAAAGCCTGATCAGCCAGCCGTTCAGCATGACGCACGCCTCCATTCCGCTGGAACAGCGCCTGGCAACCGGCATCACGCCGCAGCTGGTGCGCCTGTCGGTGGGGATAGAGGATGTGGAAGATCTGATCGCCGATCTGCAGCAGGCGCTGGCGGAATAATCGCCGCATCAGCGCACGATCAGCCCGGCCGACGCGCCGGGCTTTTTTACGCCCGTCGTTCAGACGCCGATGACGTCCTGATAAAAACGGTGCGCCACATCGGGATGGGAGCGGATGCGGCCTTTCAGGTAGTTATACCCCACGTCGCGCAGCAACGGGTTGAGCGGATCGCTGGCCGGGCCGCGCGCCTGCGCCGCCAACTGCGGCGGCAATTGATACAGCGGCACCACCGCATCCAGCCGTGCGCCGAGGAAGAACGCGATCGACAGCCTGTCGCACCCCGCCGGCGGCGTTTCCACCCGGTGCACCGTGGCGCGCAGATAGCCGTTGGTCGCCAGTTCCAGCAGCTCGCCGATGTTCACCACGAAAGTGTCTTCACGCGGTTGGGCGTCGATCCACCGCCCTTCACTCACCTCCACCTGCAGCCCTTTTTGCGCGTCCTGCAGCAGGAAGCTGAGAAACCCGGAGTCCTTGTGCGCGCCGACACCCTGTGCGCTGCCGGTGGCGTCCCGCCCCGGATAGCGGATCAGTTTGATGTGCTCGTTGGGCTTCTCGCCGTACAAGCGATCGAACGCCTGCTCCGGCAGCGACAGCGCCAAAGCGAAAGCGCGCAGCAGCCGCAGCGACATGGCGGTCATCGCCTGTTGCCACTCCAGCAGCAGCGGTTTCAGCGCCGGCAGCGCCGCCGGCCACTGATTTGGCCCCTGCAGACGCGCCCAGCGCGGCGTGTCATCAGACAGCGTCAGCGCCGGGCGTTCGGCGCCGATATCGAACTGTTCGCGCCAGTCAGGCTGCCCGCGCGTGAGCTCCGCCGCCGCCCGGTTGTAACCGCGAAAGTGCGGCGAATGCACCATCTGCACCGCCAGCTTGTCGGCTTCCGGCAGGGCGAAAAATTGCCGCGCGGCGTGCTGCAGTCGCGCATTCAACGCGCCGTCCACGCCGTGCCCGCGCAGATAGAAAAAACCGACGTCGCGGGCCGCCGCGCGCAAATCGTCGAGAAAGGCGCGCCGCTGGCGCGCATCGCCGTCAAGCTGCGAAAGATCCAGCAGCGGCAACGTCTTCAGCGTCGTCAGGTGCGTCATCATGCGGTTCCTCTTCTTCCCCGATCACGATCGGGCTGCCGTACAGGCGAATAATCAACATTGTCACTCCCTGGCGGGTAGCTGCATTTGCCCCATAGTTACCATCGCGCTCGCCGGGACGGCCAATATTGTTGCGTTCTAAGTTATGCAAACGTTCAACAAACTGTCGCAAAACCGTCATCAATGTTTCTTATGCTCTGCGCAATTTCGCCGACGCCGCTGGCTGGCGACGTGCGCTATCCGCTATCCTGTAAACGACCTCATACCCTGCCTGCCGGAGAAATACTGATGGATTTAGCCTTATTCGACCTGGATGAAACCCTGATTGACGATGACAGCGCCAGCCTGTGGATCCGCTGGCTGGTCGGCCAGGGCTTCGCGCCGGCGGAGCTGGAACTGCAGGAGCAGCAGCTGATGCAGCTCTATTATCAGGGCAAGCTGTCGATGGAGGACTACATGCAGGCCACGCTGGCGCCGCTGACCGGCCTGAGCGTGCAAACCGTGGCCGGCTGGGTGCAACGCTACATCCGGCGCGACATCCTGCCGCGCGTCTATCCCGCCGCCCGTGAACGCCTGCAGTGGCACCGCGAACGCGGCGACTGCATCCTGGTGATCTCCGCCACCGGCGAACACCTGGTGGCGCCGATCGCCGAACAGCTCGGCGCCGACGATGCGCTGGCGATCGGCGTGGAAATCAGCGACGGCCGCTTCACCGGCCACACCTACGGCACCATGACCTACCAACAGGGCAAGGTGATCCGCCTGCAGCACTGGCTGGCGCAGCATCCGCACCTGAAGTTCGAGCACAGCCACGGCTACAGCGACTCCCTCAACGACAAGGCGATGCTGCAATTCGTCGACAGCGCCACGGTGATCAACCCCGACAGCGAGTTGAGCGCGCTGGCGGCGGAGCGCGGCTGGGAAGTGTGCCGCTGGGAGCGTTGATCGGCAGACAAAAAATGCCCTGCGGTGTGACAAAAAGCGCATTGTGGCGTAGGTATTAAGGGTCTTTAATCCGCTAACGGAGTTATCCCATGCTGACCATTTGGGGTCGTGAGAATTCGAACAACGTCAGGAAGGTGCTGTGGTGCGCCGCCGAACTGGGGCTGAGCTATACCCACATCAACGCCGGCGGCGCGTTCGGCAAGGTCAACGAAGAGAGTTACCGCGCGTTGAACCCGAACGGCCTGGTGCCGCTGCTGCAGGACGATGACTTCGTGCTGTGGGAGTCCAACACCATCGTGCGCTACCTGGCGGCGAAATTCGGCGACGCGGCGTTCTATCCGCAAGATCTGCAGGTGCGCGCCGCCGCCGAGAAATGGATGGACTGGACCACCTCGACCATCGTTCCGGCCTTCACCATCGTCTTTTGGGGCCTGATCCGCACCGCGCCGGAGCAACGCGACATGGCGAAAATCGAAGCGGCGATCGCCACGCTGGAAAAACACTTCGACGTCATTGAACAGACGCTGGCGCACCAGCCTTACCTCTCCGGCGACGCATTCGGCTTCGGCGATATCCCGCTCGGCAGCTTCGCCTACGGCTGGTTCGAGATGCCGATCGCCCGCCGCCCGCGGCCGAACATGGAGCGCTGGTATCAGCAGCTGCGCGCTCGCCCGGCCTATCAGCGCGGCGTGATGAGCGAGCTCACCTGACGCGTTCGGGGCGTTACGACGCCCCGACCTTCAGCAGCTTGCCGTCCCGTTCGTCCGTCAGCAGATACAAATAGCCATCCGGCCCGCTGCGCACCTCGCGGATGCGTTCGCCGCGATCGCCCAGCAGCCGCTCTTCCGCCACCACTTTGTCACCCTCCAGCGTCAGGCGAATCAGTGCCTTTTGCGCCAGCGCGCCGATGAACAGCGAGTGACGCCAGGCGGGGAAACGCTGCCCGTCATAGAACGCCATGCCGCTGAGGCCGGGCGAGACTCGCCAATAGTGCAGCGGTTGTTCGGTGCCGGGCACCCGTTCTCCTTTGGCCTCCGGGATCGGCTGGCCGGAATAGTTGATGCCGTAGGTGGCCAGCGGCCAGCCGTAGTTTTTACCCGGCAGCGGGATATTGAGCTCATCGCCGCCGCGCGGGCCGTGCTCGTGTTCCCAGATCGCGCCGCTCCACGGGTTCAACGCCAGCCCTTGCGGATTGCGGTGGCCGTAAGACCAGACCTCCGGGCGTTTACCTGCCTGGCCGACCCAGGGATTATCCGGTGGTATCGCGCCCTCGGCGGTCAGCCGCACCAGCTTGCCCTGCAGCTTGTCGGTCTCCTGCGCCGTCGGCCGCTGGTTGTTTTCGCCCAGCGCGATAAACAGGTAGCCCTGCCGATCGAACGCCAGCTTGCCGCCAAAGTGATTGCCGACCGACAGCTTGGGCTGCTGACGGAAGATCACCTTAAAGTTTTCCAGCCGCGCGCCGTCGTCACTCAGGCGGCCATAGCCGACCGCCGTGCCGGCTTTGCCGCCCTCGCCCGATTCGGCGAAGCTCAGGTACACCCGGCGGCTGGCAGCGAAGTCGGGCGCCGGCAACACCTCCAGCAGGCCGCCCTGTCCTTCGGCGTAGACCTGCGGCACGCCGGCGATCGGCGGCGACAGGCCTTTGCCTTGCTGCCACAGCCGCAGCCGGCCGGGCCGTTCGGTGATAAGCAGGCCTTGTTCCGCCGGCAAGAAGGCCAGCGACCACGGGTGTTCCAGGCCGTCCTGCAATTGGCTGACCGTCGGCGCGGCGTGCAGCAGGCCGCTGCACAGCAGCAAACCGGCCAGCAGAGTCAATCGGGGCATGGCGTCCTCCTGAAGATGAAATGACCCGTTTAGTGTAGTCCAGCCCATCGGAATGGGTGTTTACATTACATTTCAACGGGTTGCCTTTTAGCCGCAGTGTGCTTAAGTTAATCCATAACCCAGGAGGAAAAATGGACATTACCGTTACCGACGCGATTGACGAACATACCCTCGATGCGATCAGGCAAGGCCTGCGCGCTTACAACCTGCCGCATATCGACGCCAGCCACCGCAAGCCGCTCAGCGTCTATGCGCGCGACGAAGCCGGCACGGTGATCGGCGGCCTGACCGCCGAAACCTGGGGCAACTGGCTGAGCGTCGAGTGGCTGTGGGTGGCGGATACCCAGCGCGGCAGCGGCCTCGGTGGCCGGCTGATGCGCGCCGCCGAGCACGAGGCGCAGGCGCGCGGCTGCCGCTACGCCCGTCTCGACACCTTCAGCTTCCAGGCGCGGCCGTTCTACGAAAAGCTCGGCTATCAGCTGCAAATGACGCTGAAAGAGTATCCGGTGGAACACGAGTGCTATTTTCTTACCAAAACCCTGACTGATTGATGGATGGACAGATGGACAGCAAAAGCATGGTGGTGAACTGTGTGGCGTACAAAGCCGGCCAACGGCTGGGCGAAGTGACCATCGACGATATCAGCGAGGTGGTCAAACAGCCGGACACCTTCGTCTGGCTGGGGTTGCGGCAGCCGGAGCCGGCGTTTATGCGCAAGGTGCAGGAGGAGTTCGGACTGCACGATTTGGCGATCGAAGACGCGCTGTGCGCGCACCAGCGGCCGAAGCTGGAGACCTACGGCGACTCGCTGTTCATCGTGGTGAAAACCGCGCAGTGGGGCGAGCACGACGAAATCGAATACGGCGAAACCCACTTCTTCGTCGGCAAAAACTTTCTGGTGACGGTGCGCCACGGCGCCTCGCCCAGTTACGCGCCGATCCGCGCCAAAGCGGAAGAGAACCACAAGCAGATGTGCCGCGGGCCGGGCTTCGCCCTCTATTCGGTGTTGGACTTCGTGGTGGATAACTACCGCAGCGTGGTGACGCGCTTCGAGAGCACCATCGAGAACATCGAAGCCAACATGTTCCAGTCGGAGTTCGATCAGGCGGCGATCGAGAACGTCTATACCCTGCGCCGCCACCTGCTGGCGCTGCGCAACGCCGCGCTGCCGATGGATGAAATCTGCAACCAGCTGATTCGCCTGCACGAAGAGGTGATCCCGAAAGAGCTGCGCGCCTACGTGCGCGACGTGCAGGATCACGCGCATCAGGTGGTCAGCAACATCGACGACATGCGCGAAATGCTGACCAACGCCATGCACGTCAATCTGGCGCTGGTGACGGTCAAACAAAACGAAGTGGTGAAACGGCTGGCGGGTTGGGGGGCGATTTTGGCTATCCCGACGGTGATCTTCAGCCTGTACGGCATGAACTTCGCCGACATGCCGGAGTTGAAATTCCCGTGGGCCTATCACGCCACGCTGGGGGCGACCGCCGTCGGCTGTATTTTCCTGTATCAGAAGCTGAAGAAGTCAGGCTGGCTGTAAGCGCCAAAACGGCGGATTTTCCCGCCGGAGAAACGATCGGCGGGGCAGCCGGATCCGCCGACCGCCCCGCCGCTTCAATACAGCATCGGCCGCCGATCGCGATGCACATGATTGTGGCGGCCGATGTGTTTGTCATCGGCCGCGCCGATATCCATCGATGCCAGCACCATGCCTTCGCCTGTCAGGCTCTGCGTCAACGGATAGCCATCGGCGTCGACGATCACCGATCCGCCGATCCACGCAACGCCGCGTTCCGTTTCGCAACGATCGCACACCGCGATGAACAGCCGATTGACGGCGGCGTTGGCCTGCGCCTTCACCATCTCCGCCGGCCGTTCGCCCTGCGGGCGCGGCGCCAGCGGCCAGTTGACCGGTGCGCACAGCAGCTGAGCGCCGGCCAGCGCCGGCAGCCGCACCCATTCGGGGAATTCAAGATCGTAGCAGATCATCACCGCCAACCGGCCAAAGCGCGTCTCGACGACCGGCGGCGGCCGATCGCCGGGGGTAAAGATCGTGCTCTCCTCATGCCACAGGTGGGCCTTGCGGTAAATCGCCCTCACGCCCTGCGCATCGATCAACGCCGCGCTGTTGGCCACCCCGCCATCGGGCAGCCGCTCGCAGAAACCGGCGACGATCGCCACATCCAACTCGCGCGCCAGGGTCCCCCACAGGCTGAGGCTAGGCCCGTCCTCGGCTTCGGCCAACGCCAGCGCCTCCGCCTTATCGCGCAGCACGTAGCCGCTGTTCACCAACTCCGGCAACACGATGACGTTGGCGCCGCGCTGCGCCGCCCGGCGGATAGCCTGGGCGGACAGCGCCCGATTGTGATCCGCTTCCCCTACCCGCAACGCTAACTGGCAGCATGCGACGCTGATTTTTTCCTTCACTCCTGTTCTCCTTCCAATAACCCCTCGCAGCGCAACGCCACCCGCCGTTCGGCTTCGAGATCGAGCTTCCGGCACATTACGACATAAACGCTCCCGGCCACCAGCAGGCCGATCAGAAAAGCGATATCCGCGCCGCCCAGTAAAACAGCAAAGGGGCCAGTGTAAAAGCCCAACGTCATGAACGGCACCATCGCCAGCAGGCCGATCGCGTAGGCCGTCAGACCGGAGCCGCCCCATCGGCCGTAGATCCCCGCCGGGTTGAAGATTTCACCAATCGCGTAATGCCCGCCGCGCACCACGTAAAAGTCCATCAGGTTCACCGCCGTCCAGGGCACCAGGAAATACAGCATCAGCAGCACGAAGGTATTGAAGCTGGCGAGATAGCTCGCCGGGATGGCCAACGCCACCGCAAACACCGTCAGAGCGACGACGCCAATGCCGGTCATGCGTAATTTCAACGTCGGCGTCACTTTACGGAACGCGTCAATCGCGCTGAGGCTGGTCAGCATCGCGCCATAACAGTTGACCGCCATGATACCGACCAGCGAGGGCACGGCGATCAACACGGCCAACGTGCCAAACCCAGGATAGACGGCATTCCCCACCGCCTGTACGCTGCCGATCGCATCGGGGGCCGGTAAGGCTGAAGCCAGAAACGCCCCCAGCGACATCAGCCAAAGCGCCGATCCGGCCGCCCCCAGATAAGTCCAAAAGATCACGTTGGCAGACGGCGTTTCATGCGGCAAATAGCGCGAATAGTCGGAGACGTACACCGCGTAGCTGATTTGATAGCCGGCGGCCGCCGACAGCTGAATCAAAAAGGCCGCCCACGAAAAATGCCCGGCGCCGACGACGGCGTCCATCCGCAGCGACAGCACGGCACCGACCGCCAGCACGCCGAACACCGCCATCATCACATAGGTCAGCCAGCGCTGCACCGCATGCAGCATATCGTGGCCGACGATCGCCAACAGCACGGCCACCGCGATCAGCAACGCATACCAAGGCAGACGGTGACCCGGCAATACCGTGTTGATCGCATCAGTCGCGAGAATAACGTTGAACACGTTGAAACCGATGTAAACAAACACCACGGCGGCAAAGGGAACGATGGCGCCACGCAGGCCGAATTGGGCCCGCGACTGGATCATCTGTGGCAGCCCCATGCGCGGCCCCTGATTGGCATGACACGCCATGAAGAACGTGCCGAACCCCACGCCGACGACAATGGCCAGCATCGAATAAAGCGCGCCCAACCCCAACGCCGGGCCGGTGAAACCGACCACCATCGTCGTCAAAACGAAATTACCGGTGAACCAAAACGGCGCTTGATGCCAAACCTTGCCATGCCGCTCGTGACGGGGCACATAGTCTATCGAGCGCACTTCAATTTTTGGGCGTGGCGCCACATTGCGGTTGTTCATGTCCCACCTCATCGTTTCAACGCTCGGTTTGGGTCTGCAACTGCGGCGCCGGGCGGCTCAGCAGGCTGCCCAACACGAAGGCGACGCCGCCGCCCAGCAGACCGCCGTAGATCGGGCTGTTGGCGTCGATGCCGTGCCAGATCATCAGCCCCACCACGCACAGGCTGCCGGTCAGCATACTGGCGATGGCCCCAACGCTGGTGGCGCGCGGCCAGAAGATCGCCCCCACCAGCGGGATCAGCATGCCGCCCACCAACAGGTTGTAAGCCAGCGTCAGCGCCGCCAGTACGTCGCGCACCACAAACGCCAGCCCCAGCATGACCGCGCCCATGAAAAGCGTGGTGAAGCGCCCGGCGGCCAGCCCGCCGGAAGGTTTACGGCGGATGGCCGGCAGCACGTCCTCCAGCGCGATGGTCGAAGACGCCAACAGGCAGGCGCTGGCGGTGGACATCAGCGCCGCCAAGGCCGCGGCGGCCACCAGCCCGCTGACGCCAACCGGCAACACCGCTTGCGCGATGGCGGCGAAGGCGCCGTCGGTGTTGTTGAGCGACGGCAGCACGATCTTGCCGGCCATGCCGATCAGCGCGCCGGTCACGCCGTACAGCACGCAATAGACGCCCGCCCCCAGCCCGGCGAAGCGCGCCACATTGGCGCTACGGGCGGTGAACACCCGCTGCCAGATGTCCTGGCCGATCAGAATGCCGAAGAAGTAAATCAGGAAGAACACCAGAATGGTGTCCAGCCCGATCGACGACAGTTGGTAGTAACCGGCGGGCAGCAGGCTGGTGAACGCCTCCCAGCCGCCGGCCTTGACGATGCTCATCGGCATCAGCACCAGCATCATGCCGACGGTCATGATGATGCACTGAATGATGTCGGTCAGCGTCAGCGACCACATGCCGCCCAGCGTCGAATACAGCACTACCAGCCCGCCGCCGAGCAGGATGGATGCGCTGAACGACAGGCCGAACATCACCTGCATCACGCTGCCGATGGCGATGATCGAGGTCACCGCCACCATCAGGTCATACGCCAGCATGATCGCGCCGCTGGTGACCCGCGCCGCCGGGTGATAGCGCCGCGACAGCACCTGGCTGACGGTATACAGCTTCAGTTTGAGCAGCGGTTTGGCCAGCACCAGACTCAGCACCACAATGCCCAGCCCGAGCGCGCCGCACAGCCAGACGCCGGAGATGCCGTAGGTGTAGCCGAGCTTGACACTGCCGATGGTCGACGCGCCGCCGAGCACCACCGCCGACAGCGTGCCCAGATACAGCCCCGGCCCCAGGTTGCGCCCGGCCACCAGATACGCCTCTTTGGAGTTGGCGCGGCGAATGCCCATCCACCCCACCGCGCCTATCACCAGAAAGTAAAACACCACGACCAGCAGATCGAGATTCATGGGTACCTCCACTCCGTAGTTATTGTTATCAGGGGCCCCGACGCAACCGCTCCGCCGGTAGAGTCAGTGCGCCGGCCTCAACGGGCCGGCAGCACGCACAACATTTCAAACAACAGGTTGGCGGCCAGCAGCGCGGTGTTGCCGGAGCGATCGTAAGGCGGCGACACTTCCACCACGTCGCCGCCGACCAGGTTCAACCCACGGCAGCCGCGCACGATCTCCAGACCTTGCCAAACCGACAGCCCGCCGACCTCCGGCGTGCCGGTGCCCGGTGCGAAGGCCGGATCCAGCCCGTCGATATCGAAACTGAGATAAACCGGCGCTTCGCCCATCTGCTCGCGGATCTCCGCCATCAGCGGCGTCAGCGACCGGTGCCAGCAGGCCTCTGCCGGCACCACGCGGAAGCCCTGGCGGCGTGACCAGTCGAAGTCGTCCGCCGCATAGCCACTGCCGCGCAGGCCAATCTGCACCACCTTTTCCGGCGCCAGCAGCCCCTCCTCGAACGCGCGGCGGAAAGTGGTGCCGTGCGCCAGTTGTTCGCCGAACATCTCCTCGTTGGTATCGGAATGCGCATCGACGTGGATCAGCCCGACCGGACCATGACGACGGGCGACGGCGCGCAGCACCGGCAGCGTCAGGGTGTGATCGCCGCCGAGCGTCAACGGCGTGCAACCGTGCGCCAGGATCTCGCGGTAAGCCGCCTCGATGCGCTGCACGCTGTCCGCCAGGCTGTAGGGGTTGATGGCGACATCCCCCAGATCGGCCACCTGCAGCCGTTCGAACGGCGCAGAGCCGGTACCCATGTTGTAGGGGCGGATCATCACCGATTCCTGGCGGATCTGGCGCGGGCCATAGCGAGTGCCGCTGCGGTTGGAGGTGCCGATATCGAGCGGAACGCCGACGAAGGCGGCATCCAGACCGCGCGCCTGTTCGGCCGCGGGCAGGCGCATCATGGTGGGGAGGCCGGCAAAGCGCGGCATATCGTTACCGCTTTGGGGTTGGTTCAGCATGGCGTTTCCTTGTCTTTATCTGCGATGGATTGAAACATTTGAGCAACATTCGCAGGCTACCCCGTTGGCCACCTCGGCTACCATTCCCGCTTTTGCATGTAAACATCGAAAAACGCGATGCAACTAACTTATTGAAGTATTGATTTTTATTTAAAATTCATGCCATAAGGAAGGCCATATCTTCAGCGCCGCACCTATTTCTTCGATGTTAAAAATGGGTTAACCGGCCGACGTTCTGCGGAGGGGGCGATGCTCACCAACCTAAGCGATATCGATCTGAAACTGCTGCGGGTGTTCGTCGCAGTGGCGGAAGCCCAGGGTGTCAGCGCCGCGCAGGAAGCGCTGCTGATGAACCAATCCACCATCAGCACCCATCTGGCCTCGTTGGAAACCCGGCTGGGTTTTCGCCTGTGTCAGCGCGGGCGCTCCGGCTTCCGGCTGACGCCCAAGGGCGAACGCATGCTGATCGCCTGCCGCTCGCTGTTCAACGCCGCCCGCGACTTCACCCGGGTCAGCCAGTCGCTGAACGGCCTGCTGACCGGCGATCTGCAAATCGGTCTGGTGGATAACCTGGTTTCGCTGCCGGGCAATCCGTTCAGCCAGGCCATCAAACACTTCCAGCGCCGACATCAGGACGTGCAATTGCAGTGCCGCATCTGTTCGCCGAACGAGATTGAGCAAGGGCTGCTGCACCGGCAGCTCGATCTGGGCATCGGCTACTTCGGCCAACAGCTGGAAGCGTTGCGTTATCAGCCGTGGCTGGAGGAGACGCAGGCGATCTATTGCAGTGAGGATCACCCGCTGTTCGCGGTGGAAGAACCGGAGCGCGAGCAGATTGAAAACGCGCGCTGGGTCAAGCGCGGCTACCTGCTGGCGCAGCAGCTGTGCCCGATCGCGCCGCCACATCTGGCGGCGGTGGCTCACCATATGGAAAGCGTCGCCCATCTGGTGCTGAGCGGCACCTGTCTTGGCTATCTGCCCACCCACTACGCGGCGCGCTGGGTGGAACAGGGGCTGCTGCGGCAGTTGGGCGGCGCAGCGCTCTCTTACCGCGCCACGCTCAGCCTGGTCAGCCGCCCCGTCCAGCCCGACGAGGCGTTGAACGCGCTGCTGGAGGATTTGGCGCGCGCCGCACGCCCATCACCTCATCGCTGAGAGGCCAGCGCCCGATTCATGGCAAACAGCGTGCCGGTTAAAGACAGGACGAGGAACCCGATGATGGCCCAGGCGAAAGAGGCCGTCCCGCCCCTGTCGAGCACCATGCCGCCGACCGCGCCACCGGCGGCCACAGCGGTATTCCAGCCCGTCGTATACATGGACTGCGCCACGTCGGCCGCGCGGCCGGAAAGCCGTGACAATGCCGTCTGCGTGAGGGTGGCGAAACCGCCGAAAGCCACGCCCCACAATGCGACGGAGAGATAGACAATCGGGGCCGCCCGTCCCCCACTCCCCAGCAGCACGGCGGCGAAGGAAAAGATAACGATACTCGTCACCGTAAGAGATTGGACTCGCCGATCGACCAGCATCCCGGCAATGCCTAATCCGGCAATCGCGCCCAGCCCGAAGATAAACAGAACGATATCGACCCGCTCGGATAACCCCGACGGCTTGAGGAAAGGCTCCAGGTAGATATACAGAATGTTGTGGGCAACGATGAAGGTGAACACCACGAACAGCACGGCGCGGATCCCGCACTGCAAGAAGACGCCGCTCAGAGACGGGCGATGCGCCTTAGCCTGGCCGGGGAAATCCGGCACAATGGCGATGATCCACGCCACGAGCGCGAGCGCCATCAACGTCATCAGGCCAAAGGCGCCCTGCCAACCGATGGCTCGACCAAGCAACGTGCCAAGCGGTACGCCGAGCACCAACGCCAGAGTGGCGCCGGCGCCGGAGATCGCAATAGCGCGGCCGCCAAGATGAGCCGGTGACATGCGCACGGCGTAACCGGCCAGCAAAGACCAAACGATGCCGCCGAAAACGCCGGCGAAGAAACGCGTCGCCAATGAGACATGGTAATCATGCGACAGCGCCGTGACGAGGTTGACGATGGCAAAACCGCAGATCGCGCTCAACAGCAAGGGGCGGCGCCGCATGCCTTGCGTTAATGCGGTCAGCGGAATGGCGGCGACCAACGCGCCCACCGCATAGGCGGTGATGAATTGCCCCGCCAGGCTTTCAGACACGTTCAAATCGCCCGCGATCGAAGAAAGCACGCCCGCCGGCATGATCTCGGTCAGCAGCGTGATGAAAGCGGCCATCGCCAATGCCAGTAAGCCCCCCAGCGGCAACCGCTCGATGCTCCCGGCAGGCGCAGATATCGTCGTTTGATTCATCAATCACTCCCCATTCAAAGATGTTTCCGCCCATCGCGGATGACGGTTGCATCATGCTGCCCACTCGCCGATAAAAGAAAAATAGGCTAAAGTGAACAACACTCATGACTAATAAGTCATCAATAGAATGGAAGCCTATGGAAAGCTTGGGTTCTCTCGACGTTTTCGTCCGGGTCAGTGAAAGCCGCAGTTTCACGGCGGCCGGGCAACAGCTGGGGATCTCCGCCTCGGCGGTCAGCAAAACCATCGCCCGGCTGGAGGAACGGCTCAGCGTGCGCCTGTTTCACCGTTCCACCCGCACGGTCAACCTGACGCCGGAAGGGGCCTTGTTCCTGGAAAGGTGTCGGCGCATTTTGAGTGAGGTGAAAGAGGCGGAAGCCGAGCTGTTGCAAACGCGGGGAACGCCTCAGGGCAAGCTGCGCATCAGCCTCCCGTCGCTGGGCACGCTCTTCATGCCAAAACTGGGAGACTTCAAGCGCCGCTATCCTGAGATCGAGCTGGATATTGATTATTCGGATCGGCTGGTTGACGTGATTGAGGAAGGTTTCGATGCCGTTATCCGCAGCGGAACCCCGAGTGACTCACGGCTGGTTGCCCGCCGGCTGGGTACCTGCCGCAAGGTTTTCGTTGGCGCGCCGGGTTATTTCAGCAAAGCGGGTATGCCGCGCAAGCCAGAGGATCTGACAAGCCATGCCCGTTTGCATTATCGCTTTCCCAGCACCGGCAAACTGGATATCTGGCCGCTGGGGGACAAGACGGAGATGCTCCCCGAACGGCCAGCCAGCATGGTGACAAATACCCTCGATCCGCAGGTGTGCTTCGCGGAACAAGGGCTGGGCATTGCTTATTTGCCGGAGATCGCCGTGCGCAGACAGCTGGAACAGGGCAGCCTGGTGACGGTTTTGGATGAATACCACCGCGAGAACATGGTCTTTCATGTCCTCTGGCCGTCGGGCCGCCACCTGTCAGTCAAAATCAGGCTGTTCGTCGACTTTGTGACGAGCCATCTGTTCCCGCTTTAAACGACATATACCGTCTTAACTGACCGGCATGCGCGCCGGATCGGGATGCTGGTACTCGAAACCCAGCTCGTTGCAGATGCGGTTGCCGTCCACCAGTCGCTCATCCTGCTCCGCCTCGTCGGCGAACTGCGGCGGCTCCAGGTGCAACTGCTCGGCCAGCGCCGGATAAAATTCGCGTTTGGCCGGATGACGCGGCGCGCACAGGTTGTACACGTGGCCCCCCTTCGGCAGCTTCAGCAACAGTTGGATGGCGGCGATGACGTCGTCCTGGTGCACCAGATTTACCCCCTGCGAACCGCCCTTCACGTCGAGTTTTCCCGCCAGGAAGCGGCCGGGGTGACGATCGGCGCCCACCAGCCCCGCCAGGCGCAGAATGTCCACCGAGGTATTCGGCAATTCATGCAGCCAACGTTCGAGCTCGGCCAACACCCGGCCCGACGGCGAGACCGGCCGCAGCGGCGACTCTTCGCGCAGCGTGCCGGCGGTTTCGCCGTACACCGAGGTGGAACTGGTGAAGATCACCCGCGGCACGCCAAAGGCCATCGCGCTGTCCACCAGCATGCGCACCGCATTGAAATAGTTTTCGCTGCCTTCGACGGTGCGGCGAGCGGGCAGTGTCACCACCAGCGCATCCACGCGCAGCAGCGATTCCAGATCGTCCGGATCGCACACCAGCTCCGGCGTCAGCTCCAGTTGGTAACATTCGATGCCGCTCATGCGCGCGGCCTCGACGCCGTCCGGCGTGGTTTTGCTGCCGACCACGTCATACCCGCGCCCCATCAGCGACAGCGCCAACGGCATGCCCAGCCAACCCAAACCAATAATGGCTACCTTTTTCATCCTCTTCCTCTCCTGAAGATCGCAGCGCCCTACCCCTAAGGCTACGCCACTGCGCACGGCGATACAATCTGCCCGGCTTAAGGTCAGGTAAAGCCGTCTGTGGCTAATAACCTAACCTGTTTCAATAAATTAAATTTATGACGTTAAAAAAGGGTTGCGCGGTGGACAGCGGATAGTTTAGCTTAATTGGCATACGGTTTTTACCGGCTTTTGATTAGAGAAAAACACCATGACACGCGTTCAGTTCAACCACCATCATCACCATCACCCTGACTAGTCTTTCAGGCGATGAGTGCTGGAAGACGGTTTGTTAATCTTCCAGTGGCGCGCAGAACGCAAGAGAGAGCCCTCGGAAGATTTCTTCCGAGGGTTTTTTTTTGGCTCCGGACAGACAGAAAAGAATAGTTTTTACAATAAATTCATAAAATTACAGATTAAACAGAGGTTACCATGCTGGACAAGACACGTTTACGGATCGCAATGCAGAAGTCGGGCCGCCTGAGCGATGAATCCCAGGAACTGCTGGCGCGCTGCGGCATCAAGATCAACCTGCAGCAACAGCGTCTGATCGCCTTCGCGGAAAACATGCCGATCGATATCCTGCGCGTGCGCGACGACGATATTCCGGGCCTGGTGATGGACGGCGTGGTCGATCTCGGCATCATCGGCGAAAACGTGCTGGAAGAAGAGCTGCTCAGCCGCCGCGCCCAGGGCGAAGACCCGCGTTACTTCACCCTGCGCCGCCTCGATTTCGGCGGCTGCCGCCTGTCGCTGGCCACCCCGCTCGACGCCGAATACACCGGCCCGCAAAGCCTGCAGGACGCCCGCATCGCCACCTCTTACCCGCACCTGCTGAAGCAATACCTCGACAAGCAGGGCGTGCGCTTCAAATCTTGCCTGCTGAACGGCTCGGTGGAAGTGGCGCCGCGCGCCGGCCTGGCCGACGCCATCTGCGATCTGGTCTCTACCGGCGCCACGCTGGAGGCCAACGGCCTGCGCGAAGTGGAGGTGATCTACCGCTCCAAGGCCTGCCTGATCCAGCGCGACGGCGAAATGCCGGAAGCCAAACAGCAGCTGATCGATCGCCTGATGACCCGCATTCAGGGCGTGATCCAGGCGCGTGAATCCAAATACATCATGCTGCACGCGCCGAGCGAGAAACTGGACGAGATCGTCGCGCTGCTGCCGGGCGCCGAGCGCCCGACCATTCTGCCGCTGGCCGGCGCGCAGAACCGCGTGGCGATGCACATGGTGAGCAGCGAAACCCTGTTCTGGGAAACCATGGAAAAACTGAAAGCGCTCGGCGCCAGCTCGATTCTGGTGCTGCCGATTGAAAAGATGATGGAGTAACGCCATGTCGACCTTCAACACGCCGATCGATTGGGCGACCAGCAGCGCCGAACGCCAGACCGAGCTGCTGATGCGCCCGGCAATCGCCGCCTCCGACAGCATCACCCGCACGGTGAGCGAAATCCTCGACAACGTGAAGGCCAACGGCGATCGGGCGCTGCGCGACTACAGCGCCCGTTTCGACAAGGCGGAAGTCTCGGCGCTGCGCGTCAGCGCCGAGCAGATCGCCGCCGCCGCCGCGCGGTTGGGCGACGACATCAAACAGGCGATGGCGGTGGCCGTCGCCAACGTGGAAACCTTCCACAACGCGCAGCGACTGCCGCCGGTGGACGTCGAAACGCAACCGGGCGTGCGCTGCCAACAGGTGACCCGCCCTATCGACTCGGTGGGTCTGTATATTCCCGGCGGATCGGCGCCGCTGTTCTCCACCGTGCTGATGCTGGCGACGCCGGCGCGCATCGCCGGCTGCCGCCGGGTGGTGCTGTGCTCGCCGCCGCCGATCGCCGATGAGATCCTGTATGCGGCGCAGCTGTGCGGCGTGCAGGAAGTGTTTCAGGTCGGGGGCGCGCAGGCGATCGCCGCCCTGGCGTTCGGCACCGAGAGCGTGCCGCGCGTGGCGAAGATCTTCGGGCCGGGCAACGCCTTCGTGACCGAAGCCAAGCGGCAGGTCAGCCAGCGCCTCGACGGCGCGGCCATCGACATGCCTGCCGGCCCTTCGGAGGTGCTGGTGATCGCCGACGCCGGCGCCACCCCGGCATTCGTCGCTTCCGATCTGCTGTCGCAGGCCGAACACGGCCCGGATTCGCAGGTGATCCTGCTGACGCCGGACGCGGCGATGGCGCAGGCGGTGGCCGACGCGGTGGAAAGCCAGCTGGCCGAGCTGCCGCGTGCCGAGACCGCCCGTCAGGCGCTGGCGAGCAGCCGCCTGATCGTAGCGCGCGATCTGTCCGAGTGCGTGGCGATCAGCAACCGCTACGGCCCGGAGCACCTGATTATTCAGACCCGCAATGCGCGTGAACTGGTGGACGGCATCACCAGCGCCGGTTCGGTGTTCCTCGGCGACTGGTCGCCGGAGTCCGCCGGCGATTACGCCTCCGGCACCAACCACGTGCTGCCGACCTACGGCTACACCGCCACCTGCTCCAGCCTGGGGCTGGCCGATTTTCAAAAACGCATGACGGTGCAGGAACTGACGCCGCAGGGCTTCAGCAACCTGGCCGCCACCATCGAGACGCTGGCTGCCGCCGAGCAGTTGATCGCCCACAAGAATGCCGTGACCCTGCGCGTCGCCGCCCTGAAGGAGCAAGCATGAGCATCGAAAAACTGGCGCGCGCCAACGTTCGCGAGCTGACCCCTTATCAATCGGCGCGCCGCCTCGGCGGCAAGGGCGACGTATGGCTGAACGCCAACGAATACCCGATCGCCCCGGAATTCCAGCTGACCGCGCAAACCTTCAACCGCTATCCGGAGTGCCAGCCGGCGCAGGTGATCGAACGCTACGCCGCCTATGCCGGGGTGAAGAAAGAGCAGGTGCTGGTCAGCCGCGGCGCCGATGAAGGCATCGAGCTGCTGATCCGCGCCTTCTGCGAGCCGGGCAAAGACGCCATTCTGTTCTGCCCGCCGACCTACGGCATGTACGCCGTCAGCGCCGAAACCTTCGGCGTGGAGCGCCGCACCGTGGCCGCCAAAGAAGACTGGCAGCTGGATCTGCCGGCCATCGCGGACAGCCTGGACAACGTAAAGCTGATCTACGTCTGCAGCCCGAACAACCCAACCGGCAACCTGATCGATCCGGACGATCTACGCAGCCTGCTGGAGCTGGCCAAAGGCAAGGCGATCGTTGCGGTGGACGAAGCCTATATCGAGTTTTGCCCGCAGGCTTCGGTGGCCGGCTGGCTGAGTGACTATCCGCACCTGGCTATTCTGCGCACGCTGTCGAAGGCCTTTGCGCTGGCCGGCCTGCGCTGCGGCTTTACGCTCGCCAATGAAGATCTGATTGCCCTGCTGCTGAAGGTGATCGCGCCTTACCCGCTCTCGACGCCGGTGGCGGATATCGCCGCGCAGGCGCTGAGCGAGGAAGGTATCCGCACCATGCGCCAGCGCGTCACCGACATCGCAGCCACCCGCAGCTGGCTGCAGCAACAGCTGGAGAAATGCGCCTGCGTCGAGCAGGTTTTCGCCAGCGACAGCAATTACCTGCTGGCTCGCTTCACCGCCTCAAGTAATGTGTTTAAAAGCTTGTGGGATCAGGGCATTATCTTACGAGACCAAAACAAACAGCCCGGGTTGTCCGGCTGCCTGCGCATCACCATAGGCACCCGCGACGAATGTCAACGCGTGGTGGACGCCTTGTCCGCCCTGCCCGGCGCCAACCAGACTCGCCAGGAGCCAATGTGAGCCAAAAAATCCTCTTTATCGATCGTGACGGCACGCTGATCGCCGAGCCACCGGAAGATTTCCAGGTTGACCGCCTGGACAAGCTGGCGCTCGAGCCAGACGTGATCCCTTCCCTGCTGGCGCTGCAACAGGCGGGGTATCAGCTGGTGATGATCACCAATCAGGATGGGCTCGGCACCGCCAGTTTCCCGCAGGAGACCTTCGATCCGCCGCACAACCTGATGATGCAGATCCTCAGCTCCCAGGGCATTCAGTTCACCGATGTGCTGATCTGCCCGCACCTGCCGGCGGACAACTGCGACTGCCGCAAGCCGAAAACCGCGCTGGTGAAGGGCTACCTGGAACCCGGCGTGCTCGATACCGCACACAGCTACGTGATCGGCGATCGGCCGACCGATGTGCAGCTGGCGGAAAATATGGGCATCCAGGGGCTGCGTTACCAGCGCGGCGTGCTGGGTTGGAAAGAGATCGTGCGCCAGCTGACCCTGCGTGACCGTCACGCGCGGGTTAACCGCGTGACCAAAGAGACGCAGATCGACGTCAACGTGTGGCTGGATCGCGAAGGCGGCAGCAAAATCAAAACCGGCGTCGGCTTCTTCGACCACATGCTGGATCAGATCGCCACCCACGGCGGCTTCCGCATGGAGATCGACGTCAAAGGCGACCTGTATATCGACGATCACCACACGGTGGAAGACACCGGCCTGGCGCTGGGTGAAGCGCTGAACAAGGCATTGGGCGACAAGCGCGGCATCGCCCGCTTCGGCTTCGTGTTACCGATGGACGAATGCCTGGCTCGCTGCGCGCTGGATATCTCCGGCCGCCCGCACCTGGAGTACAAAGCCGAGTTCAACTATCAGCGCGTCGGCGATCTCAGCACCGAAATGGTCGAGCACTTCTTCCGTTCGCTCTCTTACACCATGGGCTGCACGCTTCACCTGAAGACCAAGGGCAAAAACGACCACCACCGGGTCGAGAGCCTGTTCAAAGTGTTTGGCCGCACGCTGCGCCAGGCGATCCGCGTCGAGGGCAATACCCTGCCGAGTTCGAAAGGAGTGCTGTGATGAACGTGGTGATTTTGGATACCGGCTGCGCCAACCTGGCCTCCGTCACCTACGCGGTGCGGCGCCTGGGCTATCAGCCGGAGGTGAGCCGCGATCCGGAGATCGTGCTGCGCGCCGACAAGCTGTTCCTGCCGGGCGTCGGCACCGCGCAGGCGGCGATGGATCAGCTGCGCGAGCGCGATTTGATCGAACTGATCAGGGCCTGCACGCAGCCGGTGCTGGGCATTTGCCTCGGCATGCAGCTGCTGGCGGCCAGCAGCGAAGAGAACGGCGGTGTGACCACGCTCGGCCTCATCGATACGCCGGTGAAGCAGATGACCGACTTCGGCCTGCCGCTGCCGCACATGGGCTGGAACCAGGTGTCCGCGCAGGCGGGCCACCATCTGTTCCGCGGCATCGATGACGGCGCCTACTTCTATTTCGTACACAGCTATGCGATGCCGATATGCCCCAGCACCATCGCCCAGGCGAACTACGGCGAGCCCTTCACCGCCGCCGTGCAAAAAGACAATTTCTTCGGCGTGCAGTTTCATCCAGAACGATCTGGAGCGGCCGGCGCGCAACTGTTGAAAAACTTTCTGGAGATGTAGGCAGCATGATTATTCCGGCTTTGGATTTGATCGACGGCAACGTGGTGCGTTTGCATCAGGGCGATTACGGCCAGCAGCGCGACTACGGCAACGATCCGCTGCTGCGTCTGCAGGACTATCAACAACAGGGCGCGCAGGTGCTGCATCTGGTCGATCTGACCGGCGCCAAGGATCCGGCGGCGCGCCAGATCCCGCTGCTGCGCAAGCTGCTGGCGGGGGTTGACGTGCCGGTGCAGGTCGGCGGCGGCATCCGCAACGAACAAGACGTCAGCGCCCTGCTGGAGGCCGGCGCCACGCGCGTGGTGATCGGCTCCACCGCGGTGAAACAGCCGCAGTTGGTGCAGAGCTGGTTCGAGCGCTACGGCGCCGACGCGCTGGTGCTGGCGCTGGACGTGCGCATCGACGCACAGGGCGTAAAACGCGTGGCCATCAGCGGCTGGCAGGAAGATTCCGACGCCACGCTGGAACAGGTGGTGGAGCAGTTCCTGCCCTACGGGCTCAAGCACGTGCTGTGCACCGATATTTCGCGCGACGGCACGCTGGCCGGTTCCAACGTGGCGCTGTATCAGGCGATCAGCCGCCGTTATCCGCAGGTGGCCTTCCAGGCCTCGGGCGGCATCGGCAATCTGGACGACATCGCCCAGCTGCGCGGCAGCGGCGTTGCCGGCGTGATCGTGGGGCGCGCCCTGCTGGAAGGTAAATTTAGCGTTGAGGAGGCGATCGCATGCTGGCAAAACGGATAATCCCGTGCCTGGATGTTAAAGACGGGCAAGTGGTGAAAGGCGTGCAGTTCCGCAACCACGAAATCATCGGCGACATCGTGCCGCTGGCGCAGCGCTATGCGCAAGAAGGCGCGGACGAGCTGGTGTTTTACGATATCACCGCCTCGAGCGATGGCCGGGTGGTGGACAAAAGCTGGGTGTCGCGCGTGGCGGAGGTGATTGATATTCCGTTCTGCGTCGCCGGCGGCATTAAAAGCGCCGAGGACGCCAGCCAGATCCTGTCTTTCGGCGCCGACAAGATTTCGATCAACTCGCCGGCGCTGGCCGATCCTGAGCTGATTAGCCGCCTGGCTGAACGCTTTGGCGTGCAGTGCATCGTGGTGGGCATCGACACCTGGTTCGACAGTGAAACCGGCAAGTATCATGTCAACCAATATACCGGCGACGAGAGCCGCACCCGAATCACCCAGTGGGAAACCCTCGACTGGGTGCAGGAAGTGCAGCGCCGCGGCGCCGGTGAGATCGTGCTGAACATGATGAACCAGGACGGCGTGCGCAACGGTTACGATCTGCAGCAGCTGCGCCGGGTGCGCGAGGCCTGCAAGGTGCCGCTGATCGCCTCCGGCGGCGCGGGCACCATGGCGCACTTCCTGGAAGCGTTCCGCGATGCGGACGTCGACGGCGCGCTGGCGGCATCGGTGTTCCACAAACAAATCATCAATATCGGCGAACTGAAAAGGTTCCTGGTCGAACAAGGCGTGGAGATTCGCGTGTGCTGACAGAACAACAGAGAAACCAGCTGGACTGGGAAAAAACCGACGGCCTGATGCCGGCCATCGTTCAGCACGCCGTTTCCGGCGAAGTGCTGATGCTGGGTTACATGACGCCGGAAGCGCTGGCGACCACCGAGCAAAGCGGCAACGTCACCTTCTTCTCGCGCACCAAGCAGCGCCTGTGGACCAAGGGTGAAAGCTCCGGCCACTTCCTCAAGGTGGCCAGCATCACGCCGGACTGCGATAACGACACGCTGCTGATATTGGCCACCCCGATCGGCCCGACCTGCCACCTCGGCAACAGCAGCTGCTTCCACCCGGCCGCCAGCGACTGGACGTTCCTCTATCAGTTGGAACAGCTGTTGGCGGAGCGCAAGCACGCCAGCCCGGACAGCTCGTACACCGCCAGCCTGTACGCCAGCGGCACCAAGCGCATCGCGCAGAAGGTCGGGGAGGAAGGCGTGGAAACCGCGCTGGCCGCCACGGTCAACGATCGCGAAGAGCTGACCAACGAAGCTTCGGACCTGATCTATCACCTGCTGGTGCTGCTGCAGGACCAGGATTTGGATATGAGCGCGGTGATCGGCCGGCTGCGCGAAAGGCATCAGAAAAAAGCGTGACGTTAAATCACGCGCAATAAAAAAGCCGCCGGGCGTTAACCTCGGCGGCTTTTTTTATCGCTCAACGGGCGGGATTATTCCATCCATTCGGTATGGAACACGCCTTCCTTGTCGATACGTTTATAGGTGTGCGCACCAAAGTAGTCGCGCTGCGCCTGAATCAGGTTCGCCGGCAGCACCGCAGAACGGTAGCTGTCGTAGTAGGCGATCGCGGCGGAGAAGGTTGGCGTAGGAATGCCGTTCTGCACGGCGTAAGCCACCACGTCACGCAGCGCCTGCTGGTACTCGTCGGCGATTTGCTTGAAGTATGGCGCCAGCAGCAGGTTGGCGATATCGGCGTCCGCCGCGTAAGCGTCGGTGATCTTCTGCAGGAACTGGGCGCGGATGATGCAGCCGGCGCGGAAGATCTTGGCGATTTCGCCGTAGTGCAGATCCCAGTTGTTTTCTTTAGACGCGGCTTTCAGCTGAGAGAAGCCCTGCGCGTAGGACACGATCTTGCCCAGATACAGCGCGCGACGCACTTTCTCGATGAATTCAGCTTTGTCGCCGGTGAACGGCGCCACTTTCGGGCCGGTCAGCACTTTAGACGCGGCAACGCGCTGATCTTTCAGCGAGGACAGGTAGCGCGCGAACACCGATTCGGTGATCAGCGACAGCGGTTCGCCCAGATCCAGCGAGCTCTGGCTGGTCCACTTGCCGGTGCCTTTGTTGGCAGCTTCGTCCAGGATCACATCGACCAGGTATTTACCCTCTTCGTCTTTCTTGGTGAAGATGTCTTTGGTGATGTCGATCAGGTAGCTGTTCAGTTCGCCCTTGTTCCACTCGGCGAAGGTTTCGGCCAGCTGCTCGTTGCTCAGATTCAGCGCCTGTTTCAGCAGAGAATAGGCTTCGGCAATCAGCTGCATGTCGCCGTATTCGATGCCGTTGTGCACCATCTTCACATAGTGGCCGGCACCGTCTGCGCCAATGTAGGTCACGCAAGGCTCGCCTTCCGCAACCGCAGCGATTTTCTCCAGGATCGGCGCCACCAGCTCGTAAGCTTCTTTCTGGCCGCCAGGCATGATGGAAGGCCCTTTCAGCGCGCCCTCTTCACCGCCGGAAACGCCGGTACCGATGAAATTGAAGCCCTGGTCGGACAGTTCGCGGTTACGGCGGATGGTGTCCTGATAGTAGGTGTTGCCGCCGTCGATCAAGATATCGCCCTTGTCCAGGTGCGGAGTCAGCGAGGCAATGGTTTTATCCGTTGCTTCGCCCGCTTTCACCATCAGCAGGATGCGGCGCGGTTTTTCCAGCGATTCGACAAACTCTTCAACGGTGTAATACGGCGCCAGGTTTTTGCCCGGGTTCTCAGCGATCACTTCGTCAGTTTTGTCGCCAGAACGGTTGAAAATGGAAACGGTGTAACCACGGCTCTCGATGTTCAGCGCGAGGTTGCGGCCCATTACCGCCATGCCGACAACGCCGATTTGTTGCTTGGACATTTAGGAACTCCTGTCTGAGGATGACCCTGCAGGCAACGTCGGCCAGCAGGTTTTGTGATGTGGCACACATGTTAACTCAGGATTGCCTCGTGTGGGTAGTGATTGGTGCGATAGACGGTTGACAAAGAATGCTGCTAAAACAGTCAAGCACAGCGACTGAAGTCACTAAAAAAATGCAGGAAGATTGCGTGTTAAAGGTGAAGGTTTATTGATGACGAGCACGGATCCTGTACAATCTCGCAGTTAAATCACAGTTGGGGTCAAAAGTGCGCGTACTTTCCTGCATTTTCTCTATTATTTTCATCGTGTTCTCAATGTTGGGAACGATTAAGATTTATATTGGCGGCAATTTTAATTGGCTCATCCAGTTGATGTTGCTGTCCGCTGCGGCTGCCACCTCATTGATGGCCTCACCTCTTTCGCCGGCGCAAACGGTTCGCGCACGACTGCGCAACCTGCGCAACTACAAGCCCATGATGATAGGCTGGCTGCTGTTTATGGCAGGCATAGCTATAGCGGCGGTGATGAATCACGGCACAGGGCTGTATACGTTGGCGAAATACGTCGCTTTCATGTTTGCACTTCTCTGCCTGTTGCTAATTTCCCCGCTCTCATCCGCTTTGCTTGAAAAAGCGCTTAGCATCACACTCGTCATTTCATTGGTGCCGCTGATACTTTTGGCGCTCTTCCGCCAACTTGACGCGATGGTGATTTTAGGCGATGGACGCATGGGGTGGCTCGCCAGTTGGCCCGGTGTCATTTGGAAAATCGGCGCCTTTGTATGGCCTTTTGCTGTTTGGCGCTGCTTAAAAAAAACCAATTTTATCAATGTGCTGTTAGCATTCGGCGCAGTGCTGGTCATGGCGCTTGACGGTAGCCGTACCTCTATGCTGTGGCTGGCGTTAGTATGGGGAGCCTTGGCAATCATTGCCTTCTTTGCTCGCGTGCAAACCCAGCCTGTGCGCGGTCATTTTAGCCTGATAGTCGTGACCTTGCTGTCGTTCTCACTTATTCAGCCCGTACTCTTGGGCTGGGTTTCAGGAGATTATGACAAACTGCTTGTTCAATTGATGGAGAAGCGCACGAGCAATCATGCCGATACGGCCAACCTCAGTATTAGTCATACTCTCGAAGAAACTTTGGCCGCGCCAAAAGAAACGACGGCAGACCGTTTGGTCAAAGGCGACAACAGTATACGTTTGCAAATGCTGCACACCGGGTGGCAGCAAACCGTAGATAAATTCCCTTGGGGAGGCGGTTTTGGCAGCACTCGGGTCGATGATTTTGGCGCCGACAGCGTGATTCACATGACCTATCTTCAGTTATTGGCTGATGAGGGCGTTTTATCGTTCATCGGCTACCTGCTGTTTATTTTGACTCCTCTCTATTACGGTCTGAAATTCGTCTTCGAAAAGCGGGAGCTTTTTGTCGAACGCTTCGAGTCTATGTTGAGTCCCTTATCGGTGCTGGCTCTGTTCTTGTTCATGGGATGTTTCCACCCCCTCAGCAATGAGTTAACCGAATGGGCCATCGTTTTAACCGCAATTTCTATTGTGATATGCCATGTCCCGCGTCGCGACTAATACCTTTTGGTTAATGCTGGCACAAATAGGCGGGTTGTTCATTCCGCTTATCGAATTGCCCGTACTGGCTCGCGCTCTAGGCCAACAAAACTACGGGCAAGTGCTTTATGCGCTAGGCATCGCTCTGACAGCCTCGGTATTTGTTGAATTCGGCTTCAATTTCAGCGCCGCACGTGCCGTTGTCAAGATCAGAGAAAACAAGCAACAGCTGGCTCAGTTGGTAAGCAATGTGTTGTTTGCCAAACTGCTGCTCAGTATGGCCGTTGGTGTCGCCGTAGCCGTCCTGATCCTGACAGGCTCCGGTGCCACGACGATCCCTCATCATTGGTTCGTGTGGATATCGCTATTCATTCTGGCGTTCGGTTTTACACCACTATGGTACTACGTCGGGATCGAAAAACTGGTTTTGCCGGCATTACTGGATTTAGGCTTACGCAGCACGGGGCTTTTATTTACCATTTTGCTGGTGTCCTCACCACAACACGCTCAACGTGTACTCATGATTCAAGCCACTGTGGGCATCATTAATACCCTACTTCCAACCTTGCTGATGATGCGCTCCACTGGTTTAGGTCGCATCAGCTTTCGCGGTGCCGTTACCGTTCTGCGTGAAAGCTGGGAACTCTTTTTATACAAAGGGGCTCAAAGCATCATGGGGTCGATCGCGTCTACACTACTGGGATTATTGGGCGGAGCTCGTACGGTTGGCGCCTTTGTGCCCGCCGAAAAACTGGTTCGAGCTGCGAGCGGTTTAGCTGCCCCCGTTCTGAATGCTGCGTTTCCCCATCTGGTCAGACTGCAATCCGACTCGACGCATACCGCAAAACGGGTTGTTACCCTCGCGCTGGGAGCGTTGTTCACCGTAACGATCGCCTTCGCTCTGCTGACCGTTTGGCTAGCCGGTTGGCTGGTGAATACCATCTTCGGCCCCGGCTATCAGGATGCCATTGAGCTATTAAGCATTTTGGTATGGGTTGTCCCTTTACGCATTTGCAGCATGGCGTTGGCCATATTGTGGTTTATTCCTGGCGGTAAAGAGCAAGTTGCCAGCCGGGTCATGATGATCAATATAGCGATAATCTGCCTGCTTGCCTTCCTCCTGGTTCCCACATTAGGCGGATTAGGCATGACTATCGCCTTCTTGGTTGCAGAGATAACCATGTTTTCCTTATTGCTTTTTTTATTCTGTCGAAAACCGTCAGGTGTCGCGCCACAAACACCTACACTTGCCCGATTGCGGCACCGACAGTAACAGGATAGTCATGAGTCATTGCTTTATTCTCGATTGTGAAGGAAGCCAGTTTGAGTAACTTTGCCCTAAGCGTGGTTATAACTACCTATAACCGCCCAGATCTGCTCGCGCGCGCAGTGGATTCCGTTGTGACCGAAAGGAGTAGGCACAACAAGATACAAATCATAGTGGTTGACGACGCGTCCACGACAGCGCAGCCGGAACTTGCTATAGACGACCTGATCTTTCATCGCATGCCCGTCAACGGCGGCCCTGGTCCCGCTCGCATGCAAGGCTTAGCGTTGGCTAGCTCCCCCTGGGTCTTGATGCTTGACGATGACGATACGCTCGAACCCGGTACAGCTGAGTATTTGGCCGCACGTCTACCCGAACCTGAAACGTCGATGTATCCGGTGTATCAATTTGCCGTCAGCAAGAAAAATCAGAAAGAAGAATTTCGTCTGATCACTTTCGATGACTACGTGAACAAAACCATTACCGGCGATTTCACGCCCGTTTTTGATCGTGAACAATTTTTAGGCACCGGCTTACGCTATCCTGAAAATCGCGCCGGTGGCGAACACCTGCTGTGGTGGAAAGTTGCGGAGAAATTCGGTATTCCTTCGTATGATCGGCCGTTGGTGCGGGTTTCCAACGATGCCACAGTGCGCTTGACGCATTTTTCATCGCAAATCAGCAAGGCCGCCTACCACCAGCAACTGGCTGAAATGGCGCTGGCCGATTTCGGCGAGCGGCTGCAGCGCGATCATCCCGAGGAGTTTCGCCGGATACGTTTGGCGCATATTACCTATAGCTTGCTTAACCGACAGTGTGCGACGGCACGCCAATCGTTAAAAAATGCTCCGCTCGGCGACAAGTTAAAAATGGCTTTATGGACGATCAGTTGGTTACCGCATTCTCTGATCAAGAAGTTATTCATTTCTTATCGTCAGCGCCAAGGGTAAAACAGCGATGCGTATAGACTACGTGATCACCGGTCTTGAGATCGGCGGCGCCGAATATCAAGTTGTCACGCTGCTCGAGAAATTGGCCGAGCGCGGCCATCAAGTGCGCCTGATCTCATTGATACCACCGACATCTGCAGTATTTGTCGATCGATTGGCCACCGCCGGCGTCCCACTCCACGATCTGGGCATGCGTTCAGGTAAAGACTTGCCGCTCGCACTGCTCCGCTTGCGCAAGGAACTGTTGCGCAATCGGCCGGATGTCGTACACAGCCATATGGTGCACGCGAACCTGTTGGCTCGCCTGGTGCGGTTGTTCACGCCTTCTTTGAAATTAGTTTGCACGGCGCACAACACTCATGAAGGCGGAAAAATTCGCGATTGGGCATATCGCCTGACCAACCCGCTCAGCCAGTTGAACACAACGATCAGCGAAGCGGCCACACGCCGGTTTATTGGCGAACGCGTTTTCAAGGCACGCAATACTCGTACCATTCCCAATGGAATTGATACTGCCAAGTTCAGCCCAGGGAAAGAACACAGCGCCTCTTTAGAGCGCCCTTTCCGCTGGTTGGCCGTCGGGCGTCTGGTCGAACAGAAAGATTACCCGACGCTGATTGCGGCCTTTGGCAAACTCTCAGACAGCCAACTACTGATCGCCGGCCAAGGCCCATTGTTTGAAACTTTACAACGACAGGTTGAGCAGGCTGGATTGGAAAAACGCATTGAATTTCTTGGCGTTCGTAATGATATTGAGCAACTGTATCGCCAGGTCGATGGTTTTGTCTTGTCATCGGAATGGGAAGGATATGGCTTGGTCGTCGCTGAAGCGATGGCTTCTGAACTTCCTGTCGTCGTCACCAATAGCGGCGGCCCCGGAGAAATCATCGGCAATACGGGCGAGAATGGTTTGCTGGTTCCGATCAAAGACCCTGAAGCGCTCGCCAATGCCATGGCTTCGATAGAAAGGATGTCCTTGCAAGATAGACGACATTTAGGTCAGCATGCTCGACGTCGTGTCAAAGAAAAATACGCTTTAGATGAAATAGTTACACAGTGGGAATGTATTTATACAGAGCTAAAAAACAATAATTAATGGCTTTGGCGGTATATTGATAAGGTTTTTATGAAAATAGCACTAATAGGTACAGCAGCAAATTGTGTGGTTGGCTTTAGAGCCGATCTGATAAAGTCATTGCACCAGCAGGGGCATACGGTTTACGCCCTGGCTCTGGATTATGATGACAACACCCGCATGCAGGTTACAAATCTGGGAGCGATACCGGTTGACTATAAATTCAGCCGGACAGGCCTCAATCCGCTAAAAGATTTCCTGGATACCTATGCGCTTAGCAAACAGTTAAAGCGTTTAGCTCCCGACCTGGTTTTTTCCTACTTTTCTAAACCCAGCATCTTTGGCACTTTGGCGGCAGTCATGGCGGGCGTTAAAAAACGTTACGCGATGCTGGAAGGCTTGGGCTACCTATTTACTGAACAGCCGCAAGGTGTGAGCAGGAAAGTAAGGCTTTTAAAAAAGATTCAGGTCATGCTCTACCGTTGTATCTTCCCAAGCCTTGATGCGCTCATTCTTCTGAATCCTGACGATCGTCATGATCTGCTGGTTAACTGCAAAATCAACGTCAAGCAGGCACATGTCTTAGGCGGTATCGGTTTGAATCTGGCTGACTATCCTTTCACGCCCCCTCCGACGTCCCCCGTTTCCTTCATCTTTATCGCCCGTTTGTTGGCCGAAAAAGGGGTTCACGAATACGTCGCCGCCGCAAAAATAGTTAAAGCTAAATACCCAGAAACTCGCTTCTATATGTTAGGCGCGATAGATACGCAAAACCCAGGTAGCTTAACAGTAAAATGCCTGAATAATTTAATTGAAGACGATATCATCATCGCTCCAGGCCATGTTTCAAACGTGGCGGAATGGATTGCGAAGTCCAGCGTTTTCGTTTTACCTTCCTACTATCGCGAAGGGATCCCGCGTAGTACTCAGGAAGCAATGGCCATGGGACGTGCCGTTTTAAGCACGGATGTGCCGGGTTGTCGGGAAACAGTAGTTCAAGGCGTTAACGGTTATTTAGTCAAACGCTGGTCACATGCTGAGCTAGCGGAAAAGATGTGCGAATTGATCGAAAACCCACAAAAGATAACGGATATGGGACTTGCCAGTTATCAATTGGCCCAAGAAAGATTTGACGCAGACAAAGTCAATAATCGCCTATTGGAATTGCTGGAGATTCCTCAAACTCGGTGATGTCAAGCCAAACCTGAATGATGCCGGTCGGCATCATTCAGGTCGTGATACCGAAGACAATCAGTCACGGTACCCTTTAGGGTTTTTCTTCTGCCAGTTCCAGGTATCGCGCATCATGTCATCGATACCCCGACTCACTTTCCACCCCAGCTCCTGATAAGCCAGATCGGCGTTCGCCCAGAAGGCAGGCAGATCGCCTTCGCGACGCGGTAATATTTGGTAAGGGATCGTGACCCCCGACGCTTTTTCGAATGCCTGCACCATCGCCAGTACCGAGTGCCCTACACCAGCCCCAAGGTTATAGGCCTTAAATCCGCGGAGCTTCGGCAGATGATCCATCGCTTTCAGGTGGCCTTCGGCCAGATCCATGACATGGATGTAGTCGCGCTCTCCCGTCCCATCGGTCGTCGGATAATCCCCGCCGAAAATACCCAGCTTTTCCAGTTTGCCGATGGCCACCTGCGAGATGTAGGGCAACAGGTTATTGGGAATACCGTTAGGATCCTCACCGATCAACCCCGACTCATGGGCGCCTACCGGATTAAAGTAGCGCAAGGCAATAATCGAAAATTGCGGCTCAGCCTTGGCGACATCTTGCAGGATCTGCTCCACCATCAGCTTCGACGTGCCATAAGGGCTTGTCGTGCCGCCGATCGGTGTCGTCTCGACATAAGGCACCGGTGAATGGGCACCATAAACGGTAGCGGACGAACTAAAGATAAACGCATACACGCCGGCGCGACGCATAGCCTCCAGTAACACCAACGTTCCGGTGACATTATTCTGGTAGTATTCCAGCGGCTTACGCGTAGATTCCCCTACTGCCTTAAGACCGGCGAAGTGGATCACGCCGGTAATCGAGTGCGCTTCAAAGATGCGATGCAAGCATTCCGCATCCTGAACATCACCTTGGTAAAACACGGCGGCTTTTCCCGTCAGTTTCTCTACGCGGTGTAAAGACTCCGCTGACGAGTTCGACAGATTATCCAATACCACCACCTCTTCACCGCGCTCCAACAGCATCAAAACTGTATGTGAACCGATGTAGCCGGCTCCGCCAGTAACTAAAACCGCCATACAAACCCCTCACTCGCGCCCAACGCGCTCAAGAAAAACAGCCGTCTAAAGCCATAGGCTTATTTTAAATAAAACGTAGAATCACGCATCCTTTTCGATCATCAAAGGTTTACGGCTCATCGACCGTAAAGCACCATAAACGGCAACGGTCGCTCTCTCTCGTCGCGTCATGACTCTGGCACCTGAGAGCCGTTCAGGCCGAACTCAGCCATCACTGCGTGCTGAAAAACACGGATTAAAACCGCTAGCACGCCGCGCTCTCTGCGTTATCACACAGCTTAACTGCGCCGGAGGCAGCGATTGAATACAACCGGTTGATACAGTGCCATCGCCCCTCTGGCAAACGAACGAAAATCAGGCCTGCGGCCACCGACCGATAACATAACGCAACAAAACAAAAAGAGCAGCTTAACGCTGCTCCCTTTCAGATAAATACTCGCCTCATCGCAAAACCGGACTAGCGACTGCGGGCAAAATACTGCGCGACCCGCATAACATCTTTTTCATCCAACGTACCGGAATCGCTCAGCAAGGTGATCCATGATTTGATGTAGGCGTACTTGGCGGAAGCCAGATCGCGCTGGGCGCTATAGAGCTGCTGTTCGGCGTTGAGCACATCGACGTTGACGCGTTGCCCGGCCAGTACGCTCTGCCGAGTCGCCGTCACCTGTGTCGTAGCCGATTGTACCGCCAACTCATAGGCCGCCACCTTGGCGCGGCTGCTGATGCACAAATTGTATTGCTTGCGCAGATCGTTGAGCGTGGTGCCCGTCTGTGCATCCATTTCATACATCGCCTGGCCATAGCGCGCCGCCGCCTGCCGGGTCGACGCCGAAACGCCGCCGCCGGAATAAATAGGCATGCTGACCTGCACGCCGATGCTGTCGGTACGGTATTTCTGGTTAACCGTATTATCGCTGCTGGAGTCGTTTTCCGAATGCGAAGCATACAGCTGAACCTGAGGCATAAAGCCCGCACGATTCCTTTCGACATCATACTTGGCGGCGTCCACGCCATGACGCGACGCGGCCAACACCGGGTTGTTCTCCAGCGCGATCTTTTGCCACTCTTCGAACTTGGACGGGATCAGCGGCGCCACCTTAAACTTGCCCGGACGCAAAACCTGCAATTCATCCAGTTGGTTCAGCGGCATGCCGATAATCACTTCCAATTCGCGCTGGGCGGCGTCCAGCGCATCGCGCGCTTCGATTACCTGCGCTTCGGCCAGGCTGTAGCGCGCCTGGGTTTCCGATACGTCGGTAATGGTGCCTTCACCGGCGCTCATCAGGCGATCGTTCAAGGTCAACTGTTCCTTGTAAGCCGCCTTTTGCGCTTCGGCCAACGCGATTTGATCCTTGGAATAGGCCACTTCGACATAGGCATTAATCACCCTAACCGCAAGATCCAGCAATTTGCCGCGATAGCGCTCGTCCGACATCATCGTCTGCGCCACGCCGGCTTTGTAGCGCGCGTACGCTTCATAGTCGAACAGCGGCTGCGTCAGCGTGATCGAACTGGAATAACTGCGATATTGCTGCCGCCGGGTGACCTCCGAAACATTGCCGAAAAAGTCGCTCTGCGGATATTTTTGCGTCTGCCAATTGCGCGGTGAATTCTGATAGTTCAACGACACCTTCGGCAGCAGCCCCGCCCTACCGATGTTTTCGTTCTCATCTCCCGCTTCTTTCTCTTTTATAGCCGCCCGGAAGGTCGGGTCCTTTTCTAATGCCAGCGAATATGCGTCTAAAATCCCTATCGAATAAACCGGCGCAGATATCGCAAACAAAAGGGTGCCGATAACCAGACCGGCAGCCTGTCGTTTTGATTGAATCAAAATTATTCCTCGGTTAATGAAGTATGAGCGCGATCCAAAATAGGTTTAAACAGATAGCTCAGCAGCGAGCGCGAGCCCGTTTTCACGAACACCTCGACCGGCATCCCCGGCTTGATGTCCTCGCCACTGAGCATCTTCATGCCCTCCGGCGAGACCGTGACCTGCATCTGGTAGTAAGGTTCTCCATTGGATTTGTCGACCAGGCGGTCGGCGGAAACCAACGTGACCGTCCCCGGAATTTTCGGGGTTTTGTTTTGGTTGAAGGCGGTAAACATCAGATCCACCGGCAACCCGTTGTACACCTTGTCGATCAAATCGACTTTCAGGCGAGAATCCACCACCAGCGTCGCCTGGCTGGGCACAACGTCCATCAGGTGGTCACCCGCTCCCACGACGCCCCCCTGAGTGAAAATATTCAATCCGACCACGGTGCCATCCACCGGTGAGATGATGGCGGTATTGCCCAGATCGAAGTCGGCCATTTGCAGTTTGTTGCGGAACTCGCTGGCGTCCATTTGGGTTTGCGCCAGTTGCGTCCTGACCTCGCGCTGATAGTCGGCGAAGCGTTGATCGATGCGCTGCTGAGATTCCTGCAGCTGTTTTTGCAATTGACCAATCCGCCCGATGGTTTCATCGATGCTGCTGTTCACCTCAGCGAACTGGCGCTGGACTTCCAGATAACGATTGCGCGGCAAATAACCGTCCGCCGCCAGTTGCTTCATGCTGTTCATCTGCTCACGCAGGCTGGAAAGTTGGATCTGCTTGTTGGCGCGCGAATCCTGCAGGCCTTTCAACTGGAAGCGGATCCCATCCATCGACTGCTTATAACCATCAATTTCACTTTGCAGCCCCTGGCGGCGAGAGGCGAACAGCTGCGTTTGCAACGCGATGATTTCGGCCACGCGCGGCTGATCCTTAACCTGGGTGAAAACAGGGGAAAAAGTGACCTTGCTCAGACCATCGCGTTCAGCCAGTAAACGCCCTTCGGTGGCCAGCGTGGTGTAGTACTGATCGCGCAGCGAATCAACCTGAGCCTGCGCCTGCACCTGGCTCAATTGCACCAGAACCTCACCGGCTTTCACCTTGTCGCCATCTTTCACCGCGATATTCTTGATGATGCCGCTGGCCGGGGCCTGCACCGTTTTGCGGTTGCCGGAAACGGTTACCGATCCCGGTGATGCCACCCCTTTATCCAGAGGCGCGAACGCTGCCCAGGCCAAAAATCCGAACAGACCAATTCCCACTACCAGCCAGCCCATCCGGGTAAACCGCCGTTCATCCTGCGGGATCTCTTCAATATACGAGTCTTGCGGCTCGCCAATATGCGTCGACATACCAACTCCTTTACACTGCGGACGGCAATGAAGCCATCAGGCAATTCACGGCTTAATTAATTTGCGTTTTTGGGATGTTGCCTTCATCCGGCTCAGAATTTACCGCCCTCACCGCTTGCTGAGGCTGTTGCGTCTGCGCTTTTTGCGCATTGGCCAACGCCTGAAGCACTTGTTGAGTCGGGCCGAACGCGTTGACGTTGCCATTCACCAACAGCAACAACTTGCTGGTCATCGACAGCAAATTGGTGCGATGGGTAATCAGAACCACCGTTTTATTACGTTGCTTGAGGAACATAATGGCCTGGTTCAACGCTTTCTCGCCCGCATCATCCAGATTGGAGTTAGGCTCATCCAATACCACCAGCGAAGGGTCGCCGTACAATGCGCGCGCCAGGCCGATACGCTGTTTCTGTCCACCGGACAACCCAGCGCCACCGTTGCCGAGCACCGAATCGTAGCCGTTAGGGAAACGCAGGATCAGTTCGTGCACACCGGCCAGCTTAGCGGCTTCAATGACTTTCTCTGAATCGATATCGTTAAAGCGAGCGATATTCTCGGCGATAGTCCCGGCAAACAGCTCAATGTCCTGCGGCAGATAGCCGATATACGGCCCCAATTCATCCTTGTTCCACTGATAGATGTCGGCATTATCCAACCGAACAATCCCTTCACTGACCGGCCAAATGCCGACCAGCAAACGCGCCAGCGTCGATTTCCCCGACGCGCTCGGGCCAATGATCCCCAGCACGTCACCGGGCTGGATGGCAAAAGTCACGTTATGCAATACCGCATCGCCTTTGGAGCCCGGCGGCGTGGCGGTGACGCCTTCTACTGCGAGTACCCCTTCCGGACGCGGCAAGGACATACCGGTGCCACGTTGCGGGTGCGTTTCCAGCAGCTTGACCAACCGGCCATAAGAAAGCTTTGCCGCGCTGTAGCTCTTCCAGACGTTAATAACCTGCTCAATCGGAGCCAGCGTTCGCCCCATCAGAATGGAGCCGGCGATCATCATACCGGGCGTGATGTGCCCATCGATCGCCAGCCAGCCCCCCAGCCCCAGCACCAGCGATTGCAGCGACATGCGTACAAACTTGGTGATCGATGTGACCCGCGATGCGCGTTCGCTGGCGATGCGCTGACTGTTCAAAAACCGCTGGTGCAGACCGAACCACCGGCGTTTCAGGTTAGGCAACATCCCCAAAGCCTCGATCACTTCGGCATTTCGCAGATTGGTGCTGGCCAGCGTACCGGACATAATCGACAGCTTGCTGGCCTCCGCCAGCGGCTTTTTCGACACCATTTCGTTGATCACCGCCAATGCGATCAGCAACAGCGCACCGACCAGGGCGAAAAGCCCCAACCAAGGATTAAACAGGAATATCACCAACAGATAGATCGGAAACCACGGCGCATCAAAGAAGGCGAACAGCGCGCTGCCGGTGAGGAATTGGCGCAGATTGGTCAAGTCGCTCAGCATCTGGCCGGCGTCGGAAGAACCGTTTTTCAGATTCGCTTCGTAGGCCGCAGTGTAGACTCGCGTGTTGAGACGCATATCCAGCTGACTGCCGATACGGATCACCACCATGCTGCGCACGTATTCCAACAGCGACATCATGCCGAACATGCCCAACATGATCAGCGTCAGCATCAACAGCGTGATTTCATTACGCGAAGGAAGCACCCGGTCGTAAACCTGGAGCATATAGATAGAAGGAACTAGCATTAATAAATTAATAAATGCGGTAAATATGCCAACGGTCCAAAAAACCTTACTGCGAGTCCGTATAACATCCGCAATTTCATTGCGCGGTATAAATTGATTCACTTTCTGCCCTTACATCATGTGCACTGTCAGTCCAATCCGCATTGATATTTATGAGATTAACCTCACAAAAAAAGCCCCAAACATGCTCAAGACTGCAGATGCTTTTTCATTAACTATAGATACATATATGGAATTCCAGCAAGGCTGGCAGATGAAAAAAACATGTGCCAAAAAGAACAAAAAAAAACAACACAAAGCAAAAAGTTAGCAAAGGCTAAACGAATATGGCATCACATCGCATCCGCCGTGCATCAACGAGGCCATTCCCGATGCCACGCCAGTTAAATCATTAGAAATCTAATAATCCCCAATGTTAAAAAGCCAAAGGTGATTATCTTAGACATAAAAACATTAATTTTACACAGCAAACCCACAGGATTAATTGAGATCACAATTGGTTATAGAAAAGCAAAAATCAAAAAAATAAAAAAAATCCTATAACCTTGACAAAAATCTCATCAGCTCCTTTGATTAAATCGTGAAAGCAACAATTGGCATTAGTGTGTCATTTTTATATGCCGTTGTTTTTACAAGATTTAATACTAAAAAATCTGACCAAACCTCTTCCTGGCACGGCTATGGGGGGCCGGTCACATCTTTCTTATGTCCGTAGAAAATGGGTACATCCAAAGGGGTAACGTATGGCCACATTAGTAGCACAGCAAAAAGCGGCTGCTTTTTTCCTTGCAATCTCTGGAAAGAATATTGACACCGCGGCGTTAGATTACTACTCGCAGAAAATTGAAACTTCTGCACTTTCTCTGGAACAAGTTGCGCAAAAATTCATTGCAGGCACCGCAAGCCTGAACGGTCTGACGGCTTCTCAGATCGTAACCAAAATATACACCGCAGTGAACGGCAGCGCCCCTAGCAGCAGCGTGCTCGCCGATCTTTTAGCGGGCAACCCCACCACGGCGTCCGTCGTCGCCAAGGTGATTAACGACGTACTCAGCTACAGCGGTTTTGATTCAACGCTGCTGACAGCACAGAGCAATTTCGAAGCCCAAGTCGAAAAAACCCTGTTCCCAGTCGCAACCGCCGCATCGTCGGCCGGCGCAGCTGACGTCCAGGGTGTTTTCCATGTCGTGGGCTTAACGCAAACTCAGGACGGCATTACCTACTGGGGAACCGTATTGGCGCAGGGCGGCAAAACGCTGGCGGCAGTCGCACAAACCTTCGTGAACAACAGCCCGCTGAAAACGTTAAGCGATAGCGATTTCATCAATGCCATCTTCCAAAATAGCTATGAACGCGCACCGACCTCGGCCGAAAGCAGCAGCTATCTTGCCTTGCTGAGTGGCGGTTCGACTCGCGGCGATGTCGTCGCTCAAGTGATCGCAGCACTGAAAGGCACCGTTGCCGCCGGCGATACCACGGCCCAACAACACTTCCAGGCGGCGACGCACGTGTGGCAACCGGGTGAACTGCCGGCCCTGAACTATCAAGAACAAGTCGCAGCCGCCTTCCTGGCAATACCGGGCCGTGGCGTCGATGCCAGCGGGCTGGACACCTGGAGCAAAGAACTGTTTGCCGGTAAGACTTATGCACAAGTCATCACTACCCTGATCAATTCCGCAGAGTCGCAAAAGAAAGGCGCTCAATTGACTGGCGATGATTTTGTTCAGCATATCTTTACCCTGGTGCATGGCACCGCCGCCACCGCTGCGCAATTAGCCAGCTATGGTGCGCTGGGGAGCAAAACGACCATCACGCAGGCCATTATCAACGACCTGCGCAACTCCATCGCCACTGACAGTGCCACCGTCACTCAGCAGCATGGCTTCGAATACGATATCGGTACCAGCCTGCTGTACAAAACCGCTGCGTCTCTGACGGCAACGGCCGCCGGCGGCAACGCGACGGGCACCGTCAACACCGGCGCATCTCACCAAATTAGCAATGCCGAAACGGCAGTGTTGACGGATGTGCAACTGAACGCCAATGCCGCCAGCATCGTGAACCTGAAGTTCGCCGACCATCTGGCGAATCTGACCATTAACGGCACCAGCGCAGCAACGGTCAACCTGTCTGACAACGGCGTTAATCCAGGCGTAGATATCACCGTCAATAACGGCAACGTCATCCTGAATGCCAGTTCGGGTGCGGATGACGTAGTCGTCACATCGGCGGCAAACATTGCGGCCGGCACGGCGCAGTTTAACCTTGGCGCCGGCAACGACAGCCTGCACTGGGCTGGGAACGGGGTTTCGGGCGGTGCGAACAGCGTGGCCAACACGGTTAAGGCTGACGGCGGCGCGGGTACGGACTCCATCTCCGCCAACTTCATTACCAAAACCGTGGTGACCAACCAGAACGCCCTGGGCGTTCGCACCAGCACAGTGACCAGCAACGCCAATAACTTCTCGAATTTCGAGAAGATCGACCTGACCGGCTACATCGGCAAGTCCGTTGGTACGCTGATTACGACACCGCTGATTGGTTCACCGACCACCACCAGCGTGACTACGCCAACCAACACCTTTGACTTTGGGCTGACCAACGGTACATCTACGGTTGAAGGCACTACCGGCGGCACGATTACGCAGAACGCGGCGGCCACTAATCTGGGCACGCAAGGATTTGTGATCTCCGGTCTGGCTAACGTCAACGTCATCAACGCCGCCGGCGGCAACGCCGCGCAGCTGGAAGTGAAAGGGGACGCGACCTCCGCCAGTACGCTGAATTTCACCTTCGTGCAGAACGCCACCGATCACTTCAACATCAACTTCGATGCTGTGAGCTCTGCCAACGTGAATGCCGGCGCCATCACCCTCAACAGCAGCAGCAGCGCCCTGTTAGGTACCGCGCTGAGCACGGTGAACGTGGCCTCAGGTGGTACCGGTAACTTCGATAACATTCTGTCCTTGGCCGGCACCAATGCGCAGGTTCAGACCATCAACGTGACCGGTGACCACGCGCTGGATCTGACGCTGGGCAGCGGTTTCAGCAACGTGCGTGATATCAATGCGTCCACCAACACCGCGGGTCTGAATCTCGACTCCAGCCATGGCGGTACCGGTGACGGTATCATCATTCAGTTGCTGAACATTCTGCCGCTGAGCGTCATTACCACCAACCTGTTGGCGCCGGTGTTGACGGCGTTGGGCCTGAACGGTTACCAAATGACCGTGGAAGGTTCCAGTGCTGCCGATACCCTGGGCGTGATTGGCAACACCACGCTGACCGGTGGCGCAGGTGCCAACACCTATGACATCAAGGCGAGTAACACCCAGGCGGGTGTGACCATCAAGGACTTTAGCAGCCTCAAAGACAAGATTGTCGATGTTAACCATGGCGGCCTGACTATCTCCAATGACGCCACCGGCACGGCGGTCGCGGACTACGGCACACGTTCCGCAGACACACTGGATGCGCTGTTGGGGACTCTGGTGGGCGGTTTGACCAACGGCGTTATCGGCCTGCTGGGCGGCATTCTCGGTCTGGACAGCAGCAACTCGCTGACGTCGAAAGTGGGTGTGGCATCCGTAGTATTCAGCGGTGGCGGTAATACTGCCAGCTCTTATGTGATTATCGACAACAACGATAACCATACGCTGGATCTCAACGATACCGTGGTATACCTGACCGGGCAGAACCACCAGCAATTGGTGGATACGCTGCACTACGCGTAAGCGTAGCGCCATCACCGAGCGAGCTGATTTTTATTCAGCGCCGCGAGGGGAAATGCAATACGTGTACTGATGCCAGCCGGCTATGCCGGCTGGCTTTTTATTGGCGTCAATGTCGGCGAGTGATGAAGAAGCGCGTCGCTTAATCCTGGATAAAAAAAAACCGCAAGCTTATTAAGCTTGCGGTTTTTTATTCACGGCGCGTACGGCGCTCTCGATAGCCTACCAAGGCGATGCTATAGGGGCACTGGAGCGCATCATTACCGGTACATCACCATCGGGTGCGGCCGTATTCCCCTGAACCTCTTTGAGCGGTGTGGCACTTTGGTTTTGCGGAGCTTCAGCAGACATAAAACTGCGCAGGCTTGAAGAAATGCCGCTTGCAGGTTGGCTCACCGGTTTTTCCTGCCAGAAAAGCATCGCATGCTGATTATTGCCTTTCAGGGCTATGGAGATTTTCCCGCCCGGCAGCACTTGATATTTTTCGACGGAATAGGATCGCGCAACATCTGCCACCTGACTTAAAGCCAGCATCGACGGCTTCGGTTGGCCGTTCCGCGTCAGCAACCCAAATCGATGTTCGTTGATTTTCGGGTTGTCGCCATCATCGAGCAAATCGTACCACCATACCCCCTTAATAAAGGGACGCGATTTGGCCAGGAAGGTATATTTCACCACATATTGCGCGGCCACATCTTTTGATAACCCGCCTTTACCGTCATAGGTTGGCACGCCAATTTCCGTGATATAAATCGGCACCGTCTTACCTGCTGCCTTTGCAAGCCGGGCCTCAAATTTATCCACGACGCCGAGGTTCCCCTCAGGGGCCCGTATAGCGTAATTATCGTTGCCATACGAGTAAGGGTGGATAGAGAAGCCATCAACGTAATTCAACACGCCGAGTTTAACGATGTTATCAACCCAGGAAGGATCGCGAGTGCCTGTTGGGTTAGCCGTTCCCGTAATGACAATTGCGTTGGGATCGGCTTTTCTCACCGCAGCCGCCGTTGCTTTCACCAGCGCGACGAAAACTTCCGGCGGCGGAGGCGTCCGCGGCTTTGGCTTAATTGCAGTGGCATTCGTCCATTCGTTCCAGATCTCGTAATACTTGATCTTGCCCTTGTATTTAGACGCTGTCCAATACGCATAATTGGCGAATGCCTGAATGGCCTCAGGGGTGGTTGGATAACCCGATGGATCGTAAAGCTTGTTACCGTACGCCAATACTAATAACCCATTCAGACCGAATTTCGCCTGAGCATCGTTAAACGCTTGGTCAGCCTTTTGCATATTGCCGGTTATGACATACTGCCCTTTTTGCTGTTCCAACCCGCTCCAGGGAAAATCCGCACGATACGACGTGAAACCGTATCGCTTGATCAGCTCCAAATATTTATCCGGATCGTTGGGATACCAGCGAAAATGCGCATGCACCCCGACTTCGAAAGCCAACGCATTCGCACTGATGAACATCAGCGGCAATGCGAGAGCCAGCGATGCGGCGGGTCCCTGGCGACGCATCCGTTTACGGCTTGATTTAGTCAACATCTGACCTCCAGTTTTAAAAGAAAAATGAATCGTCTCAATACCCCAGAGATCAGGAAATCCGCATTTCCCGGGCGCGACGCTCGGAGAAAACCTCAGTACGCCGCTTTATTAATGAATCCTTTGAAAATGGTCAGGAAGACGATTTTAATGTCCAACCAAACGCTCCAGTTACGGATATAGTCCAAATCGAACTCAACGCGCTTTTGCATTTTTTCCAACGTATCCGTCTCGCCACGCCAACCATTGATTTGGGCCCATCCCGTAATGCCTGGCTTCATTTTATGGCGCAGCATATAGCCGTTGATCAACTTTCTATACTGCTCATTATGTGCCACGGCATGCGGCCTTGGACCTACGATCGACATGTCGCCTTTCAATACATTGACAAACTGCGGCAGTTCATCCAGCGAGGTGCGTCGCAAGAAAGCGCCGACCGGTGTTAAACGCGAGTCCCCTTTTTTCGCTTGAACGACTTTATCGCCATCTTCCATCACGGTCATCGAACGGAACTTCCATACCTCGATAGCCTTACCATCCATGCCATAACGCCTTTGTTTGAAGATGATCGGGCCGGTAGAGGTAAACTTAACCATACCGGCGATCAGCAACAGAACCGGAGATATGAACAGCAGAATAAATATTGACAGAATGATGTCTTCAATACGCTTAATCACCTGATTAATCCCGCTCATCGGGGTATCAAACAATGAAACGACAGGGACGCCATTAATTTCTTCAGAACGCGACTGTAATATATTGAACGTAAAGATATCAGGAATCAGCATCACTGAGCAGGTCGTATCAGAAAGATCCGCAATCGTATCTTTGATCAATTTTTCCTGCTCCATCGACATTGCGATATATACCCGATCAATACGCCCACATTTTGCATCGCTGACGAGTTGAGACAAGTCGCCACAGCGCTCAATCTTGCTGTTCAATGGAGAATTATCATTGTCGTAAATGCCCAACACTTTAAATCCCATCCAGTGAGCATCACGCAAAGACTCTGCCAGGCGAATGCCGACGGGCATCGCCCCCATGATGGCCACATTACGGGTATTGAAACCAATATTGCGCATGTATCCCAAGAGCAGCCGGATCACGCTGCGCGTAATGATCAAACCGCAGCACACCAACAGATACCATTGGATATAAATGGAATATTCGTTGTTGAACACATTTATCAGCGCCACCGTGCCCGACGTCAACAGCAGGCTCAACGACCAGTTTTGCAAAATGAGCTGGATTTCCAGACCCGCACGCACACCACGCCATGATCGATAAAAATCAGTAATACCACCAATCATTTGGAAGATGACGATCGAAATTAATACCATAATCCAGTGCTGCATGCTGAATGCGGCACCGGAGATTAAGCAGGATAAGTACAATCCGCTAAAGATAACGAAAATATCAGAGAAGCGCTGAAGCATTGAAGTAAGAGACGCATTAGTATGCAACACACCCCGACGGAAACCGTTCATAGATAACTGCCTATTAACTATCATAGTATAGATGCCTTTTGTTAGTTTTCTCTGGTACCTATATCACTTCGCAATGCTGGGCCGTATACCGCCCGCCCAGCATTAGAATATAGCTTTAAAACCAGAGATCAGCTTCGAAGCAAGGCCAGTATTTCCTCTGTTTTCTTCTGCATCAGTGCAGGATTGGCTCGCGACTCGACGTTCAAACGCACCACCGGCTCAGTATTCGAGCTGCGTAAATTAAATCGCCAATCTGCAAATTCCAGACTAATGCCATCGGTCGTGTCAAATTCCAGCGCCGTAGGCCGATAGCGATTTAATACTCTTTCGATCGCGGCTTTTGGATTTTGCAGTTTGCTATTAATTTCACCCGATGCTGGATACGCGATCATACGATCCCCGACCAACTCCCCGAGCGTCTTGTTTTTAATGCACAGCAACTCCGCAACCAACAGCCATGGGATCATGCCGCTATCGCAATATGAAAAGTCGCGGAAGTAATGGTGGGCACTCATCTCGCCGCCGTATACGGCGTCTTCCAGGCGCATACGTTCTTTAATGAATGCATGGCCAGTTTTCGACATCACCGGCACTCCGCCCGCCTGCTTGACCACATCAATGGTGTTCCAGCTCAAGCGTGGGTCATGGATGATTTTCGCCCCGCCGTCTTTCTCCAGAAACGCCTCGGCCAGCAGGCCAACGATATAGTAACCTTCAATGAATCCACCGTTCTCATCGAACAAGAAGCAGCGATCGAAATCACCGTCAAACGCGATCCCCATATCCGCCTTATACTGGCGCACGGCTTGCGCCGTATCTTCCCGACATTCCGGCAGCAACGGGTTAGGGATCCCGTTGGGGAAATTGCCGTCAGGCTGGTGATGAACCTTGATAAACTCAACCGGCACCTGAAGCTGCTTGAAACGCGATTCGATAGCATCGATGACGTGACCGGCCGCGCCGTTACCGGAGTTGACCACCAGCTTCAACGGTTTGAAGTTAGCCGTATTCACATAGCCCAGCAGATGATCCACATACTCTTTTTCAATCGATATTTTTTCGTAGCTACCGCGCTTGGCCGGATCAACCGCAGCGAAGCTGTTATTTTCCGCCAGGCGCTGAATATCGCGCAAACCGGTATCACCGCTGATCGGCTTGGCTTGGCTGCGCACCAGCTTCATTCCATTGTAATTCATAGGATTATGGCTGGCCGTCACTTCGATGCCACCATCGAGACCTAAGTGGAAAGTGGCAAAATAGATTTCTTCAGTCCCACTGACGCCAATATCCAGAACATTAACCCCAGCATCGCGTAGCCCCTCAGCCAACGCGAGTTTTAGTTCCTCGCTGGTCAAACGAATGTCTCCCCCGACGACAACGCTTTGAGGTTGCAAAAACTCTCCATAGGCACGGCCGACACGATAGGCGATATCGCTGTTCAGTTCTTCACCTAGTTGCCCGCGAATGTCGTATGCTTTGAAACAAGTCAATGATTGAGACATATTGAGATCCTTACCAAATGTAAATACAGCGATGCGGCTCAAATATCCGCCGCACCAAAATTCTTAATTATGCTGAGCGGAATCGCCGATTCGCACGATATCGTCCTCGCCCAAATAGGCACCCGATTGAATCTCAATCAAATCCAACGGGATTTTTCCCGGGTTTTCGAGAGAATGTTCAACCCCAAGAGGGATATAAATGGATTCGTTTTCACTGATGAGTTGCATTTTTCCATTGGTATGCACTTTGGCGGTGCCTGACACCACTACCCAGTGTTCCGAGCGATGATGATGCATCTGCAAGGACAATTTCTCACCAGGCTTCACGGTAATGCGGCGAACCTGGAAGCGATCGCCTTGCGCAATCGCATCATGTTTGCCCCATGGACGATAAACCTCACGGTGCTGTTTGCTTTCGGAGCGCTTTTGCCGTTTCAGCTGATTGACGATTTCCTTCACGTCTTGCACTTTATCTTTATCGGCAATCAACACGGCGTCTTTGGTTTCAACCACAACCAGATTGTTCACCCCAACAGCGGCCACCAATTTATGCTCCGCGCGAATGTAGTTATTTGAACAGTTATGCTCAAGAACATCACCGAAAGTAGAGTTCCCTTTTGTGTCTTTTTCGCTGATTTCCCACAACGCAGACCATGATCCGACGTCATTCCACCCCGCGTCCAGAGGCACGACGACAGCATCTGCAGTCTGTTCCATCACGGCATAATCGACAGACTCATCCGGGCAGGCGATGAAAGCGTTTCGATCAACGCGGATAAAGTCCATATCAGGGGTCAGATGCGCGAGCGACAGCTTACACGCGTCCAAAATATCTGGGCGGAAGCGCCCCAATTCTTCCAGGTAACGGCTGGCTTTGAACAAGAACATACCGCTATTCCAGAGATATTCACCGCTGGTCAGATACTGCTGCGCAGTATCAAGATCAGGCTTTTCAACGAACCGCGAAACGCCGCAAATACTGGAACCGTCGATGCTGGTACCTTTTTGAATATACCCATAGCCCGTTTCCGGGCCCGTCGGTACTATGCCGAAAGTAGCCAGTTTACCCGCTTCAGCATAAGGAATAGCCTGATTCACCGCGTCGCGGAAAATCTCTTCGTCCTGAATGACGTGATCCGCGGCCAATACCAACATCAGCGGATCGTCACCGCTGGAAACGGCCTGCAAAGCGGCGAGCGCAATCGCCGGCGCGGTATTACGCCCTACCGGCTCCAGAATAATATTATGTGACAAACGCGTTATTTGTCGTAGCTGTTCAGCCACGATAAAACGATGCTCTTCGTTACATATAACAAGAGGATCAATAATGTCTAACCCTTTAAGCCGCATGACCGTTGTTTGCAACATGGAAAACTCGTTGCACAGTGCTAAAAACTGTTTGGGAAATAATTCACGAGAAAGCGGCCACAGGCGACTTCCTGTTCCCCCAGCCATAATAACAGGATAAAGGTTACTCATTTTTACTCTCACCGATTAAATATAATAGGAAAAAAATTTATTTTCATTCCAAAAAACGTGGATGTATCGATTATCTGTAAAGACGGTAGGTATTGGATACCATTTTTTCTGAAGTGAAATTAGCATTGTAGAAATCGACACAGTCTGCTTTCATTGCACCCCAATCGCGCTTGTCGCGAGTACTCAGTATTTCAGCGGCCTCATCAGCTGCATTGGTCGTAAACAGATAGCCCGTAACACCTTCATTCACCACCTCCGGCAATGAACTGCAGCGGCTGGCGACCACAGGCAACCCATAGCTCTCTGCCTCAACGGCGACAAGGCCGAACGATTCCCAGCGGCTTGGCATCAACAACACATCCGCATAAGTGAAATAAGGAGCCATCGCTGAAGGCGTCAACCAGCCTTTAAAGTCCATTCGGACATGAGGCGCGGGTTGTTCTTTCGCATGCACATTGCCGCCGACGATCGTGATTAAAAATCTGTCATCCAGTTTATCGGCAATCTGCTGAACCAAATCAAATCCTTTTTGGTAATCAAAGCGGCCAACAAACAATATATTAATTTTATCTTGATGATAAGGGTTAGTCTCATCGGGCAACGCGACAGGAGGCTCTACGCCGTTATAAACCACGGTCAAATTACCCGGATCCATTCCGGCCATCAGTGCCGTTCTTTTCTCATATTCGCTGGTACAGATGATCACATCGGTATTCTTTTGCAGTACTTTCTCTATCTTGGCATAGACCTTTTTTTTCTTTTCTGAAGTGTCCATCAGGAAAGAAAAAGCATGTGGGCAATAAATAATTTTGGGTTTGCACGTCATTCTTACCAATGGCGTTAACAACCGGCAAACAACCCCTGCAAAAGTACTGTGGACGTGAATGACATCCGGTTTTTCTTTACGCACTAACTGGATATAGTTAATAGCCAAAGAGATAAATGAAGGGATATTTCTCCCGGTGCGCGAAAATACCTTCATTTTTTCATCAGGGAAAGCCCCGATCTCGCGGTATTGGCTATCGGGCAACACACAGTAAAAATCAAATTCATCATTTTGCTGTACAAGTTGTCTAATTACCGTAGCGACGCCACCTTTCACTGTTTCGGCAACATGCAGCACTTTTTTTTTCATTACATAGCTCTCGTCATTATCTCGCTCAACGCTGCAGCCGAACGCATCCAATCGAAACGTTTGACATTCTCAAAACCCTCAGCGATTAAAGTTTGGCGCAACGCTTCATCCTGTATAATCCGCTCCAGTGCCTGTTGCATTTCCGGGATATTCTCTGGCTCAAAGTACAATGCACTCTGCAACAACACCTCGGGCAAAGAAGCGCGATTGGACGATACTACCGCGCAGCCACAGGCCTGTGCTTCTAACGGAGGAATGCCAAACCCTTCATATAAAGAAGGAAACACAAAGGCACGAGCATGAGAATAGAGTTCGACAAGCTGTTGATCGCTCACCCGCCCCAAAAACTGTATGTTATCGTTCGCCGCACCTTCTTTTGTCGAAAACCCCACATCCGCGAAGTTCTTATTGGCGGCTCCAATGATTTTCAGTGTTACATCCTGGCTGTTTGCCATTTTAGAGAAAGCGGCAATCAGACCATGAAAGTTTTTGTGATAATTTGGAGACGAAACAGCCAATAAATAGGGGCGCTCTGTATCGGATACTGGCGCAGCGGGTTTAAACTGCTCAGAGACCGCATTATAGATTACGTAAATATTGTTTAATGGGTAGTCAAACGCTTGGCTAATTTCTTTTTTAGAAAACTCACTAACCGTGATCAACGCCTTACTGTGACGTAGCATCAGAGGGACTAGATTATTATAAACAAAACGAAATTTTGCAGAGTAACTTTGCGGATAGCGTTTATATATAATGTCGTGATGAGTAACAATTTTATTACGATAAAAGATCGGTGCCGTATTACAAAGGTTAATGAGAAGCGGACTTTTCTTTTTCCTTAAAAAAGCAGGAAGCTCCAACTGCTCCCAAAAGTGGCCACTTTTCTTACCCACTACCTGAACATTCAATTGCGACGCGATATCGTGATGAATAATATTAGGTGGCGATACAAAAATGACATCATGCCTAATTTTACTCAGCGCAAGACATATTTCTTGAGCAAACCGCTGAACACCTGTCAAATCCTGCGTTAAAAATCGCGCATTGACATAGATCATTAATTACCTCGTAACTTTAAATAATATCGCGTCAATGTAGCGATTGAATATAGCCTACATTCTTCTTTGACCGACTCACGGCTCCCGTCTCGGGCGTTCTAATCGACAATAACAAGATTGAGATAACAATTGGGAATATGTAGCCTGGATAGTTTGTCAACGGATTATTATAAACAAAGTTCATCGATAGCGAGATCATCCAATATAGGTAAATACTGGGGTTAAGGCCAAGACGAGTACGTTGATAAAGAATGCCAAGAATAACCGACGCAACGATAACAAGAATAATAATGCCGACATTCCCGTAATTCGACAACATGTAGATATACATACTGTCAAGCGGGATTGAGTTCGTATTGTCATCACCAATCACTGCGTTGCCATTCACAGCATACCCAGCACCGATAAATGGCGAATATTCACTGTCAGCTCGCACGGCCTCTATATTGACTGTACGAAGTAAAATGCTGTTCTCCGCGTAAGCATTCTCCTTCGGAAATATCATCTCATAAATACTGTAATTGGTTGTCGTAATATAAAAGAACAGTGACAAGACCATCGTTACCATGGTAACTGAGTTCAGGCTAAAACGTTGAGAGAAAAAGCGTCTCAACATCAGGAACATGATATAAAGCAGCGCCATAATGATCGCCGTTTTCGATGTTGAAAATGCGATCCCTACCATAGTGAGAAGAATATACTTTTTGCGATGTTTTACGCTTACATAAGGCGATAACACCAGTGCAAAGAACAGATATTCACTGAGGCTGAATGGCCCGGTGAGCAAACCAAAAGCACGTAATTGACCTTGGATAGTGCGCAGCAGAAGACCATATTCTTTACCAAACTGTGTCAACTGCGGGCCTGGGTCAAAACCGATTAGCGCATAAAGCAGGCCTGCCAAGCTGGATTCGGCGACTGCAAAAAGCGCATTCAATACGGCAAAGAAAATATAGTACTTGATGATTTTATTAACAATTTCGACACGTTCATTATATTCAAAAAGAAGTAAAACGGCCGCGAAGAAAAAAGAACCGAATGTAAGCAACTCTAAGCGAAACTGAACTATAGAACGGAAGAAATCAAATCTTCCGGCAATCATACTAAAAAGAATATAAACTAACGAGAAGACTACCATTGACAAGAAAAAGACCAATACGCTTCTACACTGTTTTGACACGGTAGGATTACGCGCAAAAAGTAGTATTAGTACGAAAACTGGAACTGCCATGGCAAAAAAGTCTTTATATAACAAAAGTGCCCTGGTCGACATATACGCAGCGACGGTCACGACGCCGTTCAATGAGAGCAATGCCATGTACGTCAGCAAAAGAAAAACAACCAGCGACTTTGTCGATACTCTCATTATGACCCTCTATACACACTCTCATAGGCATCGGTTATTTTTTCCAGTTCAAAAAACGAACGACGCGATTTATTGTTATTTTCTCTAACGACGCTTACCACACTAGCGACAGAAAAATCTTTTAGCTCGAAAATGTTGTCGTAAAAAGCGGCGATTTCAGCCACTCCACCATTGAAAGACGTATACACAACCTTACCAGAGATGGCTGATTCCGCAACTGTCCGCCCAAAGGGTTCATTCCACCGCGTCGGTAGAACAACGGCGTCAATCTGCGCCATAAACTCTTCAATCTTGATAAAGCCAAGCAAATGAATGCCTGCTTCCAACGCCAACCCCTTCAACTTCTCGCCAGAAGCGTCACCGTTGAATCTGCCGGCGGCGTAGAATGCAACCTGGGGATCGCCGCTGGCCTGTTTTGCCAGAGCACAAAACTCATCGAACCCTTTGTCTTCGGTGAGACGACCGACAAAACCGATCCTGACCTTTTCGCTGACGGTCGGTACGTAGTCTATCGCCGCGACAGGGTTGTAGATATGCGTATGCACCGCGTTGCGAGCAAATCCATTTCCCTGATGCAAGGCGGAAATATATTTACTTATACCAACAAAAGCATCCACGCGCTGACTGGCTTTTTTCTTTAGATAAGAGGTGATGCGCACTGCAGGCGACTGTACATCCATATTTTGGCCATGTTTAAACAACGTGCCATTGGGGTGGAATAGATAATAATCGCGAGTCGTATGCACCACGCGCGCCCCCAACTTCTTGGCCACTCGCCACGCAGCAACGGAAAACCCGCTGAGGTTGTTGGTATGCACCACATCCGGAGAAAACTTGCGTAGCTCGTTGCGCATGGCTCGAGCCATAAATGGATTATAAGAATCGAGTAGGTGCCACACCGCTTTTTTTAATTTGCTTGCAGCTGATGCCTTGAACGGCCAGTACACATTCTTGAGAGGTAAATAGGCAATATGCACGCCATTAAGAGTGTCATACTTTACCTCATCAAGTTCATGAAGACAAAATACACCAACCTCATGCCCGGCCCGTTGCAAACTTTCAGCCAATAGTTGGACTGATACCTCAGCACCACCTATTTTATAAGGAGCATAAAGCGTGTTAATTAAAGCAATCTTCATTCCCATCACCAAAATATAATTTATAAGATTAAAGTTTGTTTTTAATCAGCGTAATGTCCGCGTTTTCATAACTCTCATAGTTTTTATAAATTGCGCCGACGAATCCGACCCACTCTGGCGACAAAACTTTCTCATCGAGAACATAAGCGGTTATTTTTATTTTTTCATCGTATATCTTTACAAGATTATCATACAATGATGAATAAAAACCGGCTATAGACCTGACGTTCTCCCCAGCCACAATCGGATAAACCTCAAAGGGAAAGTCCAAGCGACGAACCTCTACATGCTTTCTGATTTCCTCTATTTTCTCTTCACGTTCGCGGCGATGAGGAATATAAACCAGTTCGGCATCAGTCTGGTTTGACTTTAAATCGCTTATCATTTTAAGCGTCAAATCAATATCATCAACAGACGTTACCCCCGCCTCAAAAAGCGGCGTGCCTATAATGAAGACTCTGTTCTTGCCATCAGGAAGGCTGGCCAGTTTAGCCTTAAAGTTTTGGTAACTGTGTTTAATGACCACATCGCGTTTTGAAACATTGCCTTCAATGTCATACACAGAGAAAAAGGTTATTTTTTCGCGCTCATTATTGGTCATGCCAAGTGACTTAAGGAAAACCGACTTTACGATGCTCCGAGTAGTGACATTATTGTAACGTTTAATTCTGAGCGTTGCCGTACCGTCATCCAGTAGAACTACATCCCTTTTTGGGTACTTATGCGCCAAAATCCAAAAAACTCTGGCGCGGTACTCACCGGCGATCAAAGTGACAGTTTCCTTCGCACTCACTACTGAAGTCGCGCTCTTCAATTGCCGCTTAATGTCAAAAGCATTGCCCAAATTCCCCTCAGCATCAATGGTTTTCAAGGAGCGATGCTTAATCATCTTCAGCAGATACACGATCTGCCCATGATTCAACGCGGAATTGGCCGAGCGCTTATTGACAATCAGCAGATCGAGCATGATGTCATTCGCATCAAGATATTCAATGAGATTAAAAGCCTGAAGCGGTGACTCGATATACGCAATGTACTTACTCATATTTCTAATATCCGATTAAGCTACGGGCATGAATGTTTAGTTGCCGTTCAATGGAATTTGCCTTCAGCTTTAAGCTGCAGATAATGAGCAACATCACGTTGCGAAAAGGGTTTGGCAGGATGGCCACCGGCTATAGCGTAAGGCTCTATATTTTTAACCACCACGCTGCCGGCTTGGATAATCGCCCCCTCACCAATGCTGACGCCAGGAAGAACAATGACATTGATTCCTAACCACACATTATCTCCTATGTGCGTGTCCTTCAGCACATAAGTATTATCGTAGGGAATAGCGTTTCCATGATGATTATGATTTTCTGTAATTAGCACGCAGCCAAAACCACAATGGAAATTATCACCAATAACAACCCTGCCCTTGCCGACCACCGTCAAGCCATTAGAGTTGAAGTTGTTGCCAAGCCGGGTTTTGTTATTAACCACAGTTAAAAAATTGACTTTCGGATCGCGGCCGCAGCTTTCAGCCACTCTGATAACTTTTGAGCGATAACGCTGCTTACGTAAGTTTCGCAACCATCGTTTAAGACTTGCTAGCATCTTTTCCTCTCAATGCCGATCTGTCGCTTGCCACAATAAAAAGTCACTGCACATGCATAAAAACTGGAAATTGCATAAACCAGGCAGAAATACTCAACTTTTATTTCCGTCATGGTGATGACAAAGATACCAATCAAATGCGTAATCATCGAGCCCATAGTAATAATCGATATTAATTTATTTTTACGATAGTAAAACAGTGAGTGCGTAAAAATATAATAAATCGATAAAAATGCAGTTCCAGGCAAAAGTATGTTGAAGTAATAAATTGCGCTATTGAATTCAGCATTAAATAAATATGGAAAAGCAAACGGCAGAATGAAGAAATAAATAACACATGAGACAATAACCAGAGCCGTGTATCCATATTGAATAAGCTCCACGCCTCGAAAATCGTTCGCTTTAAGTTTGCGGTAAATAAATGGCTGGAACGCCTGATTGATTACACCAAAAAAAAGCATAACGATGGAGGTTAGCTGGAATGCCAAGCCATAAACCCCCACAACAGCAGTGCTCATGTAATGAGCGATAAAGAAACGATCTACCGATGACTTAATCCAATAACTACCGTGATGCGGTAATAAGGATACTCCATAGCTAATGATTTCCTTATAACGTTTACGCGACGGCTCGAGCTCGCTGCGTTTAACCGCTCTCTTCCGGTAGACAAAGAACTCATAGGCTAACTGAATGCTGAAAAATGATGCCGCGATCGCTATCAAACGTTGTCCTGGCGTCGCCGCTATCATTTCAAAAAGGGCGATCGTGAACAAAACATTGAATGCGGAAAGCAAAAATTGACCGATAGCCGCAACTTTATAGGTCTGACTAATGCGCAAATGCGATAAATTGATAAAGTTCAGCGCTTGTGCCAGAGACGCTAAAACAACCAGAAAACCATCACTGAAAGAAACTGAGATCTTGGTGACCAGTGTGACTATGTAGAATATAGCCACCAATAGCACGCTCGACGCGACAGCCAAGGTGATGTTATCTCTGCGGAACACCAGGGAGCTCCCTTCCCCCTCCTGCATATATTTGACCGGCAACAGACCTTGACCACTGAACGAAATGAAAATGATCAAGATCTGAATAACGGACAAATACAGAGTCAGCGCGCCGTACCCCGACGCGCCAAGGTGTGCTGTCAAATAAGGCAATATGATGAAGCCGATGACTTTGCCGAGAATATCCCCTATCGACAAAGCCGCAGCCCCCATAATGGCTTTACTCATTTACAGATACTTTTCCAGGAAGTTAAGCGCATGCCAGAACCCTTCCCCTTGGTTTTTGTGCCCCTGCCACACTTCCGGAATAAATTGCGCGCCCGGCGCATAGCGGCGTAGATCATCCGCCAGCTCGTCAAAGTTCACATCACCTTTACCGATCTGAACCCCTTCACCATCCACACCCAGTGCATCAACAATATGCATGTGCGCGGTATAAGGGCCGACTTTCTGGGTGAAGTCATGAAGATCCCATTGGTAATAATTGCAAGCCATCATGGAGTGCGACGTATCATAGCAAATACGATAGCCGTATTTTTCACAGAACGCTTTAATCTCGTCCGGATCGACAAAGAGGTTGTGGTAGCTCTGGCCACCAAAGTGCCATGGGAATGGAGGCATCGTTTGGATGATAATTTCAACGCCTTCTTGATCGATCTCCCCCAAAGCGGCACCAATACGTTCGTACATCGCCTGACGCGACTCTTTCGGCAAGAAACCGGTGGTATTGAAACCACCCGCATTCACCACGATGACCGGACGCTCAGTTTTCGGGAAATACTGCTTTAATGCGCGAGTCACATCACAGACACGCTGCAACTGTTTGATCGAATGGGCAAGATAAGCAGGATCATCCGTTGCCAAGTCCAAAATATGATCGTTGGCGAACAACTCTGGGCTATGTACCGCAAAACCGATATCTTCAGCGCCGGAGAAGAATTCGGTCAAATCCAGCTCCATGTCCTGATAGCTCAGGTGGAATTCGACGAAATCCAGGTTGGATTTATTCTTCAACTTGCCGTAATCGTGATAGCGCACAGGAATGCCGAACGGACGATTGAAGTCATAGTCCTTAGCCTCTATCGCTACATCATTCAGATCTGACTCGTAGAAGTAACCGCCTTTTTCGTGGTCACGATTGGCTTTCTTGCCGACCAATTGCTCCAGATACAGAGGCTGCAGACCCTGGCCCGGGCTCTTCACCTCTACCATCTCGCGGGTAATGATTTCGCCTTTTTTCAGATCGCGATTGATAATCAAACTCTTCGCCAGAGTTTCGCGATTGATCATTTCCCCTTGGGTGATAGTACGCTCGCCGGCATTGCCCATGGACTCTTCAACTTCGCGGATGCGCACAACCATCTCTTTGAACTCAGGTGGTAAAAGAGACACTTTATGGTCATTGCCTTCCATAGATTTGTCGATGGTGAAGTGTTTCTCGATCACGCGTGCGCCCAAGGCAGTAACGGCGATCGGCACGGAAATACCGCGCTCATGGCCGGAATAGCCCACCAGGCAACCCGTTACCTGCTGCAGACGCTTGATATAGGCCAGGTTGACGTCTTTAAACGGCGTCGGATACGTTGAGTTGCAATGCAGAATCACAAACTCGGCGCCTTTGGATTTCAAAAAATCAACCGAGCTTTTGATTTCCGCTTCGCTGCACATGCCGGTAGAACAAATCAGCGGTTTGCCTGTAGCAGCCAGCGCGGCCAACATTTCGTGGTTGGTGAAGTCGGCAGAAGCGACCTTATAACCTTCCATACCGTAGTTTTCCAGTATTTCAAGGCTCTTCAGATCCCAAGGGGTACAGAGCGGGGTCAACCCCTTCTCCTTGCAGTAATCGAACACTTCGATCAGTTCTTCATTGCTCAACTGGAATTTTCTTAGCAAATCCAGCGTGTACTGCGCGCCAAGATCGGCTGATTTGTCTTTATCGTTGCCGCCCTTATATAGCGAGCTCAGGTCACGCATTTGGAATTTAACGCAATCGGCCCCCGCGTCAACCGCCAGGTCAACCAGATGCTTAGCCAACTTGATGTCGCCATTATGGTTGTTGCCAATTTCAGCAATAATGTAAGTCGGCGAAGTTTCAGTGATGGTGTGCTTGCCGATCGTCAGGCCTTTTTCGCTTTGCAGCGCCACAGCGACCAGACGCCGATAGTCATCAACCAGCGGCAATACGTCAACGCCATTCGTAAACAGTGAGTCAATCTCGTTACGTGGCGCGTCCACTTTTTTATAGCGAACGTTCTGGTTCATCACTTCTGACATTTCGCGACTCAGATCGAAATCACCATTAGTGATCCAGCGGCGGAAATCACCGTCAGAAAAAGAGCCGCACAGCTTGCCGTCTTCAGTGACAACAAAAATGATTCGCTTTTTGTTCGAATTGATTTTTTCTAATGCTTTAATGATTGATTCTGTTTCAAACACTAAAAAATCAGATATCTTTTTCTGGATTAACATGAATTATCTCCCACTCCAATTTTTCAAAATTACTTCAACAACCGCCCAATCCAGCAGGGTGTCAATTTCAAAGCTTTCCTCTTCAGACATCTTATGCGCAATGACTTTACCGCCAAGACGATTACCGGTGCTGAGGAGAATGTCACTTCTCGTAACGTAAATAGAACCGTTTTCTTTGAGTTTGATATTTTCAGGCTTAATATCTTGCCGACGCGGACGGTTTAAATAATCGTAATAAGCTTTCGGATTGTCTTCGTTTTCCCACAGGAAATGCCAAAACTCACATACACTCAGTAATGAATCGGCTTTTTTTTCGATAATCTTTTTGATTGCAGAATCAATCGCATCATCTTTACGTACAGGAGAGGTTGCCTGCAGCAAGACGGTATAGTCTGGATGGTAATTCTCATGTTCAGCCAACCATTCCAGGGTATGCAAAAGTGCAGGTTCCGTCGCGGCGGTATCGTTCGCGAGATGAGCTGGGCGCATGAACGGCACTTCTGCGCCATATTCCCTGGCTACAGCAGCAATATCCTCACAATCTGTTGAAACAATAACGCGCTCAATACTCGAAGAATTTAGTGCCTGCTCTATGCTCCAGGCAATTAATGGTTTACCTGCAATTTCTTTAATATTTTTCTTGGGAATACCCTTAGACCCACCCCTTGCCGGAATAATTGCAAGATTACTCATTTATTCTCTCCGAAATTGGATTTTACTAATTACTTTGAATGAATCAGAAAGCTCCTCATTACGAGGAGCTTTTTCTTAGAAGGGGATTTATTTATACTCGTAAGCGTAGTAGCCGTAGGCGCTACCCGATTTATTTTCTACGGCGTTAAGGATAATACCTTTAATTTCCATGCCGTTTTGCTCGAAGCGACGAATACTCACTTCGATCTCTTTCAGCGAGTTCACGCCATAACGCGCGACCAACAAGGTAGTGCCTACATTGCGTGCGACAATCGCGGCATCCGTCACCGCCAGGATCGGCGGGGTATCGACCAGAACGATGTCATACTCTTTGCCCGCCCATTCCAGGAATTCCGTCAGGCGGTTGTGCATCAACAGCTCTGACGGGTTCGGTGGGATCTTGCCACGCGAGATAAAGCTAAGATTCTCAATCGAGGTCTTTTTGACTGCTTGCTGCGCTGTCGCTTGTCCTGACAATACATCAGACAGCCCTACGCCCAATTCACAGTTTAACAGTGAGTGGGCGTAGCCTTTACGCATATCGGCGTCCACGACCAGAATACGTTGCCCCGCCTGAGCGATAACGGCTGCCAAGTTGATACTGACAAACGTTTTACCGATGCTTGGGCTGGCGCCCGAAATCATTAGAACGTTATTTTTGGCCTCCAAGGAGGCAAAATGCAGGCTGGTACGCAGGCTTCTAACGGCTTCGATCGCCAGATCGGCCGGATTGCCCACGGCAAGCAGGGTGTAACTCCTGTTGCTATTGCGCTTGCCGGACAGCATGGTTTCGCGGTCGCTTTTTTGCTGCCATTCAGACAGCGGAATACTGGCGTAAACGTTGATCCCTTGCTGTTCCAGCTGTTCCGGGCTTTCGATGCCGCGATGCAGCATGGTTTTAAGCAACACAAAACCCGTCGAGAACAAGCCACCAAGCAACGTGACTATCAGTACGATAATGGTTTTTTGCGGTTTAACCGGACGAGGCTGCGTAACGGCAGGATCCACGATTCGCACGTTACCAACCGTGCTCGCTTTAGTAATCCCCAGCTCTTGCTGTTTATTCAGCAACTGCATGTAAATCTCTTGCCCGGCCTGCACATCACGGGTCAAGCGCAAAATTTCCTGCTGGGTTTTCGGCATGACGCTGACACGCTTGTTCAGCTTGTCTTTTTCTTGCTGCAGCGTAGCGCGTTTTTCCATCAGTGCACGATAAGCGGGGTGTTCTTTGGTATAAAGTTTGGAGATTTCCGCTTCTTTAAACGTTAGCTCATTCAGTTGAGCCTCAACCCCCACGATCGTATCAAGAACAGACTTCGCTTCAAGTGACAGATCGACAGAATCATTCGCCTGACGGAAACGGTTGAGCTTATCTTCGGCGCTATCCAGCGAGCTGCGAACTTCCGGCAGTTGTTCTTTCAAGAAATCCAGGCTTTTAGCGGCCTCTTCCGATTTACGCTCGACGTTCTGCAACAGATAATTTTTGCTGATGCTGTCAAGAATGTTTCGCACTAATATCGGATCGTCACCGGTCAAGCTCAACGCCAAAACGCCGGTATCTTTGCCTTTGTCTTCAACGGTCAATGCATCCAACAGATTATTGGTCGCAACCAGTCGCGCCAACTTGGCGACTTCAAATACGGTGCCAGGCTCCGCTGAAATATCGCTTACCAGCAAGGAAACCCCATGGCCGCTTTCCAGCGCACCGACTTTCCCTTTGATAATCTCGGTGCCGTTATTGCTCAACACATAGTTCTTTGCATCGATCACCGTCAATTCCAGCTCAAGATCGTCTGAGTTGGCTGGCACATTGAGGCGGGACAACGCAATTTTGGCAGGTTCGGTTCCCGTCAAGCGGGCCCAGCCGCGACCAAATACCGGGAAGTATTTTTGCTGCACCACCGTTTCAAGGTTCAGATCATCGACAGTCTTGCCCGTCACCATGCGTGACTTTATCAGCTCGATCTCCGTGGAAGAGCCCGGTTGACTGTTCGGCAGCATTTGGGATAGGTCGTTGACCAACGAGTTACCGACGTTTTGTTCAACCTGAACCATCGCGTCAGCTTGATATATCGGAGTCGCGAACAGTGAATAAATGATCCCGGCAACAGAGAATAACGCAGTAATCCCGATGATGAGCCAGCGGTGATCAATTAAAGTTCCCAACAAGCGACTTAGATCAATCTCATCATGATTATTGGCTGTTGATAAGCCTGGTTTCGTATTATCAGTCATTGTAATCTCTGGTTAACGATTTAATGCCTGGGCCCATTTTTGGGCTGCATCATCAAGAAGGCGGTAAACAAACTCAAACGCTTCAGCGCTCTTTCTGTAGGGATCGGGAATTTCTTTCTGTCCCAACCAATGGGCGAAAAGCATGGTTTTGCCTCTGACCTCCGGAGCCAAACGGCAAACGGCATCGATATGCCCTTTCTCCATAACCAGAATCAATGAATATTCCCGGCACATTTCTTTCGTCAACTGTCTGGCTTCATGGCCCTCTAACGACAGCTGATGTTTTTCCGCAATGGAAATAGCGCTCTTGTCCGCAGTTTTGCCAACCAAGGCGCCGATGCCTGCGGAAGCGATCTCTTTTTCCGGCAGATGCCGCTTCAAGAGACGCTCCCCCGTGGGGGAGCGGCAAATATTACCTACGCAGACAACCAAGATAGAATCAAACATGGCTAACCCCCCTACTACGGCCAGTTGCGGATACGCAGTGAGCCTTCCGTGAGATTGTTGAAGCTATCGATGGTTGGTGCCAACTGAACGATCAGACGGTTCCAACGCGCGATTGGCGCTGCCGTCACGTAAACAATGTCATACGGTTGCAGATGGAATTCAGCCCCCATCACCAATGCTGTCGCATCGGACATATTGAGCTGATAAATATTAGCCAGCTTGTCGCCCTGCGTTCCGTGCAATGGCCGGATAACGAACACGCCGGTCGCATCGGCCGCAGCTTGGCTTATCCCTTGAGAATTCCCCAACGCTTCCGTCAACGTCATGCCGCTGCGATCCATTTTAAGCGTCGCAGGGGTCTTAACTTCACCCATAACAAACACTTTAAGATCGTCGTTGCGCGGAATATACAGAATATCCCCAGGATAAAGCAGGCGGTTTTGGGTCAGATCGCCATTCTGCATCAGCTTTTGCAACGACAGACTCTGCTCTTTTCCATTGTGCGTGAGAACGATGTTGCGCCAGTCGGCATTTTCAGTCAGACCGCCAGCGGCGTTAATCGCATCCATCACAGTTAGAGGTACGTTGGTGATCGGCTGCTGTCCGGATTTGGTAACTTCGCCCGTCACGTAAGCTTTTTGCGAGCGGAAAGCGGCAATATTGACGTCAACCTGCGGGCTTTCGATGTACTGAGCCAAACGGGAGGCGATTTGATCGCGGATTTGGGTAACGGTTTTACCCACCACGTTTACCTTACCGATATAAGGATAGAAGATCGTGCCGTCGGAGTGTACCCAGTTGCCTGTGTCGCTGGCGCTGCGGTATTGCCCCGCAGGCGTGGTCAGCTCAGGGTGATCCCAGACGGTAACGTTAAGGACGTCGCCGATCCCGATCCGGTACTCATACGTACGCAACGATGCATCCAGCTGCGCATTCGACTGAGCAACCACCTGTGTCGGACGCATTGAGTCCAACAGCTTCGGTGTCATAGGGTAAATGTTGACCAGTTTATCGATATCGAAGTCAGCATCTTCTTGTTTTACGACGTCTTTTCCGCTGGTCGATAAATGGGTTCCAGGAAAAACAGTGCATCCACTGATTACGCTAATCGATATCAATAGTGATATCGCTTTCAATTGTCGTTTTGCCATCAAATTATCATCACTTTCAAGTAAATGTATCTGCAAAGCTACTATGCGCGCCAACCGTGGCAGCGTCTCTGTAACCTTATCAAACTGTCTGTCGCTTGCTGCGCCGTCTCAAAACATGGGCTCTGTTTGCAATTATCGAGAACGTTTATCTGCCGTTGATAAGAGCAAAGCTATTATGAGCAGGATAAATAAACTGTGATGCCCAGCACCGGTAAAAATCAGTGCGGAGGCGAGTTTAAACTTTAATTTTTTATTAATAACAGCGACTTGTCATAAGCACATGGCCATACCGCATAAAACTCTCTCGCCATAGCAACTCGGATAATCGCAGTAAAATGTATACTAATATAAAAAATGGGACAGTGAAATTCCCCAAAATTCAACAACTATTCTAGCTTCTCCCGCCATGATGGCAACGGCCCTCATCGAGAGAAGCGAGAAGTTTTACTCAAAGCGACAGCTGTTCAGCCCATTCACGGAAAGCTTTGCCTTGGGTTGGGTGACGCAACCCATAAGTGACAAAAGCGCGAAGGTAACCCAGTTTTTCACCGCAGTTGAACGATTCCCCCACCAGCTCCGTCGCCTCTACCGGTTTGTGTTTCAACAATTCTGCAATCGCATCGGTCAGTTGAATACGCCCCCAGGCTCCCGGTTCCGTGGTCTCCAGCAGCGGCCAAATATCGGCGGACAAGACATAGCGCCCTACCGCAGAGTAGTTGGATTCCAACTTGGTTTCCGGCGCCGGTTTTTCAATAATCGATGTGATACGAGCACTTTCACCCGGTTTCAGGTTGCTGGCCTCACACTCAACCACGGAATAATCATGCAGTACGTGTTCGTCTGCCTTTTGCACCAAAACCTGGCTCAGGCCGCTCTGCTCAAAGCGCGCAATCATGTGTGACAGGTTGTCTTTCTTCAAATCGGCTTTTGCGTCATCCAGCAAGATGTCCGGCAACAGAACGACAAATGGAGAATCACCGACTAACGGTTTAGCGCAGAGAACGGCATGTCCCAGTCCTTTTGGCTGCCCCTGGCGAATGTGCATCAGCGTCACGCCTTTTGGCGTTATCGACTGCACCTCATCCAGCAGTTGCCGTTTCACGCGTGCCTCCAGCATCGCCTCCAGCTCGAATGAGGTATCGAAATGGTTTTCAATGGCGTTCTTGGAAGAATGCGTCACCAGGATGATCTCTTTAATCCCCGCCGCGACGCATTCGTTGACAATGTATTGAATCAACGGTTTATCAACGATTGGCAACATCTCTTTCGGAATCGCTTTGGTCGCCGGCAGCATACGCATGCCCAATCCGGCAACGGGAATAACCGCTTTCAACTTCGTCATGGTAGACCTCATTCAATCTCGTGATCGCTTTCAGCCGCAGTGGCGACAGCCTGTTACTTTCCCAACGTCTGCTTCAGCCAGCGGCTGAAATTTTCACCTTCCGAACCGTGACGCAGACCGTACTGCACAAACGCCTTCATATAGCCAAACTTGTCGCCACAATCATGGGACTTACCGCTCATATGGAATGCTTCAACCGTTTGTTCATCCATCAGCATCGCAATCGCATCGGTCAGTTGAATCTCATCACCCGCGCCGGGAGGGGTTTTCTCAAGTAGCGGCCAAATATCGGCGGCAAGCACATACCGGCCGACGACGGCCAGATTGGAAGGGGCATCCTCGCGGGCCGGCTTCTCAACCACCGCCGTCATCGGTGCGCTTTCTCCCGCGGCGATCGTCGCGCCTGCGCAATCTACCACACCGTATTTGGACACATCTTGTTCCGGCACAGGTTCAACCATGATTTGGCTGTAACCCGTATCACCAAAACGTTGGATCATTTTAGCCAGATTTTCTTTGCGCAAATCCGCCGTAGAATCATCCAATAAAACATCGGGCAACAGCACAACGAAAGGAGCATCACCCACCATTGGTTTGGCGCACAGCACCGCATGCCCCAACCCTTTCGCCTGTCCTTGACGCACCTGCATCACGGTCACATCCGGGGGACAAATGCTTTGCACTTCACTCAGGAGTTGGCGCTTCACGCGCGCTTCGAGCATGGCCTCCAGCTCAAACGAAGTGTCAAAATGGTTTTCAATCGCGTTTTTCGATGAATGCGTGACCAATACGATATCTTTAATCCCCGCCGCCACGCATTCAGCAACAATGTACTGAATTAAGGGCTTATCGACCACGGGCAACATTTCTTTAGGGATAGCCTTGGTCGCCGGCAACATACGGGTTCCCAAGCCCGCAACGGGGATCACTGCCTTAAGTCTTGTTTGCATTTTCATTCCAATTCATCGTAGCGCTGCATTCATCTGTGCAGCGTGAACAAGGGGATCCAATCGGGCACGCTACCGCCCTTGGCTTGCAGCTACCAAAGTACTGTTAATGACGCATCCCCCCACGTCATTGCATGAGCCAGGCAATTTTTATGCAAAGCGGCACTCATTCTTCGTTTGAACTGTCATGCTGTTCACAAAAAAATAAAAAAACCGGTGCCTTTATAACCAAACAATGTTAGTTACTGCCGTTATATGACTAAGATTCTTATACTAATGTCTAAGTGATACAAGCCTTAGATCCCCCCAGTTAGCCGTTTTCAGAATAAGACTACTCGTGCCGCATACCGATAAGAATCATAGCCAAAGAAAATTGTTTTAATGTTTTGATTTAAATAAATTTAATAAGGCGTTTCTTTTCTGAGCGCATGGCATCACGGTAGATATTTGCTCCCCAGGCCCTTGATTCCTTTGGCCGCTCGGCGCCGATCGATGTTTACGGCAATCCTCCTGTTCTGAACCACATCCTCCCGATTAAAGTTGAATTTTGCCGCCTCAACGCCCATCATTCCCGTGCGGCATAAGCCGTAGAACTTACAGGTGAAATTGGGCGTATGGAATGGATCGCTGATCCAACAATTTGGGCCGGCCTGGCCACTTTGGTCGTGCTGGAAATCGTGCTGGGTATAGACAACCTTGTCTTCATCGCCATTCTGGCGGACAAATTACCAAAACAACAAAGAGATAAGGCCCGTGTCGTCGGTTTGTTGCTGGCGCTGGTCATGCGTCTGGCGCTGCTCGCCTCCATCTCGTGGCTGGCGACGCTGACCAAACCGATGTTCATCGTCGCGGAGCACCCCTTCAGCGGCCGCGATCTGATCATGCTGGTCGGCGGGATATTCCTGCTGTTCAAAGCCACCATGGAGCTCAATGAGCGGCTGGAAGGCAAGGACGAAGAGCAGCACGGCGCGCGCAAAGGCGCACGTTTCTGGCCGGTAGTGGCGCAGATCGTGGTGCTGGACGCCGTTTTCTCGCTCGACTCGGTGATCACCGCGGTGGGGATGGTCGATCACCTGGCGGTGATGATGATCGCGGTCTGTATCGCCATCGGCCTGATGCTGCTGGCCAGCAAACCGCTGACGCGCTTCGTCAACGCTCACCCGACTATCGTCATTCTGTGCCTGAGCTTCCTGCTGATGATCGGTTTTAGCCTGGTGGCGGAGGGCTTTGGCTATCACATTCCTAAAGGCTACCTCTACGCGGCGATCGGCTTCTCGGTCATGATCGAGGCGCTGAATCAGCTGGCGCAGTTCAACCGCCGTCGCTTCCTGTCGAAGGTACGGCCGCTGCGTGAACGCACCGCCGAAGCGGTGCTACGCATGCTGAGCGGCAAACATGAAGAAGCGGAAGTCGACAGCCATTCCGCCAACCTGCTGGCGGACAGCGACAGCGAAAACGGCGAGATCTTCAATCAGCAAGAGCGGCGCATGATCGAACGCGTACTCGGCATGGCGCAGCGCACGGTCAGTAGCATCATGACCTCGCGTCACGACGTCGAATACCTTGAGCTGAACGATCCGCAGGAAAAGCTGACGCAGTTGCTGGAACGTAATCAGCACACGCGCATCGTGGTGGTGGAAAGCAGCGCCAGCGACGAACCGCTGGGCGTGATCCACACCATCGACGTCCTCAAACAGCAACTGGCGCAGGCGCCGCTGGATCTGCGAGCGCTGATACGCCAACCGTTGATCTTCCCGGAGCAGCTCACGCTGTTAAGCGCCCTGGAGCAATTCCGCCAGGCGCAGACGCATTTTGCCTTTGTGGTCGATGAGTTCGGCTCCGTCGAAGGCGTCGTCACCCTGACGGACGTGATGGAAACCATCGCCGGCAACCTGCCGGAGGCCGGCGAAGAGGTGGACGCACGCCACGACATTCAGCAAAACGAGGACGGCAGCTGGACCGCCAACGGCTATATGCCGCTGGAAGATCTGGTGTTGTATCTGCCGATGCCGCTGGAAGAAAAGCGCGAATACCACACGCTGGCGGGGCTGTTGATGGAACACAGCCAGCGCGTGCCGCAAGAAGGAGAACAAATCAAGATCGGTGACTACCTGTTCGAACCATTGGAGGTCAACAGCCACCGCATCCTGAAAGTGAAGATCACCCCGCCGCCTCCACCGGAGGAGTACGAGGTTTAACATCGAGGCCGGGCATCGCCCGGCCTTCCTTTTACTGGGGAACCAGCAGCTCCGTCGCCACGATCACCACCACCAACCCGACAATTACCGGCACTGAAGTACGCTTCACCACATCAAACGGCGAGATTTTCGCCATGCCGGAGACCGCCACCACCACGCCGGAAACCGGCGACAGCGTACGGCCGAGATTAGAGGCCTGCAGCATCGGGATCACCAGATAGGCAGGATTCACGCCCATCTGTGCCGCCAGTTTCGGGATCAGTTCGACAAACGCATAGAACGGCGCATTGCCGGAGCCGGTGGTCATGGCCGCCAGCATGGTGATCACCACCAACACCAGCATCATGATCAAACCGCCGGTACCGAACGACTGCGCCAACCCGATCAACCCGCTGATAAAACCGACGGTGCTCAACCCTTGCGCGAAGACACCCGCGGCCACCAACAGCATCACCACGCTGGCGAATGCATCCGCCATACCGCGATACGCCACTTCCAGGCCGCTGAATACCTGTTTGGCGCTGAAGCTGCGCACGAACTCGATCGCAGCCGCCAACAGTATGCACCCTACCAACACGGTAATAATGTGCAGCTCCGGTCCCCATTTGCCGTCGAAGATCAGCACGCCGAGGATCGGCGTAAACGGCAATATCGCGTAGAACCCCGGCGCATGCGTTTTTATTTCACTGACGTCCATGATGTGGTGCTGTTCATCACTCTTCTTATCGAGATAACGCTGCCAGAAAAAGTGCGCCACGGCCATGCAGACGATGGCCGCAATCGAGATAGGCAGCGTGGTTTTGAACGCGAAGTCCACCAGCGGCATTTCCGCCGCCTTGGCTGCCAGCACCACGTCGCCGGAAGTCGGCGCCAGGATAATCGCCGCCGGCGAAGCGCAAATGGCCGCCGCGGCGCCGCGGCTAATGCCAACGTTCACCATCAATGGGAACAGCGTCGCCATCAGCAATACGCCGAGTCCAGTCGCGGAAGAAACCGCCAATGACATCAGGCAAGCGACAAAATAGGCCGCCACCATCAGCAGATAAGGCGAATTGATCATCTGCAATGGGCGCGAGGCCAGCTTGACGACCACGTCGTTGGCGCCGATATGCGTCATATAGGCAGCGAAACCGCACAGCATCATGATCATCATGCCCAGATCGCCGCCGCGGCTCATCAGCAAGATCTTGACGTACTCGATCATATCGGTCGCGCGCCAGCCGGTAGATGCGGCGCCGGACGGCAACAGCGTTTTCCCCATCAGGGCGCTGATGCCAAGCAGCAGCAGCCCTCCCACCATCAAGACGCCCGTGGCGGAATACCCTTTGATGATATAACGGCCCACGCCCGCCGCCACCGCCGCGCCAATAAGAAGCTCTATCATGTTTCCTCAACTCGTCATTTTTTCGCGCTCAGGCGCATAGTCATAGCAGAATGCGCCCTTACTCTGCACAAATTGATCGCGGGTCTTCATGACCTTCATCAAGGTAACGGAGGGAAATTATCGCGGGAAACGTCGATACTGACGCGGGCCGCAAAACGGCCCGCGTCAGGAGGGATTACAGCTTGTCGAGCAGCTTTTTCAAATCCTGACCCTCGCGCGAACCTTTGTTCTTTTCAGCCCACTTGTTCAGCGCATCCTTGGCCCGATCCTGCAGCGTTTTACGCAGCACCTGATCGACCTGCAGTTGATAATTCAGCTGTTGCCACGGCCCGTAGACCCGCAGCGGGATCGGCGTTTTTTGCAGCTGTTCGATCAGCTCGCCGCGCCCTTGCCAACCGCCGGTGACGCGCACGTTAAGCGCCATATCACACTGTTTGCCCGGCATATCGATGCTGCCGGCGCCGGTCAGCGCCAGCAAAGGCGAATCCGCCGTCAGGCCGCTGAGTTTGACCGTGCCCTGGTTCAGGGTAGCTTGCGCCGAAACATTTTTGACTTCGGTATAGCGCTGATAGCTGTCTTGACCGCGCACGCTGTTGTCATTGCGCGCCACGGCCTGTTGGATCAGTTGCTGGATGTTCAAACCGTGCAGTTGCGCATCCTGCATCGCCAGCTGCGCCGTACCGCGCCAGCGGTGCTCAAATGACTGTGAAGAGAGGCGATCGCCGGTCAGATCCCCTTTCATGCTGAACTTGCCGGTCAGCATCTGCGGCATGTCGAAAGCTTTGAGCACCGTGCCCAGCTCAATTTGGTTCAGCGTCGGTTGCACGCTGATGACCGGTTTATTGCCGCGTGCGTCGAGCGATCCCGGCAAGGAGAAATCACCGCCGGCCAAGTGCCCGGCAAGCTTATGCAGCGTCAGCAGGCCGCGTTGATTGTCCGCGGCAACGGCCAATTGGGTGACGTTCATACCGCGATAGGTCAACTGAGCCGCTTGCAGGTTCAACTGCGCATTGAAATCGCGCAGCGCTTCCAGGTTCTGCTGCCGATCGTCGACCTGGCTGGCGATCACCGGCGCGGCGGTCACGGCGGGCTGTTCGGCGGTATTGGTGCTGGATTGCCAGCCGGAAAGCGCGTCGAGATCGAGGTTAGCCGAATTGAGATTCACCACATAGCCCGGCACCGCCCCCAGCGTGGCGCTGATATCGCCGGCCAACTGGCTGTTGTTGGCGCTGACGTTCAGTTGGCTGACGGCAATCTGCGCCGGCGTCTGTTGATAGACTACCTGGGCATTGCCCTCGCCCTGAATGCCGCCGTTAAGAATGTCCGCCCCGGCCAGTTGATAATTGAACTGGGTCACTTTGGCGCCGATCTGGTGCGGGAACTGCTGCAAATCGATATCGGCCGTCATGCTGAAGGCCAGGTCGCGCTGATCGCGGTTGACCCGGCTGGACAGTTCAAGCTGCGCCTGCCGTTTCTCCGTTTGCTGCAGGGTAAGATTGATGTCCCGAACATTGATTTGCGCGTTGTCGGCACGCTGCCAAATCAGCAGGCTGTCCACGACGCGCAAGTTATCGATGTCGAACTTCCAGGCCGTGTCTGCCGCATCAGCGCCGCTGCCGGCCGGCGCAATCGGGGCGTCCACTTGCGAGTGCTCTTCACTGTCGGGCGTGAGACGAATGACGGCATTTTTCAACATCACCTGTTTCACAAACAGCTGATGTGACAGCAGCGGCAACAGTTTGACGTCAAGGCGCATGTTTTCCGCGCTCACCACCGGCGCCTTGGCGCCCGGCGCGGTCAGCGTCATGCGCCCGGCCAAAATACTGAGCTGCGGCCAGATATGCCAACGCAGGTCGCCTTCAAGCGTTAGCTGGTAGCCGCTCTTCTGCTCGACCTTTTTGACCATGTAACCGCGAAAATCATTCGGATTGACCAGCAGTACCAGCGCGGACATTCCCGCCACCACGACCACCAGTAAAATCGCCAATGTCGTCAGTAATCTTCTCATGCCACCCTCTTGTCAGCGCCACACCGACGGTGCATCCCGCGCCGTTAGTCCTTGTCGATTCGACTGGCTACTGCGCCCTGCTGATCGCGATATTTTGCGTCCTGCCGGCTGTTATATGGCCGGGCCGCCGGGCCGGACAACGGCTCAAAGCTCAAGGCGCCAATCAGCATCCCCGGCCGCAGCGCCAGCGGCAGCTTGCCGGAGTTGTAAAACTCCAGCACGATGCGCCCGTGCCAGCCCGGATCGATACGGTGCGCGGTCACGTGCACCATCAGCCCCAGACGCGCCAGAGAAGAACGGCCGTCGAGCCAACCCACGAGATCGTTCGGCAGCGTCACGGATTCGAACGTCACCGCCAGAGCCAGTTCGCCGGGATGAAGGAAGAACGCCTCGCCTTCCGGCAGGACAATCTCGTCGCTCATCACGCGATCCAGCGCGGCGCTGACTTCATCTTTCGGCCCGCTGAGATCGATAAACGGCGCGGTATGGCCGCGGAACACGCGGAACTGATTGCCCAAACGGACATCTACTGTGGCCCCGTTGATGCGTTCGAGCGGCGGGCGCGGCGAAATCACCAGTTTCTCGCTATCCAGCCAGGCTTCTATATCGCGGTCGCACAGTCTCATGTCTTTCTTCTCCATCAAAACGCGTAACTAAACAAAAATTGCCACACAACGGGCGAAAGGTCTACGCCGGGGTGCAAATAGTTGGCCGTCGGCCGGAAATGCGCATTTCCGGCCATTAAGCGGCATTATTCAAAGAATTGGCTGATTTTGGCTTTCAGAATATCGATCGCGATGCGGTTTTTGCCGCCGCGCGGAACGATGATATCGGCGTATTGTTTGGAAGGTTCGATAAACTGCAGGAACATCGGGCGCACGGTCTTCTGGTATTGCGCCATCACCGAATCCATCGAGCGACCGCGCTCGTTGACGTCGCGCTTCATACGGCGCATCAGGCAGATATCCAGCGGCGTGTCGACGAAGATCGAGAAGTTCATCTCCTGGCGCAAACGGATATCCGTCAGCAGCAAGATCCCTTCCAGAATGATCACTTTTTTAGGTTCCAGGTGGACGGTTTCTTTCTTGCGCGTGTGTTCGGTGTAGCTATACAGCGGCAGCTCGATCGCCTTACCGGCCTTCAACATCTGCAGATGCTGGAACAGCAGGTTATGATCCATGGCGCTCGGGTGGTCATAGTTGGTTTTGACCCGTTCTTCCATGGTCAGGTGAGTCTGGTCTTTATAGTAACTGTCTTCTGGAATAACGCCGATGTGCTCATCACCGACTTGCTCGCGGAGTTCGCGGTACAACGTGCTGGCGATAAGGCTTTTTCCGGAGGCAGATGCGCCAGCTATACCAATAATGACGCACTGATGCGGATTGTCAGTCATAAAATTAAAGACCTGATTTCATAGTGTGAAGGGGGGAACTAAAACGCGACAATTATAGGGAGTCGCCGGGGATTGCGCCACTGTATATTGCGCGGCGGCGGGTGAATTCGGGCTGCCACGCCACGGGCACGCGGCATTTTAAGAATCTCACGGCTAGGGCAATGCCCCGCAACAGGTTACACTCCTGCGCTGACTTAGGGACCCCGTAGTCTTTCATCGGAGAATGATGTGCTGGATTGGTATTTTTTGACTTTTTTCGGCGACAGCATGCTGCTGCTGCCCTGCGCGCTGATTCTGTTTTTATTGCTGCTCGCATCGCCCGCCACACGCGTTGCAGGTTGGCAATGGGCGCTGATTTTCGGTTTCACCGGCGGACTGGTCTGCCTGTCCAAGTTGGCCTTTATGGGCTGGGGCATTGGTAGCGCAAGTTATGATTTCACCGGATTCAGCGGCCATTCGGCCCTCGCGGCCAGCATCTGGCCGCCGCTGCTTTGGGCTTTAACCGGTCGATTTTCCCACCCGGTGCGCAGCATCGCGCTGGTGACCGGATGGATATTGCCTTTCACCATCGGCGTGTCGCGCCTGGAAATCCGCGTGCATTCGGTATCCGAGGTCATCAGCGGGCTGATGTTAGGCTACCTGGCCAGCGCGCTGTTTCTATGGCTGCAGCGAGGGAAAGCGCGACCACAGCTTGCCTGGTCGCATTTGGCCATCGCGCTGGCCTTGCCGTTGGCGCTGATGGGACAGCGGCAGCCGGCCCCCACCCAGGGATTGCTGGAACATATCGCCAAAACGCTGGCGCAGATCGAACGCCCTTATACCCGGGCAGATTTGCACAACCCTACCCGCATCCCATAAAAAAACCCGGCGCTTAAGCCGGGTTTTTCATCGCCATAGGCAGATTACAGCGCGCGGAAGGCAATCTCCGTCGGGATCGCTTCACCCTGCCAATACATCTGCGCGGCCACGCGGCCGGCCAGTTGACGATACATGTCGGCGAATTCGCTCTCCGGGCGGCTGATCACCGTCGGCGTACCGCGATCCAGATCTTCGCGCAGCGAGATGTGCAGCGGCATCTGCCCCAGCAGACGGCTGTTATATTTCTGCACCAGCTTCTCGGCGCCGCCGGTGCCAAAGATCGGCTCATGGTGGCCGCAGTGGCTGCAGATGTGCACGCTCATGTTTTCGACGATGCCCAGCACCGGCACATGCACTTTCTCGAACATCACGATGCCCTTGGCGGCATCCAGCAGGGCGATATCCTGCGGCGTGGTGACCACCAGCGCGCCGGTCACCGGAATGTTCTGCGACAGCGTCAGCTGAATGTCGCCGGTGCCCGGCGGCATGTCCAGCACCAGATAATCCAGATCCGGCCATAGCGTATCCTGCAGCAGCTGCATCAGCGCCTTGCTGGCCATCGGGCCGCGCCACACCATGGCGTTGTCGTCGGTCACCAGATAACCGATGGAGTTGGTCGCCAGGCCGTGCGCCATGATCGGCGCCATGTGCTGCCCGTCCGGCGAAGTCGGCCGCTCATGTTCGGTGCCCAGCATATTGGGGATCGACGGGCCGTAAATGTCGGCGTCCAGAATGCCGACCTTGGCGCCTTCGGCGGCCAGCGCCAGCGCCAGGTTGACGGCGGTGCTGGATTTCCCCACCCCGCCTTTGCCGGAGCTGACGGCGATGATGTTGCGCACGCCTTTGATCCCGGCTTGGCCGTTGGCGCGTTTCAGCGTCGTGATATCGTGTTTCAGCTTCCAGTCGATGGCGGCGGCGCCGGTCACGCGCAACAGCTCAGGGCCGACGCTCGCCTGCAGCGCTTCAAAACCGCTCTGCCAGGCAAACGGCATCGTCAGTTCGATATGCAGTACGTCGTCCAATAATGCGCAGTGATGAATAGCCTTCAGCGCGGTCAGGTTGTTTTTCAACGTCGGGTGTTCAAAGGCGGCCAGTACACCGGTCACCAGGGCGCGCAGAACTTCGGGGTTGGTCTGCTCAGGGGATTTTGCGTTCATCCCGGCTCCTTGATTTTGAATGAGTCGCTTCCGGCTAAGCATATCAGAACTGCCCGGTAGCTGGCGCGTATAACCTGTAAGAAACCGCCCTAGCAGCGAAGGGCGCGATCGGTTAACATCGAAGGCCCTTTTATTCATTACAGAAAGCAAGTTCTCACTATGGCTCAAGTCGCGAAAAAATTATTGGTGACGTGCGCGCTACCGTACGCAAATGGTTCCATCCATCTCGGCCACATGCTCGAGCACATCCAGGCGGATATCTGGGTGCGTTACCAACGAATGCGCGGCCACGAAGTGCATTTCATCTGCGCGGACGACGCGCACGGCACGCCGATCATGCTGAAAGCGCAGCAACTGGGTGTGAAACCGGAAGAAATGATCGCGGAGATGAGCCAGGAGCACCAACAGGATTTCGCCGGCTTTGGCATCAGCTATGACAACTACCATTCGACCCATAGCGATGAAAACCGTGAGCTGTCCACCCTGATTTACAGCCGCCTGAAAGAAAACGGTTTTATCAAGAACCGCACCATTTCTCAGCTGTACGATCCGGAGAAAGGCATGTTCCTGCCGGACCGTTTCGTGAAGGGCACCTGCCCTAAATGCAAATCGCCGGATCAGTACGGCGACAACTGCGAAGTGTGCGGCGCCACCTACAGCCCGACGGAACTGATCGATCCGAAGTCCGTAGTTTCCGGCGCGACGCCGGTGATGCGCGACTCGGAGCACTTCTTCTTCGATCTGCCGGCCTTCAGCGAAATGCTGCAGGCGTGGACGCGCTCCGGCGCGCTGCAAGAGCAGGTGGCGAACAAGATGCAGGAGTGGTTCGAATCCGGTCTGCAGCAGTGGGACATCTCCCGCGATGCGCCTTACTTCGGCTTCGAAATCCCGGATGCGCCGGGCAAATACTTCTACGTCTGGCTGGACGCGCCGATCGGCTACATGGGTTCCTTCAAGAACCTGTGCGACAAGCGCGGCGATCTGGACTTCGACGAGTTCTGGCGCAAAGACTCCACCACCGAGCTGTATCACTTTATCGGCAAGGACATCGTCTACTTCCACAGCCTGTTCTGGCCGGCGATGCTGGAAGGCAGCAATTTCCGCAAACCGACCAACCTGTTCGTGCACGGCTACGTGACGGTGAACGGCGCCAAGATGTCCAAATCGCGCGGCACCTTCATCAAGGCCGGCACCTACCTGCAGCATCTGGACGCCGACTGCCTGCGTTATTACTACGCCGCCAAGCTCTCTTCACGCATTGATGACATCGATCTCAATCTGGAAGACTTCGTGCAGCGCGTGAACGCCGACATCGTCAACAAGGTGGTGAACCTGGCGTCACGCAACGCCGGCTTTATCAACAAGCGCTTCGGCGGCAAGCTGGCCGACAGCCTGGCCGATCCGGCGCTGTACCAGACCTTCGTCGACGCGGCGCAGAGCATCGCCGAAGCCTACGCCGGCCGCGAGTTCAACCGCGCGATCCGCGAAATCATGGCGCTGGCCGATCTGGCCAACCGTTACGTGGATGAGCAGGCGCCGTGGGTGGTGGCGAAGGAAGAAGGCCGCGATGCCGATCTGCAGGCCATCTGCTCGATGGGCATTAACCTGTTCCGCGTGCTGATGACTTACCTGAAGCCGGTGCTGCCTTCGCTGACCGAACGCGCCGAAGCGTTCCTCAACGCCGAGCTCAGCTGGGACGCGATCCCGCAACCGCTGCTGGGCCATCAGGTGAACGCGTTCAAAGCGCTGTTCAACCGCATCGATCTGGACAAGGTCAGCGAAATGGTCAACGCCTCGAAGGAAGACATGGCCGCCGCCAAACCGGTGACCGGTCCATTGGCCGATGATCCCATTCAGGAAACCATCACCTTCGACGACTTCGCCAAGGTGGACATGCGCATCGCCCTGATCAAGAGCGCCGACTTTGTCGAAGGCTCCGACAAACTGCTGAAACTGCAGTTGGACCTGGGCGGTGAATCGCGCCAGATCTTCTCCGGCATCCGCTCCGCTTACCCGGATCCGAAAGCGCTGGAAGGCCGCCTGACCATCATGGTCGCCAACCTGGCACCGCGCAAAATGCGCTTCGGCATTTCAGAAGGCATGGTGATGGCGGCAGGCCCCGGTGGGAAAGAGATCTTCCTGCTGAGCCCGGACAGCGGCGCGCAGCCTGGCATGCAGGTCAAGTAACCGCGCCAGCGCGTAACATCGAGGGTCGAGCTTGCTCGGCCCTTTTTTATTGATCCGTCGCCAACGTTATAAACAGTAAGAAAAAGTCATAACCGCCCTGATTCCCTCGCACGCTGCATCCGGCTATGATGCTTCCACACAACGAATAGACGTCCAGACAGAAAGATTGCTATAACCACTCTTCACCGGGGTCGTTTCCCCTGCTTTTTTGGAGCCTATAATAATGAAAAACCTCACGACTTCGCTGCTCGCCCTCAGCCTGCTGGCCGCCCTGCCGCTGCAGGCGGCGGAAAACGCCGCCGTGCCGGCCGCCATCGCTCAACATCAAGGGCCGGTGCGCATCGCGGTGATCCGCAACCTCGGATCCGACGACAACACCACGCAATTTTTGGCGGGCGCCATTCAGGAAGGGCGCAAGCTGGGCTTCAAGGTGGACACCTTCCTCAGCAACGGCGACGATGCGCGCTTCCAGGACTTCGTCAACCAGGCTATCAGCCAGAAATATGACGGTATTATTCTCTCGCAGGGGCGAGCCCCCTATTCCACCGACCTGGTTAAACGCATCGCGGCGGCCGGCATCGCCGTCGCGGCGTTCGATACCGACGTCGGCGGCCACGTTCCCGGCGTCACCGTCTCGCAGCAGGACGACGCTTCGCTGGCTAACGCCTCGTTCGGCCAGTTGGTGAAGGATTTCAACGGCCAGGCCAACATCATCAAACTCTGGGTAGCAGGCTTCCCGCCGATGGAGCGCCGCCAGGCCGCCTATCAGCAGTTGCTGAAACAGCATCCGGGCATTCACGAGCTGGAATCGATTGGCGCGGTTTCATCCGACGTGCAGGGCGATACCGCCAATAAAGTGGGTGCGGTGCTGGCGAAATACCCGAAAGGCAAGATTGACGCCATCTGGGGCACCTGGGACGCTTTCACCCAGGGCGCTTACAAGGCGCTGAAAGAGAACGGCCGCACCGAAATCAAACTGTACAGCATCGATATCTCCAACCAGGACTTGCAGCTAATGCGCGAAGCCGGCAGCCCATGGCAGGTCAGCGTGGCGGTGGATCCGAAGCTGATCGGCGCGGTCAACCTGCGCCTGGTGGCTAACAAGATCGCCGGGGAAAGCACGCCGGACAGCTATCAATTCAAAGCGGCGGTCATTCCGCAGGCGTTGCTGCTGGCGCAGCCGGGGCCGGTCAACGTCGCCGGGCTGGCGAAGATCATCCCCGGCTGGGGCACCAGCAGCGATTTCGTTCAGCCGTGGTTCGCCACGCTGCAGGCCGAACACGGTAAATAATGCTGTTTTTGATGAGGCTGCCGACGCAGCCTCTGTTTTTAAACTAATTATCGGCTTTCCCCTTCCGTCCTCGCCAAAATACGCTATGTTATCTGCATCGCCCAATAACTGTATGCATAAACAGGCCTCAAATGAAGGGATTCCCCTCGCTGATCAACGTACTGCTGGCCAGTTCGCTGGTGTTGACCATCGGCCGCGGCGTTACGCTGCCGTTCATCACCATCTACCTCACCGAACATTTCCATCTGCTGCCGAAGAGCGTGGGCGTGATTCTGGGCGTCAGCCTCACCCTCGGCATCCTTGCCAGCCTGTACGGCGGCTATCTGGTGGACAAATTCAGCAAAAACCGCCTGATCCTGCTGTCGATTGTATTGTTTGCGCTGAGCTTTTTCGCCATTCCCTGGATCCCGCGCCCCGGCGGCGTGATCGTGGTGCTGGCCATCTTGCATACCTGTTATTCGGTGCTAAGCATCACCATTAAGGCCTGTTTCGCCGACGGGTTGCCGGTCGAGCAGCGCATCAAGGCTTTTTCCATCAACTACACGCTGGTCAACGTCGGCTGGGCGATCGGCTCTGCGCTCGGCGTCCTGGTGGCCGGGCTTAGCCCGTTGCTGCCGTTTTATCTGTCGGGCGGATTGGCGCTGGCGACGGTGGCGGCACTGAGCCTGCGCTTGCGCGGCCGGGAACAGCGCGCAACGCCTGCTGCCGCTGTACCGGCCGCGCTCCCCAACTTCCGTCAGACGCTGACCATCTTGCGAAGCGATCGGCGGCTTATCTACTTCACCCTCGGCAGCACCCTGGGCGCCGTGGTGTTCGGTCAGTTCACCGGCTATCTGTCGCAGTACCTGATCACCGTCTCCAGCGCCGAGTTCGCCTACAAAATCATTGGGTTGGTGATGATCGTCAACGCCAGCATCGTCATCGCCCTGCAATACCTGCTCAGCCGCGGCATGCGCCAGGAAAACATGCTGCGCTGGCTGGTGCTGGGCACGCTGTTTTTCATCGTCGGGCTGCTCGGTTTCATGGCGGCCGGCCAGGCGGTCTGGCTATGGCTGGCGGCGATGGCGGTGTTTACCCTCGGCGAAATCATCGTTATCCCGGTGGAATACATGTTTATCGACTTTATCGCGCCGCCGCACCTGAAAGGCAGCTACTATGGCGTACAGAACCTCAGCGCATTGGGCGGCGCCATCAACCCGGTGCTGTGCGGGGTCATGCTCAGCTACGCCGCGCCGCCGCTGATGTTCGTGATGCTGATCGTCGCCGCGCTGCTCAGCCTGCTGTTTTTCTTCCTCGGCCATCGTTTGGCGGAACGTTCTGCGGCAACGGCCGAAGACGCGCGCTGACCCTGCCTGCAACTCTCAAAGCAGGATGTCAACCCGCCGATCGCGCATGGCAGGCATAGCGAGAATTCATAGTGCGATCTGTGGCGTGGCTCACAGTTTAATTGTATGATGAATACGTCAGTTAAACGGGAAAAGACAATGGCCAACGAGCTCACACTGTGCTGGAAATACCTCAGGGCCCTGCTCCTCATCTACCTGTGTCTGTTCGTCGGCAACGCAGTGGCGGCGCTGCTGCCTTTCGCCATTCCCGGCAGCATCATCGGCATGCTCTTGCTGTTCGCGCTGCTCTCCACCCAGATCCTGCCGGCCAAATGGGTTAAACCCGGCTGTCATTTGCTGATCCGCTACATGGTGCTGCTGTTCGTGCCGATCGGCGTCGGCGTGATGAAATATTACGACCAGATCGTTGCGCATCTGGGCCCGCTGGTCATTTCTTGCCTGATCAGCACGCTGATGGTGCTGGTGGTAGTCGGCTATACCTCACACTATTTTCATCGCGAGCGGCGCATTGCCGGCAAGCCCGACGACACGGAGGGCAACTCATGATCCATGAAATCTGGTGGTCGCTGCCGCTGACGCTGGCGGTCTATTTTGGCGCGCGCTGGCTGGCGCGCAAGCTGAATATGCCGCTGCTCAACCCGCTGCTGGTGTCCATGGCGGTGATCATCCCGCTGCTGCTGCTCACCGGCATTCCCTATGAGCGCTACTTTCAGGGCAGCAAAATCCTCAACGATCTGCTGCAGCCGGCGGTCGTCGCGCTGGCCTTCCCGCTCTATGAGCAGCTGCACCAAATCCGCGCACGCTGGAAGTCGATTATCACGGTGTGCTTCATCGGCAGCCTGACCGCCATGATCAGCGGCGGCGCCATTGCCCTGTGGTTGGGCGCCACGCCGGAAATCGCCGCCTCTATCTTGCCGAAATCGGTCACTACGCCGATCGCGATGGCCGTCGCGGACTCGCTCGGCGGCATTCCGGCGATCAGCGCGGTTTGCGTCATTTTCGTCGGCATCCTCGGCGCCGTGTTCGGCCACGCGCTGTTCAACCTGTTGAAAATCACCACCCCCTCGGCGCGTGGCCTGGCGATGGGCACGGCTTCCCACGCGCTGGGCACCGCGCGCTGCGCGGAGATGGACTATCAGGAGGGCGCCTTCGGCTCGCTGGCGTTGGTCATCTGCGGCATCATCACCTCGCTGCTGGCGCCGTTTGTGTTTCCGGTGCTGCTGCATCTGTTCGGTTGATCAGGGTGAAACTTGCGATACATCTCGCATTTATGTATTCCATTGCATTAATTTCATTAATTAAGAGACATTAATCACACTTTAATGTCTCTGGCCTGCCTAGAATGTTATCCCGTTAACCTGTAGAGAGACTTTCTATGCATCCGCGTTTTCACACCGCTTTCAGCGCACTGCCCGCGACACTGCAATCCGCCCTGCAGCCCTATCTGGACGCGTCCGACTTTCCGGCGATGTTCACGGCCGAGCAAGCGGCGGCGATCCGCTCAGGCTGCGGGTTGGACGATGACGCGCTGGCATTCGCGCTGCTGCCGCTGGCGGCGGCCTGCTCGTTAACCCCGATATCGCATTTCCACGTCGGCGCCATCGCGCGCGGGCAAAGCGGCAACCTCTATTTCGGCGCCAATATGGAATTCAGCGGCGCCCCGCTGCAGCAAACCGTGCATGCGGAACAGTGCGCGGTTACCCATGCCTGGTTGCGCGGTGAGCCAGCGCTGGCCTCGATCACCGTCAACTACACGCCGTGCGGCCATTGCCGCCAGTTTATGAATGAACTGAACAGCGGCGGCGAACTGCAGATCCGTCTGCCGGGCCGCGCACCGGCCACGCTGGCGGACTATCTGCCGGACGCCTTCGGCCCGAAAGATCTGGATATCGCTTCGCTGCTGATGGACAAGGTCGATCACGGCCACCGACTGGCGCTGGACGATGCGCTGACGCAGGCGGCGCTGGCGGCGGCCAATCAGAGCCATGCTCCGTACAGCAACGCCCACAGCGGCGTAGCGCTGGAAACGGAGGACGGCAGCCTTTACGCCGGCCGCTATGCGGAAAACGCCGCTTTTAACCCGAGCCTGCCGCCGCTGCAGGCCGCGCTGATCCTGCTGAACCTCTCCGGCGGCGACTGCCTGAACATCCGCCGCGCCGTACTGGTCGAGCCGCAGGAGGCGATCCTCAGCCAATGGGACGCCACCCGCGCCACCCTGGCGGCGCTGGGTTGCCAAAACGTCAGCCGCGCCGCCTTCTAAGCGCACAACGGCGGGGCCATCCGGTTCCGCCGCTAACAGCCCCGCCCGCCAAATACAATGCCCCGACGCCGCCAGAGAGACTTTCTTTAGTTAAAAAATCATTTGATTGTCGATAATTACGCCAACCTGGTTCATCATCGGGCAACAAATGCTGTACATCTTCTCTTTATCTTTTAGGATCGTCGGCAATACAGTTATCTGATACGTGAAGAGTAAAACTGATGGAACTAGAATACGAAAGCAAACGCCCGCTCTACATCCCTTACGCCGGCCCGATTCTGCTGGAATTTCCGCTGCTGAACAAAGGCAGCGCTTTCACCGAGGAAGAACGTAGCCACTTCAACCTGCACGGCCTGCTGCCGGAAGCGGTGGAGACCATCGAAGAACAGGTGGAACGCGCCTACCGTCAGTATCAGGATTTCAAGAACGATAACGATAAGCACATCTACCTGCGCAACATCCAGGACACCAACGAAACCCTGTTCTACCGTCTGCTGGACTCGCACCTGAGTGAGATGATGCCGATCATCTACACCCCGACCGTCGGCGAGGCCTGCGAACACTTCTCCGATATCTATCGCCGTGCGCGCGGGTTGTTCATCTCCTACCCGAACCGCGATCGCATCGATGACATGCTGCAAAACGCCACCAAGCAGAACGTTAAGGTGATCGTGGTCACCGACGGCGAGCGTATTCTCGGCCTGGGCGATCAGGGCATCGGCGGCATGGGCATCCCAATCGGCAAGCTGTCGCTTTACACCGCCTGCGGCGGCATCAGCCCGGCCTACACGCTGCCGGTGGTGCTGGACGTCGGCACCAACAACCCGCAGCGCCTCAACGATCCACTGTACATGGGCTGGCGCCATCCTCGCATCTCCGGCGAGGAGTACCACGCCTTCGTCGAAGAGTTTATTCAAGCGGTCAAACGCCGCTGGCCGAACGTCCTGCTGCAGTTCGAAGACTTCGCGCAGAACAACGCCACCCCGTTGTTGAACCGCTACCGCGACGAGATTTGCTGCTTCAACGACGACATTCAGGGCACCGCCGCGGTCACCCTCGGCAGCCTGATCGCCGCCAGCCGCGCCGCCGGCAGCCAGCTGCGCGATCAGACCGTCACCTTCCTCGGCGCCGGTTCCGCCGGCTGCGGCATCGCCGAGCAGATCATCGCGCAGATGAAGTCCGAAGGGTTGAGCGAAGACGAAGCGCGCGCCCGCGTGTTCATGGTTGACCGTTTCGGCCTGCTGACCGACAAACTGCCGAACCTGCTCGACTTCCAGAGCAAGCTGGTGCAGAAGAGCGACAATCTGGCCGGTTGGGAAACCGCCAGCGACGCCATCTCGCTGCTGGACGTAGTGCGCAACGCCAAGCCGACCATTCTGATCGGCGTGTCCGGCCAGCCGGGGCTGTTTACCGAAGAGCTGATCCGCGAGATGCACAAGCACTGCGAACGCCCTATCGTGATGCCGCTGTCCAACCCGACCTCGCGCGTGGAAGCCCGTCCGGAAGACATCATCAACTGGACCGACGGCGCCGCCCTGGTGGCGACCGGCAGCCCGTTCGCGCCGGTAAGCTATAAAGAGCAGCTGTACCCGATCGCCCAGTGCAATAACTCCTACATCTTCCCGGGAATTGGTCTGGGCGTGCTGGCCTCCGGCGCCACTCGCGTCACCGACGCCATGCTGATGGCCGCCAGCCGCGCGTTGGCGGACTGTTCGCCGCTGGCCACCGACGGCCACGGCGCGCTGCTGCCGAATATCGACGATATTCAGGGCGTGTCGAAGTGCATCGCCATGGAAGTGGGTAAAGCCGCCCAGCTGCAGGGCGTGGCGATCGTCACCTCCGAAGATGCGCTGTCGAAAGCCATCGAGCACAACTTCTGGCGGCCGCAGTACCGCAGCTACAAGCGCACCTCGTTCTGAATGGTGAGCTGAAATGACCCAGCCCGGCTCCGCCGGGCTTTTTTGTGCGGCAAAACCGCCGAAAAATGCGGCGGCGCGCGTGCTTCAGGCGGTTCGCGTCTTGCGTCGGTCGGTCAGGTAAAGTAGCCTTGATCCATCTTTTTCAGCCCGGCGCGCGTAAGGCAACAACATGTGGAAACGCCTGATCATCAGCCTGTTCATCATCATTGCGGTGTTGATGGGTTCGGCTATTGCGCTCGATCGCTGGATCAGTTGGAAAACCGCGCCTTACGTCTACGACGAACTGCAGGAATTGCCGCACCGCCAGGTCGGCGTGGTGCTCGGCACCGCCAAGTATTACCGCACCGGCGTGATCAACCAGTACTACCGTTACCGCATTCAGGGGGCGATCAACGCCTATAACAGCGGCAAGGTGAAATACCTGCTGCTGAGCGGCGACAACGCCCAGCAAAGCTATAACGAACCGATGACCATGCGGCGCGATCTGATCGCCGCCGGCGTGGCGCCGAGCGATATCGTGCTGGACTACGCCGGTTTCCGCACCCTGGACTCCATCGTGCGCACCCGCAAGGTGTTCGACACCAACGATTTCATCATCATCACCCAGCGCTTCCACTGCGAGCGCGCGCTATTCATCGCCCTGCACATGGGCATTCAGGCGCAGTGTTACGCGGTGCCGTCGCCGAAAGACATGATGACGGTGCGCGCCCGCGAGATCTTCGCTCGCTTGGGCGCGCTGACCGATCTGTACATCCTCAAGCGCGAACCGCGCTTCCTCGGCCCGCTGATCCCAATCTCCGCCATGCACACCGTGCCGGAAGACGCCCAGGGCTATCCCGCCGTGTCACCGGAACAGTTGGTTGAGCTGGAGCACAAGCTGAAAGAAGAGAAGCAGAGAGCCAAACAGCCTTAATCATCCGGCAGAGGGTTTGACACGCGCCTCGGCAATACGCTAAAAGGGCGTATTATCCGAGAGAAAACAAAGTGTTAACGAATACCGGATGATTTGCGTAAAGCGCTCTCTACGTACGCTGACAGCTTATTGCGGCATTAAAAGCGGGGATGCCCTTTTGCCACCGCCGAATGAACTATTCAAACGGTCCAATTCAATGAAGAGGACCATCAGATCATTGCTGTCCAGTCCAATCAGGGTGAGTTCCTGTACCAGTGATTGCAAGAGCAATTGTTTGCGGGCGTCAGGGGAACCAGAGGAAAGCATGGCTTCAATCAACACGAAGTTGGCGCTGCGGGGGGAATCCAGGTCAGGATAAGTGGGATCCACATATAAATCGTCTTCCTCAAGACGGATAAAGCGCTGGAATTGATCGTTCGCAGGATAGCCGGTTTTTACTACCGCCGCGTGAATAGCTGATGAAATTCTTTTCTTATCAAGCGTATTACGACTTTTCAGCGTAATGGTAAATACAGGCATAGTTTGCTCCCCGAAAACGGTAGGTGAAACAAGTTTACTGACTTCATACCGCGTTGGTAGCCCGAAAACTGTGTCACGCTGTAACCAATCCAGCCTAAGATCAGGCGATATCCCGAGATACCTCGCCAGCCATTGCCAAATAATGCCTTATTATTTTGCCTGGCACCGTACAGCGCCCCAACGTAACAAGGCCGGCAATAGGCCGGCCTTGTTGTCTGTACTGCGGTAAACCTACTTCTTCTTGGCGTATTTCAACGAGTCCAGCGCCACGGCGAAGATGATGATGCTGCCCTTGATGATGTACTGCCAGTACGGATTGATGCCGATATAGGTCAGGCCATAGTTGATGACGGTAAAGATGATCACCCCGGTCACCACGCCCCACACCGTACCCACCCCGCCGGCGAAGGAGACGCCCCCCACCACGCAGGCGGCGATGGCGTCCAGCTCATACATAAAGCCGAGGTTATTGGTGGCGCTGCCGATGCGTCCCGCTTCAAGCAAGCCGCCGAAGGCGTAGAACACGCCGGACAGCGCATAGATCATGATCAGGTTCAACGGCACGTTGACCCCGGACACCTTGGCCGCTTCCGGGTTGCCGCCGATGGCGAAGATGTTCTTGCCGAAACGGGTCTTGGTCCAAAGGATCCAGACGAATATGATGGCGATCAGCGCGTAAAAGGTGATGTAGGACAGCTTAAAGTCGCCGAAGCGCAAGAAGCCCTGGGCAAAGGTGGAAAACTTCGGATCAAAGCCCGCGACCGGCGACGCGCCGACCGAATCGTAATACAGCGAGTTGATGCCGTAGACGATGATCATGGTGCCCAAGGTGGTGATGAACGGCGTCACGTTGAGATAGGCGATAATCAGGCCGTTAACCAGGCCGATCACCGCGCCGACCGCGCACACCAGCAGGATGACCAGGGGAATCGACCAGGTTTCCATGTGCGGGAACACCTTGTTGACGTTATCCATCGATTGCAGCAGCGTGGCCGCCACCACCGCCGCCAACCCCACCTGCCGCCCGGCGGACAGGTCGGTGCCCTGGGTCACGATCAGCCCCGCCACGCCCAGCGCGATGATGATGCGCACCGAAGACTGCGTCAGGATGTTGCTCAGGTTCATCAGGCTGAGGAAGGTAGGATCCTGAATGATGATGATGGCCAACAACACCAGCAACACCACGTAAATGCCGCCTTCCTTGAAATAGGTAAATAAGGTTTTTTTATTTAGCGCGTTCATAATTCCGATCCTTAAAGGTGCAGGGAGGCGAGACGTAAGATTTCATTTTGCGAGGTCTGTTTGGTGTTAACGATGCCCGCAACCTGACCATTGCTCATCACCAAAATACGGTCGGTGATCCCCAAAAGCTCCGGCATTTCGGACGAGACGATAATGATCCCCTTGCCCTTCTTCGCCAGTTCGGTCATCAGCTGATAAATCTCGAACTTGGCGCCCACGTCGATGCCGCGCGTCGGTTCATCCAGCATCAGGATCTCCGGCTGCGTCAGCAGCCAGCGGCCGATGATCACCTTCTGCTGGTTGCCGCCGGACAGCGAGCCGATATGGGTGTGATGCCCCGGCGTTTTCACCCGCATGGCGTCGATCACCCACTGGGTGTCGCTCTTCATCCGCGCGTTATCCAGCAGGCCGAGCTTGTTTTTATAATTGCGAATGTTGGAGATCAGCGAGTTGAAGCCCACATCGAGGTAAGCGTAAATCCCGGTGGATCGGCGCTCTTCGGTCACCAGCGCAAAACCGTGGTTAATCGCTTCATTGGCGCTGTGGTTATCGATCGCTTTCCCGTGCAGCTTGATGGTGCCCGCCACCTTTTCGCGAATGCCGAACAGGGTCTCGACGATATCGGTGCGTTTGGCGCCCACCAGCCCGGCGATGCCGAGGATCTCCCCTTGATGCAGATCGAAGGACACATCGCGGATCGAAGGCTGGCGCAGCGACGTCAGGTTTTTCACCTCGAGGATCACCTCACCCGGCGTGTTTTGCCTGTCGGGGAAGCGCTGGCTCAGCGAGCGGCCGACCATCATGGCGATGATCTTGTCCATATCCAGCCCTTCCAGCGGCTGGGTGGCGATCCACTGGCCGTCGCGCAGCACCGTTATCTCGTCGCACAGCTGGAAGATCTCCTCCATCTTGTGCGAGATATAGACGATGCCGCAGCCGCGTTCTTTCAGCTTGCGGATGATGGTGAACAGGTGATTGACCTCTTTCTCCGTCAGCGAAGAGGTCGGTTCATCCATGATGACGATCTTGGCGTCGTAGGAAAACGCCTTGGCAATCTCGATCATCTGCATCTGCGACACCGACAGGTTGCCCACCTTTTCGCGCGGGTTGATGTCGATATCCAGCTCGTCGAAGATCGCCTGGGTGTCTTTGAACATCTTGTCCTGATCGACGAACAGGCCTTTGGTCGGGTAGCGTCCCAACCACATGTTGTCCATCACGGTGCGTTGCAGCACCAGGTTCAGCTCCTGATGCACCATCGAAACGCCGTGTTCCAGCGCTTCCTTCGAGCTCTTGAAATCGATTTCCCGGCCCTGAAATACAATGCTGCCGCTGTCTTTTTTGTAAATGCCGAACAGGCATTTCAACAACGTCGATTTCCCCGCGCCGTTCTCCCCCATCAGGGCGTGAATCGAGTGCGGACGGACGCGTAAATTGACATTGTCCAAGGCTTTGACGCCGGGAAATGACTTACAGATATCCGTCATTTCCAGCAAAAATTCGCGTGAGCTATCGGCCATAAATACACCTGGCTTAACGATCTTGCAGTCGTAAACATCCCCGCCGGCGGTATCCCTGGTGTTGGCGCCGCAGGCGGGGTCTTAGCGGGATCTCAATTCTTATTTAACAAACTGAGACAGGTTGTCTTTATCTACGCCGACGTAAGGAATACGCACGACTTTATTTTCGATTTTATATTGGGTGCCTTCGGTGGCCGGCTTGCCCGCCGCCAGGTTTTTCGCCAGCTCGAAGGTGGCCTTCGCCTGGTTGTCGGCGTCGTTCAGCACCGTGCCCGCCATCGCGCCGGATTTCACCAGCGCCAGCGCTTCAGGCAGCGCATCGACGCCGAACACCGGAATACTGGTCTTGTTGTGCGCTTTCAGCGCTTCCACCGCGCCCATCGCCATGGCGTCGTTGTTGGCGATCACCACTTCGATCTTGTTGGCGTTAGGGCCGGAGAGCCAGGCATCCATCTTGTCTTTCGCCTGCGCGGTATCCCACATCGCGGTATCCATCTGCAGCTGCTGGGTCTTGATGCCTTTTTCGTTCAGCGTTTTCACCACGTAGGTGGTGCGCGCTTCGGCATCCGGGTGGCCCGGCTCGCCTTTCAGCAACACGAACTGGATCTGGCCGTCTTTGTTCAGATCCCAGGCCGGGTTGGCTTGCCAGTGTTTGGCGATCAGTTCGCCCTGGATCACGCCGGACTCTTTGGAGTCGGTGCCGACGTAATATGCCTTGTCATAGCTGTCCAACGCCTTGCGGGAAGGTTCTTTGTTGTAGAACACCACCGGGATATCGTTTGCGCGCGCCTTATCGATAACCACCGGCGCCGCGGCCGGGTCGACCAGGTTGATCGCCAGCGCTTTCACGCCTTTGGCCAGCAGCACATCGATCTGATCGTTCTGCTTGGACTGGTCGTTCTGCGAGTCATTCATCAACAGGGTAACGTCCGGTGAAGCCTTGGCGTCTTTCTCGATCGCCTTGCGCACCACCGACATGAAGTTGTCGTCGTATTTGTAAATCGTGACGCCAATACGGGTGTCAGCATGGGCTGCGGCGCCAAACATCATGGCTGCGGCCATGGCGGCCAGGGTGAAAACCTTCTTATTCATTGTCAGTCTCCGGTTCTGTGTAGGGTATTACTCGTCTTTGAGCCAATGGTCACCGGCAGTGCGCACACCCCAGGCCTGGCGATTTCCACTCAACACCTGTCGTCCGTGGATCTTGTTATTTCCGAGAAATGCTGTGTCAGCGCGAGATAAAGGTTGCAGCGGCAAGGGCCTTTGCGCCGGAAAACGCCTAGAGCATAGACGGCGCGATGTTAATATTCTGTGAATTTTCTCACAGATTGAAAACGGTTACACAAGATTAAATCGTCAGAGAGTGACCGTCGCCTCACTTTGCCAGGGGGCGACAGAATGGCGCCGCACCAGCGTCGGCATGAACAGATGACCGGCCTGCGGCTCCGCCAGGCCTGCTGCGCCCTGCAATGCCAGCTCGGTGGCCAGCGTGGCCATCGAGACGATCGGGTAGCGCACCGTGGTGAGTTTGGGGCTGGTGTAACGCGCGATGGGGATGTCGTCGAAGCCGATCAGCGAGAAATGCTGCGGCACCGTGATACCGTTTTCTTTCAACACCGCCATAGCGCCGGCGGCCATGGCGTCGTTGTAGGCGAACACTGCGCTCAGCTGTAAGTTGCGCCCCAGCAGCTCCACCATCGCCGCCTCGCCGCCCTGCAGATCCGGCGAACCATAGGCACGCCAGTTGTCGGGCGTGGCCAGTCCGGCCGCGGCCATCGCCTGCGCATAGCCCTGCTGGCGCAGCGGCCCGTCTTCGATCGGGTGATTGGAGCCCAGATAGCCGATGCGCCGATGGCCCTGCGACAGCAAAAGACGCATCGCCATTTCTGCGCCGCAGACGTTATCCAGCCCGACGCAGCGCGGCTCATAGCCGGGGATAATCCGGTTGATCAGCACCATGCCCGGCACCTGCTCCAGAAAACCGATCAGCTCGGCGTCGCTCAGGGCTTTGGCGTGAACAATCAGGGCGTTACAGCGTTGGCGGATCAGCACTTCGATCGCGTGGCGCTCTTTGTCCGCCTGATGATAGCTGTTGCCGATCAGCAGATACTTGTGGTGTTTCTGCGCCACCGTGTCTACCGCTTTCACCAGCGCGCCGAAGAACGGATCGGAGACGTCCATCACCACCACGCCCAGGGTATCGCTGCTTTGGGTCGCCAACGCCTGCGCGTTGGCGTTGGGTCGATAGCCCAGATCCGCCACCGCCTGCAGCACCTGCTCGCGCGTCTCTTTGCTGGTCAGCGCGCTGTGGTTCAGCACGCGGGAGACGGTCGCCACGGAGACCCCGGCGCGTTTCGCCACGTCGCGAATGGTGATCGGATGAACTGGAGGCATGCGTGATCCTGAAATCGGGGTTGTGGCCGGTGGCGCTATCCTACCCCGATTGGCCCGCTGCTCTGCGTGAATTACGTCACAGGAAAGAAAACGTTTACATACATTTTTTTAACCTGCCGACGGGCGCTCACTTCAGCGTCCTGGGTTCCGCTGCGCCGGCGGCCAGCTGAGTCAGCTTGCGCCACAGCCATTCCATCGGCCCCTGCTCGAAGTAACGCAGCCACAGTGCGGAAAACGCCAGGTTGGTCAGCCAGACCAGCGGCACGAACGCCAACAGCTGCAGCCGGTCAAACTGCTCATAGAGGCCGAAACGATAAAATAGCGTGGTGCAGATCAGCGTTTGCAGCAGGTAGTTGCTCAACGCCATACGCCCCACCAGGGTCAGCCAGCGGGCGATGCGCAGGCGCGACAGTGCGGGCCAAAAACCGTAACACAGCGCCAGATAGCCCATCGCCTGCAGCGGTGCGCCCAGCTCACGCGGAACCTGCAGCAGGAAACCGCTCCAGCGATAGTCCCACTGCACCTGCCATTGCAGCGCCACCGCCGGCAGCTGGATCAGCACCGAAAGCGGCAGCAGCCACGCCGCCTGCCGCAGGTAATAGCCGGATGAGTAGCTGCCGCGCAGCCAGCCGCTGCGCATCAGCCCGGCGCCGAACAGCATCAGCCCCGCCAGCTCCCAGCCATACTGCGCGCCGATGGCCAGCAGGCTGGAGGAGAGCAAATCGGCGCGGCTGCGCCAGGCTTCGAAACCGCCCTGCAGCTTCCAGAACTTCTCGTACTGCAACTCCGCCACGCCCGGCTGCCAGAAGCTGCCCGGCTCACCGTGCGAGACGAAGCCGAGCAGCAGCAGCACCGCCACGCCAATCAAGTACAGCACCACGCCGGTTTTCAGCAGTTGGACGGTTTCTTTGGCTTCGCGGATCATGCGCCAGCACACCAGGCCGATCAGCCCGTAGGCCAGCAGAATGTCGCCGTCCCACAGGAAGATCGCGTGTGCGAGGCCGAACAGCACCAACCACGACAAGCGCGCGCGGATCCAGCTTTTGCCGCGCCGCAGCAGCATTTGCAGCCCGGCGCCGAACAGCAGCGCGAACATCGCCAGGAACTTGGCCTGGGCGAAGAGATCGAGCAGCGCCCAGGTCCAGGCGTCGCGCGATGACGGCATCCCCAAATAGGCCGGGTTGAGGTAGGCGGCCTTCGGCAAGCCGAAAGCGCTGATGTTCAGCAATAAAATGCCGAGGATGGCGATGCCGCGCACGCAGTCCAGCGTGGCGATGCGCGGCAGAGGATGACTGTTCATTTTTTATCGCTGTCTTCCGCTCATGAAAAAGGCGCCCGCAGGCGCCTGTTGTCGTCTTGCGGGTCGCCCCGCAACGCCATCACCCCTGGTGATGACGCACCGCACGCAGGAACTCCTGGCGGGTATTCTGGCTGGACTTGAACAGCCCCCCCAGCGAAGTGGTGGTGGTGGCGCTGGTCGCGTCACGAATGCCGCGCGCCTTGACACAATAATGGACCGCATCGATCGATACCGCCACGTTATTGGTGCCGAGCAGAGTCTGCAGCGCGACCAGGATCTGCTGGGTCAGGCGCTCTTGCACCTGCGGACGCTGGGAGAAGAACTGCACGATGCGGTTGATCTTCGACAGGCCGATCACCGAGTCTTTAGGGATATAGGCCACGGTAGCCTTACCGTCGATGGTCACGAAGTGGTGTTCACAGGTGCTGGTCAGCGTGATATCACGCACCGTCACCATCTCATCCACCTTCATCTTGTTCTCGATGACGGTGATTTTCGGGAAGTTGGCGTAGTCCAGCCCGGAGAAGATCTCGTCGACATACATTTTGGCGATGCGATGCGGCGTTTCCGCCAGGCTGTCATCGGACAGATCGAGATTCAGCAGCTGCATGATTTCGGTCATGTGCTCTTTGATGCGACGCTTGCGCGTTTCGCGATCCAGCACTTCCCCGCGCAGCGGCGTCTCCAGACCACGCTCTTCCAGTGCCGCATGCACCAGCGCGGCTTCTTTACTTAATGATGTCATGTATTTGTTCTCCTGCGGACGGAACCCGCCGGCGGCCTGGTAGGGCGTGCGGCCGGCGAATTGCTTGCTCTCGTGACGGCAGAGTTTTCGTGGTGGATAACGTGAACCCGGTCAAGATTTTGCCCCCACTGTAGATGAGAGCGCGGCGATTATCCAGCGATAGTACTTCATCCGCAGGTGAAATATTCGCATTTAGCACAATCGGGCCGGCTGCGGGTTTCCATGTTTTTTGTATGGATTTTAATCACCGAGTCGCCGTTTTTTGCGCCAACCGCCGCGCCGGGGTATTCACCACCAGCCCCCCGGCCGCCAACAGCGCCGCCACCGCCACATACAGCGCCGGCTCCAGTCGATGGGTCATGGCGGTCGACAGCGCCGACAACATCGGCCCGACCAGTTGGCCGATCGCATAACCGGTGGTCAACAGTCCGGCCATGTAACGCGCATGACGCGGCGCCAGCTCACGCCCGTGCTGAAGAGCAAGTTGCACCACGCAGAGGAAACCGCCGCCGGTCAGCAGCGCCCCGAGCGCCAGGCCGGCCACGCCCGGCACCACTTCGGCGCTCAGCACGCCCACCGCCTGTATCCACAGCGTGATCGCCAACCGGGTCTGGGTGGTCAGCCGATGGCGGGTCAGAATGCCGATGACAATCCCCAGCACCGCCGCACCGCCGAACACCGGCCAGACGAACTGCGCGAACAGGCTGGCGGGAAAGCGCGCCGCCGCCATCTGCGACAAAAAGGTCGCCGGCAGGATGTAGCCGAAGCCGGCCAGACTGTAGCTCCACACCAGGCGTTTGAGCGCCGGCGTCAGCAGCAGCGGCTCCGGGGCCACGTCCGGGCGATGCAGCTCGCCGCTGCGCGGCAGAAAGGCGCTAATCCCCCCGACCAGCACCAGCGCCAGCCCGCCATACACCAGCCAGGCCTGCGCCGCCGTCAGCCCCAGCGCGTTGATGCCCACCGCCAGCATGCCGCTGAGGAAGATGCCGGCGCCCGGCCCGGCGAATACCGCCGCGCTCAGCGCCGGCCGGCCGTAGTGCGCCAACCGCTCGTTGGTCCAGGCCGCCACCAGTACCATCGCCCAGCCGCTGGCCCAGCCGATGACGAAGCGCAGCGCGCCGTGCGTCCATTCATCCTGCGCCAGCGCCGACAGCAGCGTCAGCGCCATCGCGCCCCATACGCCCAGCCACAGGCGCCGCTCGACGTGGCGCGTGGTGCGCATCGCGTCGTAGGCGCCGCACAAGTAGCCCAAATAGTTGATCGCCGCCACCAGCCCGGCGCCGGTCAGGCTGAACTGATGTTCCGCGATCATCAGCGGCACCTGCGGGGTGAAAGCGAAGCGGCCAATGCCCATCGCAACGATCAGCGCGGCAAACCCGCTCAAGGCAATACGTAAAGCCATATCGGCATCCAAAAGGTTAAAAGAAAGTTGCCAGTATCATGCCGCAGTATTAAACTCACAAAAACTGAATAATACTAATCAAGTTCATCACAAAACGAGAATATTATGGATCTGACCCAGCTTCGCATGTTCTGCTGCGTAGCGGAAACCGGCTCGGTCGCCCGCGCCGCCGAGCAGCTGCACCGCGTGCCGTCGAATCTGACCACCCGGCTGCGCCAGCTCGAGCAGGAGCTGGGCGCCGATCTGTTTATCCGCGAAAAACAGCGCCTGCGCCTGTCGCCGATGGGCCATAACTTTCTGTGCTACGCCAATCGCATCCTGGCGCTGAGCGACGAGGCGATGAGCATCACCCACGCCGGCGAACCGGCGGGCAACTTCGCCCTCGGTTCGATGGAAAGCACCGCCGCCACCCGCCTGCCCTCGCTGTTGGCGGCTTACCACCAGCGCTTCTCGCAGGTTTCACTGTCGCTGACCACCGGCACCTCCGGCGAAATCGCCGATCGGGTGCGCGCCGGCACGTTGGCGGCCGCCCTGGTCGACGGGCCGGTGCCTTATGACGAGTTGAACGGCTGTATCGCCTATCCTGAACATATGGTGGTGATCTCCTGTCTCGATCACTCGCCGATCCACAGCGCCAAAGACGCCAACGGCGAAACGCTGTTCGCCTTTCGCGCCAGCTGCTCCTACCGCCTGCGGCTGGAAGCCTGGTTCAAGCGCGAAGGCGCGCGGCCGGGGCAGATCATGGAGATCCAGTCCTATCACGCCATGCTGGCCTGCGTCGCCAGCGGCGCCGGGCTGGCGATGATCCCGCATTCGGTGCTCAGCCTGCTGCCGGGCCATGAGCGGGTCCGGGTTCACGCCCTGCCGCCGGACGTGGCCGACACCGCCACCTGGCTGCTGTGGCGCCGCGACGCGTTCGGGCCGAACGTGCGCGCGCTGAAAGAATTGATTATTGAACAGACGGAAACCGCCGCTGTTGATGAAAGCACCCCCAACAATCTAACAGACGTTAGCGATATCGCCTGATTTAAAAGAAAACCACTGAGGAGACTATGATGGAGATGATCAAAACCCGCGCCGCCGTTGCCTGGGGCCCGAACCAGCCGCTGAAGATCGAAGAAGTCGAGCTGATGCCACCGCAAAAAGGCGAAGTGCTGGTGCGGATCGTCGCCACCGGCGTTTGTCACACCGACGCCTACACCCTGTCCGGCAAAGATCCGGAAGGCGTGTTCCCGGCGATCCTCGGCCACGAGGGCGGCGGCGTGGTGGAAGCGGTCGGTGAAGGCGTCACCAGCGTGGCGGTCGGCGATCACGTGATCCCGCTCTACACCCCGGAGTGCGGCGAGTGCAAATTCTGTAAATCCGGCAAGACCAACCTGTGCCAGGCGATCCGCGCCACCCAGGGCAAAGGGCTGATGCCGGACGGCACCACCCGCTTCTTCAAGGACGGCAAGCCGATCTTCCACTACATGGGCACCTCCACCTTCTCCGAATACACCGTGGTGCCGGAGATTTCACTGGCGAAAATCAACAAGGAAGCGCCGCTGGAAGAAGTGTGCCTGCTGGGCTGTGGCGTCACCACCGGCATGGGTGCGGTGATGAACACCGCCAAAGTGCAGCCGGGCGACACCGTGGCGATCTTCGGTCTGGGTGGCATCGGCCTGTCGGCGATCATCGGCGCGCAGATGGCCGGCGCGGGCCGCATCATCGGCATCGACATCAACACCAGCAAGTTCGATCTGGCGCGCAAGCTGGGCGCTACCGATCTGATCAACCCGAAAGACTATGACAAACCGATTCAGGAAGTGATCGTCGAGCTAACCGACGGCGGCGTCGACTTCTCCTTCGAGTGCATCGGCAACGTCAACGTGATGCGTTCCGCGCTGGAGTGCTGCCACAAGGGCTGGGGTGAATCGGTGATCATCGGCGTCGCGGGCGCCGGCGAAGAGATCTCGACCCGGCCGTTCCAGCTGGTCACCGGCCGCGTCTGGCGCGGTTCGGCATTCGGCGGCGTCAAGGGCCGTTCGCAGCTGCCGGGCATCGTCGAGCGCTATCTGGACGGCGAATTCGCGCTGAACGACTTTATCACCCACACCATGGGGCTGGAGCAGATCAACGAAGCGTTCGATTTGATGCACGAAGGCAAATCGATCCGTTCCGTCATCCACTTCGACAAATAAGCCAGGAGGCAGAGATGACGTTGTCATTGGAACTTCTCGAAGAGCACCGCATGTTCGGCGGCTGGCAACAGCGTTACCGCCACGCGGCGCAGAGCCTGAATTGCAACATGACATTCAGCATCTACCTGCCGCCGCCGCGCGATGACAACCCGCCGCCGGTGTTGTACTGGCTGTCGGGGCTGACCTGCAACGACGAGAACTTCACGTTGAAAGCCGGCGCGCAGCGCATCGCCGCCGAGCTGGGCCTGGTGCTGGTGATGCCGGACACCAGCCCGCGCGGCGACGAGGTGCCGAACGACGAAGGCTACGATCTGGGCCAGGGCGCCGGGTTCTACCTGAACGCCACCCAGGCACCGTGGGATCGTCACTTCCGCATGTACGACTACATCAGCGCCGAACTGCCGGCGCTGATCGAACAGCACTTCAGCGTCAGCGATCGTCAGTCGATCTTCGGCCACTCGATGGGCGGCCACGGCGCGCTGATGATGGCGTTTCGCAATCCGCAGCGCTTCCGCTCGGTATCGGCCTTCGCGCCGATCGTTAACCCGTGCCAGGTGCCGTGGGGCCGCAAGGCATTCACCGCATATCTGGGCAGCGACGAGAGCCAGTGGCTGCAGTACGACAGCTGCCATCTGCTGGCCAGCGGCGCGGAAAAAATGCCGGTCCTTATCGATCAGGGCGACGACGACCAGTTCCTGGCCGATCAGCTGCAGCCGGCGCGGCTGGCCGAGCTGGCGCGCCAGCGCGACTGGCCGCTGACGCTGCGCATTCAGCCGGGGTACGATCACAGCTACTTCACCATCGCCACCTTCGTGGAAGATCACCTGCGCTTCCACGCCGAGCACCTGTTCCGCTGATAAAAAATCCGGGCGGTTTAACCGCCCGGATTTCTTCAAAAGCCATCAATCAGAAAATCGATAGCGGCTTTAATTTGATTCCTGTGCTCATTGACATTACCAACGGCCTTCCCAATCTGCGAAATACGTACGGCAGCCATCTCATGCGTCATAACAAGAAACTTTTCGCCGTTGACCTCAATCTCCGGGCATAAACGTGCAGAAATTTTAACCCTGACGTTATCCAAAGCATAAAGAGGGATCATTAACCGGGTCGAGAGGACATCAATAAGATCGCTTTGAACGTCCAGTAAGTAGGGATAGGCTGATGCCGGATACGTATTGTCATATACGGTAATATTGCATGTTCAAAATGTCCGATATTCATCAGACAACAAACCATTTTCTTCAGTGATACGATTAAGTTCTTCTAACGCCGCGCGATTTTGCTCGCGCCACTGTTGAATCTCAATATCCCTGACGCGGACGCTCAATGCGTCTGTCAATACGGATGACACATTGACGCCCAGGGATTTTGCGCGCTGGAAAAGATCGCGATCGATGGTTACGTTGACTGTCTTTTTCGTCACATTGCTATTTGCCATATCCATACCTCATCCCTGTAATATACACGGGTCAAATTTTCATCAGTTATACTCGTAAACAGGGGTATGCCAATTCAGCGATGCCCTCACCCCTTCAATTTCGGATCGAGCGCGTCGCGCAATCCGTCGCCCAACAGGTTGAACGCCAGCACGGTGATGAATATCGCCAGGCTGGGGAAGATCGCCACGTGCGGCGCGATCACCATATCGGCGCGCGCTTCATTGAGCATCGCCCCCCACTCCGGCGTCGGCGGCTGGGCGCCCAGGCCCAAAAACGACAGGCTGGCGGCGGTGATGATCGAGGTGCCGATGCGCAGGGTGAAATAGACCACGATCGAAGACAGGGTGCCCGGCAGGATGTGCCGCAGGATGATGGTCCCGTCCGAGGCGCCGATGCTGCGCGCCGACTCGATATAGGTCAGGTGCTTCAGCACCAGCGTATTGCCACGCACCAGGCGGGCGAAGGCCGGAATGCTGAAGATCGCCACCGCGACGATCACGTTGGCCATGCCGCTGCCCATGATCGCCACCACGCCAATCGCCAGCAAAATGCCGGGAAACGCGAACAGCACGTCGCAGACGCGCATGGTGAGGCGATCCCACCAGCCCTCATAGTAGCCGGCCAGCAGCCCCAGCAGGGTGCCGATCGCCCCGCCCGCCAGCACCGAGAACACCCCGGCCGCCAGCGAAATGCGCGTGCCCATCAGGATGCGGCTGAAGATATCGCGCCCGAGGGAATCTACGCCCAGCCAGTGCACCAGCGAAGGCCCCTCATTCAGCCGGTCGTAATCGAAGTAATTTTCCGCATCGAACGGCGCCAGATAAGGCGCCAGCAGCGCCGCCGCAATCAGCAGCAGCACCAACAGGCCGGCGACCAGCGCCGCCCGCTGACGGCGAAAACGCCGCCAAAACTCACCCCACGGCGTGCGTACCGCGTTAGGGTCGATAAGCGGCATCGCCTTCAGTGCGGCGTTGCGCCGCCAATGCTTAATCATGCCGCATCCTCATTGGTAACGAATCGCCGGGTTGATCGCCGCGTACAGCATATCCACCAGCAGGTTGATCAGGATGAACTCCAGCGAGAACAGCAGCACCTCGGCCTGGATCACCGGGTAATCGCGCATCTCCACCGAATCCACCAGCAAGCGCCCCAACCCCGGCCAGTTGAATACCTTCTCCACCACGATCGAACCGCCGAGCAGGAAGCCGAACTGCAGCCCCATCATGGTCACTACCGGTATCATCGCGTTGCGCAGGCCATGCTTCATCACCACCACGCTTTCCCGCACGCCCTTGGCGCGCGCGGTGCGCATGTAGTCCTCCTGCAACACCTCGACGAACGAAGCGCGGGTGAAGCGCGCCATCACCGCCGCCACCGCCGCCCCCAGGGTGATCGAAGGCAGAATGTAGTGCCGCCAGCTGTCGGCGCCCACCGTCGGCAGCCACCCCAGCTCGACCGAGAACACCTGCATCAGCAGCATGCCGAGCGCAAAGGCCGGGAACGAGATCCCCGACACCGCCAGCGTCATGCCGAGGCGATCCGGCCAGCGGTTGCGCCACACCGCCGACACCACGCCAATCGCCAGACCGAACGCCACCGCCCACAGCATGCTGGCGACGGTCAGCCAGAAGGTCGGCATAAAGCGCGAGGCGATCTCTTCGCTCACCGGGCGCTTGGACACCATCGAGATGCCGAAGTCGCCCCGCAGCGCGTTGCCGAAGAAGTGCGCGAACTGCTGCGGCAGCGGCTTATCCAGCCCCAAATCCTTGCGCACCAGCTGCACCACCGCCTCGTCGGCCTCCGGCCCCGCCGCCAGCCGCGCCGGATCGCCCGGCAGCAGGTGGACGAACAGGAACACCAGCACCGCCACAATCAGCAGCGTCGGGATCAGACCCAGCAATCGTTTCAGAAAATAATTGAGCATCTCATTCCTTCCCCCGCCCGCCGCCGTCTGGCCGCAGGCGGGGATGGGCGCCTTATTTCAGATCGGCGTTATCAAAGTTGAACGAGGTATCCGGCATCACGTAAAAGCCGCTCAGCTGTTTGCTGTTGGCCGACAACAGACGTTCGGTCGCCAGGAAGATCCAGGGCGCGTCGGCCCAGATGCGATCCTGCGCGTCCTGATACAGTTTCTGCTTCTCGGCGCGATCGGTGGTCGCCAGCGCGTCGGTCAGATCCTTGTCCACCTGCGGATTGCTGTAGAACGCGGTGTTGAACTGCTTCGGCGGCGCCGCCTGGGTAGAGAACAGCGGCGACAGCGCCCAGTCCGCTTCCCCGGTCGAGGCCGACCAGCCGGTGTAGAACAGCCGCACGCCGGTGTCTTTCACCCCGACGCTCTCCACCTGCGCCGCGCGCTGCCCGGCGTCCATCGCCGTCACCGTCACTTTCACCCCCACCTGCGCCAGCTGCTGCTGGGTGAACTGCAGCACCTTCTGCGCGGTGCTGTGGTTGTGGGAAGACCACAGCGTGGTGGTGAAGCCGTTCGGGTAGCCGGCCTCTTTCAGCAGCTCGCGCGCCTTGGCCGGATCGTACGGCCACGGCTTATAGCGGGCGGCGAAATCGATCGCCGGCGGCACCGGTCCTTCCGCCGGCACCGCGTAGCCGGCGAACGCCACCTTGATCAGCGCATCCTTATTGATGGCGTAGTTCAGCGCCTGGCGCACCTTCGGGTTATCGAACGGCTTTTGGGTGACATTCATGCTGATGTAACGCTGCAGGATCGATGGCGCGGCCACCACGTCCAGCTTGGCGTTGCCTTCCAGCACCTTGGCCTGCTCGTAAGGGATCGGGAAGGCGAAGGTCGCCTCGCCGGTCTGCAGCATCGCCGCGCGGGTGTTGTTATCCACCACCGGGCGCCAGGTGATGCTGTCGAGCTTCGGCAGCCCCGGCTGCCAGTAGCCGTCGAACTTCTTCACCTTGACGAAATCGGTCTGGTTCCAGGTCACGAACTGATACGGCCCGGTGCCCACCGGGTGGAAACCGATTTCCTTGCCGTATTGCTTCAGCGCCGCCGGGGAGATGATCGCCGCCGCCGGGTGCGCCAGGTTGTTGACGAACGCCGAGAACGGCGCCTTCAGCACGATCTTCACCGTATTGGCGTCCACCGCTTCGGTTTTGTCGATCATCTTGAACAGGTTGTAGCGCTTGAGGTGGCTGTCCGGGTTGCTGGCGCGATCGAGGTTGATCTTCACCGCTTCGGCGTTGAACGCGGTGCCGTCGTGGAATTTGATGCCCTGGCGCAGTTTGACGGTGTAGGTCAGGCCGTCTTTGCTGACCTCATAGCTGTCCGCCAGCACGTTTACCAGCTTCATGTCCTTGTCGAAGCCGAACAGCCCCTGATAGAAAGACTTGGCCACCGCCTGCGACAGCGTGTCGTTGGCGTCGTAAGGATCGAGGGTGGTGAAGTTGGAGGCCACGGCGATCACCGCGTCCTTCGCCGCCCAGACCGGGCCGGTTCCCGCCGCCAGCAGTACGGCGGCCAACAGCGCATTGCGTTTGAATGTGTGCTTCATGTCGCTTGTCTCTCCTGAGGTCTTTAAAAAGCACCGGCGATCGGGTGGCGGGCGACAAAGTGCCCGGCGCCAACCTGCACCAGCGGTGCGGTAACGGGTTCATCGCCCAGTGCGCGCACCGGGCTGGGGATCTCATCGGCCGGCAGCGGCTGCCGTTTGTGAGCATGTGCGGGATCGGCCACCGGCACCGCCGCCATCAGCTTGCGGGTATAGGGGTGCTGCGGATTGTCGAACACTGCCTGCCGCGGGCCGATCTCGACGATCTGCCCGAGGTACATCACCGCCACCCGGTGGCTGATGCGCTCCACCACCGCCATGTCGTGTGAAATGAACAGAAAAGCGATGCCGAACTCGCGCTGCAGATCGAGCAGCAGATTGACGATCTGCGCCTGAATCGATACGTCCAGCGCCGAGACCGCCTCGTCGGCGATCACCACTTTCGGGTTCAGCGCCAACGCGCGCGCGATGCAGATGCGCTGACGCTGACCGCCGGAAAACTCGTGCGGATAGCGGCGCGCATGTTCCGGCAACAGGCCGACGCGTTCCAGCAGCCAGGCCACCCGCCGTTCCGCCTCGCGGCCGCGCATCACGTTATGCACCAACAGCGGCTCCATGATGGAAAAACCGACCGTCAGGCGCGGATCGAGCGAGGCGTAAGGATCTTGAAAGATGAACTGAATATCGCGCCGCAGGTGCTGCAGCGCCGATCCCTTCAACCGATCGATTCGCCGCCCGGCGAAGGTAATGGTGCCGCTTTGGCTGTCCACCAGCTTCAGCAAAGAGCGCCCGGTGGTGGACTTGCCGCAGCCGGACTCGCCCACCAGCCCCAGCGTCTCGCCGGGGTAAAGATCGAAACTGACGTTTTCCACCGCGTGCACCCGGCGAGTGACCCGATTGAACAGCCCGCCGCGCAGATCAAAACGCGTGACCAAATGCTCCACCCGCAGGATCGGCGCAGCGTCTGGCGGCACGGTATCCTGCGGCGCGGCATCGCCCTCGCCATCCGGCAGCGGAAACTTCGCCGGCAGCGGCCGATCGGCCATCGCCCCCAGCTTCGGCACCGCCGCCAGCAGCGCCCGGGTATAGGCCTGTTGCGGCGCGGCGAACAGCTCGCGCACCCGATTTTGCTCCACCTGCTCACCGCGGCGCATCACCAGCACCCGATCGGCGATCTCCGCCACCACGCCCATGTCGTGAGTGATGAAGATCACCCCCATCTGCATCTCCTGTTGCAGCACGCGGATCAGCTGCAGGATCTGCGCCTGAATGGTGACGTCGAGGGCGGTGGTGGGTTCATCGGCGATCAGCAACGCCGGCTTGCAGGAGAGCGCCATGGCGATCATCACCCGCTGGCGCATGCCGCCGGAAAGCTGATGCGGGTAGCGCCCCAGCACCTCTTTAGCCTCCGGAATGCGCACCAGGTCGAGCATGCGCAGCGCCTCCTGGCGCGCGCTGCGGTGGTCCATGCCCTGATGCAAACGCAGCGATTCGGCGATCTGCTCGCCGACCGGAAACACCGGGTTGAGCGAGGTCATCGGCTCCTGGAAGATCATCGCCATATCGGCGCCGCGCACCGTGCGCAGCGTGCGCTGCGAGGCGCGCGCCAGATCGAGCAACCCGCCGTCGCGCCGGCGCAGCGTCATAGCGCCGCCGACGATGCGCCCGCCACCCTGCTCCACAAGACGCATCAGCCCCAGTGAAGTCACCGATTTGCCGGAGCCGGACTCACCGACGATCGCCAGCGTCTCGCCGCGATCGAGATCGAACGACAGGTTGCGCACCGCGTCTACGGCGCCGTCCGCTTGAGGAAAGCTGATGCTCAGATCGCGCACCGTCAGCACCCGCTGCGGCGGCAATGACAGCCCGTCGCCGGCGGGCCGGAATGAAACGTCGGTCATACCCCCTCCCGGTGAACGCTTAGCGATAAATCCCGACGGACGGCGCATCGCCGACATAGCCAAAACCGCGGTACATCCCCTCGCTGTTGAACGGCAGCGCGATATTGCCGTGGCGATCGACGGCGATCATGCCGCCGCTGCCGCCCAGCGCCGGCAGCTTCTCCATCACCACCCGATCGCTGGCCTCTTGCAGGCTGAGCCCGCCGTATTCGATCAGGGCGGAGACGTCATAGGCCGCCACGCCGCGCATGAAGATTTCGCCGGTGCCGGTGCTGGAGACCGCCACGGTGGCGTTGTTGGCATAGCAACCGGCGCCGATGATCGGCGTGTCGCCCACCCGCCCGGCCTGCTTGTTGGTCATGCCGCCGGTGGAAGTGGCGGCGGCGAGGTTGCCCAGCGCATCCAGCGCCACCGCGCCGACGGTGCCGAATTTGCGATCGGGATCGAGCGGATCCCCGGCCTGCGCCGCGCCGTCGTGATCGAGCAAGACCCGCCCCTGCTCCGCCTGGGCGCGGTGCAGCTGATCAAAACGTTCCTGAGTAAAGAAGAAGTCGGGGGCGACCATTTCCAGGCCGTGGGCGGCGGCAAACTTCTCGGCGCCTTCGGCGGCAAACAGCACGTGTTCGCTGTTTTCCAGCACCGCGCGCGCCGCCAGCACCGGGTTGCGGATATGGCTGACGCCGGCGACAGCGCCGGCGTCGCAGGTGCGGCCGTCCATCACGCAGGCGTCCAGTTCGTGGGTGCCCTGATGGGTAAACACCGAGCCTTTGCCGGCGTTGAACAGCGGGCATTCCTCCAGCAGCCGCACCGCTTCGGTCACCGCGTCCAGCGCGCTGCCGCCCTGCGCCAATACCGCCTGCCCAGCGGCCACGATCTCGGACAGCGCCTGGATATACTGCCGTTCTTTTTCCGCACTCAGCGCCGCCCGGGTAATTGCGCCCGCGCCGCCATGAATGGCAATCACTGGTTTGCTCATTTGCCTGACACCCTGTGTTAATCCCGCCGTTGCGCAGCGAATAAGCTGAACGCGGTATCATTATTATTCAGTCTTTTTCGACTCTATTTAGTCCTACAGTGGAAGTACAGCATAACGTCCACGCCCCGCTTTTAGCGTAGCGCGCTTAGACCATTTCGCACCTTGAAATAGCTTATTGGAATAAAAACAGCAGGTTATAAAAAGCGGTAAACCGCTGACAGTGCGGCTGGGATTATTGGTAACTTCGCGAGAGGAAATAGCGGTAGAGCGTAATGAAATAAACGTTCGCGCTGAGTCACGCTTATTGCGGCGCCCGGCCTGCTGTTTTTGCCCGGCCGGGCGCAGATGATCCGACGATTAAAAACCCGATCCTGGCTGCTGTAAAAAGGCCTCTTCTTCCGGCGTGCTGGTGCGCCCCAATATCGCATTGCGATGCGGGTAGCGGCCGAAACGATCGATGATTGCCTTATGCCGCAGCTCGAACTCCAGCTGGTCGCCGTTATTGAGCTCGGTATATAACACCAGCGCCTGCTGGTGGATCAGCGGCGATTCCGAATGCATGAACGGCAGATAAAGGAAGCCGCGCTGCTCGCGGCTCAGCCGTTCGCACTCCCCGCTGCGGATCGCCTCCTGCGCCAGGACCAGCGCCATGCCGTCGCAGGCGAATGACTGCGGTGTGCCGCGAAACAGGTTGCGGCTGAACTGATCGAGCACGATCACCTCCGCCAGGCGCCCTTCGATGGTGTCGCGCCAGTGCGCCAGCTCCCCCGCCGCCGCCGCCCGCCAGATTTCGCCGAAACGGCTGTGCAGCAGACGATCGAAATCATCGTCCTTTTTGAACCACATCACCGGTTCGATCTCGTCGAACCAGAACTCGATAACCTGTTTATGCATCATGATCCTCCTCTGTTTTTCGCAGTTTATACCCGATCGCCCTGACGCCGCAGTGCGAAAGATGGCGGGCATAACCCGTTCTCCCCCCCGGCGTTCTCTGCCATAATACCCGCACTTTGTCGCTATCATTGCGCACCCTGATTACGGAGTTCCCCTTATGGATCATTGCCATACTTCCGATCTCATTTCCCTGGAGCAAGCGCTGGAAAAAATGCTCGGGCAGATCGCCCCGCTGCAACAGGCCGAATCCGTCGCGCTGACCGCCGCCGCCGGCCGCATCACCGCCGCGCCGGTGGTCTCGCCGCTCGACGTGCCGCCGTTCGCCAACTCGGCGATGGACGGCTATGCGGTGCGCCTCACCGATCTGGCGGCCAATGCGCCGCTGCCGGTCGCCGGGAAAGCCTTCGCCGGCGCGCCGTTCGACGGTGAATGGCCGGCCAACAGCTGCGTGCGCATCATGACCGGCGCGCCGATCCCGGCCGGGGCGGACGCGGTGATCATGCAGGAGCAGGCAGAAGTGAGCGAGCAGGGCGTGCGTTTTACCGCGCCGGCAGAAGCCGGCCAGAATATCCGTCTGGCGGGTGAAGACATTCGTCGAGGCGCCAGCGTGTTGCCGGCCGGCGTGAAGCTGGGTGCCGCGCAGTTGCCGCTGCTGGCTTCGCTCGGCGTCGCCGAAGTGCAGGTGATGCGTAAGCTGAAGGTCGCGGTGTTCTCCACCGGCGACGAGCTGCAGCCGGTCGGCCAGCCGCTGCAGGCGGGCCAGATCTACGACACTAACCGCTTCGCGGTGCGCCTGATGCTGGAGCAGATGGGCTGTGAAGTGCTCGATCTCGGCATTATCCGCGACGATCGCGATGCGCTGCGCGACGCCTTCACACAGGCGGACAGCCAAGCCGATGTGGTGATCAGCAGCGGCGGCGTCTCGGTCGGCGAAGCCGACTACACCAAACAGATGCTCGATGAACTGGGCCAGGTCAGCTTCTGGAAGCTGGCGATCAAACCCGGCAAACCGTTCGCCTTCGGCAAACTGGGCCACGCCTGGTTCTGCGGCCTGCCTGGCAACCCGGTTTCCGCCGCCCTGACCTTCTACCAACTGGTGCAACCGCTGCTGGCGAAGCTGGCCGGCCACAGCGATTGGCGCCTGCCGCCGCGCCTGCGCGCCCGCGCGCTGACGCCACTGAAGAAATCGCCGGGCCGCCTCGATTTTCAGCGCGGCGTGTTCAGCAGCAACGCCGCGGGCGAACTGGAGGTGAGCACCACCGGCCACCAGGGCTCGCACGTCTTCAGCTCCTACAGCCAGGGCAACTGTTTCATCGTGCTGGAGCGCGAACGCGGTTCGGTGGCGGCGGGTGAAACGGTGGAGATCGAGCCGTTCAACGCCCTGCTGAGGAGCTGAACATGTTGCCGGAATTGACCGACGCCGAAGCGCTGCGCTACAACCGCCAGATCGTGCTGCGCGGCTTTGACTTCGACGGCCAGGAGAAGCTGAAGGCCGCCCGCGTGCTGATCGCCGGGCTGGGCGGGCTGGGCTGCGCCGCCGCGCCATATCTGGCGGCGGCCGGGGTCGGCCATCTGGTGCTGGTGGATTTCGACACCGTCTCGCTCTCCAATCTGCAGCGCCAGATCCTGCACCGCGACGATCGCATCGGCCAGAGCAAAGTCGCCTCCGCCAGGCAGGAACTGAGCGCCATCAATCCGCATATCCGCATCGACGCCATCGACGGCCGTCTGGAAGATGACGCGGTCGCGGCAGAGATCGCCGCCTGCGATCTGGTGCTGGACTGCACCGACAACGTGGCGGCGCGCGACGCGCTGAACCGCCTGTGCCACGCGCAGCGCAAACCGCTGGTTTCCGGCGCGGCGATCCGCATGGAAGGCCAGCTCAGCGTGTTCACCTATCAGCCGGGCGAACCCTGCTACCGCTGCCTGAGCCGGCTGTTCGGCGACAGCGCCCTCACCTGCGTCGAAGCGGGCGTGATGGCGCCGCTGGTCGGCACCATCGGCACCCTGCAGGCGATGGAAGCCATCAAGCTGCTGGCCGACTATGGTCAGCCGCTGCGCGGCAAGTTGTTAATGTTCGATGCGATGAGCATGCAGTTCCGCGAAATGAAACTGCCGAAGGATCCGCACTGCGAAGTGTGCGGCCGGGAATGACGGATAAAAAAAGGGCGGGATAATTCCCGCCCTGATGCGTTGCCGCGAGGGTTATACGATGCCCTGGCTGCGCAGATAGTCTTCGTAGTTGCCGGTAAAGTCGATCACCTTGTTCGGGGTGATTTCCAGAATCCGCGTCGCCAGCGAGCTGACGAACTCACGGTCGTGGGAGACGAAGATCAGCGTGCCTTCGTACATCTCCAGCGCCATGTTCAGCGATTCGATGGATTCCATATCCAGGTGGTTGGTCGGTTCGTCCATCACCAGAATATTCGGGCGCTGCATCATCAGCTTGCCGAACAGCATGCGGCCCTTCTCGCCACCGGACAGCACCTTCACTTTCTTCTTGATGTCGTCCTGGCTGAACAGCAGACGGCCCAACACGCTGCGCACCGCTTGCTCGTCGTCTTTTTCCTGCTTCCACTGGCTCATCCAGTCGAACACGCTCAGGGTGTCGTCGAACTCGTATTCGTGATCCTGCGCGTAGTAACCGATACGGGCGTTTTCTGACCATTTCACGGTGCCACTGTCCGGCTGCGCGTCGCCCACCAGCGTTTTCAGCAGGGTGGTTTTACCGATGCCGTTGGCGCCCAGCACCGCGACCTTCTCGCCCACTTCCACCATCAGGTTCAGCTTGCTGAACAGCGGGCCATCATCGAAGCCCTTGGTGAGCGCTTCCACTTCCAGCGCATTACGGAACAGCTTCTTGTCCTGCTCGAAGCGGATGAACGGGTTCTGGCGGCTGGAGGCTTTCACCTCTTCCAGTTGGATCTTGTCGATCTGACGAGCGCGCGAGGTGGCCTGCTTGGATTTGGAGGCGTTGGCGCTGAAGCGGCTGACGAACGATTGCAGCTCATTGATCTGCGCCTTCTTCTTGGCGTTGTCCGCCAGCAGACGCTCACGCGCCTGGGTGGCGGCGGTCATGTATTCGTCGTAGTTGCCCGGATAAACGCGCAGTTCGCCATAGTCCAGATCCGCCATGTGGGTGCAGACCATGTTCAGGAAGTGACGGTCGTGCGAGATGATGATCATGGTGCTGTTGCGCTCGTTGAGCACGTTTTCCAGCCAGCGAATGGTGTCGATGTCCAGGTTGTTGGTCGGTTCGTCGAGCAGCAGGATTTCCGGATCGGAGAACAGCGCCTGCGCCAGCAACACGCGCAGCTTCCAGCCCGGCGCGATTTCGCTCATCGGGCCGTAGTGCTGCTCCACCGGAATGCCCACGCCGAGCAACAGTTCGCCGGCGCGCGCTTCGGCGCTGTAGCCGTCCATTTCGCCGTAGGCCACTTCCAGATCGGCCACTTTATAGCCGTCTTCTTCGCTCATCTCCGCCAATGCGTAGATGCGGTCGCGTTCTTCCTTCACCGCCCACAGTTCGGTGTGGCCCATGATCACGGTATCCAGCACGCTGTACTGCTCAAAGGCGAACTGATCCTGACGCAGTTTACCCAGGCGCTCGTTCGGATCGAGGAACACGTTGCCGCCGCTCGGCGCCAGATCGCCGCCGAGGATTTTCATAAAGGTGGACTTGCCGCAGCCGTTGGCGCCGATCAGGCCGTAACGGTTGCCGCCGCCGAATTTGACAGAGATGTTTTCAAACAACGGCTTGCTGCCGAACTGCATGGTGATGTTGTTAGTGCTTAACACAGCGCTCGCTCTTTATACATAGGGAATGTGATTTGGCGCGCATTATGCCACAACGGGGTGCAGAGATCGCGGGAAGTTTCGGTGACATTTTGAGCATCTGCGGCATCCGATCCTTTTCACAGGCAGCATGGCTGAATTAACGCGGCGGGAACTTCGCGGCAATCATCGCCGCCGTCGGCTGCACGCCGCCCAGGCTCCATTGTTCGGGCGCATGTTCATCGATTCGGACCCAAACCGACTGCCTGAACGCCGGATCGCCTCGCCCTTCTATCTCTACCAGCAGTTCGGTAATGCGGGACAGCAATTCGCTTTTTTGCCGTTCATCCAGCATGCCTTTCACCGTTTGCACATTAATAAATGGCATTATACTCTCCTTGAATATATATAAGTCTAAAAACAAGACTTAGACTAGCGAAGGAAAATGCCCATGTCAAAATCTCCCGATCTCCCTACCGTTTCTCTTGCCCTGTGCGGGCTGGCGCAGGCCGCGGATCTGCTTGGCGATCGCTGGACGTTGCTGATCCTGCGCGAATCATTCTACGGCGTTCGCCGTTTTGAAGAGCTGCGCGAGAATATCGGCGCTTCGCGCCAGGCGTTGAGCAACCGTCTGAATGTCATGGTAGAACAAGAACTGTTGGCCAAACGCGCTTACCGGGAGCCGGGCGAGCGTGAGCGACATGAATATGTCTTGACGGACAAGGGACGCAGCCTGGGACCCATCCTGGTTGCGCTGATGGCGTGGGGCCACCGGCATATTCTGCATGACACCCCCCACGTTCAACTGGTGGATAAACGCAGCGGGCTGCCGGTGCAGCTGGCATTTATCGATGCGCAGACCCGCGTGGTGCCTGAAGACGCGCTGCAAATGTCGGCCGTTGAGCGCCCCCCGGCCTGACTTACTCATTCTGGTCTACGCTTGATACCAGACTGATTTAGGACAAGGAAGCTGAACCATGCCACACCTCTATAACACCGCGCTGCTGATCGGCGCCGCGCTGAGCGCCATCGCCGCCCTGCTGCATATTTGGGTGATCGCCACCGGGCCGCGCGGCTATCGGCTGTGCGGCGCCGGCGATCGCTTCATTAAGGCGGCGGAAGCGGGTAAAAAGTTCCCGGCCGTCGTCACCGCCGGTATCGCGCTGGTGCTGTTTATTTGGGCGCTGTATGCGCTATCCGGCGCGGGCCTGATCGCGCCGCTGCCGCTGCTGCGGCCCGCGCTGTTTATCATCACCTTTATCTATCTGCTGCGCGGTGTCGCCGGCCCCTTCGCCCTGCGCGATACCGGCCGCAGCCAGCGTTTTATCGTCGTCAGCTCGCTGATTTGCCTCGGCTTCGGACTGGTGCATCTGCTGGGGATGACGCAGCGCTGGAGTGCGTTGGCGTAACGCCCTGTTGCAGCAGGACGGCGATAAACGCCTGCGCGGCGGCGCTGCGGTAAGCGTCTTTACGCTGCAGCAACACCGCCTGCCGAGCCGGCATGGCGTTGGCCAGCGCCACCTTTTTCAACTGCCGGTTCTCGCGCGCAATCGCGGCCGGCAGCAGCGTGGCGAGCTGCCCGCGCCGCACGATCTCGACAATGGCGCCCAGCGCATTGGCCTCCACCGCCACCTGCGGCCGAAATCCCAGCTGTGTGCAGTAGCGATCGATAAACTGCCGCGTGGCGAAGTCGCCGCTCAGCAAGGCCAGCGGCAGATGTTGCCACTCCGCCAGCGTCAGCGGCCGACGCCGCGCCGCCAGGGGATGATCGGCGCCGACCATCAGTTCCAGCGTCTCACTGAACAACGGCATGGCTTCTACCTCCGCCGACTGCGCCATCTCGAAGGCAATCCCCAGATCCAACCTATCCTGCGCCAGCAGCGCCTCGATCCGCTCCTGCGTCATCTCCTCAATGCTCAGCGTAATCCCCGGATAGCGGCGGTAGAACGCATCGATCGCCGGCCCCACCAGATAGGCGGTGAACGTCGGGGTCATCGCCAGCCGCAAATGGCCGCGCGCCAACGTCGCTACGTCATGGATCGCCCGCGCGCCGGCGTCCAGATCCTGCAGCGCCAGCCGCGCATAGCGCATCCAGGCCTCACCGGCGTCGGTCAGGCGCACGGCTCTGCCGCTGCGATCGAACAACGGCGCTCCCAGCGTATTCTCCAACTGTTTGATCTGTTGGGAGAGCGTCGGTTGCGAGACGTGCAGCGCTTCGGCGGCGCGGGTGAAGTTGCCCTGTTCGGCAACGGCCAGAAAATAACGGATGTGTCGCAGCAGCATAGCGCCCCAGCTATTAGTAAAACCTATAGCCGACATTATAAATGGGTCTTAGACCCTATAGCCAGAAGCGTTCATCATGCCGCCATTGCATAACGACACCCAATGGAGAAACGGATGAAAGAGGTGATTGAAGGCTTCCTGAAGTTCCAGCGCGAAGCCTTTGTTGAACGCACGGCGCTGTTTCAGCGGCTGGCGACCCGCCAAAACCCGCGCACCCTGTTTATCTCGTGTTCCGACAGCCGCCTGGTGCCGGAGCTGGTCACCCAGCGCGAGCCGGGCGATCTGTTTGTGATCCGCAACGCCGGTAACATCGTGCCTTCTTTCGGCCCCGAACCCGGCGGGGTGACCGCCTCGGTCGAGTACGCCGTCGCCGCACTGGGCGTGGAAGATATCGTGATCTGCGGCCACTCCGACTGCGGCGCGATGACCGCCATCGCCACCTGCCAGTGCCTGGATCACCTGCCGACGGTGGCCGGCTGGCTGCGTTACGCCGATTCCGCCAAGGCGGTCAATCAGGCTTATCCGCATGCCTCCGACGAGGCGCGGGTCGCGTCGATGGTGCGCGAGAACGTCATCGCCCAGCTCAACAACATCAAAACGCACCCTTCCGTCGCCCTGGCGCTGGATCAGGGCCGCCTGGCGCTGCACGGCTGGGTCTATGACATCGCCAGCGGCGCTATCGAGGCGCTGGACGGCGAAACCCGCCGCTTCGTGCCGCTCGCTACCCATCCCGAGGTGACCGCCACCCCGGCGATCGCCCGTTTTTAAGCCTACAATAAGGAGCTAACATGACACACTCTCTGCACAACGCCGCCCCGCGCGAAGCGCTCACCGACACCATCATGGCCGCCAAGATCCGCCATAACCTGACGTTCGAAGCGCTGGCCGAGGGCACCGGCCTCAGCCTGGCGTTTGTCACCGCCGCCCTGCTGGGGCAGCACGCGCTGCCGGAACCGGCGGCGCGCACGGTGGCGGCCAAGCTGGGGCTGGACGAAGAGGCGGTGCAGCTGCTGCAAACCATCCCGCTGCGCGGCAGCATTCCCGGCGGCGTGCCGACCGATCCGACCATTTATCGCTTCTATGAAATGCTGCAGGTCTACGGCTCCACGCTGAAAGCGCTGGTGCACGAGCAGTTTGGCGACGGCATCATCAGCGCCATCAACTTCAAGCTGGATATCAAGAAGGTCGCCGATCCGGACGGCGGCGAACGCGCAGTGATCACCCTGGACGGCAAATACCTGCCGACCAAGCCTTTCTGATTGGCCTTGCGCCGGCGGCCCGCGTCGCCGGCAAATTGACAGCCAACCGGCCATTGGCTACATTAACTGCGCTGAAACGCCGCCCTGGCGTTTTTCACTGCCCGAGGCCTGTATGTTGGAGATTGTAACCACCCGATAGTCGCTTCCTTGCCGTATGGCGAGGGACTCTGACGTATCCGACGCGCGTTTGCGCGGGGATGCGCGTATCTGGGGTTATTACAGGATCTCCCAACATGAACATTTCCAAAGCGGAACAACGCGTGCTGCACGTGTTGGCCAAAGGCGGCTATATCGCCTTCACCCGCAACGACGCCGGTCGCGTCACCCACGTCGAATGCTACACCCGCGAAGGGCTCGGCCTGGCCGACTGCTCGCTGGCCGTTTTCACCAAGCTCAAAACCAAACGCCTGATCCTCTCTCGCCAGGGGCGCCCTTATCGCGTCACCTTCGCCGGGCTCAAGGCCGTGCGGGCGCAGCTGGACAACCGTTAATCATCGATACCGGCCGGGCAGGCAGTCCGGTCGGTTCAGCGTTTTTAATCAGGATACAACCATGAACATCACGTTACGCCACGAAACGCCGGCCGACGTCGGCGCCATCACCACCCTGACCGCCGCCGCGTTCCTGCACGCCGAACACAGCAGCCACACCGAACAGTTTATCGTCAATGCGCTGCGCGCGGCGGGAGCCCTCACTCTGTCGCTGGTCGCCGAGCAAAATGGCACACCGATCGGGCACGCGTCCGTCTCGCCGGTCGTGCTCAGCAACGGCGCCGCCGGGTGGTACGGGCTGGCGCCGGTGTCGGTGCTGCCGGCCTGTCAGAACTTGGGGATCGGCAGCCGGCTGATCCGCCAGCTATTGGCCGAACTGCAAGAACGGCATGCCGCAGGCTGCGTGGTGCTGGGCGATCCGAACTATTACGGCCGTTTCGGCTTCCAGGCGCAAAGCGCGCTGACCCTGCCGGGCGTGCCGCAAGACTACTTCCGCGCCATCGCCTTCCAGGGCGCGCTGCCGTGCGCGGAGGTCGCCTTCCACAACGCGTTTAACGCCGAAGCCTAACCCTGTTGCCGGCGCCGTCATGGCGCCGGTTTTCAGTCCCGTTCGCCATAACGCAAGACGGTCATTCCTTCCTCTTCCGCCGGGGGAACAAAGTACTGCGCCAGGCGCTCAAACTCCGCTTCGCTCAGTGTAAACGGGTGCTCGCCGCGCGCGTTTCTCAGCGTTATCCGGCTCAGGCACTGCGCATGGCTGGCGTCGAGAAAGTGCAGGCAGTGCGCGACGCCGGCCTCCTCCGCCAAGGCTTTGGCCCAGCGCCGCCTGTCCGGCGTATTCATCGGGAAATCGAGCGCCACGGACCAACCGCCGCGCAGCAGCTGAACGAGGTGCCCGCCCAGCGCCCGCCGTAACCGTTCGGAACAGCGCACGTAGTCTTGCAGGCTGGCCATCTCCTGTTCATATAGCGTCGCCAGCCACGCATCTTCGCTCAGCAACAGCGTTTGCGGTTGCTGCGCCAAACGCTGCGCCAGCGTCGATTTGCCTGCGCCGGCCTTGCCGCACATCAGGTGTAAAACTGCAGGGTAGGTTTTCATGCCGTTCTCCGGTCATTGCCGGAAGGGGATAAAAAAACCCGCCTTGCCGGCGGGTTTTTTATTGGCGACACACGCGCTATCCCACCACACGAAGCATGGTGATAATAATTTGCGCGAATGGGCGATAGGATCTTTTCATAACTAAGGAATATGACAACCGTGCGCCGTTGTCAATTCGCCGTCATCAATCCCTGTTCTCGCACAAACTCGGTGAATAAACTCACTTTCTGCTGCAGATGCCGGCGCGTCGGGTAAACCGCGAAGACCTGATGCACGTCGGCAATCTGTTCAGGGAACAGCCGCACCAGTCTGCCGGCGGCGATTTCGGGATCCGCCACGAACGACGGCAGCGAACCGATGCCCAGTCCCGCCATCAGCATATCCCGCAGCATCAGGCTGTTGTTGGCGATCAGCCGGGGAGTGAACGTCACGCTCAGGCTCTCCTCGCCGGCGGTGAACTGCCACTGCCCCGGCTTTTCCGCCAGGGAATAGGCCAGACAGCTGTGTCGCGGCAATTCATTGGGCGTTTGCGGCACGCCGTGCTGCGCCAAATAGCCGGGCGCGGCGCAAATTCGCTGGTGCACGTCACCCAGCGCCCGGGCGCTGAGGGAAGAATCCGGCAGTCGGCGGCGAATGCGCAAGGAAATATCGAAACCGGCCGCCACCACGTCCAATACCCTGTCGTCCAGCGTCAGTTCCACCTGCAGCTGCGGGTAACGTTGCATAAACGGCGGCAGCAGCGGCGACAGCACCGTCAGGCCGAACGAGAGCGGCGCATTGACCCGCAGCGTGCCGGAGACCTGCTGCGCGCTGGCGGCAACCGTCTGCTCCAGCGCGTCGAACTCGCCAAGCAACCGGCAGGCTTCCTGATAATAGAGCTGCCCGGCTTCGGTCAGGCTCATGCTGCGGGTGGTGCGCACCAGCAATAGCGTCCCCAACCGACTTTCCAACTGCTTAATCTGCTTGCTCAACGCCGCCGGCGTGATCGCCAGATCCTCCGCCGCCTTATAGAAACTGTTGCGCTCAACCACGCGGCGAAAGGCGCGCATCGTCAGTAGCACGTCCATATTATGTCCTATAGGTTAATTATTAATTCAATAAAACACAGATTATTAACCTCAACAACCTCAGTAGACTTCATTCAACCGCTTCCCTGAGTGGGAAGTGAATTTAATCTAGTGATAATCATGGAGTTAATAATGAAAAAGACCCTGTTCGCCCTGATGCTCGGCCTGAGCGCCGCCACCGCCCCCGTCGCCGCGCTGGCGCAATCCCCCGCCGCCGACAGCCGCCAGGCGGGTTATGTGCAACCGCTGACCGCCGACAACAGCCTGTTGCTGCTGGTCGATCTGCAGGACATGTTCGGCATGACCATTTCCTCTATCGATCAAACCAATCTGGTGAATAACGCCGCCGGCATCGCCAAGGCCGCCAAGGTGTTCAACGTGCCGACCATTCTGGCCTCGGCCAACGCCAAAAGCTTCGCCGGGCCGGTATTCCAGCAGGTGACGCAGGCACGCCCGGACCTGCAGGTGTACGATCGCACCGCCATCAACGTCTGGCAGGATCGGCGCGTGGTCGATCTGATCAAACAATCCGGCCGCAAGAAAATCATCATCGGCGGATTGTGGACCGCCAGCTGCGTGATGCTGCCGGCGCTGTCTGCTCTGGGCGAGGGGTATGAGGTTTATATCCTGTCGGACGTCACCGGCGACATTACGCCAGACAGCCAAAACAACGCCATGCAGCGCCTGATACAGGCGGGCGCCACGCCCATCAACTGGGTGGCGTTGATGCTGGAATGGCAGCAGGACTGGAGCCGCAAAGCCACGGCGGGAGGCGTATTGCAGATCGCCCGCGACCACGGCGCCGCCTGGGGGATGGGCGCCAGCTACGCCGGGGCGATGAAGGTGGGCAGCGAAGCGAAATAACGGACGAAGAAAGCCCGCCGGCGGGCTTTTTTCAGGTGCGGTGATAGCCACGGCTATCCTGCGGCGCCTGTTCGCGGCTCTCCAGCCCGTAGTCCCGCACCACCTCCGCCACCCGCAGCCGGTACTGCGCCAGCACCTCGCCACGGCCGCGCGCCTGCGCCGCCCGGTGCTGTTCGAGATTGCGCCACTGCTGCACCGCCGCCTCGTCGCGCCAGAAGGAGAGCGACAGCAGGCGCGCGGGATCGGCCAGGCTTTGAAAACGCTCGATGGAAATGAATCCGTCGATCTGCGCCAGCAGCGGCTTCAGCGCCGCCGCCAACTCCAGGTAAGTCTCCCGCTGCCCGTCGGCGGCCTGCAGTTCAAAAATCACGGCGATCATCCTCGTCTCCTCTCAACGGTAAAATTCCGGCACGCGCGCATTGAACGAACGGCGCCACTGCACCGATTTCAACGCCCGCTCATCAATATCCAGCGAACGCAGACACACAGCTCCAGAATGCGATAGCCACAGGCTAGCGATGGACGCGCCGTCATACTTCGTCTAACCTCGAAGTATGCATAACATCGAGATAGAAGCTCGTTTAGCGGCGCTGAGCGCTGCCATCGCTGACCGCACCCGGGCGCGCATGCTGTGCCTGTTGATGGACGGGCGCGCCTACACCGCCACCGAGCTCAGCGCGGCGGTCGAGGTCGCCCCGTCTACCGCCAGCGCACACCTGGCGAAACTGCTGGAGCAGCGGCTGATTGCCTGCGTCAAACAGGGGCGCTACCGCTATTTCCGGCTGGCCGGGCAACCGGTGGCCGCAGCGCTGGAAGGCCTGATGGCGCTGGCGGGCGTGCCGCGCCCGTCGGTGAAGAGCAGCACGCCTACCTCGCTGCAGTATGCTCGCACCTGCTACGACCATATGGCGGGCGAGGTGGCGGTGAAGCTGCACGATCGGCTGCATGCGCTGAACTGGCTGACCGGCGAAGAAGACTACCGGTTAAGCGACGCCGGTCAGGCCGCGCTGACGCGGCTGGGCGTCGATTGCTCGCCCGCCCCCACCCGCCGCCGCTTCGCCTGCGGGTGCCTGGACTGGAGCGAACGCCGATCTCACCTCGGCGGCGCGCTGGGCGCAGCGCTGTTGGCCGTCTTTATCCAACGCGGCTGGATCCTTCGCCGGCTCGACAGCCGTGAGCTGCAGCTGACCCCCGCCGGTAAAAAAGCGCTGGCCGCACATTTTGACCTCACGGTGTAACCCGGCGACAGGGTAGTTTTACTGCAATACTCTAGGGGTACGCTTAAGCGACCCCGCCAACCCGAGGAGTTTCCATGCTCGATTCCACCCAATTCCCGATCGTCAAACGCTGGCCGGCTCAACATCCGGAACGGCTGCAGCTCTACTCTCTGCCGACGCCGAACGGCGTCAAAGTGTCCATCATGCTGGAAGAGATCGGCCTGCCTTATGAAGCGCACCTGATCGACATCGGCAACAACGAGACCTGGACGCCGGAATTCCTGGCGCTGAACCCGAACGGCAAGATCCCGGCGATCATCGATCCCGACGGCCCCGGCGGCCGGCCGCTGCCGCTGTTCGAATCCGGCGCCATTCTGCTCTACCTGGCGGAAAAGAGCGGCCGTTTCCTGCCGCAGGATCCGGCGCAGCGTTACGAAACCATTCAGTGGGTGTTCTTCCAGATGGCCGCCGTCGGCCCGATGTTCGGCCAGCTCGGTTTCTTCCATAAATTCGCCGGGCGCGAATATGAAGACAAGCGGCCGCTGGAGCGCTACAAAAACGAATCGAAACGCCTGCTCGGCGTGCTGGAAACGCGCCTGGAGGGCCGCGACTGGATCATGGGCGCGGAGTACACCATCGCCGATATCTCGCTGCTGGGCTGGGTGCGCAACCTGATCGGCTTCTATGAGGCGCGCGAACTGGTGGCGTTCGACAGTTTCCCCCGCGTCGCACAGTGGTTGGAGCGCGGTCTGGCGCGGCCGGCGGTGCAGCGCGGGCTGGCTATTCCGGCGCGCACGGCCTGAGACGCCAAACGGGGTGGCCGCCGGGCCATCCCGCCTTTCGCTGTCATAAAATTGTCATCCCTCTGCTCTACTCTTCTTACGTAACAATTTGATGTTATTTATATTGTTGTATTACGACAAGGAGCTTACCCCATGCAACCTGCTGTATCCCTGCTCGCCGGCGCCGTGCTGTCCGCCCTGCTCTGTTCCTCCGCCATCGCGGCGGAAACCTCGCCCAATGCTGATGGCCTGACCGAGCGCGCCGCGCGCGGCAACCTCGCCGAACCGGGCGGCGCCCGTCGTCTGGCCGGCGATCAGACCGCCGCGCTGAAGGCGTCACTGTCGGACAAAACGGCGAAAAACGTGATACTGCTGATCGGCGACGGCATGGGGGATTCCGAGATCACCGCCGCGCGCAACTACGCTGAAGGCGCAGGCGGTTACTTCAAGGGCATCGACGCCCTGCCGCTGACCGGGCAATACACCCACTACTCGCTGGACAAGAAAACCCACAAGCCGGATTACGTGACCGATTCCGCCGCCTCCGCCACCGCCTGGACCACCGGGGGGAAAACCTATAACGGCGCGCTCGGCGTGGACGTGAACGGCAAAGATCAGCCGACGCTGCTGGAGATCGCCAAGGCGGCCGGCAAGGCCACCGGCAACGTCTCCACCGCCGAGTTGCAAGACGCTACGCCGGCGGCGCTGGTGTCGCACGTCACCTCGCGCAAATGCTACGGCCCGGAGGAAACCAGCGAGAAATGCGCCACTAACGCACTGGAAAACGGCGGCCGCGGCTCCATTACCGAGCAGTTGCTGAAGACCCGCGCCGACGTCACGCTGGGCGGCGGCGCGAAGTCCTTCAACCAGCTGGCGAAAAGCGGCGAATGGCAAGGAAAATCGCTAAAAGATCAGGCGGCGGCGCAGGGTTACCAATGGGTGAGCAACGCGGATGAGCTGCAGGCCGTTACGTTGGCCAACCAGCAAAAACCGCTGCTGGGCCTGTTCGCCGACGGCAACATGCCGGTGCGCTGGTTGGGGCCGAAAGCCAGCTATCACGGCAACCTCGACAAGCCGGCGGTAACCTGCGAAAACAACCCGGCGCGCACCGCGGCCACGCCAACGCTGGCGGCGATGACCGAAAAAGCGATCGCGCTGTTGAAAGATAACCCGAACGGCTTCTTCCTGCAGGTCGAGGGCGCGTCGATAGATAAGCAGGATCACGCCGCCAACCCGTGCGGGCAGATTGGTGAAACCGTCGATCTGGACGAAGCGGTGCAAAAAGCGCTGGCCTTCGCCCGCGCCGACGGCAACACGTTGGTGATCGTCACCGCCGACCATGCGCACTCCAGCCAGATCGTCGCCGCCGGCGCCAAAGCGCCGGGCCTGACCCAGCTGCTGACCACCAAAGACGGCGCGCCGATGACCCTCAGCTACGGCAACTCGGAAGAAGAATCGCAGGGGCACACCGGCACCCAATTGCGCGTCGCGGCCTACGGTCCGCACGCCGCCAACGTGGTGGGATTGACCGATCAGACCGATCTATTCTTCACCATGCGCGATGCGATGGGCATCCAGTAACCGCCTTCCGCACGATGGCCGCCCGCAACGGCGGCCATTTATTATTGGTTACCGATAGGTATTTGCAATTTAACCGCAATTATTGTGTGATAACGAAATAACGTTTAATTGCGCGACAATTAACCCCCTAAAATAACGCGGTTATACGGCCTCTCCCCCCTCTTTGTTTATTACTGCGACAGCAACCGGCCTATTTTTGCTTATATTCATTTTTTTTAGTTACAAAAGTAGTTTTTAACATTCTCGCAAACAATAATACCCCGCCAGTAACGTGAACCGATCAATTTGCATCCGGACGGCCTGCAATAGTTCACTTTTCGTTAAATACCCTATTAACAAAAAGGCATTATCGCTGCCTATCGGCTCACGCCGGGCGGTCGGCTTCATTATTTTCCAGGGTAACTCCCGCTAAATTCTTTCACCTGCAATGAGTAGAATTTACACACAAGAGATTTAATTCAATGAGAAAATTACTCGTCCTGATTTTCAGTCTCAGCCTGTTTGGCGTTACGCAGCAGGCGGCGGCTGAAGAGAAGAATAAAACCGTCGACGTGGTGTTGATCGGCGGCGGCATCATGAGCGCCACCTTGGGTACCTATCTGCATGAGCTGGAGCCGACCTGGACCATCGACATGTATGAGCGCATGAACGGCGTGGCGGAAGAGAGCTCCAACGGCTGGAACAACGCCGGTACCGGCCACTCCGCCTTCAGCGAAATGAACTACACGCCGGAAAAAGCCGATGGCACCATCGACATCAGCAAGGCGGTGAAGGTCAACGAGTCTTTCGAAATCTCCCGTCAGTTCTGGTCTTATCAGGTGAAAAACAATGTCCTGAAAGATCCGAAATCCTTTATTAACAGCGTGCCGCACATGAGCTTCGTGTGGGGCGACGACAACGTCAACTTCCTGCGTAAACGCTACGCGGCGCTGCAGCACAGCACCCTGTTCCGCGGCATGGAATATTCCGAAGACCCTGAGCAAATCAAACAGTGGGCGCCACTGGTGATGAACGGCCGCGATCCGGCGCAGAAAATCGCCGCGACCCGCATGCCGCTGGGTACCGACGTTAACTTCGGCGTGATCACCCACCAGCTGGTTGACGCGCTGAGCGCCAGCGACAAGTTCAAGCTGAACCTGAGCCACGAAGTGCGCGACATCAAGCGCAACGCCGATCAGACCTGGAGCGTGACCGTTGCCGATCTGAACCGCGACGGCAAAGAAACCACCGTTAACGCCAAGTTCGTGTTCATCGGCGCAGGCGGCGCGTCCCTGACCCTGCTGCAGAAATCCGGCATCCCTGAAGCCGACGGCTACGGCGGCTTCCCGGTCGGCGGCCAGTTCCTGGTCACCACCAACCCGGCGATCGCCAACCAGCACCTGGCCAAAGTGTATGGCCTGGCCAGCGTAGGTTCGCCGCCGATGTCCGTGCCGCACCTGGATACCCGCATGCTGGACGGCAAGCGCGTGCTGCTGTTCGGGCCGTTCGCCACCTTCTCCAGCAAGTTCCTGAAGAACGGTTCGCTGTTCGATCTGATGCACTCGCTGAGCACCTCGAACCTGATGCCGATGACCCACGTCGGTCTGGATAACTTCGATCTGGTGAAATACCTGGTCGGCCAGCTGATGATGAACGACGACGATCGCTTCGCCGCGCTGAAAGAGTACTTCCCGGACGCCAAGCAGGCAGACTGGAAGCTGTGGACCGCAGGCCAGCGCGTACAGATCATCAAGAAAGACGCGGATAAAGGCGGCGTGCTGCAGTTCGGCACCGAAGTCGTCAGCTCTGAAGACGGCAGCATCGCCGCTCTGCTGGGCGCTTCGCCGGGCGCTTCCACCGCTGCGCCAATCATGCTGCACCTGATGGAAACCGTGTTCAAAGACAAAGTGGCAACGCCGGAATGGCAGAGCAAGCTGAAAGAGATCATCCCGTCCTACGGCCACACGCTGAACGGCGATATCGAGATGACCAACAAGATCCGCGGTTACACCAGCAGCGTACTGGGTCTGAACTACATTGAAGTGAAACCAGAAACTAACTGATTTTCCGTCACTTCCTACTGAAAAGGCCGCTTTATGCGGCCTTTCTTTTATCTCCCTGCCATTCAAAGAGCATTTTTGGCCACCTTTTTACCCCCGGTTTACCCTTGCGTAACGGCGCACTCACGCCTATTATCAAAGAATATACTTGGATAATTAAGCTAAGTCACTGTGACCTGAATGTCGTTTTTGCGGGAGAACTAAAACCATGGATCGCGTCAATATCATTCACGATTTACTAGACTGGATTGAAACTCATCTGGATCAGCCGCTGCTGCTGGATAACGTCGCCGCCAAGTCGGGCTACTCCAAATGGCACCTGCAGCGCATGTTCCGCAGCACCACCGGCCACGCGCTCGGCAGCTATATCCGCGAGCGGCGCCTGTCGCAGGCGGCGCAGGCGCTGCGCTCCACCCCACGCCCGATCCTGGATATCGCCCTGCAATACCATTTCGACTCTCAGCCTTCGTTCTCGCGCGCCTTCAAGAAACAGTTCGGCAAAACCCCAGCAGTGTATCGCCGCACCACCCGCTGGGACGTCGCAGAATGGCCGGCGCAGCCGATAGAAATGCAGGCCGAACCGCGCCATGATGCCCCTACGCTGCCCCGTTGGTACGCCGGCAAACCGCCGGAAGGCGTTTGCACCAGCTGGATGGGGCTGCGTTAATCAGCGCGGTATAAGGCACAAAAAAGGGTTCAGTTCGCGAGAACTGAACCCTTTCTTTTATTGACCAGGCACCGAATTATTTGAAGGTGACGTCAATATTCGCCGATGCGCTGAACGGCCCCACTTTCGGGTTGGTGCTCAACCATTTCAGGCTGGCCATAAAGTTCTTTTCAACGATGGTACCGTTGACCAGGCCCAGATCGACCGGGCTGTTCATCATGATCGGCGTATTTGGCGTCGCCGCCTGCGAGATCAAAATACCGAAGCCGCTGTCGCTGGTCGGCAGGATCACGCTGTTATCCTGCAGCGGATAAGTGCTGCTGAAGCTGGCCTGCAGCGTCTCCCCCTGGCAGTCCTGTCCGGTCGTCGGATCGGACATATTGGCGGCCACCGAGAACGGCACCTGCTTCTCGATTTTGCCCACCACCGCATTCTGACGCGGGATAGTGCCGAAGTTCACCGTCGAACCGTTGTTGGCCACCACGGTGATTTTCGGGTTGCAGGAAATAAACTGAATGTTGCCCAGCCCGGAAATGTAGGCGTTAAAGTTGCTGTTCGGCGTGCCGTTCAAGCCGCCGACGCCATCAACCTGAAATACCGAGTACGAGTTGTTGTCGTTGATCTTGCCGCCGGCCGGCGGTGCCTTGCCGGTTGCTTTAATATAGATGGCGTAAGACACGGTTACCGTCAGCGATCTGGCCGGAGACAAACAACGGCTGCCCGAACGGCGGCATTCCGTGCCGGGACCGACGTCCTGACGTGCGCCTTTAGTCGGTTTGACATCGATCCCCTGATAAGTGACACCCACTTCGATCGAATTATGGATCTGACTCATCCGGGACTGCGGATCCCAGTACAGGTAGGCATTTTCCCCTTTCGGGTTGTTCCAGTCATCCGTACATTGGAAGGTCGAGGTAAAAGTCTGCGAACGCCACAGCAACGCGCCCGGCGCGGTATTGGCGGTCGACACCTTGATGGCTTTATCCAGCACGATATCCTGGCGAATGCTGCCGTTCTGCTTACACGACAGCGCATAGCTGCTCTGCGAAAACGCGCCCAGCGTGACCAGCAGCCCAGCCGCCAACCCGAGATTCTTGTGCTTTAACAAAGAAGACATATCCTTTCCTTTTACGGTTTTCCGCAGGTCAGCGAAAGTTCCTGATAACCCATCAGCTGTTCGGTCGCCGCTTTCAATTCCGGCACCACCAGTGAGCAGCTTTCGCCCGCGTCGTTGCCCCATTTCACCAGCAGGCGATCCCCTGCGGAAGCCCCTGAAATATAAATATCGCCGTTGGTACCGACAGTACCGTTGTTCTTGCCGTCCGCACTGAAGACGTTGGCGCCAATCGGCGGTACGCTGCCGTCGGCCATCTTGCTGTGTACCAACAGGCTTTGGCCCGTGTGCGTTTCAAACTTCACGCGGGTGATTGCGCCGTAAGTCGGCACCACGTCTCTCGCCGCCATCGGGATATCCAGGCCGTTGCCGATATCTTCGGTGCGCAGCGCCACGCGGTTATGGCGGTATGGCGACGCAGAGGTCATCACCGCGTAACCGAAGCGGTCGATGGCGACACCCGGTTGGTTTTCGATACGAACGCCCTTGGCGTCTTTGGCTTCCACCAGCACAAACGTATTCTGCAGCGGCTGGGTCAACGTCACGCCGCCGGAGTGTGCGACGATGCCGCCCGCCACGCCCAACGAAGACTGCTGATAATCTTTGCTGTAGCTATAACCAGCATTGATGGTCCCCATGCTGCCCTGATAACCGACGTTGGCCGAGCTGGTTTGGCCCGAATAACGATCATGACCGCTTTGCACCGCATAGTTCAAGCGGTTGTCATCCAGCGCGGTGCCGCTCAGGCCGGCGCTGTAGGTATTGCCGCTCTGCTTGCTGTGGCCGGCGTTGAAGCTGGCGGTCATGTCCGACGAATCCTTGCTGAAGAAGCTGAACGGAATCGATACGGTCAGGTTGACGCTGCGGTCTTTATAGCCGTAGTTGCTGCGGCTGTCCTGATAGAAGACGCCATAGCTGATATTTTTATAGCTGCTGTTGAAACCGGTTTGTACGGTGCGGTCTTCGCCGGATCCGCCCCAGTAAGACTGGTTGCTGACGTTGGCGTACAGCGTCGAATTACCGGCGATGCGCTGGTTGACAGACAGCTCAACACGTTGGCGTTTGTTGTTGAAACGGCTGGTGTAATAGCTGCGACGGCGAGATTCCGCCCAGTCCGGCACGCCCAGGTTGCGATCGTTTTGATCGTAGTAATCGTTACGGTAATAACCGTTCTCATAGCGTTCGCGCTCGGCAACCGCATCGGAGAAATCATAATAGCCGGAGGTCGAGTAACGGTAACCGGCAATGCGGAATTCCGTCCCCCAATCGTTGAGCGACTTGGAATACAGGAAACGGAAACTCTCCCCCTGCTTGTCATCGCCGTTCACCAGGTTGGTGTCGGAATAGGACATATCAAAAGAGACAGCCCCCCAGTTCCCCAGGTTTTTACCGAGGCCCACGACCGCTGAACGGTAGTTTTCCGCCACCAGCACGCCACCGTAAGGCGTGATGTCATACGCCATACCGTGCGACAAGGTGCCTTGGACAAACTTGGGCTGATAGCGGCTGGTGCCATCGTGGTATTTACCGGCGGTCAGCTGATAGTTCCAAATCCCTTCGCGCAGCATGTTCGGCACCGAGGAGAACGGCACGACGAAAGAGGTTCTCGAACCGTTGGCTTCGATAACCGTCACGTCCAGGTTACCGCTCAGGGTGCTTGGGAAAATGTCCGTCAGCGCAAACGGCCCTGGCGGCACGTTGGTGCTGTAAATGGTATAGCCGTTCTGACGCACTTCAACGCGCGCGTTGGTCGTCGCCACACCGCGCACCACCGGCGCATAGCCGCGCTGGCTTTCCGGCAGCATGTCGTCGGCGCTGGACATCTGCACACCGCGGAACTGAATGCTGTCGAAAACATTGTTATTAGTGTTGGTCTGGCCGATCACCAGACGGCTGCGCAGAGAAACGATGTCCGTTTCCGCCCAGCTGGAAATGTTCTTCCAATGCGTACCGGCGCCCGACTGTTGGTTCAACGTCGAGTTGTTGCGCAGGCGCCAATCGCCAATATTGAGGCCATTATTAAGGCTCAGGAAGTAATAGTCGGAAGTCTTGTCGTTCTGGTTGTTGCCGTAGCGGTTATGAGTGCCGCTAAAGTTATAGTTAACAAAGCCGGCATTGATGCCGCGATCGTAAACTTTCGGCGAAATGGCGCCTTGCGGGCGCGGGATCAGAAACACCTGCGGCACTTCCAGATCCATACGCTGTACGGCGGCGTCATAGCTCAGCTTGGCGCCGGAGATCTGTTGTGGCAATGCGTAGCATTGCGCGGCACCGGCGGTGGTCAGATCGCCGGGCAGCTTTACGCCGTAATCCTGGTAGTCCACCGCCGTCAGGCACGGCGCTACCGGAGAGTCTTTGGATTCTTTCTTGAACTCGATTTCGCGGTGATCGATACGCTGCCCGTTGAGATAGATATCAAACGGATATTTACCCGGCAGAATATCATCCCCGCTGGCCAACGACGCCACCTGGGCGATATTGTCATCGCCATGGATGAAGGAGGTGTTGAACTGCTCCTCCGCCATGGCCATCTGTGAGAATGAAAAAGGCACAGCAGAAAAATAAATTACACCATTAATCAGCTTCACCAAACGTTTTGGCGCGAGGGTTGTTATTCTTTTGTGTGCCATTTCTTTCATTCCTTGAAGTGCTTCAAATCAATTCAGTGCGACGTTTTTAATCTCGGTGTGACCGCCATAGTCGTTGATATAGGTAAACGACATAGTGTTGGCTGATTGCGCCCCCTGAGGCAGGGAGATGCGCAGGCTGTCGTGTGGCTTGACCATGTCGGCGTTCACTTTCCAGCTCTTGCCGCCGCTCTTCAGGTTCAGCACGCCCAGCGTGACGAACAGCGGGCCATCGTTAGTCACGACTAAATTGCCGCCCTGGCGCTTCCACTTCAGCGCTTCCGCCTGCTGTTGCAGGTTGGTTTTCAACGAATCCGGGCGATAGAACAGTTTGATACGGGTACGGATCGCCACCTGCAGCACGTTATCTTGCTTAGGCGTTGGCGGAATTTCCTGTACGTTGACCCAGAGCAGAGATTCTCTGTCCTGCGGCAAACCGCTGCCGGAATAGATAAAACGCAAAATGGCGTCTTTCTTGGCAGCCAGCTTCAAAATGGGTGGCGTCACCACGATCGGCAAATTCTTAGGCATCTGGCTTGCATCGCCAGTATCCAGCCAGGTTTGCACCATGTAGGTATCGTCGCTGTCATTGCTGATTGAGAGCGATGCGGATTTACTTGCACTGTTATAGATGACACGCGTCGCATCAACCTGAATGCCGGCAAAGGCATTAACAGAGAATGCGAATAAAATACCAGTCAGAATTTTTTTCATCGGAATGTCTCAACTCTCAAAATTTAGCCATCCTTGGCCAATAACTCTATCTATCCTGCCAGCGAATTATTTGTATTCGATGGTGAAGGTAGCGTTAGAGTTTGCCTGACCGGCAGTTACCAGATCCTGGAAGGATTTGTAACGAGCGCGCAGGTTGAAAGTCGCAGCGCCTGGGTTATCGCCATCAGCAGCAACGGTTACGGTAGCTGGGGTAGCCACTTCCTGAGAGATTGGCAGAGTAGAACCGTTGTTATCCAGAATTTCAACGCCAACGCCAGTCGCGCCGCCAGTTACAGCCAACAGCTCTGGGTGGCCGGCTGGGGTGTTACCGTCGAAACGCAGGGTGTAGTTACCCGCTTCACATTTCTCCAGGCTGATATCGAAAGCTTTAGCACCGCTGGTAGAACCGGCAGTTGGGAAAGCGGTGGTAGGATATTTACCCAGGTAAACTTCTTTATTCTGGTCTTTATCAACAACTTTACAGGTGGACTGTACAATTTCACCGGTGAATTTAACGTTGCCGTTTGCTGCCATTGCGTTGGAAGCAGTTGCAGACAATACCAGGGCAGCCAAAGGCAATAATACTTTTTTCATTTCCAGCTCCATAGAACAATAAAATAATCGATTCAGTGGCGGGCTTATATATATATTGCCGCCACTGAGCATACACTCAGCGATAGCACTCCCTTGCTGAAAAGGAGCGTTGCCTCGATGAACTCATTGCCGGACGAAATATAGACTAAGCATATTCTTAATGTTAAATCGTTTAAAACATTCATAAGCCCCCTCTTGATAGGAATAAACTATCGGCGGATACCTATCGATCGATGTTGACGATTCATATGAATAGGAATAATCTGTGTTTGGGAAAGCTGCAGAGTTCAAGATTTTGCGTTAAGGCCTGAAAATCAGAATATTATCCCGAATATTTACACTTAGTAACATATTGCGACGTTTGGACTTTGGCACGAATTACGCGTTTAATGGTCTGTCGACACGTTTCGGCCATCCTGACGCTTTAAATAAGAAATTTACCAATAAACCTGGAGTAACTTTCTTTTTAACCATTAAAAATCAACAAGTTAAATATCAATCCAAGGATTGGGAAATGAGCGGTTCTTTCAGAGAGAAAAATAACGGCATTAATTATGTTTTTCAGCCAATGTTCGCGAAATCGGGACAATTGCTGGCCGTTGAATGTCTGTCTCGCTTTACGTTTAATAGCGAATACGCCCATTTTTCTCCTGAACAGTTCTTTCGTCACGCCGACAGCGCAACCCGGATTGAGATTTTGATGGATCAGATCAATCTGATCGATAAATACAAACACTGGTTTCATGAAAACCAAGTGATAGCCACTTTGAATGTTGACGATTATTCCCTGCAATCGCTGGCGAATACTCACTTTGCCGAAAGAATTAATGCCCTGCGCTGTATTCATTTTGAGATCAGCGAGAATTCAACCCGGCTGGTGAAAGATCGCGTGCACGGCGATCCGTCATTGAATAGTTATTCATTTTGGCTCGATGATTTTGGTTCTGGCTATGCGGGTTTTTCCGCGTTGTACAACAGCCAGTTCCGCTTCGTTAAGCTCGACCGTTTTTTGCTTTGGGACTTTATGAAAAAGTCCGGCGGCGAGGGCTTGATGCGCGCGTTACTGCGCTTCTTTTACCTTAATCATTACAAGGTAATTATCGAAGGAGTTGAAACTCCCGAACACAAGAAATGGCTGGATGAAATGCCATATTACGCACTGCAGGGAAAGCTGTGGAAGGAATCCAGCATCAAGGATTTGAACTCGCTTCTTACAGCTGAATACTTTTAACTCGGTATTGGTGTTTGCCCTATGTCTAAAAACAACGTTCTTGTGATTAGTGAGTGTAAGTACAGCTATGTTGGCCTGTCGGTGCTGCTGAAGAAACACTACGGCGCGTACGATATCCGCCTGTTTTCCGATTTCATGCATGGCGGCGCCAAAGCGGAGAAGATCACCAAGCACGATATCGCGCTGATTTTCACCTCGCAAAACCTGGAACAGAGCGTCAACGTGATAGAAAGCCTGGTGTCCCTGCATCAGCAATACAACAGCAAGACGCGCCTGCTGGTGTTCTATGACGACGAGCGCGTAGTGAAACTGCTGTCGATCCTGGGGATTTCCGTTGAGTTGGTTTCTACCCGCATTCCGCTTTATTCGCTGCAGGAAAAAATCCAGCGGCTGCTGGAAAGCAAGGAACCGGGCGGCATCCGGGTGCAGAAAACCCGCGAGCTCAGCCCGGCGGAAAGCGACGTGATCTTCAATCTGCTGCGCGGCGACAGCCTGCTGCACATTGCGGAAAAACGCGGCACGCACCCGAAAACCATCTTCTCGCAAAAATACAGCGCGATGAAAAAGCTGCGGCTGCGCAGCATGAGCACCATCTTCGTCGCCGGAAAATAAATATCTTGGCTTGTTGCGCGGCACGCCGCGCGGCAACCCCCTTCCGCCAGGTTAAATTAATGTAACAACCGGCGACAAAGCAGCAACAGACACACAACATCCTCTCCTGTTGGTTACGATTTGCACACGGATTATCCGTGAGTCATGTCGTGTGGATTAAAATAAACATCAGGAGATGTTATGAAGTCGTCCTTATTCAGCCGCTATACCTGCTTTGTGCTGAGCATCTTGCTCACCCTGGTTTTCTTGATCATGATGCACAACCATCCGTGGTTCTGGCTGCCGGCCCTGGCCTGCGGTTGCCTGATGGTGCTGGGTATCTACGATCTCACGCAGCAGCGCCACGCCATCTGCCGCAACTACCCGATCATCGGCCGCCTGCGCTTCTTCTTCGAGTTCATCCGCCCGGAACTGCGCCAGTATTTCCTCGAGCAGGATAATGAAGAGATCCCGTTTTCGCGCACCCAGCGCACGCTGGTGTATCGCCGTGCGAAAAATGAGATGGGTGACAAACCGTTCGGCACCCTGCTGGACGTCTACCAAACCGGCTATGAGTGCATCGGCCACTCCATGCGGCCGGTGGAAGCCGCCGACCCAACCAGTTTCCGCATCACCATCGGCGGCGCCGATTGCCGCCAGCCCTACTCCGCGTCGATCTTCAACATTTCGGCCATGAGCTTCGGCGCGCTCTCCGCCAACGCCATCCGCGCGCTCAACCTCGGCGCGGCCAAGGGCAACTTCTACCACGACACCGGTGAGGGCAGCATCAGCCGCTATCACCGCGAAAACAACGGCGATCTGGTGTGGGAGCTGGGCAGCGGCTATTTCGGCTGCCGCACCGCCGACGGCCATTTCGATCCGCGCCGCTTTGCCGAACAAGCGCAAAGCCCGCAGGTGAAAATGATTGAAATCAAGCTCAGCCAGGGCGCTAAACCCGGCCACGGCGGCATTCTGCCGGCGAAGAAGGTGGATGCGGAAATCGCTGCCACCCGCGGCGTGCCGGAAGGCGTGGATTGCATCTCGCCGGCTTCGCACAGCGCCTTCACCACCCCGCTGGAAATGATGCAGTTCATCCAACAGCTGCGCGAGCTGTCAGGCGGCAAGCCGGTCGGTTTCAAGCTGTGCATCGGCCACCCGTGGGAGTTCGTCGCCATCGTCAAGGCGATGCTGCACACCCGCATCCTGCCGGACTTCATCGTGGTGGACGGCAAGGAAGGCGGCACCGGCGCCGCGCCGCTCGAACTCTCCAACTATATGGGCATGCCGCTGCGCGAAGGGCTGCTGTTCGTGCATAACACGCTGGTGGGCTGCGGCCTACGCGACCAAATCAAGATTGGCGCCAGCGGCAAGATCATCAGCGCCTTTGACATCGCCAGCGTGCTGGTGCTCGGCGCCGACTGGGTGAACTCGGCGCGCGGCTTTATGTTCGCCGTCGGCTGCATCCAGTCGCAAAGCTGCCACACCAACCACTGCCCGACCGGCGTCGCGACGCAAGATCCGCTGCGGCAAAAGGCGCTGGTGGTGCCGAACAAGGCGGAACGCGTCTACCACTTCCATCAAAATACGGTGAAAGCGCTGGCGGACATGCTGGCGGCGGCCGGCGTCAGCCGCCCGGAGCAGCTGACCTCGCACCATATGCTGCGCCGCATCACGCCGACCGAGATCAAGGTGTACGCCGATATCTATTACTACCTGGAGCCCGGCGCGCTGCTGCAGCCGGAGATCAAAAGCGAGTTCTACGCCCGCATGTGGCGCATGGCGACGCCCACCAGTTTCGATCAGGCGATCTCGCTGCCGGCGGCATGATGGGATAAGGGATAAAAGAGAGTTGCCCCCTCGCCTTGGGGAAGAGCATATGGAGAGGGGTTGCTTGCTACGGCGGCCCTCCCCCTCAACGGCGAGAGGGCGTGTCGGTTACTGCTTGCGCACCGGCGCATCGCCGGCGACGTAGTAGTCGGCGGTGCTGCGCGGCAGCGGCGTGCGCTGGCGAATGCGATCGGCGATCTTCTCGGCGATCATGATGGTGGTGGCGTTCAGGTTGCCGGTGATGATCAGCGGCATGATTGACGCATCCACCACCCGCAATCCTTCCATGCCGTGCACCCGGCCCTGGCCGTCGACCACCGCCATTTCGTCTTCGCCCATCTTGCACGAGCAGGACGGGTGGAAGGCGGTTTCGGCGTGCTCGCGCACGAAGGCGTCCAACTGCTCGTCGGTCTGCACCTCCGGCCCTGGGCTAATCTCGCGGCCGCGGTATTCGTCCAAGGCCGGCTGCGCCATGATTTCGCGCGTGATGCGGATAGCGTCGCGGAACTCCTGCCAATCCTGTTCGGTCGCCATGTAGTTGAACAGAATGCTCGGATGCTGGCGCGGATCTTTCGATTTCACCTGCACCCGGCCGCGGCTCGGCGAACGCATCGAACCGACGTGCGCCTGGAAACCGTGCTCTTTCACCGCGTTGCTACCGTTGTAGTTAATCGCCACCGGCAGGAAGTGATACTGAATGTTCGGCCAGGCGAACTCTGCGCGGCTGCGAATGAAACCGCCGGCCTCGAACTGGTTGCTGGCGCCGATGCCGGTGCCGTTGAACAGCCACTCCGCACCGATCTTCGGCTGGTTAAACCATTGCAACGCCGGGTACAGCGACACCGGTTTCTTGCAGGCGTACTGCAGGTACATCTCCAGGTGATCCTGCAGGTTTTCCCCTACCCCCGGCAGATCGTGCACCACGTTGATGTCCAGACTTTTCAGCAGCGCCGCCGGGCCGACACCCGAACGCTGCAGAATTTGCGGCGAGGCGATGGCGCCGGCGCACAGCAGCACTTCGCGGCGCGCTTTGGCATGGGTCAGCTGATTGCTGTCGCCCTGCAGATAGTTGACGCCCACTGCGCGCTTGCCCTCGAACACGATATGGTCGGTCAGCGCATGGGTGACGATCTTCAGGTTCGGCCGTGAACGCGCCTGATCAAGATAACCGCGGGCGGTGCTGGCGCGGCGCCCTTTCGGCGTCACGGTGCGGTCCATCGGGCCGAATCCTTCCTGCTGGTAACCGTTCAGATCGTCGGTGCGCGGATAGCCCGCCTGTACGCCGGCTTCCACCATGGCGTGGAACAGTTCGTTGTTGCCGGCCTTCGGCGTGGTGACGCTCACCGGGCCATCACCGCCGTGGTAATCGTTCGGGCCGATATCGCGCGTTTCCGCCTTGCGGAAATACGGCAGACAGTCCAGATAGGTCCAGTCTTCCAGACCCGGCGCCTTGGCCCAGTTGTCGAAGTCCATCGCGTTGCCGCGAATGTAACACATGCCGTTGATCAGGGATGAACCGCCCAGCCCTTTGCCGCGGCCGCATTCCATCCGGCGGTTGTTCATGTGCGGCTCAGGATCGGTTTCATACGCCCAGTTATAGCGGCGGCCCTGCAGCGGAAACGCCAGCGCGGCCGGCATCTGGGTACGGAAATCCATCCGGTAATCCGGGCCGCCGGCTTCCAGCAGCAGGACGCTGACGTCGGCGTCTTCGGTCAATCGGGTGGCTAACACGTTGCCGGCGGAACCGGCACCGATAATGATGTAGTCAAATTCCATTCATTATCTCCTAAATATTCATATGCCTGAATGATGCGAATGGCTTGAATTCCGCATGCTGAATATATCAAGGCAGTTTTGGATGCAAAAAAGGATATATCCCCTATGGATTTCGAGTTACAGCTAGCCGGCAAGGGCGCAGAGCCCCAGGAGCTTACTCAAGTAAGTGACTGGGGTCTGCGCTCGCAGCCAACAACGCTGTAGCTGGAAAGACGACGGGGATAGTTAAAATACCGAGGCGTATTCGCCCAGCTCGACCTGCACCGATTTGATCTGGGTGTAGTGCTCCAGCGTGGTCAGGCCGTTTTCGCGGCCGACGCCGGACTGCTTATAGCCGCCGACCGGCATTTCCGCCGCCGACTCGCCCCAGGTGTTGATCCAGCAAATGCCGGCTTCCAGCTGGTGGATCACGCGGTGCGCGCGGGCCAGATCGTGGGTCACCACGCCCGCGGCCAGGCCGAAGGTGGTGTCGTTGGCGCGGCGCACCACTTCCTCTTCGCTCTGGTAGCTGAGGATGCTCATCACCGGTCCGAAGATCTCTTCGCGCACGATTTCCATGTCGTCGCGGCAGTCGCTGAATACCGTCGGCGCCACATAAGCGCCCTTGCCGAATTCGCCGTGGGTGACGCGTTCGCCGCCGCACAGCAGGCGCGCGCCGCTGTTTTTGCCGCTCTCGATAAAGCGCAGCACCGATTCCATATGCGCGAAGCTGACCAGCGGCCCGAAGTTGGTTTGCGGATCGGTCGGATCGCCGAGGCGAATGCGTTTCACGCGCTCGAGAATTTTCGCCTCAAACTGCACCTGCAGCGCCGCCGGCACGAAGACGCGGGTGCCGTTGGTGCACACCTGGCCGGAACTGTAGAAGTTGGCCATCATGGCGATATCGGCGGCGCGATCCAGATCGGCGTCGTCGAAGATAATCAGCGGCGACTTGCCGCCCAGTTCCATGGTGACTTCCTTCAGCGTCGAACCCGACGCGTTGGCCATCACCTTCTTGCCGGTTTTCACCCCGCCGGTGAAAGAGACTTTGGCGATGCCCGGATGGTCGGTCAGGTACTGCCCCACCTCCGCGCCGCTGCCGGTCACCACGTTGAACACGCCGTCCGGCAGGCCGGCTTCGGTGTAGATTTCCGCCAGCTTCAGCGCCGTCAGCGACGTGACTTCACTCGGTTTGAAAATCATCGCATTGCCCGCCGCCAGGGCCGGCGCGGACTTCCACAGCGCGATCTGAATCGGGTAGTTCCAGGCGCCGATGCCGGCCACCACGCCCAGCGGTTCGCGGCGTGTGTAGACGAACGAGGTATCGCGCAGCGGGATCTGCTCGCCTTCAATGGCCGGGATCAGGCCGGCGTAGTACTCCAGCACGTCGGCGCCGGTGACGATGTCCACCGCGGTGGTTTCCGACATCGCTTTACCGGTATCCAGCGTTTCCAGCGCCGCCAGCTCATCGTTGCGCTCGCGCAGAATATCCACCGCGCGACGCAGGATGCGCGAACGCGCCATCGCCGTCATCGCCGCCCACACCTTCTGCCCGCTGGCCGCGCTGGCCACCGCACGATCGACGTCTTCAGCGCCGGCGGACTGGACTTCAGCCAGAACTTCGCCGTTCGCCGGATTAATGGCGTTGAAGGTTTTTCCAGCGGTGCTGTCTACATAGGCGCCATGAATATAGAGCTTCTGCAAGCCAAAACGGGACATAGGATCTCCTTGAGTTAGCCTCCGGGCGGCGTTTGCCCCCGGAGTTGGAACGTGATGTATTCGGTCGTGAGCGCCAGCGCCTGCGCCTGATTGAACGCCGAACCGCGCAGCGCGCTGCGCAGCCACAGCCCATCGATCAGCGCCGCCAGCCCCTTGGCCGCCAACCGCGCCTGCGGCTGCGGCATGACGCGGCGAAACTCGGCGCACAGGTTGGAATAAAGCCGGCGGCCGTTCACCTGTTGCAGCCGGTTGAGCTGCGGCTGGTGCAGGCTGCTGGCCCAAAAGGCCAGCCAGGTCTTCATCGCCGCGCTGTTGATCTGGCTGTCGTCGAAGTTGCCGGCGACGATCGCCTGCAGCCGCGCCGCCGGGCTGTTATCGGTGAGCGCCTGCAAGCGCAATTTCACCGCCTCGCCCAGATGGCTGATCAGATAGCGCATCGTGGCTTCCAGCAGGCCGTTCTTGTCCTTGAAATAATGGCTGATGATGCCGTTGGAAACGCCGGCCCGCCGCGCAATCTGCGCGATGGTGGCGTCATGCATTCCCACTTCGTTTACCGCGGCGAGCGTGGCATCAATCAACTGCTGCCTTCTGATTGGCTGCATTCCTACCTTTGGCATATTTCGACTCTCACAAAACCGACTTCGGCCTTATCTCAGCGGGCAAATTTCACTGCCGTTTCGCCCGTGATTCAGGTCATCATGAGGACTATTAAACTTTTTTTTGATTGAACGTTCAATAAAAATTGCATATATTTTATTGCCGCCTGGTTAAAAATTTGTACTATCTGGTTGTGGAACTGGCTGATTTTTGTGAGGTAATTAACGAATCTGACCAAAATCAGTGGCTGTAAGCGGTTCCCGCCGCGAAGCGCTCCGGTGCTTCAGCAACAGGCGAAAGCGGCGTTACTCAGGCCATTCCCATGGGGATGGTCGCCGCCTTTATTCGCCCGTTTTCCGGCGGCGCCAACGCGCCCCGAAATGCGGAGCGGCACGATTTTACTCAGTTCAGAGGATGACGATGACAACACGCGAAACCTCCTCCAAACCGCAGCAGGACCGCCTCAACCCTGTGGTTTTCTTCACCTCGGCGGGGCTGATCCTAGCCTTCTCGCTGATGACCATCTTTTTCACCGACTTCTCCGGGCAGTGGATCACCCGCACGCTGAATTGGGTGTCGACCACCTTCGGTTGGTACTACCTGCTGGCGGCGACGCTGTACATCGTGTTCGTGGTGTTTATCGCCGCCTCGCGCTTCGGTTCCATCAAGCTCGGGCCGGAACAGTCCAAACCGGAGTTCAGCCTGATGAGTTGGGCGGCGATGCTGTTCGCCGCCGGCATCGGCATCGACCTGATGTTCTTCTCGGTCGCCGAGCCGGTGACCCAGTACATGATGCCGCCGGAAGGCGACGCGCAAACGCTGGAGGCCGCGCGCCAGGCGATGGTCTGGACGCTGTTCCACTACGGCCTGACCGGCTGGTCGATGTATGCGCTGATGGGCATCGCCCTCGGCTACTTCAGTTATCGCTACAATCTGCCGCTGACCATCCGCTCGGCGCTGTACCCGATCTTCGGTAAGCGCATCAACGGTCCGATCGGCCACAGCGTGGACATCGCCGCGGTGCTCGGCACCATCTTCGGCATCGCCACCACGCTGGGCATCGGCGTGGTGCAGCTCAACTACGGCCTCAAGGTATTGTTCGAGATCCCGGAAAACCTGACGGTGCAGGGCTCGCTGATTCTGCTGTCGGTGATCATGGCCACCATCTCGGTGACTTCCGGCGTCAATAAGGGCATCCGCATCCTGTCCGAGCTGAACGTGCTGCTGGCGCTGGGTCTGATCCTGTTCGTGTTGTTCTTCGGCGACACCGAGTTCCTGCTCAACGCGCTGGTGCTTAACGTCGGCGATTACGTCAACCGCTTTATGGGCATGACGCTCAACAGCTTCGCCTTCGATCGGCCGGTGGAATGGATGAACAACTGGACGCTGTTCTTCTGGGCCTGGTGGGTGGCGTGGTCGCCGTTCGTCGGCCTCTTCCTGGCGCGCATCTCGCGCGGGCGCACCATTCGTCAGTTCGTGGTCGGCACGCTGATCATACCGTTCGTGTTTACCCTGCTGTGGCTGTCTATCTTCGGCAACAGCGCACTGTACCAGATCATCCACGGCAACGCCGAGTTTGCTCAGGAAGTGATGCAGTTCCCGGAGCGCGGCTTCTACAGCCTGCTGGCGCAATACCCCGGCTTCACCTTCAGCGCCTCGGTGGCCACCATCACCGGCCTGCTGTTCTACGTCACCTCGGCGGACTCCGGCTCGCTGGTGTTGGGCAACTTCACCTCGCGCCTGGCCGACATCAATAATGATGCGCCGAACTGGCTGCGGATTTTCTGGTCGGTGGCCATCGGCCTGCTGACCATCGGCATGCTGATGACCGACGGCGTGCCGGCGCTGCAGAAAACCACGGTGATCATGGGCCTGCCGTTCAGCTTCGTGATCTTCTTCGTGATGGCCGGGCTGTATAAATCGCTGCGGGTGGAAGACTACCGCAAGGCCAGCGCGCTCAGCACCCTGGCGCCGGTGCCGGTCTCCAGCCACGACGTGCTCAACTGGAAACAGCGTCTGTCGCGGGTGATGAACTACCCGGGCACGCAGTACACGCAGAAAATGTTGGATAAGGTTTGCCGTCCGGCGATGCAGGACGTGGCGCGCGAGCTGGAGTTGCGCGGCGCGAAAGTGGAGTTCAGCGAAGTGCCGCCGACCGAAGACGAACGCCTGAACCACCTGGAGCTGCTGGTGCACCTGGGCGAGGAACAGAACTTTATCTATCAGATCTGGCCGATGCGCTACTCGGTGCCGGGCTTCACCTACCGCGCCCGCTCCGGCAAGTCGCACTACTACCGGCTGGAAACCTTCCTGATGGAAGGCACCCAGGGCAACGACCTGATGGACTACAGCAAGGAACAGGTGATTGGCGATATCCTCGACCAGTATGAGAAGCACCTGAACTTCCTGCACATTCATCGCGAAGCGCCGGGGGGCACCCTGACCTTCCCGGATATGTGACGGTCAATCAATAACGAGAGGGCGTAGCCAGGCTACGCCCTTTTTTATGCCTGCTCGGCCGGCAAATCGGCTTTCAACAGCACCAGGGAACCGGCCAGCAACACCAGATCCTTGATTAAAAAGCTGGTGGCGCCGGCCATGGCGGGAAAACCGCCGGCGGAGGGCTCCCAGGCGCCCGGCGTGGAAAAGATCAGCGTCAGCGTGGTCAGGTAGGTCACCGTCGATCCGATCGCCCCCAGCAACCCCAGCCGCCGCGACCAGAATCCCGCCAGCAGCAGCAAACCGAAGCTCCACTCGGCGACGCCCAGCGCATAGCTGGCGCCGCGGATGCCGAACGCCTGGTGCATCCAGCTCAGCAGCGGGCTGTTGCCGATCAGTGGCACCAGTCCCTGCGCTTCGTAATCAAACCACTTGGCGTAGCCGAAGGCGGCGAAGATCACCACCAGCGCCGCGCGCATAAAGATAACGTCCCCGTTCGAGCGCCGAAAGCGCCTCAGCCATGTCGCCAGCATCGTCCTCTCTCCTTATGTTGCCCGCGGCCGCCGCGGTTTGCCGCTTGCGGCCGCGGGGTACGGCGGCTTACTGCCCCATCGCGTCCTTTTTCATTTCGTCTTTCTTCATGCCGTCTTTGGCCATACCGTCTTTCGCCATGCCATCCTTTTTCATGGCGTCTTTCCCCATCTTGTCTTTCTTCATGCAGTCCTTGCCCATGCACTCTTTCTTCATCCCATCTTTCGCCATGCCGTCGTGCGACATCTGGCTCATGCCGTCCTTTTTCATCGCGTCTTTGCTCATGCCGTCCGCGGCGTTGGCGCCGGCCACGCCCAGCATCAGCGCGCTGCACATCATCATTGCGAATAACTTTTTCATGGTATTTCCTTCCGTCATGTCAAAGGCACCGGAGTGCCGGAGAATGGCCGGCGGCCGCCTCAGCTGCCGCCAAACCAGTTGTAACCCTGGTCTTCCCAGTAACCGCCCGGGAAGCGGTTGGTGACCTCGATCACCTGAATGTGCTTCGGATTCTTGTAGCCCAGCTTGGTCGGCATGCGCAGCTTCATCGGGTAGCCGTACTTGCGCGGCAAGATCTGGCCGTCGTAGGTCAGCGCGATAATCGTCTGCGGATGCAGCGCGGTGGCCATGTCGATACTGGTGTAGTAGTCGTCGGCGCATTTGAAGCTGACGTAGCGGGCGCTCAGATCCGCGCCGATCGCCTTGAGAAAGGTGGCGAACGGCACGCCGCCCCACTTGCCGATAGCGCTCCAACCCTCGACGCAAATATGACGCGTCACCTGGCTGACCTGCGCCATCCGATGCAGCTGCGGCAGGCTCCAGGCGCGCTTGTCCTGCACCAACCCCGCCACCTCCAGCCGATAGTCGTCGCCGTTGATGTCGGGCGCGTCCTCCTCGGCGTAAAAGGCGTTGAACGGGAATGGCCGGGTGATCATCGACTCCGGGTAGACCGGCGCCAAACGATCGCCGTTGAACAGCCAGCCCTGCACCCGATCGTTGAGGCGCGAAATACGGCTCAACGCCTGCTCGACGTTGGCGTTGCCGCTGAGATCGCAGCCGGTAAGCATGGCGATACCGCCCAACGTCAGGCCGTTGCGCAGAAAGCGGCGGCGGGATGACGCGGTCAACAAGCGCTGCGCTTCTTTGACGATCGCCTGCCCTTCAACGATCGTCATGATTTGTTTATCCTTTTCCATCATTCACTCCTTAGCGTCCGCGCAGCATGGCCAACAGCGTGCGGGGCACCAGCGCCACCATCACCAGATGGATCGCGACGAAGGCCACCAGCGCCGACATGGCGAAAAAGTGGATATAGCGCGCCGCTTCATAGCCGCCGAGCAGCGTGCGCAGCAGTGGAAACTGCACCGATTTCCACAGCACCAGTCCGGACAGCGCGCTCAGCACGCCAAGGAGCATCACCGACAGATAGGCCACGCGCTGCACCATGTTGTAGTGGCGCAGGTCGGCGTGCTGCAACCGGCCGCGCAACACCGCGCCGACATCGGCGAGAAACTGCTTCGGGCTGAGCGGCCAATATTTGCGTTTGAAACGCCCGCTGGTCAGGTTAAGCAGCAGGTAGCACAGCCCGTTGACGCCAAACAGCCACATGCCGGCGAAGTGCCACTGCAGCGCGCCGCCCAGCCAGCCGCCGAGCGTCAGCTCGTTGAAAAAGCTGAAGTTGAACAGCGGCGAGGCGTTGTAGATGCGCCAGCCGCTGGTCACCATGATCAGCATCGCCAGCGCATTCAGCCAATGCGTTAACCGCAGCCACAGCGGATGTACGGTCTGTCGTTGTTCCGGGGTGAGAGTGAGGCTCATAACGATTCCTGCCAGCTAACGATGCGATGAACCGAGTATTCCCCGGATTTGTTCCCCAAGACCTCACGCAGAGTTAAATAAAATGTGATAACTCCGCCGATGGCGGTTGTGTAGACTTCAGAGTGAATCGGGCAATCAGCGGTAATGAGAATGGACAAGCCAAAACGAATTTTGATCGTCGAAGACGACGGCGACATCGCCGAGCTGCTGCAGCTGCATCTGCGTGACGAGGGTTACGCCATCAGCCACGCCGCCGACGGCAATCAGGGCATGGCGATGCTGGAACAGGGCGGCTGGGACGCCTTGATCCTCGATCTGATGCTGCCGGGCGTGGACGGATTGGAGATTTGCCGCCGGGCGCGCACCATGACGCGCTACACGCCGATCATCATCACCAGCGCGCGCTCCAGCGAGGTGCACCGTGTGCTGGGGCTGGAGCTGGGCGCCGACGACTATCTGGCCAAACCCTTTTCCATGCTGGAGCTGGTGGCGCGGGTCAAGGCGCTGTTTCGCCGCCAGGAGGCGATGAGCCGCAACCTGCGCATGGATGCCGGCGCGCTCAGCTTCAACGATCTGACCATCGATCCTATCGCCCGCGAGGTGCGCCTGCACCAACAGCCGATCGAGCTGACGCCGCGCGAATTCGACCTGCTGTACTTTTTCGCCCGCCACCCGGGCCAGGTGTTCTCGCGCCTCAGCCTGTTGAATCAGGTCTGGGGCTATCAGCACGAAGGGTATGAGCACACCGTCAACACCCATATCAACCGGCTGCGCATCAAGATTGAGCGCAATCCGGCGGAACCCGAGCGCATCCTCACGGTGTGGGGCATGGGCTATAAATTCGCGGCCGCGCCGCAAGAGTGAGCCATGAAAAACCTTACGTTAGCGCAGCGCCTCACGCTGATCTTCGCGCTGCTGATCGTCATCGGCTGCGCCTTTTCCGGCTGGATGCAGGTGCGCAGCAATACCCAGTACAGTCAGGCGGTGATCCAGCGCCTGTCCGGCAACCTGGCGCAGCATATCGCCGACAGCAATCCGCTGCTGGGGGTGAACGGGCCGGATCCGCAGGCGGTGCACACCCTGTTCGACCAACTGATGGCGGTGAACCCCAGCGTGGAGGTTTATCTGCTCGACAAACAGGGCGCAATCATCGGCAACGCCGCGCCGGCCGGGCATCTGAAACGGCAGCGGGTCGCGCTGCCGCCGCTGCAGGCGCTGCTCGATGGCGCGCAGATGCCGGTGTACGGCGACGATCCGCGCAGCGCGGACGGGCGCAAGGTGTTCAGCGTTGCGCCGCTGAAGGTCGACGGCCGGGTCGAGGGCTATCTGTATGTGGTCTTGCTCGGTGAAGAGTACACGGCGCTGGCCAGCAACGCCCAGTTCAACTCGGCGGTCAGGATGGCGCTGTGGACCTCCGGGGTGATGGTGCTGTTCAGCCTGCTGGCCGGCGGTTTCGCGTTTTACTGGGTCACTCGCCCCATCCGGCGCCTGACCCGCCAGGTCAATGCGCTGGACAGCGGCGGCATCGAGGCTGTGCAGGCCTACGCAGCGCTGCCGGCGGCGCCGGCCGGGCGCGACGAGGTCAGTCAGTTGCAACAGGCCTTTCACCGCATGGCGCAGCGTCTCGCCGAACAGTGGCAAACGCTGGCGCAGCAGGATCGGCTGCGGCGCGAATTCATCGCCAACGTCTCGCACGATCTGCGCACCCCGCTCACCTCGCTGCACGGTTATCTGGAAACGCTGTCGGTCAAGGCCGCCACCCTGAGCGACACCGAACGGCGCCGCTATCTGGAGATCGCGCTGGCGCAGAGCCGCAAGGTGGGCAAGCTGGCGCAGGAGCTGTTCGAGCTGGCGCGGCTGGAGTACGGCGTGGTGAAACCGCAGAAAGAACCCTTCTCCCTCAGCGAACTGCTGCAAGACGTGTTCCAGAAGTTCGAGCTGGCGGCGGAGGCGCGCAATCAGCGGCTGCACGCCGACATCGCTCCCGGCATTCCACCGGTGTTCGCCGATCTCAGCATGATTGAGCGGGTGCTGACCAACCTGCTGGACAACGCCATTCGCCATACGCCGCCCGGCGGCGACATTGGCGTGCGGCTGTGGCGGCAGGAAGGTCGGGTGATGGTGCAGGTCAGCGACAGCGGCCCCGGCATTCCGCAGACGCTGCGCGCCGATCTGTTCGTGCGGCCGTCGATCCTGAGCGGCGCCCGACGCCCCGCCGGCGGGCTGGGGTTAATGATCGTGCGGCGCATTCTGCAACTGCACGACAGCGACATCCAACTGATTGAACAACCGCAAAGCGGCGCCTGCTTCCGCTTTGCCATTCCGCCGCGTGAGTCCGGCACAACGGTTATTGCGCGAGCGGGAACCGCAGGCTGAAAATGAGGCTGGCTGCAGACGCGCGCCCGGTACATTCGGCGCGCACCTCACCGCCGTGCAGCGTCATGATGGCGCGTACGATAGACAGCCCGAGGCCGCTGGCGTGGCTGCCGGCGCTGCGCGCGGGATCGGCGCGGTAGAAACGATCGAACAGTTTTTCCAGCTGTGCCGGCGCGATCGGCGGCCCCTGATTGATGACCTGCACCCACCAGGCATCGGCGCGCCGTTCAGCCCGCAGGACGATCAGGCTGTTTTCGTCGGCATAACGCACCGCGTTGGCCACCAGGTTGCTCAGCGCCCGCGGGAACAACATCGCGTCCGCCTTCAGCTCGCCTTCCCCCTCGCAGCTCAGCGCGATGCCGCGTTCTTCCGCCAGCCCTTCGAAGTAATCCGCCACCCGCCGCAGCTCTGCCGCCACATCCAGACGACTGTAGTCCAGCGCGGACTGCGCCTCACCGGCGCGCGCCAGAAACAGGATGTTTTCCACCATGCGCGAAATACGCTCCAGCTCATCCATATTGTTCGACAATAGGGTTTCGTACTCCTCCACGCTGCGGGGTTGATACAGCGCCACCTGACACTGGCCCATCAACGCGCCCACCGGGGTGCGGATCTCATGGGCCAGATCGGCGGAAAACTGCGTCAGCCGCTGATAACCTTCATTCAACCGATCGAGCATCGCATTGAACGAACGGGTCAGCTGCTGCAATTCCTTCGGCGCCCCCTGTTCGCTGAGGCGCGTCGACAATGTATTGGGCGCGATCTGCGACGCCTGCGCCGCCATGCGCCATAGCGGCTTCAATCCCCGGCGCATGACCCCATAGCCCAGCAGCGCAATCAGCAGGAAAGCCACAATGACCGCCGCGACAATGCGCCACAGGTAACGCGCCAGCATCTTCTGCTCGTTGACCATCACGTGCGCGGCGGAGATCTGCAGCAAACTGCCGTCTTCCAGGCGCACCATCGCCGACGCCGCGCGCAGCGGCACCCCCTGCGCCGTTTCCCCGCCGCGCACGGCGGCCAGCGTCTGCGCCTGTTCGGGCGGCGTCGGTGCGATCGGCGGCAGGGCCACCCTGGCCGGATTCACATTGATGAGCGGCTTTTGCCCCGGGATTTGGAAAATCAGCACGTCCTGTTCATTGCCCAGCATATTTTCGAACAGGCCGTTATTGGCGGTCAGACGCGCCAAAGGAAAGCGCTGCCCCAGTAAATGGCGGAAATACTCGATGCGCCCGGTCACCTGCAGATCGCTGCGGAGCGTCATTTCCTGACGCATGGCGCCGAACAGATACCAGCCCGCCCCGCTCACCACGCAGGCGGCCACCAGCGCGAACAGCATGGCGGTGCGCAGCGTCAGCGACACCGGCCGACGTGAAGCGCGGGCGTTCACGAGCGCGGCTCGCAAACATAGCCGATGCCGCGCACGCTGTGGATCAGCTTGACGTCGAACGGCCGATCTATCTTGGCGCGCAGGCGTTTGATCGCCACGTCAACCACATTGGTGTCGCTGTCGAAATTCATGTCCCACACCTGAGAGGCTATCTGCGTGCGCGACAGCACTTCGCCTTCGCGCCGCACCAGCAGATGCAGCAGCATGAACTCCTTGTTGGTCAACGGGATCACCTGATCCTGGCGCACCGCCCGGCGGCGCAATACGTCCAACTGCAGATCGGCGATGGCGTAATGATCGGCTTCGCGCGCCGGCCCACGGCGCAGTAAGGTGCGCAAACGCAGCACCAGCTCGGTAAAGGAAAACGGCTTGATAAGATAGTCGTCCGCGCCCAGCTCCAGACCGTGAATGCGATCCTGCACGCCATCGCGGGCGGTGAGAAACAGGATCGGCACGTCGCTTTTCTTGCGCAATACCTCGATGATCTGCCAGCCGTCCAGCCCCGGCAGCATCACGTCGAGCACGATCGCATCGTAATCCTGCTCCAACGCGCGAAACAGCCCATCGGTGCCGGTGCGCGCCAAATCGACGCCGTAGCCCGCCTCACCCAGCCCTTTCTTCAGGTAATCCCCTGTGCCGATATCGTCTTCAACAACCAGTATTCGCATGCTCGCCACCTCGTTACGTCTGCAAAAATACTAGCAGTTTCGGCGGACAAACTTGATGACATTAATGTCATCAAACGGCCATGGCGCTGACCCAGTAGGTCAACCATGCTTAACCGGCAAACTCATTTCAGGAGAACGTTATGATTACCCGTCATCGTATAGCCGGTTTATTGTTATCCACATTACTGCTGTCCAGCGGCTTGGCCGCCGCCGCCCAACCGCCGGGCAAGGTGATTGCGCCGCTGCGCGGCACCATCAGCCAGGTTGCCGACGGCAATCTGCAACTGACCGATCGCAAAGGCGAGACACTCAGCGTCAAGCTGAACGATCAGACCAAAGTGCTCAGCGTTTCCAAAGCCACGCTGGACGACATCAAACCGGACAGCTTTATCGGCACCGCCGCCGTGCCGCAGCCGGACGGCACGCTCAAAGCGCTGGAGGTGCACGTGTTCGCCGCCAGCCTGCGCGGCACCGGCGAAGGGCATTCGGCCTGGGAATCCGCCGACGGCAAAGTGGACACCATGACCAACGGCACCGTCGGTAAACTGCTCAAATCCAACGGCCGCACCCTGACCGTCACCTACGGCAACCAGCAGAAAACCGTCGTCGTGCCGGAAGACGTGCCGATCGTGACGCTGGATCCGGGCGATCTGAGCCTGCTGAAACCGGGCGTGCACATCGTGCTGTTCTCCGCCGCCGACGATAAGGGCCAGCGCGTCGCCACCCGCATTTCCGCCGGCAAAGACGGCACCGTGCCGCCGATGTAACCGGAGGAAAGCCATGAAAACCAACGCGTCGCGGCCGGTGCATCGCTGGCCGGTTCGAATCACTCATTGGATCAACCTGTTCGCCATGGTGTGCATGTTCATGAGCGGTTGGGAAATCTACAACGCCTCGCCGCTGTTCGATTTCCGCTTTCCGCCACAGATGACGCTGGGCGGTTGGCTGGGCGGCGCGATTGGTTGGCATTTGGCGGTGATGTGGCTATTGGCGCTCAACGCCGTCTGCTATCTGCTGTGGAGCCTGTTCAGCGGTCATTTTCGCCGCGATCTGTTGCCGCTTCGCATCGGCGCGCTGCGGCAGGATATCTGGCTGGCGTTGACGCTGCGCCTGCGCCACCGGCATGGCCACTATAACGCCATTCAGAAACTGATGTACCTCGGCGTACTGGCGCTGGGTCTATTGCTGGTGCTGTCCGGCCTGGCGATTTGGAAGCCGGTTCAGCTGCAGGGATTGGTCGCGCTGTTTGGCGGCTTCGATTTCGCACGCTACGTGCATTTTTTCGCCATGGCCGGCATCGGCCTGTTCGTGGCGATCCACGTCTTTATGGTGGCTGTCGTGCCCAAAACTCTGTGGGCGATGATAACGGGTGGCAAACATGAATGAGAAAAAACAGCGGGCAGCCGCGCCGACGCTGGAACCGGACCAAAAAAAGCAGTTGGTCAATCTGCAACGCCGGCTGATGTTGCGCTCCGGGCTGACGCTGGGCGGCATCGCCATGCTCACCGGTTGCAACCTGCAAGACGGCGATCGGGTGGATAAGGTGCTGTGGGCCATGTCGCGCTGGAACGACCGGGTGCAGGCCTGGCTGTTCAGCGGCCAGCGGTTGGCGCAAACTTACCGCCCCGATCAGATTACCCAGCCTTTCCCCTTCAACGCGTTTTACCCGGAATACAACGTCCCCGAGATCGATCTTGCCGGCTATCGGCTTGAGGTCGCGGGGAAAGTGGAGAAAAAAGCGCCCTGGACGCTGGAACAGCTGCAGCGGCTGCCACAGCAAAGTCAGATCACGCGTCTGATCTGCATTGAGGGCTGGAGCGCCATTGGTCAATGGGGCGGCGTGCCGCTGCGCACCTTTCTGCAGCACGTCGGCGCGGATCTGAATGCCGGTTACGTCGGCTTCAAATGCGCCGATCGTTACTACGCCAGCCTCGACATGGCCACCGCGCTGCACCCGCAGACCATCCTGGCGCTGGATTTCGGCGGCAAGGCGCTGCCGGCGGACTATGGCTACCCGCTGCGGCTGCGCGTGCCAACCAAACTGGGGTTCAAAAACGCCAAACATATCGCCGCGATCTTCGTCAGCGACGTCAATCCGGGCGGCTATTGGGAGGATCAGGGCTACAACTGGTTCAGCGGCATTTAGTTTTGCGCGGCGCTGCGCACAACCCTCATCGGCGGCTGGAGGATTGTCTCCGCCGCGATTAATAATCTGTTCGTCACAAAGGGGATAACTATAGGAAAAATAATAGTAAAAAGGATTTTATCATGGAGATTGATGTGAGGGAGATCAATGCACGACCTGTCACGGAGTATAGATACCGAATAACGGTTTATAAAAAAGCCAGCAGCGTTGCTGCGTATTACCTTGATTTTAAAAAAGCGACGTTAAGGATGCGTCAATGGCTTATTGGGGCTTATCCTGCCTCGGAAGTTTTGGACAATGCTTACGTCATGGAACTGTACGATGTAAGAGCATTGGAAAACCGCGCCGAAGTAACCAGATCCTTATTTGATACCTATACCAGGATGGCATACACCCGATATGAACGAGAACAACTCTTCATTAACGGCATCGGCCTGGCGATCGTCACTTTTGTGGCGCAATACCAAGCAAGATTGGTTTTCAGTGTACCGCTCAGGCCAGCGCTAGCCAGAATTTATGACTCGCTCTTGAAAAAACACGCGCATCGCGTACATTATTTGTACAACCAAGAGCTTATTGAGGACGGATTATATGTCATCGAAATCCCGCCTGTTGACGGCAGAATCTCACCCAACCCCTATGAGCATAAAGGAACAGCACCAAAAAGAGATGCGAGCCTTCCACGAAGAATGGGCTGAACAAAGGCGCCGCGAATGGCGTGAACGCGGCGGCATTGAAGCAAGTGAAGCGCCCGCACGTGGCATCGATACCGAGCTTTCATCCTGATTCCGGTTCGTTCTTATTCTTCTTCTCCCGCCGTCAGCAATGCAATCCCCGCTTGCTCAATGGCCTCCCGCGCGGCGGCGGGCAACCCTTCGTCGGTAATGACGGCGTCAAAGGCAGCGATCGGCAGCGCCAGGTAGGTCGCGACCTTGCCGTATTTGGACGTATCGCTGAGCAGAATGCGGCGGCGGCTGGCCTCGACGATAGCCTTCTTCACCATCACCTTGTCTTCGTTCGGCGTCGACAGGCCGCGCATGCTCCACGAAGAGGCGGAGATGAACGCCAGATCGATAAACAGACCGCGCAGCGCCTGTGCCGCCGCTTCGCCGACGCAGGAGCGGTTTTCCCGGCACACGGTGCCGCCGGTGTGGATGATTCTGCACTGGCTGTGTTCGATCAGGAAGCCGGCGATGACAAAGTCGTTGGTCACCACCGTCAAATCGTCACGTTCACCGATCTGTTTCGCCAGCGCCAGCGTGGTGGTGCCGGCATCCAGATAGATACAGCTGCCGGCGGGAATTTGCCGCGCCGCCAGCCGGCCAATGGCGAGTTTCTGCCGGCTGAACATCCCCTCTTTGGCCTGGTGCGAAGGTTCGCTCGCCACCCGCTCGGGCGCCTGCACGCCGCCCGAGACCGACTGCACCGCGCCCTGTTCCTCCAGCTTTTGCAAATCACGGCGGATCGTCATGTGCGACACCCCCAGCCGTTCGGTCAGCTCGGCAATGCTGACGACGCCGCGTTCGGATACCAGCGCAAGAATTTGTTGATGGCGTTCTACAGGTATCACGGTTCCCTCTCGTTGCTGCGGTGATAATAATTGTGATTTTACGTCAATTTTCGTTCGCCGATAGCCCTAATTTTTCGCGGCGTGACGACGCGCGCAGTTAGGCCAGGTAAACATAAACTTATTTAAAAACATAATAATAATGTTGATACGGGCCAGAAATCAGACGAAAAACTCGTTTCACACATTGTTAATTATTGTGATATCGATCGCGGATAAACCGTCGACAAGCGCTTACATTTAACACAACAAAACAAATTATCACTAAAATTAACAGGAGTGCAGTATGACACACCCAGGGAATTATGCCGTCTGCATCATCGGACTGGGCGCGATGGGCATGGGCGCGGCGCGTTCGTGCCTCCGCGCCGGATTGACCACCTACGGGGCGGACCTGAATCCGCAGGCGCTGGCGACGCTGCAGCAGGCTGGCGCGAAACAAGCGTCTACCAGCGCGTGCGACTTCGCGGCCGAGCTGGACGCCGTGCTGCTGCTGGTGGTGAATGCCGCCCAGGTGAAGCAGATCCTGTTCGGCGAACAAGGCCTGGCGCCAAAGCTCAAGCCAGGCACCGCGGTGATGGTCTCTTCGACCATTTCCGCCGATGACGCCAAACAGATCGAGCAACGGCTGCTGGACTACGGGCTACCGATGCTGGACGCGCCGGTTTCCGGCGGAGCGGCCAAGGCGGAGGAAGGCCAGATGACGGTGATGGCCGCCGGCGCCGACGCCACCTTCGAGCGTCTGCAACCCGTGTTGGACGCCATCGCCGGCAAGGTTTACCGCATCGGCGAGACGATCGGTCTGGGCGCGACGGTAAAAATCATCCATCAGCTGTTGGCCGGCGTGCACATCGCCGCCGGAGCGGAAGCCATGGCGCTGGCCGCCCGCGCCGGCATCCCGCTGGACGTGATGTACGACGTGGTCACCCACGCCGCCGGCAACTCCTGGATGTTCGAAAATCGCATGCGCCATGTGGTCGACGGCGACTATGCGCCCAAATCGGCGGTGGATATCTTCGTCAAGGATTTGGGGCTGGTGGCGGATACCGCCAAGGCGCTGCACTTCCCGCTGCCGCTGGCCTCTACCGCTTTCACCATGTTTACCGCCGCCAGCAACGCCGGTTACGGTAAAGAAGATGACAGTGCGGTAATCAAAATCTTTGCCGGCATCGATCTGCCGCAGAAAAAGGAGGCGCTCTGATGCTGCTTGGCGTAATCGCGGATGACTTTACCGGCGCGACCGACATCGCCAGTTTTCTGGTGCAAAACGGCCTGCCGACGGTGCAGCTGAACGGCGTGCCGCAAGACGAAACCCAGATCAATGCACAGGCGGCGGTCATCAGTCTGAAATCGCGCTCCTGCCCGGCAGAACAGGCGGTCGAACTGTCGTTGCAGGCGCTGGCCTGGTTGCAAAAACAGGGCTGCCGCCAGTTCTACTTCAAATACTGCTCCACTTTCGACAGCACCGCACAGGGCAATATCGGCCCGGTGACCGACGCCCTGCTCACCGCGCTGGGGGAAAATTTCACGGTTGTCTCACCGGCGTTGCCGGTAAACGGCCGCACGGTCTATCAGGGCCACCTGTTCGTCGGGGAACAGCTGCTGTCTGAATCCGGTATGCGTCATCACCCGGTCACGCCAATGACCGACAGCAACCTGCTGCGCCTGATGGAATCCCAGGCCGCCGGGCGCTGCGGGCTGGTGACGGCGGCGGAAATGGATCGCGGCGCCGAGGCGGTCAGCGAGAAGCTGCGCCAACTGGCCCAGGAAGGCGTGCGCTACGCGGTGCTGGATACGCTCAACGAGCGGCATCTGCTCATCCAGGGTGAAGCGTTGAAAACGATGAAGCTGGTGACCGGCGGTTCAGGCCTGGCGATCGGCCTGGCGCGGCAATGGGCGCAAAGCGGCGATCGTGCGGCAGAGGCGGCCGGCGCGCCGCAGGGGGAAAAGGCAGCAGTGCTGTCGGGCTCGTGTTCTGTGATGACTAACCGGCAGGTGGCGCACTATCGCGAGCGCGCTTCGGCGCAGGCCATCGATATCGACCGTTGCCTCGAACCGCAGGCACGCGCCGCCTACGCCGCCGAGTTGGCGCACTGGGCGCAGCATCACGCCGGGGAGGCGCTTGCCCCGCTGATCTACGCCACCGCGGCGCCGGAAGCGCTGCAGCAAACGCAACGGCAGCACGGTAGCGCCGCCAGCGAGGCGGTGGAGGCGTTGTTTGCCGAATTGGTGGTGCAACTGCGCCAGTTGGGATTCAGCCGCTTTATCGTCGCCGGCGGAGAAACCTCCGGCGTGGTCACGCAGGCGCTGGGCATTCGCGGCTTCCATATTGGCCCCAGTATTTCCCCCGGCGTTCCCTGGGTGCGCGCCAGCGATCGGGCGATTTCCCTGGCGCTGAAATCAGGCAATTTTGGCGATGAAGCCTTCTTCGCGCGCGCGCAAACGGAGTTTCCAGTATGACCATGACCATCGAACAACAGGCGCGCGAAGAGATGGTGCGCCTCGGCGCCTCGTTTTTTCAACGCGGTTACGCCACCGGTTCCGCCGGCAACCTCTCGCTGTTGCTGCCGGACGGCGCGCTGCTGGCGACGCCGACCGGCTCTTGCCTGGGCGAGCTGCAGGCCGATCGCCTGTCTAAAGTGAGCCTGAACGGCGACTGGCTCTCCGGCGACAAGCCGTCGAAAGAGATCAGCTTTCACCGAGCGCTGTATCTGAACAATCCTGAATGCAAAGCGGTGGTGCACCTGCATTGCACCTACCTCACGGCGCTCTCTTGCCTGCAGGGGCTGGACGTCGACAACGCCATCAAACCGTTCACCCCCTATGTGGTGATGCGCGTCGGCAAGGTGCCGGTGGTGCCCTACTATCGCCCCGGTGACGAAAGGTTGGCGCAGGATCTGGCTCGCCTGGCGCCGACCCACCGCGCCTTTTTGCTGGCCAACCACGGGCCGGTGGTGACCGGTAAAAACCTGCGAGCGGCGGCGGACAATGCCGAAGAGATGGAAGACGCGGCGCGGCTGATCTTCACCCTCGGCGATCGTCCGATCCGCTATTTGACCGATGATGAAATTGCCGAATTACGGAGCTGACCCATGCCTAAATTTGCCGCCAATTTATCGATGATGTTTACCGAGGTGCCGTTCCTCGATCGCTTCACCGCCGCTGCCGAACAAGGCTTCAGCGCGGTGGAATTCCTGTTCCCTTACGAACATCCCGCCGAGCTGTTGGCCGAAAAGCTGCGCGAACACGGCCTGCAACAGGTGCTGTTCAATACCGCGCCCGGCGATGTCGCCGCCGGCGAATGGGGGCTGGCGGCGCTGCCGGGCCGCGAGCAAGATGCGCGCGCTGATATCGATCGCGCGCTGGCCTACGCCATCGCCCTTTCCTGCCCCTGCGTGCACCTGATGGCCGGCGTGGTGCCCGCGGGCGCGGATCGGCAGCGTTATCTCGACACCTTTATCGCCAATGCGCGCTATGCCGCCGACGCCTTCGCCCCGCACGGCGTCAAGGTGCTGATCGAAGCGCTCAGCCCACCGGTCAAGCCCGACTACCTGTTCGCCAGTCAACATCAGGCGGCGGAAGCGGTGGCGGCGATCGAGAGACCGAACGTGTTCATCCAGTTCGACTTTTTCCACGCGCAGTTAGTGGACGGCAATATCAGCGGGCTGCTGGGAACGCTGGCCGGGCGCTACGCGCATATCCAGATAGCCTCGGTGCCGGATCGTCATGAACCGGATGAGGGCGAACTGAATTACCCGTGGCTGTTCGACAAACTGGATGCGCTCGGCTATCAGGGCTGGATCGGTTGCGAATACCGCCCGCGTGGCGACACCGCCGCCGGACTCGGCTGGCTGAAGCCTTACCGCTAAAGCCGCACGCCGACACCAGGAAAACGATTTTATAACAATGAAACGCACCCGTATCGCCACGCGGCGATCGCGGTGCCCAACGCTTACCCAACGAAAGGCTTTTTTCATGTCTACCTCTCTGCTGTTGCTGATTGCCGTACTCGGCGTGGTGCTGCTGTTATTGATGGTGATCAAGGCGAAGGTGCAACCCTTTGTCGCGCTGTTGGTGGTCAGTCTGCTGGTGGCGTTGGCCAGCGGCATTCCGACCGGTGAAGTGATGAAAGTGATGACCGCCGGGATGGGCGGCGTGCTTGGCTCGGTGACCATCATCATCGGTCTGGGGGCGATGCTCGGGCGCATGATCGAACACTCGGGCGGCGCCGAGTCGCTGGCGCAACGCTTCAGCCAGGGGCTGGGGCCGAAACATACCGTCGCCGCGCTGACCCTCGCCGCATTTATCCTCGGCATTCCGGTCTTCTTCGACGTCGGCTTTATCATTCTGGCGCCGATTATTTACGGCTTCGCCAAGGTCGCCAAAGTGTCGCCGCTGAAGTTCGGCCTGCCGATGGCCGGCGTGATGTTAACGGTACACGTCGCGCTGCCGCCGCACCCCGGCCCGGTCGCCGCCGCCGGCCTGCTCAACGCCGACATCGGTTGGCTGACCATCATCGGCCTCGCGATCTGTATTCCGGTCGGCGTGATCGGCTATTTCGCCGCCAACTACCTCAACCGCAAAACCTATCCGTTATCGATAGAGGTGCTGGAACAACTGCAGCTGGCGGCGCCGGAGCCGCGGCCGGAAGATCACGCGCCGCTCAGCGATCGCATCAACCCGCCCGGCGCCGGCCTGGTGGCGGCGCTGATCGTCATCCCGATCGCCATCATCATGCTCGGCACCGTCTCCGCCACGCTGTTGCCGGCAGGCTCGGCGCTGCGCGATGCGCTGTCTCTGCTGGGGTCGCCGGCGGTGGCGCTGATGATAGCCCTGCTGCTGGCCTTCTACTTCCTGGCGCTGCGCCGCGGCTGGAGTCTGCAACACGCCAGCGACGTGATGGGCGCCGCGCTGCCGACCGCCGCGGTGGTGATCCTGGTGACCGGCGCGGGCGGCGTGTTCGGCAAGGTGTTGGTGGAATCCGGTGTCGGCAAGGCGCTGGCGGAAGTGCTGACGGCCATCGGCCTGCCGCTGGTGCCCGCCGCGTTTATCATTTCTCTGGCGCTGCGCGCTTCGCAGGGTTCCGCCACCGTGGCGATCCTGACCACCGGCGGCCTGTTGTCGGAAGCGGTCAGCGGGTTGAATCAGCTGCAGCTGGTACTGGTGACGCTGGCGACCTGTTTCGGCGGACTGGGGCTTTCCCACGTCAACGACTCCGGTTTTTGGATCGTCACGCGCTATCTGGGGCTGTCGGTGGCCGATGGCCTGAAGACCTGGACGGTGCTGACCACCCTGCTCGGCCTGAGCGGCTTTCTGTTCACCTGGCTGTTGTGGCTGGCGGTGTGATTTCTCTGGCATACTGAACGCCGTTGTTTTTCATCGCCTTTCACCCTGTGCAGGAGCAGCAACATGACCGTAATCAACACCGCGCCAACGCTTATCACCGAACGCCTGCGGCTGGACGCGCACACGCTGGACGACTTCGACTCGCTGGCCGCGCTGTGGGCCGATCCGCTGGTGGTGCGCTATATCGGCGGCACGCCGCGCGACCGGGAAGACTCCTGGGGGCGCCTGATGCGCTACGTCGGCCACTGGGCGCTGCTGGGATACGGGTATTGGGCGGTGCGTGACAAACAAAGCGGCGAGTATCTCGGCAGCATCGGCTTCTCCAACTTCCTGCGCGACATCACCCCGGCGCTCGACGCGCCGGAAATGGGCTGGACGCTGGTGAGCTCGGCGCACGGCAAAGGCTACGCCACCGAGGCGCTGCGGGCGGCGCTGGCCTGGGGTAAGACGCATCTGCCGGGCGCGCAAACCGTCTGCATCATCTCGCCGGAAAACCAGGCCTCGCTGGCGCTGGCGAAAAAAGTCGGCTTTAGCGAAAGCCACCGCAGCGAGTATCACCAGAGCCCGATCGTCGTGATGCATTGCCCGCTTTGAATGCCTAAGCGCGTTGCACCGTCAACGCCGTCTGAATGAAGTTGTCCCGCAGCGCGTCGGCGCGCTGCGGATCCCAGGCGATACCGACCTGCCACTCCGTCTCCTCGCCGCTCAGCGGTAAAATGTCGATACCGGCCGGCGCGATATGCGTGATGCTGTGCGGCAGCAGCGCGACACCGACGCCGGCGGCAACCAACGCCAACAACGTTTGGATATCACCGGCCTGCTGCACCACATTCGGCACCAACCGGTGAGCGGCGATAAACCGCAGCGACTGATCGCTCAGCCCGCGCCCGCGTTTGGGCGTCAGCTGCAACAGCGGCAACTGATTGAAACGCGCCATCAGATCGTCGGCGCGCAGCGCCAGCGCGCCCGGCGCGGCCAGCACCAACCGATCGCTCAGCAATGCCACGCCGCACAGCGGCGTATTGACCGGCAAACGCACGAACCCCGCCTGCAACTCTCCCTGCAGCAACAGCTGATACTGGCGTTCCGACGGCAAGTCCTCCAGGCCGATCGCCACCTCGGGGAACCGTTGGCGAAAGGCCGCCACCAGCTGCGGCGCCAGATGAAAGCTGGAAAGGCCAAATCCCAGCGACAGCCGCCCCGCTTCCCCGAGGGCCACCCGCCGCGCGCGCCGCTGAAACTGCTGGTACTGCGCCACCAGCGCCTGCGCCTCCGGGTAGAGCCGCTGCCCGCCGGCGGTGAGCACCGCCCCCTGTCGGCCACGCTCGAACAATCGAATGCCGAGCTGGGTTTCCAGCGCCTGAATTTGCTTGCTCAGCGCCGGTTGGCTGATGCATAGCCGGCTCGCCGCCTGACGATAGTTGCCCTGTTCGGCCAGCGCCACCAGGGCGCGCAGTTGTTTTATATCCATTCCATTAAGTTATCGAATAGGGAATTTAATTGATTATACAGTAATCAATCCACCTGCTGTAATCAACGCAGACCCTAACCGGAGAGACCCCATGACCATCTCATTGCGCGCCGCCACGGTGCAATTCCAGCATCGCGCCAACGATAAAAATTACAACCTGTCGACCATCGAGCGCTTTATCGCTCAGGCGGCCGAGCAGCAGGTACAGCTGCTGGCCTTCCCGGAAATGTGCATCACCGGCTATTGGCACGTACGCCATCTGTCCGACGCCGAAGTGCGGGCGCTGGCGGAACCGATCGCGGCCAGCCCTTCGCTGGCGCGCATTCGCCCGCTGGCGGAGCGTTACAACATGGCGATCGGCGTCGGGCTGATCGAGCTGGGCGATGACGGCCGTTGCTACAACGCCTACGCCGTATGCCTGCCGGACGGCGCGCTGCATGTGCACCGTAAACTGCACGCCTTCGAACATCCGGCTCTCGCCAGCGGCGATCGCTATACGGTGTTCGACACCCCCTGGGGCGTGCGCGTGGGCGTATTGATCTGTTGGGACAACAATCTGGTGGAGAATGCACGCGCGACGGCGCTGCTGGGCGCGGAGGTGTTGATGGCCCCGCACCAGACCGGCGGCACCCATTCGCGCAGCCCGCACGGTATGAAGCCGATCCCACAGGCGCTGTGGCAGCGGCGAGCGGAAGATCCGCAGGCGATAGAAGCCGCCTTTCGCGGCGAACACGGCCGCGGCTGGCTGATGCGCTGGCTGCCCTCGCGCGCTCATGACAACGGGCTGTTTTTGCTGTTCAGCAACGGCGTGGGCCGCGATGACGATGAGGTACGCACCGGCAATGCGATGATCCTCGATCCCTACGGCCGCATCGTGGCGGAGACCTGGGCGGCGGAGGACCGGCTGGTCAGCGCCGATCTCGATCTGACGCTGATCCCGCTCAGCACCGGCCGCCGCTGGATTTACGGACGCCGCCCCGAGCTGTACGGTTTACTGACCGAACCGCAAGGCTATGAGCGCGATGCCCGCAGCGCGCGCTTTTCGACGCAGCCGACGGGGCGCGGCAGCTAATGACAGATAAAAAAAAATCCGCCCGAAGGCGGATTTTTTATCCGCGCGGCAACCTGTGCCGCGCATTCACGCCCGCAGGCATGAAGAAATCTTAGAAGCGGTAGCCTACGCCAACGTTCCAGCTGCCAACGTCCACGCTGCGGATGCGGCTCTGCTCGTAGCCAACGTCGAGGGCAACGTTTTCGATTGGGTTGAACTGCAGACCGGCACCGTAGGTGAAGCCGTAGTCGCTGTTGCCACCTTTGTTACCGCCAGCCTGGGCGTTGTCGATGTTTTTGCCGTAGCCAACACCGATCACACCGTAGATGCTCGCCCAGTCGTTGAAGCGGTAAGCTGGACCTGCGGTGATGGAATCGTACTGAGATTTCTTGTAGAAACCGCTTTCAGAACGATTTTTTTCCAGGTGGGTGAAGGAGCCGATCACACCCAGTGGGTTGTTGTCGAACTCGTAACGGTATTTCAGGTTGAAACCGTTGGCCTTGTTAGCAACGCCTTGGAGATCACCCTGCGCATAGCCAGCGGATACGGTGCTCTGACCAGCGAATGCGGTACCTGCGCTAACTGCTAATACGCAAGCTGCTACTGCGGAAAGACATGCAATTTTTTTCATAACCACCTCAAACGCGTTTTATTATTAAGTACATCCATTTGTTCATGCTTTGAAAATATAACAAAAATTAGCGTGAAACTCTGCCTTGAAATGAGTGTCTAATGCTTTATATCGTGTAACAGAAGATTTCAAGAACAGTGTATCTGCTTCTTTTCGCTCTATTTTCGGCCGTATTCTACGGCTTTCTGTGACAAAAATCACCAATTTAATATCCAGATAATTCTTAAGAAAAAGCGCACTTTTTGACCAAATTCGCCACATCTCATCCGAGGATCGGCGGATTTCACCGCGATGTGCGCTTTTCTCAGACAGATTTTCGCCATTTCATTTACACTGCTCGCATCCCCGTTTCGACCGTTTTCTCAAGGCTGAGGAACGGCGCAAAAAAGGCCCGTTAAGGATGTCGTTATCTACTTCCGGCAGAGCGCCCTCCGCGCTGCTGCCCATCTGTCTGTTAATCATCGCCATGGTGTCTATCCAAAGCGGTGCCTCGTTGGCCAAAAGCCTGTTCCCGATCGTGGGCGCGGAAGGCATTACGACGCTGCGTCTTTTCATCGGCACCCTGATTCTGTTCATTATCTTCCGCCCGTGGCGTATGCGCATCGTCGCCGGCAGCCGCTTGCCGCTGCTGATTTACGGCCTGTCGCTCGGCGCGATGAACTACCTGTTCTACCTGTCGCTGCGCACCGTGCCGCTCGGCATCGCCGTGGCGTTGGAGTTTACCGGCCCGTTGGCGGTGGCCATGTTCTCGTCGCGGCGGCCGATCGACTTTCTCTGGGTGGCGCTGGCGATCGCCGGGTTGTGGTTCCTGTTGCCGCTCGGCCACGGCGTAGGTGGGATCGATCCGTTCGGCGCCGCCTGTGCGCTCGGCGCCGGCGCCTGCTGGGCGGTCTATATCATTTTCGGCCAAAAGGCCGGCGGCGATCACGGCCCCGGCACGGTGGCGCTCGGTTCGTTGATCGCCGCGCTGGTGTTCTGCCCGATCGGCGCCTGGCAAACCGGCAGCGTGCTGTTCAACCTCGATATTCTGCCGGTCGCTCTGGCGGTGGCGATCCTCTCCACCGCGCTGCCTTATTCGCTGGAGATCATCGCGCTGCCCAAAATTCCGGCGCGCACTTTCGGCACCTTAATGAGCCTGGAGCCGGCGATGGCGGCGCTGTCCGGCATGCTGTTCCTCGGCGAACACCTGAGCGGCGTACAATGGTTGGCGCTGGCGGCGATCATCGCCGCCTCCATGGGTTCCGCCCTGACCATTCGCCCCAAACCGCGCCTCGAAAGCCTTTCCTGATCGCCTGACTCGCCTGCCGACCGCAACGCCGGAATGCAGGCGGGTTAACTGTTTTCCTCGTGACAAATCGGCATACTTCCCCTTAGCCTGTATCGCAGGCTCTTTGGACTTTCGCTCACATGGAGAATAACAGTGATTCATAACAGCCTGTTCAACCCACGCTTCGGCCGCGGACTCGCGCCAGCGCTGGTTTCAACCCTGACCGAGTTGCGCCGATGCGACCTGCCCGAACTGGCGCTGGGCCATCACCCGATCGACGGCGATAACATCTTTATGGACGTGATGACGCTGACCACCGTGCCGGCGGCGGAAAAGCGCGCCGAAATGCATCAGGAGTACATCGCGCTGCATCTGCTGATCAGCGGCGAAGAACGCATCGAATACGGCCTGGCGGGCGACTGGCATCGCGAACATCCGCATGCAGAAAATAGCGACCTGCTGCTGCTGGACATCAAACGCCACCCGCAAACGCTGCACATGACGCACGGTATGTTCGCGATCTTTTTCCAGATGGAACCGCATAAGACCGGCTGCCTGTGGCAGCAGCCGCAGCACGTCAAGAAAGCGGTGGTGAGGATCCATCACCGCCTGCTGCTGTGAGCCTGCGGCAGCGTCCGTAGAAAATCGGCGGCCTGGCGGGGAGAGCGCAAGCGCACGAAACGGCGCCCTGCATCGGTACGGGCCATCTCCGCCAGGTATTTTCGCCGGTTCTTCGAGTAAGTGCGGATCGTCCACAGCACGATCGACTCGCGGCTAAAGAAAGAACGGCGGAAACTTTCCCGATTGCCGGTGCCCGGCCACAGCTCGCTTTTGCTGGCCGCGCGTCGGCACGCGCGCCGCACGGCTTGCCACAACGTGCGGCAGAAACCGTAGTCCAGCCACAGGATATAATCGACCTCGCGCCACTTGATCGGTTGCGTGCGGCTGTAGTTGCCGTCCAGCACCCAGCCTCCTCCCGCTTCGGCCAGCGTCTGCTCAAGCCGCGCCAGGAACGCACCATCGGGCGTCCCCTGCCACTCGGGCCGCCAATAGAGTCTGTCCATCTCGATATAGGGAACGTCAAGACGTTCCGCCAGTTGACGCGCCAGGGTGCTTTTACCGCTGCCGCTGGTGCCGACGACGTTAATTTTCATTATTCGCCTATAAAGAGAGAGGATAATTACCCTACTGTAGCGGCATCAATTACCGCTATCAATATGAATGGATGAGAAATTAACACCACGATAACAAAGCGGATATTTAGCCGAAACCCGCAGGCGAAAAAATAAAATAACCAAGGTAAATTTTCACAGCCATAAATAATAAATCAGTGAATGATAAATAATTATATTTTTCATGTTGTTGCATTAAATAAAAATTCAACCAGACCAATTATTCGTAGGCTAACCCTATTTGTGCAATAGCCATTTTCGTCCGGCAAAAATAAACAGCCCTGCTATAATTGTTCCCGTAACGAAATAGGACAACGACTAATCAAGAGGATATCTGATATGAGTACCGCTAAACTGGTGAAAACGAAATCTTCTGATCTGCTGTATACCCGTAACGATCTGGACGAAAAAATCAAACTGGCCGCCATCAAGGCGCTGAACCATCAGGTCGTGCAATTCATCGATCTCTCGTTGATCACCAAACAGGCGCACTGGAACATGCGTGGCGCGAACTTTATCGCGGTTCATGAAATGCTGGACGGCTTCCGCACCGCCATCATCGAGCACCAGGACACCTTCGCCGAGCGCGTGGTGCAGCTGGGCGGCGTGGCGCTGGGCACCGTACAGGTGGTGAACGATCGCACGCCGCTGAAAAGCTATCCAACCAATATCCACAGCGTGCAAGAACACCTGAAAGCGCTGGCCGATCGCTACGGCGCGGTGGCGAATGACATCCGCAAAGCCATTACCGAAGTGGAAGACGAAGACACCGCCGACATGTTCACCGCCGCCTCGCGCGATCTGGACAAGTTCCTGTGGTTCATCGAATCCAATATCGAATAACGCCGCAACGCGTTGCAGACCGCCCGTCGTGCCGGGCAGAACAGGCTGGGCTTCGCCCGGCCTGTTTTCTTTTGCGCGGTCGTTGAATTGTGCAAAAAACGGCCCATATTAAACGGTAGGTTTCCCTTATCAGGAGGTGATGATGGCCAGCGGCTGGGCGGCGGACGGCGCCGTACAAGATCAAATTGATTCTACCGTCGACGATGCGGTGCAGCGCGCGCGTGATGCGCTCGGGCATGGCGAGAGCGAACGCTATTGCCAGGAATGCGGAGAACCGATCCCCGAGGCGCGCCGCAAGGCGCTGAAGGGGGTGCGTTATTGCCTCGCCTGCCAGACCGAACAAGACAAAAAACACGCGGCCACCAGCCTGTACAACCGGCGCGGCAGCAAAGACAGCCAGTTGCGTTAGCATTATCTGCTCCCCTTTTTCTCCTCTCGCGGCCCCCGCTTGCACCGTCGGTGCATCATGAAAGTTAGAGTTAGTTATCAATATTGAAGCAAAAACGTTAAAGAACGGTTGTTTCACAGCCAAAATTTGGTTAATGATAGCCCCGTGCACCAAGATAATTCTTACGCACCATTTCGGTGCCTCATTGTGGTGCACAACCATAACAATTCGCCTTTCCGGCACAACATCACGAAGTAACTCTTTGTTTTTATAGTGGTTGAAAACATGGCACGATTTTTTCATGGCACCAACTGCAATATAAAAAATGGGTAATCCGCAACCTGTACAGGAATTCCTCTCATGAAGTCGATTTTTAAAGTCTCCCTGGCCGCACTCTCCCTGGCCTTTGCCGTAAGTTCCCACGCAGCAGACAAACTGGTGGTCGCCACCGACACCGCTTTCGTTCCTTTTGAGTTCAAGCAAGGCGACAAATACGTCGGCTTCGACATCGACCTGTGGGCCGCCGTCGCCAAAGAGCTGAAGCTGGACTACACCCTGAAACCGATGGACTTCGGCGGCATCATTCCGGCGCTGCAGACCAAAAACGTCGATCTGGCGCTGGCCGGCATCACCATCACCGATGAGCGCAAGAAAGCCATCGACTTCTCAGACGGTTACTACAAAAGCGGCCTGCTGGTGATGGTCAACGCTGACAACAACAGCGTGAAAAGCATCGACGATCTGAACGGCAAAGTGGTGGCGGTGAAGAGCGGCACCGGCTCGGTGGATTACGCCAAGCAGCACATCAAAACCAAGGATCTGCGTCAGTTCCCGAACATTGACAACGCCTATATGGAACTGGGTACCAAGCGCGCCGACGCGGTGCTGCACGACACGCCAAACATCCTATACTTCATTAAGACGGCTGGCGCCGGCAAGTTCAAAACCGTCGGCGATTCGCTGGAAGCGCAGCAGTATGGCATCGCCTTCCCTAAAGGCAGCGATGCGCTGCGCGAGAAGGTGAACGGCGCGCTGAAAACCCTGCGTGAGAACGGCACCTATAACGAAATCTACAAGAAGTGGTTCGGCACCGAACCTAAGTAAGCTGTGAATTTGGCACGCTATTAACTTAAGCACAGGGGGCGCTTAACCCCCTGCGCTTCGTTGTATCTGATACCCACGTTTGGGATCACCGGGAGAAATATCATGCAGTTCGACTGGAGCGCCATCTGGCCCGCCATTCCTATCTTGTTAGAGGGCGCCAAAATGACCCTGTGGATTTCGGTCCTCGGTCTGATTGGCGGCCTGATCATCGGCCTCGTCGCCGGCTTTGCCCGCACCTACGGCGGTTGGATCGCCAACCACATCGCGTTGGTGTTTATCGAAGTGATCCGCGGCACGCCGATCGTGGTGCAGGTGATGTTCATCTACTTCGCCCTGCCGATGGCGTTCACCGATTTGCGCATCGATCCGTTCACCGCGGCGGTGGTGACCATCATGATCAACTCCGGCGCCTACATCGCGGAAATCACCCGCGGCGCGGTGCTGTCTATCCATAACGGTTTCCGCGAGGCCGGCCTGGCGCTCGGCCTGTCGCGCCGCGAAACCATCCGCTACGTCATTATGCCGCTGGCGCTGCGCCGCATGCTGCCGCCGCTGGGCAACCAGTGGATCATCAGCATCAAAGACACCTCGCTGTTCATCGTGATCGGCGTGGCGGAGCTGACCCGTCAGGGTCAGGAAATTATTGCCGGTAACTTCCGCGCGCTGGAAATCTGGAGCGCCGTGGCGGTTATCTATCTGATTATTACCCTGGTGCTGAGCTTCGTGCTGCGTCGTCTGGAAAGAAGGATGAAAATCCTGTGATTGAATTTAAAAACGTCTCCAAGCATTTTGGCCAAACCCAGGTGCTGCACAACATCGATTTGAAGATCGACAAAGGCGAAGTGGTGGTGATCATCGGGCCGTCCGGCTCCGGCAAATCCACCCTGCTACGCTGCATCAACAAGCTGGAAGAAGTCACCAGCGGCGATCTGATCGTCGACGGCCTGAAAGCCAACGATCCGAAAGTGGACGATCGGTTGATCCGCCAGGAAGCCGGCATGGTGTTCCAGCAGTTCTATCTGTTCCCGCACCTGACGGCGCTGGAAAACGTCGCCTTCGGCCCGATCCGCGTACGCGGCGCGAAGAAGTCCGATGCGGAAAAGCTGGCGCGCGAGCTGCTGGCCAAGGTCGGTCTGGCGGAGCGCGCCCACCATTACCCGTCTGAACTGTCGGGCGGCCAGCAGCAGCGCGTGGCGATTGCCCGCGCGCTGGCGGTGAAGCCGAAAATGATGCTGTTCGACGAGCCGACCTCCGCGCTCGATCCGGAGCTGCGCCACGAAGTGCTGAAGGTCATGCAGGATCTGGCCGAAGAAGGGATGACAATGGTCATCGTCACTCATGAAGTCGGCTTTGCCGAAAAAGTGGCGTCGCGCCTGATCTTTATCGACAAGGGCCGGATTGCCGAAGACGGCAACCCGCACGATCTGATCAATCATCCGCCAAGCCCGCGTCTGCAGGAGTTCCTGCAGCACGTGTCCTGATCCAGGCGGTTTAACGGCGGGCGCGCCACGCGCCCGCCGCTTTCATTCCGCACGCTCTCCCACGCCCCGTCGCGCCACCTTTCCTACTATATTGATTGTTTTTCATCGTATTGCTTTTATATCCGCCGATCACAGAACGCCAAAGAGAGGAACCATGCCGCCAAACGCATACTCCCGACGAGGTTCTCATCTGCGAGAACACCTGCTTTTCCTGCTGCTGTTGCTGGCCCTGAACGTCTTCGCACCACCGGCGCTGGCGCAAAATGCGCCGCCCGCGCCCGCCGACAAGAGTGAGCAGCAGAAAGCCGCCTACGCCGCGCTGGCCGATCTGCTGCAAGACGACCAAGCGCGCGCGGAACTCATCAACCACCTGAAACAGACCGCCGGCGACGCCCCCGCCGCCGCGCCGGCAACGCCGGAAGAATCGACGCCCGCTACGCTGAGCGACAGCCTGAACTCGCTGGCGCAGGAAGGCATCGGCACCTTTAACCAAAAGCTCGGCGCGCTGCAAAAGCTGATCGACTCCGGCCCGAAGCGCGTTTTCAATCCCGCCGGCTTTTTCCGCGCGCTGGCTACTTTCTGCTGACGGTGGCGGTTACCTTTGCGCTGTTCCACCTGATCCGGCGCCTGATCGCGCCGCTGTACAAACGCATGGGCAGTTGGGGACACAATGCGCGGCTACAGCGCGGCCCGTGGTATAAACGCCCCGCCGCTATTCTCAGCGCTTTCGCCATCGATCTGCTGGTGCTGCTGCTGGCGCTGGCGGCAGGCAACCTGTTCGCCCGCCACGTCCACGCCGACAGCGCCACCATTCTGCGGCTGCAGACCCTGTTTCTCAGCGCCTTCGCGGTGATTGAATTTTTCAAGGCGGTGCTACGGCTGATTTTCGCCCCCAACTTCGACTATCTGCGCCCCTTCCCCTTCAGCGACCGGAGCGCGCACTACTGGAACACGCGCCTCGCCTGGCTCAGCGGCCTGATCGGCTACGGCCTGATGGTGGTGGTGCCAGTGGTGGCGGTACAAATAAGCTACCCGGCCGCCGCCACCGTCAACCTGGTGGTGATGCTGGCGCTGACGCTGTACGCCATTTGGCTGATCCTGCACAACCGCAAGCCGATACAGCAACAGATCAACCTGCTGGCCGAACGGTCGATGGCGTTTTTCAGCGTGATCCTGCGCGGCCTGGGGCATATCTGGCATCTGCTGGCGATCGCCTATTTTCTGGTGTTGTTCGTGCTGTCCCAGTTCGACATCGGCAACAGCCTGCGCTTTATGATGAGCGCCACGGTGAAAAGCCTGTTGGTGGTCGGCGTCGGCGCGCTGCTGTCCGGCATGCTGACCCGCTGGATTTTCCGCCGCATTTCACTGCCGACCGACGTCAATCTGCGCTACCCGATGCTCGAGCGGCGCATCAACTCCTACATCCCGAATGGGCTGAAGATACTGCGGGTGATGGTGGTGCTGGCGGTGACGCTGTTCCTGCTCGATGCCTGGCACCTGATCAACCTGTACCAGTGGGCGGGCAGCGAAAATGGCCAGCGGACGCTCGGCGGGCTGGTGCATATTCTGCTGATCCTGTTGATCGCCGTGTTCAGCTGGACGCTGATGGCCAGCATCATCGAGCACCGCCTGGCGCTGGAGCTGAGCAACGGCGTGCGGCCGAGCGCGCGCGAACGCACGCTGCTGACGCTGTTTCGCAACGTGTTGGCTATCGTTATCAGCACCATCACCGTGATGATCGTGCTGTCCCAGGTGGGATTGAACATCGCGCCGCTGCTGGCGGGCGCCGGCGCGCTGGGGCTGGCCATCAGCTTCGGCGCCCAGACGCTGGTGAAAGACGTGATCACCGGCGTGTTCATCCAGTTTGAAAACGGCATGAACACCGGTGAATACGTGACCGTCAGCGGCATCACCGGCACGGTGGAGCGCATGACCATCCGCTCGATCGGCCTGCGCGACGACTACGGCGTCTATCACATCGTGCCGTACTCTTCGATCACCACGCTGGCCAACTATGCGCGTGAGTTCGGGGTGTACCGCGCCAACTATACCGTCAGCCGCGACGAGGACATCGATCGGGTCAATGCGGTGCTGCATCAAGCCATCGAGGCGCTGAAGCAGGATGAACAGGTGAAGCATTTCCTGATTGGCGAGCCGGTCTTCAACGGCGTGGTGGCGCTGGGCGATCGCTCGTTCACCACCCGCGTGACGGTGCGCACGCAGGCGCTGAAACAGTGGGTGGTGCAATACGCCCTCGACCGGCTGGTGAAAATCCATTTCGATCGGGCCGGCATCGGCATGCCGCAGCAGGCGATGCAGATTTCCCGCGCGCCGCAGCCGCATGACGAGCAGGCGCCGCCCGCGGCGATCTGAGGTTAGCGCCCGCGCCCGCAGGGCTGAGCGGCCAGGAAGGCCGCCACGTCCTGCCGGTAGGCGTCGTATTGCACCGAACGCGGGGCAAACAGGCCCACCACGTTGGTCAGCCACGGATGGCGCGCGAACAGCGGCTTGACCATCACGTGATCGGCTTCGTCGATGCGCGTCACCGTCAGCAGCGAGGCCGGGATCGTTTGCCGGTAAACGCGCTCGGTTTCGTCCGCGTCCACGTTGACGTCGCGCCCGCCCAGGATCAGGTGCACCGGCGTGGTGAAATGCCGCAATCCCGCCGTCGCGTCGCTGGCCATGTTAGCGCGGATAAAGCGCCAGCGGTCGGCGCTCAATGCGGCGGCGGCGCCATACTCGCGGCGGTACTCCGCGTAGCCGTCCGATTGTTCGAGCAGCGTTTGGATATGGCGCCAATGCGCCTCGCGCGCCTGGATCTGCGCTTCATCATCCCCCGCCGCCGCCATCGCCGCCCGGGTGTTATAGCGCCCCTGTCGCAGCCAGTTGATCGCCGGCGCCACCGCCAGCGTAAACGCGATGTCGGGGCGCAAACGCGCCACCTCCGGCATCACCCACCCCGCCTGGCTGGTGCCCCACAGCCCCACGCAGCGCGCATCGAAGCGCCCGTCCCGCCGGACCCAGTCGATGATATCGACGGTTTCCCGCGCGCGATCCGCCATGGTCTGATGCAGCCAGTTGCCGCCGGAGCCGCCAACGCCCGGCTTATCGAAGGCTAAAACCGCATAGCCCTGCTGCGCCATCGCCTCCCAAATGCCGTAATAGCCTTCGTCGCGGCTGGCGTTGGCCGGCCCATCGCCGTGCACGAACACCACGACGCCGGGCTTGACCGGCGCATGCTCCGGCAGCACCAGCGTGCCGGTCAACCGATTGCCGCCGGCGGTCACCGCGACCGGTTCGGTGACAAAGCGAAAGTCGTTGACGTAAATCACCCAGCCAAGCGCCGCCAAAACCAGCGCCACGAGGCACAGCCCTATTTTGCGCACGTCGCCTCCCCGTTGCGTTTCTCCATCAATATCCAATCGGCCTGGCCGAACAGCAGCCCCAGCAAGGCGTAATGCTCTTCGCGACGCACCTGAAAGCCGCAGCGCCGGTACAGACGCTGCGCATTCACGTTGCGCCGGCTGACATGCAGGCTCAGACGTCGGCCTGCGCCTTGTTCGGCGGCGTAGCCGTTCATCCACTGCAGCAGCAGCCTGCCCACCCCTTTGCCGCGCTGATTCTCCGCCACCGCCAGGTAAGAGAGATACAGCTCATCGGCCGCCGGGGCATGCTGCAACACCGCCATTTGCAGATACATGCGCCAAACGTTCAGCCAGCCATAGCGGCGACACAGCCGCCAAATCGGCAATCCGCGCGGGCGCAACCCGCCGTCGCCCTCTGCCTCGGCCGCATGGAGGGCAAAGGCCGCCACCACCTGTTCATCCTGCTTCACCACGAAGCTGCGCTCCCGGCTGCCGCTTTGCCGCCAACACCACAGCCGATAGAACAGACGCCACTGAAGGCGGGCGCTCAGACGGCGCGCGCGCTGGAATTTGTCGCAGAACGCGGCGTAGATCAACGCCGCCGTTTGCAGCCGGTCAGCGTCGCGATAAGGCTCAATGTGCAACATATCAACCTCGACTAGGGATGCCGGTAGAGCAGTTGTTCCAACAGCCGCACCGGCGTGGTCCCTTCCGGCGCAGGCGACGCAAAGATCGCCTGCCGCCAGGCCTGGCTTTCGATCACGTCCAGCACCAGCTGCGCGAGCGGCAAGGGCGCTATCGCCGGCGCGATCTCGCCGATTTGCTGAGCCTCGGCGATCGTCGTCGCCAGCGCCTCAATCAACTGCCGCTGGTTGGCGCTGAACGGTTCGGCCAATGCCGGGTTACGCGCCACTTCAGCCACAATCTCCGCCGTCAGTTGCACATTGTCCGGTTCGGCGACAAAAGCGTGATAGGCGGTGAAAAAGGCCGACAGCGCCTCTTTCGGCCGCTTTTTCTCGGCCCGCAATGCGGCGGCGAACTCGGCGAATACGCCGTTTTCCAGCAGCGCGATCTCGCCGATCAGCGCCTCCTTGCCGGAAAAATGGTTATAGAGGTTGCCCACGCTGACGCCCGCCGCCTGGGCGATATCCCGCATGCTGGTCTGGTGAAATCCCTTATGGGTAAAGCTGTGCAGCGCAGCGTCGACAATCTTTTCTCGGTTTCCCATCGGCAGCTCCCGAAACGGTGAAGGGGGCGCCTGGCGCCATAAATTGACATGAACGAACGTTCGTTCATGTCAAGTCTAGCATAGACCGGTAAAATTGAACCGCAGCTCAACGGCGCAGAGATCGGTGGGAAGAGACAAACGCCGCCCCGCTTTCAGGGGCGGCGCCCGGCAGACTCAGTGCAACGCGTCGCCTTGTTTCACCGACGTAAACGCCTGCATCAGCTTCACGACGTCATGCATGCCGATATTGACCTGGTTGATCACTTCTCCGGCATCGTGGGTCAATGCCACACCGCCGCCGGCCTGTTCCACGCAGGTCGCCATGCCGGCGATCGCCGCCGCCACGCCTTGCTGGATAGACTTGGTCATGCGTTCGATCTCGGTCGCCGCCTTGCGCGACTGCTCCGCCAGCGTGCGCACTTCATTGGCCACCACCGCAAAACCGCGCCCGTGCTCACCGGCGTGAGCGGCTTCGATGGAGGCGTTAATCGCCAGCAGGTTGGTTTGGGCGGCGATTTTACGAATGGCTTCGACGATGGTGCCGATCTGCTGAGAGCACTTGCCGAGCTCGGTGACCACGCCCGACGTTTCGCGCGCCGCCGCTTCGACCTGCTGCATGCCTTTCACCGCCTGCTGCACGATGACCGCGCCCTGCGCCGCCTGCCGGTCGGTATCCAGCGACAGATGATGCGCGTTGCGCACCATCTCTTCTTCGTGCTGCTGCTGTTGCATTAGCCGGGTGATGTCCTGGGCAATCTTCACCACTTTCACCACCTGGCCTTCATTGTCGAGGATCGGGTTGTAACTGGCCTCCAGCCATACCCGTTCGCCGCGCCGGTTGACGCGCTCAAAACGCCCGGTGATGAACTCGCCGCGCGCCAGGCGCTGCCAATGCCGCCGATAATCGTCGGAAGCGGCGAACGCCGGCGGGCACAGCACCGCATGCGACTGCCCGCATGCCTCTTCCAGACGATAGCCCATCAGCGCCAGCATATTGTCGTTGGCGCTGACAATGGTGCCCTGCGGCGTGAAAGCGATCATCGCCATCGATCGATTCAGCGCCGCCAGCAGGCTGCGGTGTTCCTGCGCCTGGGTCACTCGCTCGGTCACTTCGCTGGCGATCTTGACGATTTCCACCACCTTACCCTGTTTATTCAGCACCGGCGCGTAGGTGCCCTGCAGCCACACCGCCTCGCCGTTTTTCGCGATGCGCTTTATCGTGTCCGTGATGGGCTGCCCCTTATTCAGCGTCTCCCAATGCTTGCGATATAACGGGCTGGCGACATAGTTCGGATCGCAGAAAATACGGTGATGCCGGCCAATCACGTCATCGCGTTGAAATCCCAGCGTGTTGAGGAAGAGATCGTTGACGCGCAAGACCGTGCCGTCGGGCGAGAATACGATCATGGGAACGGCGTGTTCTATCGCGCCCAGTTCGGCGCCTTTGTGGGTAGTTAACTGACTGAATCGTAACAGCATAAGGTGTAGTCCTTGTGGCAGATGATGGCGCTTTTCTTATTTTGTCTGGCCACATGCCGCGCCCACACGCAGACGTGCCATCGCGGAAGGAACGGGCAGTGCCGAACCTTCTGGTTATTGCTATTAACCGGATTAAATTTATTTATTCAGTAAAGTAATTATTCGAATTTAAATAAACCAACAACCTAAGATTTTTATTATTAAATGCGTAATGAGAATAACGTAAGTAATGAAAATTGAAAGGTAAAATGCGGATTTTTATCGGCGCCGGCAGGATAACCGGCGCCGTTGAGCTAACACATCGCCTCTTACGCGACCAGCGGCTCCGGCTCAGTCACCGTGCCGTTGAGCATGATTTCCGGCACATAGCGCAGTTCATTGAGCAAACTTTGATGGTCCTGCCCCAAGAGCAGGATGACGCTGTCCGCCGCATCCAGACGGTGGTCATCATTGTTATCGACAATGAGGTAACTGCTGTTTTGCTCGCCGAGAACGCTGCTGACCCCGACCTTGGCGCTCAACGCGCCAGGCTGACCGAGATCGAGCAACGCGGCCAACAGCTGGCTGGCGCTGCCGCCCTGCTCGGCCGTCAGGGCGCTGATTCTCGCCTCCATGCCTTGCGCATCGCTGACCCCATAATCCGCCAGCTTAGCGCCGGCGCCATGGGCAATCCGCAGGCCCGAAAGCACATCGTCGATGCTGCCCTGCGTCAGCGAAAAGTCTTTTAACGTCACGCCTGACGCCGCCGTGCTGCTCTGCAGCGTCACGTGGCTTTTCCCTGCGCCGGCGACGATCGTCGTGTCTCCCTGCACGTCAAATTGATCGCTGCCTCCTCCGCCTTTGACCAACAGCTGTTCGCCCTGTAGCCCAAGATCTTCCAGCAGCGGCGCCAATTTGGCCTGCGCGCCACCACTTAACGGCAGCAAGTCCAACATTTGAATGATCGTGCCGTCACCGCTGCCGCCATGAGAGGACGTCAGGGTGAACCCATTACCGGCGAAGGCCGAAGCGTCAACCTGGCGGACCTGAGTGTACCCCTCCGTTAGCGTCAGGTTGAAATTCGCGCCGCCGGACAACGTAATGTCTTGCACCTGATCATTTTGCCCCGTCAGCGTCAAGGCGCCATTTCCCCAGCCGCCGGTGTTAATGGCAACCAATGTCAATGGATTTTCATCGCCATGCGAGTCAAGCGCCAACGAGCCGGCATTACCGCGCCCGGAGAACAACAGATCGAAACGATCGGTGGCATTCTCAAGGAAGGCTATCTCCAGCCGGCTGTCCGCATGATCGCCGATACCGCTGATTTCAAGGCGCGCCGCATCGGCATTGGCGTTGATCACCTTGACGTTATCCGCCCGGCCGGACAACAACAATCCCTCACGGCCAAGCGCCTGCGCCGCCCGGCTCTGCACGACCGTCCCACCGTCCGTTCCCTCTACGGTGGCGTTGCCGCTCAGCACCCCGTAGTCAAACACATGAGCACTCGTCGCCAGCGCTTTCGTGCTGTAACCGTTCCAACCGATTTGCGTCAGCGTAGCTTCCGCCTGGCCGATGTAACCCGCCATATCTATCTGTTCGAAATGACTGAAATTGGCGGCATTGCTGCTCACCGTACTGATGCGCACGCCAAAGAGATCGAGCGTCGAGGTCATTTTGACGATCAGGTTGGCGGACAAAATATCGTGCCCGTCACCGCCATCGGCGCTGAATATCCATCCCACATGATTGGCGCCGCCATCGGCATTGCCTCCCCATAGCAGGCTGTCATTGCCGTTGTTCAGATAAAAGTGCCCTTGGGCGGCGGCGAGATCGGCCTGCGAAGTGAGCTGCACCCGATCGTCGCCATAGGTGCCATGCACTGTCACATTGGCATTGTTTACCGTTATGTCCACCCCATACCGAGCCGCAGGGTTATTGTGCAGCCAGATATCCGCCGCAGCGTCGCCATTGACGATCAGGTAAGAAAGCTGCGAGGCATAGCTCAGGTCAACCGTGACGTCCGTGTCAGCATCCAGGAACACCCTGAAAAGCACGGCGGTTTCCGCATTGCTCAGCGTATGGTGAGCATGCGTATTCACCGTACCCGACGCGTTGCCGCCGCCCTCGCTGGTGGCGAGAGACGCGGTCGTTTTATACGCCAGGCTGGCGCCGACATCGCGCGCGAACATCCACTGTTCATACTGAACATCACCTGTCGGCGGCGCATTGATCAGATCGGCGATCACCGCCTGCGTGACCAGGGCCTTGTCGCCGCCCAACGTCCGGTAGTGGTCCAACTGCTGTTCATTCGCCGCCCGGCCATGCACCGCCTGATAGACGTGCTGAATAAAGTCGTCCCCCTGTAAACCACCGATCTGCGCCTGAAATTCCGGCGTCGCCAGAAGGGCCGTGACCAATTCGGCATAGCTCAAGGTGCCGGAGGCCAGCGTCTTGCTCCAATTGTCCAGCGAGACGCTGTCCACCGCCCGCTCGGGCAATGCACGGAACAGCGCCGCTATCTGCTCCAGATACTCGGTCGCCGGCAGTTCGCCCGGCGAATATTCCTGGCCCGCCGCATTGAAATGCTGTTGAGCCGCCGCATCTTCCGGCGCCACCACCCCGCGCAACTGCGCGATCATATCCACCAGCAGATCGCCGCGCGTCGCGCCTTCCGCCAGCCGTTGCTGGTAAGCGGCCAGTTCAGTTGCCGTCGGTGGCCGTTCGAATCCCTGAGCGAACAGATGCAAAATGAAGTCATGATCGGAAAGATCGTTAAGCGGCAGGGTGGCAATCTTGCTCTGCGCCAACGCAGCCAGATCGCCCCCCTGATTGAGCAGCTTGCCGTCATGCGCAATTTCATCGGTCTGCCAGGGCGCTCGCAGCAGATAAAACATCGCCTGCGCGTCGCCGCTTCCGCCGGCGGCATCGGCGGCCGTGCCGGGATACAAACCTTCTGCAATGCGCTGATCGAGCGCATCACGCTGCGCCAGCATCACCGGATCGTCCCCCAGATAGTTAAAGAGGTCGATGACGACGCTGGCGACAGCGCTGTTGAAATGCCCCTGTTGCAGTAAGGCATTGATGTAATCCGGATCGGGAGCGCTATTGTAAACGGAGAAATAAACCTGGCTGAGAATGTCGTATTCGCTTTGGCCGCTCATCCAACCAGCATCGGGTTGGCTCATTAGAATACTGGCCATATAGGCGGGCGGCTGGCTGCCGATATCAAATGCGCTGTCGTAGTAATCGATTTCCGCCGCCGTCGGCAAACGCCCGAAAATGCCGATGATTAAGGCGCCGATCTCTTGTTGCGTAGCTAAAGGAATCATAATAAATCCCGTCAGTGTAATGGACTAAGTTCGCGGCATGGCTGTGCCGCGGCCTGTCTCCTACCTCGCGAAGAGAGACATTGCACACTGCCTGGAGGGGTTTTTATAGGTATGACTACAGTTAAGAAATGCTGATGCGATAAGTCAATAAAACGGGGAAAACCGATCCTCGGTATGGGACTTTGCTCCCATACCGAGGTACCTGAAGGCTTAACGCCAGCGTTCGGCTGCCCAGGCGGCCTGTTGCTCGGCGTCGTGGAAGGTCCAGGCGACGAAGCGGCTGATCTTCTGCCCTTGCGCCATCTCGATGGTGCGCACCTCGGCCGCGCCCGCCACCTTCAGCGCATGATAAATGGCCGGCAACGTGGTGTTTTTCGAGATGAGCGAGGTGAACCACAGGCAGTTGTTGGCCTTGCCGACGCTCTCCTCCACCATCTTGCGCACAAAGGCTTCTTCGCCGCCTTCGCACCACAGCTCATTGTTCTTGCCGCCGAAGTTTTGCACCGGCTTGGCGGCCACTTCCCCTTTGCCCAGTTTATGCAGCTTGCGGCGGGTGCTGGCGCGCGCTTCCTGCTCGGACGCATGGAACGGCGGGTTGCACAGGGTGGCGTCGAATTTCTCGGCCGCGCCGATAATGCCGTTAAAAATCAGCTCAGGCTGTTTTTGCAGCCGCAGGCGCACGCTGTTGCGCAGCGTCGGGTTCATCTCGACGATCATCTTGGCCGAGTTGAGCGACACCGGATCGATTTCGGAGCCGGTGAAACGCCAACCGTATTCGCGCAGGCCGACGATCGGGTAAATGCAGTTGGCGCCGACGCCGACGTCGAGGATCGCCACGCCCTTGCCGCGCGGGATCTCGCCGCCGTTGCTGGTCGCCAGCAGATCCGCCAGGTGATGCAGATAGTCGGCGCGGCCGGGGATCGGCGGGCACAGATAATCAGCCGGAATATCCCAGTGTTCGATGCCGTAAAAGTGTTGCAGCAACGCACGGTTGAGCATTTTCACCGCCGCCGGATCGGCGAAGTCCACCGAGACATCGCCCCAGGCGTTCGGTTTTACGAACGGCGCCAGCGCCGGGCAGCTGGCGATCAGCGCCGGGAAGTCGTAGCGCGAACGATGACGGTTGCGCGGATGCAAGCCGCTTTTCTGCTGCGGGAAGGTTTTCTTTTTTTCCACCGTGACGGGCTCTCTTGAAGGGATTTCCGGCGCGTAAGATAACACATCCGGCCCGCAATGGCGCAGCGGCGGGAAACCCGGCACAATGAAAACTTCATCGATTGCCGCAGGACGCCCCATGAACCGTGAATCTCGTTATTATTATGAACCCGCCGCCGGCCACGGCCTGCCGCACGATCCGCTGAACGCCATCGTCGGCCCGCGCCCCATCGGCTGGATCTCTTCCCGCAGCGCCGCCGGCTTGCGTAATCTGGCGCCCTACAGCTTTTTCAACTGCTTCAACTATCGCCCGCCCATCATCGGTTTCGCCAGCACCGGCTGGAAAGACAGCGTGGCGAATATCGTGGAAACCGGTGAGTTCGTTTGGAACCTGGCGACACGCCCGCTGGCGGAAGCGATGAACAACAGTTCCATCAACCTGCCGCGCGGCGAGGACGAATTCGCCTTCGCCGGCGTTACGCCGCTGCCCGGGCGCCGGGTTAAAGCCGAGCGCGTGGCCGAAAGCCCGGTGAACTTCGAATGCCGGCTGACCCAGTGCATTCAGCTGCAAACCGCCGCCGGGGAACAGGTGGAGACCTGGCTGATATTGGGCGAAGTGGTGGCGGTGCACCTCGATCCGGCGCTGCTGGACGAACACGGCGTCTACCAGACCGCCGCTGCCGAACCTATCCTGCGCGCCGGCGGCCCAACCGCCTACTACGGCATTTCCGAACAGCACCGTTTCGATCTGGCACGCCCGACGCGCTGATCGTCTCCCCCTGTTTATGCAGAAGATGAACGGGGGAATTAATAATCAAAAAATCTGAAAAAAACTGTCAACACTCTCCGATTTCATCCCGCCTGTCACTGCGCAATAATCTTCCCATCGAAAGGCAACCCCCTTTCTCCCTAATTCACTTTGACAGGAATGACGAACATGAAAACCATCAAAACTTTTGCTGCCGCTATCGCCCTGGCCACCGCTTCTTTCACCACTTTTGCCGCTGAACACGTCAGCGCCCAGGATGCCGCCCAATTCGAAAAAGCCGGCGTGATCGTCGCCAGCGGCGCAACCGACCTGAGCAGCCTGAAGTCTCAGTTGGCCGCCAAAGCCGATGCCGCAGGCGCCAAGGCTTTCACCATCACCTCTACCAGTGGCAATAACCTGATGCACGCGACCGCGGTTATCTACAAATAATCGCCGCCCCAGACGTCAAAAAGCCCGCCGGCTATCACCCCGGCGGGCTTTTTTTATGTTCGCGTACGTCAGCGCTGAATGGGTACGACAGCGAGTTTATTACCATCCGCTTTATCAGCAACCACTGTAAATTCAGTCCAATATTTGCGCGGCGCCTCATTTGACGCATTGCCGACCGTCGCAATCTCAACCGAATAGCTATGCCCAATCTGGAACCCGCCGAAAGCCTCCGTCAGGCATTCGCCTGGCATGACCGCTATCGGTTGCTGACCTGGCGCAACCGAAGTGGACCATTCCGCCTTCCCGCCGGCCCCCGGTTGATAAATTCCGATGCCTACCAGCTCGCGTTTTCCGGCAATATCGTCCGGCACGCTAACGCATACGCGATTATTTTTAACGCTGACGTTTGCCGGATAGAACCAGGGACGCTCCTGCACACAGCCGCTCAGTAATACCAGCGCCAATAAAAAAGTCAGTTTTTTCATTTCATTGCCTTAGGGTTACGCGGCTCTCGTAGGAACAACCGTAACACGGTTTCATAGCGAGTTTTAAATAGATACGACAGCTATTTGCCTATCGTCCGCTTCGTCAGCCCCCGCGCGCCAACGAGCCGGAAAACTCTGTCGCAAACAGGCAGAAACCCTGTATTCAATGGGGTTTGCGGGGGGCTTGCACACACATTTTTTTACCTGCCTATGGCTGGACTAACGGAAGAGGATGATTATCATGTTACGCAGACTACAGATGCAGAGAGCGTTGTATGCAACATATCATTGAAGGTTTCCTCAGTTTCCAGAAAGAGATTTTCCCACAGCGTAAGGAACTGTTTCGCAGCCTTGCCTCCAGCCAAAATCCTAAAGCGCTTTTCATCTCCTGTTCTGACAGCCGTCTGGTTCCCGAGCTGGTGACGCAGCAAGAACCTGGGCAACTGTTCGTTATCCGCAACGCCGGCAACATCGTTCCTTCCTTTGGCCCGGAGCCGGGTGGGGTTTCTGCGACCATCGAGTACGCAGTGGTGGCATTGGGTGTTACTGATATCGTGATTTGTGGCCACTCGAACTGTGGCGCCATGAAGGCTATCGCGTCCTGCCAGTGCCTCGACCCCATGCCTGCGGTAGCTCACTGGCTGCACTATGCGGATGCGGCAAAAGCGGTGGTCGAGAAGAAAACCTGGAATAGCGAAACAGACAAAGTTAACGCTATGGTGGAAGAGAACGTTATTGCTCAGCTAAATAATATCAAAACCCATCCTTCTGTGGCGGTGGGTCTGCGCAACAGCGGGCTACGCCTGCACGGCTGGGTGTACGACATCGAAAGCGGCGAAATTCGCACGCTGGATAGAAACACCAAGAGCTTCGTGTCTCTGGCCGATAATCCCGACGTCTATTTCGAATAAAATAACGCCTGGTTTTAACCATTAAATAAAATCCACGCTTCCGCGTGGATTTTATTGTCAGCCTTAAACCAAACGCGCCTCTATCGCCGCGGCGAAGTCGCGGCACATCCGCTCGTCACCCTCGGCGTTGTCCGCCAATACCGTCTCGCCATCCACTACCCGGATGTGCGCCTGCAAATCGAAATCTGCCGGCGGCTGCTGGCGCTTGGCCGCGGCGGCCATCGTCTGCTGCGCCTCATGCCACGCCTGCGCCACCGTCTGGTTGCAGGCCTGCGCCAGATAGTCCGGATTAAACCCTTCGCCGGTCAGGCTGCGCAGCGTGTCGTCATGGCTGACGCTGTTGCCCGGCAACCAGTAGTGTTGCGCCAGATCCGGGCCAATGGCCGGGTTGTCCGTCAGATAACCGTCGCGCTGCAGGAAGAAGTGGCGGGTTTGTTCCACCGCCATCATCGCCAGCAGGTAGCCCTGATAAGAACAGGCGGACTCCAGCGACAGCAGATGCGGGATCGCCAGCGTCGGGCGCGGGCTGCCGCTGATGCCGAGGATCTTCTGCTCAACCTCGCGCGCCAGCGCGGTGATGGCTTCCGGCGTGCGCTGCCCGTCATCCCACTGATACAGCGCCCACTCGAAGTACGGCACCAGCAGGATATGGCGTTCGTTGAACGCGCGCATCGGCTGGCGCGCCGCGATGCCTGCTTCGATCAGCGCATCGGGCACCGCCTCACCTGCGGCGTTTTTCGCATAGCGTTTCAGCCAATCGGCGTCGTCCAGCAGGCTGTCGCAGAACATCGACTGGGTTTCGGCATAGGCCATCGAAGTCGGCGGGAACTCCTGCGAGAAGCACGGCGCATTCTGGCGAATGTTGGCGAAATGCGCCGCATGGCCGCCTTCGTGGAACAGCGTGTTAAGCCCGTAAGCCCCGCTGCCCACCTGCCCCGGCTGCGCCAGACTGGTGAAGTTGATGCGCGCCGGCACCCATTCCCCCTGGCGTACAAACGGCGGCACCGGGCCGTGCATGAAGCCGTTCTCATACTTGCCTTTGCGCACCAGCAGATCGAGGTTCATCTCCGCGCCGCCAAAACCGATGTGCAGGCGTTTGAAGCTGTCGACCCAGCGTTCCAGCGAACGGGAAAACGGGAAATAAGGATCCAGTTGGCGGGTGACGTCGCCGGCGCTGGCGAAGCGGACGTTCCATGGCTCCAGCGCCTGGCTGCCCTTCTCGGCCGCCAGCTGTTGCAGACTGCGCGCGTTGGCCTCGCGGGTTTCCCGCTCGAAGCGATCCAGAATGGCGAACAGCTGCTCCGGCGTCATGCGCTCGGTCTTGTTCACCTTGTAGTCGAAATAGTTGCGATAGCCCATTTGGCGCGCAAAGCGGTTGCGCAGGCCGATCAGCTCCGGCAGGCCGTTATGCAGCAGCCATTGCTCCAGATCGCGCAGCGCCTGCTGCGAGCTGCGGCGGTAGTCTTCGTTCGGGTTGGTCGCCTGGTTGGTCAACAGCTCGCCGAGCGAAGCCGCCACGCGCCGGCCATCGGCGTTCAGATGGGTGACCTGATAGCTCTTGCGGCGCGAGTAGAGATCGGATTCGGCGTGGATGATCTGATCCAACAGCGCCTGCGCCTGCGGGTCTTCAATGGCGTTGCAGTCGAAAAAGCGCAGCCAACCTTGCAGACCGTGGATCAGCGCATCGCGCTGCGCCTCCTGCGGCAACGCGTCCAATCCGGCCAGCAGATTGCGGATCTCGGCCAGCCGGCGCGGTTCGGCGATAAAGCGCTTATAGGCGCTTTCCGCGGCGGAAAAGCGCGCCGAGACGTCTTCGCCGCCGGTGCCCATGTAGTTTTGCCAGAACAGCTCTTCTTTGGCGCGGTGTACGTCGAGGTAATCCTGGTTCAATTGATTGAAGTAATCGAGAGCCTGTTGCATAACCGTCCTTCTCAGCCGATGAGGAAATATCCCAGTATAGTCGCGCTCAGGCCTGATGCAGGCGTTTCAGCCCCTGCTCCAGCGTCTCGCTCTCGCCGGCGGCCACCAGGCAACAGGCGACCTGCCGCTGGATGGCCTGCGGGATCGCCACCTCGCCCGCCAGGCAGCGCTCGGTCCAGCGCGCGGTGGTTGCCGCGTCTTTCGCCGCCGGCAACGCCGGCGTTTCATCCTGCAAGGTGCGCTCCAGCAATATGCGCTGTTCGCCGCCGACGATATGGTGAATCTGCGGGCAGCGCAGCGGATTGGCGTAGGCTTCGCCTTCGGTGCCGTGCATCAACAACCCGCGGGCGCCGATCTGACGGAAAAACGACGCCACTCGGCCGACATACTCCGGGTGTGAGACGCTGGCGAGACGCAGCGCATCCTGTTCGCCGAACGGCGTCGCCAGCTTGGCCAACGTATGGGCGCTGTTGCGCACCCCCATGCGCCAACGCAGCCCGAGCTGCCGCGCCAGCGGCGCCGACAGCGCGGAAACCGGCATGAATACCGCCTCGCCGTTATCGAGACGCTGTTGGGCGTGAGCGGCCTGTTCCGACCACGGCAGCCCAAGCGCGCGGAAAATCTCGGCGCTGGTCACGCGGGTGCTGTCGTCCAGCACGCCGTGCACCACCACCGGCAGGCCCACTTTCGCGAGCAGCAGCGCCAGCAGCGGCGTCAGATTGGCCTGCTTGCGCGCGCCGTTATAGCTCGGCAGCACCACCGGCAATGGCCGCCCCTGCGGCGCCTGCAGCGGCAAGACCTGCTGCTGCATCGCCTGATAGAACCCCAGCATCTCCTCTTCGGCTTCGCCCTTGATGCGCAGCGCGATCAGAATGCCGCCCAACTCCAGCTCGGGGACCTCCCCGGCCAGCATCGCCTGATACAGCTCAAAGGCGGTCTGTCGATCCAGATCGCGCGCATGGTTTTTGCCGCGGCCTATTTCTTTGATAATTTTGGTGTAATCCATCCGAAGGTTCCCTCAGCTCACTCTTCGGTTAGCATACCCTATCCGCGCCGCCGCTCAACCTCCGCCGCCAGCCGCCGCTGCGCTTCATCGCCATCGCGCAGCCCGGCGATCACCCCGCCGGCATCGTCGGCGCTGCGGTTTTGGCTCATTTTCCATTTGCCTTCGCGCCGGGTGACGGCGATCTCGATACCGACGATGCCTTTAAGCTGTGCGGCGATGTAGTTGGCCGGCGCATCCTCGATCCGCCAGGGTTCAGGACGCCGCCCTTCCTGCTGCGCGGTGAAATCGATCAGTTGGCGGCGCAGCCAGGCCGGGTCGTCCGTCACCGTCGGCACGCCATGCAGCTGCACCACGCTGTAGTTCCAGGTCGGCACCACCTTGCCGGTCTGGCGCTTGCTCGGGTACCAGCCGGGCGATACATAGCCCTCCTGGCCCTGAAAAATTACCAGACATTCCGCCGCCTGTTGCAACCGTCGCCAGTGCTCGTTGGCGCGCGACAGGTGCGCCCGCAGCCGGATCTGCCCCTGTTCGACATCGGCCAGAAACGGCAGCGGATCGGCCGTCAATCCCTGCTCGCCGTGGCTGACCAACAGCCCCAGTGGGTGGGCGCGCACCAACGCCAGTTGGGCATCCAGATCGTCTTCGCGAAATGCGGCGGGTTGAAACATCAGTGTGGCTCCTTATCGCTCTCTCATGATGTCGACAGTAAAGCACCTGCCGGCGGCCTACTTAAGATCCGCTTTCTGAGTATTTCGAGTGATCCGGTTTAACAAGATCAGGGCGACGCCCATCGCCACCAAATTACAGAGCATCGCGCCGGCAAAGGCCTGCGCATAGCGTTCCGCCGCGCCGCCGCTCGCCAACAGCGGCACAAAACCGACGCCGCTGACCACGATGCCCAACGCGCCTCCCACCTGCTGCACGGTGGCCACCAGACCCGCCGCCATCCCCGCCTGCCGCTCCTGCGCCAAACCCAGCACCAGATTCAGCAGCGGCGTCATGCTCAGCGCCTGACCGAACCCCAGCACCACCAACCCCGGCAGCAACCGCAGCGGATGCGCCAGCGCCTCACCCCACAGCGCCTGCGCCATCAATAGCGCCAACCCGGCGGCGTAAATCGCCACGCCCACGCTCAGCACGCCGTTGCCCCACCGCTGCGCCAACCGGGGCGCCAGCATCGAGGCCAACATAAAGGCCGCGCTGGCCGGGGCGAACAGGCTGCCCGCCTGAAAAGGCGTCAGCCCCGCCCCCGCCTGCAGCAGCAGCGCGAAACACAAGAAAAACGAGGAAGCGGTGGCATAAATCGCGAGCACCACCGCCATACCCGGCGCGAAACCCGCCTGGCGGAACAGCGCCGGATCGAGCACCGCATCGTCACCGCGCTGCGCCAGACGCCGCTCCCAACGCAGGAAGCCCCACAGCGTCAGCATCGCCAACGCCAACATCGGCGCTATCCACCACGGCCAGCCGCGCGCCGGCCCTTCCAGCAGCGGCAGCAGCAACAGCGACAGGCCGGTCGCCGCCAGCCACAGGCCAACGCCGTCCAGCCGCTGCGCCTGCGCCACCCGCGATTCGGGAATGCGCCGCGCCGCCCACAGCGCCAGTGCGCCGATCGGCAAATTGATCAAAAAGATCATGCGCCAGCCGCTGCCGAACAGGTTGGCCTCAATGATAAATCCGCCGAGGATCTGGCCGAAGATCGCCGCCAACCCCAGCGTCATGCCCAGCCAGGCGAAGGCGCGCCGCCGCTGTTGCGGCGCGTACAGCACCCGCATCAAGGCGTAAATTTGCGGGAACAACAGCGCCGCCGTCGCCCCCTGCAGAATACGCGCGGCGATCAGCAGGCCGAGCGATCCCGCCAGCCCGCACAGCAGGGAGCTCAACGTGAATCCCAGCATGCCGAGGCTGAACAAGCGCCGACGCCCGAAGCGATCGCCCAGACGCCCACCGGCGATCAACAGCACCCCAAACGCCAGCTCGTAACCGGCGACGATCAAACCGACCCCGGTGAAATCGGCGGCGAACTGCCGCTGGATCACCGGCGCTGCCACGTTGACCACGAACAGATCGAACACCGTGACGAAACCGCCCAACAGCAGCACCGGCAGGCCGGGCAGCCCTCGCCGCTCACCAGATAATGAATGTTCCATACCACCTCCAGAGATTATGATGGCCGCAGTATGGAACAAGGTTTAAACTGTTACTATATAGCCATTTATACTATTACTGACAGCAACAGGACGGCCGACATGCCCCCACGCACCCTCGAACGCACCCGCCACGAACTGGGGGATTTTCTGCGGCAAAAGCGAGAACAACTGTCGCCAGAGGCGGTCGGCTTGCCGAGCGGCAGCCGCCGCCGCACGCCGGGATTGCGGCGCGAGGAGGTGGCGGCGCTGGCCGGCGTCGGCCTCACCTGGTACACCTGGCTGGAGCAAGGCAGGGAAATCAATGCGTCGGTGACGTTTTTGGAAAATCTGGCGCGGGTGCTGCAGCTCGACGCCGCCGGCCGCTACCACCTGTTCTTATTGGCGCATCAGCGCCCGCCGGTGCCGGTTGGGCATCAGTGGTGCCAGGTTTCGCCGTTGGTGCGGCGTCTGCTGGACGATTTGGCGCTGCGGCCGGCCTACGTCATGAACCTGAGTTGGGACATCATCGCCTGGAATCCGGCGGCGCAGCGGCTGTTCGCCATCGGCGATCGCCCGGCGCAAGAGCGCAACATGTTGTGGATGCTGTTTGCCGATCCGCAGCTCAATGAGCGCCTGCTGGAGTGGCAAGCGCAGGCGCCGCAAATCCTGGCCAGCTTCCGCCGCGACTACGCCCGCGCGCCGGAGGATGAGGTGATGCGCCAACGGGTGCAGGCGCTGGAGCGGGTGTCGCCGCCGTTCCGCCGGCTCTGGCGGCAGCATGACATTCACGGACGCTGTCAGGGGCGGCGCAGCTTCGTCGTCCCGGAGATCGGCCCGGTCACCTTTGACCATGCCTCTTTCATCGTCGACGAAGAGAACCATCTGCGGCTGGTGATGTACAGCGCGCTGCCGGACGAACCGGCCAGCACGGCGTTTGAAGCGCTGCTGCGCGAGGATTAACGACGGCTGTCGAAAATGAGTTTGCAGGCCAGCCCGGCGAACACGCCGCTCAGCAGGTAGTTCGGCCAGCGGGCGCTGAAACGGCGGCCGGCGAAACGGCTTTTCATGCCGCTGACCGCCAGGATCACCCCGCCGTTAATCAGCAAGCCGACCAGATTCAGCACCGTCGCCAACGCCAGCATCTGCACCACCACCGAGCCGGCGCGCGGATCGATAAACTGCGGAAACAGCGCCAGCACGAACAGCGCCATCTTCGGGTTGAGGATGTTGGTCAGCAGCCCCTGTCGGAAAATGCGCGCCGTCGGCACCGCCTGCAACCCGGCGGAAGCCTGCAGACTGCTGCCGGATCGCAGCGTTTTCCAGGCCAGATAAAGCAGATAGGCTGCGCCCAACATTCTCACCGCGTCGTAAGCCAGCGGCACCGCAACGAACAGTTGCGACAACCCCAGCGCCGCCGCCAGCGCATGGCAGTAAGTGCCGAGTTGAATACCCGCCAGCGAAGCGAAACCGGCCCGCCGCCCCTGGCTGACGCTGCGCGAAGCGATCAGCAGCATATCCGGGCCGGGGGTCAGCGCCAGCGCCACGCAGGCACCGGAAAACAACAACAGCGTTGCGGCATCAATCATGAATCACCTGATAAGAAGACGGACGGGGATGGAGCGTCCATCATAGCGACGCCGACCTGGCTTGTCAGCGCCGCTCGCGTCAGATCACCCACAAATCGAGATACTCGTTGACCGGCATCTGCGCCAGCCGCTGCCGGTCCAGCGACACCTCAAGAATGCGCTGCTGCTGCAGGGCCGGGAACTGGCGCGCCAGGTTGGTTTTGAACTTCTCGATCAGCAGCGGGATGCCCGCTTCACGCCGCCGCGCATGGCCGATAGGGTACTCCACCACCACCTCATCCAGACGGCTGCCGTCGGCGAACTCCACCGTCAGCGCATTGGCGATCGAGCGTTTTTCCGGATCGTGATAATCGCGCGTGAAGACGGGATCTTCATGGCAGAGGATCTTGCCGCGCAATGCGTCGATGCGCGGATCCTCGGCCACCCGATCCTCGTAATCGGCCGCCGTCAGCCGCCCGAACAGCAGCGGGATCGCCACCATATACTGAATGCAGTGATCGCGATCCGCCGGGTTATCCAGCGGTCCCTGCTTGTCGATAATGCGCAGGCAGGCCTCATGGGTGCGGATGCTCACCCTGGCGATATCGGCGGCGGTTTTGCCGGCGGCCTGCATCTGGCGGTGCAGCGTCATGGCCGCCTCCACGGCTGTCTGGGCATGGAACTCCGCCGGGAACGAAATTTTAAACAGCACGTTCTCCATCACGTACGCGCCGTACGGCCGCTGGAAGCGGAAAGGTTTGCCGTCGAACGAGACGTCGTAGAATCCCCAGGTCGGCGCCGTCAGCGCCGAGGGATAGCCCATCTCGCCGGTGGCGGCCATCAGCGCCAGCCGCACCGCGCGGGCGGTCGCATCCCCCGCCGCCCAGGATTTGCGGGTGCCGGCGTTCGGCGCATGGCGATAAGTACGCAGCGATTGCCCGTCCACCCACGCCAGCGACACCGCGTTCAGGATCGCCTCGCGGCTCAGGCCGAGCAGCTGCGCCACCACTGCGGTGGACGCCACCTTCACCAGCAGCACGTGATCCAGCCCCACCCGGTTGAAGGCGTTTTCCAGCGCCAGGCAGCCTTGGATCTCATGCGCCTTGATCATGGCGATCAGCACCTGCCGCATGGTCAGCGGCGCTTTGCCCGCCGCCACCGCCTGGCGCGAGAGCCAGTCGGCCACCGCCAGGATCCCGCCCAGGTTGTCCGACGGGTGGCCCCACTCCGCCGCCAGCCAGGTGTCGTTGAAGTCGAGCCAGCGGATCATGGCGCCGATATTGAACGCCGCCTGCACCGGATCCAGCTGGAAACGGGTGCCCGGCACCCGGCTGCCGTTCAGCACCTCGGCGCCCGGCACCACCGGCCCCATCAGTTTCTTGCAGGCGGGGTAGCTCAGCGCCTCCAGTCCGCAGCCGAGGGTATCGAGCAGGCAATAGTGAGCGGTGCGGTACGCCGCCGGGGTATCGACGGCCTCTTTCATTACATAATCGACGATATCGACCATTTCGCGATCGAACGGCGGACGGCCGGTGTTGGCAGACTCAAGCATCATGATTCCCAAAGGCTCCATAGTGAAAACGACACGATAACGATCGGCGCTCAGCGCTGATCCAGCGGCACGAACGCCCGCGCTTCCGGCCCGGTATAGTTGGCGGACGGGCGAATGATTTTGTTGTCCTGCCGTTGCTCGATGATGTGCGCCGACCAGCCGCTCACCCGCGCCATGACGAACAGCGGCGTGAACATTTCGGTGGGCACCCCCAGCTGGTGGTAAGACACCGCCGAGAACCAGTCGAGGTTGGGGAACATGTTTTTGGTGTCGCGCATCACGCTTTCCAGCCGGTCGGCGATGTCATACAGCTTCATCGCGCCCGCGTCCTGCGACAGGCGCAGCGCGATCTCTTTGATCACCTGATGGCGCGGATCGGAGACGGTGTACACCGGGTGCCCGAAGCCGATCACCACCTCTTTGTTATCGATGCGGCGGCGAATGTCGGCTTCCGCTTCGTCCGGCGTTTCATAGCGTTGCTGGATCTCCAGCGACACCTCGTTGGCGCCGCCGTGCTTTGGCCCGCGCAGCGCGCCAATGGCGCCGACGATCGCCGAATAGACATCGGATCCGGTGCCGGCGATCACCCGGCCGGCGAAGGTCGAGGCGTTGAACTCATGCTCGGCGTACAGGATCAGCGACGCATGCATGGCCTGTTCCCAGCTGGCAGAAGGCGCTGCACCGTGCAGCAGGTGCAGGAAGTGGCCGCCGATGGAATCGTCGTCGGTCTCAGGCTGAATGCGCTCGCCGTTGTGGCTGTAGTGATACCAATAGAGCAGCATCGATCCCAACGACGCCAGCAGCCGATCGGCGATGTCGCGCGCGCCGGCCGCGCCGTGCTGCTCTTTTTCCGGCAGCGTGCAGCCGAGGGCCGAAACGCCGGTGCGCATCACGTCCATCGGGTGAGACGCCGCCGGCAGCGCCTCCAGCACCGTGCGCACGCTGGCGGGCAGGCCGCGCAGCGCTTTGAGACGGTGTTTATAGGCCTGCAGCTCGTCGCGGTTGGGCAACTTGCCGTGGATCAGCAGATGGGCGACCTCTTCAAACTCGCAGTGGCGCGCGAGATCGAGAATGTCGTAACCGCGGTAGTGCAGATCATTGCCGCTGCGCCCTACGGAACACAGCGCGGTATTCCCGGCGGGCACGCCGGATAACGCCACGGATTTTTTCGGCTTAACGCCAGTCGGGCTTTGCGGGGGGATCGCTTGGCTCATACTGTCCTCATTTGGCTTCTGCGTGAATGGCGCTTATTCGTCGCGCTGGCGAGCGAACAAAGCGTCGAGTTTCTCTTCGAACAAATAGTAGTTGATGCTTTCGTACAGCTCGTTGCGGGTCTGCATGGTGTCGATGACGCTTTTCTGCGTGCCCTCCTCGCGCAGGGCGCGGTACACCCGCTCCGCCGCCCGGTTCATCGCCCGAAAGGCCGACAGCGGATACAGCGCCATATCCACCCGAGCGCTGCGCAGCTCGTCGGTGGTGAACAGCGGCGTCGCGCCGAATTCAGTGATGTTGGCGAGGATCGGCACCTGCGTCGCTTCGGCGAAACGGCGGTACATGCCCAGTTCGGTGATCGCTTCCGGGAACAGCATGTCGGCCCCGGCCGCCACGTAAGCCTGAGCGCGCTCGATGGCCGCCTCCAGCCCCTCCACCGCCAGCGCGTCAGTGCGCGCCATGATCACGAAGTCCGGATCGCTGCGCGCATCCACCGCCGCCTTGATGCGATCCACCATCTCTTCGGTGGAAACGATGGCCTTATTGGGCCGATGGCCGCAGCGCTTGGCGCCAACCTGATCTTCGATATGCAGCGCCGCCGCCCCGGCCTTGCTCACCGAGCGCACCGTGCGGGCGACGTTGAACGCCGATGCGCCGAAACCGCTGTCGACATCCACCAGCAGCGGCAGCGGGCAGACGTCGGTGATGCGGCGAATATCGGTCAACACATCGTCCAGCGTCGAAATGCCCAGGTCCGGCAGCCCCAGCGAACCGGCCGCCACGCCGCCGCCGGAAAGATAGATGGCCTGGAACCCCGCCCGCTGGGCCAGCAGGGCATGGTTGGCGTTGATCGCGCCGGCGATTTGCAGGGGTTTCTCTTTACTCAGGGCCTGACGAAAGGCGAGCCCGGGTGAGCGCAGCGTCATGACGTTCTCTCCGATTAGCTAGATGGAACAGACAGAGCAAGGGGCGGGCCAGGTTGCACTTTGGCGAGGAAAAAATTAAAAGCGATAAAAATAAGTGAGTTATAAAATTCGCGTCGCCATTGGGCAGACCAAGCGATAAAAAACGTTTCAGTTAACGTTTCAATCGCGGTTTCAATCGGCATATTTGAAACATGACTGAAACAAGGCTACACCTAATGCAGCCACTTTCATTCGGTAACCCACCATGAGCGATCACATCACGCCGTCCCGCACGCCAGACAAACCGGTGATCTGGACCGTCTCCATCACCCGCCTGTTCGATCTGTTCCGGGATATCAGCCTCGAGTTCGACCATCTGGCGATCATCACCCCGATCCGCCTCGGCTTTGAGGAGGCGGTGCAGCATATCCGCGCTCGCCTGGCGACCGAGCCTTGCGACGCCATCATCGCCGCCGGCTCCAACGGCGCCTACCTGAAAAGTCGCCTGTCGGTGCCGGTCATTTTGGTCAAACCCGGCGGCTTCGATCTGCTGCAGGCGCTGAGCAAGGCGCGCAGAACCGCCGATCGGATCGGCGTCATCACCTACAAAACGCCCCTGCCCGCGCTGCTGGAGTTCCAGCAAACCTTCGATCTGCCGCTGGAGCAGCGCAGCTACGTCACCGAAGAGGACGCGCGCGGCCAGATCGCCGAGCTGAAAGCCGCCGGCATTCAGGCGGTGGTCGGCGCCGGCCTCATCAGCGATCTGGCGGAAGAGGCCGGGCTCACCGCCATTTTTCTCTATTCCGCCGCCACCCTGCGCGCCGCCTTCAGCGACGCGCTGGACGTGACGCGCCTGATGCTGGGCGGCGCCAAACGCGGCGGCGATTACGCCGCACGCAATACCCTGCAGCCGCGCTATGGGCTGAGCGATTTACAGGGCGATTCCCCGCAGATGGAACAGACGCGACGCACCATCATGCTGTACGCCCGATCGCCGGCGGCGGTGTTGATCGAAGGCGAAACCGGCACCGGCAAAGAGCTGGCGGCGCAGGCGATCCACCGCGAATACTTTTCCCGGCGCGGCGCGACGCCGCCGTTCGTCGCCATCAACTGCGGCGCCATCGCCGAATCGCTGCTGGAGGCGGAACTGTTCGGCTATGAGGAAGGCGCCTTTACCGGCTCACGGCGCGGCGGCCGACGCGGGCTGTTGGAAACCGCCAACGGCGGCACCCTGTTTCTGGATGAGATCGGCGAAATGCCGCTGCACCTGCAAACCCGGCTGCTGCGGGCGCTGGAAGAAAAAACCATCACCCGGGTGGGCGGGCAACAGCCGGTAAAGGTCGATTTTCGCGTTATCAGCGCCACCCACACCCGCCTGGAGCAGGCGATTCAACAGGGCGATTTTCGCGCCGATCTGTTCTACCGCCTGAGCGCCCTACGGCTGCAGCTGCCGCCGTTGCGGGCGCGCGGCGACGATATTGCGATGCTGGCGGAACACTTTCTGAAACAGTCGCTGGCGGCGCTCGACGTGCCGCTGACGGAGCCGCTGCGCACCGCCCTGGCCGGGTGTTACACCGCGCTAAGTCATTACGCCTGGCCCGGCAACTTGCGCGAACTGCGCAACATGATGGAACGGGTGGCGCTGATGCTGAGCACCGGCGCTGCGCCGAGCGGCGAAACGCTGCAGTGGCTGCTGCCGGAGCTGGCGGCGGTCTCGCCGCCCGAGACGCCGGCGGCGCCCGTCTCCGCCCACGAAGCCCTGGCGCGGTGCGGGGGCGAGCACGCCGCCGCCGCCCGGTTGCTCGGGATCAGCCGCACCACTTTATGGCGTCGGCTGAAAAAACCGAACTGAGCATCAGCCGGCGCGCCGGCCGTCCGAGGCCGGCAGCAGCCGCGCTCGCCGATCGCCCAGCAGGTTCATGCCCGCCGCCGCCAGCAGGATGATCGCCGCGCCCAGCAGCTGCCACGCAGACAGCCGGTGGCCAAACGCCAGGCGATCCACCAGCATGGCGGCGATCGGATAGATGAATGACAGCGAGCCGATCAGGTGGGTCGGCAGCCTCTGCAACGCGCCGTACATCAGCACGTACATCAGGCCAGTATGCAACACGCCGAGCGTCGCCAGCATCCCCCACTGGCCAACGCTGGCCGACGCATGAAAATCCACCAGCGGCAGCAGCATCACCGCCCCCACCGTCACCTGGATCAGCGCAATAAGATGCGGCGGCGTGCCCTTCAGCCGCTTGGCCGCCAGCGCCATCAGGGCGTAGAAAAACGCCGCGCCGAGCGCCAGCGCGATGCCGGCCAGATAATGGTTCTGCTCCCCCGCCTGCCGCGGCTGCGCCAGCACCACCAGCATCATGCCGCCGAACGCCAGCCCCAGCCACAGCAGCTTGCGGGCGGTCAGCCGTTCCCCCAGAAACAGCGCCCCCAGCCCCACCAGCATAAACGGCTGGGTGTTGTACACCGCGGTGGCGATGGAGATAGACGCATAGGAATAGGCGGCGAACAGCAGCAGCCAGTTGATCACCAGCGCGACGCCGCCGGCGATCGCCAGCAGCAGCGTGGCGCGCGTCAGCGCATCGCGTCGCAGCTGACCCAATACGCCGCACACCGCCAGCAGCACCAGCGCGCCTACCACGCAGCGCCAAAACACCACGTTGATAACCGGCTGGCCGGACATCAACACAAACCAGCCGATAGAGCCGGAAATCAACATCGCCGCCGCCATCTCCAGCGATCCGCGTTTTATCTCTGCATTCATTCTGCGTTCCTCGAAGTTTGCCCAGAGACATAGCTTGCGGCCTCGCAGGGCGGCTTTCCATAGCATAAAAAAGGCAAATATGCTTAACTGCCTTTTTCTCGAAGCTATAATAAATAAAATACCTAACGGAGGCGTTATGGATGATATCGATCGCCAAATCCTGACCATTCTGGCGGAAGATGCGCGCGCGTCGTTGAAGACGCTGAGCGCGCAGGTGGGGCTGTCGTCGCCAAGCACGTCGGAAAGACTGCGGCGGCTGGAAGAAAGCGGCGTGATCCAGGGCTATACCCTGAACGTCAATCTGCAGGCGGTGGGCTACGCCTTCGAGTCGCTGGTGCGCATCAAGCCGCTGCCGGGCATGCTGAAGAAGGTCGAGCAGCTGATTCAGGCGATCCCGGAAGTGGTCGAATGCGATAAGGTGACCGGCGAAGACTGCTTTATCGTGCGGCTGGTGGCGCACTCGATGGCGCAGCTCGACCACACTCTCGATCGGCTGGCCGAGCATGCGCAGAGCAACACCTCGATCGTGAAAACCACGCCGGTCAAGCGCCGCCTGCCGCCGCTGCTCTGATTAACGCCGCCGCTTGCGGGCGAACGGGTTGCCGCGCTTCTTCTCTTTTTTGGCCGCATCGGCGGCGGATTTCAGAGCCGCCAGATGCGCCTTGTCGGCCTCCGGCACCGCGCGCTGCTCGATCGGGAACACCGGCAGCGACGCCAACAGCCGCGAACCGTAATTTTTGGTCAGCAACCGGCGATCGTAGATCACGATCTCGCCGTAGCATTGGTTGCTGCGGATCAGACGGCCGACCTGCTGGATCAGGTTGAACGAGGCGCTCGGCAGGCTCTGCACTTCGAACGGATAGCGCTTCAGCGATTTCAGCCACTCACCTTCGGTGATGATCACCGGGCTGTCGATCGGCGGAAACGCGATTTTGTGAATATGCACCTGGGTCAGCAGTTCGCCTTTCAGATCCAGCCCTTCGGCGAACGATTGCAGCCCCACCAGCACGCTGGCGACGCCCTTCTCCACCCGCTTGCGGTGCTCTTCCACCAGCCGGTAGCGCGGCTGGTCGCCCTGCACCAGCAGCATCAGCCGCAGATCGGTCACGTAGCTGAGGAAAGTCTGCATCGCCCGGTGGCTGCTGAACAGGATCAGCATGCCTTTGTGCTTGCCGCTCGCCTGCTCGGCGCGGAAAAACCGCGCCATTTCCTCGAGGTGCTCCGCCTCGTTGGCGAGCGCCGGTTCATAGCGCATCTGCGGAATGACAATCTTGCCCTGTTCGACGTGATTGAACGGCGAAGAGAGCGTTTCGAAGCGGTCGCCGGCCTTCTCGCTCAGCCCGCTCATCTCCTGCAAACGCGCGAAGCTGTTCAGTGAACGCAGCGTGGCCGAGGTGACCACCACATGCGGCACCTTGCGCCACAGCAGCTTCTCCAGCTGATCGCTGACGCGGATGCCGACGCAGTGCAAATACAGATGGGTGACGTTATCGCGCAGTTCGCGCGTGACCCATTTGGAGATCGGCGCGTTGGACGACTTGTCGAGCGCCGCCAGCCGCCACAGCTTGCTCATCGCCTCCAGATAGCCCAGCGTGCGGCTCATCTGCAAGATGGCGCGGTGCAGGCGCATGATGTCGTGCTTGCCGGTCTGCTCGGTAAGATCGTTAAGCACGAACTCCGCCAGCCCGCGCAATGCATCGGTCAGTTTAAACAGCCGCGCGCAGCTCTCCACCATCTCCGCAGGCAGCTCGCCCATTTCAAAACGGTGCTCGGCCGCCACGCTGTCGCCGGGCAGATAGGCGCTGACCTGATGCTCGAAGATTTGCACCAGCTCACGCAGCTCCTCGCAATGGTTCTTCAGCCGTTCGCTGTTGGCCAGCCCCGGCGGATTCTTCGGCCGGTACTGCGTCATGCACTGCTCGACCTGGCGGACGATCATGTCCAGCTGCAGGTTGGTCGACAGCGCGGTGATTTCCCCGTCGATCTCCAGCGCATCGCGCGCCACCTCCGGCAAATGGTGGCCTTCGTCCAGCACCAGCAGCAATTCTTTCGGGTTCGGCAGCACCGATTCCGTCTCCAGCGCCGCCATCACCAGCGCGTGGTTGGCCACCACCACGTCGGCGCTCTCGATCTCTTTGCGGGCGATATAAAACGGGCATTCACGGATGTAATGGCAGTTGCGACCCAGGCAGTTGGCCTTGTCGGTGCTCAGCTTGGCCCACAGCGGATCGTCGATGCTCTGCTGATAGTGATCGCGCAGCCCGTCCCACTCGAAGCGGGCCAACGCCTTGGTCAGTTTCTGGCACAGCGCCTGCTCTTCGCCGCTGGACGGCGCCAGTTCGTCGTCGAGGAACAGCGTCAGATCGCCCTGTTGGCTAACGTCGGTGCTCATCGCCGCCAGGTTGCGCGGGCAGACGTAACGCCCGCGGCCAAAGGCGCCGGTAAATTTCAGATCGGGGATAATCTTCTTCAGCAGCGGCAAATCTTTGCTGTAGATCTGGTCCTGCAGCGCCACGTTGGCGGTGCTCACCACCAGCGGCTTGCTCTCCGCCCGTCCGACGGCGATGCCCGGGATCAGGTAAGACAGCGTTTTGCCGACGCCGGTCGGCGCCTCGATCGCCAGATGGCGCGGGTAGTCGCCGGCCAGCGTCTTCGCCACTTCGGCGATCATCTGGCGCTGGGGCGCGCGGGAAATAAAATCCGGTATTTGCTGCTGCAGGGCTTTGTACCACTGGCCAATCTGATCTTTAACTGCGGAGGAGAGCGCCATTCAACTCTTATCTAAACGAAATGATGGCGCTATTGTCCCACAGACCGCCGGCGACGTCAGCCCGAGTTACGCCTGCGGATCGATCATTGAGGCGCGCCCGCCGCCGAACGACCACTCGTCCAACTGGGTGGTGGCGATCACCACCATCACATCCTCGGGGTTCAGCCGCAGCTTTTCCGCCAGCAGCGCCGCCAGCCGTCGGTAGAAACGCCGCTTGGTGTCGCTGTCGCGCGGCCGCCCGGCGGTGATGTAAAACAGCACGAAATCCGCGCTGCGCGGCCCGCCGAGATAGTCGCGATCGTAGATAAGCTCGCCGGGGCGGTATTGATCGATCACCTGAAACCTGTCCGTCGGCGGCACCTCGAAGGCCTCCACCAGCGCCTGATGCAGGCTGTCGGACAAGGTTTGCAGATAGTCGGCAGACTTGCCCTGATGCAGGGCGATGCGGCTAAACGGCATGGGGCGCCTCCGGTTCCAGCTCGCGCAGGCGCGCCACGGCCGACGCCGCCGCGGGCCAGCCGGCATAGAACGCCAGGTGGGTGATGAGCTCAGCCAGCTGCTGATGCGCCACGCCGTTGCGCTGAGCCAGTTGCAGGTGAAACGGCAGTTGTTCCACGCGGTTAAGCGCCACCAGCGCGGCGACGGTGATCAGGCTGCGTTCGCGCGGGCTCAGCGCCGGCCGCTGCCAGACATCGTCAAACAAGACGCTGTCGCTGAGCTGCGCCAGCTTGGGGGCGATATCGCCGAACGCCTGTTGCCCGGCCTGGGATTTTGATGGCATCACACTCTCCTGTCAGTTGCGGATAGCCTTACGCTACCCGCCAGCGAGGCGAGTGAAAATCGGGATTTTCGGCAGTCTCAGTTCAGAAAAACGGGAGGGTTCCCCGCCGGGCGGCGGGGCGATGTCACGGTTCCAGCGGGGCAACGCCGTCGAAATGGGCGCTCAGCAGCGCATTCAGCTCCGGCCGCTGTTCCACCCGTTCGGCAATGGCGTACAGTCGCGGGCAGTGTTGCCGGAACCACGCGCGGCCCGGCCGCCAGTTGCACATTACCGCCAGGTACAGATCCAGCGCGCTGAAGCTCTTGCCGAGAAACCACGGGCCAGACGCTCCTGCGGCGGCGTTCAACTGCCGCAATAAACGCTCGCGATAATCCATTACCGCGTTTTTCAGCTGTTCCGCCCCTGCCGCCTGCGGCTGCCAGCGCTGCGGATGGTCGGCATAGGTGAAGGTGGGGTAAATCTCCGCGTTGATGAACAGCAGCCAGCGCAGAAAACGCGGCAACAGCGGCGAACCGCCGGGCGGCGCCAGTTCGGCATGCGGTGCGCGATCGTGCAGCAGCAGGATAATCGCCGCGCTCTCCGTCATCACTTCGTCATTGGGCAGCACTAAGGTGGGCACCTGGCCCAGCGGGTTCAGCGCCAGCAGGCGATCGCGCTCCGGGCCGTCCTGCGTGTAATCCACCTCCTCATAGCCCCAGGGGAAAGCGGTCAACGCCAACGCGGCGGCCACGATGGTCGAGCCGCAGCCCTGCGTACCGAACAAAGTATAAGTATCGTGCATGATTCCTCCCGCAGCGGAACAAGGTATCGGTAACTGTAGACCAGCCGCCGACCATCGGCTGAAGAAAAAATTCACCCTTTGCGCGACTTTTTTAATCGTTCGACATGAAAATGAATTTTTTGTCATAAATAGATCACATTACTACGGTAAAAATTCTCCGCCGCCAACAATCAGGCGGCACAGTAAAACAGCAATGCAACTGATGATAAGCGTCTTTCAATCGAATAAAGCAGGGTAACCCATGAAACGTAATCTTCTGGCCGTTATTATTCCGGCACTTTTACTTGCGCAAGCGGCACAGGCAGCAGAAATCTACAATAAAGACGGCAACAAGCTCGATTTTTACGGTCGTGTGAAAGCCCTGCATTATTTCTCTGATGATGCCGGCAACGATGGTGATAAAACCTACGTCCGTATCGGCTTTAAAGGCGCGACTCAGATTAACGATATGCTGACCGGCTATGGCCAGTGGGAATATCAGATCGCCGCCAACCATTCTGAATCCGACGGCACCAAAGACACCAAAACGCGTCTGGGCTTCGCCGGTCTGAAATATAAGGATCTCGGCTCCTTCGACTACGGTCGCAACTACGGCATCATTTACGACGTTGGCGCCTGGACGGATATGATCCCTGAATTCGGCGATGATGCTTATATCAAGACCGACAACTTTATGAACGGCCGTACCAATGGCGTCGCCACCTACCGTAATAACAACTTCTTCGGTCTGGTTGACGGCCTGAAATTTGCCGTGCAGTACCAGGGCAAGAACGAAAACGACGGCCGCTCCGCCAGCAAGGCGAACGGCGACGGCTGGGGTCTCTCCTCCAGCTATGAAATCATCGACGGTCTGAGCGTGGGCGCCGCCTATGCCTCTTCCAACCGCACCGCCACGCAAAAGGCGGGCACCTTCGGTAAAGGCGACAAGGCCGATATCTGGGCCGGCGGTCTGAAATACGACAACAACAATGTCTACCTGGCCGCGACTTATTCGCAGAGCCGCAATATCGCGCCTATTTCCGGCACCGCCACCATCAATAATAACTCGACCTCCGTTAGCGGCTTCGCCAATAAAGCGGAAGGGATTGAATTGGTCGCGCAATATCAGTTCGACTTCGGTCTGCGCCCATCGCTGGGTTACGTTCAGCAGAAAGGCAAAGATATTGAAGGCATCGGCGACGTCGATCTGGTGAAATATTTCGACGTAGCGGCGACCTATTACTTCAACAAAAACATGTCCACTTATGTCGAATATAAAATCAACCAGCTTGATGACGACAACAAACTGGGTCTGAAAAACGACGACGTCGTTGTTGTCGCCCTGACCTACCAGTTCTGATGTGATGAATGAATAACCACCACTGCAAACTTTAGCGTCACTTGATACCCAGAGTTTTATTTCGCCGGGCGGCTGCGTCCGGCTTTTTTGTTTTTATTTTCCCCGCCAGCGAATCCCCCCGCTTGCCTTGCAAAACAAACGGGTCTACATGTATAGCTTTCCCCCGAGCGGAATCAGCCATGCATAACGACGGACGCTTCGACTACCACAACGCCTTGCGCTACAGCAGCGACGAACTGGCCAACATCCTCAACCACTGTTTTGAAAACTACATCGTGCGTTTCGTGCTCGACGGATCGACCTTCGCCGCCCGCTTCGGCGCCGAAGATCTCAGCCTGAACGACAGCCTGATCGTCACCCACTGCCATGAACCGGTGGCGGTGGCGCTGATCGCCCGCCGTGGCCGTCACAGCCGGGTTGCGGCTTTTTCCGTGCGCCCGGAGATGCGCGGCCAGGGGCTGGGCAAGGCGCTGATGCAGCGGCTGGTGGCGGATGCCCGCCAACGCGGCGACCATCGGCTGTCGCTGGAAGTGATCGAAGGCAACGACGCCGCGCTGGCGCTATACCACCGCGCCGGGCTGCGCATCGTGCGCACCCTGACCGGCCATCAGGCGCCGGCGGAAGTGCCGCCAGGCACGGCGGCGCTGCAGGCGGTCGATCCGCTGACCGTCAGCCACCGCCTGACGGCGGAAGGCGCCACCGACCTGCCCTGGCTGATTGCCCCCGAATCGCTGTTCAAGCTGCCGGGCACACCGCGAGCCTATACGCTCAATCGTCAGGCCTACGCCGTGGTGATGCCCGGCACCGAGCACTGCTGGCTGCGCCTGATCTACGTGCCGCCGCAGCACCGCGGCCAGGGGCATGCCCGCGCCTTGCTGGCCGCCCTGCAAGCGCAGTTCGCCCCTTTGCCGCTGACCGCCAACGTTTTTGTGCCCGAGGTGGCCGCCCCCTTCTTTACGCATCTTGGCTGGCGGCAGGATCCCCTGCGCCAGTTCGAGATGGATATGCTGCTGGACAGCCCACAAAAATAAAACCGAGAGAGATAACGATGGCAGGAAAACAGGCAAGGAAACTCACCCTCGGCGCGGCGGTTGGCGTCGCGCTGCTGACGTTGGCCGGTTGTGCGCAGCCGCCGCACACCGACGCCCAGGCCCAGCAGCGGCTGGCGGATCAGTCGGTGCTGGCGGTGAACTGGTTCCAACAGTCCGGCGAATACCAGGCGCTGGCGCATCAGGCGTTCAACAGCGCGCAACGCGCCTTCGATCAGGCCAAGACCGCGCCGGGCCGCAAAAAGGCGGTGGTGGTCGATCTGGATGAAACCCTGTTGGACAACAGCGCCTACTCCGGCTGGCAGGCGCAGCACGGCCAGCCGTACGACGGCGCCACCTGGGCCCAATGGACGCAGGCCGAACAGGCCGGCGCGGTGCCGGGCGCAGTGTCGTTTGCCCGCTACGTTAACGCCCACCAGGGGACGATGTTCTACGTCTCGAACCGCAAGCAGAGCGAATACGCCGCCACGGTGGCCAACATGCAGAAGCTCGGATTCACCGGCATGTCGGAAAAAACCGTGCTGCTCAGCACCGATACCTCCAATAAGCAGGCGCGCTTCGACGCCATCAAACAAGCCGGCTATGACATCGTGGTGTACGCAGGCGACAACCTGAACGACTTCGGCGCCGCGACTTACCACCAGGACAATGCGCAGCGCCGGGCGTTCGTCAGCGAGAATCAGGGCAAGTTCGGCACCGAATTCATCGTGCTGCCCAACCCGCTGTACGGCGATTGGGAAAGCGGCCTGGCTCGCGACTACAACAAGCTGACGCCGCAACAGAAGCTGCAGGTGCGCCAACAGGCGATCAAGGCCTGGCGCGGGCGCTAAGCCTCACAGCAGTTTGTACATATAGCAGGTGGCCTCCAACGCCCCGCCGTCGCTGGCGCGGGCGTATTGCGGGATGTCGCCCGCCGCCTCGAACCCCAATTGACGGTACAGCCCCTGCGCCGCGCTGCCGCTCAGGGTATCCAGCACCAACAGGCTGCGGCGATGACGCGCCGCCAGCGCCTGCACTTCCTGCATCAACAGCCGGGCGACGCCCTGCCGCCGCGCCTGCGGGTGCACCATCAGCTTGACCACTTCCGCGCGGTGGCGGCCGTTGTCCGGCATCGCCAGTAACAGCTGCACGGTGCCGACCGGCCGGCCGTTCGCGAGCGCCACCAGCATCGCACGCTCTCCCCGCGCGATGGCCGGCAGCAACCCCTGCCAAAACGCCTGCGCCTGCGTCAGCGTAAAGGGCATGACAAAACCGATGCTGGCGCCGTGCGCCACGCTGGCGTGCAGCATCTCGGCCAAGTCGACAATGGCGCTTTGCGCCGCGCCGGCGTCCCACTGTTGCAATTCAATCATGGCTATGGCCTGCAGATAACGAGGGTGTAATGGGCCGGCTCATCGCCGGGGACATGGAAACGGGAGGCGCCGAACAGGCGGTAGCGCAGGCAGTCGCCGGCCGACAGCCGGAAAACGCGCCCTTCCAGGGTCAATTCCAACTGCCCGGACAGCAACCAAAGGTGATGTTCCAGCGCCGGAATCGACGGCAGGTCGTAATCGATCTGCGCCCCGGCATCAAGCCGGGCTTCGATAAACTCGGCCTTATACAGCGCGGCAGGCGGGGAAACGGAGCGACGGTGAAAACCGCTGGCGCGATCGACCCACACCGGCTGTTGCGGCGGCCGCAGCAGCTCCGGCGGCTCGTCTTCGATTTCGCTCAACAGGCGCGACATGGTTAACCCGTAGGCGGCGCACAGCCGGTTCAGCAACGATGCCGTCGGGCTGGTCTCGGCGCGCTCCACCCGCGAGAGCGTCGCCCGGCTAAGGCCGGTGCGCTGCGCCAACTCCTCCAGCGACCACGCCCGTTGCTGGCGCAAATCCGCCAGCCGCTGCGCCAACCTCAGGTCGGCCGTCTCCAAACCGTTATCCATCGTTCATACTCCGCTTAAAAATCCCATATAAGAGAAATAATCTCAAATTAGAGATATAGCAAGCGGATTTTAAAATGTCGCGCAGGAATAACGCCTGGATCACCGCAAACATCACCAGGTGAGGAGAAGCGTTCTAGCTCTCGCGCGAGGGCGGGGTTTGTACAAAATTGCCCGTTTCGGCCCCCGGCGGCGCGATCGCCGCGCAGCGCCAGGCGCTGAATACCGCCAGCAGCGGCGCCAGCGCGAATGCCAGGAACAGCCAACGCGCCGCCGATGCCGCGCCCGTCGCGCCGCCCGGATCGTTCAGCCCCGCCAGATTGGCGATCATCCCGGCCAGCGCCGCGCCGAATGCGGTGGCGAACAGCTGCACCGTGGTAATTGAAGCGCCGGCGATATCTTTGTCCGCTTCAGGCGCCACCTGCAAAATGCGCGTCAGCAGGTGCGGCCAACCGAAGCCGATGCCGAATCCCACCAGCAATAGCGCAATGACGATCGGCGCCAGCGCCTGCCAGTGGCCGCCGGACGGCGTCGGCATCAGGATCGCCAGCGCCAGCAGGCCTACCAGCACAAACAGCGGCCCGCTGACGATCGCCCGGCGAATGCCCGCCCCACGCCAGCCGGAGCTGAGGATCTCGGACAGCGTCCAGCCGGCGGCCATGGCGGCGGCGATATAGCCGGAGATCAGCGGCGACTGGCCGTGCAGCAGCTGCAGGAAATAGGGCACGAAGATTTCGCTGGTCATGCCGATCACCAGCAACGCGGTCGTGATGTACAACGCCGCCAGCGATGAGCCGCGCCGCAATGCGCCATGCGGCAACAGGCGGGCGCGCGCGTGCGCTTCACGCTTCATCAGCCAGGCCATCAGCACCAGCGAAAGCGCGATGCCCGCCAGGTTGATCCAGGCGCTGTGCGCCAGGCTGCCGGCGGACACCACCAGCACCGCCACGGTCAGCAACAGCAGTTGCGCAGTCGGCAACGGCGCGGCCGCCTGCTGCGCCTTGCCCTTGGGCAGGATCAGGAAGGTAAACGCAGCGTACAGCGCCATGATCGGCAGCAGAATGCCGAAGGCCCAACGCCAGGCGTGCAGCTCGGCGAAAATGCCGCCCACCGCCGGCCCCACCAGGGTGGCGATGCCCCACATCGCCGAGATAAGCGCCATGGCGCGCGGCCACAATCGCTGCTCGAACACCAGGTTGATCATCGCGTAGGAGAGCGCAAAGATCAGCCCGCCGCCGAAGCCCTGCACCGTGCGGCCGATCAGCATCACCGGCATGCTCGGCGCCAGCGCGCACAGCGCCGCCCCGGCGATAAAGAACAGCGAAGCCACCAGATAGGCGCTGCGTGCGCCATAGCCGCTGAGCAACCGGGCCGACAGCGCGGAGCCGAGGATCGACGCCACCACGAACAGCGTGGTGTTCCAGGCATAGAGATCCAGCCCGCCGATATCCTGCACCACCGAGGGCAGAATGGTGGTGGCGACCAGAATATTGATGGCATGCAGCGCCACGCCAAGCGAGAGCGCGATCGCACTGGCCGCATTTTTGCCGGAGAAAAGGTCACTCCAGCGGCTATCGTCATGGGTTATCACGGTTGTCGTCCTGTTTTCAGAGGAATGGCATTGAGTTGGTCATAAGATTGCGTTAAATTTAACAAGAGTTATCTTGGAATAAGTTAGGGCGAGGCGGAGAAATATGTCAAGAATAAACTTGGAAAATAGCGGCAGCACCGCACAATCGGTCAGTGACCGCTTGCTGACGTTATTGAAAACCCGCGGCCCGCAGCTAGCTTCTGACGCAGGAAAGGTGCTCGGCACCACCGGTGAGGCGGCCCGCCAGCAGTTCGTCAAGCTGGCGAAAGAGGGGTTGGTCGAAGCGGTGGCGGAAACGCGCGGCGTGGGCCGCCCGGTGCAGCTGTGGCATTTGACCTCGGCCGGCAACGCGCGCTTTCCCGATACCCATGCGGATCTGACGGTGCAGCTGCTGCGCACCGTGCGCGACAAGCTGGGCGAACAGGCGATCGACGTGCTGATCGAGAGCCGCGAGCAGGAAAACCGCATCAACTACAAGCAGGCGATGATCGGCGCCACCGAACTGCGCGAACGCGTGGCGCGCCTGACCGAGATCCGCTGCCGCGAAGGGTATATGGCCGAATGGCGCCAGGAGGAGGACGGTTCCTATCTGCTGGTGGAAAACCACTGCCCGATCTGCGCCGCCGCCACCGTCTGCCAGGGCTTCTGCCGGGCGGAATTAAGCATCTTCACCGAAGTGCTGCAGGCGCAGGTGGAGCGCGCCGAACACATTTTGGCCGGCTCGCGCCGCTGCGCCTACCGGATTTCACGCCTGTAACACCGGTTTTTGCCCACGTTTTCAACCGGTACAGATTATTCTGCTTGTGCACCCCGCACCTTCCCTTCTAAGGTTGAACTAACGAACATTCAGGCAAACAGCGGGCCTCGCGCCCGCTCTGGCAAATCCGTCGGCGCTTAGCGCAGCGGCAGAGTAACCCCACGGGAGTTGAACGATGAAGAAGCCGCATGCCGGATTCTGGCTGGCGACGCTGGGACTGGGCGTTTGCTGGCTGCTGGCGCTGCTGACTCGCGATCGGCTCAACGGCATACTGCTGGCCGGCGCGGCGCTGGCGCTGATCTTTACCCCTGCCGCCCGCCGCAAAGGCGCGGCCCTGGCCGCCCTGGGCGGTATCGGCATGGATGGGCTGTGGAGCTACAGCGGCGTGCTGCACTACAGCGGGCAACACGGCCTGCCGCTCTGGACCATCGCGCTGTGGATCGGCTTCGGCTGCTGGTGGTATTGGTTGCTGGACGTCGTCAGAGCGGCCCCCTGGCCGCTGGCGGTGTTGGGCGCCGCCGTCGGCCCCTTCGCCTACGCCGTGTCCTGGAAGCTGGACGCCTTGTTGCCCGGCGTGCCGCCCGAGTTCATGCTGCTGCTGCTGGCCGTCGGCTGGTCGATTTACCTGCCGGCCGTCAGCTGGCTGCAGTGGAAACAGCAAGGCCATTGAACGGCTTTCAGCCGCCGGAAAAATAATGCCGAAGGCCATTGCTTATCGGTTGCCCGATCGGGTTTACTGAGCGTTCTAATAATAATCACTCCCGCAAAATACAATCCTATGCTTAGCCAACAAAGCCGTAGCGTCCTGCCGTTGATCGGGGCGTTGTTCACGTTATATATCGTTTGGGGTTCCACCTATTTCGTCATTCGCCTCGGCGTCGCGCAGTGGCCGCCGCTGATGATGGCCGGCATTCGTTTTCTGATCGCCGGTATCGTGCTGTTCAGTTTCCTGGCCTGGCGCGGCCACGCGCTGCCGACGCTGAAGCAGTGGCTGGCCGCCGGCGCCATCGGCATTCTGCTGCTGGCGGTGGGCAACGGCCTGGTGACGGTGGCGGAACACCAACATGTGCCGTCCGGCATCGCCGCGGTGATGGTGGCGACGGTGCCGCTGTTCACCCTCTGCTTCAGCCTGCTGTGGGGCATGCGCAACACCAAACTGGAATGGGCCGGCATCGCGCTCGGATTGGTGGGCATCGTGCTGCTCAACACCGGCAACAACCTGGTGGGCAACCCGACCGGCGCGCTGCTGATTTTGTTGGCGTCGGCCAGCTGGGCCTTTGGGTCGGTCTTGGGATCGCGCATCTCGCTGCCGGCCGGGCCGATGGCCGGCGCGGCGGAGATGCTGGTCGCCGGCGTGGTGTTATTGGCAGCCAGCCAGCTGAGCGGCGAGCGCCTCACTCAGATGCCGAGCACCGGCGGCTTTCTGGCGCTGGGCTATCTGATCGTCTTTGGTTCGATGCTGGCGATCAGCGCCTATATGTTCTTGTTGAAGAACGTGCGCCCGGCGGTCGCCACCAGCTACGCCTACGTCAACCCGGTGGTGGCGGTGCTGCTCGGCATCGGTTTTGCCGGCGAATCGCTGGCGCCGCGCGAGTGGCTGGCGCTGGTGATCATCGTGGCGGCGGTGGTGCTGGTGACGCTGGGAAAATACCTGTTCGCCCGTCCGGCCAACGTGCAGGCCATCGACTGCGAACGGCGATGATCACAAAGGGCGGTCTGCGGGCCGCCGTTAAAAACGATTCTTGTTTCACCCGGCGAAGGGGCTATAATTCCCGCTGTTCCAAGCAACCTGCGAAATTATTCCTATGCTGAAAAAAGCGTTCGTCATCGTCATCGCCCTGTGCGCCTTCGGTTCTCTGGGCGGCGTATTCCTCGCCGGGCTGAACATCTACACCCGTTCCACCACCCCGCACGAAGAAAGCGCGCCTGCCGGGGATGCCGCCGCTACGCCGGCGCAAACCGAAACCCTTCAGGCCAAGTGATCGTCCATCCAGCGCTGGCAGCGCTGCTGTAAAAAGCGCTGCAGCTGCCTGACGCGCTCCGACACCTGCGAACGATGCGGGCAGACCAGATTGATCGGCACCGCGTCGCTGCGCCATTCCGGCAACAGCTGCACCAACCGCCCGGCGCGAATATCCGCCGCCACGTCGATCGCCGACTTGCGCACCACGCCGTGCCCGGCCAGCGCCCAGCGCCGCGCTACCTCGCCGTCATCGGTAAAATAGCTGCCGTTCAGCGGCAGCTCGACCAGCTCCTCACCGCGCCACAGTCGCCATTCCACCTGCCGTTTGCCGCTGGGCTGATACACCAGAATGCTGTGCCGAAGCAGATCGGCCGGCGTTTGCGGCGCGCCGTGCCGCCGCAGATAATCCGGGCTGGCGCAGATCAACCGCCGATGCTGCGGCAAGATCGGCAGCGCCACCAGCGAAGAGTCGGCCAGCGGCCCGAAGCGCAACGCCACGTCCACCGGTTCGCGGAACAGGTCGGCCTGCCGATCGTTGATCAGAAGCTGCAGCTGAATATGCGGATGCTGCAAGCGGAACTCATCCAGCCAGCCGAGCAGCAAATTGCGGCCAAAATCCGACGGCGCGGAAATCTGCAGCACCCCGGACAGCCCCTGATGCTTCTCGCGGATCGCCTGCTCTCCTTCGGCTAATGCGCCCAGCGCCAGGCGCGCGCTGTCGAGATAGCGAGCCCCCTCCTCCGTTAACCTCAGGCTGCGGGTGGAACGCACCAACAGCCGCGCGCCCAGCTGCTGCTCCAGCCTTTTCACCGCGATGCTGGCCGCCGCCGGCGTCATGTCCAGCGCGCGCGCCGCGGCGGAAAAACTGCCGCCGTCTACCGTGCGGACAAACACCTCGAGATCGACAAATGAGGTCATCTGCTCCCTCTCTTTTTAGCCCAATCAATTATTAATATTAATTTACAAGTGTTTGCTATTAGGCGGGCTTTTTTCCTCATTTTCAATCAGGAAAGATAGATCCCGTTGAAACTTACCTAAAAAGAGGCCTTAACATGACGATTCCCGACTCCCCCCTGAAACAACAAAAGCTGGTGATCCTGGGCGGCACCAGCGGCATTGGTGCCGCGGTGGCCTACGCGGCGGCGGCGCGCGGCGCTGAAGTGGTGCTGGCTTCGCGTCGTCTCCCTCACGCCGGGGAGAAGAACGACGCGCTGCGCCTGATGCAGGCCGATCTGACCGATGACGCGTCGCTGCATGCGCTGTTCGCCGCCGTCGGCGCTTTCGACCATTTGGTGATCACCGCCGGGCCATTGGTGGACGCGAAGCCGCTGGCGGAGACTGCCCTTGAACAGGCGCAGGCCGACTTCAACGTCAAATTCTGGGGCAGTTTGCGCGCGGTGCAGGCGGCGCTGCCGACGTTGGCGCCGCAGGGCTCGATCACCCTGACCTCCGGCCAGCTGTCGCGTAAATACCTCAACGGTCAGTTGGTCAAAACCGCCATCAACGCCGCGCTGGAAGCGGTCGGCAAACAGCTGGCGAAGGAGCTGGCGCCGCGGCGGGTGAACGTGGTCAGCCCCGGCATCACCGCCACCGAAGCCTACGACGGCATGAGCGCCGCACAGCGTCAGGCGCTGTTCGAGCGCGTAAGCGTCAGCCTGCCGGTCGGCAGGGTCGGCCAGGCGGCCGACGTCGCGGCGGGTTATCTGCTGGCGATGGAGAACGGCTTCGTCACCGGCAGCGTGATCGACATCGACGGCGGCGGCCTGCTGTAACGGCGGCTAGAGCGCCGTCACGCCCTGTGCGGCGGCCTGCTGTTCCAGCACGGTGATAATCTGGTAGGCGGAACGCGGCACCAGGCTGAAATCGCCGATCAGCAGGCGGTCGCTGACCGCCTCATCCAGCATCGCGCGAGCGCCGGCGCGCAGGATTTCCACCTGTTCCGGCGGCGTGCCGGCTGCGGTGATCAACGGCAGGCCCGGCACCGCCGCCGTGCGGCCGATGATTTTCAGCCCCTCCAGCGCCTGCGGCTGCGCGCGGCGCAGCAGTTCCATGCTGATCGAATCGATGGCGGCGATATCCGCCTGCCCGCTGCGGATCAGCTTCAGCGACTGATAATGCGCGCCGGAGGCGATAGCCGCCCCGAAGAATTTCCCGTCCAGCGACAGCGGCGCGATCAGCGCGCGCAGTCCGTTGTAGCCGGACTGGGAATCGGTGCTGTTATACGCCGCCGTTCGGCCGCGAAAATCCGCCAGCCGCTCGCCGGGATCGTCCGCGCGCACCACCAGCCAGCTGCGGTAATTCGGCCCGTCGCACCCTTCCACCCGGTAGTGGTAGGTGCCGATTAGCTGCACCTGCGGCAAAGTGCTGACCAACGGATAACCGCAGGTTTGGCTGAGCAGAAGATCCTCGCGCCGCCAGTGCTGCGCCAGATCGTCCGGCCAACTGAGCCGTTCCGGCGCCGCCGGCAACCCCAGCCGCAGCAGCTTGTCGCGCAACACCTGCCAGAAGGATTCGGCCTGCTCCCGGCCAACGCCGTACATCGGTAGAGACACCTGCATCATTTCCCCCTTACCCCGCCGAAGTGGCCGCCAGCGTCTGCTGACGCCAGGCGGTGAGATAACGCACCCAACGTTCGAACAGCATATCGGTGATAATAGCCAACAGCGCCACGACCGCCGCGCCCTGGATCACATAGGCGGTGTTAAACCCGCTCAGGCCGATGATGATCGGCGAGCCGAGCGTCTTGGTGCCGACGGTGGAAGCGATGGCCGCCGTGCCGATGTTGATGATTACCGAGGTGCGGATCCCGGCGACAATCACCGGCGCCGCCAGCGGCAGTTCAACCCGCCACAGTATTTGCCAGGCGCTCATCCCCACGCCGCGGGCGATCTCGCGTGTGGCGGGCGGCACCGATTCGATGCCCGCCAGCGTGCCCTGCAGGATCGGCAGCAGGCCGTACAGCACCAGCGCGATGATCGCCGGCTGTTCGCTGAAGCCCATCACCGGCACCGCCACCGCCAACACCGCCACCGGCGGGAAGGTCTGCCCCACCGCCACCACCGTTTCCACCAGCGAACGAAATTCCCGGCCGCTGCGTCGGGTCACAGCCACGCCCGCCGCCACGCCGATCGCCACCGCGATCAGGCTGGAGATCGCCACCAGCGACAGGTGCGCCCCCACCAGCGCGATAAAGCTGTCCTGCTGATAAATGGGCCGCTCCAGATCGGGGAACCAGGCGGCGAACAAGCCGCGCAGATGATCCATGCCGAACACCAGCGCCAACAGCAGCGCCAGCGTCCAGGGCAACGGATCGCGCAGCAGGCGCCCGATGCGCCCGCTCATGACAGCGCCTGCCCGGCGATCAGATCGTTGAAATGCAACACCCCCAACGCTTCGCCCCGTTCATCCACCACCGGCAGGCAGTCGCTACCGCGCGCCACAAACACCGACAGCGCCTCGCGCAGACTCATGGCGGCGGCGATCGGCTCGCCCCCGGCGACGCCGGGCCGCACCCGCTCCGCCACCGTACCCAGCGACAGCAGCTTGATGCCGCGATCGCTGCGCCCGAAGAAATCGCGCACGAAGTCGTTGGCCGGTGCAGTCAACAGCGTCAGCGGCGTGCCCTGTTGCACCACCCGCCCCTGATCGAGCAACACCAGGCGATCCGCCAAGCCCAACGCCTCGTCGATGTCGTGCGTCACCAGCACAATGGTGCGGCCGGAGAGCTGATGGATGCGCGCGATCTCCGCCTGCAGCGCCGCTCGGGTGACCGGATCCAGCGCGCCGAACGGTTCGTCCATCAGCAACACCTCGGGATCGGCCGCCAGCGCGCGCGCCACCCCCACCCGCTGCTGCTGCCCGCCGGACAGCTGGTGCGGATAGCGGCGGCGAAACAGATCCGGCTCCAGATGCAGCAGCTCCAACAGTTCGGTAACCCGATCGCGAATGCGCGCGCGCGGCCATTTCAGCAACTGCGGCACGGTGGCGATGTTCTCCTCCACCGTCCAGTGCGGGAACAGACCGATCGATTGGATCGCATAGCCCATGCGCCGCCGCAGATCCTGCGGTTTGAACGACTGGATCTCTTCACCGGCAAAGAGGATCTTGCCCCGATCGTGTTCGATCAGGCGATTGATCATTTTTAACGTCGTGGACTTGCCGGAACCCGAGGTGCCGATCAACACGGTGAATTCACCCTCGGCGATGTGCAGCGTGAGATCGTCGACCGCCGGCTTGCCCTGAAAAATTTTACTGACTTGCTCAAAGTGAATCATCGGCGCGATACGTCCAGGATTGAAACCCAAAATTTAAACAGCGAATCGACGATGACCGCCATCATGACCACCGGGATCACCCCCAGCAGAACCAGATCCAGCGCGCTGCTGAGCAACCCCTGAAAAACGATGGCGCCAAAACCGCCGGCGCCGATCAGCGCCGCCACCACCGCCATGCCGACGGTCTGCACCGCCAGAATGCGCACGCCGGTCAGGAATAGCGGCAGCGCCAACGGCAGCTGCACGCGCAGGAAGATCTGCCCGCGCGTCAACCCCATGCCGGTGGCGGACTCAATCACGCCGGCCGGCACGCTTTGCAGCCCCGCCACCACGCTGCGCACCAGCGGCAACAGCGCGTACAACACCAGGGCCACGATCGCCGGCGCCATGCCGATACCGCTGACGCCGTGCTCCGCCAGCCAGGGCACCGCCGTCGCCAGCCCCGCCAGCGGCGCGATCAGCAGGCCGAACAGCGCGATGGACGGCACAGTCTGGATAATGTTCAGCGCGGAGAAAATCGGCCGCTGCCAGCGTTCGGAACGAAAGCACAGCACCCCGAGCGGCACGCCGATCGCCAGCGCCGGGGCCATCGTCGCCAGCAGAATGGTCAGATGCTGGAACAACGCGGCGTCAAACACCTCCTGCCGATTATGGTACTCCTTCAGCAGCGACAGCTGATCGAGCTGATGGCCGAACAGCAGCAGCGCCGGCGGCACCAGCACCAGCGCGTTGCCCAGCATCCGCCGCAGATGCGACGCGGTGAGGCGCGTCATGGCGTCGGCGGCGATCAGCAGGCTCAGCGCCATCGTCAGCCAGCAGCCGCTGCCCCAGGAGGTGCGCGCCAGGCGCGATCCCTCCTGCGCCAGACGCCCGGCGGCCTGCCCGCTGATCCAGAACGCCAGCGTCAGCACCCCGCAGGCGGCCAGCGCCGTCAGCAGCGCCCGTCCCCGCGTCGGCGGCAACAGGCTGAGGATCGCCAACGCCGCCAGCGGCAACAGCAGCCACAGCGCCGGGCCGTGCAACAGGGAGAATAAGGACAGGCTTTTACCCGACAGCAGACGATTGGGGGCATAACTGAGGAACGGCAGGCCGAAGGCGGCCAGCAGCAACAGCACGAACAGCGTTAACAAGACGCGATGTTTTACGGCGATAGTCAAAGAAACTCTCCGGCGCCATCGGTTTTCCCCCTCTTCCGTAGCAAGAGGGGGCACCTCGGCGTTATCCCTTAACAAATCCTTTCTCTTTCAGGTAAGCGGCCGCCACCTGTTTGGCGTCCTGGCCTTCCACAGCGATCTGCGCGTTGAGTTTTTGCAGCGTCGGCCCGTCCAGCGAGGCGAATACCGGCTTCAGCAGCTCAGGCAGATTGGCGTGCGCCTTCAGCGCCGCTTCGCGCACGATCGGCGCCGGCGCGTAGATCGGCTGTACGCCTTTCGGGTCCGCCAGCGTCTGCAGCCCCAGCGCCGCCACCGGGCCATCGGTGCCGTAGGCCATCGCCGCATTGACGCCGGAGGTCTGCTCCGCCGCCGCCTTGATGGTCACCGCCGTGTCGCCGCCGGCCAGGGACAGCAGCTGATCCTGATTCAGTTTGAAGCCGTAGGCGTTCTGGAACGCCGGCAGCGCATCCGGCCGTTCGATAAATTCCGCCGAGGCCGCCAGCTTGAACTTGCCGCCGCCGTTGATCCACTTGCCGAGATCCGCCAGCGTTTTGAGATGGTTGGCGTCCGCCACGTCCTGACGAATGGCGATGGTCCAGGTGTTGTTGGCCGGCGCGGCGTCCAACCAGACGATTTTGTTTTTGTCGTAGTCGAGCTGCTTCACCTTCTCGAAGCCGGCCTGGGCGTTCTTCCACGCCGGATCTTTCTCATCGGAGAAGAAAAATGCGCCGTTGCCGGTGTATTCCGGGTAGATGTCGATCTCGCCGGAGGTGATGGCGCCGCGCAGCACCTTGGTGGTGCCGAGCTGCAGCTTGTTGGTGGTTTTAATGCCGTTGGCTTCCAGTACCTGCACGATGATGTTGCCGAGCAGCGAACCTTCGGTATCGATCTTGGAGCCGACGCGCACCGAGTCGGCCGCCTGCGCCAGACCGCTGGCGGCCAGCAGAGCCAGCGCGACGGCAAAGGAACGTCCGCGTGATAAGGTGATTGCCATACTTTTCCTCTGGTTATATGTTTTCCGGCTCATGGGCCAGTTCGGTTGGAAAATCCTGAGAAACGCGCTTCCAGCGCGCAATAAATTTTTTCTTCGGCCGGGCACCGCGTTCCTCCCGCCGTTCGCCGGCGCTCAGCGGATGCACGCCGACGTCGATCGGCGTCAGCGCGTAATCGCGCAGCCACTCGCCATAACCCTGCGCGACGAATCCCTGGCTGCGGCGCTGATACGCCTCGCGTTCCGCCAGGTAGACTTCGCGCAGGCCATACCAGGGCAGGCCGGGCAAATCGTGATGCACTAAATGGTAGTTCAGATTGAGAAACAGCAGCCGCCACGGCCAGCCCGCCTCATTAATAATAGAACGTGCCTGCGGTGCGTCCACGGCGCGATGCTCAAAAAACGATCTTACCTTGGTCAGCGCCAGCGCCGGGTAGCTGATGGCCAACAGGTAAAACGCCGCGCCGATGCCCTGCATCTGCAGCCAGTACAGCAGCACCGCCAACAGCGACAGGTGCGCCAGCCACATCGCCCAGGCGCGCAGATCGCCCGCTGCAAGCGTCTTCACTGCGCCGAACAGCGTGGTGACGATATCCAGCGCCGGGCCGAGGAGCACCCGGCCGATCAGCGTATTGCGCACCGCGGCCAACAGCGGCAGCAGGCGGGGATAACGCCGCCACTGCGCGGCGCTGAAGTAGTAACTTTCGGGATCTTCATGCGGATCGGTCAGGTGATCGTTGCGGTGATGGCGCAGATGCGAATCCCGATACAGCCCGTAGGGATACCACACCGCCAGCGGCAACAGGCCGAACAGCTGATTGACGCGCGGCCAGCGCGTCGGATGGCCGTGGATCAGCTCGTGTTGCAGCGACATATACCCGGTGGTCAGCAGGATCAGCAGCGGTGCGCCAAGCCACGGACCCAGCGCCTGCCAATAATGCGCCACGCCGAACCAGCCGCCGTACACTGCCGCCATAATCCCCCAGGTGGGCAGTTCCAGCCGCCAGTGCCAACGCTGATAAAGCCGCCGGATGCGGTCGCGTTGTTCGGGGTGCAAATAGTGGGCGTGGGACATGCTGCGGCTCGCGGTTGGGGAGTTTCCCCCCAGTATCCGTGAGCCGTAACGACGTTCAAAATAACGAAAATGGCAAAGCTAAGTGAAAATTCAGCGGGTTGCGTACGCGGCATGCGGCTCACACGCCACCGGGAAATTCACCGAGTTGGCGATAAAGCACAGGTGATGCGCCTTCTCGTGAAGCTGTTGCGCCAGCTGCAGATCGTCGCCATCGCGCACTGTGACCTGCGGCCGCAGCGTCACCGAGGTAAAAAAGCCGCCGCGCGCGGCGTCTTCGCGCATCACCCCCACGGCATCGTCCTGATAGGCCAGCACCGAAATCCCCGAGGTGGCACACAGATGCAGATACCATAATTTGTGACAGGCGCTGAGCGATGCCACCAGCAAATCTTCCGGATTCCAGCGCGTCGCGTCACCGCGGAAGGCCGGATCGGCTGAGCCGGCGATGTCTGCCTTGCCCGCGGCGCCGATCAGGTGATCGCGCCCATAGGCGCGGTAATCTTCCGTGCCTGCCCCCAGGTTCCCTTGCCAGGTGACCGCCACCTGATAATGATGCTCGCCTTTCATGCCTTTTTCTCCCGTTGGCCGGCCAATGAAAAATCATCTTAATGCATGCCCGGAAAACACTATTGGCAGAAAAGCGTGAATACGCAAACGGCGAGACGAGAAAAAACGGGCCGCGCAAGCGGCCCGTCGGTCACATCCCTTTAGGGAACGAAATCGAGCACCACGGCGTTGAACAGCGCGTACTCGGTGGCGTTGGCCATCGGCGGAAACTGCGCGTGCTGCACCGCCGCGCTGGCCGCCGCGCACAGGGGCGCATCGCCCCTCACGATCTTGCTGCTCGCCAGCTTGCCGTCCGGCCGCAGCCGTATGCTGATGGTGCAGCGTTGGCCGCGCGCGTGCTCCGGCGAGCGCAGCTCGCGGCTCACCGCGTTATGCACCCGCTCCGGGTAACTGAGCTGCGTTGCGGCCAGTGCCGGGGTCTGCGGCAACGGGGTGCCGGTCTGATGGCCGGCCCCGGCGCCACAGCCGCTCAGCAGCAACAACGCCAACAGGCTTAGTGTCTTTTTCATTCCCTATGTCCTTATTGGGGGATTTATCCTTATCGAGCGGCCCTCACTGCGCCGCTGGGTAAGCCTCACCGTCATCCGCGTAACGCTGCAGCCGCTCGCGCCACCACTTGGCCGCCAGGCCGCTGGCGCTTTCCCGCCAGCCGAAATAGGCAATGTCGCTGCACCGTTCCGATTCGACGCGTTTCGCCACCAGTTCGCCGCTGTTCAGGTAAGGTTCCGCCAAGGCGCGCGGCAGATAGCCGCAGCCCAGCCCGGCCAGCTGCGCCTGCAGTTTGGCGTCGAAACCGAAGACCGTCAGCGTATCCTGCTCTTCCAGCAGATTCAGGCTCTGCGGCGCGTTGACGCGCGAAGTGTCGCGCACCACCACCGCCCGGTGCTGACGGATTTCGTCCTTCGGCAACGGTTCCGGCAATGCCGCCAGCGGATGCTGCGGCGCGACGGCGAACACGTAATCCAGCTGCCCCAGCCTGCTGAACGCATAGCCTACCCGTGACGGCGGCTCGCAGATGGCGCCGATGATAATGTCGGCGCAACCGTAAACCAGCGACTCCCAGGAACCGGCCAGCACCTCGTGGCTGAAACGCAGCCGGGTATGGTGATGCTGCCGATAAAACTCGTCGATCAGCGGCAACAGGCGGGCAAACGGGAAGGAGGCGTCGATCCCAAGCGTAATCTCGCTTTCCCAGCCGTTCTCCACATAGCGCGCCTGCTGTTCCAGATCCTGCGCCGCGCGCAGCAGCACCCGCCCTTTTTCCAGCATCAGCTTGCCGGTATCGGTGAACTTCGCCCGATGGCCGGAGCGATCCAGCAGGGTGATGTCGAGATCGTTCTCGAGCTTTTGCACCATATAGCTCAGTGCCGAAGGGGTTTTAAACAGTGCGGCGGCCGCGGCGGCGAAAGATCCGTGCCGGTCCAGCGCGTCCAAAATCAGCAGCGCTTCCAGGTTTAATCTCATGCTTTCTCCCGTGTATAAAAAAACTCAACAAGTCGGCAAAAATTCTGCGGTATCTTTGAAATCGCCCTCTGCCTACCATGGGTTTTATCGGCGTTACACTCATCAGATGTTCAACCGAAATATCACTGGGAAGGTAAATTATGTCCAAGTTTCAACTGCTTGATAAAGACAATTCCGCACTGATTTTTATCGACCATCAACCGCAAATGGCCTTCGGCGTGGCTAATATTGATCGTCAGCAACTGAAAAACAACGTTGTTGGTTTGGCGAAGGCAGGCAAGATTTTCAACGTCCCTACCCTTTTCACCTCGGTCGAAACCGAAAGCTTCAGCGGCTATATCTGGCCGGAACTGCTGGCGGTGCACCCTGAAATCACCCCGATTGAACGCACCTCGATGAACTCCTGGGAAGACGCGGCCTTCGTCAAAGCCGTGGAAGCCACCGGCCGCAAAAAGCTGGTGATCTCCGCACTGTGGACCGAAGTCTGCCTGACCTTCCCGGCGCTGATGGCGCTGGAAGCCGGCTATGAAGTGTATGTGGTGACCGACACCTCCGGCGGCACCTCCGTCGATGCGCACGAACGTTCGATCGACCGCATGGTGCAAGCCGGCGCCGTACCGGTGACCTGGCAGCAGGTGCTGCTGGAGTACCAACGCGACTGGGCGCGCAAAGACACCTACGACGCGGTGATGGCGCTGGTGCGCGAACACAGCGGCGCGTACGGCATGGGCGTCGACTACGCTTACACCATGGTGCACCACGCACCGGCCCGCACGGTGAAATAATTCCCCTGCCCCGGCCCCGCGCCGGGGTATTTTCAGGAGTCGGTTTTATGGCCCATCCGCAGCATGTCACGCTGGTGATCACCCACCGTTTGGCGCCGGGGAACGAGCAGGCCTATGAGGCCTGGCTGAACCGCATCATGCCGGACGCCGCGGGCTTCACCGGCCATCTGGGCGTCAACGTCATCCGCCCATCCGACAGCGAACAGGCCTATACGGTGCTGGTCCGCTTCGACAATCTCGACAATCTCTACCGCTGGCTCAACTCGCCGCTGCGCAAGCAATACATCGAAGAAGTCACTCCGCTGTTGCTGGAGAACGACCATATCGAGATCCGCCCCGGCGCGGAGTTCTGGTTTACCCCGCCCAACCCCGGCGTGCGCCAGCCGCCCCAGTGGAAGCAGTTCATCATCACCCTGCTGGTGATCTTCCCTTCCACCAATCTGGTGCCCTGGTTTTGGGGACTGGCGCTGCCGCAGCTGGACGGCACGCTGCTCGGCCATTTTCTCAATGACGCCACCGTGGTCGCCCTGGTGGTGTACCTGTGGATGCCTATCGTGACTCGCGTTTTTCATCAATGGCTGACCCGCCGCTAGGCGGTTCGCCGGGAGAATGTTATGAACCACCACGCTTCATTGATCATCACCAACGGCAAGTTTCACACCGTCGATCGCCAAAATCCTACCGCACAGGCGGTCGCCATCCGCGACGGCAAGTTTCTGGCGGTCGGCAGCGAAAGCGAAGTCATGCAGCACGCCGGGCCGGAGACCCAGGTGATCGATCTGCACGGCCACACCGCCATTCCGGGCCTGAACGACTCACACCTGCACCTGATCCGCGGCGGCCTGAACTATAACCTGGAGCTGCGCTGGGAAGGCGTGCCCTCGCTGGCCGACGCGCTGCGCATGTTGAAAGAACAGGCGCTGCGCACCCCGAGCCCGCAATGGGTGCGGGTGGTCGGCGGCTGGACCGAGTTCCAGTTTGCCGAACGCCGCATGCCGACGCTGGACGAAATCAACCAGGCGGCGCCGGACACGCCGGTATTTATTCTGCATCTCTACGATCGCGCGCTGCTCAACCGCGCGGCGCTGAAGGTAGTCGGCTACACCAAAGACACGCCGAACCCGCCGGGCGGGGAGATCCAGCGCGACGCCAACGGCAACCCGACCGGCATGCTGATCGCCAAACCCAACGCCATGATCCTGTACGCCACGCTGGCGAAAGGGCCGAAGCTGCCGCTGGAACAGCAGGTCAACTCCACCCGCCAGTTTATGCGTGAGCTGAACCGCCTCGGCCTCACCAGCGCCATCGACGCCGGCGGCGGTTTCCAGAACTACCCGGAGGATTATCAGGTGATCGCCGAGCTGCACGAGAAAAAGCAGCTGACCATCCGCATCGCCTATAACCTGTTCACCCAGCGGCCGAAGCAGGAACTGGAAGACTTCGAGCTGTGGACCGACATGCTCAAGCCGGGCCAGGGCACCGACTTCTATCGCCACAACGGCGCCGGCGAGATGCTGGTGTTTTCCGCCGCCGACTTCGAAGACTTCCTGCAGCCGCGCCCGGATCTGCCGCCGGGCACCGAAGACGAACTGGAGCGGGTGGTGCGCCATCTGGTGGAGCACCGCTGGCCGTTCCGGCTGCACGCCACCTATGACGAATCCATCAGCCGCATGCTGGACGTGTTCGAGAAGGTGAACCGCGATATTCCGTTCAACGGCCTGCACTGGCTGTTCGACCACGCCGAAACCATTACCGAGCGCAATATCGAGCGCGTCAAGGCGCTGGGCGGCGGCATTGCGGTCCAGCACCGCATGGCGTTCCAGGGTGAGTATTTCGCCGACCGCTACGGCATCGAAGCCACCAAACATACGCCGCCGGTGGCGAAAATGCTGGCGGCCGAGCTGCCGGTCGGGCTGGGCACCGACGCCACCCGCGTCGCCAGCTACAACCCGTGGACGGCGCTGTACTGGCTGGTCTCCGGCCGCACCGTCGGCGGCATGGCGATGTACGACGACAGCGCCCGGCTGGATCGCGAAACGGTGCTGATGCTGTGGACGCAAGGCAGCGCCTGGTTCTCCACCGAGCAGGGCAAAAAAGGCCAGATCAAGGTCGGCCAACTGGCGGATTTGGCGGTGCTGTCGCAGGACTATTTCAGCGTGCCTGAAGAGCAGATCAAAGGCATCGAGTCGGTGATGACGGTGGTGGACGGCAAAGTGGTCTACGCCGCCGGCAGCTTCTCGCCGCTGGCGCCGCCGCCGCTGCCGGTGCTGCCGGACTGGTCGCCGGTCACCCAGGTGCCGGGCCATTACCGCTCCGCGCCGCCGTCGGCGGCGGCCCGCGTCGGGGTCGTGAGCCAGGCGCATCAATGCTGCGGCCCGTGCGGCGTGCACGCGCACCAGCATGACATCGCGCGCCGCTCCAGCATCCCGGTGTCGGATGAGAATGCCTTCTGGGGCGCGTTCGGCTGTTCGTGCTTCTCGTTCTAAGTTATCAAGCCAATAACTTATTATAAAATTAATTTAATAAGCTATTAAGCTAGCAACACAATAAATTAATGGCGCTGTCCGCGGGAGAGCGCCATTTCCTTTTCAATCGAGGTTGATCTCCAGCCAGCGCCGCTGTTCGGCGGAGGCGGCTATCGCATCCAGCACGCAAGACACTTTCCAGCCTTCTTCAAAGTCCGGCCACATGCGATCGCCCGCGGCGATGCCATTGACCAGGTCGCGGATCTCCACCGTCTTCTGATCGTTAAAGCCGATGCCGTGCCCGGCGCTGATGCAAAACGCCGCGTAGTCCGGGTGCTTTGGCCCCACCAGCAGCGTCTTGAACCCCTGCCGCTCCGCCGGTTCATCGTGCCGATACAGTTTCAGCTCCGCCATCCGCTCCTGGGTATAGCTCAGCGTGCCTTTGGTGCCGGTGACCACATAGGTCAACCCCATCTTGCGCCCGCAGGCGATGCGCGAGGTTTCGATAGTGCCCATCGCCCCGCCGGCGAAACGCAGCAGCGCGCTGGCCTGATCTTCGTTTTCCACCGGGTGCAGCCGCGTCGGGTCCTGCGGATCCGGGCGCTGTTTGATCACGGTCTGCATATCGCCGGAAACCGCCACAATATCGCCCACCAGGTAGTGCGCCATATTGACGATGTGCGCCGCCAGATCCCCCAGCGCGCCTAACCCGGCGCTGGCGCGGCGGCAGTGCCAGTCGATCGGCGTGCGCGGATCGGCCAGATAATCCTCATTGTGGGTGCCGTAAAAATGCACCACCTCGCCGATTTCGCCGTTGGCGATAATTTCGCGCGCCAGTTGGCTGGTGGGGTTTTTCATGTAGTTAAAACCGACCAGCGTTTTCACCCCCTTGGCGCGCGCGGCCTGCACCATCTCCGCCGCATCGGCGGCGTCCAGCGCCAGCGGCTTTTCCGAATACACGTGCTTGCCGTGACGGATCGCCGCCAGCGCCATCTCTTTGTGCAAGAAGTTGGGGGCGCAGATGTCCACCACATCGATCGCCGGATCGGCCACCAACTGCCGCCAGTCGCCGGTCGAACGCGCAAAGCCGAATTCGGCCGCGCGCTGCGCCGCCAGCTCGGGCGTCACCTCCGCCAGCATCTCCAGCACCAGTTCCCCTTTCAGAGGAAAGACCGTGGCGGCCTGCGCATAGGCGATAGCGTGACAACGCCCGATATAACCGGTGCCGATTAACCCAACGCGTACCTGTTTCATCATTTTCTCCCGTGACCGAAATTCTGTGTAGAACCAGGCGTCGCTCAATGAAACACGCCGGTTGATAACGGGTTTATATGGAATATAAATTTCAATAACAAGCACACAGGAAAATAAAGTTCATATTCGTGATGCCGTTCATGAAACATTGACGGGATGATGCAACGAGGAAAGTTCGGACACGACGGGACGTATCCGGACAAGATAAAATGAACCGTTTATTTCATATCACGGTAAACCGTTGGCGCCGTGCTGCACGTAGCCAGGGCGTTGCAGCAGGCGCTGCTGATAGGCCGCCAGCGCCGCATAATTCGGCCGCTCGAACGGCGTCATCAGCCAGCGGTTCAGCGACAGCCCCAGCACCACGTCCGCCAACGTGAAGGCGGCGCCGGCGGCATAAGGGCCGTGCTGCGCCAAATGTGCGTCCAACAGGCCCATCAGCCGGTTCCATTCGCGCTCGGCGGCGGCCAGGCTAGCGGCATCCTGATAATCCGCATGCCCACGCACCCGCGACATGAACACGTAGCGCCAGGCGCCGTTCAGATCGGTGGCCTGCCAGTCCATCCACATCTCCACCGCCGCGCGCGCGCCGGGTTCCTGCGGCAGCAGATCGCGGCGCCCCTCCCGCCCCGCCAGATAGCGGCAAATGGTATTCGACTCCCACAGCACCCGATCGCCGTCGATCAGCACCGGCACCAGGCCATTGGGATTCAGCGCCAGAAACGCCGGCTCCTGCGTGGAGCGATAACCGCTGCCCCAGTCTTCCCGTTCCAGCGTCAGCCCCAGCTCCTGACAGGTCCATAACACCTTGCGCACGTTGATTGATGAAGCCTTGCCCAAGACTCTCAGCATCGGTTTTCCTCTTATCTATTCTTTCCAGAAAGGTTTACATCCTTCACGCAGCGCTTCTGCACGCGACAAACCAATATCGATCAGCCGCGCATCGTCCAGCAATAATAATTCTTTTCGCGTCCTGTAGCGTTGCAGATACAGACGCCAGCGTGACCCGCCGAATGAGCGCCGCCGCGGCGCGCCAGTAAACAGAGCCATCTTGTTATTCCCCCTGATGTTTTCGCCTGGTAGTGATGATGCGCGCCAGGCAAAAAACAATACAGATTCACGCTGGTGCTATTTTTTTCATACAGCTGCGCCAAAAAACCCGCTGAATGGTTTATTTTGAAAGTATCTGTACCGGTTTTTTAATCCTTACCCCCGATGAGAGGCCTCTGTATGACACGCTACGCCACGCTGGCCGCCATTCTCAGCCAACGCATTCAGCAAGGGTTGTATCCGGCCGGCCATCGCCTGCCTTCGGTGCGCGCATTGAGCCAGGAGCACGGCGTCAGCATCAGCACGGTGCAGCAAGCCTACCGGCTGCTCGAGGAACAGCGCCTGGTGGAAGCGCGGCCGAAGTCGGGGTACTTCGTGCATACGCGGCGCGCGCAGGCCGAGCTGCCCGCCATGACGGCGCCGGTGCAGCGGCCGGTGGACATATCGCAATGGGAGCAGGTGCTGGAACTGGTGCGCAGCCGGCCGCGCGAAGGCCTGATCCAGCTGGGGCGCGGCATGCCGGATATCGCCGAACCGACGATGAAACCGCTGATCGTCGCCCTGCGCAACGCCGCCCGCCACGGCGACCTGCGCAGCCTGTATTACGACAGCATTCAGGGCGTGGCCGCGCTGCGCGAACAGGTCGCCCGTCTGCTGCTGGACTCCGGCTGCCAAATCGGCCCCGATCAGTTGCTGATCACCACCGGCTGTCAGGAAGCAATCTCCGCCGGGCTGCGCGCCGTTTGCCAACCCGGCGACATCGTTGCGGTCGATTCGCCCTGCTTCCACGGCACCATGCAAACGCTGAAGGGTCTGGGCATCAAGGCGCTGGAAATCCCCACCGATCCGCTCACCGGCGTCAGCCTGGCGGCGCTGGAGATGGCGCTGGAACAGTGGCCGGTCAAGGGCATCCTGCTGACGCCCAACTGCAATAATCCGCTGGGCTACATCATGCCCGACGCCCACAAACAGCGGCTGCTGACGCTGGCGCAGCGCCACGACGCGGCGATCATCGAAGACGATGTCTACGGCGACATCGCCTATCACTACCCGCGGCCGCGCACCATCAAGTCATTCGACGACGACGGCCGCGTGCTGCTGTGCAGTTCGTTTTCCAAAACGCTGGCGCCGGGGCTGCGCGTGGGCTGGATCGCGCCCGGCCGCTACCTGGAGCGGGTGCTGCACATGAAGTTCATCGGCTCCGGCGCCACCGCCACCCAGCCGCAGCTGGCGATCGCCGAATTCATCCGCGGGGGGCACTATCTGCAGCACCTGCGGCGCATGCGCGCCCGCTACCAGCAGAACCGCGACCGCATGACCGATCTGATCCTGAAATACTTCCCGGCCGGCACCCGCGTCAGCCGGCCGCGCGGCGGTTTTATGCTGTGGATCGAACTGGACGAAGCGTTCGACACCCTGCGGCTGAACCGCCATCTTGAACAGCAAGGCGTACAAATCGCCGTCGGCAGCATTTTTTCCGCCGCCGGCAAGTATCGCAACTGCCTGCGCATCAACTATGCGCCGACGCTGACGACGGAGATCGAACAGGCGGTACAGCGGGTCGGCGCCACCATCCAGGCGCTGATGCCGGCCGACAGTTTGGCGCAATCAGATTAAATCTTGACGCGATCGGATTATCGGCGCACGGACAGGCTGTTTTAGAGTAATGCCTTCTCTTACCACTGGCAGGCAACAACCATGAGCAGCGATCAAATTCCGGTTTCCAGCGCGCTGGCGGTGCGCCTCGCGGCGCTAGGTGTCGATCTCGAACGGGTCGGTCAGTTGGCCGGCTTGCCCGCCGGGCTGCTCAGCGAGCGGCGCATAAAAGTGCGGCTGACCACCCACCAGTTCTTCGCCGTCTGGCGCGCCCTCGCCCAACTGAGCGACGATCCCGCCTTTGGTCTGCGGCTGGGCGGCGACGTCGCGCCGGAGCATTACGATATCGCGTCAGTCGCCGCACTGCACTCCGCCACGATGGGCGAAGCGCTGCGCAAAGTCGCGCGCTACAAACGGTTGGTGTGCCCGGAAGAACTGATGCTGGAGGAAGACGGCGACAGTATACGGCTGCATACGCGCTGGACGATGATCGAAGACCATACGCCGGAATTATTGATCGATACAATGTTCGCTTCTATCACCGCCCTGTGCCGCCGTGGCACCGGCTTGCCGCTGCAGCCCAAAGCGCTTGAGGTGACACGCCGTCACGATCCCCACTCGCCGCTGTTGCGCCACTTCGGCTGCCCGGTGCGATTCGATGCGCCGCAGGACGTGCTGGTGTTCGATCGCGCGCTGATGCGGCAGCCGCTCATCACTTATGATCAGGACATGTTGGCGCAGCTGCTGCCGGAGCTGGAGGCCGAGTTGGCCGAGGTGCGCGCCGAGCAAAACTTACCGATGCAGGTGATGGCGATCCTCGGCCGCAGCATGCGCGGCCAGCGCCCCAGCGTCAACAGCGTGGCCGCTGAACTCTATCTCAGCCCGCGCACGCTGCAGCGCCGCTTGCAACAGCACGGCTACAGCTACCAGCAATTGTTGGACAAAACCCGGCACCGCACCGCCTGCCGATTGCTGGCGGAAACCGACCTTGAACCGGGCGAAATCGCCTTTGTGCTGGGATTCGAAGAGCTGAATTCGTTCAGCCGCGCCTTTATTCAGTGGGAAGCGCTGACGCCCAGCCGCTGGCGCACGCAGCGCGCCGCCGGCCAGTGGGAGAACAGAGCATGAAAGTGATTATTTTCGGCGCCAGCGGCATGGTGGGTCAGGGCGCGCTGCGAGAATGCCTGCGCGATCCGCGAGTCAGCGAAGTGCTCAGCATCGGCCGTCGCCCGCTGGCGCAAAGCCACGCCAAACTGCGCCAGCTCTCCCTGCCCGATCTGCGTGATCTGTCGGCGCTGGCGCCGCAGCTCGCCGGCTACGACGCCTGTTTCTTCTGCCTGGGGATTTCGTCCTCCGGCCTGAGTGAAGCTGAATATCGCGCGGTGACTTACGATCTGACGCTGGCCGCCGCCCGCCCGCTGGCGACGCTGAATCCGTCGATGGTCTTCGTCTACGTCTCCGGCCTCGGCACCGACAGCAGCGAACGCGGCCGCAGCATGTGGGCCAGGGTCAAAGGCGCCACCGAAAACGCGCTGCTGGCGCTGCCGTTCCACGCGGTGATGTTCCGTCCCGGCGCCATTGTGCCGCTGCACGGCATTCGCTCCAAAACCCGCCTCTACGATCTGGCCTATCGGCTGTTCAAGCCGCTGTGGCGCGGCGCATTGCGGCTGTTTCCCGCCCGGGTAAGCAGCACCGAACGAATCGGGCGGGCGATGCTCGCGGTGGCGCGACGGGAAAGCGCGCTGCGCATCATCGAACCGGCGCAGATCAACCGGCTGGCGACGCGGTGAAATACCGTCATCCACCGCCCCGCCGCCAATACTCCGCCACCCGGCGACGCAGATGGTCGATGCCCTGCGGATGATGAATGAACTGATCCACCGGCATCATCCGCCAGCGCTGTCCCTCGTCGCCGAAACGTATGGCGGCGATCTGCGCGGGGGCGATCTCGCCGGCCATGAACCAGGTCGGGGGATAGCCGGGCAGAATGCCGTCGTAGCGCCGCCGCCAGACAACCTGACGTTCGGCGATCGCCACGCCGAATTCTTCCTGCGTCTCCCGCTGCACGCACTGCAGCGGCGTTTCGCCGTTTTCCCGCCCGCCGCCGGGCAGATCCCACAGGCCGGGCCACGGAATGTCCGGTTTGTCGTCCCGTTGGTAAACCAACAAGAGATCGCCGCACAACAGTGCGATCTTGGCCCCGCCAAACGCCCAATCCGTCATGATTTCTTCGCTCCCGGCCCATTGCCTTTGACTGAACATCATACTTCATCCCCGCGCGGCCTGGTGTATAGTGAAAATCCGTTTTCACAACAGGCGAACAATAACGATGAACTCTCCGTTTCTGGTGACCCCTCAATGGCTTGCGCAACATATCAACGATGAAAATCTGGTGGTGATCGACGTCCGGATGTCGCCGGTGGGGCTAACGCCGAAAAAGGACATGCTTGCTGAGTTCGAACGCGGCCATATCCCCGGCGCGGTCTATTTCGACATCGACGACGTGGCGGACAAAAACACCGCGCTGCCGCATATGCTGCCGACGGCGGCGGAGTTTGGCGAGGCGGTGGGCAAGCTGGGCATCAGCGAGCGCGATACCCTGGTGATTTACGATGAGGGTAACCAGTTCTCCGCGCCGCGCGGCTGGTGGACCTTCCGCAATTTCGGCGCCCAGCATGTTTACGTACTGGACGAAGGGCTCAACGGCTGGACCGCGCAAGGCCAGGCGCTGGCAACCGGCCCGGCGCAGCCTGAACCGCAGACGTTCAACGCCCGGTTCAACGCCGACGCGGTGGTGGATATGCGGCAAGTGGAACAGGCGTTAGGCACACCGGTGCAAATTCTCGACGCGCGCGCCGCGCCGCGTTTCCATGCCGAAGCGCCGGAGCCGCGCCCCGGCCTGCACCGTGGCCACATTCCCGGCAGCATCAACATTCCGTACGGCGAGCTGCTGGAAAACGGCCGCTTCAAATCGCTGGAGGCGCTGCGCCAAACCTTCAGCGACAAGGGGGTGGACATCAACGGCCCGATCATCACCAGCTGCGGCTCCGGCGTGACGGCGGCGGTGCTGGCGTTTGGCCTGCTGTCGCTCGGCGCGCCGCAGGTCAAGTTGTATGACGGCGCCTGGAGCGAATGGGGCCAGCTGAGCGGCAAGCAGCCGATCGCCCAAGATTAGGTTTCGATCCGCTCGACCACGATCTGCGCCAGCCGCTGCACGGCGGCCGAAGGTTGATCCTCGGCGCGGTGCAGCACCACGCCGAGCTGGCCGAGAACGGGCAGCAGATCGGGGGCCAGCGGCGACAGGCCGGGCGGCAAACCCGCCGCCGTGCGCACCGTGACGCCCAACCCGGCGCTCACCGCCGCCCACACGCCGTTCAGGCTGCGGCTGGTAAAGGCGATGCGCCAGGGAATGCCGGCGCGATCCAGCGCCTGCGTCGCCGCGCTGCGCATCAGACAGGGTGCGTCGAACATCACCAACGGCAACGGCTCATCCCCTTCTCGCCACGGCGCCAGCGCGAAGCCTGGCGACGCGATCCAGCGCAACTGCCGCTGCCCCAGCGCCTGATGAAACGGCGTGCTCAGACCGCCATCCCACGCCAGCGACAGATCCAGCTGGCCTTTCAGCACCCAGTCGATCAGCTCGGCATTGCGCGCGATGCGCGCCTCGATCCTCACCTTTGGATTGGCGCGCGCGAAGCTGCCCAACACCTGCGGCAGAAACGTCTCGCCGAAATCCTCCTGCAGCCCCAGCCGCACCGTGCCCTGCAGATCCAACCCGCGCACCGCGGCGGCGGCTTCGTCATTGAGCTCCAGCAGGCGGCGCGCGTAACCGAGCAGGGTCTCCCCCGCCTCGGTCATCACCATGCCGCGTCCGGCCTTGCGCAGGATCGGCGCGCCGACCTGCTGCTCCAGCTTTTTCAGGTGGGCGCTGACCGCCGACGTCGAACGCCCCAGCCGTTCAGCCGCCTTCGCGAAGCTGCCCAGCTCGACGCCGGTGACGAAGCTGCGTAAATCCTCGAGATCGAACGTGATTCGCCCCATGCTGACCATCCTGATTTTCTGAACTATCAATCAAAATAATACCGATTTTACTAATAAAGATGGCGTGTCACGCTCTCCCGGTCAATGTCTTTCAGGAGAATCCTTATGCTCGCGATGCAATACCGTTTCACCCTGCCCGCCGATTACGACATGGCGATCGTCCGCCGCCGCATCGCCGATGTCGGCCACCGGCTCGACGCCTGCCCGCAGCTGATCGTCAAAGCCTATCTGTACGCGCAGCGCAGCGAAGGCAGCGCCGAGAATCTCTACGCTCCCTTCTACCTGTGGAACAGCGGCGCCGGCATGAGCGACTTCCTGATCGGCGAGGGTTTCAGGGGCCTCAGCCAGGCGTTCGGCTGGCCGCGCGTCAATCACTGGCTGCCGTGGCTGGCGCATTTCGATCGTCCTCATCTGGCCGAGGCCGCCTGGGCGACCTGTCAGGAAAGGGCCATCGCCCCCTACAGCGATCTGCCTGCGCTGCGTCGGCAACAGCAGGCGGCACCCGGCGCGCTGGCCTCCATCGTGGCGTTCGATCCCGCCGAGTGGCGGTTAGTGCGGCTGGATGTCTGGCGTGAACCGCCGCAGGCGCGGCCGCAAAACGGTCAACTGTTCCGCGTCGGCCATCTGTCCGCGCCCTTTGACCACACTGCGCCGCGGGTTGACAGTCAAACTTGATATTGATAATCATTATCAAAATTGCATATTCATTTGCGGCTCGCGGGATGCGGGCCGCTATCCGGGGTCAACCGTCATGTCGTCATCACCAATCACACCTTACGCCACCACCTGCTGCATCGTGGGAGGCGGCCCCGCCGGGCTGATGCTCGGCTATCTGCTGGCGCGGGCGGGGATCGATGTGACGGTGCTGGAGAAGCACGCCGACTTCCTGCGCGATTTTCGCGGTGACACCATTCACCCGTCGACGCTGGAAGTCATGCACCAGCTGGGCCTGCTCGACGAACTGCTGACGTTGCCGCACCAGCGTGCGGAGTCCCTGCACGCCGAAGTCGCCGGGCGCGACATCAAGCTGGCGGATTTCACCCGCCTGCCGACGCGCTGCAAATTTATCGCCTTTATGCCGCAGTGGGAGTTCCTCAACTTTTTGGCCCAGCAGGCCGCCGCCTTCCCCAACTTCAGGCTGCTGACCTCGACGCAAGTTCACCAGCTGCTGTACGACCGCGGCCAGGTGTGCGGCGTGCTGGCCGACACGCCGGAAGGCCCGATCCGCGTGCGCAGCCAGTTGGTGGTCGGCACCGACGGCCGCAACTCGGTGGTGCGCGAACAGGCGGCGCTCAGCAGCCGATCCTTCGGCGCGCCGCGCGACGTAGTGTGGATGAAGCTCAGCAAGCAGCCGGGCGATCCGGCCTGGTCAATGGGCCACACCGGGCCGAAACAGAACTTCATCATGATCGATCGCGGCGACTACTGGCAGTGCGGTTACTCGATCGACAAAGGCAGCTTCGACGCGATCCGCCGCAGCGGGCTGGAGAAATTTTTGCTGCACCTCGCCGAGGTGGCGCCATTTCAGGACGATCGCCTGCAGGAGATCGTCGAGTGGGATCAGGTAAAACTGCTGAGCATTCGCATCGATCGTCTGGATCGCTGGGCCAAACCGGGGGTGCTGTGCATCGGCGACGCCGCGCACGCCATGTCGCCGATCGGCGGCGTGGGCGTCAACCTGGCGATTCAGGACGCGGTGGCCGCCGCCAACGCTCTGATCCCGCCGCTGCGCCAGCATCGGCTGCAGCTGAAGCATCTGCTGAGCGTGCAGCGCCGGCGTGAATTTCCCACCCGGGCCATCCAGTTTCTGCAGATCAAAATGAGCCAGCGCAAACCGGGCGAACGCCGCGCGGCGGGCGGCTCGCGCCTGATCGCTCGCGTCGGCAACAGCCGCTGGCTGCCGCGCCTGTTCGGCCGCATCATCGGCCTCGGTTTTCGCCGTGAAACGCCGCGGCATCTGTCCAACGAAACCTGCCCGCCGGAATAGCATTGGTGATTTTTTCATCGCGCCGTATAATGGTTAAATCGAACGATTTAATTAACTGGAGCGATTAAATGTACGCACTCACCGCGAACGAGGCCAAAACCCAATTCGGCGATTTGCTGCTCAAGGCGCAGCGTGAACCGGTGCAAATCAATCGCAACGGCAAACCGGTCGCCGTCGTCATGTCTGTAGAAGATTACCAGGCGCTGGAAGATCTCAAATTAAGCGCACTGCAGCAAAAAATCGCGCAGGCTACCGCCGAGGAAGACGCCGGTAAGGCGGTAGACGGCGATGCCTTCTTCAACCGTCTGCTCACCGATGAAACAGACTGAGATGCCCGCGTTTCGCCTCACCCCGCAGGCCCAACAAGATCTGCTGGCTATTCGTCATTTCACCATCGAGCACTGGGGCCAAGCGCAATCTCGCCGCTATCTTGAGCAGTTGAGAGAGGTCATGCATCATTTGGCAGATATGCCGGAAGCGGGTAAAGCTCACTTCCACGATCTGGGCGAAGAGATACACAGTTTTCCTTACGCCAGCCATAGGATCTACTACCGCAACCGCCCTGCCGGCATCACCGTTCTCACCATTCTGCATCAGGCGATGGTGCCTCACCGGCATCTGGAACAACGGCTGTAATTTTTCTTACTCAAAGGGGCACTGATGTTCACCGTTCGTCAGGCATTGCTGGAAGATTTAACCCTGGTGCGCGATATCGGCATCCGCACCTATCGCGCCCACTTCGGTGAGCTGTGGCGCTACCCGCACGAGCTGGAGGCCTTTCTGGCGGAGGATTTTTCCGTCTCCGCACTGGAACGGACGCTGCGCGATCCCGACGTGTGCTGGCTGTTGGCCTATGAGAATGACGCCCTCGTCGGCTATGCGCGGCTCAACGTCGACAGCCTGCTGGCGCCAACGCAAACCCGCGGCGCAGAGCTGCAGAAAATCTATTTTCTGCCGGGCCATGCCGGCAACGGCTATGGCCAGCGCCTGTACGAACAGGTGCAGCTGCGGGCCATCGAGCGCCGGCAAAAAACGCTGTGGCTGGAAGTGCTGCAACGCAACACCCGCGCCCAACGTTTTTATCAGCGTCAGGGATTGAGCATTTGTGGCGAGACCTGCTACACCAGCGCCCAGGGCTCGATAGGCATCTGGTATATGAGCAAGGCGCTGTAACCGCGCCCCGCTCCGCCGTCGTTTAGCGCGGCTCCCGCTGCAGCATCAGGAACAGCAAGGCAAACGCATTGGGCGCCAGGTAGATCAGCGCCCCCAGCTGCACCGCCAGCGGATCCTTCTTGGCCTGCCAGGCCATGAACCAGTCGCCGGCGACCACCATAAAACCGACGCCCCACACCGCAATTGCGCAAAGCGCCCCCAGCATCGCCCAGGCTTTGCCCTTGGCGAAGGCGGCATAAGGGCCTTTCAATCGCCCGATCATCAGCGCCACGCCCGCGGCCGCGAATAGGCCGGCCAGCGCTTCCAGCGTAGTGATGACCGCCAACCCCAACATGCAGGCCCAGTCGGCGCGGATCGCGCGCCACATCAGCCCCGGCGTTTGATAAGTATCCTGCATGGCGAGCAGCGGCCCCACCGCATTGCGCGCGGTGCCGGCGAAATCCGCCGTATTGTTCAACAGGCTAAACAGCCCCCACAGGGCCGGAAACAGAGACAGGACGATGCAACCGAGGCGTGACACAGTGATTTCGTTCATGGTTATCCTTAATGAATAAACGGGTGGCTCCCGTCCTCATGACGGGACCGCTATTGAGATCCTGATAGTTTGACGTGCACAATGTAAGAACTAATCTTACAATGACGCAGCATAGCCGAAAGTGAGGAGGAACAATGGGCAGAACACTAACGGTAGATCTGGGTGACGAACTGCGTAGCTTCGTCGAAGACCTGGTGGCCAGCGGCGATTACCGAACGCCCAGCGAAGTCATCCGCGAATCCGTGCGCACTTTGCGCGAACGTACCGCCGCCTCAAAACTGGAAGAGCTTAGGCGCTTGATCGCCGAAGGAGAGAACAGCGGCGAAGCCGTCGAATGGGATCGTGATGTGTTCATGGAAAGAATACGGAGCAAAGCAAAAGGATGCGCAGGAGAGTAACCGTTCGTCCAAAAGCGTTGGACGATATGGAAGAGATCTATTTTTACGGGTTGGCGCACTTTGGCTTGCAGGTGGCCGAAGATTATCTGCGCCGCCTGCATCAGGCTTTCGATAACCTTAGCCACCACCAACTCGGCAAAAACATCGATGCAATCGGCCCCGGCCTATGGGTATTGCCCGTCGCCAACCACCTGATTTATTTTCGACAGCACAGGCGGGAGGTGAATATCATCAGAGTGCTGCATCATTCCCGCGATCCGCTCAGCCAATCCTTTTTCAGCTGACCCAACGTTAAATCGCCACCAGCCCGCGGACGCCGTCCTGTTCCATATTGCTGCCGGCGCCGCGCTGCACGATGCTGCCGCGCGACATCACCAGATAGCTGTCCGCCAGATCGGCGGCGAAGTCATAGAACTGCTCCACCAGCAGGATCGCCATATCGCCCCGCGCCGCCAGCTGTTTGATCACCGCGCCGATCTCCTTGATCACCGAAGGCTGGATCCCTTCCGTCGGTTCGTCGAGGATCAACAGCTGCGGCCGGCAGGCCAGCGCCCGGCCGATCGCCAGCTGCTGTTGCTGCCCGCCAGAGAGATCGCCGCCGCGCCGATCCTTCATTTGCCGCAGCACCGGAAACAGTTCATAGATCGGATCCGGCACCGCGCGCGCGTCGGCGCCGGAAAAACGCGCCAGCCCCATCAGCAGATTTTCCTCCACCGTCAGGCGCGGAAAAATCTCCCGCCCCTGCGGCACATAGGCGATACCCGCCTGCACCCGCTGATGCGGCTTTTTACCGGTGATGGCTTCGCCCCGCCAACGGACGCTGCCGCTGCGCGCCGGGATCAGCCCCATCAGGCATTTCAGCAGCGTGGTCTTGCCCACGCCGTTGCGCCCCAGCAGGCAGGTCACCTCGCCGATGCGCGCCTCGAACGACAGGCCGCGCAGAATGTGGCTGCCGCCGTAATATTGATTCAATTCCTCTACCTGCAGCATGATTACGCCTCCTCAGCGCCCCAGATATACCTCAATAACTCGCTCATCGGCCTGCACCTGCGCCAGCGATCCTTCCGCCAGCACCTGCCCCTGATGCAGCACCGTCACGCGATCGGCGATGGTCTCCACAAACCCCATATCGTGCTCCACCACCATCAGCGAATGCTTGCCCGCCAGCTCGCGGAACAGTTCGGCGGTGTAGTCGGTTTCAGCGTCGGTCATGCCGGCCGCCGGCTCGTCGAGCAACAGCAGGTGCGGTTCCTGCACCAGCAGCATGCCGATCTCGAGAAACTGTTTCTGCCCGTGGGACAGCAGCCCGGCGGGCCGGTGGCGCTCATGCCCCAGCCGCAGGGTCTTCAGCATCTCGTCGATGCGGTCGCGCTGTTCGCTGCTTAAACGGGCGCGCAGGCAGGCCCATACCGACTTGCGGGTTTTTTGGGCGATCTCCAGATTTTCGAACACCGTCAGCGCCTCGAACACCGTCGGTTTTTGAAACTTGCGGCCGATGCCGGCATGGGCGATCTGCATCGGCGCCAGCCGGGTCAGATCGACGGTCTGGTCGTAAAACACCCTGCCGCTGTCCGGCCGGGTCTTACCGGTGATCACATCCATCAGCGTGGTCTTGCCGGCGCCGTTGGGGCCGATCACGCAGCGCAGTTCGCCGACGCCAATGCGCAGCGACAGATCGGTCAGCGCGCGAAAACCGTCGAAGCTGACGTTGACATTGTCGAGCTGCAGCACCGGATCGGTTTGCTGCCGGTATTTATCCGCCGGCAGCGGGTGGGTAAACAGTTCGTCGGTCACTTGCATCGCCTTCATGAGCTTTTCCTCCGGCGCAGCAGGCCAATCACTCCTTTCGGGAGAAACAGCGTGACGACGATAAACATCAGACCGAGGAAGAACTGCCAGTATTCGGGAATGGCCATGGTGAACCAGCTCTTGGCGCCGTTGACGATGCCGGCGCCGAGCAGCGGCCCCACCAGGGTGCCGCGCCCGCCGAGCGCCACCCAGATGGCGGCCTCGATCGAGTTGGTCGGCGACATTTCGCCGGGATTGATGATGCCGACCTGCGGCACATAGAGCGCGCCGGCCAGCCCGCACAGCACCGCCGACAGCGTCCAGACGAACAGCTTGAAGCCCTTCGGATCGTAGCCGCAGAAGGTCAGCCGGTTTTCCGCATCGCGCACCGCGGTCAGCACCCGGCCGAACTTGCTGCGCGCCAGCGCAAAGCCGATGGCCAGGCTGGCGGCCAGCAGCAGCACCGTCGCCAGGAACAGCGCCACCCGCGTGCCAGCGGCGGTGATGGGAAAGCCGAGCAGCGTGGTGAAACCGGTAAAGCCGTTATTGCCGCCGAAGCCGGTTTCGTTGCGAAAGAACAGCAGCATGCCGGCATAGGTCAGCGCCTGGGTCATGATCGAGAAATACACCCCTTTGATTTTCGAGCGGAAGGCGAAGTAGCCGAACAGGAAGGCCAGCAGGCCCGGCACCAGCACGATCAGGCACAGCGCCCAGGCGAAATGCTGGGTGCCGCTCCAGAACCACGGCAGCTCATTCCAGGAGAGGAACGCCATAAACGCCGGCAGCCCGTCGCCCGCCGCCTGCCGCATCAGGTACATGCCCATGGCGTAGCCGCCGAGCGCGAAGAATAGCCCGTGGCCGAGCGACAGCAGCCCGGCATAGCCCCACACCAGATCGAGCGCCACCGCCACCACCGCGTAGCACAGGATCTTGCCCGCCAGCGTCAGGGTATAGGTGGACACCGCCAGCGGATGATCCGCCGGCAACAGCGTCATGAACGGCATCACCAGCAGCGCCAGCAACGCCAACCCGCCGATGCTCAACGCCAGCCGGGGCGCTTTCTGCACGCCGGTTACGGTCAATGGTTGGCTCATCAGTCAATCACCCTGCCCTTAAGGGCGAACAGCCCCTGCGGACGCTTTTGAATAAACAGAACGATCAGCACCAGGATCAGGATCTTGCCCAGCACGGCGCCGATCTGCGGTTCGAGGATCTTGTTGACGATGCCGAGACCGAAGGCCGCCGCCACCGTCCCCGCCAGTTGGCCGACGCCGCCGAGCACCACCACCAGGAACGAGTCGATAATGTAACCTTGCCCCAGCTCCGGCCCGACGTTGCCCAACTGCGACAGCGCCACCCCGCCAAGCCCGGCGATGCCGGATCCCAGCCCGAAGGCCAGCATGTCCACCCGGCCGGTGGGCACGCCGCAACAGGCCGCCATCGCGCGGTTTTGCGTCACCGCGCGCACGTTCATGCCGAGCCGGGTCTTGTTCAGCAACAGCCAGGTCAACGCCAGCACCAGCAGCACGAACGCGATCACCGCGATGCGGTTCCACGGCAACACCAGATTCGGCAACAGCTGCACGCCGCCCGACAGCCACGCCGGGTTGGCGACCTCGACGTTCTGCGCGCCGAACAGCACCCGCACCAGTTGGATCAGCACCAGGCTGATGCCCCAGGTGGCCAGCAGGGTTTCCAGCGGCCGGCCGTACAGGTGGCGGATCACCGTACGCTCAAGCGCCATGCCGATCCCGGCGGTGATGGCGAACGCCACCGGCAGCGCCGCCAGCGGATAGAGCGCCAGCCACTGCGGCGCAAATTGCTGAAACACCCCCTGCACCAGATAGGCCGAATAGGCGCCGAGCATCAGCATTTCGCCGTGCGCCATATTGATGACGCCGAGCAGGCCGTAGGTGATCGCCAGGCCGAGCGCCGCCAGCAGCAGGATCGAACCGAGCGACAGGCCGCTGAACGCCTGGCCGAGCAGATCGCCGATCATCAGGCGGTGCTGCACGCGCTGCAGGCTGCGTTGCGCCTCGGCGCGCACCGCGGCGTCCGGCTCATTGGCCGCGTCGGTCAACGCCTGCAGCCGCGCGCGGGTTTCCGGCTCGCCCGATTCCCCCAGCAGCCGCACCGCATTGAAGCGCACCTGCGGGCTGGCGTCGGCCAATTGCAGGTTCGCCAGCGCAATGCTCAGCGCGTCGCGCACCTGCGGGTCTTTCTCCTGCGCCAGCCGCCGGGTCAACAGCGGCAACTGCTCGGCCTGCGCCTCGCGCTGCAGCGCGGTCGCCGCCTGCAGCCGCACCGCCGCGTCCGCGCTGACCAGCCGCTGCGCCGACAACGCATTGGCGATCAGAATGCGCAGCCGGTTGTTCAGCCACACCTTCTTCGGCTCGCCAACCGGGGCCGCCTCACCTTCAAGCGGCAGATAGCGGTCGCCCTGGCGGATAAAGGCGCGTTTCGCCCCGTCGATCGACACGGTTTCCTGCTGCAGCCCCTGCAGCAACGGCAGGCGCGCAGGATCCGGCTCGGCCGCCCACGCCTGCAGCAGTTTGGCCTGCTGCGCGCGATTGGCCGCCGCGAACTCATCGGCCGGCCCGGCCTGCGCCAGCAGGGGCCAGGCGCACAACAGCCACAGCCCGGCGCGCAGAGAGGATAAAAACGGAGATTGCATCAGCTGCCTCTTCTGTTGGGCCGGCGCGCGTCGAGCCGCGCCGGCGCTGAGTGACGTTACTTGCCGCCTTTCACCGGGTAATCCGGTTTTTTGTCGTTGCCGGCGATATAGGGACTCCACGGCTGCGCGCGCACCGGCGCTTCGGTCTGCCACACCACGTTGAACTGCCCGTTGCCCTCGATTTCGCCAATCATCACCGGTTTGTGCAGGTGGTGATTGGTCTTGTCCATGGTCAGCGTGAAGCCCGACGGCGCGGCGAAGGTTTGCCCGGCCATCGCGGCACGCACCTTATCGACGTCGGTAGTGCCGGCTTTTTCCACCGCCTGCGCCCACATGTGGAGGCCGACGTAGGTGGCTTCCATCGGATCGTTGGTCACCGCGGTGGCGTAATTCGGCAGATTGTGCGCCTTGGCGTAGGCTTTCCACTGGCTGACAAACTGTTTGTTGGTCGGGTTATCCAGCGATTCGAAGTAGTTCCAGGCCGCCAGGTTGCCCACCAGCGGTTTGGTGTCGATGCCGCGCAGCTCTTCCTCGCCGACCGAGAAGGCGATCACCGGCACGTCGGTGGCCTTGACGCCCTGGTTGGCGAGTTCTTTGTAGAACGGCACGTTGGAATCGCCGTTGATGGTGGAGATCACCGCGGTGTTGCCGCCGGCGGCGAATTTCTTGATGTTGGCGACGATGGTCTGGTAATCGCTGTAGCCGAACGGCGTATAGACCTCTTCGATATCCTTGTCCTGCACGCCTTTGCTGTGCAGGAAGGCGCGCAGGATCTTGTTGGTGGTGCGCGGATAGACGTAATCGGTGCCCAGCAGGAAGAAGCGCTTGGCGCCGCCGCCGTCCTCGCTCAGCAGGTATTCCACCGCCGGGATCGCCTGCTGGTTCGGCGCCGCGCCGGTGTAGAACACGTTCGGCGACATCTCTTCGCCTTCGTATTGCACCGGGTAGAACAGCAGTCCGTTCAGCTCCTCAAACACCGGCAGCACCGACTTGCGCGACACCGAGGTCCAGCAGCCGAACACCGCCGCCACCTTGTCCTGGCTCAGCAGCTGGCGCGCCTTTTCGGCGAACAGCGGCCAGTTGGAGGCCGGATCCACCACCACCGGCTCCAGCTTTTTGCCGAGCACCCCGCCTTTGGCGTTGATCTCGTCGATGGTCATCAGCGCCACATCCTTCAGCGGCGTCTCGGAAATCGCCATGGTGCCGGAGAGCGAACTCAGAATGCCGACCTTGATGGTGTCGGCGGCCTGCGCGCTCCAGGCCAGGCCCATGCCGATCGCGGCGGCGGACAGTGCAAAAGCTTTGATAAAACGACGACGTTGCATAGTTCAAACTCCCGATGTGTGTGAAATCAAAATTGTTGCGCCGAGCGCGCAGGCTGCTGAGCCCGCGCCTGGTGCAACATGTGCAGCGTTATTTTTCGTACCTCTGCCTTGCTGACGGCGATGTGCTCGCCGAGCAGCGTTTGCGCCGCCCCGCTTTGCCGCCGCAGGATCGCCTGCAAAATGGCGGCGTGCTCGCGGTAGGTGGCGTCCACCCGCGCCTGCTGGGTGAAATCCAGCCGGCGAATGATGCGGATCTTTTCTGTCAGCTCGCGGTGAATGCGCGCCATTTCGCCGTTGCCCGCCGCGGCCACCAACGCCTGATGAAACTGCTCATCGTGCTGCGACACCGCCTTGCCGTCCGCCAGGCGCGGCGCTGCGGTCCAAAAATGGCTCAGCGCCGCCAGCGCGTCCGGCGTTTCCCCGGCCGGGCGTTCGCACAGCCGTTTCACCGCCTCTTGTTCCAGCACGATGCGCAGGTCGTACAGCTCTTCGAAGTAGGCGAAGTCGAACGGCCGCACCTGCCAGCCGCTGCGAAACAGCACCTCGACATAGCCTTCGCGCTCCAGCCGAAACAGCGCCTGACGCACCGGCGTGCGGCTGGCCGCCATGCGCTGCGCCACGTCGCTTTCGCTGAAGCGATCGCCCGGCAGCAGGCGAAACTCGAAGATGTCGGCCTTGAGCTGCAGATAAATGCGCTCCGCCAGCCCCTCCGGGCGCGCCTTGTGCTCTCCGTTGGTGATTTGCATCATCGCTCCTCCGTTCAGACCGCCTTTTCCAGCCACAGCAGGGCGTCGCCCGGCCCGACCGGCCGCCCCTGCCGGCAGCTGATGCGTTTAACGATCCCGGCGCGCGGCGCGGTGACCGCCAGCTCCATTTTCATCGCCTCGACCACGATCAGCGGCTGCCCGGCCGCCACCGCCTGCCCCGGTTCCACCAGGATCTTCCACACGCTGCCGTTCAGATCGGCGCTGACCAGATCGCCGTCGATGGCGTCTTCTTCCTCCGGCGGCAACAGCTGCGCCTCGGCCTCGTCGTCATCGCTGCGCCAGCGCGCCACTTCGGCGCTGAACGCCTGTTGCTGGCGATGCTGGAAGTCGGCGATCGCCTCGGCGTTGTCGGCCAGGAAACGGGTGTAGGCGGCGAAGTCGAACTCGCTCTCTTCGATGCGCACCTGCATGCGCCCTTCACGGAACGCTTCGCGCTGCTCGTCCAACTCTTGCTCGCTGACCGGATAGAAGCGCACCTGATCGAAGAAGCGCAGCAGCCAGGGTTCACCGGCGGTGAACTGCGGGTTTTTGAGAAACTTGTTCCAGATCGGCAGCGTGCGCCCGACCAGCTGGTAACCGCCCGGCGAGTCCATGCCGTAGATGCACATGTACATGCCGCCGATGCCGACCGTCCCTTCGGCGGTGTGGGTGCGCGCCGGGTTATATTTGGAGCTCAGCAGGCGATGGCGCGGATCGAGCGGCACCGCGCAGGGCGCGCCGAGGTAGACGTCTCCCAGCCCGAGGATCAGGTAGCTGGCGTCGAACAGAATGTCGCGCACCTGCTCGCGTTGGCTCAGACCGTTGATGCGCTGAATGAAATCGACGTTGTTCGGCAGCCAGGGCGCCGAGGCGCGCACCGTCTGCTGATAGCGATCCACCGCCCCCAGCGTGGCCGAATCCTCGAACGCCATCGGCAGCCAGACGGTGCGCGTCGGCACCTTCAGGCGGCTGACGTCCCCCAGCGCCCGTTCGCGCGCCAGCAGGCGCTGCAGCAGGTCGGCCTGGCTTATCAGTCGGCTGTCGTAGCGGATCTGCAGCGAACGCACGCCCGGCGCCAGCTCCGCCACGCCCGGGATCGCCTCCTGCCGCAGCGACTGCATCAGCAGATGTATGCGCAGCCGCAGCGCCAGATCGAGCACATTGTCGCCGTACTCCATCAGGATGTAGCCGTCCCCCGCCTGGCGATACGCCACCGCCGGGCGCCCGTCCGCCGCCGGCAGCGCCGCCAGCACCGCGGCGGAAACGGTCTCCGCCGGGGCCAGATCCGGCGGCGGCAGGGTGATGGCCTTCACCGCCGCCAGCGCTTCGATGCTGCCGAGCTGCGCCTGCTCCAGCGACTGCGCCTGCCGGAAGCCGATCGGATGGAACCGGATGCGGTCGCCCGGCTTCACCTGCCCCACTTTCCACAGTTCGGCCTTGGCGATGGTCACCGGGCAGACGAAGCCGCCAAGGCTCGGCCCGTCGCGGGTCAGGATCACCGGGAAGTCGCCGGTGAAGTTGATGGCGCCGATGGCGTACTCGCAGTCGTGCACGTTGGAAGGATGCAAACCGGCCTCGCCGCCGTCCTCCCGCGCCCACTCGGGCTTCGGCCCCGCCAGGCGCACGCCGAGGCGGTTGGAGTTGTAATGCACCTGCCAGTCGGTGGCGAAGAAGGCCTCTATCGATTCAGCGGTGAAAAAGTCCGGCGCGCCGTGCGGCCCGTACAGCACGCCGATGTGCCACTGGTCGCCGTAGTGCGGGATCAGGCTGTCGTCCATCGCCTGCGGCGCGGCGATCGGCGCCGGTGTGGTGCTGGCCGCCAGCGCCGGTTGGGCGATCGCCAGCATGTCCGCCACGCGCAAGGTGCGCCCGGCGTGGCCGCCGAACTGGCCCAGCGCGAAGGTGGAGCGGCTGCCGAGATACACCGGCACGTCAAAGCCGTTGCGTACCGCCAGATAGGTGCGGCAGCCTTGCGTAGCACGCCCCAGCGTCAATACCTGCCCGGCCCGCACCGCGATCGGCCGCCAGTAGGCGACCGCCTCGCCATCCAGTTCGGCCGGGCAGCTCGCGCCCGTCAGCGCGATGGTGGCGTCGCAGTGAAAGCGCAGCGTCGGCCCCTGCAGGGTAAACTCCAGCCCGGCCGCCGCCGGGTGGTTGCCGACGATGCGGTTGGCCAGTCGAAACGCGAAGTCGTCCATCGGGCCGGACGGCGGCACGCCGATGTCCCAATAGCCGAGGCGGCCGGGATAATCCTGCACGCTGCTGTAGGTGCCGGGTTGCAGCACTTCGAGGCAGTGCGGCTGGAAACGCACATCGTCCAGCAGGCGCGTCCAGACGTCGCCGCGCTGAAATTGCGGCGTGGCGATCACCTGTCGCAGATAGTCGAGGTTGGTGGCGATGCCGTGCAAACGGGTCGCCGCCAGCGCCACGCGCAGTTTTTCCAGCGCCTGCGCCCGATCGGCGCCGTGCACGATCAGCTTGGCGATCATTGGGTCGTAAAACGCCGACACTTCGCTGCCGGTCGCCACCCAACCGTCGAGGCGCACGTCGTCAGGGAAATGCACCTCGGTCAGCACGCCAGGGCTGGGCTGGAAGTTTTTCAGCGGATCTTCGGCATAGAGACGCACTTCGATCGCCGCGCCCTGCGGCGCGCGTTGCAGCGCCGCCCAATCCAGCGCGTCGCCCGCCGCCACCTGCAGCATGCATGCGATCAGATCCAGGCCGGTGACCATTTCGGTGACCGGGTGCTCGACCTGTAAGCGGGTGTTCACTTCCAGAAAGTAAAACTCGTCGCGCGCGGCGTCATAGATAAACTCTACGGTGCCGGCGCTGCGGTAATTCACCGACTCGCCCAGCGCCACCGCCGCCCGGTGCAGCGCCTGGCGGGTCGCCGCCGGCAGATGCGGCGCCGGGGTTTCCTCCACCACCTTTTGGTTGCGCCGCTGCAGCGAACAGTCGCGCTCGCCGAGCGCCGCCACCCGCCCCTGGCCGTCGCCGAAAATCTGCACCTCGACGTGGCGCGCCCGATCGACGAAGCGTTCGATAAAGGCGCCGGCGTCGCGGAAGAACTGCTCTCCCAGCCGTTTGACGCTGTCGTACGCGTCGCGCAGCGCCGCCTCGTCGTCACAGCGCGTCAGACCGATGCCGCCGCCGCCGGCGGTGCTTTTCAGCATCACCGGGTAGCCGATGCGCGCGGCGGCCGAGACCGCCTGCTCAACGCTCTCCAGCAAGCCGGTGCCCGGCGTCATCGGCACCCCGGCCAACGCCGCCAGCTCGCGCGCCCGGTGCTTGAGGCCGAACTCGCGCATCTGCGCCGCCGTCGGGCCGATAAAGACTATGCCCGCCGCTTCGCAGGCATCGGCAAACTCGGCGCTCTCGGACAAAAAGCCGTAGCCGGGGTAGATCGCCTGTGCGCCGGTGGCGGCGGCCGCCGCGAGGATCTTGTCGATGCGCAGATAACTGTCGGCGGCCTTGTCGCCGCCGAGCGCCACCGCCCTGTCGGCTTCGGTGACGTGCGGCGCATTGCGGTCGGCGTCGGAGTAAACCGCCACGCTGGTGACGCCCAGGCGTTTCAGGGTGCGAATGGCGCGGCAGGCGATTTCGCCGCGGTTAGCGATCAGTACGGTAGTAAACATGTTCATGCCCCCTCAACGCTGGCGAGATAATCACGCCAGCCGCCAAACTCAGTGATATCCGTGGCGCCTTCCAGCGCCCAGGCTTCGCAGATGAACCCCTTCACCCGTCGGCCGTCCGCCAGCAGCAGCGTGCCGATGCCCAATGGCGCCGGGATTTCCGCCACAAACTCGCCGAAACGGGCCAGCGGGATGTCCCACAGCTCAACGCGGATCGCCGCCCCCTGCGCCGCGCGCGCCAGCCCCGGCTTCGGCGGCTCGGTATCGGCCAACGCGTACAGGCGGTAACAGGGAGCGGTGACGGTTTGTTCCACCCGCACCGCATCGCGCTGCGTCAGTTGGACGTTGAGCGGCATGCCGCTAAGGTGAGCGCCCACTACCGCCAGACGCACGTGTCCCGAAGACGAGGCCGGCGCCGGCTGCGGCGGCAATGCACGGCCGATAGCGCCGAGCGGCAAGGCGCATTGCCATTGCCAGCGCAGGCCAAACGCCGCCAGCGCCCGGTCATGCCAGGCGGGCGCAATCAGGGTGATGCCCGCCGGCAGGCCGTCTTCGCGCAGCGGCCCCGGCAGCGCCAGCGCGCTCAGATCGGCCAGGTTGGTGAAATTGGTGTAAGTGCCGAATTGCGAATTGAACAGCACCGGCTCCTGCGCCATCTCCGCCAGGGTGCGGATAGTGGGCGCGGTCGGCACCACCAGCGCGTCGAACGGCGCCAGCCGCTGGGCGATTTGCCGTGCCAGCTCGGCGCGCAGGTATTCCGCCTTGTAGGCGTCGCAGGCGCTGTAGCCGAGGCCGTTGCCGACGATGCCGCGCACCACCGGATCGATGGCCTGCGGGCTCGCTTCCAGCACCTGCTCAATGGCCACGGTGCGCTCCGCCACCCAGGGGCCGTAATACAGCTGTTCCGCCAGAGTGCGAAACGGCGCGAAATCGAGGGATTCCAGCGTGGCGCCGCCCGCCTGCAGCTGCGCCAGCGCTCGGTGAAACGCCCGCTCGGCCTGAACGTCGCCGAAAAACTCCAGCTGGGCGGGAACGGCGAAACGCGGCGCGGCGGGGATATCCGCCGGCGCGGTATGCGGATCGGGGCGGGAATACGGGTCTGCCGCGTCAAAGCCGCTCGCCAGTTCCGCCACCAGCGCGGCATCGGCCACCGTCAGCGCGAAAACCGACACCGTATCGTTCAACCGGCAGGCCGGCACCACGCCGCGGTTGGACAACCGCCCCTTGGTCGGCTTCAGCCCGACGATGTTGTTGAACCCGGCGGGCACACGCCCCGAACCGGCGGTGTCGGTGCCGAGCGCGAACGGCACCAGGCCGCGCGCCACCACCGAGGCGGAGCCGGAACTGGAACCGCCGCTGACGTAGCGGCTGTCGAAGCTGTTGACCACCGCGCCATAAGGTGAGCGGGTGCCCACCAACCCGGTAGCGAACTGGTCGAGGTTGGTTTTACCAAGGGCAATCGCCCCGGCGGCGCGCAGGTGGGCGACCACGGTAGCGTCCGCCGCGGCCTGGTAGGTGAACGCCGGGCAGGCGGCGCTGGTCGGCCAGCCGCCGACGTCGATATTGTCTTTGATGGCGAAGGGCACGCCGAACAGCGGCAGGCGGCTGAGATCGCCGGCGACCGCCGCCAGCCGTTGCGCCAGCTGTTGATACTGCTGCTCGCGCTGCGCCGGCGTGGCGAGATACAGCCAGGCGTTATCGTCCGGGTTCAGGCCGGCGACCAACGTTTCGATCGTCGCACTGACGCAGGCGAGGCGCTCGCTCGCCGGGCGGGTTTGATAATGGTGCTGCCATTCACTGAGGGTAAAACCGCACGCTTCAACAGGTTCGCTCATCGACTGAATTCCATCTGGTACACAAGATGGGATTCAACAGAGCAACCGGCGTGCCAGTTTTTAATCTCATGATTTCAATGAATTATAATTAAAACTTATGACGACGGCGGCGAACGGGCTGCACCAGCGGCGCGCAGCGGGGAACAAAAAGAGTGCAATGGCGGGATGGCGCAGAGAAAAAACCGGGGCGACGACACTCGCCGCCCCGAGGCCGATGTGGCTCAGTCGTTGATGCGTTTCAAACCGACCGGCGTAATGCAGTAGGTCTGTTGCTTGCCCTTCTCCGCCAACCGCAGGTGCTGCATTTCGTTGACGATCGCCAGACGGTTGTCCGGCTCTTCATGCCGCAGATGGATCACCTCACCGCCGTAGCCTGACAACGGCAACACCCAAGTTTTCGCCGGTTGATTCTGGCTGCCGATGACGTCGTAACTGAGCAAGACGTTGCCGTCCGCATCCGTCACGCTGAGGAAGGCATAGCTGTCGGTGAAGTAGTGGTGAGCAATCCCCGCCGCCAGCGTCACAGTCACGGTTTTTTTCATCAGATCGACGGCGCAGGTCAGAAACTGGCGATCGCCAATCCCTTTGCACGCCACGGTAAACGCATTGCCGACGTGAGCGCCCGGCGGCGTATTGTCGGCCGGCAGGCAATCCCGATAGGTCGCCAACAATGACTCGCGCTGCGGCTCGGCAAAGGCGCCGATCGCCAGATAAATATCATCCTTGAACGACGACGACGGCGCGTAGTAAGCCGGCAGCAGGTGGCGCAAACGCTGCGCCGCCTGTTCCAGGCGCGCCAGCAGCGCTTGCTCGGGATCGCCGGGCAACGCCGGATTTTTCAGCCCGCGGGTTTCGATACGCAGTACGTTGGTTTTGTTTTTGTTATCGATGACGCCGGCCGCCGGCGGATTCAAACGCACCCGGCTCGGCTCTACATGGTAAATCTCGATGTCATCGCCCTCGGCAAACGGCAGCTCGTCATGACTTAACGTAGCCTGAGTGCCCTGAATCTCCTTGCTGAAGCGCACCGCGCCCTGCCGATCGCGCAGCGTCACCCGGGCATAGGTTTCACCGGGGAAGTAGGCGTGCGGCGTGGTGCTGGTCACGTCAACCACCAGCGCCCCTTTGGCACGATCGACGACCACGGTGGCGAAGACCGCATCGCTCAGGCCCAACAGGTTGATCTCCTGCGAAACGATCGGCGAAGCGGCTTTGCGCTCGAAACGAAGCGTCACCGCGTTTTTCCCCTGCTTCACCGTCAGGTAACCCGCCGTCGGCCGATATTTGCGATCTTTGCCGGTCGGCAACCGCAAGGTATACACGCCGATCGGCAGCGCAGTCAGGGCCAGGGTCGGCGCGTCGATACGGATTTTGTGGGCATAGCGCGCCCCTTCCATCAGGATCAGGTCTTCACCGTAGATCTGCGCAAAGTCATCGATATCCAGACTCAGGGTGACGTCGCCTTTCAGCCCGCTGGCCTTGAGCTGGCAGGAATCGACCAGCCGCAGCGAGGAATCCAGTTTCAGCTGCGCCTGCAGCGCCGGCAAACTCTGCGCGTCCACCAGTTGATACAGCGGATACACCGCCTTGGCGTGGCTGAACGCGTTGCGATCGCGCTGCGCTTGGGTGATCACGCCGCCGGTCAGCTCGACGAAAGGCGTCACGTCGATCTGCTCACCGGCCGCGGCGAAGCTTGCCGACAGCAGGTCCAGCAAGGCATGTTCCGACGGCACGAAGCCCGGCGTATTGCAGCTTTGACGATATTGCTGATTAAAGTGCGTGAAGGCGTTCTTGCCTGCCTTGTCGACCATCAGCATCGCAAAGAACAGCTTGGAGCGCAGATCCCACTGGTTGAGCGGCGTACCCTGAGCGATCAAATCGATGATTTTCTTCTCGACGCCGGCCGCGTTGCCGTAATTATACAGCCACCCCTCCTGGTATTTGCGTTCCCCCAGCATCACGTCCTGATAGCAAGCGGCATAAATATTGTTCCACATCTCCCCGGTGGAGAAATATTTGTCGCCCATAAAGTGCCCCTGATAGCCGTGCGCGATCTCATGCAGGCTGCCCCAGTTGCTGTCTTTCGGCGTCAGCCAGAAGCTGCTGACCGAGTTGCTGGTTTCCGCCGTCCAGCGGCCGCCGTAATACGCGGCGCCGGCGCCGTGCTTATCGGCCTTCATAAAGTAGCGGTTGCGAATATTGCGATCGGATTCGTGTTCAGCCTCGAACGAAACGCCGGTCAGCGCATTATAGAAAGTGAAAATGCGATCGTAGTAGGCGATCAGCCCGTCGATGTTTTTCGCTTCGCCCAGCGACTTCAGCGCCGGTTTACTGATTTTCGGCACCAGCAACACAGCGTACTCCGCATCGACCAGGGCAAACTCGGCGTCCCGCTCGTCCCAGCGGGCAAAGAACGCGGTTTCGTTTTCGCCACGGCGATAAACCGGCAGCGCTTTTGCCGTGTCCGGATACTCGAACTCCAGCGCCGGCTCGCCCTGCCCATACGGCGTATCGATGAACGGCACCGAGACGGCATTGATCTGGGCCTCGACCCAGCTCGCGCCGACGCTGAATTCCGCCTCCGTTTTGCTGTCGTCATTCAGCAAGCGCAGCGTGAGCTTGCCGGTAAACGCCGCGTTGGTCTGGCGTACTCGCAGCACCTGCCCGGCGGCGAGAATGATGCCCAGATGCTGGCGATCGTGATCGATGCCCTTGCTCATGCCCGCCGCATCCAGCCAGACCGGCCGGGTCAAGGTGTAAAGTGATTGGGTTTTCGTGATGGTTGGCATCCTGCTTTCCTCATGGTTTGGGTGACTGAATTGACCATGAGAAAGTAACCGGACGGGCGGCACGCCCACCATCAATGGCGGATGGCTGAGGGCCAGTACAACAACGGCGGGCGGGAGAGGGGCAATAAAAAAGGCGCAACCTTGCGATTGCGCCTGATGTTCGGTGAACGCTGCGCGTTACTCGCCGCGAATGCGCTGCGCCAGCCCTTTGAGGAAGTAGCGCAGCATCTGATCGCCGCACGGGCGGTAGTTCTTGGTGCCCTCTTTGCGGAACAGCGCGCTCAGCTCCGGCTTGGAGATGCGGAAGTCCACCGCGGTGAAAATCTGGTGCATGTCGGTGTCTTTCAGCTCGAACGCCACGCGCAGCTTTTTCAGCACCAGGTTGTTGGTGATCGGCAGTTCAACCGCCGGCGCCGGGAACTTGTCGTCCTTGCCGCGCTTGAAGAACACCAGGCCGTTGAGGAAGTGCGCCATCACTTCGTCCGGGCACTTCTCGTAGCCCGGCTCGCCTTCTTTGATCACGTAAGCGTCCATCGCCGACACCGCCACCTCAAAATCGTCCAGTTTGATAATCTCGACCATTTTGGCGTTGTTAATGCTCAGCATATAGCGCACGCTGCGCAGCACGTCGTTGTTCATCATGGGATTGCATTGCCTTATTTGTCTAACGGGGACGTGCGCATTGTAAAAAATGCCCCATACCCAAAATAATTGGAGTTGCATCGCGGCGGCAAATTTGTAAGCCCCCGGAGCATAGTTAGCTATGTGACCGGGGCGCGCAAATGCAGCCAACAAAGAGGCAGCTCCAAGTATGACGGGTATGGCCGCACACCTTGAATGTGCGGCAGTATAGGGATCGGAAAGGGGTTTCTCAATCGATTTGGCTTTTTTGCTGATACAGCGGGATGTCTTCGCCGATGATGTACTTGTTGCGCAGCATTGACGAGACCTTGTCCATGATCATCACCACCACCACCAGGATCAGCGTGATGAACATCACCACGTCCCAGTTCCACAGCCGCATGTTCTCCGCGTACACCAGGCCGATGCCGCCGGCGCCGACGAAGCCCAGCACCGCCGCAGAGCGGGTGTTGGACTCGATCTGATACAGGCTGAGCGCCAGGAAGGTGGGGAACGACTGGGTGAAAATGCCGTAGCGGTGCTTCTGCAACCCGTTGGCGCCCACCGCCGTCAGGCCGCGGCTGGGGGACTTGTCCACCGCCTCATGGCCTTCGGCGTACAGTTTGCCCAACAGCCCGACGTCCTGCATCACGATAGCCAACACCCCGGCGAGCGGCCCCATGCCGACGGCGCGCACGAAGATCAGCCCCCAGATCGCCATGTCGATGCCGCGCAGCACGTCCAGCAAGCGGCGCACCAGCACCGAAATCGGCCGCAGCAGCGGCGTCGACATCACGTTGCGCGCGGCGAAGAACGACAGCGGCAGCGCGATCAGCGACGCGGTGATGGTGCCGGCGAACACGATGGCGATGGTGATGCCGATCTGCTGGAAGTAGTACATGAACGGCCAGTTGGCGAAGTCGTGCCAGACGAACATGCGCAGGAAATAGCGCCCCAGCTGCTGGCAGCCGTTGATAAACTGCGGCCAGCTAATGCCGAAGACCAAGAAGAAGAACACGTAGTACAGTACGATCGCCAAGGCGATCAGGCCGACGGTGCGCAGGTAGCGCCCCTGCTGCGCGAAGATCGCCGGATGCTGCTGTTTTAGCTGGCGCAGCGTTTCCGCCGATGCCGGAGTGCCCGCTATCATTTTGCCCCCTCCACCACGCGCTTGCGCAGCTCGCCCGACACGTAGTCGAGCACGGAAACCACCACGATGATCAGCAGCAGCGTCATGCTGACCTGATCGTAACGGTCGAGTTTGATGTTGGTCATCAGTTCCTGGCCGATGCCGCCCGCCCCCACCAGCCCCAAAATGGTCGACTGGCGGAAGTTGATCTCCAGCCGCATGAAGCTGTAGGAGAGAAACACCGGCTTCACCTGCGGCCACAGGCCGAAGCGCATGCGCTGCAGCGGCGTGGCGCCGCAGGCCGCCAGCCCGCGCACCGGCTTGTTGGAGGCGGTTTCGATCGATTCGTAGAACAGCTTGGTCAGGCTGCCGATGGTGTGCAGCGCCAGCGCCAGGAAGCCGGGAATGGCGCCGATGCCGAACGCCATCACGAACATCACCGCCCACGCCAACTCCGGCATGGTGCGCAAGAACGCCACCAGCGTGCGGATCGCGAGCCGCACCGAGGCCGGAGTATAGGTATTGCCGGCCGCCAGAAATGCCAGCACGGTCGCCACCAGCACCGAGAGAATGGTCGCCGCCAGCGCCAACTGCAGGGTCTCCCAGATCAGCGGCAGTTGGATGTTCAGGCGATAGCCCCAGTAAGCCAGCGAGCCTTCGGTGCGCCCGTCGGCGAACAGCAGGTTCCAGTGCAGCGTCGGCACGGTTTCGGCCAGATAGTCGAAGAAGTGCGGAATAGACACCCAGACGGTGTGCAGGTTGAACTCGGCGAGGTTGCCGGCGCCCAGGTACAACACCACCAGCCCGAGCGACCACAGCAGCGCTTCGCGCTTTTGCTTGCTGCGGATCCGTTGGTAATAGTGTGCGAAATCGGTATTCAAAGCAGGTCTTCCATCTTGATGGAACAAGGGGTTCAGCATGCTGAACCCCTTCATTCGAACGGCCGAGGCAGCCGGGAATTAACGGTCGCCTTTGGTCAGCTCGCGCTTCATATCGATGATGGTCTGGTATTCCGCCAGGGTTGTGTCGCCGATGTGCTGTTTGCCGCCCATCGCTTTGATAAAGCACGCGTGATCGTCTTTATCCAGCTTCTTGATGGCGGTAACCACTTTGGCCTTGAAGTCGGCCGGCAGCGAGTTGCTCACCAGGATCGGGCCGTTCGGGATCAGCGGCGACTGCCAGATGATGCGGATCTGTTTCATCAGGTCCGGGTGATCCATGCGGATCATGCGGGTGAACGCGCCGCTGGTGTAGCCGGTGTTGTAGTCGCCGATCATCGACGCCCAGGTCACCGCGCCTTCGAACTGGCCGTTCAGCACGCCGAGGATGTCCTGCTCGTGGCCGCCGGAGAAGGTGACGCTGGAGAAGGTGTTGTTGTATTTGTTGTCGACCGTGCCGCCGAACAGCTTTTTAAACGCCTGGTTCGGGATCAGGAAGCCGGAGGTCGAATCCGGATCGGCGAAGCCGATGGCCTTGCCTTTGAGGTCTTCCAGTTTCTGGTACGGGCTGCCGGCCTTCACCACCACCACTGAGTGGTAGCCGCGTGACTGGTCAACGTCGTCGACCGCGATGCCGACGATGTCCACCGCTTTCGGATCCTTGATGTAGACCGAGGCGAACGACGACGGCGACATGCTCAGCACCAGGTCAATCTTGCCGCCCAGCAGGCCCTGGATCACGCCGGAATAGTCGGACGAGTTGCGCAGCTTGGTATCGACGTTCAACTCTTTATCCAGGAACTGCTTCACGCACTGGTTATCGCCGATCTGCTGGGTGGCGTTCTGGCCGCCGAGAATGCCCAGGTTCAGCTCTTTCGGCGCATCCGCTGCGGCAGCATTAAATACCATCATCGCGCCGGCCATCAGGGTGGTCAGACTCAATACTTTTTTCATCAGGTGTGCCTTGTGTGTAAAGGGTAAAGGTCAAAAGTGCTTCAATGGATCTGATTGGCTTCCTCGCCATACAGCTGGTGCAGGATCCGTTCGTTCAGTTGCGAAGGATGCCCGTCAAACACGATCTTCCCGTGGGCGATGCCGATCACCCGCGAGCAATACTCTTTCACCAGTTCGACCGAGTGCAGGTTCACCATCACCGCGATGCCGTCTTCGCTGATTTTCTGCAGCGCGTCCATGATGCGGCGGGTGTTTTTCGGATCGAGCGACGCCACCGGCTCATCGGCCAGCAGGATTTGCGGGTTTTGCATCAGCGCGCGGCAGATAGCGACGCGCTGCATCTGACCGCCGGAAAGGTGCTCGGCGCGCTGCAGCGCGTGCGGCAGCATGTTGAGCCACTGCAACAGCTCGATGGCGCGAGCGCGGTCGGCGTCATCGAACAGTTTGAAGAAGGATTTCAGGGTGGAGGTGTGGCTCAGGCGCCCCAGCAGCACGTTGGTCATCACGTCCAGCCGCGGCACCAGGCAGAAGTCCTGGAAGATCATGCCGCAGCGCGCGCGCCACTGGCGCATCTGGCGGCCGGCAAGCTGGGCGATATCCTGCGCCACGCCATCGTCTTCGAAGTGCAGCATCTCGCCGCAGCTGGAAGGAATGGTGCCGTTGAGGGTATGCAACAGCGTGGACTTGCCCGCGCCGGAGCGGCCGATCACCGCCACGAATTCGCCGGCGTGCAGATCGAAATTGATGTCATCCAGCACGCGCTGCTGCGCTTTGTAAGCTTTGCCGAGCCCCTTTACCGATAACACTTTGCGGGATGCGGCGGCGTGCTGCCCTGGGAACTCGTGCTGCGCCAATTTTAACAGTGCCTGAGCCATATGATTTCTCTGGTTTCAGTGGCTAATCATTATGGGCACCTATTAACGGATAAGTTTATGACAGTGGGATGATGGTTTTATGGCCGGGGCGTGACGCGTGCCGCCCCGGTGTACGCCTCACGCCAGGGTGAAGAAGTCCAGCCCCAGCGCCGCCTTGACCTGCTGCAGCGTCCGCTGGCTGACCTGATGCGCGCGGAGGGTGCCGTGCTGCAGGATGCGCGTCAGCTCGCCTTTATCGGCGATGAATTCGGCGCGGCGGGTGCGGATCGGTTCGAGCAGGCTCTGCAGACAATCCTCCAGCAGCCGTTTGATCTTCACGTCCCCCAACCCGCCGCGGCGGTAGTGCGCCTTCAGTTCCGCCACCAGCGCGGCGTCTTCGCAAAAGGCGTCCAGATAGGTGAACACCATGTTGCCCTCCACCCGGCCGGGATCGCTGACGTTGAGATGGCCGGGATCGGTGAACATGCTCATCACCGCCTTGTGCACCTCGTCGGCGCCGGCGCCAAGCGGGATGGCGTTGCCGCGCGATTTCGACATTTTGCCCTGCCCGTCCAGCCCCGGCAGACGCCCGACGTTGCTTAACAGCGGCTGGCACTCCGTTAATATCGGTTGGCCGACGATGTGGTTGAAGCGCCGCACGATCTCGTTGGTTTGCTCCAGCATCGGCAGTTGATCCTCGCCGACCGGCACGTGGGTGGCGCCGAAGGCGGTGATGTCCGCCGCCTGGCTGACCGGATAGATCAGAAAACCGGCCGGCAGGCTGCGGGCGAAATCCTTCTCGGCGATTTCGCTTTTCACCGTCGGGTTGCGTTCCAGCCGCGCCACGCTGACCAGGTTGAGGTAGTACATCGTCAGCTCGGCCAACGCCGGCAGCGCCGACTGCAGGCAGATCGTGGTCTTGTGCGGATCGATGCCAACCGCCAGATAGTCGGCCACGACGTTGAGCACGTTGGCGCTGATTTTTTGCGGGTTGTTGCCGTTGTCGGTCAGGCCCTGCAGATCCGCCACCATCACCGTTTGGTTATGCTGGTGCTGCAGTGCGACGCGCTGGCGCAGCGAGCCGACGAAGTGGCCTAAATGCAGTGGGCCGGTGGCGCGATCGCCGGTAAGAATGGTGTAGCTCATGACAGTGCTCCTGAAGGTCTGTAGACCGCCGGATCAACGCCACAAAAAATAATGCCGCCAAACCGGCGGCATTAAAAAGAGATGTGAATACTCGTGCCGCCTCAGAAGAGGCGCCACCATGACTGATTGTGGGTGGAGTGCATCGATATATTCATGCCATCAAGGTATACCCGCCGCGGCAGCGCGTCAATAGCCCACCGCCGGCGCGTAAGACGGCGTTACACTCCGGCATTTGCGTTCCTGGCCTGGCGCGCTAGGGTAAAACCTTCAACCTGAAAAAGGAGCGCATGATGAAGATCGGATTTGCCGGACTGGGTGGGATGGGCAGCGCCATGGCGGCCAACCTGTTGCAGGCGGGCTTCGCCTTAACGGTATGGAACCGCTCGCCGCAGGCGGCGCAGCCGCTGGTGAGCGCCGGCGCGCGGCAGGCCGAACGGCCGGAACAGTTGGCCGATGCCGACGTGCTGATCACCATGCTGGCCGACGATGCCGCCACGCAGCAGGTGGTGGTGGACAGCGGATTGCTGCAACGGATGAAACCGGGCGCGCTGCATATCAATATGGCGACTATCTCGGTCGAACTCGCCAAACGTTTGACGACGCTGCATGAGGAGCACGGCATCGGTTATCTCGCCGCGCCGGTGCTGGGACGGGTCGATGTGGCGGCCGCCGGCAAACTGAATATTCTGGCGGCCGGCGATAGCGAGCGGCTGAAGCAAGCGCAGCCGCTGTTCGATGCCCTCGGCCAGAAAACCTGGCACTTCGGCGCCGATCCGGCGCAGGCCAACGTGGTCAAAATCGCCACCAACTTTACGCTGGCCAGCGCCATTGAAGCAATGGCGGAAGGCAGCGCGTTGGTGCGCAACTATGGCGTGTCCGGCACCGACTACCTGCAGATGCTGAGCGGCACCGTCTTCGCCGCCCCGGCCTATCAGGGCTATGGCGCGCTGATCGCCGCAGAGAAGTATTCACCCGCCGGATTCCGGCTGGCGCTGGGGTTGAAAGACGTCGGGCTGGCGCTGGCCGCCGGCGCCGACAGCCATACGCCGATGCCGTTCGCCGGGGTGCTGAAAGACAACTTCCTCGACGCGATGGCGCAGGGGGATGCGGATCTGGACTGGGCGGCGCTGGCCAAGGTGGCGGCGCGGCGGGCGGGCCTGAAATAACGAACGGGGGCGTTGGCCCCCGTTTTCCGTTCTCAGAACACGATGTCCGCCGCGGGCACGGCGCGGATCGGCACGCCGAAGCTGTCGATATTCGACAGCGTCTCGTTATGGTGGGTGCGGATCAGCAAACCGTCGGCATAGGATTTGTCGTGGCAGGTGTGCGCATCCGCCGCCAGCGTCACCGGATAGCCGCGCGCCGCGGCGCTGCGCACCGTGGTATCGATGCAAAACGGCGTGGAGTAGCCGCAAACCACCAGCTGCGATACGCCGTTGGCGATCAGCAACGCGCCGAGCGAGGTGCGCAGGAAGGAATCCGGCGTGGTTTTATCCACCCGATGGTCGCCCGGCGCCACCTTCAGCGCCGCGAGCACTTGCCAGGCGGCGCTGCCGTGCGGCAGTTCGTCGTCAGGCGTGTGGTGCTGAATCACGATCACCGGCACGCCCGCCCGGCGGGCGCGCTCGCTCAACTGATTGATGCGCGCAACGGTGCCCGCGGCATCCGCCGGCGGCGGCGTAAACAACCCTTCCTGCACATCGATAATCAACAGCGCGGTGGTCATGGCGGCTCCCGAAGAGAAGATAAATGGCGTCAGCACACCGGCTGGCGCGGGCGGAAAATGTGGTCAACGCCCTGCTCGCGCAGCCGGTTCACCAGATCGTGCCCGCCGTTCGGCGTGGCGTGCGCCAGCTGACGCTCGGCGGTAAACACCGGGCTGGCCCAAAACAGGTTCACCGGGTCGCCGTACTGCTGCGGCAACGCCAGGTGCGCGTGATGCGGATAGAAGGACGACGATAAAATATAGCCTTCGTAGCCCAACGGCGCCACGTCGGACTCCAGCGTGTGCCCTTCGCCGATCCAGGTCAACCGCGCCCACGGCGCGTGCGCGAAACCGGCCAGCGCGCTGGCCATCTGCACCGCGTTGTCTTCGGTCATGTATTGGCTGTCGATGGCGATCGCCATCTCCATGCGGCGATAGCGCGAAGCCTCGTCGTTGAACAGGATCTCCACCCACGGCATCGGCCGGATGCTGACCCCCATGGTGAGGAAGTAATAGATGCCGTCGCGCTCGTGCTGAGTGATGGCCATCGGCGGCCACTTGCCCTGATCGATGGCGTAATATTTTACCGAAGGGCCGAAATGCTGCTCATAGCGCGCCTGAAAATCGCGCTGCATCTTCGGCCACGGATTGCCCTCTTCACGCTGCCAGCTGCGCCAAAACTGCCGGGTGCTTTCCGCCTGCGCATATTGCGTGTTGGTCGAGGCCGAACCGAGCGGATAGGCCAGTGGGCTCTCCTTGATGCAGCTGGCCGAATAGCACACCGAATGGTCGATATACAGGCTCCAGCCGGGGATCACCGCCAGCAGTTGGCCGTAATACCACAGGGCCGCGCCGTCGTCGCTTTCGCTCCACACCACCATCAGCCCTTCCGGGTTCAGCGGCGCTTCCCCTTCCAGGTTGCGGCAAAACTCCGCCGCCAGCATCGGCGGCTGCCCTTGTTCCAACGCGGCGCGATCCTCCTGCAGCGGCGCGGCGGCCAGGTTGCGCAGCCAGCAGGCGCGCACCTGATAGCGATCGCTGTAGGCTTCGGCGGGATAGATGTAAAAATAGGCTGCCCGGTGATCTTGCTGAACCACCGCGACCAGCGTCTGGTTCTCATTGCTGACTTCAGCAAGTACGTATGACTCGTTCATATCACCTCAATAGGGTCAGGGCGCGGCAGAATCGGCTGCGCGCCAAAAATGGAATGTGGCTTTGCCCCAAGTGTAAAACGCATTACTGGCCGGATCACCCGTAAAAGTCTCAAAAACGGCCGTAAACGAAGATAAACAAAGGCTAATTATAGCGGCTGCGGCTCATGACGGCCGAGTGATGCGCCGCACCGCGCGCTGATAGGAACCGTTGCGCATCGACGCGCCCAGCACCTTGCCCAAACCGGCGGCGCCCGTTCGCACCAGCCGCCGCCGCAGCGCGCCCGGATGAAAACCGAACTGCCGCTGCGCCCAGTCGGGCAACAGATCGATGCCCGCCTGCATCACCACCCCGCCGAGCGGGCGCGCCAACGCGCTCGGCGCCGGCGCCTTCAGCAGAATGCGCGCCACCTCTTGGGTGCGTTCATCGCACACCAGCTGCGGCCGCATCGCCTGCAGGTATTCTTCGACCTCCGCGCAGGACTGAGGTATTGCAGTGGCTCCCAGCGCGGCGGCCACGCGCGCCGCTTCACGATAGTATTGATCCTGCAAATCGCGGGAAAGATGGGGGTTACGGTAGCGCAGGTGGCTGGCCAGAAAGCGGCTGCTCTCCGCCACGTGCACCCAGGTCAGCAGCGCCGGATCGCTGGCGGCATAAGGCGTGCCGTCGCCGCCGACGCCGGTTACCCGCAGATGGATGGCTTTGACTTTGGCGATCAGCCGCTCCGCCTCGGCGGTCGGGCCGAAGGTGGTGACCGACACGAACTGGCTGGTGCGGCGCAGGCGGCCGATCATATCGTCGCGAAAATTGGAGTGATCCCATACGCCGGCCAGCGCCAGCGGGTGCAGCATTTGCAGCAGCAAGGCGCTGACGCCGCCGCACAGCATCGGCGTGAAATCGCGATGTACCTGCCAGATGACAGACTGCGGGCCGAACAGCCCCGGATCGCCGGGCGGATTCTCAAAATCGACGCCGCCGAGCGCCAGCCCGGTCAGGCTGAGCACCTGTTTCTCTATCGCTGCGCGTACCGCTTCCATCCTGCCGCCCTCTTGCTCATTCAGCGGCCAGTGTAACACGCGGCGAGCGCCTCATTGCGCCCTGCGGCGGTTGAAAGCATTAACTTACTGAATTACAGTTGTTATACCGCTTGCAACAAAGCGGGCCTATTCGATCCACTGCAGAGGCGCTTTGCAGGGCGTTAACCCACGTTAATTCGGCACTAACCCCACAAAACCTCTATCTAGTTTCTTTTCCTTCAACTTAGATAGCAGAGAGTTCGATGATTACCATCAGAGCACGCGCGGCGGAAGACAACGCGCAATTGGCAGATATCTGGCTGCGTTCGGTGCGCGCCACCCACCATTTTTTAACCGAAGACAACATCGCGCAGCTGTTCCCGCTGGTGCTGAACGACTACCTGCCGGCGGTCAACGTTTGGGTGGCCGAAGAACGCCCGGGGCATCCCTGCGGCTTTATCGGCCTGAACGGCAACAAGGTAGAGATGCTGTTTATCGACGCGGATCAGCGCGGCAAAGGGGTGGGCAAAGCGCTGCTGACCCACGCGGAAACGCTGCACGATGAGCTGCAGCTGGACGTGAACGAGCAAAATCCGCAGGCCAGCGGCTTCTACCGCCACTACGGGTTTGTCATCACCGGCCGCTCGCCGCTCGACGGCCAGGGCAACCCGTTCCCGCTGCTGCACATGAAGCTGGAAAAACGCTAGCCCTCCGCCGGCCGCCCTGCGGCCGGTTTCTTCCCCCGCCTCCCCCGCAGCCTTATATATCAAATCAGAATAAGTAATAGATTTTACATTCTTCCTGTCACTATAAACCCTCGGTAGGATTGCCCGGTATTCACCCGCAACAGAGGTTCCGTCAGCCGAAAAGCCGAACGATCTCTGTCCGGCGCACCGCGCTCTGGACGGAATGCTGTGATGTATCGATAAGGATCCGCTTCGCTATGATCGTTCTTTCGAACGTTTGCAAAACTTTTGACAGCACACCGGGCCGCGTCGTGGCGGTAGACAACGTCAGCCTGGCGGTAGAGGCCGGGCAAATTTACGGCATCATCGGCTACAGCGGCGCCGGCAAAAGCACCCTCATCCGCCTGCTCAACGGCCTGGAAACGCCCACCAGCGGCCGCATTGACGTGGGCGGTTTTGATATCGCCCGCGCCAAAGGCAGCCATCTGCGCCAGGCGCGCCTGAAAATCAGCATGGTGTTTCAGCACTTCAACCTGCTGTGGTCGCGCACCGTCAGCCAGAACATCGCGTTTTCCATGCAGATCGCCGGCGTGCCCAAGGCGCAGATTGCGCCGCGCGTGGCGGAACTGATCGCGCTGGTCGGCCTGCAGGGGCGCGAAAACGCCTACCCGTCGCAGCTCAGCGGCGGCCAAAAGCAGCGCGTCGGCATCGCCCGCGCGCTGGCCAATAACCCGAGCGTGCTGCTGTGCGACGAGGCCACCTCGGCGCTCGATCCGCAGACCACCGACGCCATTCTCGACCTGCTGTTGGACATCAACCGTCAGCTGAAATTGACCATCGTGCTAATCACCCACGAGATGCACGTGGTGCGCAAAATCTGCCACCGCGTGGCGGTGATGGAAAACGGCCGCATCGTCGAAGAAGGCCCGGTGCTTGACGTGTTCACCCGGCCGCAGCAGCCGATCACCCGACAGTTCGTCAAACAGGTGTCGCAGTATGCGGACACCGAAGAGAGCTTCAACCCGCAGCTCACCGCCCACTTGCCGGGGGCGATTTTCAAGCTGACCTTCGTCGGCGTGCAAACCCATCAGGCGGTGATCTCTGAAGTGATCCGGCGCTACGCCCTGACCGTCAACATTCTGCACGGCAAGATCAGCCACACCCTCAACGGTTCGTTCGGCGAACTGTACATCCACGCCGAAGGCAATGAACAACAAGTCGCCGACATGCTCAACCTGCTGCACGAAAGAGACATCGCCGTCGAGGTTATCCAACATGATTGAATCCCTGTTCCCCCACCTGCGTCTGGACCAACTGTGGGACGCCACCTGGGAAACGCTGTACATGACCGGCATCGCCGGTTTGGCCACGCTGGTGCTGGGCATCGTGCTCGGCGTGCTGCTGTTTTTAACCTCGAAGGGCCAGCTGTTGCAGAACCGGGCGGTCTACTCGCTGATCTCCGTGTTGGTCAACGTCTTCCGCTCTATCCCGTTCATCATTCTGATCGTGCTGCTGATCCCATTCACCAAGTCGCTGATCGGCACCATTCTCGGCGCGGACGCGGCCCTGCCGGCGCTGATCGTCGGCGCGGCGCCGTTCTACGCCCGGCTGGTGGAGATCGCGCTGCGCGAAGTCGACAAAGGAGTGATCGAAGCGGCGCGCTCGATGGGCGCCAAAAACCGCACCCTGATTTTCCGCGTATTGCTGCCGGAAAGCTCGCCGGCGCTGGTTTCCGGCATCACCGTCACCCTGATCGCGCTGGTGAGCTACACCGCGATGGCCGGGGTGATCGGCGCCGGCGGCCTGGGCAATCTGGCCTATCTGGAAGGCTTCCAACGCAACCACAGTGACGTGACGCTGGTGGCGACGCTGACGATCCTGCTGATCGTTTTCGTCATTCAGTTCATTGGCGACACCCTGACAAGAACGCTCGATAAACGTTAATTAACCAAGGAAAACGATGATGAAAAAGCACCTACTGATGTTGGCTTTCGCCTCTGTCGCCACCCTCGCCTCTTACGGCGCCGCCGCGGCGACCAAGCTGGTGGTCGGCGCCTCCAACGTACCGCACGCCGAGATCCTCGAACAAGCCAAACCGATACTGGCGAAGGAAGGCATCGATCTGCAGATCAAGCGCTTCCAGGACTACATTCTGCCGAACACCGCCTTGGCCAGCCACGACATCGACGCCAACTACTTCCAGCACGTGCCTTACCTGAACTCGGTGCTGAAAGACCACGCCGACGACAAGAGCTACGACTTCGTCAGCGCCGGCGCGATCCATATTGAGCCTATCGGCATCTACTCGAAGAAGTACAAGAGCCTGAAAGATCTGCCGGAAAACGGCAAAATCATCATGCGCGACGCGGTGGCGGAAGAAGGCCGCATCCTGTCTATTTTTGAACGGGAAGGCGTGATCAAGCTGAAGCCGGGGGTGAGCAAGGTGGACGCGCGCATCACCGACGTGGTGGAAAACCCGAAACACCTGAAGTTCCAGGCCAACGTTGAAGGCGCGCTGCTGCCGCAGATGTATAACAACAACGAAGGCGACGCGGTGGTGATCAACGCCAACTACGCCATCGACGCCGGGCTGAATCCGACCAAGGATCCGATCGCGGTCGAAAGCGGCGAAAACAACCCGTACGCCAACATCATCACCGTGCACAAAGCCGACGTGAACAAGCCGGAGATCGTGGCGCTGGTCAAAGTGCTGCACTCCAAACCGATTCAGGACTTTATCCGCGAGAAGTACCAGGGCGCGGTGATCCCGGTCAATCAGTAATGGGTTAGACGGCCCGGTAAAAGCCGGGCCGGTTGTCACACCTTATTGCCAATCTGGCTGAGCCGCGGCCACACCAGCATCAACGCCTCCAGCAACCGCAGCAGATCGCCGCGGCTTGCCCCTTCGCGCGCCTGCACCGACATGCCTTCAATGGTGCAAATGACGTACTTCGCCAGCAGCGCGGTGTCAGTCTTCGCCAGCAGTTCACCCTGCTGCACCTTGCGATCGAAGCAGGCTTTCAGCGCCGCTTCCTGGGCATGATGTTTTTTGCGCAGCATCTGGGCGACGTCGTCGGACGCGGACGACAGCGCGGCGGAGGCGCACACCATAAAACAACCTGACGGCGTATCGGGGTCGGTAAACACTTCGACGGAAGAACGCACGTAGGCCTCGACGATCTCGGCCACCGGCAACGCCTGTTCCAACAGTTGGTTGGTGCAGGTGGTGTATTTTTGCAAATAGCGTTCCACCGCCGCGCGGAACATCCCTTCCTTGTTGCCGAATTCCGCATACAGCGTCGGCGCCTTGGCGCCGGTCACTTCCACCAGATCGGCCAGCGAGGTGGCTTCATAACCGTGCCGCCAGAACAGATCGAGCGCGCTTTCCAGCGCCCGATCGCGATCAAATTGTTTCGGTCTGCCGCGGCTTTTCTTGCCGCAGACCGCTTCATTGATGCTCATCGTTCCTCTCCTATCCCGCTCCACGGCAGGGTTAGCACAAATAACTTAACGATCATTATAAAAAAATATTGCGCGCTCGTCGAGAACCGATTAGCATTTAGTTATCGATCGTTAAGATAATTTAGCGAAGCGGATTCAACCCCTCTATTCACCGTTATCGGAAAGGAATTAACATTATGAAAAAATTAAAATTAACCTTAGCAGCCCTCACTCTGGCCAGCGTTTCCTTCGGCAGCTTCGCCGCTGATTTGGTTCAGAACCAACCGGCTGACCAGCAGAAAGTGGGCGTCATTACCGTCAGCGGCGCATCCGATCTGACCTCGCTGGAAAACAGCCTGGCCGCCAAAGCCGATCAGGCCGGTGCAAAATCCTTCCGCATCATCGGCGCCGGCGGTAACAACCAGCTGCACGGAACCGCAGAAATCTATCAATAACAAGGTATTAAACCAGCGGATCGCGATAATTTCGGCTCCCGACGCCAGGGCATAAAAAAAATTAATTAATGAGCATTAAAAAAATACTTGCAATCCGTCAAACCGGCATCTAACATTAAATTATCGATCGTTAATTAATTTAACGACCTTACAAAACAAACATCGTAAAGAACAAAGATAGGAAATAAGACCATGAAAAACCTGAAAATGACCATCGCAGCCATCGCACTGGCCTCCGTCTCTTTCGGCAGCTTCGCCGCCGATCTGGTTAACGCGCAACCCGCCGACCTGCAAAAAGCCGGCGTCGTCACCGTCAGCGGCGCGTCCGACCTGAGCAGCCTGGAAAACAAACTGGCGGCCAAAGCCGACGCGGCGGGCGCCAAATCTTTCCAGATCATCGCCACCACCGGTGACAACAAACTGCACGGCACCGCGATCATCTACAATTAATCGCCGGATCGGCAATCGTGCAAAAGGGCGGCTCAGGCCGCCTTTTGTTTGCTTTAACGCCAACGTTCTGTTGTAAGCTGTAGCGACCTTTTCCCGCTGAGCCGAGCAACGCCATGACTCCCCTGCTGTTCCACAAATATCACGGTCTGGGCAACGACTACCTGGTCTGCCACCGTTCGGTCGCCGAACGTCTGAGCCAGGAACAGATCCGCCTGCTGTGCCACCCGCATTACGGCATCGGTTCCGACGGCCTGCTGATCGACAGCGGCGACGCCGTCAATCCCACCCTGCGCATCATCAACCCGGACGGCTCCGAAGCGGAGAAAAGCGGCAACGGTCTGCGTATCTACGCGCGCTATCTGTTCGACAGCAAGCGCGTGGCGCATCAGCCGTTTCTGGTGCACACCGCCGGCGGCGACGTGCGTTGCCAGGTGGCGGAAGACGCGCATCAGATAACCGTGGAGATGGGGCGCGCCAATTTCAGCCCGGCGGCGCTGCCGGCGTTGATCGATCTGCCGGAGGCGCTGAACTATCCGCTGCCCCTGAGGGAGGCGACGTTAAGCGTTTCGCTGGTGTCGATGGGCAATCCGCACTGCGTGGTGCCGGTGGAAAAACTGGATCTGGCGCAGGTGCATCGGCTCGGACCGCAGATTGAACGCCATCCGCTGTTCCCGAAACGCACCAATGTACAACTGGTGGAAGTGGTCGATCGCCAGACGCTGCGCATCGGCATCTGGGAGCGCGGCGCCGGCTTTACCCTCGCCTCCGGCAGCAGCAGCTGCGCCGCCGCCAGCGTGATGCGCAAGTTGGGACGAGTCGACGATCGGGTTAGCGTGCGGATGCCGGGCGGCGAACTGCAGATCGCCTTCAGCGGCGATTTTCAGGTCAGCATGCGCGGACCGGTGCATAAAATCGCCACCCTGACGCTGGACGAAGATTGTTTTGCCGGCGGCGCGGAGCTGTTTACGGGATCCACCCCAGCAGCCTGAACCACAGATAGTCCAACGGCACCAGCAGCGCAAAGCTGAGCGCAGCCAACAGCAGGCACAGCTTCAACCCTTCACGCGCCGGCACTTTACCCATCCCCATCGCCACCACGATCGGCGAAGCCTGATACGGCAGCAGCGGCGTGGCATAGCCGATCACCTGGGTCATCAGCACCGTCAGCAGCGGCAGGCCGCTGCCCGCGGACAACGCCTGCGCCAGCGGAGTAAACAGCGCCGGCACGCCGTTGGCGGTCACCACGAAATTCAGCAACGCGGTGATCCCCACCAGCGAACCGAACGCAGCGAACGGTTTGCCATGCAGATCCGGCATCATCGCCAGCAGCGCACCGCCCAGCCGATCGCCGAGACCGGAGTGGCTGACCAGCGCGGTCAGCCCCAGGATCCCCGCCACGTAGATACAGGTGCGCACGTTAACCCCGGCGGCGAACTGCTCGCCGTTGAGAAAACCGATGCGCGGCAACAGGCAGAAGCAGGCTGCCGCCAACCCGATCCAGGCGGGGGCGATGCCGTGCCAGCTGTCGGTCATCCACAGCAGTACCGTAATGCCCAACAGTGCGATCAGCCGCCACTCGGCGGCGCTGAGCGGGGTTTGTGCCGCCTCAGCCGCCACCGGCTGCGGCCGCGCGCGGAACAGGCCGCAGATGCACAGCGTCAGCAGCGCGCCTTTGGCGATCCCGAGCACCGGGGCGTGCAACAACAGGTAAGAAAGATAAGCGAAGTGGCTGCCGTAGGCGCTTTCCGCCGCGCCGCTCATCACCAGATTGGGCACGTTGGCCGGCAGGATGCTGGCGGAGAGCTGGAAGGTGCCGAACCCCACCGCCAGCGCCAAACCGATGCGGCCGCGCGAGCCTTCCGCCAGGCCGGCGCGATTGGCCAACGCCATGACGATCGGCATCAGTAGCGTAATTCGCCCCATGTTGGAGGGCATGACAAACGCCAGCGCGTAGCTTATCGCCACCACGCCGCCCACCAGGCGGGGCCAGGAACCGGCCAGATGCGGCAAGAGTCGGTTGGCCAGGCGATCCGCCAAACCGGTGCTGCGGATGGCGGTGCCCAACACGAAGCCGCTGAGCACCAGCCAAAATGCGGAGGACGCGAAACCGGAAAAGGTCACCGCGGCGGGCGCCAGCTGCAATACCATCACCGCCGCAAAGAACAGCAGCGCGACCAAATACTCCGGCAGGCGGGCGCTGGCCCATAGCGCGATGACCACCAGCGTGACCAGCGCGGACAGCGCCATCGGATCCCCCAACATAGTTTCCTCCCTGATAAAACGTTGTGATTGTTATCAAACGGTTAACAGGGTGACACAAGGCGCGGGCGTTAACCTTGAAACCGCTCACATATCGTCGTTCTGCAGATTTTTCAGCATGCACACATTGCAGCCGTGGTGGCCGGTATTGCCGCGCCGTTCCGTCAACAGCGTGAACCCCAGCGCGTAGTACAACCCGATCGCCTCTTTCAACTGTTCGGTGGTTTCCAGGTAGCAGTAGCGATACCCCGCCGCCCGCGCCGCCTTCAGCACCTGCACCACCATATGGCGCGCCATGCCCAGCCCGCGCGCGCCGGGTTTGAAAAACAGTTTTTGCAACTCGCAATAGCCGGGCTCTTCGCCGGCCAGCGGCGCCATGCCGACGCCCCCCACCACCTGTCCGTCCCGCTCCAGCACCCAGTAGTGGCCGCCGTTGTCGCGATACAGACCGGTCAGCCGATCGAGATCCGGATCGTGCAGGCTGACCCCTTCCATTTTGTCCATGCCGTACTCGCGAAACACGTCGCGAATGATCGCCGCCATCGCCGCATCGTCGCGCTCGACGATCGGCCGCACCCGCAGGTTGGCGTCGCGCTGTTTGCGCGCGCTGCGCAGCGCCGCGGTCATCTTTTTCATCGCCGCGGTAGTGCTCGCCAGCTCATCGTCGTCCAACTGCGCCAGCGCCGCCTGCATAAAACCGTCGGCGTCGCTCTCGATGCCGGCCAGCGTCTTGCCGCCCTGTTTACTCAACCGATGCAGGTTGTGCCGCTTGTCATCAGGATGATCCACCGTTTCTATCACGCCGGCGGCCACCAGGCTGCGCAGCGCCCGGCTGGCGCTGGCCTTGTCGATGCACAGCCGGGCCGCCAGCTCGGTGACGCCCAGCGGCTGCTCGCTGACTTCGATCATCAGATGGATCTGCAGCGGCGAAAAGCGCGAGCCGTTGCTCTGCTTGTTCAACATGCCGAATTCTCTGACCAAACTGCGCGCCAATGCTCTGAAATCCCTGATGTTCACAATTGATATCCCCAATTAACTACCGATAAAAAATGAGATTTGGTTGATAGTGTTACCTAATTCTCACTACCTTAACGGATCATCAAGCCGCCATGAACCCCGGTATAACAGAGGAGCTGATGCAAAACGTTACATTACCCAATACAGTAAACTGATTAATTCAAAAAAATCAGAATAAAAATTCATTAATTTAATGTTGATAAAACAATAAACCAGTTAAAAAACATACAATCGTGAAAAAATCTGCGGTTAAGAGAAGAAATCGATATCAATCCATTGCATTACAATAGGTTACAACAATGTTAATAGCGGCATTAATGCCGATATCTTGTTGTAATTTGTTACATATTCATGGCAGGATCGCGACGCTTCCATAACGGCGACAACGCTCGTTATGGAAACATCGGGCGCGGGTTGCTCCCGCGCTGTTTTATGCTCATGGAGAGATCGCATGCCAATGAAAAAATCACTCGCCGTCTGTTCCGTCGCCCTTTCCGTCACTTTGCTGGCGGGCTGTGCGACCGAATCCTCCCGCTCTTTGGAAGTGCCGAAAGTGGCTTCCTACAACACCACTTATCAGGGCCCACGCAGCCCTATCGCCGTCGGTAAATTCGACAACCGCTCCAGCTACATGAATGGCATCTTCTCCGATGGCGTCGATCGGCTGGGCAATCAGTCCAAGACTATCCTGATCACGCATTTGCAGCAGACTGGCCGTTTCAACGTGCTGGACCGCGCCAACATGGAAGAGTTGAAAACTGAAGCCGGCATTAAAGGGAAAGCACAAACGCTGAAAGGCGCCAACTATGTGATTACCGGCGATGTCACCGAATTCGGCCGCAAAGAAGTCGGCGATCATCAGCTGTGGGGCATTTTGGGCCGTGGTAAATCACAGGTCGCTTACGCCAAAGTCAATCTGAACGTCGTGAACGTACAGACTTCAGAAGTCGTCTATTCCTCTCAGGGTGCCGGTGAATACGAACTGTCCAATCGCGAAATCATCGGTTTCGGGGGCACCGCCAGCTACGACTCCACCCTTAACGGCAAGGTGCTGGATCTGGCCGTGCGTGAAGCCGTCAATAACCTGGTTACCGGTATCGAAAACGGCGCATGGCGCCCTGCTAACTAACGGACTAGAAGCAGAGAAAGATGATAACTAAAAAAATGGGCGGGGCGCTGTTTGCAGCGACCCTGTTGGCCGGCTGCGCCGCGCCGAAAACGCTTTACAATTGGGATGGCTACCAAACTTCTCTTTATCAATACTACCAGCAGGATGGGCAAAGCCCTGAGCAGCAGATCGCTACGCTGAAAGAGATCGTCGAGAAATCCCGCGCCAAGGATAAAGCCGTACCGCCGGGGCTGCATGCGCAACTGGGGCTGCTGTACAGCAAAACCGGCAACGACGGACAAGCCATGAGTGAATTCAACACGGAAAAAACGCTGTTCCCGGAATCGGCACCGTTTATGAATTTCCTGATGGCAAAGGATAAGGGGAGCTTTAAATGAAGCGTGTACTCACTTTCCTCAGCGTTACCGCCATCCTGTTGCTGAGCGGCTGTGCCAAGCAAACGCCTTATGACTATGCGGCATTCCATGAGAGCAAGCCGAAGTCGATCCTGGTCTTGCCGCCGATGAATCAGTCGCCGGATGTCAAAGCCAGCCACAGCGTGCTCGCCAGTGCAACCTTACCGCTGGCCGAGGCCGGTTACTATGTGATGCCGGTCGCTGTAGTGGAGGAAACCTTCCTGCAAAACGGTCTAACCAACGCCAACGACATCCGCGCCGTCAGTCCGAAAAAACTGCACCAGATTTTCGGCGCCGACACCGTGCTGTACCTGGATGTCACGCAATACGGTACCAGCTACATGGTGATCAGCAGCGAAACTCGCGTTACCGTAGCCGCTCGCCTGGTTGACCTGCGCAACGGCAAACAGCTGTGGGCCGGCACCGCCACCGCATCCAGCAACGAAGGCAACAACAATTCCGGTGGCCTGCTGGGCATGGTGATCAGCGCCGCGATTTCACAAATCGCGGATACCATCAGCGATAAAGGGTTCGACATTGGTGCCATCGCCAACACTCGCCTCCTGTCGGCAACAGGTCAGAACGGCGCCATTCTTTATGGCCCGCGCTCGCCTCATTACGCCAGCCAGCGTTAAGCAGTCTCTCGGGCGGCCTTTCGGGCCGCCTATGCCAAACTTGTCCCTTTTGCCAAAAGTAGCCCATGCTTTAACTGCTCCTTTCCTTCTGGCTAACCGGGACGCTGGCTCATGACGAAAAAAACCACCCTGCTGCAATTCTTCCACTGGTACTACCCCGACGGCGGCAAACTGTGGCAGGAGGCCGCCGAGCGCGCCCCGCACCTGGCCGAACTGGGCATCACCGATCTGTGGCTGCCCCCCGCCTGCAAGGGCGCTTCCGGCGGCTACTCCGTCGGCTACGACACCTACGATCTGTTCGATCTGGGCGAATTTGACCAGAAAGGCAGCGTGGCCACCAAATACGGCGACAAGGCAGCGCTGGAACATGCCGCCACTACGCTGCGCGAACACGGCGTGGGGGTGATCTACGACGTGGTGTTCAACCACAAGCTCGGCGCGGACGAAAAAGAACGGGTACACGTGTTCAAGGTGGACGCCAACAACCGCAACGATATCGACGACCAGGGCTTCGACGCGCTGGCCTACACCCGCTTCACCTTTCCCGGTCGCCAGGGCGTGCATTCCGAGTTTATCTGGGATTACAAATGCTTCAGCGGCGTCGACTATGTTGAGCAGCCGGACGACAAAGGGGTGTTTAAAATCGCCAACGACTACGGCGACGACGGCTGGAACGATCAGGTCGACGACGAGAAAGGCAACTACGACTACCTGATGGGCGCCGACGTGGAGTTCCGCAACGCCGCGGTGACGGAGGAACTCAAATACTGGGCGCGCTGGCTGCTGGACACGCTGCCGTGCGACGGCTTCCGCCTTGACGCCGCCAAACACATTCCCGCTTGGTTCTTCAAAGAGTGGGCGGATCACGTGCGCGGCAGCGCGCAGCGCGACCTGTTTATCGTTGCCGAATACTGGTCGCACGATCTCGGCGCGCTGCAACAATATATCGAGTTGGTGGACGGCAAGGTGATGCTGTTCGACGTGGCGCTGCACCTGAAGTTTCATCAGGCGTCGAAACAGGGCGACGGCTTCGACATGGCGCAGATCTTCACCGATACCCTGACCGCCGCCGATCCGGCCCACGCGGTGACGCTGGTCGCCAACCACGATACCCAGCCGCTGCAATCGCTGGAAGCGCCGGTGGAACCCTGGTTCAAACCGCTGGCCTATGCGCTGATCCTGCTGCGCGAACAGGGCGTACCCTGCGTGTTTTACCCCGACCTGTATGGCGCCAGCTACCGCGACAAGGGGCGCGACGGCGGCGAATACCAGATCGACATGCCGGCGATCCCGGAGCTGGAGAAACTGATCGCCGCCCGCCAGCGCTTCGCCAACGGCCCGCAAACCGACTACTTCGACGACAGCCACTGCGTGGCCTTCAGCCGCGCCGGCACCGCCGAGGCCCCCGGCTGCGTGGTGGTGCTGACCAACGGCGGCGAGAGCGGCAAGACGGTCGCGCTGGGCGCCGATTTGGCGCACACCGCCTGGCGCGATTTCCTCGGTAACCGCCAGGAGGAAATCACCACCGACGACCAGGGCAGCGCCCATTTCCCGGTTAACGCCGGCAGCGTCAGCGTCTGGGTGCCGACAGGCAGCCTGTGAACGCCCGCCGCCGCGCAATGATGCCGCGGCGGCAAAACTAATGTTTGCCTTTCGGGTCTAACTTACGCTATCAACTGCGCAAGCCATTCACACCGGAGCCTAAATAGGGTACAAGGCTGCATGAAAATTCCAAAACGACTCCAGCCGCTGGTAGATGACGGGTTAATCGACGACGTCATCCGCCGGTTGAAAAGCGGCAAAGAAGCCGACGTGTTTATCGTGCGCTGCGGCGATGAGATCCGCTGCGCCAAAGTGTACAAAGAGGCCGAGAAGCGCAACTTCAAGCAGGCCGTTCACTATCAGGAAGGGCGCAAGGTGCGCAACAGCCGCGACGCGCGCGCCATGAGCAAAGGCTCCAAATTCGGCCGCCAGCAGCAGGAAGAAGCCTGGCAAAACACCGAAGTGGACGCGCTGTATCTGCTGGCCAAGGCCGGGGTGCGGGTGCCGCAGCCGGATATCTGCCTGGACGGCGTGCTGCTGATGGAGCTGATTACCGACGAAGAAGGTCTGGTGGCGCCGCGCCTGAGCGATGTCATCCTGACGCCGGAACAGGCGCGCGCCGATCACGCCCTGATGATGAATTACGCGGTGCGCATGCTGTGCGCCGGGCTGGTGCACGGTGACCTGTCGGAATTCAACGTGCTGATGGATAAAGACGGGCCGGTGATCATCGATCTGCCGCAGGTGGTGGACGCCGCCGCCAACAATCACGCCAAAAGCATGTTCGAGCGCGATATCAACAATTTGGCGGAATATTATGGCCAATTCGCGCCGGAACTGCGCGACAGCCAATACGCCAAAGAGATTTGGGCGCTGTATCAGGAAGGCAATCTGACGCCGGACAGCGCCCTCAGCGGCCGGTTCAGCGAAATCCAGAAGCGCGCCGATGTCGGCTCGGTGCTGGAAGAGATCCAGGCCGCCAGCGAGGAACACCAGCGCCGCCTCATGGCGCGCAACGCGGAAGAGTAACGCGCCGCGCTATTCGACGCGAAACACCTCCGGCCGCTGCGGCGTCGCCGCCTCGTGATAGATATCCCCCAGATAGCCGGCGATCTCCTCTTCGCGCAGATCGGCCGGCAACACGATATCGTGGCTGGGGGCATATTTGCGCTCCGGCAGCGTCACGCGGAACAGCCGCCATTCGTCCCCGATGCGCTTCACGCCCAGCAGGCGGCCGAACACGTTAAAAATCATCATCCGCCATTCCCCCTCTCGTCGCTTTCAGGCTATAACACTGTGATGCCGCCGCAGTGAAAAGGAAAGCGTATGAGTGAAAAAACGCCGCAGTTCTGGCGCGATCCGCAGTTGCCGTTCGTCGAAGCCCGCGCCATCGCGGATGGCCGCCAGGCGTGTTACAGCCTGCACAGCCACGAATTCTTTTCCATCGGCGCCATCACCGGCGGCGTCAGCACCTATGTCAACGGCGAGCGGCGCATGCAGGTTAGCGCCGGCGATCTGGTGATCATCAACCCGCAGCAGGCGCACGCCTGTAATCCGATCGCCGACCGCAATTGGTCGTACATCATGTTCTATCTCGATCTCGCCTGGATCGGCGCGCTGCAGCAGGAGCTGCTCGGCGGCGAAGGCGAGCGTTTTGTTCCGTTCAGTCAGCCGCTCAGTCGCGATCCGGCGCTGTTCCACGGCCTGAATCGCCTTTATGCGCTGCTGACGGATCCGCTGTGCAGCGCGCTGGAAAAACAGATCGCCATGGTGGAGTATTTCAGCGCCCTGCAGCTCGGGCTGGGCGATGTCCGCCAGCCGGAGACGCCGCCGCATAGCCGACTGGAAGCGGCGGCCACGTTTATCGACGCGCACTGCACCCAGCCGCTGACGCTGGACGACATTTGCCGCGCCGCCGCGCTCTCCCCTTCTTACCTGATCCGCGCCTTCCGCCAGCGTTACGGCATGACGCCGCACGCCTATCTGATCAACCGCCGCGTGCAGCACGGCCATCGGCTATTGAAAAGCGGCCTGCCGATCGCCGCGGCCGCCAGCGAAAGCGGCTTTGCCGATCAGGCGCACTTTCAGCGCACCTTCAAACAGCTGTTGGCCGCCACGCCCGGCCAGTATCAAAAACCCTCCGCCAACAGATAACAAGCGCTGGCCGCCAGCAACGCCGCCATCGCGCGATTAAAGCGTTGTACGTTGCGCGCCTGCCTGAGCAGGCCGCGCAGCATCGCGCCGACATAGGCCCAGCAGGCTACCGAGGCATAGCAAATCACGAAGTAGAGCCCGGCGAACTGCCATAGCAACAGCATGTCGCCATCGCCGACAAAGGCGCCGAGGCTGGCCACCGACGCCAGCCATGCCTTGGGATTCAGCCATTGCATCAGCGCGCCGTACCAGCAGGAAGGCGCCTGCGCCGCGCCGTTGCCCAGCCTGCCGTCGTCAAACGCCAGCCGATAGGCCATAAACAGCAGAAAAGCCACGCCGGCCCACTGGATCAAGCGGGTCAGCCCCGGCCACAGGAGCAGCAGCTGGTGCATGCCCAATCCCAGCAGCACCAGCAACAGGATAAACCCCAGCGTGGCGCCGAACACATGGCGTTGGGTCGCCCCAAAACCGAATTGCGCCCCGGCGCTTAATGCGACGATGTTGACCGGGCCAGGGGTGATGGAAGCCGCCAGCGCAAACGCGGCCATGGAAAGGTAGATATTCATGATGGACACCTGAGAAAATATTCACAGGCGCCAGAATGCCGACCGCCGCCGACACCGTATTGAACAGAATTACCCTGTTCGGTTTAGCGCACGGCGACGGCCCGGCGGCGCGGCAGCCCGAAGGTGTTGACCGCCATGCCGGCCAGCACCAGCAATGCGCCGCCGAACTGCGCCGGCGACAACGCTTCGTCCAGCAGCAGCCAGGCGGCGAACAGCCCGACCAGCGGCACCAGCAGCGTCAGCGGCGCAACGCGCCAGGTTTCATAGCGCCCCAGCAAGCTGCCCCACACCGAATAACCGAACAGCGTGGCGGCAAACGCCAGATAGGCAACCGCCAGCCAGGTGCCAACCTGCACATGACTCAGGCTGCTCAGCACCACCTCAGGGCCGTCGAACAGCCAGCTGCAGGCCAGGAACGGCACGACCGGGATCGGCGCGCTCCACACCACCAGCGATAAAATATTACGCTGCGGGAAACCGGCCAGGATCTTCTTGTTGGTCAGGTTACCCAGCGCCCAGGAAAACGCCGCCGCCAGCGTCAGCAGCAGGCCCGCCAGGGGGACCGCGCCGCTGCCCGGCTTATGCAGGCTGGCCTGCGCCAGCACCAGCATGCCGCCGCTGGCGATAGCGATGCCGACGAAATGGTTGACCCGCAGCTTTTCTCCCATCAGCACGACGCCCAACAGCAGGGTGAAGAACACCTGCGCCTGCAACACCAGCGAGGCCAGCCCCGCCGGCATGCCCACCTTGATGGCGACGAACAAAAACGCGAACTGCGCGAAGCTCATGGTCATGCCGTACAGCAGCAGCCATTTCCACGGGATCGTCGGGCGCGGGATAAAGAAGATCGCCGGCAACGCCACCAGCAAAAAACGCATCCCGGCCAGCAGAAACGGCGGCATGCCCTGTAAACCGAACTTGATCACGACAAAATTCACGCCCCAGATCACCACCACCAACAGCGCCAACAGCCGATCGCGCAATGTCATCCTCGCCCCGCTTATCCCATTGAAAATTCGCTTTGCCTTGCAGGTTACAACCAAACCGGGCGCATGGACACCGGCAAACGCCGGCGATTATTCAGGCATCAGGCCGATAAAGGTGGTCTTCTTGCGCGGGCCGGTCATCAGCGCTTCCAGCTTCGCCACGCACTGCAGGTAGTGCGGGGTCTGCTTGTGCGCCGCCACCGCCTGCTCGTCGCGATAGGCTTCGTAGATGTAAAACCGCGTCGGGATCTGTTCATCCTGCAGCACGTCGAAGCGCAGGTTGCCCGGCTCTTCGATCGCGCCCAGGTGATTGGCGCGGAAAACATCGATAAATTCGTCGATTTTGTCTTGTTTAACGTTGATCTCAACCAATGTGACGTGCATGGCAACTCCTTGTTTAAACGGCGCGCCGTAACATGGCGCTTTCCAACCATAGGTTTATTCCCGTCGATTGCCCTGCCGCAACGGCAATTTTGCCGCCTGGCTCACAAATCGCGTCGGCGACGCCCACTCCTCCCCCGGCGGGGTAAGGCGGCGGCATCTATAGTTAACACTCCTCCCCCTGAGAGCATAGGCTATGGATAACTACTTGATGGCGCTGGACGCAGGAACGGGCAGCATTCGCGCGGTGATCTTCGATCTGGCGGGTAACCAGATCGCGCACGGCCAGGCGGAGTGGCAACACCTGGCGGTGCCGGGCGTGCCCGGCTCGATGGAGTTTGACCTCAGCCGCAACTGGCAGCTGGCCTGCCAGTGCATCCGCCAGGCGATGCAACGCGCAGGCTTGAGCGCTCAGGCGATCCGCGCGGTGGCCTGCTGCTCGATGCGTGAAGGCATCGTTCTGTACGACCGCAACGGCGTGCCGATCTGGGCCTGCGCCAACGTCGACGCACGCGCCAGCCACGAAGTCAGCGAGCTGAAAGAGCTGCACAACCACGGCTTCGAACGCGAGGTGTACCAGCACTCCGGCCAGACGCTGGCACTGAGCGCCATGCCGCGCCTGCTGTGGCTGGCGCACCATCGGCCGGACATCTACCGCCAGGCGGCGACGCTGACCATGATCAGCGACTGGCTGGCCAACATGCTGAGCGGCGAACTGGCGGTCGATCCTTCCAACGCAGGCACCACCGGCATGCTGGATCTGACCAGCCGTGACTGGCGGCCGGCGTTGCTCGACTTGGCCGGCCTGCGCGCCGATATTCTGTCGCCGGTGAAAGAGACCGGCAGCGTGCTGGGGCGCGTCACCGAACAGGCGTCGCAGGAGAGCGGGCTGCTGCGCGGCACCCCGGTGGTGATGGGCGGCGGCGACGTGCAGCTCGGCAGCCTGGGGCTCGGCATCGTGCGCGCCGGGCAGACGGCGGTGCTCGGCGGCACCTTCTGGCAGCAAATCGTCAACCTGCCGGAGCCGGCCATCGATCCGGAGATGAACATCCGCATCAACCCCCACGTCATTCCCGGCATGGCGCAGGCGGAATCCATCAGCTTCTTTACCGGCCTGACCATGCGCTGGTTCCGCGACGCCTTCTGCGCGGAAGAAAAATTGCTGGCGGAGCGGCTGGGGATCGACGCCTACAGCCTGCTGGAAGAGATGGCGGCCAGAGTGCCGCCGGGCGCCTACGGCGTGATGCCGATTTTCTCCGACGCCATGCATTTCAAAACCTGGTATCACGCGGCGCCGTCGTTCATCAACATGTCGATCGACCCGGAGCGCTGCAACAAACAGACGCTGTTCCGCGCGCTGGAGGAGAATGCCGCCATCGTCTCCGCCTGCAATCTGGAACAGATCGCCGCCTTCTCCGGCGTGCAGGCCCGTTCGCTGGTGTTCGCCGGCGGCGGCGCCAAGGGCAAGCTGTGGAGCCAGATCCTCAGCGACGTCACCGGGCTGACGGTGCGGGTGCCGGTGGTGAAAGAGGCCACCGCGCTGGGCTGCGCGATCGCCGCCGGCGTCGGCGCCGGGCTGTACGAATCGCTGGCCGAAACCGGCGAGCGCCTGGTGCGCTGGGAGCGCGAGCATCAGCCGGACATGACCCACCACGCGCTGTATCAGGAACAGAAAGAAACCTGGCGGCGGGTCTACGCCGATCAGTTGACGCTGGTGGACAACGGCCTGACCACCTCGCTGTGGAAAGCGCCGGGGCTGTAAGCGCCACGCAGCATTCGGTCATAACCTTATGCCGTTTTATTCCTTTCCTCTCGGCGCGGCGCAAGCCGCGCTTTAACTCAAACTCACTGCCGCGATTGTTCCCCCTCAGAAACAGTGTAACCACCGCAGATGGATTTATCCGCGACTTGCACCTGCCGTAGATTGTGACTTCGGTCACACCGTGCCCCGCGCACGGCCTGCGCATTCACCTGAGACGAGCGGCATTATGCTGAATAATAAAGATAACCCTGCATCATCCCCGTGGCCGGCGATCTTCTCGCTGACGGTCGCCTGTTTTGTCATGGTCACCACCGAGTTTCTGCCGATCGGCCTGCTGACCAACATCGCCCCCTCGCTCGGCGTCAGCACCGGCACCGCCGGGCTGATGGTCACCATGCCCGGCATCGTGGCGGCGGTGGCCGCCCCCGCATTGAGCCTGATTTCCGGCCGTCTGGATCGGCGTTTACTGATGTTGGGGCTGTCGCTGTTGCTGATGGTGTCCAACCTGGTGGCGGCGCTGGCCGTCAACTTCCCGATGATGCTGCTGGGCCGCGTGCTGCTGGGCATCTGCGTCGGCGGTTTCTGGTCGTTCGCCGCCAACTACGGCCGCCATCTGGTGCCGGAAGCCAGCCAGGGCCGCGCCACCGCGCTGATCCTCAGCGGCATCTCGGTCGGCGCGGTGTGCGGCGTGCCGGCCGGGGCGCTGATCGGCGATCTGTTCGGCTGGCGCGCCGCCTTCTTCGGCGGTGCGGCATTGGCGGTCGGCGTACTGGCGGCGCAGCTGCGTTTGCTGACCTCGGTGCCGCCTTCCCGCCCGGTCACGCCGCGCGATCTGGTGCTGCCGCTGCGCCTGCCGATGGCGCGCATCGGCCTGATCGCCATCGTGCTGCTGTTCATCGGCCACTTCGCCGCCTACACCTACCTGCGGCCGCTGCTGCAACAGGTGTTCGTGCTCAGCCCGTCGGCGATCTCGCTGCAGCTGTTGGCCTATGGCGCCATCGGCCTGCTGGGCACTTTCCTCGGCGAGCGTCTGGGGGAATACAGCCTGCGCGCCACCTTTATTCTGATCGCCGCCATGCTGGCGGGCATTTTGATCGTTTCGCCGCTGCTCAGCGGCCTCGCCGGCGCCACGCTGATGGTGCTGGTGTGGGGGCTGGCCTTTGGCGCCGTCCCGGTGTGCGCCACCAACTGGATGTTCGCCGCCGTGCCGCAGGCGCCGGAAGCCGGACAGGCGCTGTTGGTGTGCGTCATCCAGATCGCGCTGGCCTCCGGCGCACTGCTGGGCGGTGAAGTGGTGGACTGGCAGGGCGTCAGCAGCGCGATGCTGTTCGGCGGCGCGCTGATCCTCTCCGCCACGCTGGTGTTCGGCCTCAGCTTGCGCTCCGGCGCGATTGGCGCTAAACAGTGTTAATCATTATCTATCTGCAGAAACATGCCCCGGCCACCGCCGGGGCATGGCGTTGAGAACCTATGGACCATCATTTGCTCGCTATCCGGGTATTTAACCGTGTGGTGGAAACCGGCGGCTTTACCCGCGCCGCCGATTCGCTGGGCATGCCGAAAGCGACGGTCACCAAGCTGATCCAAAATCTGGAGGATCACCTGCAGACCAAGCTGTTTCAGCGCACCACTCGCAGCGTGTCGGTCACCCGCGAAGGCGAATGCTATTACCAAAATACGGTGAAATGGCTGGCGGATTTGGAGCAGATGGAGGGCTGCCTGACCGAGTCGCAAAGTTCTCCGCAGGGCGTGCTGCGCATCGACACCGGCAGCGGCACCGCTCGCCAACTGCTGTTGCCGGCGCTGCCCGGCTTTTTGGAACGCTACCCGCAAATCCAAATCGATCTCAGCATCGGCGATCGCGTTATCGATCTGATCAGCGACAGCGCCGACTGCGTGATCCGCAGCGGCCCATTGGCCGACTCCAGCCTGATCGCCCGGCGTCTGTTCGATCTGGACTGGGTCAGCTGCGCCACCCCGGCTTATCTGGCGCGCCACGGCGCCCCGCGCCACCCGTGCGATCTGGAACAGGGTTTTCCGATGGTGCACTACCGCCATCCGGTCAACGACCGCATCCATCCGCAACGCTATGTCGAACGCGGCAAAGAGATCGCCATCCAGCAGCGCTACCCGGTCAGCATCAATGAAGGCAACGCGCTGCTGGCGGCGAGCCTGGCCGGATTAGGCATCATCCAGATTTATCGGTTTATGGCGCAGCCGCACCTCGAGCGCGGCGAACTGGTCAGCCTGCTGCACGACTGGCAGCCGCCGCCGGAGCAGATGTACGTGGTCTACCCGTCCAATCGCCACCTCAGCGGCAAGCTGCGGGCGTTCATCGACTGGGCGGTGGAGACGTTTCGCTAACGGCGAGATGAGCCGCACGCTGTAGCCGCGCGCAGTGTGGTATTATTTACCGCATAGTGATTCACCACGGACAACCACCATGGCCTATATCCCCAAAAACTATGCGAAGCTGGAAACCGGCTACCGCGAAAAAGCGCTGAAACTGTTCCCCTGGGTGTGTGGGCGCTGCTCACGCGAGTTCGTCTATTCCAACCTGCGCGAACTGACGGTGCACCACATTGATCACGATCACAGCAACAACCCGGAAGACGGCAGCAACTGGGAAATGTTGTGTCTGTATTGCCACGACCACGAGCACTCGAAATACACCGAGGCCGATCAATACGGTTCGACGGTAGTGGCCGGTGAAGACGCGCAGAAAGATGTCGGCGTCGCCACCCACAATCCGTTCGCCAACCTGAAAGCGATGATGAAGAAATAATGCCGCAAACAGCTTAATAGCCAATTAACTTATTAAGCTGTTAAATTAATAAACCCACCTCCGCATCGTCACTTCCCAGAGAATTCCTACTTACCCATCCGGTCCATTCACCGCAAAATAAGCTGCGCAGTTAACAACATACTGGCTTGGCAAGCCGCCGCAGTTGGTGCATATTGTTCGCGAGTTGTTCTTGTTAACCTGTTTGATTATCAACCTAATAAGCGCATTAACTTAATAAGTTACCCGCTTAATAACTTGAGAGATGGCAGCATGATTGTTCTGATTGGCTCGCAAAAAGGCGGCGTCGGCAAGTCGACGAAAGCGGTGAATATCGCCGGGTATCTGATTCTTAAGCAAGGCAAGACGGCGATCATCGTCGATGCCGACGACCAGAAATCAATCATGACCTGGTACAACGACCGTCAGAACGTCGAAGGGCTGCCGCACATTCCGGTGGTAGCCGCGTCGGGCAAAATCAAGGAAACGCTGCTAGAGCTGGATCGCCATTACGACTACGTGATCGTCGACACCGCCGGCCGCGACAGCGCCGAACTGCGCTCCGGCCTGCTGGCCGCCGATCTGTTCCTCTCGCCGCTGCGCCCTTCGCAGATGGACCTCGACACCATCGGCTATCTGTCGGAGATGTTCTCCACCGCGCAGGAATATAACGAGAAGGTCAAAGGCTACATCGTGCTGAACATGTGCCCGACCAACATCTTCATTAATGAAGCCAACGAAGCGGCGCAGGTGCTGAGCGAATACCCGGAGTTCACCCTGGTGAGCAACCGCCTGTGCGACCGCAAAATTTACCGCGACGCCTGGGGCGAAGCCATCACCGTGCATGAGGCGAACAATGAAAAGGCGCAGGCCGAGATCGAATGCCTGGTGAAAGAGGTGATCCTGTGAAGAAGCGCACCCCCACCCACCGCATGTCGGAAGACGAATTCATCAACAGCGCCACCTCGCACACGTTGCCGGTCGCGGCGCCCGCGCCGGAAACCAAGCCGGCCGGCCGCAAGCGCACCTATAAGGCGATTTCCGTCAGCCTGACGGACAACCACATCGAAGCCATCGATGAGGTGATCGTGCAGGCGGCGCGCAACGGCATCGTGCGCATCACCCGCTCCGACATCATCAAGCTCGCCATCGACGGGCTGGCGGAGAAAAGCGAAGCGCAGCTGCTGGAACTGCTGAAGAAGCTCTGACCGCACGGCAGCCGCCGGCTGACCCAGCCGGCGGGCCGTTATCATCTTGAGTTCCCCGCCACCTCGCACCGGTAGTCCTGAATTTCGCCGGCCGAGCCCAGGTTCAGATCGGTCAACGTCAAACGGTTCGCCAACAGCAGCATCTCGCCCTGCGGGCTGACCGCCAGCGCCAGGCCGTAATTGCCGATGCTGTCGCCCTGCTCGGCCACATAGTTTTGCAACAAGCGGAAAGGATCTTCCTGGGTTAAATCGGTGCCCGCCAATTTTCTGGCCAGGTAGTGGTGGCCGACCAATTTCACCGCCAGCGGTCGCCACTGTTGATCTAATTGCTCCGCCTGTTCCCCCAGCGCGTTATAGACATCCTGGCGCAAGCAGGCAACGTGAATATGCAGCTGATTCTGAGAACGGCCATATTTCGAATTGACCGCCAGAGAAAGCCACGCGTCTTTTAACGGTTTACCCAGCTCGCCGGATATATGTTCGCGGTTGTTCCAGGCCAGGGCGAAATAATGCGGCGTTCGCTCCGCTTGCAATATCGGGCTCTCGATGCCGCTGACCTTTTCGGTTGGCATCACCAGATCGTGATAGGGACCTTTGCTGTCTTTAAACAGGACATAACCCTCGGTTAAGCCAACCTTTACACAGGGCGCCGGATCGTGGTTCTGTTGCTGATTGGGCATGCACTGCTGGCTAACAATTTGCCATAACGCATTCGGATTGCCGCGCCCGAAGAACCACCACAGCACCGCCGCCAGCAGCAAAATAACAAGCAAAATAATTAATAGTCTGAAAAGTCTTTTCATCGCGACGCCCTGTTTAGCTATTCCATCTTGAAAGGATCGCCAGCATAAATCAAGGCTCCGGCCTCGACCAGAATATTATCCTTAATGCCACCTTTCATTGACCTCTTGTTAGCAAAGGATAATTACAAATATGTCGCCACCTGAGTAATTTAAGGTAAATTAATACCGCAGGTTGAATATGAGTATGATATAAGCAGCCGGACTCTCTTTATATAAGGAACCGATAAGATGCCAACGATGGGCAAATCCCTGCATTACCTCGACGTGGGTTCGGGCTTTCCGTTGCTGCTGGGCCACAGCTATCTGTTCGATCTGAATATGTGGGCGCCGCAGTTCGAAGCGCTGGCGAAACGCTACCGCCTGATCGTGCCGGATCTCTGGGGCCACGGCGATTCACCGGCGCTGCCGCCCGGGCGAAACAGCCTGTCGGATATCGCCGCCGATCATTTGGCGCTGATGGATCGTTTAGATATTGAAGAGTTCGGCATCATCGGCCTGTCCGTCGGCGGCATGTGGGGCGCCGAACTGGCGGCGCTGGCGCCGGAGCGGGTGAAAGTGCTGGCGCTGCTGGACAGCTACCTGGGCGACGAAACGCCGGAGGCGCGGCAGCGCTATATGGGCATGCTGGCCGCCGTGGAACAGGCCGGCGCCATCGCATCGCCGCTGCTGGAACATGTCGCGTCGCTGTTTTATTCCGATGATGTCCCCGACGCCTTATTGCAATCGCTGCTGTGCCAGCTCCAGAGCCTGCCCGCCGATCGCCTGCGCGAGAGCATCGTACCGCTGGGCCGGATGATCTTTGGCCGCCCCGACAAGCTGGCGCTGCTGGAAAACATCACCGCTGCCAGCATCGTCATCACCGGCGCGCAAGATAAGCCGCGCCCGCCGGCAGAAGGCCAGCGCATGGCGGATATTCTCGGCTGTCGGCATGTACTGATCCCTGACGCCGGGCATATCAGCAACAAGGAAAACCCGACGGCGGTCAACGACACGCTGCTGGCGTTTCTGGCTGAAAACACTACGCCACTGTTCTGGTAAGATGCTCCGGGCCGCTGGCCCGGAGATTCCCTTCAGACGAAGCCTTAAGGAGGGGGAGGCTAAATCCGGCGCTTATTGGCCGATAGACGTCAGCCCCTGGCGGATCCCTTCGTCAGCCTGCTGACACCACGCCTGCAGACCCTGCGGCGCTTCCTTCTCCAACGCAACCACGTTGCCGTCGTCGTTCAGCACATTGCCTTCACGGCCCATCGCTTCGCGCTTGTCGCCGTCGCGGGTGTCGACGCCGCCGGGGATCGCCGCCACGTAGGCCACCATTTTCTTGGCGTTGTCGATGCTGTCCGCTTTCAGGAAACCTTTATCGACACAGTAGGACATCAGCCCGGCGGTATTACGCGTGATGTCATAGACGTTTTTCAACGCGGCAGGATCCATCCCTTCGGCGTTGGCGGTGTTGAACAAGCCCAGAGTCGCGGCAATCATGCCGGTCAGAATGATCTTTTTCATTGTTATCTCGTTTTAATAATGAATTATTTAGCTTTGAATTATTCACAAAAATAATGTGAATGTCGGTACGGTATAACGGCGGCCCAGATTAACACAACCCTGATGCGTTAATAACTGTGATTAAGTTAACCTCCAATAAAATAAAAATGCATGATGGGGTTATTATTCCGCCCGGCGTCAGTTTTTTACGCGCGACATTAACCGCACCCAATTCAATTTAAAACAGTCTCACAGGGAATTATTTACAACGAAAAGCGTTGGTCTGCGGTCAATCGCGCCCCCGCCCTTTGCTAAAACCACAGGCGTGGCATAGCCTGTTAAGACGCGCCACGCCTTAGGGGAAGGAGAGCCGCATGAACCATTCCGTCCGGCCGCCGCAATGCGACGACAAAACCATTCTCGATATCACGATGAATTTATATCTCTATCCGGCGGCGCTTATTGCGCACCGCCTGGGCATCTTTGAGTTTATTGCTCTGCACCCCCGCAATCTGACCGATATATGCGCTCAGGCCAATGTGGAAAAACGCCCGGCGGAGACGCTGGTCATGGCGCTAGTGGCATTGAAATTGATCGCCAGAGACGGCGAAACATTCTCTCTGACGCCGGAAGCGGAAATCTTTTTGTTAAAAAACAACCCGCATTACTTCGGCTATTTTTGGGATTTGATGATTGAAAACAGCGAGATTTTCACGCTGCAAAACCTGGAAAGCGCCATCAGAAAGAATACTTCGCAGGTGTATGGCGAGCAGGAGCTGTTTGAAACGCATACGCTCGACGCCGACAGAATGCGGCGTTTTACCCACGCCATGCACAGCCTGAGCATGGGATCGGCCAGCGTTTGGCCTACGTTGCTGCCCCTCGGCGCCTGCCGCGCGGCGCTGGATATCGGCGGCGCCTCCGGCGCCCATGCCATCAGCCTGGCGGCCCACTGGCCGGCGCTCACGTGCACCGTGTTCGATCTGCCGGAGGTGTGCCCGCTCGCCGCCGACTACGCGCGCCATTACGGCCTCAGCCACCGCATCGGCACCCACAGCGGCGATATGTGGCGCGATCCCTACCCGGCGGCGGACCTGCACCTGTACTCCAATATTTTCCACGACTGGCCGATGGACAAGAACCGCTTCCTGGCGCAAAAGAGCTATGCGGCCCTCCCGCCCGGAGGCAGGATCGTGATCCACGAAGTGCTGTACAACGATGACGGCGACGGCCCGCCTGCCGCCGCGGGGTACAGCCTGATGATGATGGGATGGACGCAGGGCCGCCAATACTCCGGCAAGGAAATCGGCGGCCTGCTGCGCGACATCGGCTTCGGGCCCGCTCAGGTGCTGCCGTCGCTCGGCTATTTCAGCATCGTCACGGCGCAAAAACCCCTGACTTAACGGTTCACCGATCGCGCCATGCGGCTGTAGGTATGGCGCACGCCGCGAATCGCCACGCTGTAGGCGAAGATGTTTTCCGGCAGCGCCAACCCCAAATAGCCGGTATCGCCGATATGATGCAGATCGGCGCCGGCCATTTTGCTCATCAGCGCAATCTGCCGCACGGTCTGCACGTCGGCCCCCTCTTGCGAGGTGCCGATCGCCGTCATCGCCAGCGCGCCCTGCCGCTGGGCAAAGGCGATCAACGCCGCCACTTTCTCCTGCGACATGCCGGGAATGGTGCCCGGCGCCGGCAACAGCACGATGTCCGCGCCGTTTTCCACGAACAGCGCGATGTCCCGCTCGCCGATCAGCTGGCTGCCGCTTTCGCGCACAATGCCCGCGCCGTGCATTTTGCCGGTCACCAGCACCATCTCGTCGCCCACTTCATCGCGGATCGCTTTCAGCGCGGCGGCGATCGCCTGATTGCTGACACCGTTGTTCGGGTTGCCGGTCAGCACCAGCATGCGCGCGCCGAGTTGATACAGTTTACGGGCATTTTCGGCGGTGGCGGCGCGGCCCGCCGTCATCTGCCAGAAGTCGTTATGTTCGGTGGCGAAAGCCGGATCGACAGCCTCCAGGTTCACCCCGATCACCCGCCCGGTCAGGCGCTGCAGCGTGCGCAGCGCCTCCTGCGGCGGCACGTCGGCGGGCAGGCCCGCGATATGCGGACGATCGACGTCAAACAGGTTCAACAGCAACAGATCGGCGCCCTGACTGGCCGCCAGTTCGGCATTGGTGACGTTATTGAGCAGCGGCTGAGTGACCGCGATGGTTTCGCTGACCAAAATGCGCCCTTCGCTGGCGCGTATGGCGTAGAGCAGATCGGCTTTGCCGATATCGGCCAGATCGCTGGCGCTGCAGTCCAGATACCGTTTCATGAGGCAAGCTCCGGTGACATTAGCGGAAAGGATGGATCCCCCTCTCCCACCGCAGTGAAAGAGGGGGAAAAGGTTACTTCAGCGTAAAGCTTTGCGCCTGCACGTTGTCGGAATCCAGGCCGACGAACACGTTGAATTTGCCCGGCTCCGCCCCCCATTTCAGGCTGGCGTTGTAGAACTTCAGATCGTCTTCGCTAATCGGCAGTTCGACCTGCTGCGACTGACCGGCCTTCAGCATCACTTTCTTGAAGTTGCGCAGCTCCTTCACCGGCCGGCTGACCGAGGCGGTCACGTCCTGCAGATACAGCTGCACCACCGTGGCGCCGTCGTACTTGCCGGTATTCTTCAGCGTGGCGCTGGCGGTTAGCTTGCCGTTGCGCGCCATCGTCGGGCTGGATAATTTCAGATCCGACAGGCTGAAGGTGGTGTAGCTCAGGCCGTAACCGAACGGATACAGCGGGCCGTTCGGCGAATCGAAGTAGCGTGAGGTGTACTTGCCCGGATTCTCCTTGCCGAACGGACGGCCGGTGTTCAGGTGGTTGTAGTACATCGGGATCTGGCCGACCGAGCGCGGGAAGGTCATCGGCAGTTTGCCCGACGGGTTATAGTCGCCGAACAGCACGTCCGCCACCGCGTTGCCGCCCTCGGTGCCGCTGTACCAGGTTTCCAGCATCGCGTCCGCCTGCTCGCTCTCCCAGCTCAGCGCCAGCGGCCGGCCGTTCATCAGCACCAGCACCAGCGGCTTGCCGGTGGCTTTCAGCGCGGCGATCAAATCGCGTTGGCTCTGTGGGATCGTGATGTCGGCTCGACTGGAGGCCTCATGCGCCATGCCCTGCGATTCCCCCACCACCGCCACCACCACGTCGGCCTTGTTCGCCGCCTGCACCGCTTCGTCGATCATCTGCTGCGGCGAGCGGGTATCGAACGCCACCGCCGGCTCATACTCGTTCAGATAGTCGATGATGCCTTTATCCTGCGTGACGTTGGCGCCCTTGGCGTACAGAATGCGCGCCTTGTCGCCCACCGCCCGCTCCAGCCCTTCGCGCAGGGTGACCGACTGTTTGACCACCCCGGCGGCGGACCAACTGCCCATCACGTCGCGCTGGCTGTCGGCCATCGGCCCGACCAGCGCGATGGTCGCCTGCTTGCTCAGCGGCAGCGTCTGCTTATCGTTCTTCAGCAGCACCATCGTCTTGCGCGCCACCACCCGCGCTTCGGCGCGATGCAGACGGCTTTCGGCGTTGGTGTCCTGCGGATCGGAACCCGCCGGGCCCAGATGCACATACGGATCGGTGAACAACCCCATGTCATACTTGGTGTTCAGCACGTCGCGGCAGGCGCGGTCGATATCGCTTTCAGGCACCAGCCCGTCCTTCACCAGACCCGGCAGGTACTTGTCGTAGAACTCGTCGCTCATGCTCATGTCGACGCCGGAGGTGATCGCCAGCCGCACCGCGTCGCGCGCGTCGGCGGCCACGCCGTGTTTAATCAGCTCTTTGATCGCGCCGTGGTCGCTGATGGTGATGCCTTTAAAGCCCCACTGCTCGCGCAGCAGATCTTTCAGCAGCCACGGGTTGGCGGTGGCCGGCACGCCGTTGATCGCGTTGAGCGACACCATCACCCCGCCGCTGCCGGCGTCCACCGCCGCTTTATAAGGCGGCAGATAGTCCTGATGCATGCGCAGCGGGCTCATGTCGACAGTGTTGTAATCGCGGCCGCCTTCGACGGCGCCGTACAATGCAAAGTGCTTGACGCTGGCCATCACCGAACCGGGTTTGGCCGGATCGCCGTTCTGGAAACCGTCGACCATCACCTTGGCGATTTTCGATACCAGCCAGGTGTCTTCGCCGAAGCCTTCGGACACCCGGCCCCAGCGCGGATCGCGAGTGATATCGACCATCGGCGCGAAGGTCATGTTCAGGCCATCGTCGCTGGCCTCCTGCGCCGCCACGCGGGCGCTGAGCGCAATGGCCTCCAGATCGAAGCTGGCCGCCAGCCCCAGGCTGATCGGGAACACGGTGCGCTGGCCATGCACCACGTCATAGGCGAAGAACAACGGGATTTTGAGGCGGCTGAGCTGCATCGCCTGATCCTGCATCACCCGGATATCCGGCCGGGTAACGGTATTGAAGATGGCGCCGATCTGCCCTTTGCGGATCCCCTCGCGGATCGCTTCTTTCGGGTTATCCGGCCCGACGCTGATCAGCCGCAGCTGGCCGATCTTCTCTTCCAGCGTCATCTGCTTCATCAAATTGGACACGAAGGCGTCGCGCTGCTGGGCGTGAATGCCCTGCGTTATCGGCGTTTCCTGCGCAAAAGCCGGACTGAGGGCCAGACCGGACAACATACTCACCACACAAAGCCATTTCATCTTGTTTTATCTCAGGCGTGTTTCCGCCGCCAAAGCCGCGGGGTTTAATCGGAGTGAAGAAACAGTTTGCCACACTCTGTTTCATCGCCAAGGGAATTCGCATCGCTAATGTTTACAAAGCATTACAGGTTATCGGCAGGTAATTCTGCAGCCGGGCGCGGCTGTCGGCGGCCTCCGCCGACAGAAAATCGACCAGCGCGGTTAACGTCGGCGGCGCCACCGTGCGTTCAGGATAGACCAAATAATAGGCCGCGCCGCTGCTGACGCAGAGCGGGAACGGCGTCACGACGCGCCGCGCCTGAATATCCTCCTCCAACAGGCACAGATCGCCGATGGCGATGCCAAACCCTTGCAGCGCCGCGCTCATCGCCAGATCGAGGGTATCGAAATGCTGGGCCTTGCCGGACGGCAACGCATCGGCGCCCGCCGCCTTCAGCCAGCGCAGCCAGTCGCGCCGATCGCGCGTCGGGTGCAGCAGAGTTTTGTCCGTCAAGTCCGTCAGCCGAGGCGCCGGCGGCAGAAACGTCGGCGTGCAGACCGGCGTGAGGATTTCGTCGAACAGCAGGTGCGCGGTCAGCTTTTTGCCCGGCGGCCGGCCGAATAGCACCGCGGCGTCAAACTGCTCGGCGCTGAAATCCAGGCCGTGTGACACCGAGGCGGTCAGTTCGATGTGCATGTCCGGCCGTTCATTCTGCAGGCGAATGATGCGCGGCAGCACCCAGCGCATGGCGCAGGTCGGGCATTTGATGCGCAGCGCCCCCGGCGGGGCTGCGGCCCGCGTCAGGGCTTCATCCAACTGCCCCAGCGCCTGCTGCACCGGCGCCAGCAGCTGCGCGCCCTGCGGCGTCAGCGTCAGACCGCGCGCCTGGCGGCTGAACAGCGGATACCCCAGGCGCTGTTCCAGCCCAAGGATTTGCCGGCTGACCGCCCCCTGCGTCAGGTGCAGCTGCCGGGCGGCATGGGTAAAGTTAAGGCGTTGCGCCACCACCACGAAGGTTTTCAACACGTCGAGCGACGGCAGGGGTATCGGCATAGCGAGCCTCGATTAGGTATGATCGTAGTGCATGGCAAGTATGACAAACTTTCCCTTGTCCGCCTACGCCGGCTGATGCTTAATCGCTCAACACTTCCCTGTTTGCCTGGAGCCCATCATGCAGAGCGCTTGCTCATCCCGCTCGAAGCTGCCGGACGTCGGCACCACTATCTTCACCGTCATTGGCCAACTCAGCGCCGAACATCAGGCCCTCAATCTGTCGCAGGGCGCGCCCAATTTCGCCGGCGATCCGCAGTTGATCGAGGCAACGGCGCAAGCCATGCGTGCAGGTCATAACCAATACGCGCCGATGAGCGGCGTGGCGGCGTTACGTGCTGCTCTGGCGGAAAAAGCTGAACGATTGTATGGCGCGCGCTATGACGCCGACGAAGAAATCACGGTGATCGCCAGCGCCAGCGAAGGGCTGTACTCGGCGATCAGCGCGCTGGTGCATCCCGGCGACGAGGTGATCTATTTCGAACCGGCGTTCGACAGCTATGCGCCGATCGTGCGCCTGCAGGGCGCCACGCCGGTGGCGATCAAACTGTCGCTGCAGGATTTTCGCGTCGACTGGGACGAAGTGGCCGCCGCCATCAACGGCAAAACGCGCATGATCATCGTCAACACGCCGCACAACCCGACCGGCGCGGTGTTCGACGCGCAGGATATCGACCGCCTGACCGCCCTGACCCGCGACACCGACATCGTGATCCTGTCCGACGAGGTCTACGAGCACGTGGTGTTCGACGGCGATATTCACCACAGCATGGCGCGCTATCCGCAGTTGGCGGAACGCAGCGTGATCGTGTCGTCGTTCGGCAAAACCTACCACGTCACCGGCTGGCGCGTCGGCTATTGCCTGGCGCCGGCGGCGTTGATGGACGAAATCCGCAAGGTGCACCAGTTCATGGTGTTCTCCGCCGATACGCCGATGCAGCACGCCTTCGCCGCCGCGCTCGCCAACCCGCAGAGCTACCTGGGGCTGGCGGCGTTTTACCAACAAAAGCGCGATCTGCTGGCCAGCGCCCTGCAGGATTCGCGCTTTGAGCTGCTGCCCAGCCGCGGCAGCTTCTTCATGCTGGCCCGCTTTAGCGGCTTCAGTCACGAAAGCGACAATGATTTCGCCGTGCGCTTGATCCGCGAAGCGAAGGTGGCGACGATCCCGCTGTCGGCGTTCTACAGCGACGGCACCGATACCGGCCTTATTCGGCTGAGTTTTTCCAAAGATAACGAGACCCTGCTGGAAGGCGCGCGTCGCCTGAGCCAGGTGTAATTTTTTGTCCGACCATGGGAAAGGGGCACTGCCTATGAAAGCTTTGAAAACGCTGTTCGCCGCCGGATGCCTGCTGGCCGCCGGCTCTTCTCTGGCGGCGGAAAACAGCCTGCGCTTCGGTCTGGAAGCGCTGTATCCGCCGTTCGAATCCAAATCCGCCAGCGGCAAACTGGAAGGGTTCGACATCGAGTTGGGCGACGCGGTGTGCGCCGCCGCGCAGTTGCAATGCAGCTGGGTGGAAACCTCGTTCGACAGCCTGATCCCAGCGCTGCAGGCGCGCAAGTTCGACGCCATCAACTCGGCGATGAACGTGACCGAACAGCGGCGCCAGGCGATCGCCTTTACCGACGCCATCTATCAGGTGCCGAACCGCCTGATCGCCAAAGCCGGCAGCGGCCTGCTGCCGGACGCCAACGCGCTGGCGGGCAAACACGTGGGCGTACTGCAAGGCTCGATTCAGGAGATTTACGCCAAAACCCATTGGGCGCCGGCGGGCGTGGATGTGGTGTCTTACCAGGATCAGAATCAGGTGTATCTCGATCTGGCGGCCGGTCGGCTCGACGCCACGCTGGTGATGGCGCCCTCGGGGCAAAGCGGCTTCCTGTCACAGCCGGACGGCAAAGGCTTCGCCTTCGTCGGCGAAGCGGTGCGCGACGACAAAATCCTCGGTGAAGGCATCGCCTTCGGCCTGCGCAAAGGGGATGAGGCGCTGAAGAAGAAACTGGATGCCGCCATCGCCAAAGTGAAGCAGCAAGGCACGGTGGCGGCGCTGTCGAAGAAGTATTTCGGCGATATCGATGTGACGGTGAAGTGATGGACAGGGGCGGCACCGCCGCCCCCTGCCGCGTTTAGCGATCGAACACCGAACTGTTCAGCGCGCGATCCTGCTGGTGGCGCTCCAGCGCCAATTCGATCAGGCGCGTGATCAGCGCCTGGTAGCTGACGCCGCTGGCGGCCCACAGCTTGGGATACATGCTGATGTTGGTGAAGCCCGGCAGCGTGTTGATCTCGTTGATCACCACCTGGTTGTCCGGCGTCAGGAACACATCCACCCGCGCCAACCCGAAGCACTCCAGCGCGCGGAACGCCTTCAGCGCCACCTCGCGGATGTGGTCGCTCACTTCCGGCGCGATCGCCGCCGGCACCACCACCTGAGCGCCCTGCTCATTGATGTATTTGGTGTCGTAGGAGTAGAAGGCGTCGCTCAGCACGATCTCGCCGCACACGCTGGCCTGCGGATCGTCGTTCCCCAGCACCGCGCACTCGATCTCGCGGCCGACGATCGCCGACTCCACCAGCACCTTGTGATCGAAACTGAAGGCCAGTGCCACCGCCGCGTCAAACTCGGCGCGGTTTTCCACCTTGCTGACCCCGACCGACGAGCCCTGGTTAGCCGGCTTGACGAACAGCGGCAGGCCGAGGCGCTCGCTCAGTTGCTCAAACGTGAAGCCGGCGCGGTTGGCGCGCGTCAGGGTGACGAACGGCGCCACCGCCAGCCCGGCGTCGCGCAGCAGGCGTTTGGTCACGTCTTTATCCATGCTGACCGCCGAGCCGAGCACGCCGGCGCCGACGAACGGCATATTGGCCATGCGCAGCAGCCCCTGCAGCGAGCCGTCCTCCCCCAGCGTGCCGTGCACGATCGGGAAAATGACGTCGAGCTGGCCCAGCGCGCCGGCGCTGCCCGCTTCGATCAGCTGCTGTTTTTCCTGGCCCGGGATCAGCGCCACGTTCTTGTTCGAGCGGTTCAGCGCGATCAACGCCGGATTCTCGGCGTTGAGCAGGTAATTGGAGGCGTCGTTGATGTGCCACTGCCCCTGTTTGTCGATCCCCAGCAGCGTGACGTCAAACTTCTCTTTGTCGATTGCATCCACAATGTTTTTGGCCGACTGCAGCGACACCTCATGCTCCGCCGATTTACCGCCAAAAATCACCCCAACACGTAGTTTAGTCACGCCTTAAATCCTTCTGAAAAATCATGGCAAAAAAGTCGTTCATCACAATAAACGCATTGCCTGGCGGCGGCAATCGTTGTTGCCAGAATCTTCTTACGCCACAGAATGCCACATCGCGACCATCCCAAACGTATACACTTCGTATATTGTTCATTTATGGAGACGCCGATGGGCATCGTAAAAATTTCGGACGCGCTGCATGACGATCTGCGCCTCGCCAGCCTGACCATGACGCGTTCGATCAATGCGCAGGCCGAGTACTGGATCAAGATCGGCATGCTGGCGGAGTTCCATCCGGAACTGACCTATCCGCAGCTGGTAAAAAAAATGATGAAAGATAACGCGCTGACGCTGAAGGAGATTGTCGGGTGAAACAGATTGTGATTAAAACGCCGGAAGAGATTGCCAAAATGCGCCATTCCGGCGCTCTGCTGGCCAAAGTGTTTGCTATGCTCGATGAGGTCATCGTCGAAGGCATCTCCACCATGGAGATCAACGACCGCGCCGAGGCGTTTATCGTCGAAGAACTGAAGTCGCGCCCGGCCAGCAAGGGGCAGTATGATTTCCCCTATGTGCTCAATACCTCCGTGGACGATGTGGTGTGCCACGGCGTGCCGTCGGCCAGCAAGATCCTGCGTTCCGGCATGATCGTCAACGTGGATATCACGCTGGAAAACGGCGGCTATATCGCCGACTCCAGCAAGATGTACTGCATCGGCCAGGTGACGCCGCTGGCCAAACGGTTGGTGAACAACGTCTATGAATCGATGTGGCAGGGCATTCGCGCGGTCAAACCGGGCGCCACTCTGGGGGATATCGGCCACGCCATCCAGCGGCACGCCGAACAGGCCGGCTACAGCATCGTGCGGGAATATTGCGGCCACGGCATCGGCCGCGACATGCACGAAGAGCCGGCGGTGCTGCACTACGGTCAAGCCGGCAGCGGCATGGCGTTGCAGGAAGGCATGGTGTTCACCATCGAGCCGATGATCAACCAGGGCGACCGCCGCATCAAACAGAAGAAGGACGGTTGGACGGTGGTGACGCGCGACAAAAAACTGTCGGCGCAGTGGGAACACACCGTGGCGGTCACCGCCGACGGCGTGGAGATCCTGACGCTGCGCGACGAAGAGCGCCGAGCCGGTTACGCCGAGCGCTACTAAACCCGCAAGCCATTAGCCTACCAAGCTGATAGCTTAATAAGTTATTTAATTAATAACCTCTTAGCTTGTTGCGCGGCACCCCGGCGCCGCGGTTAAGGCGACGGGGATGACAGGGAGACAGGCAGCATGCAGTCAGGCAATCAGACGTTTATCAATCAGCTCAAGGACATCGTCGGCGGCCCGCAGCTGTTGACCGGCGATCGCAACACCGAGCGTTATCGCAAGGGCTTCCGCTCCGGCGAAGGCCAGGCGCTGGCGGTGGTATTCCCTACCAGCCTGCTGCAGCTGTGGCGCATTCTGCAGGCCTGCGTGGCCGCCGACAAAATCGTCATCATGCAAGCCGCCAACACCGGCCTGACCGAGGGCTCAACCCCCAGCGGCAACGACTATGATCGCGATATCGTCATCGTCAGCACCCTGCGCCTCGATCATATTCAGGTGCTGGACAACGGCAAGCAGGTGGTCGGCTTCCCCGGCAGCACCCTGCATCACCTCGAGAAATTGCTCAAACCCTACGGCCGCGAACCGCATTCGGTGATCGGCTCCTCCTGCATCGGCGCCTCGGTGATCGGCGGCGTATGCAACAACTCCGGCGGCTCGCTGGTGAAACGCGGCCCGGCCTATACCGAAATGGCGCTGTACGCCCAGTTAGGGGAAGACGGCCAGCTGCGCCTGGTGAACCATCTGGGCATCCGCCTCGGCGACACGCCGGAAGAGATCCTCACCCGGCTGGAAAAAGGCGACTATCGCCCGGAGGACGTCGAATACGGTGAGCTGCGCGCCTCGGATAACGAATACGCCAGCCGGGTGCGCGACGTCGATGCCGACACCCCTTCCCGCTTCAACGCCGACAAACGCCGCCTGTACGAAGCCTCCGGCTGCGCCGGCAAACTGGCGGTGTTCGCGGTGCGGCTCGACACCTTCGAGAAAGAGGGCAAAGAGCAGGTGTTCTATATCGGCGCCAACGACACCGCGATGCTGACCGAACTGCGCCGCCACATGCTGAGCAAATTCGAAAACCTGCCGGTGGCCGGTGAATACATGCACCGCGATATCTTCGACATCGCCGAGGTGTACGGCAAAGACACCTTCATGATGATCGACAAGCTCGGCACCGATCAGATGCCGCGCTTCTTCACTCTGAAGGGCCGCATGGATGCCAGCCTCAACAAGCTGCCGCTGCTGCCGCACAACCTGACCGATCGGCTGATGCAGGGCCTGAGCCATCTGGCGCCGAGCCACCTGCCGAAACGCATGAAGGAATACCGCGAACGTTTCGAACACCATCTGCTGCTGAAGATGGCCGGCCCCGGCGTGGAAGAGGCCCAGCGCTACCTGACCGACTATTTCGCCCAGGCCGAAGGCGCCTTCTTCGCCTGCACGCCTGACGAGGGCAAAAAGGCTTTCCTGCACCGCTTCGCCGCCGCCGGCGCCGCCGTGCGCTACCACGCGGTGCACGCCGACAAGGTGGAGGATATTCTGGCGCTGGACATCGCCCTGCGCCGCAACGACACCGACTGGTTCGAAACGCTGCCGCCGGAAATCGACAGTCAGTTGGTGCATAAGCTGTATTACGGCCACTTTATGTGCCACGTCTTCCACCAGGACTACGTGGTGAAAAAAGGCGTGGACAGCCATGCGCTGAAAGAAAAGATGCTCGAGATCCTCAACCGGCGCGGCGCCGAGTACCCGGCGGAGCATAACGTCGGCCACCTGTACCACGCCAAACCGGATCTGCAAGCGTTCTACCGCACCGCCGATCCGACCAACAGCTTCAACCCCGGCATCGGCAAAACCAGCAAACGCAAAGGCTGGGCCGAAGACCTCCGCTAAGACCGCCCGACCGGCCCGCCAACGCGGGCCGCCTCACCTTCCCGTTGGCCTTCAATGGCCCATTCAGCGTTCCGCGCGCAGCAGCAAGGAGACGATGAACGCGCCCCCCAGCCCGGCCGTAATGATGCCGATGGGCAGCTCCTGATTGGGGATCAGACTGCGGCTGAGCATGTCGCCGCCGGTCAGCAGCATCGCCCCCAGCAGGCCGCACATCGGCACGGCCAAACGGTGACGCACGCCCACCAGGCGCCGGGCCAGATAGGGCACCATCAGCCCGACAAACCCTATGACGCCCGTCAGCGACACGAGAAACGCCGTAGACAATGCGCAGCACAGAAAGGTCTCGGTGCGCAGGCGCGCCACATTGACCCCCATCGAATGGGCGGTGTGCTCGCCCGCCAGCAGCGCGTCCAGCGCCCGCCAACGCAGCGCCGTAAACCCGGCCAGCAGCACGAAACTCACCAACGGAATGAACAGATTATCCCAACGCGCCAACCCCAACCCGCCCAGCGACCAGAACAACACCGAACCGGCCGCCCGCTGATCGCCGGAAAACACCAGGTAGCTGGTGAGCGCGCTGAACAAAAACGAGACCGCCAGACCGCAGACGACTAGCTGCTCGGCGCGCCTGACCCGGCTGACGCGAAACAGGATCATCACCGCCATCGCGGACAAAATGCCGCCGGCGAAAGCGGACAGCGGCAGCGTCAGCGCGCCCAGCGCATCGCCAAAGCGCGTGATGACCAGCACCGCGCCGGCGGAGGCGCCGGAGGAGAGCCCAAACAAAAAAGGATCGGCCAGCTCATTGCGGGTGGTGGTCTGCAGCAGCGCGCCAGTCATCGCCAGCCCGGCGCCGGTCAAGGCCGCCAATAAGGCTCTGGGCACCCGCAGTTGCACGACGATGGTATCCAGCATGCCGGATAGGGGCGCCGATGAAAGCCCCAATGCCGCCATCATCTGCCGCCATGACAGCGCGACGCTGCCCAGCTGCAGGCTCCAGATCATTAGCCCGCACAACACTGACAGCGCCAGCGGCGCGAGCAGCATAAACCGCCGGATCGGCGAGTTCATTCAGCCTCCGGCGCGTACAGCGCCCGCGCCAGCTTTTCCACCGCGCCGATGTTGGCCGGCCCCGGCGTCAGCTCCGCATACTGCAGTTTCAGATAACGATGGTGCCGTACCGCGGGCGTCAACTTCATCAACGGGTGAGACTCGAGGAAGCGCCGCAGCGCATCGGCGCCTGACCCGGTCTGGTAATCCAGCAGAATAATGAAGTCGGGCTCGGCCGCCGCCACCGCCTCCCAGGACGCCGTCGTCCAGCTCGCCGGCAAACCGTCCATCACGTTGCGGCCGCCCGCCGCTTCGATGATCGCCGTCGGCATGGCGTATTTGCCGCTGGTGAAAGGCTTCTCCTCCCCCGAGTCATAGACGAACACTTTAAGCGGCGGCTGGCCCGCCGGCCTGGCGGGAAGCGCAGCCAACCGGCGCCGCCAGCCCTCAACCAGCGCGGCGGCCTCTTGCGGCTTGCCGAAAATCTTGCCGAGCTTCAGCTCATCGTCATACAGCAGGTTCATATCGGCCTTCTGCGGCCGCCTGCCGGCCTGTACGCAGCTCTCGCTCAGTACCAGCGTTTTGATGCCGAACGGGGCGAGCTTCTCCGGCGTGACGTCGCCGCCGATCTTCATGCCGTAATTCCAGCCGGCGAAGAAGAAGTCCGGCTGTGCCGCCAGCAGCGTTTCCAGAGCGGGATATTTCGGCGCCAGTTCGGGAATGGCGCCCATCGCGGCCTTGAAATCGGGCGTCAGTTTGTACCAGCCGGTGATGCCGGTCAGCCCGACAATGCGATCCTGCAGATGGAGCGCAAAGGCCATCTCGGCCATGTTGATGTCGTTGATGACGGCGCGTTGCGGCACCTGGTTGAAGGTGACCGGCGTACCGCAGCTTTCTACGGTGACGGGAAATTTTTCGGCCGCCGCCGCCCCGCCGGCCAGCAGCAGGAGCAGGGGGAATACGCGTGTGTTCATGTTTCTCTCTGGTTTATCAAGCGCAATGGGGAACGTCAAAAATACGCAGCGTTTTCCCGCTGACGGGGTGCGCCACCTTGAAGCTGTTCATGCCGAACACCGGCAAAATCACCGGGGTCTGCAACACCGCCTCGGGCGTGCCACAGGCCACCTGGCGGCTTTCGTTGAGCACCAGGATCCGATCGGCAAACGCCTCCGCCACGGGCAGATCGTGCAGCACCGCAATCACGGCGATATCTTTATTCTTCACTAGCGACAGCAGCGCCGAGCGCCCGGGCGGATCGAGGTGATTGGTCGGTTCATCCAGCAACAACAGGTCGGGAGACTGCGCCAACGCCCGAGCCAGCGCGGCGCGCTGACGCTGGCCGCCCGAGAGCCGCCCCAACGGATGGTGTCTGAGCGGCGCCAGCCCGGTTTCCCCGATGGCCTCGTCAACGATGCGCTTTCCCGTCGCAGAGCGTTCGCCATGCGGTAAACGGCCCAACGCCACGTAATCCTCGACCGACAGCCGCAAATCCGGCAGATCGTTTTGCGCCAGAAAGGCGATGCTTCTGGCGCGCTCCGCCGCCGGCCACGCGGACAAGGCTCGCCCCCGCCAGTAAATGCCGCCGCTGTCCGGCCGCGTTTCGCCGATCAGGGTGCGCAACAGGCTGGACTTGCCGCTGCCGTTGGGGCCGATCACCGCCAGCTTCTCACCGGCGCGGAGCGCGAAATGGATGGTGTCGAGTATCAATGCCCCGCCGTGGCCGGTCAGGCTAACTCCATCAACATGGAGGATGTCGTGAACTGAATTCATCATGCATTAATTGTTATATTATAACATACCAATATTTTTACCACGATTGCTCGCCTTCTGCAAAAGCGAATCGCAACGTCTTCTGCCGCACGCGCTGCGTGAAACAAGGCAAGGGGCAAGCCACGCCCTGCGTCAACACTGCGCGGCAAAAGCAACATAGCACACCTTTTAATTAATGATAATGATTTTCATTATCATTTAATCCATTGTGATTTCCGATTGCACGCCCCGCTGAACTTGGCTATGTTTGAAGCGATTCGTCTCATTCCCGGTTTGCAGGAACCCATATGACTCCGTTGGCGCACAGCACAGATCCGACAAACGCGACCGTTCCGGCCGTCGTTTTGCTGTGTGCTTCCTCCGCTCCACCCGCCGTTTTCTCTGTCGTTTCCGCGGTTGCCGCTTACCCGCCACGCATTGTGGTCGTGCGCTAAGCCACACCGACTTTTTACCTCCGGCTTATGTTGATTTGTTGCGTTCAGGCGTGGACCGCCGCGCGCGCCGGAGCCTGTAATTTTCACGACAGGTGAAATTGATATGCGATTCCCTTCTCTCTGGGCCAATGCCGGCCTGGCTACGCTGTTCGTCCTGCTCTGGAGCAGCGGCGCGATCTTCTCCCGTTGGGGGTTGGAGCACGCCTCCGCCTTCGCTTTTCTGTTCTTCCGCTGCGCCATCGCGCTGGCGGTGCTGTTGGCCATCGGCCTGTGGCGGCGCCAGTGCCTGCCCGCTCCCGGCACCCGCCGGCGCGTCGCGTTGATCGGCGTGCTGATGATCGGCAGCTATCAGATCTGCTATCTGCTGGCGTTGGAACAGGGCATTACGCCCGGCGTGCTGGCCACGTTGCTCGGCGTACAGCCGATCCTCACCCAGTTCATCACCGAGCGGCGCTGCGCCGGGCTGCGCGCATTCGGGCTGGCGCTGGCGATGGCCGGGCTGACGCTGGTGGTGTACCAAAGCCTGATGGTGGCTCATTTCTCGCCGAGCGGCATGCTGTTCGCCTTTATCGCATTGGGGAGCATGACCGCCGGCACCCTGCTGCAAAAGGGCATGACGCAGCCGCCGCTGGCGGTCTTGCCGCTGCAGTATGCCATCGGGCTGTTGATGTGTACGCTGGCGCTGCCGTTTGAGCCGCTGCGGGTCGACTGGCGGCCTGAGTTCGTGCTGCCGCTGCTGTGGATGGCGGTGGTGATCTCAGTGCTGGCGACCTTCTTGTTGTATCGCCTGATCCAGCGCGGCAATCTGGTGCAGGTCACCAGCCTGTTCTACCTGATCCCGGCGGTGACCGCCCTGCTGGATTACCTGCTGCTCGGCCACGCGCTGGCGGCGCTGAGCCTGCTGGGCATGGCGGGCATCGTGCTCGGCGTGATGCTGGTTTTCCGCCGCGTATAAAGCAAAAGCCCCCGCGCCGTTCCACCGGCGCGGGGGCAACAACAGCCGTTAACTCAGAACAACCAGGAACCGTACCCCCACAGCAGCACCGTCACCCCAAGCAGCAGCTCGAGCAACAGGATACCGATAGCGAAGGTCGAGCTGGAGAAGATGAACCCTTCCTTACTGTCGATATTCAGGAAGTGCGGGATCCCCAGATTCAGCAGATAGCCCGAATAGCACAGGCCGATAATGCCGACAAACAGACACAGCCAGACGACCGGATAAAGCGCCACAATCCCGCTGAGGAACATCGGGGTCGCCACGTAGCCGGCGAACACCATGCAGCGGTGCAGGCTGGGGCGCGATTCATAACGCCGCGCCATCCAGTGAATGACTTTCCCCATGGCCGCTACGCCTGCCAGCATCAGCAGGTAGAACGCCACGGCGGTATAAAACGCGGTAAACATGTCGAGCCTGATGGCATGTCCCTCGCCGGAGAGCCAGCCCAACTGGGTGGTGCCGATAAAGGCGCAGACCACCGGGATGGCTGCCAAGAGCAACACGTGATGGGTGTATAGGTGCGAGACGCTTTCATTCTCGCTTTTGATCTGTTCGAACTCGGCGCTGGGATGCGCCAGAAGTCCCCAAACATGACTGACCATGAGACACCTCCTATCTCGCCGTAGGCCGCGATCGGCGAACGAATTTCACACCTCCGACGGACTGCTACCCGTGCGAGGATTGCGGCCACGGGGCTCTCTCCCCTGTACTAATTATAGTCTTTTGGCGAAAAAACGTGCGGAAAGCGAAAGGCGCGGCGCTTTGTCTTATACTCCCCCCATTAAACCCAGGCTGCGAGGAAGGTTATGTCATCCGCTATCATCACCCGCCAGGCGGGGATCGTCGACGTCGACGCCGGGCGCAACGTCACCGTTGTAGAACCCTGCAATCTGTACGGCTGCCGGCTCGGCGACGATGTCTTCGTCGGCCCGTTTGTGGAGATCCAGCGCCACGTCAGCATCGGCGCGCGCAGTAAAATTCAGTCGCACAGCTTTATCTGCGAATACGTCACCCTCGGCGAAGCGTGCTTTATCGGCCACGGCGTCACCTTCGCCAACGATCTGTTCAAAGATGGCGCGCCCAACGCCGATCCGGCCAGCTGGGGGCGCACCTGCATCGGCGATCGAGTGTCCATCGGCTCCGGCGCCACGATCCTGGCGGTGAAGATCTGCAGCGACGCGGTGATCGGCGCCGGGGCGGTGGTGACCCGTGACATCACCCGCAAGGGGATTTATGCCGGCAACCCGGCGCGCCTGCTGCGGGAGCTGCCGTAATGACCCCGGCCATCCGCATCGCGGCCATTGAGGCGCTGCCCGATGATTATCTGACGCGCGGCGATTTCAGCTTCACCATCGCCTGTTACGCTCTGCCGCAGTTTGACAGCCCGGTCGACAGCTGGCCAACCCGCCCGGTGGCGCCGTTTCGCAAGCGGTATCCGCTGGCGCCGTTCGCCAACGAAGACAGCGTGACCTTCCTGGCGTATCGCCAGAATGACGCCGTTGGCCATATTACGCTGAGCAAAAACTGGAACGGTTACACCCTGATCGACGAGATCGCCGTCAGCGCTCACGCGCGTCGTCAGGGCATCGCCGGGGCGCTGCTGGACTGCGCCAAACAGTGGGCGCGGCAACAGGAAACCTCAGGTATGATGCTCGAAACGCAGAACAACAATCTGGCGGCCTGCCGCTGCTACCAGCATTACGGGTTTATTCTCGGCGGCATCGATCGTTTGCTGTACCGCGCCGAGCCGGAGATCGCCGATCACGAAATCGCGCTGTTCTGGTATTTGCCGTTCAATAGCGAAATCGGTTACTGATTTATCGAACGTCATTGAGGCTATGTTTACTTTTTAACCCCTACCATCGGATGAGAACTGTTATCACTTACTCTGATAAGCCAGCGACACCCAGGGAGGGCCGTATGAACCAGAACAAGGCTGTTTTACTGATGTTAGCTATCGCCATGAGCGGATGCGCCGAGCGCCCCGCCGCCGTCGCCCCCGCAACGCCGCCGACCGGCGTCACCGTTTCGCCGCCGGGCGTGCAGCCGGAGATGGACGCCAGCACCCGCAGCAAGCTGCGTGAGATCCTCGCACTGCGCGCCGGTTGGCCCGCCGCGCAGCCGCATGGCCGCAGCGTCGATTTGATTTCGCGTGAATTCCTCGGCACGCCCTACCTCGCCAACCGCCTGATCGGTGCGCAGAGCACGCCCGAGCGGCTGGTGATCGACTTCCGCGGGCTGGATTGCTTCACCTACATCGATTATGTGGAAGCACTCAGCACCGCCCGCAGTGAGGCCGAGTTCGTTCAGCGTCTGGTGGACATTCGCTACGTCGACGGCAAAATCGCCTTCCCGCAGCGCAAACACTTCTTCACCGACTGGGCGCAGCGGCCGCACAAGGTGGCCGAAGACATCACCGCGCAGCTCAGCCCGCACGCCGTCACCCTCGTGAAAACCCTCAATCAAAAGGCGGACGGCGGCAGCTACCTGCCCGGTTTGCCCAACGTACAACGCAGCGTGACCTATATCCCCAGCGACAACGTCGACGACACGGTGCTGGCCCAGCTGCGCACCGGCGATTACATCGGCATTTACACCAACCTCGCCGGGCTGGACGTGACCCATACCGGCATCTTCGTGATGACCGACAACGGCCCGGTGCTGCGCAACGCCTCATCGCGCAAAGCCAACATGCGGGTGGTCGATTCGCCCTTTATGGATTACGTGATGGCTACGCCGGGCATCGTGGTGCTGCGTTCGCTCAGCCGATAACTCCCCGCCGCATAACGGCTATAAGCTATAGCCGTTTATGCTGAGCGAGCGTTTGACTTCATCGGCGGTTCAGGCTTAGCTGTAAGAACAAAAAACAACTGATTTTATTGTTCTTTTCAGGGAGACTTCGATGACCTTACGCTGGCGTATCACCCCTCTGGCGGCGGCCTTCGCCGCCGTATTGGCGCTGCAGGGCTGCGATCAAAAAACCGACCAAAACCATATCAAAGTCGGCGTCATCAACGGCGCGGAACAAGACGTGGCGGAAGTCGCCAGGCAGGTGGCGAAAGAGAAATATGGGCTGGAGGTCGAGCTGGTCGGCTTCAGCGGCTCGCTGCTGCCGAACGACGCCACCGACAAGGGTGAACTGGACGCCAACGTGTTCCAGCACCGCCCGTTCCTCGAACAGCAAAACAAAGATCACGGCTATAAGCTGGTGGCGGTCGGCAATACCTTCGTCTTCCCGATGGCCGGCTACTCCAAAAAGATAAAATCGCTGAAAGAGCTGCCGGACGGCGCGGTGATCGCCATCCCACTCGATCCGACCAACCTGGGGCGCGCCCTGCTGCTGCTGGAAAAAACCGGGCTGATTAGCCTGAAGCCCGGCAAAGGGTTGCTGCCTACCGCCCTGGACATCAGCGCCAACCCGCATCGTTATCAGATCATGGAGCTGGAAGGCGCGCAGCTGCCGCACGTGCTGGACGATCCGAAAGTCACCGTCGCCGTCATCAGCACCACCTACATCAACCAGACCGGCCTGTCGCCGACCCAAGACGGCATCTTCATCGAGGATAAAGACTCGCCGTACACCAACATCATCGTCACCCGCGAAGACAACAAGGACGCGCCAAACGTGCAGAACTTCATCAAGGCCTATGAGTCGGACGAAGTGGCCAAGGCCGCCGAGAAAATCTTCAACGGCGGCGCGGTGAAAGGCTGGTAATCACAGGCAAAGAGCCCCTTCCCGCTCATCATCGGGTTTTCTTATCTCACCATAAGAAAACCCGATTTACCCCGGCGGCGAGCGGCGCGCATAATGGCGTTTATCCGCTGATTTTCAAGGTAAACAGACACGTGACAACGCTCTCCGCTCCCGTACTTAGCCTCCTTGACGCCACACCGGACGATATGGCCGCCGTGCTGCGCATTTACACCCACCACGTGCTGTACGGCGCGGCCTCGTTTGAAGAACAGCCGCCGACGCTGACGGAAATGCAGTTGCGCCTGAGCAAAGTGCGGGAAGCCGGGCTGCCCTGGCTGGTGGCGAAAAGCGAAGGCCGTATTGTCGGCTACTGCTATGCCACGCCGTATCGCCCCCGGCCGGCCTATCGCTTTACCGTGGAAGACTCGGTATATATCGCCGAAGGGCAACAGGGCAAAGGCGTCGGCAAGGCGCTGCTGAGCGCGCTGATCGCCCGCTGCGAGCAAGGTCCCTGGCGCCAGATGCTGGCGATCGTCGGCGATTCCGCCGCCAACCGCGGCTCGCTGGCACTGCACCAGTCACTCGGCTTCACCAGCGCAGGGACGTTAAAAGCGGTAGGGTTCAAGCTGGGGGAATGGCGCGACACGCAGATTATGCAGCGCGCGCTGGGCGCGGGCGACAATCGGCATCCTTGAAGGCATGGCGACGCACGATAGGGAGTTAGCGTCTATAGTGAAGAGTGATTTCATTGAGTTAGCGCCAACCGCGCGCCACCTGTAACCGGTAAGGGAGAATCAAATGAAAATTATTCTGTGGATAGTCGCCATCATCTTTATCGTGGGTTTGTTGACGATTACCGGCGTTCTCAAACTGATCTTTTAATTCATCTCATACGTCCCGCCCCTTCCGGGGCGAGACTTTTCATCATGCCTTGAAACGCGCGCGTACCGCGCCCAGCGCCGACACCGCCGCCAGCACCACGCCGCCGGCCACCAGCCCGAACGCCACGTTCAGCAGGGCCGGAACCACACCCTGCAAAAGATGGCCAAACGTCGGCACCACGGTGGTGTACGAGGCCCAGTCTTCGAACAGGTGATGCACCGGCGGCAAACCGTGGGTCAGAATACCGCCGCCGACCATAAACATGGCGACAGTGCCGACGATCGACAGCGTTTTCATCAGATAAGGCGCGGCGCGCACGATGCCGCTGCCGATGGCGCGCGCCAACGCGCTGCCTTTGCGGCTCAGATACAACCCCAGATCGTCCAGCCTGACGATGCCGGCGACAATGCCGTACACGCCGAGCGTCATCACGACGGCGATGCCGCACAAGACGATCACCTGCTGGCTGAAGGTGGCGCCGGCGACCGTGCCCAGCGTGATGGCGATAATCTCGGCGGACAGCACGAAATCGGTGCGTATCGCCCCTTTCACCTTGCGCTTCTCATAGGCCGCGGCGTCCTCATTGGCGCCGGGTCCGTCCGATTTTTCCTCCTGCGCCGCCTTGCCGTGGCTCAGGCTGTGAAACACCTTTTCGAACCCTTCGTAACACAGGTAGGCGCCGCCCACCATCAGCAGCGGCGTAATCGCCCAGGGCGCGAAGGCGCTGATCAGCAGCGCCAGCGGCACCAGGATCGCCTTGTTGATCAGCGAGCCTTTGGCGACGCTCCACACCACCGGCAGTTCGCGATCGGCTTTAACGCCGGTGACCTGCTGCGCGTTAAGCGCCAGATCGTCCCCCAGCACCCCGGCGGTTTTTTTCGCCGCCATCTTGCTCATTAAAGAGACGTCGTCCAGCAACGAGGCGATGTCGTCGATGAGGGTAAGTAAACTACTTCCTGCCAAAATGATTCATCCTTTTCATATTCACGGGCCATTCTATGTTTAGCATAGCGGTAAAGCGTCATAAAAGGATATGGGAGGATCTCGGAAAATGCCGGGCGGGCGTTAAGCCCCCTCGCCCGCCAGCCCCCCATCGGATTCGGTAGCGGCCACACGCGAGATATGTTGAAGGACAAAACGATGGGCCGCAAAGACGCACGATAAATGCGTACTGCCCTCAAGCAAGCCAAAGGCGGTTTGGGCGTTGCCATGCTGTTCGACGAAGCGCTGCAAGGATTGCGCGCTGAACAACTCGTCCTGCGCTGCCGCCAGCAGCAAGGTCGGCAATCGCAGCGCCGCCAGTTGCTTGGCCGGGGCGCGCGGCGTCAATGCATTAGCCATATTGACGCTGTATTGGCAGACAAAATCGGGGGCGGCGGCCAGCACCGCCGGGGGAAAATTCAGGCTGACCGCCCGGGCTTGCCCAAACCACCGCCCGCCGCTGAGCGCATTGGCGACAAACGGCCATTGACGCACCTGCGCAAAACGGGCCGTCGCCGCCAGATCGCGGGCCATCCCGGAAAATGGCCCCAGCTCGGGCGCCAGCAGGATCAGGCTGTCCGCCTGCTGCTCGCCAGGATAGCGGGTCAAGTAGTTGAGCAACATCCCAGCGCCGCTGGAATGACCCAGCAGGTGTCTGCGCGCCAACGGGAAACGGCGGCGCATTTCCGCCAGGATGACATCGACATCGCGCCAAATACGCTCAGGGCGCTCAACCGTTCCCCTCTCTCCCGCGGAATCGCCGTGCCCGCGGATATCCACCAGGCACACCGCGAGCGTTGGCACGGCGGCCAACTGGCGCGCAAGAACGTCATACCCGGCGGCGCTGTTAACCCCGCCGCCGTGATAAACCACGATCACGTCTTCGCTCTCGGCAGTGTGCCGATACAGACGATAGCTCAATCCCTCAACGCGACCGGACAGCATGTCCGCATGCCCGCCCGGCCACTCGCCGTAAGACTTCGCTTGCTCAACATAGCGGTCAAAATCAATCAAAGCGCACCTTTCCATGACGTTGTCGGTATTTCCTACGGCAAAATTCCCCGCCCTCACGATGATAAGCATATGAAATAACAGCAGGAACTACCATGCCTTTTACACGCTGAGCCCTTAGTATCAGGGCAGATCGCCCGCCGGCACATTGAGCTGCCAGGAAAGGCCGAAACGATCGTTGAGCCAACCGAAACGGGCGCTGAAGCCGTAGTCATCGAGCGGCATCAGCACCTTGCCGCCCTCCGCCAGCCGGTGGAACGCCCGCTCCAACGCTTCTTCGTTAGGCAGATTGATGAACAGCGACACCGCCGGGGTAAAGCTGAAGTCATGGCTGATCGGGCTATCGGTAAACACCAGGTTCTGTCGATCAAAATCGATGGCAGCATGCTTGATCAACCGCCGGCCGTCCGGCGTCGGGTCGTAATGCTGCACCTGCATGAGCCGAAAACGCTCGAACACCTGGCTGTAGAGATCGATCGCCTGCTGCGCCTCTCCCTGGAACATGACAAAGGTCGAAACCTGACTCATAACATCCCCTCCGGCAAACGTTGTGGTATTAATGGAGGATAGCGGATTACCGTTGAAGCGGCGGAAAGGAGCAACCATGAGCATCATTCATCGCCTGGCGCAGCCGGACGATCTCAACGGCCTGTTAGCCTTGTATCGCGAGCTGCGCCCGCAGGACGCGCCGCTGCGCGCCGACGACGCGCGCCGCACCCTGCAACGCCTGCTGGACGATCCGGCGATCCGCCTGGTGGTGGCGGCGGACGAGGAACAGCCGATCGCCACCTGCATGCTGGCGCTGATCCCGGGGCTGGCGCATCAGGCGCAACCGTTCGGCGTCATCGAACACGTGGTGACGGCGGAGCCCTACCGCGGCCACGGCGTAGCGCTCGCCATGATCGAATACGCGCTGCAGCTGGCCTGGCGTAAAGGCTGTTACAAGGTGATGCTGCTGTCGGGACAGCAACGCACCGGCGCGCACCAGCTTTATCTCAAAGCGGGTTTCGACGGCGATCGCGAGCGGGGATTTGTCATCAGACGGCCCGAGGGCCGATAGCGGCCTGCAGCAAACGGGCAGGCCGCCAGGCGGGTTATTCGCTGTCGTTTTTCGCCAGACGGGCGTCTTTTTGGCGGCGATAGTCACGGGCGGCGGCCGGGATCGGCGTCACCTTGCCGGTTTCAATCCAGCTGCGCAGCCGGTTGGCGTCGGCGAAGTGGGTGTATTTGCCGAAGGCGTCCAGCACCACCAGCGACACCGAGCGGTTACCGATCACGGTGCGCATCGCCAGGCAGTGGCCCGCCTGGTTGGTGAAGCCGGTCTTGGTCAGCTGAATGTTCCACTTCGGGTTGTACACCAGATGATTGGTGTTGCGGAACGGCAGCGTGTAGTTCGGATCCTTGAAGCTGGCCATGCGCTCGGTGGTGGTGCTGAGCTGGCCGATCAACGGGTATTGCTTGGTGGCGATCAGCAGCTTGGTCAGATCGCGCGCCGTCGATACGTTATGAATAGAGAGCCCGGTCGGTTCCACGTAATGGGTGTTGGTCATGCCAAGCGCCCTGGCCTTGGCGTTCATCGCTTTGATGAAGGCGTTGTAGCCCCCCGGATAGTGGTGCGCCAGGCTGGCGGCCGCGCGGTTTTCCGACGACATCAGCGCCAGCAGCAGCATATCCTTGCGGCTGATTTCGCTGTTCAGCCGCACCCGCGAATACACCCCTTTCATCTCCGGCGTCTGGCGGATGTCCACCGCCAGCATCTCATCGAGCGGCAGGTGCGCGTCCAACGTGACCATGGCGGTCATCAGCTTGGTGATCGAGGCGATCGGCACCACTTCATCCGGGTTGCGCGCATACATCACCTTATGGGTTTGCATATCGACGACCATCGCGCTGCCGGAGGCCAGCTCAGGCTGGGTGGCGTGCACGGCGGCGGCGTTGTCGCTGGCCAGCGCGCGCGGCGCAAAGCCTGCGCCCGCCTGCAAAGCGAGCAGGGTCAGAACCAAAACACGTATTTTCACAGGCATTACTCTGAAATGGGGGCTTGAACTCAGCGAATTATATGTGAGGGTTCAGCGCTTGGCACTGGGATTGTATGGCGGATTTGTGACAAATTCTGTCGGCCGAAAAACGACGCAGCCCGCGGGCGCTCTGGGATGAACGCCCGCGTAGAAAAAGTTACAGCGCCGGCTGCCAGGCCGACTGCGGCAGCAGATACAGCCCCGGCGTTTGCCGCGCTCCCGCGCCGACGATATGGCCGATGCCGGCCGCCATCACCGCCAGCGTGACGTCGAAGGCGTTGAGGCTGTCGCCGTAGCCGGCGGTCAGGTTGAACATCGACCCGTTGGCCAGCAAATAGACCGTCTTTTCATTCAGTTGGTAAGCATTCACATAAGGCATCGGCTCGTGGTGCGGCAAGCCCTTGAGGAAGCCGACGTCGATCTCTTCCGCCACGTGGCCGACGTTGAGGATAAACACGCCGTCCTGCGCCTGTTGCAGATGCTGCGCCGAAAGCACGTTTTTCGCGCCGGTCGCGGTGGCGATCACGTCCGCCTGCGCGACCCCGCTCGCCAGATCCACCACCTGCCAGCCGTCATAACGCGCCTGCAGCGCGCGCGCCGGATCGATTTCCGCCACCATCACCTGGCCGCCGTAGGCTCTGGCCGCGGCCGCCGTCCCCTGCCCGACGAGGCCGTATCCGATCACCAGCACGCGCTTTTCATGCAGCGTCAAGTGGGTGGTCTGGAAGAAAGTGTGCCAGGCGGTCAGCCCAACCATATGCCGATTGTGCAGCCCCTCTTTCACCGGCAGATCGTCCCAGTTGAAGATCGGGTAGCGCGGCGCCACGCCGTTCAACCGGTTGATGCCCGAGCCGGTGGCCTCCAGCCCGGCGACGATCTGCGGGCCGTTCGGCGATTGGTGCAAACGGGTGGTCAAATCCGCTCCCATTTCGCACAAATGAGTCGGCCGCCAGGCCAGCGCGCGGTCGAAGGATTCCGACCATTCGCCGGCGCTCATGTCACGCCAGGCATAGGCCTGCGCGCCTCGCCGCTCCAGCCAGCTCACCACATCGTCCTGCACCGTAGTGGGATTGCAGGTGGTCAGGAAGATCGCCGCGCCCTTGTCCAGCAGGCCGGCCACCAGCGGCGCCATTTTCAGATCCAGGTGCATGTTGCACGCCAGCCGCACCCCGTGCAGGTCCGGCAACGCCGCCACCGCGGCTCGGGTGCGCGGCATATGGCGCATCGCCCAGCTCAATTCGCTCTCAAAATCCTGATACATCCGTTGCTCCTCTGGTGTGCCCCGCCGCCAGGCGTGGCAAAAAATTATCCCGCGCGGCCGAGCCGGCGGATCGCCTGCGGCGACAGGCCAAAGACGCGGATAAACGCCCGCCTCATGCGCTCCGGATCGCTGAATCCCACCGAACGGGCGATCGCCTCCAGCGGCTCGGCGCTCTCTTCAATGCGTACCCTGGCCGCCTCCACCCGCAGCTGTTCGATCACCTTGGCCGGCGTCTGCCCGGTTTCGGCGCGGAACAGCCGGCCGAACTGACGCTCGCTCAGGCAGGCGGCGTCGGCCAGATCCGCCACCGACAGCGGCAGGTGCAAATGTTCGCGCGCGTACGACAGCGCGGCGCGCATGCGATCCGACGACGGGTTCAACGCCAGCAACAGCGAATACTGCGACTGCCCGCCGGGACGACGGTGATAGACCACCAGCTGCCGCGCCACGGCCGCCGCCAGGGTGGCGCCCAGATCGTCCTCGATCAGCGCCAACGCCAGATCGATGCCGGCGCTGATGCCGGCCGACGTCCAGATATCGCCATCGCGAATGAAAATGCGGTTGCTGTCGACGCGAATGCGCGGATAACTCTGCTGCAGCCGCGCCGCATGATACCAGTGGGTGGTGGCGCGTTTGCCGTCCAGCAGTCCGCAGGCCGCCAGAATAAACGCCCCGGTGCACACGCTGGCGATACGCCGCGCTCGCCGGCTTTGGTTGGCCAGGAACGCCGCCAGCGCCGGTGACTGCGCCGCCATCACGTTGCCGCTGCCGCCGGCCACCACCAACGTATCGAAACGCTCGTCGCCGCACGGTTGCGTGGCGATTTCCACCCCGGCCGAGCTGGCGACCATGCCGCCCTGCGGCGAGATCGCCACGCAGCGGTAGGCCGGCGGATCGGTAAACTGACTGACGTTATCGAACGCCGCCAGCGGGCCGGCAAAGTCCAGCAGGTTGAAACCGGGAAAAACCACAAAACCGATCGTTTTCATGATGGCGCTTTTTGAGGGTTATCTGTCATATCAGCCAAACACAGGGCGGCTATTATGGCCCAGGTCCAACGATAAAAATGAGGCGAATGTCATGTCTGAACCACTCGTGATTGTATTTCCCATCTATCAAGGTGTCACCCAACTCGACTTCACTGGCCCCTTGCAGTTCCTGCGCCGCATGCCGGGCGCGGAAATCATCGTCGCCTCGGTAGACGGCGCGGATGTCGAGTCGGAAGGCTTGCACTTCACCCAGTTGCGCCCGCTGCCGGAGATCCCGCGCTGCGACGTGCTGTGCGTGCCGGGCGGCAGCGGCTGCGCCCAGGCGCTGCAGGATAAAGCGTTCATGCAGCAAATCCGGCGGCTGGGGGCCGATGCCCGCTACCTGACCTCGGTATGCACCGGTTCGCTGATCCTGGCCGCCGCCGGTCTGCTGGCGGGCAAACGCGCCGCCTGCCACTGGTCGATGCGCGACAGCCTGAAGCTGTTCGGCGCCATACCCAGCGCTGCTCGCGTAGAACGCGACGGCAATGTGATCAGCGGCGGCGGCGTCACCGCCGGCATCGACTTTGCGCTGGCGCTGATCGCCGAACTGCACGGCGAAGACACCGCCCAAATGATCCAGCTTTATCTGGAATACGCCCCGGCGCCGCCGTTCGAGGGCGGCACGCCGGAACTGGCCCCGCCGCACATTTACGCCAGGGTACAGACGCAGATGGCGGAAAGCCTGGCGCGGCGCAGAGCGTTGGTGGCCCAAATCGCCCAAGGCTAGCGATCGGGCGTATACTTGCCCTTATGCGTCAGCCACATAAGGAGCAAGGAATGACCGATTTGGCCCACTATATTACGGACTACGGTTACTGGGCGTTGTTTATCGGCTGCCTGGCGGAAGGGGAAACCATCACGCTGCTGGGCGGCATCGCCGCCCATGAAGGCTTGCTGCACTGGCCGTGGGTGATCGCGGTGGTGGCGCTGGGCGGCATGATGGGAGACCAGCTGCTGTACTTCGCCGGCCGCCGGTTTGAAGGCCGCGTCATCTCGCGGCTCAAGGGGCAGGAAAAGCGCATTGCGCGCGCCAGAAGGCTGATCGCCCGCCACCCGATGCTGTTCGTTATCGGGGTGCGTTTCATGTACGGTTTCCGCATCATCGGCCCGGTGCTGATCGGCGCCAGCCGCCTGCCGCCGTCGCGCTTCGTGCCGCTCAATATCCTCGGCGCCATTCTCTGGGCGACGATCTTCGTCATGCTCGGCTATTTTGGCGGCCAGGCGATCGAACGCTTCGTTACCGGCTTCGACAAAAAGCTCTCCGGCCTGCTGTTTGTCGCGCTGGCGATCGCCGCCATCCTGCTGGTGCGTTTCTGGTGGCGTAAACGCCCCCCGGAGTAAGCAAACGCAGCGGGCGTCAGCTTTCCTGCGGCGCCGCGCGCATCAGCTCGACCAGTTCGCGCGCCGCCTTGTCCAGCGGGCGGTTCTTCAGCCAGATCAAATGCATCGGCAAGCGCAGCTCGTTCTTGGTGTTTTTGAATTTCAGCCGCACCAGCCTCCCCTGCGCCAGCAGCGGCTCGGCCAGCGACAGCGGGAAGTTGCCCCAGCCCAGGCCCGCCTCCACCATGTTCAGCGCCATCGGCAGGCTGTCGGTGCGCCAATACGCCTCCGCCACCTGCGGGCGCAGATCGCCGATCGGCAGATCGCGGCTGGCCACCATGATCTGCCGCACGTTGACCAGATCCTCGAGAAACAGCTCGCCCGCCGCGCCGTCCAGCGCCGGGTGCTGCGGCGACAGCATCGCCACCAGCGACTCCGCGCCGACGAAGTGGAACTGTTCTGCGCTGTTGATGTTCAGCCCGCCAAACGCCAGACAAACGCCGACGCGCTCCTGATGCAGCATATGCAGCACGTCGTCCTGCGGCGCGCTGAGCACTTCGATATTCAGCAGCGGATAACGCTGCGACAGCGTTTTCACCGCCGCCAGCAGGCCGGCGCCGTTGATATCCGACGCCACGCCGATCGAGAGCCGGCTCTCCAGCCCCTGAGACAGTTCGATGGCGTGCACCTGCAGTTGCTTGAGCTGCCCGGCGATCAGGCGGGCGTGCGGCGCCAGAGCCAGCGCCAGCGCGGTCGGCGTCGGTTCGCGGTGAGAACGGTCGAACAAGGCAAAACCGAGCTCCGCCTCCATGTTGGCGATAGCCATGCTGACGGCGGACGGCACGCGCCGCAGCGCGCGGGCGGCCGCGGAAAACGAGCCGCGATCGAGCACCGCCAAAAACAGTTCGATATTGTCGCTGGAGAAATTCATTATTTAACTTGTCAATAAAACTGACAGCTCCTGACTTTTTCTATCAATGTGATTGACGTTATCTTAGCCGCCGTCGCCACAGAGGCAACTAAAAACAGATCGGGAGAAAACGATGCAAGGCGTCAAACGCAAACTGGTGTATGTCACCGCTTATGAAATCATCGGCATGGCGATCTCGGCGCTGGGGCTAGCGCTGCTGTCAGGCCATGCGCCAAGCAGCACCGGGCCGCTGGCGGTGGTGATCACCACCATTGCGGTCAGCTGGAACTTTATTTACAACTATTTATTCGAGTGGTGGGAAAGCCGCCAGGCGTCGCGCACCCGCACGCTCAAACGCCGCATTTTGCACGCCGTCGGCTTTCAGCTGACGCTGGTGGTGTATCTGATCCCGCTGATCGCCTGGTGGATGGGCATCACGCTGTGGCAGGCGCTGCTGCTGGATATGGCGTTGATCGTCATCATTCCTTGCTACACCTTCCTGTTTAACTGGGCGTTCGACAAGCTGTTCGGCCTGCCCGCATCGGCCCTGCCGGCCGGTGAATCGGCCTAAGACTCGCTACGCACCCACCGACCCGCTGCTGATCCCATTTTCTGCGCGGGTCGCCATTTCCTTCCCCCTTAATTCTCACCGCGAAATATAAGAACAACACCCTGTAATTTGCACGGTAATTATTATTTTGTGATTTTAATCACTTTTTATTCTTCGATATTTCCGTCTTGATAAAACATCACATCTTTTTGAATAATATATCCTTTTATATTTGGATTAAAAAATAAACACAATTGTTCACGTTTTATGCGCAGTATTTTTTGCCACCATTACGGAGAAAAGGTAGCATGCTTCGCCGTTATTTTAATGATGGCTGTATACACAATAAACAGCGGAATGATGCCACGACCTCATTCTCATGACGATTGGTCATAGCAATCGTTTGCTCTCGTTAAGAGCAGGGTTAACATAGACAGGTAAACAGGACGGATAATGCACTCACAAAAAAAGTCGGCGGATGACAAACACGCCGCCAGAAGACGCTGGCTAGACTCTCATGAATCCGGTTATCACAAAAGCATGGGCAACCGGCAAATCCAAATGATCGCCATCGGCGGCTCCATCGGTACCGGCTTGTTCCTCGGTACCGGCGGCCGTCTCGAGTTGGCCGGGCCGGCGCTGGCGCTGGTCTACCTGGTGTGCGGGATCTTCTCTTTCTTCATCCTGCGCGCGCTGGGCGAACTGGTGCTACATCGCCCTTCCAGCGGCAGCTTCGTTTCTTACGCCCGCGAATTCCTCGGTGAGAAAGCCTCTTACGTCGCCGGCTGGATGTATTTCCTCAACTGGGCGATGACCGGCATCGTCGACATCACTGCCGTGGCGCTGTACATGCACTACTGGGGCACCTTCGCCGACGTGCCGCAGTGGCTGTTTGCCCTCGGCGCGCTCGGCATCGTCGCCACCATGAACATGATCGGCGTGAAGTGGTTCGCCGAAATGGAGTTCTGGTTCGCGCTGATCAAGGTCGTCGCCATCGCGCTGTTCCTGATTGTCGGCGTCGTCTTCCTCGGCACCGGCACCCCGGTCGCCGGCCACACCACCGGCATGCACCTGATCACCGAAAACGGCGGCATGTTCCCGCACGGCCTGCTGCCGGCGCTGGTGCTGGTGCAAGGGGTGATCTTCGCCTTCGCCGGCATCGAGCTTATCGGCACCGCCGCCGGCGAGTGTAAAGATCCGGCTAAAATGATGCCCAAAGCGATCAACAGCGTGATCTGGCGCATCGGTCTGTTCTACGTCGGCTCCGTGGTGCTGCTGGTGCTGCTGCTGCCGTGGAACGCCTATCAGGCCGGCCAAAGCCCGTTTGTCACCTTCTTCAGCAAGCTGGGCGTGCCTTACATCGGCACCATCATGAACATCGTGGTGTTGACCGCCGCGCTGTCCAGCCTCAACTCCGGCCTCTATTCCACCGGCCGCATCCTGCGTTCGCTGGCGATGGGCGGCTCCGCGCCGAAGCTGATGGCTAAAATGAGCAGCCAGCAGGTGCCTTACGCCGGCATCCTGGTTACCTGCGGCATCTACGTGATCGGCGTGGTGCTCAACTACCTGGTGCCGTCGCGGGTATTCGAGATCGTGCTGAACATCGCCTCACTGGGCATCATCGCCTCCTGGGCGTTTATCATCGTTTGCCAGATGCGCCTGCGCAAAGCCGTGCGCGAAGGCCGTGCGCAGCCGGTATCGTTCAGAATGCCGGGCGCGCCGTTCACCTCCTGGCTGACGCTGGCGTTCCTGCTGATCGTGGTGGTGATGATGGCGTTCGACTACCCGAACGGCACCTGGACCATCGCCACCATTCCGGTGCTGGCGGTGCTGCTGACGCTGGGCTGGTTCGGCCTGCGCAAGCGCGCGCAGGAAGTGAAGCTGGAGCAGCAGGCTCACGAAGAGCAGAACCCGCGCTGAATCGACAAACCGCCCTCCGGGGCGGTTTTTTTATCCGCTATAACCGGCCGTAAAAGGTCATTCTGGCGCTTTCCGACAGCATGACATCCGGCTGCGCATTGTAGGCCAGCACCACCAGCATGCGCGTGGTGTCGCCTTCGGTCGGCGTCACCCGGTGCATGGCGTTGCGCCCGCGAAACAGCACCAGATCCCCCTCCTCGATCGCCAACTGTTTGACCGCCCGCTCGCCGTCCAGCACCTGCGTGACCCCGGCATAGTTCATCTCGCCGCGATCGGCGTCGCGCAGGTTCTCAACGTATTCGAAACGGCCGCCCGCCTGCGGTTTCTGGATCAGCAGCGTGATGGCAAACGAGGAGTTGTCAAAATGCCAGCCCAGCTCCTGACCGGCGTGGGCGTAATGCAGGTTGATCGACGACAGCCGATCGGCGTAGGGATACAGCTGCGCCTCATCCAACACCGCGCAGAGAAACTCGCGAAACGCCGGGGCGTCATACAACGCGCGCAGCGGCGACTGCAGCGGAATATCCTCGTCGGTAATGCAGCCCTTGGACGACGACACCAGCCGGTTGCGCGCGTGATCGGCCGGCAGCGCGTCGTCCTGCGGGCGCAGATACACGTTGTGTTGGCTGGTGGCATAAAACGCCGCATGGTGCTGTTCGGCGCCCTCCAACCTTACCGTTGCCAGCGCGGCAGCGCGCAGAAATCCCGGCAGCACCAGCGCACCGGCGCGCGCCAGCGTTTGCTGGCAACGGGCGCGGAACGCGGCGTCGTCGATGGGATGGGCGGACAGATCGATAATATCGGCAAGTGACGGCATGACATTCCCCTCGTGTGCGAAAGCCGGATGCCTCTCACTGTAGCGAATGCCGCATTGCCGCCATAACAAAAATACGTTATGGATAAGCTAACGAATTCTTAGCGATAAGCCCTTCTCATGCACTCACCGTCCCGTGCGCGCTTGCCCAAGCTGAGCGCCATTCTGGCGTTCGAAACCGCCGCTCGCACCGGCAGCCTGGCTCGCGCGGCGGATGCGCTGGCGCTGACCGCCGCCGCCGTCAGCCAGCAGATCCGCCAGCTCGAACAACATCTGGGCATCACGCTGTTCATTCGCGCCAAAAGCGGCGTCACGCTGACCGAGCAGGGCGCGGACTACCTGGCCTACGTGCAGGAGGCGTTTGAAACGCTGCGCGTGGCGCAGCAGCACGTGGAACGCCAGCGCGGCAAGCAGACGCTGACGGTGTTCACCCTGCCGGCATTGGCCTCCAAATGGCTGAACCCGGCGCTGGGCGACTGGCTGGCGCAGTACCCCGACGGCGATCTGCGGCTGCACGCGACCCATGCGGCGGTCGATTTCGCCCATTCGGCGGCGGATTTCGCCCTGTGCTTCGGCGATCAGGATTACCCGCTGCTGGAAAAGGCGCGGCTGTTTCAGGATCGGGTGCAGCCGGTATGCAGCCCGGCGCTGCGCGATCGCGGCGACTGGACGCAGCTGCCGCTGATCCACGTCGACTGGGGCAAGGAGAGCCAGTTTTTGCCGGGCTGGCACGAGTGGTTCACCGCCGCCGATCGGTCGCCGCCGCCGCGGCGCGGGCTGACCTATAACCTGACCTCGCTGGCCATCGACGCCGCCGTGCAAGGGCACGGGGTGCTGCTCGGCCAGCGGCGGCTGATCGCCCGTGAACTGGCTGAGGGCCAACTGGTCACGCTGGCCGAACCGGCGCTGCCGCTCAGCAAACCCTACTACGTGGTTTACCCGCCGCGCACGCTGGAAAAACCCGGCGCAGCGGCGTTTCTCCGTTGGTTGCAGGCGCTGGCTCAGCGCGCGGTATAACCGCCGTCGATGCTGTAAAACGCGCCGGTGGTGAAACTGCTGTCGTCCGAAAGCAGGAAAGCCACCGTTTTCGCCACCTCTTCCCGCGTCGCCATCCTCCCCATCGGGTGCGAAGCGGCCATCTGCGCCCGCGCCGACGCCGGCAGTTCCCCCATCGCCGGCGTATCCACATAGCCCGGCCCGACGGCATTGACGCGCACGCCGCGCGTGGCGAATTCCAGCGCCGCCGAGCGCGTCAGGCCCAGCACGCCATGCTTGGCGGCGGTATAAGGTGCGATCCCGGCAATGCCCACCACGCCGTTGGCGGAAGAGAGGTTCACCACCGCCCCGCCGCCGCCGGCAACGATCGCCGGCAGGCCATACTTCATACCGAAAAACGTGCCGCTCAGGCAAGTGGCGATCACCTCATGCCACTCGTCGACCGCGTACCGATCGATATCCACCTCGTGCGGGCCGGTGATCCCGGCGTTGTTGACCAGCAGATGCAGCGCGCCGCAGCGCCGCACGGTCTCTTCAATACCCTGCTGTACCGACTGCGCATCGCGCACGTCCATCCGCAACGTCATCACCCGCCGGCCGTCGGGATCGAGCCGCGCGGCGGCGGCGGTGAGAGGCGCTGCGTGGCGGCCGGTCATCACCACCGTGGCTCCGCGCCGAAACAGCTCGGCGGCGATCGCTTCGCCAATGCCGGTGGACGCGCCGGTCACCAGCGCCACCCGATGTTTGAAATCTTGCATAGCCGTTCTCCTGCAACGTTGAACTCAGGGGAACAGGCTAGCGCCGGCAAGTGACAGTTTGCGGCAGCAGTGATGCCCAACACGGCGAGAAATAAAAGGAGTAATGCTTATCAATATTTTATCTATACGATGGAAGTAAATTGTATAACCATTTTATTTTCATCATTAAATGTATAAGGCGCACCCACTCTGACGCCAAAACTCATTATAACTTTTTATATATTAGTTAGATTAAACCCCTATTTTCCCCGCTGTCACAAAACTGTCATAGATAAATGCATCTTAACTTTTCGGAGCATTTATCATGGCAAAGACTCGCATTATCGCTACCATCGGCCCCGCCTCTCGCCACATCAACACGTTGGCAGCGCTGGAAAAAGCCGGCATGTCCGTCGCCCGGTTGAACGGTTCGCACAACACGCTCGACTGGCATGCGGAAACCATCGCTCTGCTGCGTAAAACGTTGCCGGATACGCCGGTGCTGTTGGACATTCCCGGTAGAAAAATCCGCACATTGCAACTGAAACACGAACCCTCATTCACTAAAGGGCAAACGCTGATCCTCACGACCGATACCTCGCATAACGGGGAGGAAAAAGTCCCGGTGGGGTACGGCCGGTTGCATGAACGGCTGACGGTGGGCGATAAGGTTTTCGCCGATGATGGCACCCTCTCGTTCCAGGTCGTTAACATCGTCGATCGGGACATCCACCTGCAGGCCGACATGGACGGCCAACTGAAAAGCCGCAAAGGCATCAATGTGCCTGGCATCGATCTCGGGCAGGCGCTGATAACGGAGAAAGATCGCGACATGATCGCCTTCGCCAAAGCACATCAAGTGGACTACATCGGCATAAGCTTCGTCGAAAGCGCGGCACACATCAACGCGATCAGAACGCTGATCGGAGGCGATACGCCCCGCATCGTGGCGAAAGTGGAAAACAGCGGCGGCATAGAGCATCTGGAGGAAGTCATCGCCGCCGCCGACGTTATCATGATCGATCGCGGCGATCTGGCGGTAGAAACCTCGATCGACCGCGTTTCTCTCTACCAAAAACAGATCCTCCTAGCCGCCTCCCATGCGGGCAAACCCACCATTGTAGCGACGGAATTGCTGCACAGCATGATAGAGAACCCGCTGCCAACCAAAGCGGAGGTCAGCGACATCACCAACGCGGTGCTGGATGGCGCCGCGGCGGTGATGCTCTCCGGTGAAACCGCCGTAGGCCGCTATCCTCTGGAGGCCGTTGCCCGTATCGCCAGCGTAGCCCATCAGGCGGAACAGCATTTAGCGCATGCGCCCCACTCATCCCCTCCTGCGCAGGTTGACGATATTCGACAGGCTGTCGGCGCCCTTATCCGCGCCTTGCCGATCTCCCGGGTGGTGGTGTTTTCTCGCACAGGTTACAGCGTGCGCATCGCCGCCATGGCCAACATCGGCATCCCGATCGTCGCATTCGGCAACGATGCGGCGACGGTGCGCAGCTGGAATATGCTGCCAGGCATCACCGGCCTGACATTGCCTCGGATCGATCTGACACAGCCGGAAACCGAACGTTTGGCTCTGAATGTCCTGTCAGACAATGGATTGATAAATCGGCACGATGTTTTGCTGCTGGTCAGCGCCCAGCAAGACAATCAGCATATCAGCGGGAATATCTTGCGCACGCTCAGCGCCGATGCCTACCTGCACTCTGACGCGGCGCGGGAACCTCACCGGAAAGAAGAGGTGGCCTGATGGATAATCATGCGTTGTTCTATCTGGTGATTGCACTATTTGCCGTGATCCAATCGGTTTTCGGCATGGGCATCTTGGTGTTCGGTACACCGACGCTATTAATGCTGGGCGTTGATTTCTCCTCCGTACTTGGGCTGCTGCTGCCGTCGTCGGTGCTGATCTCTCTGACGCAGACGCTTGGCACCCGCCGCATTGCTTTTCCCGCTCGCGAAAAGGTCAATATGCTTATTTGCGCCATTTTCGTCATTCTGGCGCTGAGCCTGGTCTTGCATTCGACGGTGAAAGTGAATGTCGATCTGCTGGTGGGCGCCATCCTGCTGTTTTCCGCCTTGATGCGCTTTCGTCTGTCACTGCAAGAAACATTGAAACGTTATCTCGGCAAACATCAGCGCGCTTATGTCGCAGTCATGGGTCTGATACATGGCGTCACCAACATGGGTGGCGCCTTGCTGGCACTCTACGCTGCCGCCAGCCATCGCGAGAAACTGGAGATAAGAACCACCGTCTCCCGTTACTACCTGATGTTCGGTTTAATTCAATTGGCCACGCTGGCCAGCATTAAATGGCAAGCCCTGAGCCTCGACGGTTTCACCGCGGCACCGCTGGCTCTACTGGTGTATCTGGTCGTCGGCAATCTGCTGTTCAAGAGAGCCAGCGCTCCCGTTTATGAAAAAATGGTGACCGGCTTTATTGCCTTCTATGGCGTGGTCGTTCTCACTAAAGGCTATTTATAGGCTCCCCATGACGACGACTCTCTTTTCTCTGATCCCGGTGATATTTTTAATCGCCATGGGATTCACACTACGGCACAAGAACCTGATCGATCGGGCTTTCTGGCTGCCCTGCGAAAAGCTGAATTACTTTTATCTCTTCCCGGCGCTGATGTTTATCCAGGTCGGCAAAGCCGACCTCAGCCAGTTTCCGGTGCGGCCGATTGCCCTGTCTGTACTGGGCGCTGTCCTGATTGGCGCCTTGTCGTTGTACCTCTGGCGAATCTGGCTAAAACAGCCCGGGCCGGTTTTTTCTTCGGTCATACAGGGCGCTCTGCGCCCCAATACCTACATCGGGGTTGCCGCAGCGGCGGCGACTTTCGGCCACACCGGCCTGACGGTGACCTCCATCAGCATCGCCGTCGCCATCCCGCTGTTGAACGTGGCCTCGATTGTCATACTGATGCATTACGGCCAGGGTACCCGCCCCGGCGGCAAACAGATCGCCAAAGCGCTGGGGAAAAACCCAGTGATCCTTTCGGTCTTGGCCGGTCTGGCCTTCAACGCCAGCGGCTGGTCGCTTGGCGCGGCGCTGGAGAACATTCTCACCATTCTCGGCGGCGCCTCTCTGCCATTGGGGTTGCTGGCGGTCGGCGCAGGGCTGGATATACAGGCGGCGCGTACGGCGCAGGGCCCCGTCCTACAATCGACCTTCGTCAAGTTACTGCTGGTACCGCTGTTGACGCTGGGAATCGGCATCACCCTGGGCATCTCCGGCCCGGTGCTGGCGACTATCGTCCTGTTTAACGCCTTACCCTGTACACCTTCCGCCTACATCATGGCGAGACTGCTGGGCGGCGATCATCGCTTGTCGGCCGGTATCATCACGATCCAAACGTTGCTGGCGGCGGTCACCATTCCTGTTATTTTGCTGCTGACCCAGTTTTCAGCTCATCCAGCTTAAGATGGGCCTCATACTTCCGCCACAACGCGTCGAACCAGCCGTCGTCTCCATGACGATCGTTGATGCGCTCGACCGCTTCCGCACACTGTCGGCGGGCCAAGGCCAACAGGCCGGCCTCGCCCGCCGATAAAACAGCCAATAAGCGCGCCATTTCCACCAGATAGTGACGGGCAAAGGAGACATCGTAATCGGTAATGTTCTTGCTGTTGTCAATCAAGTCGCACAGTTTGATGGTCTGCGCTTCCGCACAGGCCTGCGCGCTGTGCCGCAGATTGGCATTTTTACGGTGCAGACGCTCACCGCCGTAGCTGCGAGGCTGCACGTCGGTCAACATTTCCACATAACGCTCGACCGTCGGACCGAATTCTCGCCGGATATCCGCCAGGGTCACCGCCGTATCTTCTACCGTATCATGCAGCCAGGCAGCGGCGACCATTTCTGGCGTCGGCTTAGCCCGCTGCAGCAAATCCACCACCGCTGCAGGATGCACGATATACGGCTCCCCTGTGAACTTGCGTCGCTGATTGCAGGCATGATGAGCGTCATTGGCAAATCGCTGCGCTTTCAAGGTTAAATCCATACTTTCTCCTTATCCATATCGATTCAGTGTAACGGCAGCCATGCTGACATCTGAGTCGATTTGGTTATGAGTTATGCCGACAGCGCAGCACGTAATGCGCTCACAAACGCCGCAAAGCCCGCTATTTTATGCCTACTTTTTCTCATGCGAGACACCCTGTGGATACCCAACGCTACCTGCAGCATATCGGCTTTGCCGGCGCCGCCCGCCCTGATCTCCCCACGTTGCAACAGCTGCACCATCGCCACATGCTGAGCGTACCGTTCGAGAACCTGAGCATTATTTATCATCAGGGCATTCAGTTGACGCCCGAAGCGCTGTTCAGCAAGGTGGTGGAGCGTAACCGCGGCGGTTTCTGTTATGAGCTGAACACGCTGTTCGCCCTGCTGCTGCGGGAGATCGGTTTCAAGGTGAGCTTCATCTCCGGCGAGATCCGCGCGCGCGACGGCCATTTCGGCCCGCCCTACGACCATCTGGCGCTGCGGGTGGATCTGGCGGAGCAGGCCTGGCTGGTGGACGTCGGTTTCGGCGATTCCTTCCTGACGCCGCTGAAGATCGTCGCCGCCGAGCCGCAACCGCAGGCCAGCGGCACCTTCCACCTGGAGCGGGAAGGCGAGTATTACCTGCTGGAGCGCCGCAACGGCGACCAACGCTCGCATGCCAAAACGCTGTATCGCTTTACCGTTCAGCCGCGCGAGTTGCACGAGTTCGACGAGATGTGCCGGTTCCACAGCACCTCGTCGCAGTCGCATTTCACCCAACGCCTGGTGTGTTCACGGCCGACGGAACACGGCCGGGTGACCCTCAGCGACATGAAGCTGATCGTGACCGAAGATCACCAGCGCCACGAAACGACGCTGCATTCGGAAGAGGAACGCCGCGCCGCGCTGTGGCAGCATTTCGCCATCGATTTGGATCGTTGACGGCGCCGGCGGCGTAATACTGGTCAGTTAGCGTTTTTCTGAACGTATTTGTGCAGTTTTCGGTCGATAAAGATGAAATGCGCCATGAGGCTCCCACACCTCGACCGAGCCAGGGGCCGAAGGCGCGGCCTCTCCAATTGCCGTTCATTGTAGTAACAGAGAAATTCTGGGCATTTACGGCAATTCATCCTGCACGCCACGTACAGAGACTGGATAAAAAAATGCCAGTCAGGCTTAAGTGACCAGCATTACGCACAACGGTATCCTTTTATTACGATTCTGTTACATCGATTGCATAACCGCGCTTGGCTGATTGCCAGCACCGCGGCGGCAGGCATCATAGGGTCATGATTCGGCAACAGAGTGCGAAAATGATCCGTGTGATACTGGTGGATGACCATGTGGTGGTGCGCTCCGGCTTTGCGCAATTGCTCAGCCTCGAAGACGATCTCAACGTGGTGGGGCAATACAGCAGCGCGGCGGCAGCCTGGCCGGCATTGCTGCGCGACGACGTCAGCGTCGCGGTGATGGACATCGCCATGCCGGATGAAAACGGCCTGAGCCTGTTGAAACGCCTGCGGGCGCAGAAGCCGCAGTTCCGCGCGATCATCCTCAGTATCTATGACTCCCCGACCTTCGTGCAGAGCGCGCTGGATGCCGGCGCCAGCGGCTATCTGACCAAACGCTGCGGGCCGGAAGAACTGGTGCAGGCGGTGCGCTCCGTCGATATGGGCGGCCATTACCTGTGCGCCGACGCGCTGCGGGCGCTGCGCGGCGGCGAGCAGCCGGCCACGGCGCTGGAAGCGTTGACCCCGCGCGAGCGCGAGATCTTCGATCTGCTGGTCAAAGGCGACAGCGTAAAGGAGATCGCGTTCAAGCTCGATCTCAGCCATAAAACGGTGCACGTGCATCGCGCCAACGTCCTGGGCAAGCTGCAGTGCAACAGCACCATCGAGCTGGTGCATTTCGCCCTCGACCATCAGCTGCTGGCGGGGCATTGATGTCACCTCGCTTCCGGCCCTGGGTTATCTCGCTGTTTATCCTGTTGGCCTGGGGCAGCGGCTGGCTGATGCTGTGGACGCTCGGTTTCTATCTGACCCACAACGGCAATCAGGCGGCGCTGTTTCTGCCTCACGGCGTCTATCTCGCGCTGCTGATCCTGCTGGCGCGCCGCTATTGGCCCGCCCTGATGATACCGCCGGTGCTGCTGCTGTTCTGGCTGCACGGCGAACGCCTGCTGAGCGGCTACAGCCTGCTGGCCGCGCCGTTCATCACCCTGCTCCCGGCCGCGCTCGCGCAGCGGTTCTGGCGCCGTTTTCCGCTCTACTGGCAGCGGCTGACGCTGCTGCTGGCCGCCGTGACCGCCGCCTCGTTGCTCAATACCGCCCTGCTTGCGCCTTTCGCGCACAGCCCGGCGATGCTGCTCGGCCTGGCGTCGTTTACCGGCGGCGTCTTGCTGACCCCGTTCGTCTACCTGATCTTTGAATTTCTGCGCCAGCAGCACCGTTACCACCTGCTGGGGCTGGACACCACCAACCCGCCGCTGCGCGCCTCCTTAATCATCTGGTGCAGCCTGTTTTTCGTTATCGGCATCGGCACCCAGATGGTGCTGTCGCCGGAAATCGAACGCCTGCTGCTGATCGTGGTGTTTCTGCCGAACGTGGTGATGGCGTGGAAGTTCGGTTGGCAGGGCGGCGTGCTGTCCGGCCTGCTCGGCAGCATGATGATCACCCTCGCCCGGCAGGTCGGCGTGGGGTTCGGCAATCTGGTCGAGCTGGAAATCTTTCTGGCGACGCAGGCGCTGCTCGGCATCGGTTTGGGCATCGCCATCAGCCGCCAGCAACACCTGGCGCAAAACCTGCACCATTATCGCCGACGGCTGGAAGAAGAGCTGGCGGCGCGGCGGGCGCTGACCGAAAAACTGATCCACACCGAAGAAGACACGCGGAAAAACCTGGCGCGCGAGTTGCACGATGAAATCGGCCAGAACATCACCGCGATTCAAATTCAGTCGCAGCTGGTCAAGCGGGCGCGCGATCCGGCGCAAACCCAGGCCGCCGCGAACCAGATAGCCGATCTCGCCCGGCGCATTCATCACTCCACGCGCCAGCTGCTGCGCCAGCTTCGCCCGCCCGCACTGGACGAGCTGGCGTTCAAAGACGCGCTTCACCACCTGCTGAATGAATTCGCCTTCAGCGAACGAGGCATCCGTTGCCGTTTCGACTATCGACTCATCGACACGCCCGCCGGCGAGACGGTGCGCTTCACCCTCTACCGGCTGCTGCAAGAGCTGCTCAACAACGTGTGCAAACACGCCGAAGCCAGCGAAGTCGCCATCGTCTTGCATCAACAGGGTGAGCTTTTGCACCTCGAGGTGCGGGACAACGGCATCGGCATCCGTGCGGACAAGGTGCCCGGCTTCGGCATTCAGGGGATGCGCGAACGGGTCAGCGCGCTCGGCGGCGAACTGACGCTGGAAACGCAGCGCGGCACCCGAGTAATTGTTAACCTGCCCACAAATTTGCAACAAACCGCCGACTAACTAGGAAAAAGTCTTAGCCACTCCGGACTTTCTCTCATCCCCTTTCCCTTTCACCTTCTTATAGTCAGCACCAGGGAGGCGGCTATGCAAGCACGCTCGGCATCTGAAATCGATCATCGTTACCGCGCGCTGCGCCCGCGACTGCTGCTGTATATGGTCATCGGGTACGCCGCCTTTTACCTGACGCGCAAAAGCGTGAATTACGTGCTGCCGGCGCTGCAAACGGATTTGGGGCTGGATAAAGGGGACATCGGCCTGCTCGGCTCGCTGTTTTATCTGAGCTACGGCCTGTCGAAATTCGCCGCCGGGTTGTGGCACGACGGCCATGGGCAGCGCGGGTTTATGGGGATCGGCCTGTTCGCCACCGGAGTGCTGAACGTGGCGTTCGCCTTCGGCGAATCGCTGACGCTGCTGCTGGCGGTCTGGGCGCTGAACGGCTTCTTTCAGGGCTGGGGCTGGCCGCCCTGCGCGCGGCTGCTGACCCACTGGTATTCGCGCAACGAGCGCGGCTTCTGGTGGGGCTGCTGGAATATGTCGATCAACCTCGGCGGCGCGATCGTGCCGCTGATCAGCGCCTTCGCCGCCCAGCGCTGGGGCTGGCAGGCGGCGATGTTGATCCCGGGGGCCGTCAGCATGGTGCTGGGCCTCTGGCTGACGCGGCGGCTGACAGGCACGCCGCAGGAAGAAGGCCTGCCGTCGGTCGGCCGGTGGCGCCACGATCCGCTGGAGCTGCGCCAGGAACAGCAAAGCCCGCCGATGGGGCTGTGGCGGATGTTGCGCACCACGATGCTGAAGAACCCGATGATCTGGCTGCTGGGCGTCTCTTACGTGCTGGTCTACCTGATCCGCATTGCGTTGAACGATTGGGGCAACCTGTGGCTGACGGAAAGTCACGGCGTCAACCTGCTCAGCGCCAACGCGACGGTGATGCTGTTCGAGATAGGCGGCCTGCTCGGCGCGCTGTTCGCCGGCTGGGGCTCGGATATGCTGTTCGGCGGGCAGCGCGCACCGATGATTTTGCTGTTCACGCTTGGGCTGATGGTGTCCGTCGCCGCGCTGTGGCTGGCGCCGGTGCATCACTACGCGCTGCTGGCGGGCTGTTTCTTTGCGGTGGGCTTCTTTGTCTTCGGCCCACAGATGCTGATTGGCCTCGCCGCCGTGGAATGCGGGCACAAAGGCGCCGCGGGCTCCATCACCGGCTTTCTCGGCCTGTTCGCCTATCTGGGGGCGGCGCTGGCGGGCTGGCCGCTGTCGCGGGTCATCGAAGGCTATGGCTGGTCAGGCATGTTCAGTTTGCTGTCGATCGCCGCCGTTCTTATGGGTTTATTGCTGATGCCGCTGCTGATGGCGAGCGTTACCACCTCTACCGAGAGAAGGATAAAACAATGAAAAAAACGTGGGTCACTACCCTGATAGCGTCCGGCATCGCGCTGGCGACGCTGAGCGGCGCCGCGCACGCCAAGGGCCGCCTGGTGGTTTACTGCAGCGCCACCAATGAAATGTGCGAAGCGGAAACCAAAGCCTTCGGCGAGAAATATGACGTGAAAACCTCGTTCATCCGCAACGGTTCCGGCAGCACGCTGGCAAAAGTGGACGCCGAGAAAAAGAACCCGCAGGCAGACGTCTGGTATGGCGGCACGCTCGATCCGCAATCCCAGGCCGGTGAAATGGGGCTGCTGCAGCCGTACAAATCGCCGAACCTCGAACAGGTGATGACGCAATTCCGCGATCCGGCCAAGCTGAAAGGCAACTACTCCTCGGCGGTCTACGTCGGCATTCTCGGCTTTGGCGTCAATACCCAGCGCCTGAAAGAGAAAAACCTGCCGGTGCCCAAGTGCTGGAAAGACCTGACCAAGCCGGAATACAAGGGCGAGATTCAAATCGCCGATCCGCAAAGTTCCGGCACCGCCTACACCGCGCTGGCGACCTTCGCCCAGCTGTGGGGAGACGATCAGGCGTTCGATTACCTCAAGCAGCTGAACGCCAACGTTTCGCAGTACACCAAGTCCGGCATTGCCCCGGCGCGCAACGCCGCCCGCGGTGAAACGGCGATCGGCATCGGTTTCCTGCATGACTACTCGCTCGAAAAGGAACAGGGCGCGCCGCTTGAGCTGATCTCGCCGTGTGAAGGCACCGGCTACGAAATCGGCGGCGTCAGCATCCTCAAAGGCGCGCGCAACCTCGACAACGCCAAGCTGTTCGTGGATTGGGTGTTGTCGAAAGAGGCGCAGGAGCTGGCGTGGAAGAAAGGCAAGTCCTATCAGATCCTGACCAATACCACCGCCGACACCTCGCCGAACTCGCTGAAGCTCGACGACCTGAAGCTGATCAACTACGACATGGACAAGTACGGCTCGACCGAGGTCCGCAAGGCGCTGATCAACAAATGGGTCAGCGAAGTCAAGATGGGTAAATAAGCCCACATTCTGCGCCTGTTGCCGGGTAAGCCTCACGCCTTACCCGGCCTGAACATCCGGGAAACTTATGTCACATACACATGCACTCCATCTCGTGAAAAAACGAGATGCGATATTCCTTTGGGTTTTGCTTGGCTGGCTGGCGTTCGCCCTGCTGCCGAGCTGGAGCCTGGATTACGGCCTGCTGGAGTCCACCGGCGATGAAATCCTCGCGGCCTACGGCTGGTCACACCGCAATATCAGCTGGCTTTGGTGCCTGTTGCCGAGTCTGCTGCTGCTTCGCCCCTACGCCGCGGCAGGCGGTGAACGGCGGCGGCGGCACGCGTTCGACGCCGGCTGGGCGCTGCTGTGCATGGCCTTTATCGTCGTCAGCGCCACGGTGGCGGGACGCGGCTTAGGCTACGCCACCCTGGTGCAATTGACCGCGCTGGGCGCCATCATGACGCTGGCGCTGACCCGCCTCGAATGGCTGGGCGGCGACCGTTTCGTTATCGGCGCGCTGGTCACCATCGTGGCGCTGATCGGCGTCTTCATCGTCTGGCCGAGCATCGCGATTTTCATTCCGATGTTTACCGACCAGACGGGCGCGTTCGCGCCGCTGGCCTTTATGAACGTGCTGTCGCAGGCGCATATCGTTCAGGTGATCCTCAACTCCATCGCCCTGTCGATCGCGGTCGGCGCCGGCTGCACCTTCTTCGGCCTGGTGCTGGCGATTTACACCACCCGCATCGCCAAACGCAGCGCCATTATCGGCCGCATCTTCTCCATCCTGCCCATCGTCACGCCGCCGTTCGTCGTCGGCCTGGGCGTCACGCTGATGATGGGGCGCTCCGGCTACGTCACCGAGTGGATGGTGACCTGGTTCGGCCTGACCAACACCAACTGGCTGTATGGTTTTACCGGCATCTGGCTGGCGCAGGTGCTGGCGTTCACGCCGATGGCGTTCATGATCCTCGACGGCGCGATCAAGACCATTCATCCTTCGCTGGAAGAGGCCTCCTACACCCTGCGCGCCAGCCGTTGGCAAACCTTTAACGGCGTGTTCGTGCCGCTGCTGAAACCGGCGCTGGCCAACGCGTTTCTGATCGTGGTGGTGCAATCGCTGGCCGACTTCAGCAACCCGCTGGTGCTCGGCGGCAACTTCGACGTGCTGGCGACGCAAATCTATTTCTACATCACCGGCTCGCAGCTCGACTATCAGGCCGCCAGCACCCTCGGCGCCTTCCTGCTGCTGTTCTCGCTGCTGGTGTTCTGCATCCAGTACCTGTGGATCGGCAAGCGTTCCTACGTCACCGTGTCCGGCAAATCCTACCGCGGCGACGTGCAGCCGCTGCCGGTCACGCTGGTGTGGAGCGTGATCGCGCTGCTGGCGGTGTGGGTAGCCTTTAACGCCTTGCTCTACGGCAGCATTTTCTACGGCAGCTTCACCGTCAACTGGGGGGTGGATTACACGCTGACGCTGGATAACTTCATCAAGCTGTTCGGCCAGGGCATGAGCGACGGCGCGTGGCCTTCGCTGCTCGACACGCTGCTGTACGCCGGGATCGCCGCGCCGATCACCGCCGCGTTCGGTCTGCTGATCGCCTGGATCGTGGTGCGCCAGCAGTTCAAGGGCAAAAAGACCATCGAGTTCACCACCATGCTGTGCTTTGCGGTGCCGGGCACCGTGGCGGGCGTCTCTTACATTCTCGCCTTCAACAGCGCGCCGGTGTACCTCACCGGGACGGCCGCCATCGTGATTATCTCGATGGTGATGCGCAACGTGCCGGTGGGCATTCGCGCCGGGATCGCCGGGCTGGGCCAGATAGACAAATCGCTGGACGAAGCCTCGCTCAGCCTGCGCGCCGGCTCGCTGCGCACCATCACGCACATTCTGCTGCCGCTGCTGCGCCCGGCGATCCTGTCGGCGCTGATCTACAGCTTCGTGCGCGCCATCACCACCGTCAGCGCCATCGTCTTCCTGGTCACTCCCGATACCCGCGTGGCCACCGCCTACATCCTCAACCGCGTGGAAGACGGCGAATACGGCGTGGCGATCGCCTACGGTTCAATTCTGATCGTGGTGATGCTGGCGATTATTTTCCTCTTTGACTGGCTGATCGGTGAGGCACGCATCTCCCGTTCAAAAGCCAAAAACCAGGCGTAATGGAGCCCATGATGAGCCAGAAAAATTTCGTTGAACTGCGTAATGTCTCCAAACGGTTCGGCAGCAACACGGTAATCGATAACATCACGCTCACCATCCCACGGGGGCAAATGGTGACGCTGCTCGGCCCTTCCGGCTGCGGCAAGACCACCATTTTGCGCCTGGTCGCCGGGCTGGAGAAACCGAGCGACGGGCAGATATTCATTGATGGTGAAGACGTCACCCATCGTTCTATCCAGCAGCGTGATATCTGCATGGTATTCCAGTCTTATGCCCTGTTCCCGCACATGTCGCTGGGGGAGAACGTCGGCTATGGCCTGAAGATGCTCGGCATTCCGCGCGCCGAAGTGAAAGCGCGCGTGCAGGAAGCGCTGGCGATGGTGGATCTGGCGGGGTTCGACGATCGCTATGTCGATCAGATCTCCGGCGGCCAACAGCAGCGCGTGGCGCTGGCGCGCGCGCTGATCCTCAAGCCGAAAGTGCTGCTGTTCGACGAGCCGTTGAGCAATCTCGACGCCAACCTGCGCCGCAGCATGCGCGAAAAGATCCGCGAGCTGCAAAAGCAGTTTGATATCACGTCGCTGTACGTCACCCACGATCAGAGCGAGGCCTTTGCGGTCTCAGACACCGTGCTGGTGATGAACAAAGGGCATATCATGCAGATGGGTTCGCCGCAGGATCTCTATCGGCAGCCCGCTTCGCGCTTTATGGCGAGCTTTATGGGGGACGCCAACCTGTTCCCGGCCAGTTTCAGCGCGGAACATGTCGATATCAGCGGCTATCGCCTGCCGCGCCCCGCGCACTTTGCCGCCCAGGGCGCCGGCATGGTGGGCGTGCGCCCGGAGGCGATCACGCTGAGCGAGCATGGCGATGAAAGCCAGCGCTGCGTGATCGAACATGTCGCCTACATGGGGCCGCAGTATGAGGTGACGGTGGCATGGCACGGACAGCAGATTTTGCTGCAGGTTAACGCCACCCGCCTGCAGCCGAACGTCGGCGAGCAGTATTATCTGGAAATTCATCCCTACGGCATGTTTATGCTGGCGGATGCGGCATAATAAGCATCACTCTTAAGCGTTAGAATAACGGCCATCCCGAACGGGATGGCCGAAAATAATCGCCAAAAACACCGTATTTATCTATTTTTACAATTCCACCCAAGTCCTTGTTCAGCCGAAAAATAAACATAACCACACCCACTAAAAAATAACCGCCCAGTTCACTCAGGGTGATATTTTTATTTAAATAGGGTAAGCTTAATCCCGCAATCGAAATTATTTAACGGCCAACTCAAGGAGAAATTCATGAGCAACAATGCAAACGCACAGGCGCAGCTGGATAATTTACGCAACGTCGCTTCCCAGCTGAAGGAAATGCGCCACTATGCGCAGGCGAATACCGAGACGCTCTCCGCACACTGGCTGGCCTTCGATCAGGGGGAATGCAAAAATAAGGCATTCGCCGAAGCCATTAACGACCTGTTGAATAAACAGGGCGCCTGTCTGGAAGGACTGGAAAAAACCATTCAGGATATCGAGATAGAATTGAACCGTCTCGACAAAGCCGCCTGATAATACCATTTTAAATAAACCCGCCGCGCGCGGGTTTATTTTTAGCTGCGGCAGATGACGCGCGCAATATCCCCAGACGTCGTCAGCGCGCGTATTTCGCTGAACAGTTCGGTGGCTTCATCATATTCTTTACGCAAATAACCCAGCCACTGTTTGATGCGCGCCACGTGATACAGGCCGGTGTCGCCCTGCTTTTCCAGATGGACATATTTTTGCAGCAGCTCAACCACCTGCGGCCAGGGCATGCGCGGCTCGTTATACTTCACCACCCGGCTCAGGTTCGGCACGTTGAGCGCGCCGCGCCCCAGCATGACGGCGTCGCAGCCGGTCGCCTGCAGGCAATCCTGCGCGCTCTGGTGATCCCAGATCTCGCCGTTGGCGATCACCGGGATGCTCAGCCGCTGACGGATCTCGCCGATCGCCGCCCAATTGATGCGATCCGCCTTGTAGCCGTCCTCTTTGGTGCGGCCATGCACCGTCAGCTCGCTGGCGCCGGCCTGCTGCACCGCATCGGCGATTTCAAAGCTGCGGCTGGAGGAATCCCAGCCCAGACGCACCTTCACCGTGACCGGCAGATGGGCCGGCACCGCCGCGCGCATCGCCTTGGCGCCCTGGTAGATCAATTCCGGATCTTTGAGCAGCGTCGCCCCGCCGCCGCTGCCGTTCACCAGCTTGGACGGGCAGCCGCAGTTGAGATCGACGCCGTAAGAGCCCAGCTCCACCGCACGCGCGGCGTTCTCCGCCAGCCATTGCGGGTACTGCCCCAGCAGCTGTACCCGCACCAGCGTGCCCGATGGCGTGCGGCTGGCGTGACGCAGCTCCGGGCACAGCCGGTAGAACGACTTGGCCGGCAGCAGTTGATCGACCACGCGCAAAAATTCGGTGATGCACAGGTCGTAGTCGTTCACTTCGGTGAGCAACTCACGCACCAAAGAGTCGAGAACGCCCTCCATCGGAGCCAATAATACGCGCATGACCAATCCCAGCTAAAAAAAGACCCGCAATGATACGGGTGAATGCCCGCGCCAGACAAGCCTCTGCGGGCATTAAAAATGCCGTCAGCCCAGCCGGCGGATCGGTTGGCCAGCGAGGAACGCCGCAATGTCCTCGACCGCCTCGGTGAAGTAGGCGCGGTAGTTGTCGTCCGCCACATAACCCACATGCGGCGTCGCCAGCACGTTGGGCAGTTGGCGAAACACATCGTCGGCCGGCAGCGGCTCCGTCTCGAACACATCCAGCCCGGCGCCGGCGATCTTCCGCTGTTGCAGCACGTCCACCAACGCCGCCCGATCGACGATGCCCGCGCGCGAGGTGTTGATCAGGTAAGCGGTGGGCTTCATTACCGCCAATTCATCACGCCCCACCAACCCGCGGCTGCGGTCGCTCAGCACCAGGTGAATGGAGACAAAATCGCTCTGCTCAAACAGCGCCCGTTTGGATGACGCCAGCTCAGCGCCCTCCTGCGCCGCCCGTTCCGCCGTCAGGTTCTGGCTCCAGGCCAGCACCCGCATGCCGAACGCCTGCGCCACCCGGGCCATCTGGCCGCCGATCTTGCCTAACCCCAGCAGCCCCAGCGTTTTCCCCTGCAGCGTGACGCCTAAGCCCAGCTGCCACGGACCGTTGTTTTGCAGCCCGACGCTTTCCGGTACGATATGCTTCGCCAGCCCGAGCAGCAGCGCCCAGGTCAACTCCATCGGCGCCGCCGACCCGCTGCGGGTGCCGCACACGACTACGCCACGCTCGGCGGCGGCGGCCAAATCGATAGCGGCGTTGCGCATGCCGGAGGTGATCAGCAGCTTCAGCTTCGGCAGCCGCGCCAGCAGCGAGGCGGTCATCGGCGTGCGCTCGCGCATGATGACCAAAATGTCGCACTCCTGCAGATGCACCGCCAGTTCCGCTTCATCGGTAAAGTGCGCGCTGATGGCGGACACCTCCACCCGATCGGCCAGCGCCGACCAGTCCGCCATCTTGAGCGCCACCTGCTGGTAATCATCGAGAATTGCGCACTTCAATTTCATCTCCGTCTCCTGGAATTTAGGGGTAGCCACCGTCCAGCCTAGTACGAAAATGGCGTTCCGCCAGGCAAAAAAAAGCCGCCCGTATCGGCGGCTTACTCTTTGAGCAATCGGGCTTATTCAGCCGGTTTGCGATTGCGCGGGCGGCGCGAGGCCGGCGCGCCGGAACGGCGCTGGCCGTCACCCTGCGGGCGAGCGTTGCCGTTACCGTTGCCACGGTTTTCACGCTGGCCGCCGTTGGCGTTACCGCTGCGCTGACCGCCGCCGTTACCGGAACGCTGGCCGCCGCCGTTGCCGCGCGGCGCGCCGCGTCCGCCGCCCTGGCGGCCGTTGATGATCGGCTCGGCCTTGATGGTCGGATCCGGCTCGTAGCCCGGCAGCGCAATGCGCGGAATTTCACGCTTCAGCAGACGCTCGATGTCGCGCAGCAGCTTGTGTTCATCCACGCACACCAGCGAGATGGCTTCGCCGGTACGCTCCGCACGGCCGGTGCGGCCGATGCGGTGCACGTAGTCTTCCGGCACGTTAGGCAGCTCGTAGTTCACCACGTGCGGCAACTGGTCGATATCCAGACCGCGCGCCGCAATGTCGGTCGCCACCAGCACGCGGATGCGGCCGTCTTTAAAATCGGCCAGCGCACGGGTACGAGCGCCCTGGCTCTTGTTGCCGTGGATCGCCGCGGCGGTGATGCCGTCTTTGTTCAGCTGTTCCGCCAGGTGGTTGGCGCCGTGCTTGGTGCGGGTAAAGACCAGCACCTGTTTCCAGTCGCCTTCGCCGATCATCTGCGACAGCAGTTCCCGCTTACGCTTCTTGTCGACGAAGTGCACGCTCTGCTCAATCTGCTCGGACGCGGTATTGCGGCGCGCCACTTCCACCGAGGCCGGGTTATGCAGCAGTTTGTTGGCCAGCGCCTTGATGTCGTCGGAGAAGGTTGCGGAGAACAGCAGGTTCTGGCGCTTGGCCGGCAGCTTGGCCAGCACGCGGCGGATGTCGTGGATAAAGCCCATGTCCAGCATGCGGTCCGCTTCGTCCAACACCAGAATTTCGATTTTGGACAGGTCAACCGCGTTCTGATGTTCCAGATCCAGCAGACGGCCCGGCGTCGCCACCAGGATATCGACGCCGCCGCGCAGCTTCATCATCTGCGGGTTGATGCTCACGCCGCCAAACACCACCAGCGAACGCAGGCGCAGGTGTTTGCTGTAGGCTTCGACGTTTTCGCCGATCTGCGCCGCCAGCTCACGGGTTGGCGTCAGGATCAGCGCGCGCACCGGGCGACGGCCTTTGACCGGATGGTCATGCTTGCTCAGCAGCTGCAACAGCGGCAGGGTAAAACCGGCGGTTTTACCGGTGCCGGTCTGGGCGCTGGCCATCAGGTCACGACCTTCCAGCACGACAGGGATAGCCTGACGCTGGATTGGCGTCGGTTCGCGATAGCCCTGTTCTTCAACAGCGCGCACAATTTCAGCACTTAAGCCGAGGGTTTCAAATGACATAAAGAGAAAAACTCCAGATCCCCCCTAACCTAACGGTGTTCGGTGCAGTTTCCTGGGAGGATGATCAGACGGGGCATTAAGCATGACCACGAGGGATTGGCACAAACTGCAGTGCACCAGGCGCCGATTGTAACAGAAGTCGCGCAATAAAAAGCACTTTTACGCACCTAGAGCACAATCTGCCGTAAATTCAGCATTGTCTGAAGCCGATCATATAACTCATTGTGGTTAGCGGTTGCGTTTTAGACAATCTGGCATAAAGTTAATCATATGATTGATTAACTTCGAGCGTGACCCATGCCAGCTTCCGTCCCTCATCAGGCCGCCGGCCGGGCGCGCGGCGAGCAAACGCGCAGGCAGCTGCTCGCCGCGGCGACCGAACTGTTCGGTGAATTCGGCCTGCAGGGCGCCACCACGCGCGATATCGCCCAGCGCGCCGGCCAGAACATCGCCGCCATTACCTACTACTTCAGCTCCAAAGAGGGGCTGTATCTGGCCGTGGCGCAGTCGCTCGCCGATTTCATCCAGCAGGCGTTCGCCCCGTTGGCCGAAGAGGTCGATCGCTTTGGGCAAGAAGCGCCCGAACAACGCTCACCCGACGCGGCGCTACGCTTGCTGCAGCGTGGCCTGCTGGCCTTCAGCGAGCTGATGACCCAGCCGCACACGCTGAACCTGAGCAAAATCATGTCACGCGAACAGCTCGCCCCGACCGAGGCCTACCCGCTGATCCACCGCCAGGTAATCGCGCCGATGCACGAGCGGCTGTGCCGCCTGCTGTCGGCCGCCACCGGCATCGACGAACACGCTCCCCGCCTCGTATTGCATACCCATGCGCTGATCGGCGAGGTGCTGTCGTTCCGCGTGGCGCGCGAAACCATCCGCCGTCAGGCCGGCTGGCAAGAGATTGGCGAGGGCGAAGCGGCGCAAATCGCGGCGGTGCTGAGCGAACATATTGAAATTCTGGTTACTGGGCTGCGCCAACGTCATGGCGCGTAAATTCAGGCAGGGAGTGTTATGAACAAAAAACGCAGTGCCTTGATCGTGTTGTTAATTCTGCTGATCGCGGCCGCCGCTTACGGGGTCTGGCATTACCAACAGCAGCAGGATAAGCCGCTGACGCTGTACGGCAACGTCGATATCCGCACGGTCAACCTCGGCTTTCGCGTCGACGGCCGCCTGGCGTCGCTGACGGTGGATGAAGGCGATGCCGTTCAGCCGGGCCAGCTGCTCGGCAAGCTGGACGACGCCCCCTACCGCAACGCGCTGCAGCAGGCCGAAGCCAACGTCGGCAGCGCGCGCGCCAAACTGTCGCTGCTGCAGGCCGGCTATCGCACCGAAGAGATAGCCCAGGTGCAGTCAGAAATGGCGCAGCGCCAGTCCGCCTTCACCTATGCCGACAGCTTCCTGAAACGCCAGCAGGGGCTGTGGGCGAAAAACGCCACCTCCGCCGACGCGCTGGAGGATGCGCGCACCGCCCGCAATCAGGCGCAGGCCAATCTGCAGGCGGCAAAGGACAAGCTGTCGCAATACCGCAGCGGCAATCGCCCGCAAGAGATTGAACAGGCCAAGGCCGACGTGGCGCAAAGCGAAGCGGCGCTGGCGCAGGCGCAGTTGAACCTGCAAGACGCCACGCTGCTCTCCCCTTCCGCCGGCACGGTGCTGACCCGCGCGGTGGAGCCGGGCACCATGCTCGGCGCCGGCGGCACGGTATTCACCCTGTCGCTGACCCGGCCGGTGTGGGTACGCGCCTACGTCAACGAGACCAGCCTGAATCAGGCGGTGCCCGGCACCGAGTTGGAAATTTACACCGACGGCCGCCCCGGCAAGCCTTACCACGGCAAGATCGGTTTCGTCTCGCCGACCGCAGAGTTCACGCCGAAAAGCGTTGAAACGCCGGATCTGCGCACCGATCTGGTGTATCGCCTGCGGGTGATCGTCACCGACGCCGACGACGCACTGCGCCAGGGCATGCCGGTCACCCTGCACTTCGCCAAACCCTGAGGCCGGCCATGGAACAGGCGCACACCATCGAGCTGGAAGGGCTGGAAAAACGCTTCCCGTCGCTTGAGAAACCGGCGGTCGCCAGCCTGACCACCACCCTGCGCAGCGGCGCGGTGATCGGGCTGGTCGGCCCGGACGGCGCCGGCAAAACCACCCTGCTGCGCATGCTGGCCGGGCTGCTGCAGCCGAGCAGCGGCAAGCTGCGGGTCGCCGGGCTGGATCCGATCGGCCAGGATCGTCAACTGCACGCCATCCTCGGCTACATGCCGCAGAAGTTCGGACTGTATGAGGATCTGACGGTGATGGAGAACCTGACGCTGTACGCCGATCTGCGCGGCGTCACCGGCGATCTGCGGCGTCAGACCTTCGAACGGCTGCTGAAATTCACCGACCTGACCCGCTTCACCGAGCGCCTGGCGGGCAAGCTGTCCGGCGGCATGAAGCAAAAACTGGGACTGGCCTGCACGCTGGTGGGCGCCCCCCAGGTGCTGCTGCTGGATGAACCGGGCGTCGGCGTCGATCCTATCTCGCGCCGCGAACTGTGGCGCATGGTGCACGAGCTGGCCAACGACGGCATGTTGATCCTGTGGAGCACCTCTTATCTCGACGAAGCCGAGCAGTGCCGCGAAGTGCTGCTGCTCAACGAGGGCGAGCTGCTGTTCAGCGGTGCGCCGCAGGATCTGACTCGCCGTATGGCCGGGCGCACGGTGTTGATCGCCGCGCCGCCGGGCAGCCATCGATCGTTGCTGCAGCGGGCGATCTGCCTGCCGGCGGTCACCGACGGCGTGATCCAGGGCAAGTACCTGCGCCTGATCCTGAAAGAAGGCGAAGATCACCGGCAGCTGCTGCAGGCGCTGGATCTGCCGGACGCCGAACTGAACGAAGCGGATCCGCGCTTCGAGGATGCGTTTATCGATCTGCTCGGCGGCGGCCCCAACCATCGCTCGGCGCTGGCGGAGATCATGCCGACCGTCAACGGCGAAAGTGGCGAAACGGTGATCGAAGCGGTGCAGTTGACCAAGAAATTCGGCGATTTCGCCGCCACCGATCACGTCGATTTTCAGGTGCGGCGCGGCGAAATCTTCGGCCTGCTCGGCCCGAACGGCGCCGGCAAGTCCACCACCTTCAAAATGATGTGCGGCCTGCTGGTGCCGTCCGGCGGCAAGGCGCTGGTGCTGGGGATGGATCTGAAGACCAGTTCCGGCAAGGCGCGCCAACGCCTCGGCTACATGGCACAAAAATTCTCGCTGTACGGCAACCTGACGGTGGCGCAGAACCTGAAATTCTTCTCCGGCGTCTACGGCCTGAGCGGCAAGGCGCAGCGCGACAAAATCGACGAGATGTCGCGCGCCTTCAACTTCGCGCCGATCCTCGATCAGACGCCGGACGCGTTGCCGCTCGGCTTCAAACAGCGCCTGGCGCTGGCCTGCGCGCTGATGCACGAACCGGATATTCTGTTCCTCGACGAACCGACTTCCGGCGTCGATCCGCTGACGCGGCGCGAGTTCTGGCTGCACATCAACGGCATGGTCGACAAGGGCGTGACGGTGATGGTGACCACCCACTTTATGGACGAGGCGGAATACTGCGACCGCATCGGCCTGGTGTATCGCGGTAAGATCATCGCCGCCGGCACGCCGGACGATCTCAAACAGCAGGTGGCGCGCGACGACAATCCCAGCCCTTCGATGGAGCAGGCGTTTATTGAGTTGGTGCAAGGCTACGACGAGGAGGAAACGCGGTGAGCGATAACCGAACCCCAATCGACGAGAGCGGCTTCTCCTGGCGCCGGCTGCGCGCGCTGTGCCTGAAGGAAACGCGGCAGATACTGCGCGATCCCAGCAGCGGCCTGATCGCCTTCGTCATCCCGCTGATGCTGCTTTTCATCTTCGGCTACGGCATCAACCTGGACTCCAGCAAGCTGCATCTGGGCATTCTGATGGAGAAACAGAGCGAAGACGCGCGCGATCTGGCCCACGCCTTCGCCGGTTCGCCCTATATCGAACCGACCATCAGCGACAACCGCCAACAGCTGATCCAGCAGATGCAGGCCGGCACGATCCGCGGCCTGGTGGTGATCCCGGTGGATTTCGACCAGCGCATGGCGCGCCCGCACGACAGCGCCCCTATCCAGGTGATCACCGACGGCAGCGAGCCGAACACCGCCAACTTCGTGCAGGGCTATGCCCAGGGCGTATGGCAAATTTGGCAGCAGCAGCGCGCCGCCGATCGGGGGAACAACGACAAACCGCTGATTGACGTACAGATGCGCTACTGGTTCAACCCGGCGGCCATCAGCCGGCACTACATCATTCCCGGCGCCATCACCATCATCATGACGGTGATCGGCGCCATTCTCACCTCGCTGGTGATCGCCCGCGAATGGGAGCGCGGCACCATGGAGGCTCTGCTGTCCACCCAGGTGACGCGCAGCGAGCTGCTGCTCTCCAAACTGATCCCTTATTACTTCCTCGGCATGATCGCCATGGCGCTGTGCATGGCGGTGGCGGTGTGGGTGCTCGGCGTGCCCTATCGCGGTTCGCTGCCGATCCTGCTGCTGATCAGCAGCCTGTTCCTCGCCAGCACCCTCGGCATGGGCCTGCTGATCTCCACCCTCACCCGCAACCAGTTCAACGCGGCGATGGTGGCGCTGAACGCCGCCTTTCTGCCGTCGATCATGCTGTCCGGCTTCATTTTCCAGATCGACAGCATGCCGGCGATCGTGCGCGCGGTGACCTACATCATTCCGGCGCGTTACTTCGTCAGCACGCTGCAAACGCTGTTCCTGGCGGGCAACGTCGGCACCGTGCTGGCGATCAATCTGCTGTTCCTGATCGCTTCCGCCGTGGTGTTCATCGGCCTGACGGCCTGGAAAACCCAGCGTCGGCTGGATTAAGGAGAAAGAGCGATGTTTCACCGTCTGTTGACGCTCATCATCAAGGAAATGCAGGCGCTGCTGCGCGATCCGCAAACCCGCGCCATCCTGATCATGCCGGTGATCCTGCAGGTGCTGCTGTTCCCGTTCGCCGCGACGCTGGAGGTGACCAACGCCACCATCGCGGTCTACAGCGAGGACAGCGGCCAGGCTTCGGTGGAGCTGACCCAACGCTTCGCCAAGGCTAAAGCTTTCTCCCATGTGCTGCTGCTGCGCAACCCGCAGGAGATAAAGACCACCATTGATAACCAACGGGCGCTGCTGCTGATCCGCTTCCCGGCACAGTTCTCGCGCGATATCGCCGCCGGCAATACCGCGCCGCTGCAGCTGCTGCTCGACGGGCGCAACTCCAACAGCGCGCAGATCGCCGCCAACTACGTGCAGCAGATCGTGCAGGAATATCAGAACGAGCTGCTCGGCAACCGTGCCAAACCCAACAACAGCGAACTGGTGGTGCGCAACTGGTATAACCCGAATCTGGACTACAAATGGTTCGTGGTGCCGTCGCTGATCGCCATGATCACCACCATCGGCGTGCTGATCGTCACCTCGCTGTCGGTGGCACGCGAACGCGAACAGGGCACGCTGGAACAGCTGCTGGTCTCGCCGCTCACCACCTGGCAGATCTTTATCGGCAAGGCGGTGCCAGCGCTGATCGTCGCCAGTTTCCAGTCCAGCATCGTGCTGTTGATCGGCATCTTCCTGTACCAGATCCCGTTCGCCGGATCGCTGCTGCTGTTCTATGCCACCATGCTGATCTACGGGCTGTCGCTAGTCGGTTTCGGCCTGCTGATCTCGTCGCTGTGCGCCACTCAGCAGCAGGCGTTTATCGGCGTGTTCGTGTTCATGATGCCGGCGATCCTGCTCTCAGGTTACGTCTCGCCGGTGGAGAATATGCCGGTGTGGCTGCAGGATCTGACCTGGGTGAACCCGATACGCCACTTCACCGACATCACCAAGCAGATCTACCTGAAAGACGCCAGCTTCAGCATCATCTGGCGCAGCCTGTGGCCGCTGCTGGTGATCACCGCCACCACCGGCAGCGCCGCCTACGCGCTGTTTCGCCGCAAAATCGCATAAAAAAAGCTCTGCATGTCACATGCAGAGCCTGTTAAGTCCTTTGGATTTCAAGCGACTGCTTGAAAGACGACGGATTTAGCGGCGGTTGCCGAAGATACGCAGCAACATCAGGAACAGGTTGATGAAGTCGAGATACAGCGTCAGCGCACCGACGATGGCGTACTTGCGGAAGCCGTCTTTATCATCGGCGTTCAGCTGCTCACCCATCGCCTTGAGTTTTTGCGTGTCGTACGCGGTCAGACCGACGAACACCACCACCCCGATGTAGGTAATCGCCCACATCAGCGCGGTGCTTTTCAGCCAGATGTTCACCAACGAGGCCAGCACGATGCCGATCAGCGCCATGAACAGCATGCTGCCGAAGCCGCTCAGATCGCGCTTGGTGGTGTAGCCGTACAGGCTCATCGCGCCGAACATGCCGGCTGTGACCACAAAGGTGCTGGCGATCGAGCTGTAGGTATAAGCGATGAAGATGCTCGACAGCGTCAGCCCGGTCAGCGCCGAGTACAGCATGAACAGCGAGGTGGCCACCGCGCCGCTCAGGCGGTTGACCATGCCGGAAATCACGAACACCAGCGCCAACTGGGCGATGATCAGACCGAAGAAGGTGATCTGGCTGGAGAAGATGAAGTTGAGGATCGCGGGCGTATTGGCCGCATACCAGGAAACGAACGCCGTCAGCAGCAGACCGCAGGTCATCCAGCCGTAAACCTGCGCCATGTAGGCCTGAATGCCGCTGTTGGCACGTTCGACGATTGAACCATTAGAGCGTGGATATCGGTCCATGACGGTTACCTTTTGCGTTGTAAACAAGATTCCGAAGCCCCGCGAACGGGGCTTCGCCTGCTATAAGCGTACCACAGAATAGGCCGCGCGAAAGCGGCAAAGGTCTTGATTTGTTTCCGCTGTTGACGCGTTATTTAGCCGCGTCGTGCCAGCGCTGCGCGGCCTGACGATCGCTGTCGCGAGCGTCCACCCAACGATCGCCCTGGCCGGTCGCTTCGCGCTTCCAGAACGGCGCGCGAGTCTTCAGGTAGTCCATGATGAACTCGCTGGCGGCGAACGCCATGCCGCGGTGCGCACCGGTCACGCCGACGAACACGATCTCGTCGCCGGGATACAGCGCGCCGACGCGGTGGATCACCGTCACGCGCTGCAACGGCCAACGGCTGCGAGCCTCGGCCACGATCTCCGCCAGCGCCTTCTCGGTCATGCCGGGGTAGTGTTCCAGCGTCAGCGCGCTGACGTCGTCCCCGAGGTTATGGTTGCGCACCTTGCCGGTGAAGGTCACCACCGCGCCGTCGGCGTCGCACTGCGCCAGCCACTGATACTCGTCGCCGACGTTGAACGGCGCTTCGCCCACGCGAATGCGGGTGTTTTCCATGCTTACCCCCCGGTAACCGGCGGGAAGAAGGCCACTTCATCGCCGGCGCACAGCGGGTGATCCGCCGCCACCAGCGACTGATTGACCGCCGCCAGCAGCTTGCCGGACTCCAGCGCCAGCGCCCAGCGATCGCCGCGCGCACACAACGCCTGGCGCAGCGCCTCGACGGTCGGGTAATCCGCCGGCATCGACAGCGCGCCGGTGCCCACCAGTTCGCGCACCTGCGCGAAGAAAAGAATATCGATCATGCGTTCACCTTAAAATCGCCGGATTTGCCGCCGCTTTTCGCCAGCAGGCGTACCGGGCCGATCACCATATCTTTCTGTACCGCTTTGCACATATCATAGATGGTCAATGCCGCCACCGAGGCGGCGGTCAGCGCCTCCATCTCGACGCCGGTTTTGCCGGTCAGCCGGCAGCAGGTTTCGATGCGCACCCGGCTGTGCTGCGTCTGCGCCTCCAGCTGCACTTCGACTTTGCTCAGCATCAGCGGGTGGCACAGCGGGATCAGCTCCCAGGTGCGTTTGGCCGCCTGAATACCGGCGATGCGCGCCGTGGCGAACACGTCGCCCTTGTGATGGCTGCCGTCGACGATCATCGCCAACGTGGCGGGCAGCATCTCGACGAAGGCTTCGGCGCGCGCCTCGCGCACCGTTTCGGCCTTGGCGGAAACGTCGACCATATGGGCTTCGCCGGCGGCGTTAATGTGGGTTAGCTGTGTCATGACTCAGGGCTTCTTCAAATGGGGTTGGAAGTTGCACGGGCGATGGCGCGCGTCCAACTGCTCTTCGATAATCCGCTCCCAGGCGGTGCGGCAGGCGCGGGTGGAACCCGGCATGGCGAAAATCACCGTGCGGTTGGCCAAGCCGGCCAGCGCGCGCGACTGGATCGTCGCGGTGCCGATCTCTTCGTACGACACCATGCGGAACAGTTCGCCGAACCCTTCCACCTCTCTGTCGAACAGCGGCAACAGCGCTTCCGGCGTGTTGTCGCGCGCGGTAAATCCGGTGCCGCCGGTGATCAGCACCGCCTGCACGTTGTCATCGGCAATCCACGCGGAAACCCGCGCGCGGATCTGGTAAATGTCATCTTTGACGATGGCGCGATCCACCACCTGATGGCCGGCTTCCCGCGCCGCGTCCTGCAGATATTGGCCGGAGGTGTCTTCCGCCTCGCCGCGGCTGTCGGACACGGTCAGGATGGCGATATGCGCCGGAATAAACTCGCTGCTCGCATGGCTCATGATTCAATAAGCTCCTATTGGCTGTCAGCCGCCGATAAACGACAGGTTCTGGGTGATCCCGCTGTTGCCCTGATGCAGGAAATGGGTCTGCTTCTTGCTCAGCAGCCCGCTCTGAATGCGCGCCTTCAGCGCGTCGAGCTGGCCGTCGTCCGCCAGCAGATCGCGCAGGGGCACCCCCTGCTCGCCGAACAGGCACAGATGCAGATTGCCGATGGAAGAAACGCGCAGCCGGTTGCAGCTGGCGCAGAAGTCTTTTTCATACGGCATGATAAGACCCACCTCACCCTGGTAGTCCGGGTGGCTGAACACCTGCGCCGGGCCGTCGCTGCGGCCGCGCGCCTGGCGCTGCCAACCCTGCTGCTCCAGCTGCAGGCGAATCACTTCGCCGGAAACGTGGTGTTTGCGAAACAGTTCGCCCCCCTCGCCGGTTTCCATCAGTTCGATAAAACGCAGTTGGATCGGCCGATCCTTGATCCAGGCGAGAAACGCGCCGAGCTGCTGGTGATTGACGTCGCGCATCAGCACGGCGTTGACCTTGACCTTGCTGAAACCGGCGCTGAAGGCGGCGTCGATGCCGTCCATCACCTGGCGGAACTTGTCCTGACCGGTAATGGCGTGAAACTGACGGGGATCCAGGCTGTCGATGCTGACGTTGATCGCCGTCAGACCGGCGTCACGCCAGGCGGCGACGTCGCGCGCCAGACGGTAGCCGTTGGTGGTGACCGCCAGCGTGCGAATGGCCGGATTTTCCCGCACGGCGGCGATGATCTCGGTAAAATCACGGCGCAGCGAAGGCTCGCCGCCGGTCAGGCGCACCTTTTCGGTGCCCAGTTCGGCGAACGCGCGGCTGACGCGGCGGATTTCATCCAGCGACAGGAAGCTTTTCGGGCTGCCGCTCGGCTTGTAGCCGTCGGGCAGACAATAGGTGCAACGAAAGTTGCACACGTCGGTGATCGACAAGCGCAGGTAATAGAACTTGCGCTCATAAGCATCAATGAGTTGCGGTACCATAACACCTTTCCAAAGTCGGGAGATGCGAGCGTTTCCCCTCTGCACCCTGGTGGCTGACTTCGCCACGGCCCAGGCGCCATATCGTTCCGGATGAACAACGTAGGCGCAGGGGCTAGGAGTTTGATTTCTCTTCCCGCTACCTTGAGTAGCCGGAATGAAACCGTGGTTTTCAGCAGAATTCTAGCGCTAATCGGCAACGATAGCCAACGCGTTAATTCGCTATATAATTGTCTATACAGCGTTTTTAGACGCCGTCTATTCGGGTAAACCATGATAAACATCGCTTGCGTGGACGAATTGACCAGAATCACGCAAATGACACTCTTTATCGCGTTTTTATGCCGGATCCGCTACCTTATGCGGGCAGTTCAGCCCCTTTGTAAGGAAATTTATGCGTAATCGTACCCTGGCCGATCTCGACCGCGTGGTGGCGTTGGGCGGCGGACACGGCCTGGGCCGTGTGATGTCGGCCCTGTCGTCCTTAGGCTCCCGCCTGACCGGCATCGTCACCACCACCGACAACGGCGGTTCCACCGGCCGCATCCGCCGTTCGGAAGGCGGCATTGCCTGGGGCGATACCCGCAACTGTCTCAACCAGCTGATCACCGAACCGAGCGTCGCCTCGGCGATGTTCGAATACCGTTTCAGCGGCAACGGTGAGCTGGCCGGCCATAACCTGGGCAACCTGATGCTGAAAGCGCTGGATCACCTGAGCGTGCGCCCGCTGGAAGCGATCAATCTGGTGCGCAGCTTGCTGAAGGTGGATGCGGCGCTGATCCCGATGTCGGAGCAGCCGGTGGATTTGATGGCGCACGATCACGAAGGCAATCACGTTTACGGTGAAGTGAATGTCGATCAACTGGCCCACATGCCGCAGGAGCTGATGCTGTCGCCCCCGGTCAACGCCACGCGCGAAGCGCTGGACGCCATCGCGCAAGCCGACGTGATCCTGATCGGGCCGGGCAGCTTTCTCACCAGCCTGATGCCGCTGCTGCTGCTGGACGATCTCACCCAGGCGCTGCGCCGCAGCAGCGCCAGCATGATCTATATCGGCAACCTCGGCCGCGAGCTGAGCGTGGCCGCCGCGGCGCTGTCGTTAAAGGATAAGCTGACGCTGATGGAAGAGAAGATCGGCCGCCGGATGATCGATGCGCTGATCGTCGGCCCGGCGGTGGACGCCAGTGAAGTGCAGGATCGGGTGGTGATTCAACAGCCGCTGGAAGCGAGCGACATCCCCTACCGCCACGATCGCCAACTGCTGCGCCAGGCGCTGGATCACGCGCTGGTGGGGCTGGCCGCCCGCCGCTGACCGAATTTAACCGTCTCGCCCGCGCAGCCAGGGATTATCGCTGGCCGGGGCGGGATGGCTGACCATATCGATATACAGATCTTCCACCTCTTTGCGCGCCCAGGGCGTGCGACGCAAAAACTTCAGGCTGGACTTGATGCTCGGATCGCTGCGGAAGCAGTTGATGCGAATGCGCGCGCCCAGTTCGGACCAACCGTAGTGATCCACCAGTTTATTCAGCAGTTGCTCCAGCGTCACGCCGTGCAGCGGGTCTTTAGACTGGTGTTGGCTCATGTTCGGTACTCTTCGTGGTCAAATCGGGCCGCACACCATAACAGCTTTGGCGCGGCCGACAAGGAATTTTGACGCCCACGGCGCGGGCGCCGTCCAACGGTCAGGAAATCGCGATGAACTGCTCGCGCAGCTGGTGGATCTCGTCACGCAGCGCAGCCGCCTGCTCGAACTCCAGGTTTTGCGCGTGGGTGTACATCTGCGCTTCCAGATCGCGGATTTTCTGATCCAGCGCTTTCGGCGTGAGGTTCTGCAGCTGAGCGCCGCCGTCCACGGCCTTGCTCCTGCCTTTACCCTTGGCGCGGTTGACCGGCTGACCGATCTGCAGAATATCGCCGATCTTCTTGTTCAGCCCCTGCGGCACGATGCCGTTGGCTTCGTTATAGGCCTGCTGCTTGGCGCGGCGCCGCTCGGTTTCACCGATCGCCTTGGCCATCGAATCGGTGATGCGATCGCCATACAGGATCGCCTTGCCGTTCAGGTTACGCGCCGCGCGGCCGATGGTCTGGATCAGCGAACGTTCGGAACGCAGGAAGCCTTCCTTGTCGGCGTCCAGAATCGCCACCAGCGACACCTCAGGCATGTCGAGCCCCTCACGCAACAGGTTGATGCCCACCAGCACGTCGAACTCGCCCAGACGCAGGTCACGAATGATTTCGACCCGTTCCACGGTATCGATATCCGAGTGCAGGTAGCGCACGCGCTCGCCATGCTCTTCCAGGTATTCGGTCAGGTCTTCCGCCATGCGTTTGGTCAGGGTGGTCACCAGCACGCGCTCGTTGATCGCCGCGCGCTTGCGGATCTCGGAGAGCAGATCGTCCACCTGGGTGGCGACCGGCCGCACTTCCACGATCGGATCCAGCAACCCGGTCGGCCGCACCACCTGATCGATCAGATCGCCGCCGGATTTCTCCAGCTCATATTTGCCCGGCGTGGCGGAAACATAGATGGTCTGTGGCGCCAACGCCTCGAACTCCTCGAAGCGCAAGGGGCGGTTGTCCAGCGCCGACGGCAGACGAAAGCCGTACTCCACCAGCGTTTCCTTGCGCGCGCGGTCGCCCTTGAACATCGCGCCAATCTGCGGAATGGTCACGTGGGATTCGTCGACCACCAGCAGGCCGTCCGCCGGCAGGTAGTCGAACAGCGTCGGCGGCGGCTCGCCCTCGGCGCGCCCGGAAAGGTAGCGCGAGTAGTTTTCGATGCCCGAGCAGTAGCCCAGCTCGTTCATCATCTCCAGATCGAACTGGGTGCGCTGCGTCAGGCGCTGCTCTTCCAGCAGCTTGTTGTTGGCCAGCAGCACTTTGCGGCGGTCCGCCAGATCGACCTTGATCTCTTCCATCGCCTGCATGATCCGCTCGCGCGGCGTCACGTAGTGCGATTTCGGGTAGATGGTAAAACGCGGCACCACCTGTTCAATCTGGCCGGTCAGCGGATCGAACAGCGACAACCGCTCCACTTCTTCGTCGAACAGCTCGACGCGCAACGCCAGCTCGTCCGATTCCGCCGGGAAGATATCGATCACCTCACCGCGCACGCGGAAGGTGGCGCGCTGGAAAGCCTGATCGTTGCGGGAATACTGCAGCTCCGCCAGGCGGCGCAAAATGGAGCGCTGATCGATGATCATCCCCTGGGTCAGATGCAGCATCATCTTCAGGTAAAGATCCGGATCGCCCAGGCCGTAGATCGCCGACACCGACGCCACCACCACCACGTCGCGCCGCTCCAGCAGCGCCTTGGTGGCGGAAAGACGCATCTGCTCGATGTGCTCGTTCACCGAAGCGTCTTTTTCAATGAAGGTGTCGGAGCTGGGCACGTAGGCTTCCGGCTGGTAGTAGTCGTAGTAGGAGACGAAGTACTCCACCGCATTCTCCGGGAAAAACGCTTTCATCTCGCCGTACAGCTGCGCCGCCAGCGTCTTGTTCGGCGCCAGCACCATGGTCGGCCGATTCAGATCGGCTATCACGTTGGCGATGGTGAACGTCTTGCCCGAACCGGTGACCCCCAGCAGCGTCTGGTGCGCCAGGCCGTCTTCCAGCCCCTCTTCCAGCTTGCGGATGGCTTCCGGCTGATCGCCGGCCGGTTTGAACTCGGAATGCAGTTTGAAAAGTTTACTCATTGCTCGGCTACCCTGTGGAGATGCGCGCGCTCAGGCGGCCAGCCGGCTCTGCGCCGGACATGGCCCCTAATTATGGAAAGTGTCGGCGATTTGCGCCAGTGCCCATGATACTGGATATAAAACCAGCTTCAAGCGGATTCGTCGCCGCGCCCGGCACTGCGGCAATGCCGTTGCACCGTGACGTTACAGCGGGGTGACATTTTTATTGTCAATAACAGATTTATCCCCAGAACTTGCCGCGAATTAACTTATTGATAGTACCGCGTCGAAAAATCATACATAGAGGCCTGATCAATACCCCTGCGTCTTGATTTTAATTAATCTATTGATATATAAGATATTTAATAAAAAGACGAGAATGCGGGCAAAGCGAACAGAACCCGCGTCCGCTCTCGCTTTACAGCGTTTTTCTAAATCTAATGCACAAGGTTATCCACAGGAATAGTGGATAACTCTCACCGCCCCGCCCGGGGCGGGAGTTACAGAAAGAAAGCTTTTCGCCCTTTACACTCGCCAAAATGGCTTTTTTAGTTATTTTTTCATAAAAATATCGCTTTGTTTATGCCGATTAATACTAAAAATCCCCATTGCCAAAATCGCATCGGCCCCTTTCTCGCGGATCGCGCTTGACGGCGGCGCAATGCCTTGCACCATGCCCTCACCGAAGAGCACCACAAGAGTGCAAAAAACGTCCGGGTTAACTTCCCCGCGTATTTTCAGGCTGTCACGGCAGCGCACGTCAGGCCTGACCAGCGGTTAACAAGGCGATAACAATCCCCGTTTTCACCCGGCGGTAAAACTGGCCTGAGAGTTGCTTTATCTTCCTGCGTATAAATGCGGTTCGACAGCGTGATGCGCTGCCAGCCGCAGCGTGTCCCCCTCGCGGTGCTATCGCCTGTAAAAGCGCAAGAACGACACCAAGTCGTCACAAGCGTCGTTTTTAACGACATATTGACTGTCATTCCGTCCACCGCAGACCTTGCTCTGGCTCATTGGACGGACGGCATCTTGTTCCAGACATTGCCACACTCGGGAAATTCGCCGCGCATGCGGCCTTTGCTGTCCCCCGCCAACGAGTGAAACGAGCGTCTATGAGGAGAATGCCAAATGCTGAGCCTGAGATCGGTCAATCAATTCTACGGTCAAAACCACACCCTGTGGGACATCAACCTGGAGCTGCCGCGCGGCCAGTGCACCGTGCTGCTCGGGCGCAACGGCGTGGGCAAGACCACGCTGGTCAACTGCATCATGGGGCATTTGCCGGTGGTGAGCGGCAGCATGACCTGGCAGCCGGCGGATCAACCGCCGCAAAACCTGCTGCTGCAACCGATGGAGCGCCGCGCGGCACTGGGCATCAGCCACGTCCCGCAAGGGCGGCAACTCTTCTCGCAGCTGAGCGTGGAAGAGAATCTGCAGGTGGCGCAGATGGCCGTGCGCGGCGCCCCTCGCCGCATTCCGCCGCTGATCTACAGCCTGTTTCCCAATTTGCGCCAGATGCGTACCCGCCGCGCCGGCGATCTGTGCGAAGGCGCCCAGCGCCAGTTGGCGATCGGTCGTGCGCTGGCGCAGGAGCCGGCGCTGCTGATCCTCGACGAACCCACGGCGGGCGTGCCCCCCTCGATCGCCGCCGACATCGGCAACGTGATCCGCAGGCTCAACTATGAGTTGGGCATGACCATTTTGCTGGTAGAGCATCAGTTGCCGTTCGTGCGCCGGGTGGCGGACCGCTTTTGCCTGTTGGATAGCGGGCGCACCGTGGCGCACGGCGCGCTGGCGCAGCTGGATGAGGCGCTGATCGGCGCCGGGCTGGCGGGACAGGAAGGAAGATGAGGGGGAGTCCCCCTCATGGGGCGTTTGTTTATAGCAGGCTGATGTCCAGATACTGCCCCAACCGCGCCCGTTCGGCCTGCGGCAGGTGCGGGATTTCGCCCAGCAGCGGCGCCGGCAGCATGCGGCGCAGCGTGGCCAGGTATTCCTGATGCCGCCGCCCCGGCGGCGTCACGTCGTTGGCGATCCAACCGGCCAGCGTCAGCCCCGCCTGTTGCACCGCCTGCGCCGTCAGCACCGCGTGGTTGATGCACCCCAGTTTGATGCCCACCACCAGGATCACCGGCAGTTGCTCCTGCCGTACCCAGTCGGCGAAGGTGTACTCCGCCGACAGCGGAGTAAACCACCCGCCGGCGCCCTCGACCAGCACCCAGTCGGCGCGCTGCTCCAGCCGGCGCAGGCCGTCGGACAGCCGCGCCGCGTCGATCGGCCGGCCTTCATCGGCGCTGACGATATGCGGCGAGGTCGGTTCGGCAAAAACGTAAGGGTTCACTTCGTCGTAATCCAGCGCCACGCCGCTGTTGGCCTGCAGCGCCAGCGCGTCGCCGTTGCGCAGCCCCTCGGCGGTCATCTCGCTGCCGGAGGCCACCGGCTTATAGCCGGCGCTGCGGTAGCCCGCCCGGTTGGCGGCCTGCAGCAAGGCGCTGCTGGCGACGGTTTTCCCCACTTCGGTGTCGGTGCCGGTCACGAACCAACGTTTAATCACGATAAATCACTCCATAAGCCAGATGATAGCTGAGCGGGAACTGCCCCTGCCGGCACGGGTAAGCCGCCTGCAACGCGGCGAGACGGCCGCGCGACATCAGGCCGCCCTCGCGCCCCTGATGCAAATGCGTCGCCCCGATACCCTTGAGCGAACGCATCAGCGTCATCACGTCCGGGTAGTTCAGGGTGCGTAATTCCGTCACCAGCTCGTGTCGATAGGCAGCGCAGGCGGCGCGGATCTGCGTCAACGGCAAAAAGGCGTTCACGTGACGTTCGCCGTCCACCTGTTGCCAGGCGTCCCCCAATTCCTGCAGCGAGCCCGCCGCCAGCGTGGAAAACAGGATCACGCCGCCGGGCCGGGTCACGCGATACAGCTCCGCCAGCGCGGCGGGCAGATCGCTGCACCACTGCACTACCAGGCTGCTGAAACAGATGTCCATCGCCGCGTCGGGCAGTGGCACCTGTTCGATATCGCCCAGCAGATAATGGTGCGCCGCCTGTTGCTGACGGGCGAACGCCAACATCCCCGGCGCCAGATCGAGCGCGGTCACCTGCTTGCCGCGCTCACGCCACATACGGCTGAAATAGCCGGTGCCGCAGCCGGCGTCCAGCAGCCGTTCGCCCGGGTGGGAACTCCCCATCCCCAGTAAGCGCTCGCCAACGTCACGCTGCAGCGCGGCGGCGGCGTCGTAGCTGCCGGCCGCGCGGCTGAAGGCCGAGGCGACCGCCTGTTTGTTCACCCTGTCATTGGCTGACGTCATGCAATACCTCCAGCAGGCGATCGATGTCCTGCGGCTGGTGCGCCGCCGTCAGGGTAATGCGCAGCCGCGCGCCGCCCGGCGGCACCGTCGGCGGACGGATGGCGCTCACCCACATCCCCCGCTCGCGCAGGCGGGTCGCCAGATCGAGCGCGCGTTGATTGTCACCCACCAGCAGCGGCTGGATGGCGGTGTCGGAGTCCGTCAGGGTCAGCGCCAACGGCGCCGCGCCCTGGCGGAAACGGCGAATATTGTCCTGCAGCCGGGCGCGCAGTTCATCGCCCTCTTGAATGCAGGCCAGCGCCGCCTGCAGCGCGCAGGCCTGCGCCGGCGGCATCGCGGTGCTGTAAATCAGATGGCGGGCGAACTGCAGCAGATACTCGGCGGTCGCCTCATCGCACAGCACCGCCGCGCCGCTGACGCCGAACGCCTTGCCGAAGGTCGCCACCAGCAGTTCAGGGCGCACGCCCTGCTGCCAGCAGCTGCCGCGGCCTTGCTCGCCGCGCACGCCGACGCCGTGGGCATCGTCCACCATCAGCCAGGCGCCCGCCGCGCGGGTTAAGCGGTACAGTTCCGCCAATGGCGCGCCGTCGCCGTCCATGCTGAACACCCCTTCGGTCACCGCCAGCCGCTGCCCGTCGCAGGGTTTGGCCAGCAAATCCGCCAAAGCCTGCGGCTGATTGTGCTGGAACCGGCGCAGCTCGGCCGGCGACTGCGCCGCCGCCTCCAGCAGCGAAGCGTGGCTGAGGCGATCGGCCAAAATGCGATCGCCCTTCTGCATCAACGCCGCCAGCACCGCCTGGTTGGCGGCGTAACCGGAGATGAACAGCAGCGCGCGCGGATAGCCGAGCCACGCCGCCAGTTGCTCTTCCAGCGCCTGATGCGCCACGCTAAAGCCGGTGACGTGGCCCGAACCGCCGCTGCCGACGCCGTAACGCTGCGCGCCCTGCTGCCAGGCGGCGATCACCCGCGCATCCTGGCTCAGCCCCAGGTAGTCGTTACCGGAGAAGTTCAGATAGAGACGATCGCCGAGCCGGATCTGGCGGCCGTTGCCGCCCTCGGTGGTTTGTCGCCGGCGATAGGCGGCGTTCAGGCGCCGCTCCGCCAGCGCCTGCTCGATGCGTTGTGGCCAGCTCATCACGGCGCCGCGTTGTAAAACTCGGCGGTATCGGCGTTCAGCAGTTGCTTGGCCAGCACCTGCTGTTGCTGGTTGTCGCCGTGTTCGGTGGCGGTCTGCTGCGGGTTCAATCCCAGCTTGCGGAACAACTGCAGATCCTTATCTTCTTCCGGATTCGGCGTGGTCAGCAGCTTGCAACCGTAGAAGATGGAGTTGGCGCCGGCCATGAAGCACATCGCCTGCGTCTGTTCGTTCATCTGTTCACGGCCGGCGGAAAGGCGGACATAAGAGGATGGCATCATGATGCGCGCCACCGCGATGGTGCGGATGAAGTCAAACGGATCGACGTCGTCGTTATCCGCCAGCGGCGTGCCTTTCACCTTCACCAGCATGTTGATCGGCACGCTCTCCGGCGGTTTCGGCAGGTTGGCCAGCTGCACCAGCAGCCCGGCGCGGTCGCGCACCGTTTCACCCAGCCCGACGATGCCGCCGGAGCACACTTTGATGCCGGCGTCGCGCACCTTGTCGAGCGTATCCAGACGCTCCTGGTAGCTGCGGGTGGTGATGATGTTGCCGTAGAACTCCGGCGAGGTGTCGAGGTTATGGTTGTAGTAATCCAATCCGGCTTCCGCCAGCCGCTCGGCCTGAGTGCCGTCCAGCGTGCCCAGCGTCATGCAGGTTTCCATGCCCATCGCTTTCACGCCCTGCACCATCTGCTGCAAATAAGGCATATCGCGCTCGTGCGGGTTCTTCCAGGCCGCGCCCATGCAAAAACGGGTCGAGCCGTTCGCTTTGGCTTTGCGCGCCGATTCCAGCACCTGCTCGACCTGCATCAGTCGCTCCGACTCCAGGCCGGTCTTGTAGCGTGAGCTCTGCGGGCAGTATTTACAGTCTTCCGGGCAAGCGCCGGTTTTGATCGACAGCAGCGTGCTGACCTGCACCTGACGCGGGTCGAAGTGCCGGCGGTGTACGGTTTGCGCTTCGAACAGCAGTTCAAGCAGCGGTTTATCAAACAGGGCCTGGGCTTGCCCTACTGTCCAGTGAATGCGATCGGCCATCATGGCGTCTCCAAAACGAAAAAGTGTCGCCAGTTTAAATATTGTGGATATACTGTCAACCAATCTTAATTCAATTCGGTTTACAAGTATGTCTGTCACCGCTTCCGACCTGGCGTTTGACCAACGCCATATCTGGCACCCCTACACCTCCATGAGCCGCCCGTTGCCCTGTTACCCGATCGAGTCGGCCAGCGGCGTCGAGCTGCAGCTGGCGGATGGCCGGCGTCTGGTGGACGGCATGTCCTCCTGGTGGGCGGCGATCCACGGGTACAACCATCCGAGTCTGAATCAGGCCGCCAGTCAGCAACTGGAGAAGATGTCGCATGTGATGTTCGGCGGCATCACCCATCCGGCCGCCATCTCGCTGTGCCGTCGGCTGGTGGCGATGACGCCGGAAGCGCTGCAGTGCGTGTTCCTGGCGGATTCCGGTTCGGTGGCGGTGGAAGTGTCGCTGAAGATGGCGCTGCAGTATTGGCAGGCGCGCGGCGAGCGCCGGCAGCGCATCCTGACGCTGCGCCACGGCTATCACGGCGATACCTTCGGCGCGATGTCGGTCTGCGATCCGGACAACTCGATGCACAGCCTCTATCAGGGCTATCTGGCGCCGCACCTGTTCGCCACCGCGCCGCAGTGCCGCTTCGATGAGGAATGGCGCGAAGAGGACATTGCGCCGTTCGCCGCGCTGCTGGAGCAGCACGCCGGTGAAGTGGCGGCGGTGATCCTGGAACCGGTGGTGCAAGGCGCCGGCGGCATGCGCATCTACCACCCAACCTACCTCAAGCGGGTGCGCGAGCTGTGCGATCGCCATCAGGTGCTGCTGATCGCCGACGAGATCGCCACCGGCTTCGGCCGCACCGGCAAGCTGTTCGCCTGCGAACACGCGCAGGTGGTGCCGGACATTCTCTGCCTGGGCAAGGCGCTGACCGGCGGCTACATGACGCTGTCCGCTACCCTGACCACCCGCCACGTAGCGGAGACCATCAGCAACGGCGCGGCCGGCTGCTTTATGCACGGGCCGACCTTTATGGGCAACCCGCTGGCCTGTGCGGTGGCGGACGCCAGCCTGGCGCTGCTGGCGGAAAATCGCTGGCAGGCGCAGGTGAGCGCCATCGAAGCCCAGTTGAAGCGGGAACTACTGCCGTTGGCGGCGCTGCCGAAGGTGGCGGACGTGCGGGTGCTGGGGGCGATTGGGGTGGTGGAGATGCGCGAACCGGTGAATGTCGCCGAGCTGCAGCGCGGGTTCGTCGAGCGCGGGGTGTGGATCCGGCCATTCGGCAAACTGATTTACCTGATGCCGCCTTACATCATCGAAGCGGAACAGCTCAGCCGCCTGACCGCCGCCGTGGCCGCCGCCGCGCGTTAATGCCTTACCAATGCTGGTCCAGATAGCGGGCCAGCAATCCCAGACACAGTAGCCAGAGTAAAATGATCATCACCGCCGCCATGCGGCCGGTGGGGTTATCGACGCGCTTTTGCGCCTTCTCGCGCAGCTCGGCCATCAGCGGTTTGGGGATCAGGCGCACCGCCAGCATGATGCCCAACGGCACGATGATCACATCGTCCAGATAGCCCAGCACCGGAATGAAATCCGGGATCAAATCGATTGGCGAGATCGCATAGCCGGCCACCAGCAGCGCGATCAGCTTGGCGTACCACGGGGTGCGCTTATCACGGGCGGCCAGCCACAGCGCGTAGATATCGCGTTTGATGCCTTTGGCCCAACGGCGCAACCAGCCGAACCACGGCGTGCGTTTTTTCAGTGAAATCATGATTACTTCATATAAGAACGTAAAACGGTCATCAATTGCTCGATGTCCTGCTCACGCTGCTGCGGCGTAGCGTCCGCGGCAGCCAGATGTTCGCGCACATGCCCTTCCAGCACCTGCGCCATTAAACCGTTGACCGCGCCGCGCACCGCCGCGATCTGCTGCAGAACAGCAGAACATTCGCCGCCGCTCTCCAGCGCGCGCTCCAGCGCTTCGGCCTGCCCTTTAATGCGGCGCACCCGCGCCAACAGCTTCTTTTGATCTCTGAGGGTATGGCTCATTATTTTCGCCCGATTGTTATTTACTATACTGGGGTATAGTATATTACAGCACGCTACCTTTTGCTGAGGAACTTCACCATGACGTCTCACGCGCCCGCTTTGCACCGCGAGCACAGCCACGTTTTTGACGATGGTAACCCATTGGCCGAAAGAAACACCAGATGGGCGGTGATACTCACCGCCAGTATGATGGTCATCGAGATCGCCGGCGGTTGGCTGTTTAACTCGATGGCATTGCTGGCCGACGGCTGGCACATGAGCTCGCATGCGCTGGCTCTGGGCTTGTCGCTGCTGGCTTACGGCGCCGCACGCCGGTTGGCCAAGGATCGCCGCTTCAGCCTCGGCACCTGGAAGATCGAAGTGCTGGCCGGTTACACCAGCGCGGTGTTGTTGGTGCTGGTGGCGGCGCTGATGCTGTTCCAGTCCGCGCAGCGGCTGCTGAATCCCAGCCCGATTCATTACAACGAAGCCATCGCCATCGGTACGATCGGGCTGGCCGTCAATCTGCTTTGCGCCTGGCTGTTGCGCGGCGGCGGCCACCATCACCACCACGGGGATAACCACGATGCCCCTCATCATGACCTCAACCTGCGCTCCGCCTATATCCACGTCATCGCCGACGCCGCCACCTCGGTGTTGGCCCTCGTCGCGCTGTTTGGCGGCAAGCTTTGGGGCGCCGCTTGGCTCGATCCGTTGATGGGCATCGTCGGCGCGATGATGGTGGCCGCCTGGGCCTATAGCCTGATGCGCGATAGCGGGAAGATTTTGCTGGATGCCGAAATGGACGCCCCCGTGGCGCAAGAGATTCGTCAGACCCTGGCCACTTCCGGCCACCCACTCACGCTGACCGATTTGCACGTAGGCCGCATCGGTAAAGGAAAATATCATTGCGTCATCGCCCTGAGCAGCGCCGATCGCGCCCTCACCGCCGATCGGGTGCGCCAACTGTTGGCCGCGCATCCCGAACTGGTGCATGTCACCGTCGAGATCAACCGTCCGCCGTTGGCGCAAGGGGTTGTATTGTTCCACCGAAAAGATCTAGCTTAGGGGTCCGCGTTTATCGATAACTGGGAGTCATTATGGCTTTTCGTTTGTACAGCAACGATCTGCAGGACGGCAGCACAATGCCGCAGACGCAGGTCTTCAACGGCATGGGCTACCACGGCGATAACCTGTCGCCGCACCTGGCCTGGGACGGCGTGCCCGAGGGCACCAAGAGCTTCGTCGTCACCCTGTACGATCCCGACGCCCCAACCGGCTCCGGCTGGTGGCACTGGGTGGTGGCCAATATTCCGGCCGACGTGCGTGAGCTGCCGCAGGGCGCAGGCTCCGGCAAAGCGCCGCTGCCGAGCGCCGCGCTGCAAACCCGTACCGACTTCGGTTCGGCCGGTTACGGCGGCGCCGCGCCGCCGAATGGCGAAAGCCACCGCTATCAGTTCACCGTGCACGCGCTGGACGTGGAAAGCATTGAGGTGGATGAAGGGTCCAGCGGCGCACTGGTGGGCTTTAACGTGCATTTCCACAGCCTCGGCAGCGCCACGCTGACGGTGATGTTCAACTGATCCCCCGCCCATAAAAAAGCGCGGCTCAACCGAACCGCGCTTTTTCCATACTCCTCTGACCGACGAATTACTTCGCCAGCACGCTGACCCACATCGGGCCTTTCCCCACCGGATAACGCGCCAGCGTGGTCAGCTCGCCGCTGGCCTGGTCAATTTCATGCACCGCGATGTGATCGGACTTCTGGCCGGACGAAATCACGAAGCGGCCGCTGTGATCGATATTGAAACCGCGCGGCTGCGTTTCGGTCGGATAATAGCCGACCACGCTCAACGTGCCGCCGTCTTCGGAGACGCTGAAGAGGGTCAGAATACTGGCGGTGCGATCGCTGGTGTAGAGGAAACGGCCGTTCGGCGTGATATGAATGTCCGCCGCCCAGCGGGTGCCGTCGAAGTCGTCCGGCATGATATCCAGCGTTTGCGTCACGGTGTATTTGCCGCCGTTTTCCGAAATCGCCAGCACGTCCACCGTGCCGTTCAACTCATTGACGCAGTAGGCGAACTTGTCGTTATGGTGGAACGCCATATGGCGCGGGCCGGCGCCGGCGGCGATATCCACCGCCTCCTGCGCGTGCGGCGTCAGCTGGCCCGCCAGGCTCAGGTTGAACAGACGGATGCGGTCTTCTTTCAGACACGGCACCAGCACCAGCTGGTTGGTCGGATCGATGTTCGCCGAGTGCGGCGCGCTCAGGCCGTCGATCTGTTGGATCGGCGCCGTCACCACGCCGTCGTGGCCGATCGGGCTGATGCTGGCGCAGTTGCCGCTGTAGGAGGCGGAGAACAGGTAACGCCCCTGCAAATCGGTGGAGATATGGGTCGGGCTGCCCGGCAGCGGCGCCATGCCGGCCTGCTGCAGCGTGCCGTCCGCCTCGATGCGGTAGCTAACGATGCCGAACGCCGGACGCACGCCGACGTACAGGTGGGTCTTGTCCGGATGAAGGGTCATCGGCTGCACCTGGCCCGGCACGTCAACGGTTTGCAGCAGCGCCAGCGCGCCGGCGTCGTCCAACTGCCAGACGTGGATCTGCTGGCTCTCCGGGCTGGCGACATAAACGATTTGCTTCATGTGTTCTCCTTGCAAAGGGTAAAAGAGGAACCGGTTTCAGGCCGTTCGATTGCTCCTAGCTTACCGCACATCCGTCGCATGGCAACCCTGCTTAGCACCGGAAGCTCACGCGGTTTTCTCCATAGGCTATCCGGTGTACCATCGGATTAATTTTATGGCTAACGATAACGAGAACCCTATGAGCTACCGCGTCATCGCCCTCGATCTTGACGGCACCCTGCTGGACAATCAAAAACGCATCTTACCGCAGTCGCTGGAAGCGCTGGCGCAGGCGCGCGCCGCCGGCGTCCAGGTGGTGGTGGTCACCGGCCGCCATCACGTCGCCATCCATCCGTTTTACCAGGCGCTGCAGATAGATACCCCGGCCATCTGCTGCAACGGCACCTACCTGTATGATTTTCAGCAGAAAAAGGTGCTGGCCGCCGATCCCTTGGCGAAGGCGCAAGCCAAGCAGGTGCTGCAGATGCTCAAACAGACCGACATTCACGGGCTGATGTACGTTGACGATGCCATGCTGTATCAGGAGCCGAGCGGCCATGTGATTCGCTCGCTGGCCTGGGCCGAAACCCTGCCGGCGTCGCAGCGCCCGACGCTGCTGCAGGTCGGCAGCCTGACGCAGGCGGCCGACGACGCGCAGGCGATCTGGAAATTCGCCACCTCGCACGCCGATATTCCGGCGCTGCGCGAGTTTGCCGACACGGTGGAAAAAGAGCTGGGGTTGGCGTGCGAATGGTCCTGGCACGATCAGGTGGATATCGCCAAAGGCGGCAACAGCAAAGGCAAACGCCTGCGCCAATGGGTGGAGTCGCAGGGGCTGAGCATGGATCAGGTGGTGGCGTTCGGCGACAACTACAATGACATCAGCATGCTGGAAGCGGTCGGGTTGGGCGTGGCGATGGGCAACGCCGATGACGCGATCAAGGAACGCGCCGATCTGGTGATCGCCGATAACCTGCAGCCGGGCATCGCCGAGGTGATCCGCACCCGCATACTCTAGTTTTTTCGCCCTCCCGCCGGGAGGGCCTGCCTTAGCGGCTCTCGCGGCTGATCGACACGCTCTTCACCTGCGCGTACAGCCACTGCCCGGGGCGGATCGCCAGTTCATCGCGCGCCCACGGAGTGATCCGCGCCCACAGCACGTGTTCCCCGACCGCCAGCTTCACTTCCACCTGCCCGTCCACGTCCAGACACTCGCTGACCTTGGCCGGCAAGACGTTGCGAATGCTGCTGTTGACCGGCGGTTGCAGCACCAGCGAGACGTCGGCGGCGTTGATGCGAATGCGCAGTTGGGTGCCCAATTCGGCGTCGATGCCGCTGACCCACAGCCGTTGATCGCCGAGCGCCAGCGCAGTCATGGCATAGCGTTGATGATGCTCAATCACGCTGACGCGCAGCACGCTGCTCTGATCTTCACGCTGCAGCCACGGCCGCAGCGCGCTGCTGGCCCAGACGGCTTCCAGCCCGCCGAACGCGCGCACCTCACCGCGATCCAGCACCATCACCTGCTCGGCCAGCCGCAGGATCTCGTCCAGGCTATGACTGACGTAGAGGATAGGGATGTTCACGTCCTGCGCCAACCGCTCCAGATACGGCAGCAGCTCGCGTTTGCGCGGCAGATCGAGCGAGGCCAACGGTTCGTCCATCAGCAGCAGTTCCGGCGCCGTCAGCAGCGCGCGGCCGATCGCCACCCGCTGTTTTTCACCGCCGGAGAGCGTCAACGGCAGCCGATTAAGCAGCGGCCCGATGCCCAGCAGCTCGACAATGGTATTGAACTGCGCGCGCATGCCGGCCGCCATGCCGTACTGCAGGTTGCCGCGCACCCGATAATGCGGGAACAGCCGCGCATCCTGAAACACGTAGCCGATTCGGCGCTTTTCCGGCGGCAGGCAGAGGCCCGCGGCGGTATCCACCAGCGTGCGGCCATTGAGCGCGATGCGCCCCTGCTGTAAACGGGTCAGGCCGCCGATGGCGTTGATCAGGGAGGTTTTTCCCGCGCCGGACAGGCCGAAAATCGCGGTGATGCCCTGCGCCGGCAAATCGGCGCGGACGTTGAGATTAAGGTCGCCCAGCTGCTGCGAGAAGTCCAGCTCCAGCATTTACGCCCCCATCCGTTTGCGGCCCCAGCGGGCCAGCCATTCGGACACCATCAGCGAAGCCAGCGACAGCACGATGGCGATCGCGCACAGACGCGCGGCGGCGGCCTCCGCCCCCGGCGTTTCAATCAGCGTATACATCGCCAGCGGAATGGTGCGGGTTTCACCGGGAATGTTGGAGACGAAGGTGATGGTGGCGCCGAACTCCCCCAGCGAGCGGGCGAAGGCCAGTACCACGCCGACAATGACGCCGGGCAGCGACAGCGGCAGCGTGATGGTGAAAAACACCCGCCATGGGTTGGCGCCCAGCGTGCGCGCCGCCAGCTCCAGCCGAGTGTCCACCGCCTCCAGCGCCAGCCGGATAGCGCGCACCATCAGCGGAAACGCCACCACCGCCGACGCCAGCGCGGCGCCGCGCCAGCTAAAGCTGAAGCTGAAGCCAAACCAGTCGTACAGCCGCTCGCCGATGACGCCGCGCCGCCCCATGGCGATCAGCAGCAAATAGCCGACCACCACCGGCGGCAGCACCAGCGGCAGGTGAATGACGCCATCCAGCAGCGCCTTGCCGGGAAAACGGCAACGCACCAGCACCCAGGCCATCAGAATGCCGAACGGCAGGCTGCAGACCACCGCCAAACCGGAGACTTTCAGGCTCAGCTCAACCGCCTGCCACTCATACTCGCTCAGAATCATTTACGCGGGGTGAATCCATAATGTTCGAAAATAGCGGCCGCTTCCGGACTCTTCAGATAGGTATAGAAAGCGCTGACCGTCGGAGTTTGACGATCTTTCACTATCGCCATCGGATATTCAACCGGTTTGTGGCTGTCTTCCGGGAACACGCCCACCACTTTCACCTTGTCGCTGGCGACCGCATCGGAGCCGTAGACGATGCCGAGCGGCGCTTCACCGCGTTCCACCAACGCCATCGCGCTGCGCACGTTGTTGGCGCGCGCCAGCTTCGGCTCCAGCAGGCTCCAGGCGCCCAGATGCTCCAGCGCCTCTTTGGCGTAGATGCCGGCCGGCACGTGATCCGGATCGCCCACCGCCAGGCGGCCGCCGCTGAGCAGCTTGGCCCAGTCGGTCTGCTTGTCGATGGCAATCTTGTCGTGTTTATCGCTCTTGGCGGCGATCAGCACCAGTTCGTTGCCCAGCAGCGTGTAACGGGTGTCTTTCACCATCTGCTGCTTGTCGATGGCGTAATCCATCCACTGCTGATCGGCGGAGATAAACAGATCGGCCGGAGCGCCCTGCTCAATTTGGCGCGCCAGCGTCGAGGACGACGCAAAGGAGGAAACCACCTGCACGTCCTTGCCTTTTTGATATTGGGTGGCGATGTCCTGCAGCGCGTTGGTCAGCGACGCGGCGGCGAACACGGTGATCTTTTCCGCCGCCGAAGCCTGAGCCACCAGGCCCGATGCCAGAACGATCCCGCCAACCCATTTGGTCCATTGCTGTTTCATTGTTTTTCTCCGCAAGTTAACGTGCATTATCACTCTTCGTTATATAAAAAATAATATAACGTTGCGCGAAAGCTTGTCATGCGGTTTATCGGCAAAGCGTGAGATAACTTGAGGAATGCCCGCCGGGGGATGCCGGCGGGTATCGGGATGGGGAACGGTCAGTGCTGGGTGCGGTTTTCTTTCGAACGGCCCACTTTGGAGAAGACGTTGAACACTTCGCCAAAACCGTAGATCAGGCCGAGAATGAGCGCCATGACCACCGGCACCATCACCACGGCGAACAACAGACTTTTCAATAATTCCAACATGATAGCCTCGCTTAACTGCCCATTGAGCGGCAAATGCCTTTCACCGCATATCGGGTTATTCTAACCCAAAAAAATCGCTAAAACCGGAGTTATTTTAGCCAGCGAGGCGAAATTGTGATCGGCCAAACGTGCCCTTTCAGCCTCCCTCATCCCGGCGCGGGGTAATAGATCAACGGCGGTGCATAGCCGGCGGGCGCCGCCAGCTTGGCCTCCACACCATATACCGCGTGAATGTTCTCCGGCGTCAGCGCCTGCCGCGGCGCGCCTGCCGCACCGATCCCGCCCCGCTGCAGCAGCGCGATCCGATCGCAATAACAGGCCGCCAGATTCAGATCGTGCAGCGTCACCACCACGCTGAGTTTCAGCCGCCGCAGTAAGGCCATAAACTGCTGCTGATGGGCGATATCCAGATGATTGGCGGGTTCGTCCAGCAGCAGCCACGGCGTTTGCTGCGCCAGCGCGCGCGCCAGATGCACCCGCTGCCGTTCACCGCCGGACAGCCGCTGCCAATCGCGATCGGCCAGGTGGCTGATGCCCACTTGCTCCATCGCCTGCCCGGCGAGGCGGCGATCCTCGGAACCAAAACCACGCCAGCGGCCGACATGGGCCAGACGCCCCAACAATACCGCCTCCTTCACCGGCAGCGCGAAGGCGCCGGGGGCGGATTGCTCGAGAAAAGCGATGCGTCTGGCGCGTTCCCGTCCGGAAAATGCGGCGATTTCGCGCCCTTCCAGCCAAACGCGGCCGCCGGCGGCGGGCTGCAGCCCGGCCAGCAACTTAAGCAGCGTCGATTTACCGCTGCCGTTGACGCCGAGCACGCCGGTGATCTCACCGGGCAAGGCGCAGAAACTGAGATTTTCCAGCACCGTGCGCGCCCCCGCTCGCCAGCTCACCGCTTCGGCGCACAGGCCGGATCGCGCTTTTTCAATCGTCATGCATTGACCTTTCGATACAGCAACAACAGGAATATCGGCACCCCCAGCAGCGCCGTCAGCACGCCGACCGGCAGCTCGCGCGGCGCAAACAGCGTTCTGGCCAGCGTGTCCGCCGCCACGGCGAACAGGGCGCCGCACAACGCGCTGGCCGGCAACAGCAGCCGATGCCGCGAGCCCACCAGCCGCCGGGCGACATGCGGCACCGTCAGCCCGATAAACCCCACCGCGCCGCTGAACGCGACGATCGCCGCCGTCAGCGCGGTGGTCACCACATACAGCAGCAGCTTCAGCGGGGCCACCGCCACCCCCAGCGAAGCGGCGGTCACGCCGCCAAACGCCAGCGCGTCCAGTTCGCCCGCCCGCAGCCAGCAAAGCAGCAGCGTCGCCGCCAGCGCCAGCCCGCACAGCCCGACCTGCGGCCAGCGCGCGTCGCTGAACGATCCCAGCAGCCAGAACATCACGCCGCGCGTGGCGTTGGCGTCCGCCTGCCAAAGGGTGATCAGCGAAGTCAGCGCGGAGAGCAGCTGCGTCACCGCCACCCCGGCCAGAATAAACAGCGTGGACTCCCCCTCCAGCGAACGTCCGGCCAGCAGCATCACCAATGCAAACGCCGCCAGCGCGCCGATAAACGCCCCGCCGGACACCGACAACAGGCCGCCCCCCAGCCCCAACACCAACACCGTCACCGCCCCCACGCCGGCGCCGGAGGAGATCCCCAGCACCCAGGGATCGGCCAGCGGGTTGCGGGTCAGCGACTGCAGCACGGTGCCCGCCAGCGCCAGCCCGGCACCGGCCAGCGCCGCCAGCAGCGCGCGCGGCATCCGCAGCGACCAGATGATGCGCTGATACACCTCGGTATCGGTCTGCGCACCGCCGCTGACGCCGAGCACGATGCGCCAGGCGTCGTGCCACGCGATCGGCGCGGGCCCCGACAAGGTGGCGCCCAGCAGGGCCAGCGGCAGCGCCGCCGCCAGCAGCAACAACCCGCCGGCCTCACGGCCGGGCAGTAACCGCCGGCTCATGCTATTTCCAGCCTGCGATCACATAGTCGTCCAACAGTTGCCATACCGTCCCCGCCTCGCTGAAACCGGCTTGTCTGAGAGCCGCGAGCTGGAAATCCACCGGCGTCGGCGGCGATACCGGCCGACCGGCGAACAGCGCTTCGCGCTCGGCCTGATAAGCGGCCAAGGCCGGCGATTGCAGAGCGCCGGCGAACCAACGATCCCAATCCTCAACGCCGCTGTCCCAGGCGTGTTGTTGGGTCTGCTCGTCGTGCCGTTCGGCCAACGCTTTCAGCCGTGGCTGACGGTGGTCATAGCGCTGATGATCGGCATTGAGGAATACGCCGCCGGCGGCCAGCAGCCCGGCGACGTTACGGTACAACGCCAGCTGCTGCTCCGGCATCAGCCAGTGCAGCGCCGTGCTGGACACCGCCGCCTGCGGCGTGGGGCCGGACAGCACGGAAAAACAGGCAGGATCCGCCAGATCGGCCTGCAGAATGCGGATCCGATCGCCGTACGCCGCCAGCGCGCCGCGCGCCACCGCCAGCAGCAGCGGATCGAGATCGATGGCGGTCACCCTGGCCTGCGGAAAGCGCTGCAAAATACGCAGGCTCAGCGATCCCGGGCCACAGGCCAGATCCAGCACGTGAAAATCCTGGCCGACGGCCAGCGCCAGCACGTCCAGCTGGGCGTTAAAACGCGCTTCGCGTTCGGCGATGTAAGCCGCCTGCTGGCGATCCCAGGAGTCCAGCAGCGAAGAGAATGAAACGGCAGTCATATCAAGGTTCCTTGTTGGAAAGCGTCGGAGTCTGCGGCGGCAAGGCCGCCAGGCCCCGAATCAAACGGCCCAGCGCCGCCACGGTGCGGGCGGAAGGGTCCATGTCGTAACCGGGGAGGATCACGTAGCGCCGCTGACGTACGGCGCGCAGCGTAGCGGTCAGCGGGTGATGCTCCAGAAAGGCGATCTTGTCGGCCGCGCTGTCCCCGAAGCCACCGCGCGGCAGATCGCCAAGCACGATCGCATCCGGATCGCGGGCGGCGATAATCTCCCAGGATACCGTCGGCCACATCTCGGGCAGATCGCCGAACAGGTTCTCGCTGCCGACGCTGCGGCTCAGCAAACCTGGCGCGCCGCAGCAACCCGCCACGTAGGGCGTCTGCGTGCCGGCATACCACCACAGCAGACGCCGATGCGGCAATGGCGCGCGCTGCGGTTCGAGCGCCTTCAGCTGCTCGCGCAGCCGCGCGATCAGCGCTTCACCGGCGCGGCCAGCGTTAAAAATGCGCGCCAGCTCCCGCAGCTCGGTGAAAATGTCTTCGAACGTCAGCGCGGCGGCGATCGCGCTTTGCTGGCCGCTGCAGGCGCCGGGAGAGAGATAAGTGTCGATGCCCCATTCCGCCAACCGCGCCCGATCGGGCGTTTCCGGGCTGTGCAGCCAGTAATAGCTGGCCGAATAGACAAAATCCGGCCGCATCAGCAGCAACGCTTCCGCCGTGGGCGGCGCCGGGCCGGCGGGCGCCCGCAGCGTATCGGCCGACGCCGTCGGCGCGGGATCGCGCGTGCGGTCATACCCGACCACGCCGATCGCACGGCCAGCCAGCCCCAGCGCCAGCAGGTTTTCCAGCGCCGGATTGGCGTAGACCAGCACCCGCTGCGGCGGCTGCGGGTAATCGCGCATTGCCCCACAATTGTGCAGGCTGACGGCATTGGCGGGCAGCGAGACGCCCCACATCAAGCCCAGGGCATACAGCAGCGAGTAAAACGAATGTTTCACGCCGTCAGAACCTGACCGACACGAAGGTTTCATAGCTGCGCGGCGGCGCAATCAGCGCCTGATCCGGATAGGTGCGCTGATAGGCGTACAGCTGGTTGGTGGCGTTGCGAATGCGGAAACCGACATCGACGATCGGCGTCAGCTGATAGTCCGCCGCCAGATCAAGCGTGGTGTACGCGCGCATCTTGCGCCGGTTGGCATCGTCGTTGTAACTGCTGCCGACGTAGCGCAGCGAAGAAGCCAGCCCCAAACGTTCCGTCGCCTGATAATGCACGCTGAGGTTGGCGGTCCAGTCCGGGATATAGGCCGGGCGATTGCCGTTGTAGCTGCGCAGCGGGCTACCGCCGCGATAGTCGTCGTAGCGGGCGTGCGTGTAGGCGGCGTTGCCGGCCAGCTCCCAGCGCTCGTCGGGACGCAGCACCACGCCAAGCTCGATGCCGCGCGACGTCTGCCTGCCTACCGCGTTCAACGCATCCGGCCGCTGCGCGTCGGGCACAAACAGGTTGTCCTTGCGCAGTTCGTACAGCGCCAGCGTCGCCTCGCCCTTGTTACCCCAAAACTGCCCTTTGGCGCCGGCCTCCCACTGGCGCGCTCGCGTCAGCGGCAGATCGATCTGCGCCGGGCTGAGGAAGAACAGATCGTTGCCCGGCTCCTGGCCGGTGGTGTAGTTGGCGTAGAGCGTGAGGTTATCGGTCAATGCATAGCTGGGGCCCAGGCTCCAGGTGCTGAAAACGTAGGTGCGCGCGCGGCTCTCTTCCTGCGGCCCCTGGAAGCGCCAGTCCATATCCATATGGTTGTAGCGCAACTGGCCCAGCAACGCTAAACGCTCGGTCAGGCTGAAGCGATCTTCAAGAAAGGCGGCGTACTGATTCTGGGTGACGTGGCGCACCGGCGCGCGTTGGCGATCGGTGCCCTGCGCGAACGGCTCTCTGGGCGGCGCGCCGAGCGGCACGTCTTCGGAACCGGGGAAACCGTTGGAGTAGTACTGAAAATGCCGCTTGCTCAGGTCGAAGCCGACCAGCAACCGGTTATCGAAACCGGCAATGGCGCGATCGAACACCAGCGAACTGCGGTTGCCGATCAGATCGTCGTCGTGCGCCAGGGCGCCGAAAGAGTCGCGGTTGACGTCGCCGGGCCGGGCCGCCGCCGCGACGCGGAAACGCTCGACGTTGCGCCATTCGCGAAAGCCGCTGTAGTAATAGAATTGGTTATGCCACTCCACTTCGGGCGTCATAAACCAGTCCAGACTGGCCTGAAACGCGGTGGCGTTGCTCTGGATGCGGCTGTCGGTCAGGTTGTTGTAATTGATGTCGCGCAGCTCGCCGGCAATGCGCCCATTCAGCAGCGGCGTGCCGTAGTAAGGGTTGTTGGTGCGGTTGAGCATGCGGTCCAGGCTCAGCGTCAGCAACGCATCGTCCGTCAATTTAAACAGCAGCGAGCCGGAAACCCGCTTCTGCCGATCGCGTTCATACTGCACGTTGCTGCCGCTGTCGTTGCCACTGACGTCTAACCGGTACGCCACCGCATCGTCCACCAGCGCGCCGCCGGCCCCCAGATGCAGACGCTGGCTGCGGTAGCTGCCGAAGCCATAGTCGAGTTCAACCGGCTGGCGGCTGAAGGTCGGCCGCCGCGAGATCAGGTTGACGCTGCCGCCTGCGGCGCTCAGTCCGTTCAATGCCGACCCCGGCCCGCGCAGCACCTCGATGCTGTCGTAATGCGCCGGATCGCCCAGCTGCAGCGTGCTGCCGGGCATCTCTACGCCGTTATACAGCCAGGCGATCGGCCGAAAACCGCGCGCGGAAAAGTTGTTGGACAACGTTGGCGAAGCGACGCCGGACAGACCGGTGGCGCGCTCGACGGCGGCGGCCAGCGAGCGATCGCCCCGCTGTTGGATCGCCCGCGCGCGGATGATATCGACGCTGCGCGGCGTCTCCCGAGCGCTCAGCCCGAGCTGTGACGCGCTGCGGCTCAGGGCGTTCAACGCATCGTAACGCCCGGCGGAGGCCGCCGCCTCCACGGTGAGATGTTCTTCACATCCCGTGGCATTGCGGGCTTTATCGCAGTCGGCGGCGAAAGCCAGCGGCGCCGTCAGTGCGCCGCCGACCCAGGCGGCAAGGCATAAAGATTTTCTGGGCGTGCCAAGACGCCGGCGTGTCGTACTCATGTGGTGCATCCCTGTGGTGAAATAAAAACCGGCCGCAGCCGGCGTAAAGCCTTATTGTTTTTCTGTTATGTTATATTATAACAATAAAGCAATGCCAGTCTTTATTACCCCGCTCTCCAGCGCACTGCGTTTGGCGCTTTGTCGCCAAATCGGCGACAATAAGATTTTTGCCGCCGACAGGATGCGCTATGCAGGCCGAAATTCTTCTGACTCTCAAACTCCAGCAAAAGCTGTTCGCCGATCCGCGCCGCATCGCGCTGCTGAAACAGGTACAGCACACCGGCTCCATCAGCCAGGGCGCCAAACTGGCGGGCATCAGCTACAAAAGCGCCTGGGACGCCATCAATGAGATGAACCTACTGGCGGAACACACGGTGGTGGACCGCGCCACCGGCGGAAAAGGCGGCGGCGGCGCGCAGCTGACGCACTACGGCCAACGGCTGATCCAGCTGTATGACCTGCTGGGCCAGGTGCAGCAAAAGGCCTTCGATGTGTTGCAGCAGGACGATCTGCCGCTCGACAGTCTGCTGGCGGCCATCTCGCGCTTCTCGCTGCAAACCAGCGCGCGCAATCAATTTTTCGGCACCGTCATCGAGCGCGATCATCAGCAGGTGCAGCAGCATCTGGCGATCTTGTTGAACGACGGCAGCACTCGCCTGACGGCGGCCATCACCCAGCAAAGCGCCGACCGGCTGCAGCTGACGCCGGGCAAAGAGGTGCTGGCGCTGATCAAGGCGCCCTGGGTGCGGTTAAGCGTCGAGACGGCGGAACATGTCGACGCGGATAACGCGCTGGCGGGCGTGGTGGCCGGCATTCAGCCGGGCGCCGAACACAGCGAGGTGCTGGTGACGCTGGCGGGGGGCGAAACCCTGTGCGCCACGCTGACGACGGCGGAGTTGCAGCGCCTGCAGCTGAGCGTCGGCGCCGCCGTACACGCCCTGTTCAACGCCGACCACGTGATTGTCGCCACGTTGTGTTAAGCGCAACGTAACGTTGCATTTTTGTTGATTGACATCCCCCTGCAATACGCCTATTTCTAAGGCAAATAATTGCAAAAAAAGGAACAGGTGATGTCGTCGTTGCATATTTCGCAAGGTTCATTCCGCTTAAGCGATACCCGCACCCTGACGCTGGACGCGCTGGAAATCCAGGCCGGCGACAGCTGGGCCTTCGTCGGCGCCAACGGCAGCGGCAAATCCGCCCTGGCGCGCGCGCTGGCCGACGAACTGGTTCTGTTGAGCGGCGAGCGCCGCAGCGACTTTCAGCACGCGGTGCGCATCTCCTTCGAACAGCTGCAAAAAATGGTCAGCGACGAGTGGCAACGCAACAACACCGATCTGCTCAGCGCGGACGAAGACGACACCGGCCGCACCGCGGCGGAGATCATTCAGGAAGAGATGAAAGACGCCGCGCGCTGTGAGCGGCTGGCCGCGCAGTTCGGCATCACCGCCCTGCTGACGCGCCGCTTCAAATACCTCTCCACCGGCGAAACGCGCAAGACCCTGCTGTGCCGGGCGCTGATGCCCGAGCCCGACCTGCTGATCCTCGACGAACCCTTCGACGGGCTGGACGTGCACTCGCGCGCGCAGCTCGCCGCGTTGCTGAGCGAGCTTTCCGCCCAGGGCCAAACCGTGGTGCTGGTGCTCAACCGGTTCGACGAAATACCGGATTTTGTCCGCCAGGTGGGCGTGCTGGCGGACTGCACCCTGACCAGCCGCGGGCCGCGCAGCCAGGTAATGGCGGACGCGCTGGTGGCGCAGTTGGCGCACAGCGAAAACCTCAGCGGGCTGGCGCTGCCGGAAACCGAGGATCCGACGCAAAAAGTGGCCCTGCCGGCGGATCGGCCGCTGATCGTCCTGCGTGACGGCGTGGTCAGCTATAACGATCGGCCGATCCTCAATCATCTCGACTGGCAGGTTAACCCCGGCGAGCACTGGCAGATCGTCGGCCCGAACGGCGCCGGCAAATCCACGCTGCTCAGCTTGATCACCGGCGATCATCCACAGGGCTACAGCAACGATCTGACGCTGTTCGGCCGCCGCCGCGGCAGCGGGGAAACCATCTGGGAAATCAAACGCCATATCGGCTACGTCAGCAGCAGCCTGCATCTGGATTATCGCGTCAACACCAGCGTGCGCAACGTGGTGCTGTCAGGGTTCTTCGATTCGATCGGCATTTATCAGGCGGTCTCGGATCGTCAGCGGCAGCTGACAGAGCAATGGCTGGCGCTGCTCGGGCTCAACGGCGCGCGCGGTGACGCCCCGTTCCACAGCCTTTCCTGGGGCCAACAGCGGCTGGCGCTGATCGCCCGCGCGCTGGTGAAACACCCGGCGCTGCTGATCCTCGACGAGCCGCTGCAGGGGCTGGATCCGCTCAATCGCCAGCTGGTGCGCCGCTTTATCGACGTGCTGATCGGCCAGGGCGCCACCCAGTTGCTGTTCGTCTCGCACCATGCCGAAGATGCGCCGCAGTGCATCACTCACCGCCTCAGCTTCGTGCCCGACGGCGAAGGCGGCTATGGTTACCAACAGCAACGGCTGGAGGCGGCCTCAGCCTGAAACGCGGCGTAAACATATCCGGCAACACTTCACCGCAGCACATCACATTTGGCCTTTTATCATAGAAAGGAAGAAGGCCATTTTTGGAGACGCCATGTCCGCTGCGTTGATTATCATCGACCTGATCGAAGATCTGATCGGGCCCAAAGGGCGCGCCAACCACTGCCGCGAACAGGTGATGACGACCCACCTGCTTGCCAACGTCAATGCCGCCGCGGCCTATGCCCGGGTGCGAAAAATCCCGGTGATTTGGGTGCGGGTGGGATTCGCCGACGATTATCATGACATCCCGCCCCATTCGCCGCTGTTCAACCATCTCAAGCAGATCGGCGCGCTGCGGCTAAATGGCCCGGGCTGCCGCTGGATGCCCGAACTGCATCAGGAAGAGACCGATCTGCAGTTTGAAAAAACGGCAGTCAGCGCTTTCTCCGGTAACAATTTGTTAGCCTGGCTGCGGCAACATCGGTGCCACCACCTGCTGCTGGCGGGCAGCAGCACGCCGCTCGCCATCGAGAGCACCGCGCGGCAGGCGCACGACGCCGGCTTTCAGGTGACCGTGCTGCACGATCTGTGCGCGGCCCCCACGCAGGAGATCCACCAGCAGAGCCTGGATACCCTGCAAAACCTGGCCGAAATCACCCGTTCGCAGGCATGGATGAAAGGCTAACCCTCCTCGCCGCCGGTCGTGTGGGCCGGCATCATGCACAAATGCATCACTGCCCCGACCTTTAGCGTCATCCTGGTGTGCTACTATCCGCTCTAGCGCTCAATTTTGCCATCATCGCACGCCGCAAAGGCGCTGAGCGCCGTGTACATATTTAAAGGGACATATCATGTGGGGCGTACTGGCTGCTTCGTTATTTTTCTTGCCGTTTAATCGGCTGATAGCCTGGGTGATCCTGGCCGCCTCGGCGGGCATGGGGCTTTATCATGGGGTACTGACGCCGCTCAGCCTGAGTTATCTGCTGGCGATCGTAGCGCTGGCGGGGTTGCGCCACCATTTTCGCGCGCAGCGTAATCTGGCGATTGCGCTCGAAGGGCTGGTGGTCGCCGGCTGCGTGGCGCTGTTCTTGCACCTGGTGCCCGGCATCCACAATCAACTGATGATCGACGGCGAAAAAGCCGGTCCGCTCAGCGCGCCGTTCACCATGTATTACAACTTCGATAAGGCGATGGTGCCCTTCCTGCTGTTCGCCTGCTTGCCCACGCTGTTTTCCGCCGAACGCGGCGGCAACGCCAGCAGAGCGGGCTGGATTGCGCTGCTGCTGGCCGTGCCGGCGCTGTTGCTGCTGGCCGTCGCGCTGGGCGGCTTAAAAATTGAGTGGCATGCGCCCGCCTGGATCCTGCCTTTCGTGATGGCGAACCTGTTCTTTGTCTGCATGGCCGAGGAAGCGCTGTTTCGCGGCTACCTGCAACAGCGCCTCAGCCAGTGGCTGGGCGCCTGGCCGGCGCTGATCGTCGCCTCCCTGGTGTTCGGCGCCGCGCATCTGGCGGGCGGTACGCTGATGGTGATCTTCGCGACCCTCGCCGGGGTGATCTACGGCCTGGCGTGGATGTGGAGCGGCCGTCTGTGGGTGCCGATTCTGTTCCATTTCGGGCTTAATCTGACCCATCTGCTGTTCTTCACCTATCCGCTGTACCAGCATTCTTAACGGCTGAAGCCGGCAGAGAGCCCCTCTCTGCCGGCTGGTCGGGTGAAAACGCTATCACCGGCACTTCACCGCAATGCCCTCAATCACGTTGCCGCCTGCTTTTCTTCGCCCCTCCTGCGCTTTGCAATGAAGTGTAAACGATTCCATTTTTCGCGTTAGATCACCTTTTTACCGCCGCGGGCGTGCTATCTTTCTGCGCAACAGCCTCTCCCTGTTCAGCAACGGGCGTCTCAAGACGGTAATTGGAAGCGATTACACTTTCGTCGGCGCCAAGAAAGGAACCGTATGACGGAATTTAACCCTATCGATCATCCGCACCGCCGCTACAATCCGCTGAGCGGCCAGTGGGTGCTGGTCTCACCGCACCGCGCCAAGCGCCCCTGGCAGGGCCAGCAGGAGGCCGTCCCCACAGAAACGCTGCCGGCGCACGATCCCGACTGTTTCCTGTGCCCGGGCAACGCGCGCGTCACCGGCGATCGCAATCCGGATTATCGCGGTACCTATGTTTTCACCAACGATTTCGCCGCGCTGATGAGCGATACGCCGCCGGCGCCCGACAGCCAGGATCCGCTGATGCGCAGCCAGAGCGCGCGCGGCGTCAGCCGGGTGATCTGCTTCTCTCCCGATCACAGCAAGACCCTGCCCGAACTGACGCTGCCGGCGCTGGAGCAGGTGGTTGCCGCCTGGCAGGCGCAAACCGATGAGCTGGGCAAGCACTACCCCTGGGTACAGCTGTTCGAAAACAAAGGCGCGGCGATGGGCTGCTCCAACCCGCACCCGCACGGGCAGGTCTGGGCCAACAGCTTTCTGCCGAACGAGGCCGAACGCGAAGATCGCCTGCAGCACGACTATTTCCGGGAATATGCCTCCCCGCTGCTGCTGGATTATGCACAGCGCGAGCTGGCCGCAGGCGAACGCATCGTGGTGAACACCGAACACTGGCTGGCGGTGGTGCCCTACTGGGCCGCCTGGCCGTTTGAAACGCTGCTGCTGCCGAAAACGGCGGTGCAGCGCATCACCGAACTCGGCGCGGCGCAGAGCAGCGATCTGGCGCTGGCGCTGAAGAAGCTGACCAGCCGCTACGACAACCTGTTCCAGTGTTCCTTCCCCTATTCGATGGGATGGCACGGCGCGCCGTTCAACGGCGCCGACAACCAGCACTGGCAGCTGCACGCCCATTTCTATCCGCCGCTGCTGCGTTCAGCCAGCGTGCGCAAATTTATGGTCGGTTACGAGATGCTGGCGGAAACCCAGCGCGACCTGACCGCCGAACAGGCCGCAGAGCGTCTGCGCGCCGTCAGCGATATTCATTACCGTGAAGCCGGAGCCCAAGCATGAGCCTGAAACCGCTTACCCATTCCCTGTTTACCGAGCACTTCGGCTACGCGCCGGCGTTGACCATCCAGGCGCCGGGGCGGGTGAACCTGATCGGCGAGCATACCGATTACAACGACGGCTTCGTGCTGCCCTGCGCCATCGATTACCAAACCGTCATCGCCTGCGCCAAGCGCGACGACCGCCAGATCCGCGTGCTGGCCGCCGATTATCAGAATCAGCAGGATCAATTCTCGCTCGACGAGCCGATCGTCAGCCACCCCGATCAGCGCTGGTCCGACTATGTGCGCGGCGTGGTGAAACATCTTCAGCGCCGCAACGCCGACTTCGGCGGCGCGGATCTGGTGATCGCCGGCAATGTGCCGCAAGGGGCGGGGCTCAGCTCCTCCGCCGCGCTGGAGGTGGCGGTGGGCCAGGCGCTGCAGGCGCTCTATCAGCTGCCGCTGGACGGCGTGGCGCTGGCGCTGAACGGCCAGGAGGCGGAGAACCAGTTCGTCGGCTGCAACTGCGGCATCATGGACCAGTTGATCTCCGCGCTCGGCCGGCGCGACAGCGCTCTGCTGATCGACTGCCGCTCGCTGGAGACCCGTGCGGTGCCGATGCCGGACAGCGTCGCGGTGGTGATCATCAACTCCAATGTGCAGCGCGGGCTGGTGGACAGCGAGTACAACACCCGCCGCACACAGTGCGAAGAAGCGGCGCGGTTCTTCGGCGTCAAGGCGCTGCGCGACGTCAGCCCGGAACAGTTTGCAGCGCGTCAACATCAGTTGGATCCGTTGGTGGCCAAACGCGCGCGCCATGTCATCAGCGAGAACGCCCGCACGCTGGCGGCGGCCGACGCGCTGGCGGCAGGCGACCTGCAGCGCATGGGCCGGCTGATGGCGGAGTCCCACGCCTCGATGCGCGATGATTTTGAAATCACCGTGCCGCCGATCGATCGGTTGGTCGAGATCGTCAAAGCGACGATCGGCCCGCGCGGTGGCGTGCGCATGACCGGCGGCGGCTTTGGCGGCTGCATCGTCGCGCTGATGCCGCAGGATCTCGTGGAGTCGGTGCGTGCCGCCGTGGCGCACGAGTATCCGCGGCAAACCGGCGGATTGCAGGAAACCTTCTATGTCTGCCAGGCTTCGCAGGGGGCCGGTACATGCTGACGGCAACCACGGCAGCGGCGCCCGATGGGCAGCCTTACCAGCTGACACAGCTGCAAAACGCCGACGGCATGACGGTGACGCTGATGGACTGGGGCGCCACCTGGCTGTCCGCCGTCTTGCCGCTCAAATCCGGTGAAAAACGCGAACTGCTGCTCGGCTGCCGCAGCCCGGCGGACTACCCGCATCAAGGCGCCTATCTGGGCGCCACCGTCGGCCGTTACGCCAACCGCATCGCCAACGCCAGTTTGCCCATCGACGGGAAACCCCATGCGCTGGCCGCCAATCAGGGTGCCCACCAGCTGCACGGCGGCCCCGACGGTTTCCATGCCCGCCGCTGGCGCCGGGTACAGCACGAGGCGCAACAGGTTTGCTATGCGCTGCACTCGGCGGAGGGCGATCAGGGTTTCCCCGGCAATCTCGACGTGCAGGTTTGTTACCGCCTGACCTCGGATAATCGTCTGGAAATCAACTACCTGGCGCAGGTCGATCGCCCCTGCCCGGTCAATCTGACCAACCACGCCTATTTCAATCTCGACGGCGCCGGCACCGACGCCCGCGCCCAACGGCTGCAGCTGTTCGCCGATCGCTACCTGCCCGTCGACGCCGAGGGCATTCCCTGTGCCGATCTGACGGCGGTGGACGGCAGCGGCATGGATTTTCGTCAGCCGAAAACGTTGTTACAGGATTTCCTGCGCGATCGCGACCAGCAGCGGGTGAAAGGCTACGATCACGCCTTTCTGCTGCAGCGTACCTGTGGGGCGCTGGAGAGCCCGGCGGCGCATTTGTGGTCCGCCGACGGGCAAGTGCAAATGAGCGTGTTCACCGACGCGCCTGCGCTGCAGCTCTACAGCGGCAATTATCTGGCCGGCACGCCGGCGCGCGATGGCGGCAGCTACGCCAACCATGCCGGCGTGGCGCTGGAGAGCGAGTTTTTGCCGGACAGCCCGCACCATCCCGAGTGGCCGCAGCCGGACTGTTGGCTGCAACCGGGGAGCCGCTACCGCAGCGCCACGCATTATCAGTTTTATCCTATCTGACCCGCTACGCCCCTCGCCGTGCGGCCGGGGGCAATTTGTTATAAATGCTTACCTTTTAGCGCCATCCCCCCACCGGCGCCCACCTTCCCTTATTCCAAAGCGCGCACTACACTCAGGCTACCGTGATAAGCACAACGCCTTGTGCAACGTCACCATTTTCGGCCGATGGCGGCCAATCAATAGCTGAAGGAACACCTATGCGTCTGATTACTGCACTTCCATTGCTGGCGGGCTTAATGCTGAGCACCAATCTGATGGCGGCCGACGCGACGACGGCGACGAAAACGCCTTCGCCGGCGCAGGCGGCCCAACAGAAACGCATGACCGATTGCAACCAGCAGGCATCCACCAAGTCGCTGAAAGGCGCCGATCGCTCCACCTTTATGAGCACCTGCCTGAAGTCCGAAGGCACCGCTGCGTCCGGCAAAACCCTGACGCCGCAGCAGCAGAAAATGAAAAGCTGCAACGCCGACGCCAAGACCAAGGATCTGAAGGGCGACGCGCGTAAAACCTTCATGAGCAACTGCCTGAAAAAATCGGCCTGATTTTCCCTACGCCACGGCGCGTCCGGAGCGATTCCGACGTGCCGTTTCTCCCCCTTCCGCATCAGCCTGAACGATTCAGCTTTTTCCTTTCGCCAGCCCTTACTTTGCGGCAAGAAATTGGCTATGGTTAGACACTATCGATTGCCGAGCCCCGGCCCGCGGCAATATAATGATTTTCGTTATCATTGAAATGTCAGATTATTAAGGAGTTAAGCTATGGCTGTAACTAAGCTGGTTCTGGTGCGTCACGGCGAAAGCCAGTGGAACCAAGAAAACCGCTTCACCGGTTGGTATGATGTTGATCTGTCCGACAAGGGCCGCACCGAAGCGAAAGCAGCAGGCAAGCTGTTGAAAGAAGAAGGTTTCACTTTCGACTTCGCTTACACCTCCGTACTGAAGCGCGCGATCCACACCCTGTGGAACATCCTCGACGAGCTGGATCAAGCCTGGTTGCCAACCGAAAAATCCTGGAAGCTGAACGAACGTCACTACGGCGCGCTGCAGGGTCTGAACAAAGCGGAAACCGCGGAAAAATACGGCGACGAGCAGGTGAAACAATGGCGTCGCGGCTTCGCGGTGACCCCACCTGAGCTGACCAAAGAAGACGAACGTTACCCTGGCCACGATCCGCGCTACGCCTCGCTTAGCGAGCAAGAGCTGCCGCTGACCGAAAGCCTGGCGCTGACCATCGATCGCGTTATCCCTTACTGGGACGAAGAGATCCTGCCACGCATCAAGAGCGGCGAGCGCGTGATCGTTGCGGCGCACGGCAACTCCCTGCGCGCGCTGGTGAAATACCTGGATAACCTGAGCGAAGATGAAATCCTCGAGCTGAACATCCCAACCGGCGTGCCGTTGGTGTATGAGTTCGACGAGAACTTCAAACCAACCAAACGTTACTACCTGGGTAACGCCGACGAGATCGCAGCAAAAGCGGCGGCCGTAGCGAACCAAGGTAAAGCGAAGTAATTTCGCCCGTTCACGAAAAAGCCCCCGGTTTTCACCGGGGGCTTTTTTATTGCTGCTGCGCCATCGCCTCGTTCACCGCGTCCAGCCGTTCCTGCATCGCCGGATGGGTGCTGAGCCAGGCAGGCAGCGCCCAGTCATCGGCCTTTTCTCGTTCAGGCGCCTGCGCCAACGCGCGGTAGATCGCCGCCATTTCCGCCAACGAACGCCCCTGGCGCTGCATTTCCGCTATCGCAAACGCATCCGCCTCACGCTCCATCCCGCGAGAAAACTGCATCTCATTCACGAAGGATGCGGACTGCAGCAGCGTGTCGCCGATGCCGCTGACGTCACCCGTCATCCACATCAGCGTCAACGCCACCAGTGACGAACGCACCAACATGCGCATCGGGTGACGATGGGCGTGATGCCCCATCTCATGCAGCATCACCGCCGCCAAGCCATCGTCGTTTTTTGACAAGGTGACCAGGCTGTCGCTAAGCACCAGCGTGCCGTCCGGCAACATAAAGGCGTTCGGCGCACCGGGCGCCGCCATCAGCTTCAGCGAGAGCGGCGTGCGCTCCTGGCGCATCTCGGCCGGCATCACCTGCCGGAACAACTGCTGCAGCGCCCGTTGCCGTTCGGCCGGCAGTGCGGAGGGCGCGAAGCCGCTCTGGTCCAAAAACGTCTGCGTATGTTCGCCCAGCGTCTGTTCCACCGAGGTGGGGACGCGCATGGCGATCTCGCTGCTCGCCCACGGCAGCACCACGTAAACGTAAGCCACTACCGCCAGCAGCGTCATCAGCAGCGCCAGGGCGACGCCGCGTTTATGGCGTTCCAGGCGATGCACCCACCCCGGCGAACGGCGTTGATAGAACCAGCGGCGAAAGGCCGCGTCGTCGTCAGGCACAAAGCGCCCGCCGCCCTTGAAGGTGAGCGTCAGCGGAATATTGCCCAGCGCGGCAGAAACGGTGATGTCCGTCAGCGGGATGTAACGCTGTTCATCCTGCCGCTGCAACGTCACGCCTTCGCCGCTTTCGTTCACCAGCAGACGAGCCGCCTCACGTGCGGCCCGTCCCGGCAACTGATAAGCGCCTTCAAGGATCATCGGCGCCTCAGAAGTTGCCGCCCAGATCCAGCGCCTGCAGCGCTTCTTCGGCCACCGCGCTGTTGGCGCTTTCCTGATGCGCCGTAATGTCCAGCAGCGCCAGATCGCCTTCAACCGCCGTGCAGGCCGCTAGATAACGGGCATGACGCACTTCCGCCACCGGCGCCGCCAAACCGAGCGAGAACAGGGTAATCAGGGTATTGGTGATCAACAATCCCATATACGGCAGCGTTTTCATTGAGGAATGCAGCTTGATGTCGCCGTTCAGCCTTGCCTGGTTAAACAGATAGTTGCGCTGGGCAACGACCTGGTAGCTGCTGGCCACCAGCGCGCCGATCAACAGCACCACCATCATCAGCAGAAGGCTGCTGATATTGTCCAGCACCAGCACATCAATGGCTTCATTGGTCAACATGCCCATCAACACCATCTGATAGAGAGTAAAGAAGAACGAACCGATGCACACCAACGCGACCAACATGAATGGCAGGAATATGAGCAGGCCGATCAAGGCAAATTTGATAAAGGCCGATTTCTTCAGTTCGGCAATAAACGGTGTGCGCCCGAAGAACAGGTTATTAACGTACAAATCATGCTGCAGTGCGCTAATAATGCCGTTTACCGCCGCAAATGCCGGCACGGCCAAAATCAGCGTCAGCACCAGCATAAAAGCGATGGCGTTGATGCTGCCAAGACCGCTGCCAATGCCGAGCAAGATGATCAGACCGACATACAGCCCGATAATCAGCAATAACGGGCAGAACAGTAAAGCCCAATAGGCACGCCCGGTGCGGCAGACATAATTAAAACGCACGCCGCGATAGCTCGACATAATCGCATTGTAGCGCCAGCTGCGAATAACGATCCACGGCAGCAGGGCAAGCAACACCAGCAAAGCCAGCAGCCCCAACAGGGGCGTTATCGCCAGCAAGATATAAAACACGATGATGCCGCCGATCACCAACAGCCGCCCTTTCAGAATTTGCAGCGGTTGTGCATGGTAGTCGAAACGATCGCCGTCCAATTCCGTGTTGCCGTAAAAATAGCGGCGACGGCGCACCGTCGCCCAGGCGGAATAGATGCCCAGGGTCAAGGCGGTCAATAATGCATTGACTAACCAAATAGCGAAGTACTCACCACCTTTCCCATGGAATTTAATCCGGTGCAGCCCCAGCGGCTGCGAGGTATTGTTTGTCATAATTCTTTCATCCTGAAAGGAATAAGGTCATACCACTCCCCACTTATTAGGCCTGCGGGGTTTATGGAATAAAAAAAGCGTCTTATATAAGCACAATGCCGCGAGTAGTGACAATTATTCTTTTCTTAAATAGGAATAATGCGAAGAGGGCCGCTTAAGGACTTAATTGGCCTATTAACTGTAAGCCTTAAAGTCGTGGAATATAGAGAAGTGCAATGGCAAGGATAAAACAAGGGCCCGTTATCGGGCCCTTGTCATTGTTTGCGGTTATCCGCGGCGCGCTTTCACCGCCGCCGCCAGATCGCGCAGCACGGTTTCGGTGTCCTGCCAGCCGATGCAGCCGTCGGTGACGCTCTTGCCGTAAACCAGCGGTTCGCCGCTTTCGAGGTTCTGGTTGCCTTCCACCAGGTGACTTTCGATCATCACGCCGATGATCGCTTTTTCACCGCCGCTAATCTGCCCGCACACGTCCGCGCTCACGTCCATCTGCTTTTTGAACTGTTTGCTGCTGTTGGCATGGCTGAAGTCGATCATCACCTGCGCAGGCAGCCCGGCTTTGCTCAGGCCGGCTTTGACGTCCTTCACGTGCGCCGCGCTGTAGTTCGGCTCTTTGCCGCCGCGCAGAATAATGTGGCAGTCGCCGTTGCCGCTGGTATTAACGATCGCCGAGTGACCCCACTTGGTCACCGACAGGAAGCAGTGCGGCGCGCCGGCGGCGTTGATGGCGTCGATCGCCACCTTGATGGTGCCGTCGGTGCCATTCTTGAAACCGACCGGGCACGAGAGGCCGGAGGCCAGCTCGCGGTGCACCTGCGATTCCGTGGTGCGCGCGCCGATGGCGCCCCAGCTCATCAGATCCGCCAGGTACTGCGGCGTGATCATGTCGAGGAATTCGCCGGCGGCCGGCAGACCGCTGTCGTTGATCTCCACCAGCAGTTTGCGCGCCAGGCGCAGGCCGTCGTTGATGTTGAAGCTGTTGTCCATCTGCGGATCGTTGATCAGGCCTTTCCAGCCCACGGTGGTGCGCGGTTTTTCGAAGTATACGCGCATCACCACTTCCAGCTCGCCGCTCAGTTCTTCACGCAGCGCCAGCAGGCGCCCCGCGTATTCTTTGGCGGCTTGGGTATCGTGGATGGAGCAAGGGCCAATCACCACCAGCAGGCGATCGTCGCTGCCGCGGAGGATATTGTGAATCGCGCTGCGGGCCTGGGACACCGTCTTTGCCGCGCGTTCGGTAGCCGGGAATTTCTCCAGCAGAGCCACCGGCGGCAGGAGTTCCTTAATATCATTAATGCGTAAATCGTCGTTTTGGTAATTCATAGCTTTTCCATTCGGTATCGAGGGGTATTTCGCAGTGCGTAACGGTGTAGATCCCAACAATCTAGCCTGTGGGAATGGCGCTGTAAATCACCTTTGCCCCCCTCCGCTGGAACCGCCAAATTAACAGCAGATTGTGCTGTTTCATCAGGGGAGCGCAGAGCCTCCTTTTTCGCTATGCTAGCGATCGGAATATAAAGCGACCCGAGTTGAACATGCCTTCTCTGTTATTAGTTGATGACCACCCGGTGGTTCATGTCGCACTGGAAGCGGCGCTAATGAAATCATCCCGCCCCTACCGCCTGCAGGCGGCACAGGACGACGTCCAGGCGTTGGCTCTGCTGGCCGAGGCCGCTTTCGGTCTGGTGATCCTGGATATCGGCCTGCCGCAGGTCGATGGGCTGCAGCTGTTGAAAAAAATCCGCCGCCGCTACCCGCAACAAAAGATCCTGATCTATACCGCGCAAGAGGCCGATGTGTATGCGCGCATGGCGCATGCCGCCGGCGCCGACGGTTTCGTCAATAAAGGCAGCTCGCTGGCGGAGTTGGTGCTGGCGATCGAGCAGGTGCTGGACGGTGAAGCCAGTTTCCCCGCCGCCGCGCTGGCCGAAGAAGCGCCGACGGCGGACGGCGGGCTGCTCACGCCCAAGGAGCTCGAGGTGCTGGGTTTGCTGAGCCAGGGGCTGTCCAACCTGCAGATCGCCGACCGGCTGCACATCAGCAACAAGACCGTCAGCACGCATAAGAAAAACATCCAGCGCAAAACCGGCGCCGGTAATCTGCTGGAGCTGGTGGCGGTATTTAAAGAGCTGGCGCCATGATGCGCCGCGCCCTGCTGCTGCTGATCCTGTGGTGCGGCCTGGCGCAGGCGGGGGAGCCGGTGCGCTATCAGCTGGTCAGCAATCTGAATACCCCCGAGAACATGCTGATCGTCGGCGAGAAAAACCCCTGGCGCGACCGCACGCTGCGCGTCGGCATCATCAGTGAGAACACCAGCCCGTACAACATCATTGTGGATGACGATCTGTATGGGCTGAACGCCGACTACCTCGGCTATATCCAGCAGGTAACCGGCATTCGCTTCGCCATTTACGGCTTCGCCGATCTGACGCAGCTGGAGCAGGCGCTGCACGACGGCAAAATCGATCTGCTGTATGGCATCCCGCAAAGTGAAGCGCTGCACGGATTGGCGATCTCTCAGCCCTATTACGTCAGCAACCTGCGCGTATTGCGCGACCGCAGCAACGATCGGCCGGTGATGCTCAACTCCGCCAATGCCCGCGTCGCGATCGGCGCGCTGACCGACATGCAGTCTGGCGGCGCCCTGCAGGCGGTGGCGTCGCAGATCCAGCGCTACGACAACAACCTGCAGGCGGTCTATTCGCTGCTCAACGGCAGCAGCGACTACTTTATCGCCGACGAGGCCAGCGCCAGCTTTATCATCGACCAGTTGCAGCTCGGCCAGCTCTATCAGATTGAAAGCAACGAGAACCTGGGCAACCTGTCCTTCGTGTTCGCCGCCGCCGACCCGCGGCTGATAGATACGCTGGACACCGCCATCGCCGACGCGCCGATGGAGCTGATGAATGCCCTGCAGAGCCGCTGGAGCAAAAAGATCCCCAGCTACCTCGATACCGGCAATGCCGATCTGACGACGATGGAGAAGAATTGGGTGGCGAGCCACCGCGTGGTTTACTACGCCGCCATCGAGAACAATTTCCCGTTCGCCTACCGCGGCTCCGACGGCCAGCCGCGCGGCTACGCCATCGATATTCTCAACATCATCGCGCAAAACACCGGGCTGCGTTTCGCGCCGCTGTGGGCGCGCAACGCCGAGCAAGCCGATCAGCTGGTGCAATCCGGCCAGGCCAGCTTCCGCGCCGCCCTGCCGCTGGCGCGCGGCGTCAAGGCGCGCTACAGCGCCAGCATGCCGATCCACCGTTCGCTGTGGGGCGTTTACGTCGGCCAGTATGCCAACGGCGTCTCGACCTGGGGCGATCTGGCCGGCAAGCGCATCGGCGTGCTGCAGGGCGATTTGGCGCAGGGGCTGGTGCCGGAACAGGAACAGACCGTCAGCTTCGCCGACAGCAAGTCGATGTACGACGCGCTGGCCAACGGCCAGTTGGATGCGCTGGTGGATAACGTCATCTCCGCCAACTTTTTGGCGCTGTCGCGCTATTCCGGCGCCATCAAGCTGGCCTTCGCCGCCAACAACATCCCCTATCCGGTGGCTTTCGGCGTGCGCCGCGATCAGCCGCTGCTGCTGGCGATCCTCGATAAGAACCTGATGCAGATCCCGGCGGATACCCTGCAATCGCTGCGCGACGAGTGGATCGTCGATCGCAGCAACCTGATCGACGCGGTGAACGACAACCGCATGCCGCCGCAGACCACCTGGCTGCTGGCGCTGTTGGCCGCCGCTACCGTGCTGCTGTTGGCGCTGACTCTGCGCCGTTTCATGCTGCAGCGCCGTGAAAAACGCGAACGCGAAGAGCTCGAGCAGGCGCGCCGCCGCGCCGAAGCGGAAAATCGCATGAAGAGCAAATTCCTCGCCACCGTCAGCCATGAACTGCGCACGCCGATGCACGCCATCCTCGGCCTGCTGGAACTGGAGCTCAAACGCCAACCTGCGCCGGAAGGCCTGCCGGTGATTTACAGTTCGGCCTCATCGCTGCTCAACCTGCTCAACGACCTGCAGGATCACGCGCGGTTGGAAACCGGGTCGTTGACGTTGGCGCCAAAACCGGTGGCGCTGCGCCCCTGGGTCGCGCGCATCGACGCCCTTTACCGACCGCTGATCGGCGATCGGCCGTTGACGCTGAGCGTGGTGGCGGATCTGGCGCTGCCGGAGGCGGTGGTCATTGATGGTGAGCGTTTACTTCAGGTGGCTAACAACCTGATAAACAACGCGATAAAGTTCACGCCGCGCGGTGCCATTCAGGTCGAAGTCGGCTGGCGCGCGCAGGATGAACGGCAGGGGGAATTGCATCTGACGGTGAACGACAGCGGCTGCGGCATCGCCGCCGATGAGGTAGGCAAGCTGTTTCAACCGTTTTACCGCGCGCGCGGCGCGCAACGCATCTCGGTGCAAGGAACCGGTTTGGGCCTGTCGATCTGCAAAGAAATCGTCGAACAGATGGGCGGCCGCATCGCGTTGCACTCGCAGCCGGGCGTCGGTACACGCGTCGAGGTCGCGATACCGGTCGAGCTGAGCGGCGCGCCGCCGGCTGTCGCCCCGGCAGAGCGTAGCTTTGATCTGCCGTCTTCCGCCATGCGTACCGCGCTGATCGACGATCATCCCACCAATCTGTTGCTGCTGGAACGCCAGCTGCGCCACTTCGGGCTGCAGCCGGCCCGCTTTGAACAAGGCTATGCGCTGCTGCAGGCCCAGCGCCGGCAGCCGTTCGATCTGCTGTTTATCGACTATAACATGCCGCGCCCGGACGGACTGACGCTGGCCAGGCTGATCCGGCGCGACGAACAGCGGCTGCAGCGCCCGCCTTGCCGCATCGTGCTCTGCTCGGCAGACGTGCAGGAGTTTACCCGCATCCCGCCGGGCCTGGTGGCGATCGACCACTTCCTGACCAAGCCGATTTCACTGGCGGCAATCGGCCAGGTATTGACTCAGCAACCGCAGGCTCAGGAAGAAAAGTCAGTCCTTACTGACCTACGGCAAACGCTGGCTGAGATGGCGGGCGGCGATCGCGCCATGATGCAGCGGCTGGCGCAGACGCTCAACGACACGCTGCGGCAAGACCGGCAGCGGCTCGCGGATGCCGTCGCCGCGAGCGACTGGCCACGCCTGGAACAGGCGGCGCACCGCATCAAGGGCAGCCTGCTGATGCTGCAGTTGCCGGAAGCCGCGCGGCTGTGCCAGCAACTGGTGGAAACCGCACGTCGGGGCGAACTTGCCGCCGCCGCTTATACTAAATTAAAGGCGTCAGTGGCGCAGATAGAACCGGAGCTGGACGCTCTGCTCGCCGCCGCCCCCACTTTCGCTATGCATAAGGATGAATAATGTCGGACACTCCACACGTACACCTGCCGAAAGACAGTAATAGTAAACGCCTACTGACCGCTTTTTTAGTCACCGCCGTCTTTATGGTGGCCGAAGTGGCCGGCGGCCTATTGTCCGGCTCGCTGGCGCTGTTGGCCGACGCCGGGCACATGCTGACCGATGCCGCCGCGCTGTTGGTGGCGCTGATGGCGGTGCACTTTTCCCAGCGCAAGCCCAACGCGCGCCACACCTTCGGCTATCTGCGCCTGACCACCCTGGCGGCCTTCCTCAACGCCGCGGCGCTACTGGTGATCGTGGTATTCATCCTGTGGGAGGCGATACGGCGTTTCTTCGAACCACAGCCGGTGATGGGTACTCCGATGCTGATCATCGCCATAGCGGGGCTGCTGGCGAACCTGTTCGCCTTCTGGCTGCTGCATCGCGGCAGCGAAGAGAAAAATATCAACGTGAGGGCGGCCGCGCTGCATGTGTTGGGCGACCTGCTCGGCTCGGTGGGCGCCATCGTCGCCGCCATCGTCATTCTCGCCACCGGCTGGACGCCGATTGACCCGATCCTGTCGGTGCTGGTCTCCTGTCTGGTGCTGCGCAGCGCCTGGCGGCTGCTGAAGGAGAGCTTCCACGAGCTGCTGGAAGGCACGCCGCAGGAGGTCAACATCGCCAAGCTGCAAAAAGACCTGTGCCTGAACATCCCGGAAGTGCGCAATATCCACCACGTACACGTCTGGCAGATCGGCGAACAGAAGCTGATGACGCTGCATGCGCAGGTGATCCCGCCGCATGACCACGATGGGCTGTTGCAACGTATCCAGGCTTATCTGTTGGAACACTACAAGATCGGCCACGTGACCATCCAGATGGAGTACCGACACTGCGAGACGCCGGACTGCGGTATCAACCGGGCACCGGAGCCGAGTGAACACTCACATGCCGAAGCGCATTCCCATCTGGGGCATCACCACTAAGCCACGAGGGCGCCATCACGGCGCCCTCTGCGTTGTTACGGTGCGGAAGAGAGCGGATTGGAACGGTTGCGCCCGGCGCTCTTGATCCACAGCCAGGAGCCGTTCAGGGCGATCAGCGTCAGAATGACATACTCCAGCGCCATCGCGTACACGCCCTGGTAGGCGAAGATCGCCACGCTGATGACATCAATAACCACCCACAGCAGCCAGTTTTCCACGTACTTGCGCGTCATCAGGATCATCGCCACGATGGAGAGCACCATCATCGCCGAATCCCAGAACGGGAACGCGTCCGGCTGCAGCGTCGGCATCTGCACGTTCAGCCCCAGCCCTTGCATCACCGCCACCGCAATCTGCGTCAGCCAGGCGAACACGCGGTCGATGTTGAAGGTCATCAGGCCGATGCCGATGACGCAAACCGCCGCCCAGGCCAACGCTTTCGGCAGCGGCAGCCAGCGGATCTGCAGCTCGGCCTGATTATCCTGGGTTTGGCGGCTCCAGGCATACCAACCGTAAATATTGGCGCCGAAGAAAAACAGCTGCAGCAGCAGGCTGGCGTACAGCTGGATCTGGAAGAAAATCACCGCGAACAGCGTGACGTTGATCAGGCCGAACAGGTAGTTGATGATTTTTTCCTTGCTGGCGTACCAGATGCACAGCAACCCGAACAGTGTGCCGATGGCTTCGATCCACGACAGATCGTAACCGCCCGCGCCAAGCGGAATATGCACCAGAATATTGCTGGTACTGAAGAAGCTCATGAGGTCATCCTTTTAAACGGTTAAGCGTTGCCTTTAACCTGCATCTTAAGCTGAGCGGCGAAATCCAGCATGCGGTTCAGCGGCACCAGCGCCTTTTCACGCAGCGCGGCGTCCACGTGGATCTCATGCTGCGCGCCCCCCTGCTCCAGCCCTTCGGCAATCGCCTTCAGGCCATTCATCGCCATCCACGGGCAATGCGCGCAGCTGCGGCAGGTCGCGCCTTCCCCGGCGGTCGGCGCTTCGAACAGCTCCTTGTCCGGACAAGCCTGCTGCATCTTGTAAAAGATACCGCGATCGGTGGCGACGATCAGCTGTTGATGCGGCAATGTTTTCGCCGCCTGAATCAGTTGGCTGGTCGATCCCACCGCATCCGCCAGCTCGACCACCGCCTGAGGCGATTCGGGATGCACCAGGATGGCCGCCTGCGGATAGAGCGCCTTCATGCGCCGCAGCGCCTGGGTCTTAAACTCGTCATGGACAATGCAGGCGCCTTGCCAACACAACACGTCAGCGCCGGTCTGCTTCTGCACGTAGCTGCCGAGATGACGATCCGGCGCCCAGATAATTTTCTCGCCCAGGCTATCCAGATGCTCGATCAGTTCGACGGCGATGCTGGAGGTCACCACCCAGTCAGCGCGCGCTTTGACCGCCGCCGAGGTATTCGCATAGACCACCACGGTGCGATCGGGATGGCTGTCGCAAAACGCATGAAATTCCTCTTCCGGGCAGCCCAGATCCAGCGAACATTCGGCAAACAGCGTCGGCATCAGCACCTGCTTTTCCGGGCTGAGGATCTTGGCGGTTTCCCCCATGAAACGCACGCCGGCCACCAACAGCGTGGAAGCCGGATGCGCGCTGCCGAAGCGTGCCATTTCCAGCGAATCCGCCACGCAGCCGCCGGTTTCTTCCGCCAGCGCCTGGATTTCCGGATCGGTATAATAGTGGGCGACCATCACCGCGTTGCGCTGCTTGAGCAGGGTTTTGATCTTTTCGCGATAAAAGGCTTTTTCGGCTACGTCCAGCGGTACCGGTTTAGGCGGGAAGGGATACACCGCCGCATTGACATCAAACATTTCACTCATCGCTGCAATCTCATGCTAGGCTGGGCGCCTGCCGCTTGAATATTGCCTGCCGCAACGCCCTTCGTTTTATATACTAAACAAAATACCTAAATCAGCGCGAAAAGTCCGCTGATATTTTCAATTTTGCGCACCTATTGTTTAATAGATTAAAAACACAGGCATTGGCCGCGCAGTTCACAGCGGATAACCGCTTGGCGATAACGTATAGCCGTTCAGAAAAGCGCGGGATGACGATCGGTGTGTTGTTGAAACGAGAAAGCAGCGGATTCAGATTGCGGTGATGCGGATGCGATAAAAGGCGCTTTTTCTGAATGGGTGGGTCGTGCAGGATTGATTCGGCCTGTGGCCTCACCCTGCGGGCAACGCTGCGCGTTGTCGTATCTCTGAACCTGAGCGCAGGATCTCACCCGCACGACTCGGTGACCATGTTAGCGAGAAGATGAGGTCAGGTTTGGATGTTACAGAAACGAAAAAAGCGCCCAAAGGCGCTTTTTTCTGAATTGGTGGGTCGTGCAGGATTCGAACCTGCGACCAATTGATTAAAAGTCAACTGCTCTACCAACTGAGCTAACGACCCGCAGTGTGGTGGGTGATGACGGGCTCGAACCGCCGACCCCCTCCGTGTAAAGGAGATGCTCTACCAACTGAGCTAATCACCCACTGCTGTGGTACTGCTATTATCTTGTCCACTCAAAGCGTGGTGGGTCGTGCAGGATAACTCGGCCTTTGGCCTCGCCCTTCGGGCCATCACCGGAGTGATGTTGTCTCGCTTCGCGAGACTCGAACCTTTACGGTTCTCATCCTGACGATTTAACACCTTGCTCTATTAAAGAGTGGTGGGTCGTGCAGGATTCGAACCTGCGACCAATTGATTAAAAGTCAACTGCTCTACCAACTGAGCTAACGACCCACTGATGTGGTTTACTGCTGATGGCGAATAGGTTATTGGAACCGACTCGCGGAAAACAAGGATGGGGATGTTCAGGACAACTCGACGGGTACTCGACTCGGACCTTTACTTTGCCACATCAAACCGATTCTGAAGCTGCCATTCTTAAAGAATGGTGGGTCGTGCAGGATTCGAACCTGCGACCAATTGATTAAAAGTCAACTGCTCTACCAACTGAGCTAACGACCCATAACAGTGGTGGGTGATGACGGGCTCGAACCGCCGACCCCCTCCGTGTAAAGGAGATGCTCTACCAACTGAGCTAATCACCCACTGTTGTGGTTACTGCTACTTCAGAAATTGGTGGGTCGTGCAGGATGACTCGGCCTTTGGCCTCGCCCTGACGGGCCATCACTTCGTGATGTTATCCTTCCCGATTCCACTTCATTTCTTGCTTCAAAATTGGTGGGTCGTGCAGGATTCGAACCTGCGACCAATTGATTAAAAGTCAACTGCTCTACCAACTGAGCTAACGACCCAATTTCCCTGCCGCTTTAACATCTTGCAAGATGTCTTGGCAACGGCGGCATATATTACTAATTTATCTTGGCAGCGCAACCTAAATTTTTTACCGATGCGTTCAACTGCTTGTTCTTCACGCGAATGAGCCCAGAAATCGGTCAAATCGACTAACTTCTGGGCTCATTTTTCTAGCCGTTAACCGCCTACGCGACTTTTCGCCTGCTTGGCCGCCGCACTGGTTGGGTATTGTTTAATCACCTGCTGGAACACGGCCTTGGCTTTATCAGCCTGCCCTTTTTCCTGCATGATGATACCCACCTTGTACATGGCGTCCGGCGCCTTCGGTGATTTAGCATAATTCTTCACCACCACCGCAAAATAGTAGGCCGCATCGTCTTTTTTACCCTTGTTGTAGAACAACTGGCCCAGCCAATAGTTGGCATTGGGCTGGTAAGTAGACTTCGGGTACTGTTTTACGAAGGACTGAAAGGCGGAAATCGCCTGGTCATACTGTTTTTTTTCCAGCGCCAGAGAAACAGCGGCGTTGTAGTCGCTGTTCTCATCACCGCCGCTCGGCGTTGCAGAAGCGGCTGCAGGCGCGCTGCTGCCCGCATCGGAAGATGCGCCTGCGGCTGCCCCGCCGGCAGCGCCCGCTGCCGCAGAGGCGCTCTGAGCGCCGCCCTGGCTGAGGCTATCCATCTGTTGATAGATTTGCTTCTGGCGTTCAACGACCTGATTCAACTGATACTGGCTTTCCTGGATTTGCCCACGGAGAGAATCAATGTCGCGTTGATTGTCAGAGAGTTGCTGCTGGAGTTGGTTTAAAAGCTGGCCTTGAGCATTGCTGATGCGCTCAAGCGAGGTGACACGGTCTTCGACCGAGCCGGAGCCGACATTACTGATTGGCGCTTGGGCAGTAGCGGCCCAAGGGGCCGCTACGCCAACCAGTAACGACAGACTCAACAGATGACGTCTGAAGTTACTGTTCATGCGATTCTCTTAGTAAACCAGAACGGCACGACGGTTTTTAGCATAAGCCGCTTCGTCGTGGCCCAGTACTGCTGGTTTTTCTTTACCGTAAGAAACGATAGAGATCTGGTCAGCGGAAACGCCTTTACCCTGCAGGTACATTTTAACGGCGTTAGCACGACGCTCACCCAGAGCGATGTTGTATTCCGGCGTGCCGCGTTCGTCAGCGTGGCCTTCAACGGTCACTTTGTAAGACGGGTTGTTACGCAGGAATGCAGCGTGCGCGTCCAGCATCTGAGCGAATTCGGAGCTTACGTCATACTTGTCCAGGCCGAAGTAAACGATGTTGTTCTTCTGCAGTTCTTGCATCTGCAGACGAGCTTGTTCTTCGGAAGACAGGTTGCTGCTGCCGTTTTCCATACCAGTGCCGGCGCCAGCGCCCATACCAGATTGGTCGTTGTTCGCGCTTTTGTTAGAACTACAAGCTGCTACAGCCAGAACTGGCAGTGCCAGCAGAAGCCCTTTCAGCACTTTGTTCAGTTGCATTTCTTTGATCCTTTTATAGTTTGCCATACATATTTACACATGCATCACAGATACGGCGACCAGGCAGGGAATTTGACCTGTCCATCAGTTGCCGGAAGACGCGCTTTGAAACGCCCATCAGTTGACACTAACTGCAGCACGGAGCCCATACCTTGCGTGGAGCTATAGATCACCATGGTGCCGTTTGGCGCAATACTAGGCGTTTCATCCAGGAAGGTGCCGGTCAAAACCTGAACGGCGCCCGATCCAAGATCTTGTTTGGCGATGTGTTGTGCACCACTGTTGGTGCTGACCATCACCAGGAATTTACCGTCGGAGCTGACTTCAGAATCCTGGTTCTGAGAGCCTTCCCACGTCAGACGCTGTGCGGCACCGCCGCTGGCGCTGATTTTATAAATCTGCGGACGCCCGCCCTGGTCGGAGGTAAACGCCAGAGACTGGCCATCCGGGAACCAGGTCGGTTCGGTGTTGTTGTTGCGTCCATCGGTCAGCTGCGTGATCTGGCCGGAGCCGAGGTTCATCACGTACAGGTTCAGGCTGCCGCTCTTGGACAGCGCGAAGGCCAGCTTGCTGCCGTCCGGCGAGAACGCCGGCGCACCGTTGTGGCGCGGGAACGAAGCGATCTGGCGGATGGCGCCGTTAGCCAGGGTTTGCACCACCAGCGCGGAACGGCCGCTCTCGAAGGTCACGTAAGCCAGTTTACTGCCGTCCGGCGACCAGGCCGGCGACATCAGCGGCTCAGGCGAACGGTGCACCGTGAACTGGTTGTAACCGTCGTAATCCGCTACGCGCAGCTCGTACGGGAATTTCCCGCCGTTGGTCTGCACCACGTAGGCGATACGGGTGCGGAACGCGCCCTTGATGCCGGTCAGCTTCTCGAACACTTCGTCGCTGGCGGTATGGGCAGAATAACGCAACCACTGTTTGGTCACTTTATACTGGTTCTGCGCCAATACGGTACCCGGCGAACCCGAGGTGTCCACCAACTGGTAGGAGATCAGGTAGCTGCCGTCGGCGCCAGGTTGAACCTGACCGACCACTACGGCGTCGATGCCCAATGCAGTCCAGGCCGCCGGCGTCACTTCAGACGCGGAGGTGGGTTGCTGCGGCATGCGCGCCACGTCGATCGGGTTGAATTTGCCGCTGTTGCGCAGATCCGCGCCGACAATCTTGCCGATATCTTCCGGCGGCGTGCCTGGGCCCGCCCATTTAAACGGCACCACGCCAATCGGACGAGCGGAGTCGACCCCTTGGGTGATTTCAATGCGAACTTCCGCGTGCAACACGGACGCCCACAGAATTAAAAAACCTAGCGCTACTCGAAATGCCTGCTTCATCTCATCTCCCTTATCCAGGCGGGATGCCTGCGATAAATTAGCAGAATTTTAACAAACCAACTCACGTAAAACTACATAATCCCTGTTGGTTACCTTAGTACATCCCTGTGATCTTACTCAGCTCAAACAACCATTATTCCGGCCTGAACGTAAGGGGAGCATTCTTAAACACCTCATACACCGCCTGGCTTGGCGGTTTCGGGATCTTCGCCTGTTTCGCCGCGGCTATCGCCGCCTGACACAGTGCCGGATCGCCCCCTTCAGATTTAACGTCTACCAGAAAACCGTCCGGCGCCAGCTTGATTCGCAGGTCACATTTACGGCCCTTGTACAGATCCGCATCGTAGAACTTGCTTTGAATCGCAGCGGTAATCTGGCCAAGATAGCCATTGATTTCCGCCCCGCTGGCCCCAGCCGCTTTGGCATTGCCCTGGCCAGCCGGTTTACCGTCACCCTTCTGCTTGCCACCACCTTTCGGCGCGTTCTTGCCGTCCGCCAGGCCACCAAACAGGTCATCAACTTCCGCCGATTGCTTCGCAGCCTCGGCGGCGGCTTTTTTCTTCTCTGCAGCGGCTTTCTTGGCTGCCGCAGCTTTCTCAGCGGCGGCCGCTTTCTTCTCTGCCTCGGCGGCAGCCTTCTTCTCGGCTTCCGCTGCGGCTTTTTTCTCGGCTTCAGCAGCCGCTTTCTTCTCCGCGGCCTCTGCAGCTTTTTGCTCTGCGGCAGCGGCGGCGGCTTTCTTCGCCTCTTCCGCCTGTTTCTTGGCGGCGGCGGCAGCGGCCGCTTCTTTCTTGGCTTCCGCTTCGGCTTTCTTCTGCGCGTCCGCCTGCGCCTTGGCGACCTTGTCCGCTTCGGCCTTCGCCTTGGCGGCGGCGGCTTCGGCGACCTTCTGTTGCTCTTTGGCTTTCGCTGCAGCGGCCTCCGCCGCTTTTTGCTGCTCGGCGGCCTGCTTCTGCTGCTCCGCCGCCTTCTGCTGTTGCTCAGCCTGCGCTTTGGCGTCCTGCGCGGCTTTCTCCTGCGCCGCCAAACGCTCTTTCTCCAGCTCTTTCAGGCGCTGCTGTTGCTCCGCCTGCTTCTGCTGAAGCTCTTCGGCCTGTTGCTCCGCTTTTTTCTGGCGCTGCTTCTCGGCACGCTGCGCATCGTTGCTCTGCTGCTGCTGGCGGTTGTACTGCTCCACCACCGCGCCGGGATCGACCATTACCGCGCCCACTACAGAACCATCGCCGCCGCCGCCGGCGCTCATGTCGACCTTTTCCTGCAGCGATCCCCAAATCAGCAGGGCAATCAGTATGAAGTGCAGAACGACCGAAACAATAACGGCGCGGTTCAGCTTAACGTTTTGCTCAGTTGCCTTTACCAAAATAGATTCCCAAAAACTGGTGTTGCTTATACGGGGTTCCTGGGCCGCAGCGCAGGAACCGGGTTGCCGTTCGCCTTACGGTCAGATCGGCTGGGTCATCAGCCCCACGGAAGCTACGCCCGCCTGATGGAGAATATTCAATGCCTTGATAATCTCATCGTAAGGGACTTCCTTCGCACCGCCGATCAAAAAGACCGTTTTCGGGTTAGCCGCCAAACGCGACTTGGCTTCGGCCGCGACTTGTTCAGGCGGCAGCAGCTCCATACGGTTGTGATCCACCACCAGGGTGTATTGACCTACGCCGGAAACCTCAAGGATCACCGGCGGATTGTCATCGCTGGACACCGTTTTGGAATCGGTGGCGTCCGGCAGGTCAACCTCCACGCTCTGCGTGATGATTGGCGCAGTTGCCATAAAGATCAGCAGCAGCACCAGCAACACGTCGAGCAGCGGAACGATGTTAATTTCGGACTTCAGCTCGCGCCGACTACGTCCACGTACTCTCGCCATGCTACCTCCTACTTATTTGCTGTCGCTGGAGAAGGCCTGACGATGCAGAATAGCGGTGAACTCTTCCATAAAGTTGTCGTAATTCTGCTCAAGCTTGTTGACGCGCTGGTTGAGACGGTTATAGGCCATTACCGCCGGGATGGCGGCGAACAGACCGATCGCGGTGGCGATCAGCGCTTCGGCGATACCCGGCGCCACCATCTGCAGCGTGGCTTGCTTCACCGCGCCCAGCGCGATAAAGGCGTGCATGATCCCCCACACGGTGCCGAACAGACCGATGTACGGACTGATCGAACCGACGGTGCCGAGGAACGGAATATGGGTTTCCAGCGTTTCCAGCTCGCGGTTCATCGAAATGCGCATCGCGCGCGACGCCCCTTCGATCACCGACTCCGGCGCATGGTTGTTGGCGCGGTGCAGGCGGGCGAACTCTTTGAAACCGGAATGGAAGATCTGCTCGGAACCGGTCAGGCTATCGCGACGCGCCTGACTTTCCTGGTACAGACGGGAAAGCTCGATACCGGACCAGAATTTGTCTTCAAAGGCTTCGGCGTCGCGCGTCGCCGCATTGAGGATGCGGGTGCGCTGAATGATGATCGCCCAGGAGGCTACCGAGAAGCATATCAAAATCAACATGATAAGCTTAACCAGCAGGCTCGCCTTCAAGAATAAATCTAGGATGTTCATGTCAGTCACTGCTTAAACTCCGCGACAATAGACTTAGGAAGCGCTCTTGGCTTCATTTGGTGTGGATCAATACAGGCAATCAGGACATCTGCCTGGCTCAGTAGGGCCCCGTCAGAATTGACAATGCGTTGAGCAAACGTGAGAGAAGCCCCGCGCAGAGAGGTGATTTCACTCTGGACCTCCAGTTGCTCGTCGAGACGAGCCGGAGCCAGATAATCCACCGTCATGCGCCGGACGACAAAAGCGACTTGTTCACTGAGCAGCTGCTGTTGATGAAAGTTGTGCTGACGCAGCATCTCTGTGCGCGCTCTTTCAAAAAAGGCGACGTAGCGGGCGTGATAGACCACACCACTGGCATCGGTATCCTCGTAGTAAACGCGAACCGGCCATCGAAACAACGTATTACTCACTCTACTTCCCAGCAATGCAATTTAACGCTGCTACTATACGCAAGACGGATCGGGTTGGGAATGGGTTACAAGATGGGAATGAAAATAATTATGGGCCGTGAGGGCCCATAACGTGGGGACATCGGGGAGATTATAAAGAAACGTAAAGTAATCCTGCGCACAAGATCACAATTGCGGGAAGCGGCGCGAAAAAAGCGCGCCAGACGCTGCGCTGCGGGCGGAATCCGAAACCGTGGATCACCCCGGCGCATACGGCCCAAATCAGCAACAGCCCTTCCCAAATCTCCAGCGAGCTGGTTTTGGCGGCGAAACGCGTCGGATCCCAGAACACGCACCCCGCCAAAATCAACGCCAGCACCAGGGAAAGGGCCCGAACGGGGCCCTTGTCGGTGACAGCGTACAGCTTGTCAATCACGGACGAGCTCATCACTTACCGTCTTGCTGAGCTTTGGTCGCTTCGCTCTGCTCAAGCGCCAGCGCCGTGATGATGCCGAAGGCGCAGGCAAGAAGCGTTCCGAGAATCCAGGCAAAATACCACATGGTTTAGCTCCTTATCCTTAGTACAGCGAATGCTTGTTGTTTTCGATGTAATTCTTGTCGAGGCGACCGAACATTTTGTAGTACGACCAGCTGGTGTACGCCAAAACGATAGGCACGAAGATCGCCGCCACGACGGTCATCACTTTCAGCGTCAACAGGCTCGAGGTCGCGTCCCACATGGTCAGGCTGACGTTAGGCACGGTGCTGGACGGCATCACGAACGGGAACATGGTGACCCCGGCAGTGAGGATGACGCAGGCGATGGTCAGCGACGAGGTGACGAACGCCAGCGCGCCTTTCTCCAGACGCGAGAACAGGATGGTGAACAACGGCAGCACCACGCCCAGCGCAGGCAACGCCCACAGCAGCGGATACTTGTTGAAGTTGATCAGCCATGCGCCGGCCTGATGCGCCACTTCTTTACGCAGCGGGTTGGATTCCGCCATGGTGTCCAGCGCCGAAGTGATCACGTAGCCGTCGATGCCTTTCACCAGCCACACGCCCGCCAGCAGGAAGCATACCGCCATGATCAGCGTCGCGATCTGCGCTGCGGCGCGTGACCGCAGGTGGATCTCGCCGGTGGTGCGCATCTGCAGGTAAGTCGCGCCCTGAGTGACCAGCATGGTCAGACTGACCACGCCTGCCAACAGACCGAACGGATTCAGCAGTTGGAAGAAGTTGCCGGTGTAGAACAGACGCAGGTACTCGTCCACATGGAACGGCACGCCCTGCAGCAGGTTGCCGAACGCCACGCCGAACACCAATGCAGGCACGAAGGAACCGATGAAGATGCCCCAGTCCCACATGTTGCGCCAGCGGGTGCTCTCCAGCTTGGAACGGTAGTCAAAACCGACCGGGCGGAAGAACAAGGCCGCCAGCACCAGGATCATGGCGACGTAGAAGCCCGAGAAGGCCGCTGCGTAGACCATCGGCCAGGCGGCGAACAGCGCGCCGCCGGCGGTGATCAGCCACACCTGGTTACCGTCCCAGTGCGGGGCGATGGAGTTGATCATCACCCGGCGCTCGGTATCGGTTTTACCGATGATGCGCACCAGGATGCCGACGCCCATGTCGAAACCGTCGGTGACGGCGAAGCCGATCAGCAGTACGCCAACCAGCACCCACCAGATAAATCGCAGTACTTCATAGTCAAACATACGTGGACTCCTGTTTAGCGCGCTTCCTGCACGGCGGCAGTCGGTTGTTCAAAGTGGTAGCGGCCGGTTTTCAGGCTGCTTGGACCCAGACGCGCAAACTTGAACATCAGGTACATTTCAGCCACCAGGAACAGGGTGTACAAGCCGCAAATCAGCCCCATCGAGAACAGAATGTCGCCCGCGGTCAGCGAAGAGTTGGCGACTGCGGTCGGCAGCACCTCACCAATCGCCCACGGTTGACGGCCGTATTCCGCCACGAACCAGCCGGCTTCCACCGCGATCCACGGCAGCGGCAGGCCATACAGCGCCGCACGCAACAGCCATTTTTTCTGGCCGATGCGGCCGCGCACCACGCTCAGGAAGGACAGGCCGATAATCAGCAGCATCAGCACGCCACAGGCCACCATGATGCGGAAGGCGAAGTACAGCGGCGCCACGCGTGGAATGGAGTCCTTGGTCGCCTGCTGGATCTGCGCTTCCGTCGCGTCGCTGACGTTCGGGGTATAACGCTTCAGCAGCATGCCGTAGCCCAGGTCTTGCTTGGTTTTGTTGAATTCCGCACGCACCGCAGGATCGGTATTGCCGCCGCGCAGCTCTTCCAGCAGCTGGTAGGCTTTCATGCCGTTGCGGATGCGCACTTCATGTTGCGCCAGCAGATCTTTCAGGCCGGTGACCTGCGTGTCGGTGGAACGCGTGGCGATCAGGCCAAGCGCATACGGGATCTGAATAGAGAAGGAGTTTTCCATCTTGTCCTGATCGGGAATGCCGAACAGGGTGAAGGATGCCGGCGCCGGCTGGGTATCCCACTCCGCTTCAATGGCGGCCAGTTTGGTTTTCTGTACGTCGCCCATTTCGTAACCGGATTCGTCACCCAGCACGATCACCGACAGCACCGCAGCCATGCCGAAGCTGGCGGCGATGGCGAAGGAGCGCTTGGCGAAAGCGATGTCGCGGCCCTTCAGCAGATAGTAGGAGCTGATGCCCAGCACGAACATGGCGCCGGTGGTGTAACCTGCAGCCACGGTGTGAACGAATTTCACCTGCGCAACCGGGTTAAGCACCAGCTCGGAGAAGCTGACCATCTCCATGCGCATGGTTTCGAAGTTGAAATCCGACGCGATCGGGTTCTGCATCCAGCCGTTGGCGACCAGGATCCACAGCGCGGACAGGTTGGAGCCGAGGGCCACGAACCAGGTTACCGCCATGTGCTGCACCTTGCTCAGACGATCCCAGCCGAAGAAGAACAGGCCGACCAGCGTCGATTCAAGGAAGAACGCCATCAGACCTTCGATAGCCAGTGGGGCCCCGAAGATATCGCCGACGTAATGAGAGAAATACGACCAGTTGGTCCCGAACTGGAACTCCATGGTCAAACCGGTGGCCACACCCAGAGCAAAGTTAATCGCAAATAACTTTCCCCAGAATTTGGTCATGTCTTTATAGATTTGTTTGCCAGACAGGACATATACCGTTTCCATAATTGCCAGCAAGAACGCCATACCGAGCGTTAATGGGACAAATAAGAAATGGTACATCGCCGTTAAAGCAAACTGTAAGCGCGACAGTTCGACAATATCAAACATCTTGACTCCTTGCTCCTCGCAGGAAGACTCCGACACGCGGTTATCGGCATGCTTCTTTCAAAGCCGCCAGTAACGCCCCGCAGTGAATGCCCTTAAACACAACAAATTTGATCCAGCTTCTCCGCTTTCAACCGCACACTCGCCAATAGCCTCTCGGGCCGTCGACAAGCACGCCACTGAAAACCGACAACGGGTAACAAATGCAACAAGATCAACCATCCATAATCACAACATGGATGATACTCGCCCAATCCCACACAATAAATAGGTTTTTACGTGACGTGGGTTGGACTTTTGGTTACAGGTCAAATCTTAGCCGAAAGAGGTACTTCGGGCTAATTTGATCTGAGACAATTTAAGCCTATCCGCATATTATTTCCATATTCATCAGCACATTTCGCCTATTTTTCTTGAGGGCATGTTGCGCAATGGTTTAATTGTTTTTTAATGATATTTTTGTGTTAAATAAATGTAATTTAAAAGAGCCGCCATTGTATTATTACGCGCTTATTCTGCGACATAATTAACCTTTTATTTCCATTAAGCCGTGACAGTGATTGCAGTCACAAAACAACAAATCTCTCTCCAATATTAGTCTATTTCTCGCGATAGGATCGTAAAGGTTGCGATTTTGTAGCAAAATGACCGCTTATGTTAAAATTGCATTGAGTGACAATAAGTTATGAAAAAAATCATCTTTGCCTCTGTCTTGGGACTCTCGGGAAACGTCATGGCCGCCGAAACGGTAAATATCACCCTGCTGGGTACTTCCGATCTGCACGGCACCTTCGTGCCCTGGGACTACGCCAGCGACACGGAAAACCTGGCGGGCAGCCTGAGCCAGATAGCCACTCAGGTCAAAAAGGTACGCGCCGAGCAGCCTAACCTGATCCTGGTGGACGCCGGCGACACCATTCAGGGCAACTTCGTTGAAACCTTCAAGCATGAGGCCGTCAGCCCGATGATGTTGGGCCTCAACGCGCTCAACTACGACGTCTGGGTGATGGGCAATCACGAGTTCGACTTCGGCCTGCCGGTGCTGGGCACCCCGCTCAAGCAGTTCAAGGGCGCGGCGCTGGCGGGCAACATCGTCTGGGATAACGGCAAGCCTTATCTGCCGGCCTACACCATCCTCGAACGCCAGGGCGTGAAGATCGGCATTATCGGCATGGACACGCCGATGACCGCTGAATTCGCCAAGGGCACCGATCGTATCAAAGGACTGAACTTCACCGATCCGGTGCAGGCGGTGAAACAGGTCATCAAACAAATCGACGGCCAGGTCGATGCCATCGTGCTGGTGGCGCATATGGGCATCGACAACGAGAACCAGCGCCCCGGCACCGGCGTGGCCGACATCGCCAACGCCAACCCGGAGCTGGCGGCGATCGTCGCCGGCCACATGCATGTGAAGATCGACAAGGCGGTGGTCAACGGCGTCATCATCACCGAACCGGACAAATACGGCCGCGCGCTGTCACGCATCGATCTGCAATTTGAACGCCGCGATGGCAAATTCACGCTGATCGACAAAAACAGCTACACCTACCCGATCAAAGGGCTGACGCCGGACAGCGCCATGCAGGCTCTCTACCGGCCGTATCATGACATTTTGCGCGCCAACGCCAACCGGGTGGTGGCGAAGCTGAGCGGCAGCGATCTGGTGCCTGCAGACGAGTTCCGCGGCATTCCTCAGGTGCACGTGCAGGATACCGGCATCAGCGCGCTGTTCCAGCAGGCCGCCCGTCACTACGCACCGCTGGCGCAGGTGATCGCTCTGCAGATCGACAACGATCGCGCCAAACTGGACGTCGGCGACATCAAGGCCAAGGATATCGCCTTTAACTACCAATACGCCGGCGGCGAGATCACCGTTTATCAACTTAACGGTAAAGCGCTTAAACGCTATATGGAGTGGTCCGCCGGCTACTTCAATCAGCTGCAGCCGGGCGACGTCACCTACAGCTTTAACCCGGCGCGGCGTTCGTCCAAATATTCCACCAACGATTTCTTCGATGGCGTCACCTATACCATCGATCTGCGCCAACCCGCCGGTTCGCGCATCGTCGATCTGCGCCTGGCAGACGGCACGCCGGTCACCGACGACATGCCGATCCGTCTGGGCATGAACAGTTACCGCATGGGCCACCTGACGCAAAAGGGCGGCGCGCTGGAAGGGCAATCCTTCCCGGTGCTGTTCGACAGCAAAGCGCAATACGGTGAAGAAGAAGGCACCATTCGCCACCTGGCCCTGCGCTACCTGACGGAAGTGAAACACGGCCAATACCAGGGCGTGCCGCCGCAGCGCTGGAAACTGGTTGGCATGGAAGGATACGAACCGCAGCGGGCGATCGTCAAACGGCTGCTTAATGAAGGCGTTATCCAGGTACCGACCACCGACGACGGGCGCTACACCAACGTCGCCTCGATCAACGTCAAAGACGCGCTGTTCAGCAACGCCGACGATTACCGCGCCGCCCTCACCTCGCTGGATCAACAGCGGCAAACTGCCGTGGATCCGGTGCAGCAGCGCCGCCTGCAGGATCGGATCGCGCTGATCAAAGCACTCAACGATTTCTGATCTTCGCCCATAAAAAAGGCCACCCAATGGGTGGCCAAACATGTCGAGATATTATTATTTCGTACTAAGATCTTAGCGCTTCAGCACCGCTTTTACCGCGTCGCCGATGTCCGCCAGGCTGCGAACGGTTTTCACGCCCGCCGCTTCCAGCGCAGCAAACTTCTCGTCCGCCGTGCCCTTGCCGCCTGCGATGATGGCGCCCGCGTGGCCCATACGCTTGCCTTTCGGCGCGGTCACGCCGGCGATGTAACCGACAACCGGTTTGGTGACGTGTTCTTTGATGTAAGCTGCCGCTTCTTCTTCAGCGCTGCCGCCGATCTCACCGATCATCACGATCGCTTCGGTCTGCGGATCCTGCTGGAACATCTTCAGGATATCGATGAAGTTGGAGCCCGGGATCGGGTCGCCGCCGATGCCCACACAGGTGGACTGGCCCAGACCGGCATCGGTGGTTTGTTTCACCGCTTCATAGGTCAGGGTACCGGAGCGGGAAACGATGCCCACTTTGCCCGGCAGGTGGATGTGGCCAGGCATGATGCCGATTTTGCACTCGCCCGGGGTGATCACGCCAGGGCAGTTCGGCCCAATCATGCGCACGCCGGCTTCATCCAGCTTCACTTTCACGGTCAGCATGTCCAGGGTCGGGATGCCTTCGGTGATGGTGATGATCAATTTGATGCCGGCATCGATCGCTTCCAGAATGGAGTCTTTGCAGAACGGCGCTGGAACGTAAATGACGGAGGCCGTCGCGCCGGTCGCTTCAACCGCTTCGCGCACGGTGTTGAACACCGGCAGACCCAGGTGCTGAGTGCCGCCTTTGCCTGGGGTGACGCCACCAACCATTTTGGTGCCGTAAGCGATAGCTTGTTCGGAGTGGAAAGTCCCCTGGCTACCGGTGAAGCCCTGGCAAATTACTTTGGTGTTTTTATCGATTAAGATGGACATTATTTACCCTCCACTGCTGCAACAACTTGCTGAGCCGCATCAGTCAGGCTGGTCGCAGCAATGATATTCAGGCCGCTGTCCGCCAGTTTCTTGGCGCCCAGTTCGGCGTTGTTCCCTTCCAGGCGCACCACGACCGGGACGTTAACGCCCACTTCAGCCACTGCGCCGATGATGCCGTCGGCGATCAGATCGCAACGAACGATACCACCGAAGATGTTAACCAGAACCGCTTTCACCTTGTCGTCGGACAGGATGATTTTGAACGCTTCGGTCACGCGCTCTTTGGTCGCGCCGCCGCCTACGTCCAGGAAGTTGGCCGGCTCGCCGCCGTGCAGTTTAACGATGTCCATGGTGCCCATCGCCAGACCTGCGCCGTTCACCATGCAGCCGATGTTGCCGTCGAGGGCAACGTAGTTCAGCTCCCACTGGGCCGCACGGGATTCACGCTCATCTTCCTGAGAAGGGTCACGCATTTCACGCAGTTCAGGCTGACGGAACAGGGCGTTACCGTCGGCGCCCAGTTTGCCGTCCAGGCACACCAGATCGCCCTGCTTGGTGATCACCAGCGGGTTGATCTCAACCATCGCCAGGTCGCGCTCCAGGAACAGCGTCGCCAGGCCCATGAAGATCTTGGCGAACTGGCTGACTTGCTTGCCGGTCAGGCCCAGTTTGAAAGCCAGCTCACGGCCCTGATAAGGCTGTGGACCCGCCAGCGGATCGATGGTCATTTTGTGGATCAGTTCAGGGGTTTCTTCCGCCACTTTCTCGATTTCCACGCCGCCTTCGGTAGACGCCATGAATACGATGCGACGGGTCGCGCGGTCTACGACGGCGCCCAGGTACAGTTCTTTATCGATGTCGGTCGCCGCTTCAACCAGGATCTGGTTAACCGGCTGGCCCAGCGCGTCAGTCTGGTAAGTCACCAGACGCTTGCCCAACCAGGCTTCCGCGAAAGCACGGATATCTTCTTTGCTGTTGACGACTTTAACGCCGCCCGCTTTACCGCGGCCGCCAGCATGAACCTGACATTTCACCACCCACGGGCCGGAGCCGATTTTGGATGCGGCTTCTTCTGCTTCACGCGGAGTGGTACAGGCGTAACCGGTGGGTGCCGGCATGCCATACCGAGCAAACAGCTGTTTTGCCTGATATTCGTGTAAATTCATGATGTTCTATCCATTCAGTTCTGAAGGTTTTTAGCCGGACCATTATTACGCGGTAAACCGCATGGTTTTCCGGCCACATAGCACAGAGTGCGGGCGCGGCACGCCGCGCCCGGCAAGGGTTACTAGACGTCCAGCAGCAGACGAGCCGGATCTTCCAGCATCTCTTTGACCGTCACCAGATAACCGACGGATTCTTTACCGTCGATCAGGCGGTGGTCATAAGACAGCGCCAGATACATCATCGGCTGGATCACCACCTGACCATTGACCGCCATTGGGCGATCTTTGATGGCGTGCATGCCCAGGATGGCGCTCTGCGGCGGGTTGATGATCGGAGTGGACATCAGGGAGCCGAATACGCCGCCGTTGGTAATGGTGAAGTTACCGCCGGTCAGCTCTTCCACGGTCAGTTTGCCGTCGCGGCCCTTAACGGCCAGCTCTTTGATTTTCTTCTCGATGTCAGCCATGCTCATGGCGTCCACATCGCGCAGTACCGGCGTCACCAGGCCGCGCGGGGTAGAAACCGCGATGCTGATGTCGAAGTAGTTGTGGTAAACCACGTCGGAACCGTCGATCGACGCGTTCACTTCCGGGAAGCGCTTCAGCGCTTCAACCACCGCCTTGATGTAGAAGGACATGAAGCCCAGACGTACGCCGTGACGCTTCTCGAAGGCTTCGCCGTACTGCTTGCGCAGATCCATGATCGGCTGCATGTTGATTTCGTTGAAGGTGGTCAGCATCGCGGTGCTGTTCTTCGCTTCCAGCAGACGCTCAGCGACGCGTTTGCGCAGGCGAGTCATCGGCACGCGTTTTTCGCTACGGCCGGCCAGAGCAGGCTGCGGTGCGGCTTCAGCGGCGGCGGCCGGTTTGGCGGCGGCGCCGCCTTTGGCCAGGTGCGCTTCCACGTCTTCACGCGTGATGCGGCCACCCACGCCGGTGCCTTTGATGGCGCCGGCATCGAGGTCGTGTTCGGCGATCAGGCGGCGAATCGCCGGGCTGAGCGCGTCATTGCTTTCTTCTTCCAGGCTCGCGGTCGCGCGCTGTGCAGGCGTGGACTCTTTCTCCTGGCTCTTCTCGGCGGTCGGTTTGCCGGAGCTGTCGCCTGGGCGGATGCGGCCGAGCAGTTGGCGAGACAGTACGGTCGCGCCCTCTTCTTCCACGATAGCATCGAGAATGCCCGCTTCACTGGCCGGCACTTCCAACACAACTTTGTCGGTTTCGATTTCAACCAGGACTTCATCACGCTGCACGCTGTCGCCCGGCTTTTTGTGCCAGGTGGCTACGGTCGCATCGGCAACCGATTCAGGAAGGTCAGGAACCAGAATATCTACGCTACTCATTTAGCTTTCCCTTAAGTTTTTTATCATCTGCTTGCCGGCCCCACGGCCGGCAAGCGAGCGAACATTAGTCAATATTCAGCGCGTCGTTCACCAGAGCCTGCTGCTGCTTCTGGTGTACGGACATATAGCCCACCGCCGGAGAGGCGGAGGCCGGACGTCCTGCGTAACGTAAAGAAGCCCCGAACGGCACCACTTCACGGAAGTTGTGCTGGCTGCAGTACCAGGCGCCCTGGTTCAGCGGCTCTTCCTGACACCAGACGAAATCATGCACGTGCGAGTATTGCTCCAGCACGGCCTGCACGGCCTGATGCGGGAACGGATACAGCTGCTCGATGCGCACGATGGCCACGTCTTTCTGCTCGTTCTTGCGACGCTGTTCCAGCAGGTCGTAGTAGACCTTGCCGGAGCACAGCACGACGCGCTTGACCGCTTTCGGATCCAAGTCGTCGATCTCGCCGATCGCCGGCAGGAAGGTGCCGTTGGCCAGCTCGTCCAGCGAAGAAATCGCCAGCGGATGGCGCAGCAGCGACTTCGGCGACATCACCACCAACGGACGGCGCATACCGCGCAGCGCCTGACGACGCAGCATATGGTAAACCTGCGCCGGCGTAGACGGGACGCACACCTGCATGTTCTGCTCTGCGCACAGCTGCAGATAGCGTTCCAGACGCGCGGAAGAGTGCTCAGGGCCCTGGCCTTCATAGCCGTGCGGCAGCAGCATCACCAGGCCGCACATACGGCCCCATTTTTGCTCGCCGGAGCTGATGAACTGGTCGATAACGACCTGCGCGCCGTTGGCGAAGTCGCCGAACTGCGCTTCCCAGATGGTCAGCGTACGCGGTTCCGCCGTGGCGTAGCCGTATTCGAACGCCAGCACCGCTTCTTCAGACAGTACGGAGTCCCAAACCTTGAATTCGCCCTGGCCGCTGTGGATATTCGCCAGCGGAACGTAGACCGAACCGTTTTTCTGGTTGTGCACCACCGCGTGACGGTGGAAGAAGGTGCCGCGGCCGGCGTCTTCGCCGGAGATGCGGATTGGAATGCCTTCATCCGCCATGGTGGCGTAGGCCAGCGTTTCGGCGGCGCCCCAGTCGAACGGCTTGTTGCCTGCGGCCATCTCGGCGCGGTCAGCGTAGATTTTCGCCACGCGCGACTGCATTTCGATCGCTTCCGGCACGGTGCTGATGCGGCGTGCCAGCTCCTGCAGGCGCTTCATCTCAACCTTGCTCGGGTACTCTTCGTCCCACTCGTGGTTCAGGTACGGTGACCAGGTGAAGGAGTGCAGGTTCATCGGACGCCACTCTTCAACCACGCAATCGCCGCGGTCGAGCGCGTCGCGGTACAGGTTGACCATTTCCGTGGCATCTTCCAGGCTGGCCACTTTCTGCTCGGTCAGCACGTCAGCATAGATTTTGCGCGGCGTAGGGTGTTTCTTGATCTTCTGATACATCACCGGCTGGGTGGCGCTCGGCTCGTCGGCCTCGTTGTGCCCATGGCGACGGTAGCAGACCAGATCGATCATCACGTCACGCTTAAAGGTGTTACGGAAATCCAACGCCAGGCGGGTGACGAAGGCCACGGCCTCCGGATCGTCCGCATTAACGTGGAAGATCGGCGACTGAACCATTTTGGCGATGTCGGTGCAGTATTCGGTAGAGCGCGCATCCAGCGGGTTGGAGGTGGTGAAGCCAACCTGGTTGTTGATGACGATACGCACGGTGCCGCCCACTTCGTAGCCGCGGGCCTGAGACATGTTCAGGGTTTCCTGAACCACGCCCTGGCCGGTGATGGCGGCGTCGCCGTGGATGGTGATCGGCAGCACCATGTTGCTGCGCGCTTCGTCCAGACGATCGCGACGGGCGCGAACCGACCCCATGACCACCGGGCTGACGATCTCCAGGTGCGACGGGTTGAACGCCAGCGCCAAGTGAACCATGCCGCCTTCGGTTTCCACGTCGGAAGAGAAGCCCTGGTGATATTTCACGTCACCGGTGCCGAGGTGTTCTTTATGCTTGCCGGCGAATTCGTCGAACAGATCGGCCGGCTTTTTGCCCAGCACGTTGATCAGCACGTTCAGACGGCCGCGGTGGGCCATGCCCAACACCACTTCGCGCGTGCCGTTCTTGCCGGCGTGGCGCACCATCTCTTTCAGCATCGGCACCAGCGCGTCGCCGCCTTCCAGCGAGAAGCGTTTGGCGCCCGGGAATTTGGCGCCCAGGTAACGTTCCAGACCTTCCGCTGCGGTCAGCTCGTTCAGGAAACGGCGTTTTTCGTCGGCGGTAAAGCTGGCGCGCCCCACCACCGACTCGATACGCTGCTGGATCCAGCGTTTCTCTTCGGTGTTGGTGATGTGCATGTACTCAGCACCGATCGACCCGCAATAGGTCTGCTTCAGCGCGGCGTACAGATCGCCCAGCTTCATGGTTTCTTTGCCGATGGCGAAAGAGCCCACGTTGAAGGTTTCCTGGAAATCGGCTTCGGTCAGGTTGTGGTAAGCGGGATCAAGGTCAGGAACTTGCTCGCGCTGCCACAGGCCAAGCGGATCGAGGTTGGCATGCTGATGCCCGCGGAAGCGGAAGGCGTTGATCAGCTGCAGTACCTTGACCTGTTTGGCGTCGGTTTCCGGATCGGTGATGGTGGTGTTGTAGCGCGCGGAGTCTTTCGCCAAGCGGCGGAAGTAATCGCGCGTTTGAGAGTGAAGCTGATCGGGTTTGACACCCGCGGTTGGTAGCTGTTGAAAAATGGAACGCCAGCTATCTTCAACGGAACCCGGATCGGTTAAGAAGTCTTCATAGAGCTGCTCTATGTAAGACTGGTTCGCGCCCGCCAGATAGGAGGAATCCAGCCAGGCCTTCATTGCGCCGTTCTGCATCATGATCCCTTAAGCTTTGAAGCTTTAGTTTTCGCCGTGGTTAACATAATTACCGTGATGAATACGGTTTGCCGTAAAACGGTTCACTCGACGTACTTGCGGCCATGACGGCCCGATACGTTCTGTTATGGACCTTGCGGTCCCTTACAAGGAACCTCTAAAAACCGGCGGAAGAACCAGGCTGCATAGCGCCGCAGCCGCGGGTCAGTTTTTAGAGGTTCCCTCCCCTATGGGATGTGCGCCGGAAAAGAGCCCGGCGCAGCATCTCATTCCGTTTATGCGCCGCGTTGCAGCAGCATGGACTTGATATGCCCGATCGCACGCGTCGGGTTCAAGCCTTTAGGGCATACACTGACACAATTCATAATGCTATGGCAGCGGAAAACACTAAAAGCGTCGTCCAGATCATCTAAACGTTCTTGCGTTTCCGTGTCACGGCTGTCGATCAGGAAGCGATACGCCGCCAACAGACCGGCTGGGCCGATGAACTTGTCCGGGTTCCACCAGAACGATGGGCAAGAGGTTGAACAGCAGGCGCACAGGATGCACTCGTACAGACCGTCCAACTTGGCGCGCTGCTCCGGCGATTGCAGGTGCTCGCGCGCCGGCGGGTTCTTGCCGTCGTTCAGCAGGTATGGCTTGATCTTTTCATATTGGGTATAGAACTGGCCCATATCCACCACCAGATCGCGCACCACCGGCAGGCCCGGCAGCGGACGGATCACGATCTTGCCGTTGCCTTTGCGCAGCGACGAAACCGGAGTGATGCACGCGAGGCCGTTTTTACCGTTCATGTTCAGGCCGTCGGAACCGCACACGCCTTCGCGGCATGAGCGACGGAACGACAGGGTCGGGTCTTTTTCTTTCAGCTGGATCAACGCATCCAGCAGCATCATGTCGCGACCTTCTTCCGCTTCCAGGGTGTAATCCTGCATGTGCGGCGCGTCGTCGACATCCGGATTGTAGCGATAAATGGAAAATTCGAGTTTCATCTGTCGATCTCCGCAATTAGTAAGAACGCACTTTCGGCGGGAATGCCGGGCGCAGCTTCGGTTGCATGTTCACTTCACGACGCGTCATGCTTTCCGATTGCGGCAGATACAGCGAATGGCACAGCCAGTTGGCGTCATCGCGTTCCGGATAGTCGAAGCGGCTGTGCGCGCCACGGCTCTCGGTACGGAAGTTGGCCGACACGGCGGTGGAATACGCGGTCTCCATCAGGTTATCCAACTCCAGACATTCGATGCGCTGGGTGTTGAACTCGCTGGAGGTATCGTCCAGGCGTGCGTTCTTCAGACGTTCACGGATCACTTTCAGTTCTTCCAGGCCCTTGGCCATCGCATCGCCTTCGCGGAATACCGAGAAGTTGTGCTGCATGCAAGACTGCAGCGCTTTGCGAATTTCGACCGGGTCTTCGCCGGAACGGGTGTTGTTCCAACGATTCAGACGGTCCAGCGAGGCTTCCACGTCGGAGTCGCTGGCGTCACGGCTCACGCCCTGCTCTTCCAGCGATTCCTGCAGGTGCATGCCGGCGGAACGGCCGAACACCACCAGGTCGAGCAGCGAGTTGCCGCCCAGGCGGTTGGCGCCGTGCACCGATACGCAGGCGATTTCGCCCACGGCGAACAGCCCCGGGATCACCACGTCTTCGCCCTTCTCGTTCACGGTCAGCGCCTGGCCGGTCACCTTGGTCGGAATGCCGCCCATCATATAGTGACAGGTTGGGATAACCGGGATCGGCTCTTTCACCGGATCGACGTGCGCGAAGGTGCGGGACAGTTCCAGAATGCCCGGCAGACGGGATTCCAGCACCTCTTTGCCCAGGTGATCCAGCTTCAGCTTGGCGTGCGGGCCCCAAGGACCGTCGCAGCCGCGGCCTTCGCGGATTTCGATCATGATCGAACGGGCAACCACGTCGCGGCCCGCCAGATCTTTGGCGTTCGGCGCATAACGCTCCATGAAGCGCTCGCCGTGCTTGTTCAGCAGGTAACCGCCTTCGCCGCGGCAGCCTTCGGTCACCAGCACGCCCGCGCCGGCGATGCCGGTCGGGTGGAACTGCCACATTTCCATGTCCTGCACCGGCACGCCGGCGCGCAGCGCCATGCCGACACCGTCGCCGGTGTTGATGTGGGCGTTGGTGGTGGACTGGTAAATGCGGCCTGCGCCGCCGGTCGCCAGCACGGTGGCCTTGGCTTTGAAGTAAACCACTTCACCGGTTTCGATGCAGATAGCCGTGGTGCCGACCACCGCGCCGTCCTGGTTTTTCACCAGATCAAGCGCATACCACTCGGAGAAGATGGTGGTGTGGTTTTTCAGGTTCTGTTGGTACAGGGTGTGCAGCAGCGCATGGCCGGTACGGTCGGCTGCGGCTGCGGTACGCGCCGCCTGCTCGCCGCCGAAGTTCAGCGACTGGCCGCCGAACGGGCGCTGATAAATGCGGCCGTCGTCCAGACGAGAGAACGGCAGGCCCATGTGTTCCAGTTCCAGAATCGCTTCCGGGCCGGTTTTACACATATATTCGATGGCGTCCTGGTCACCGATATAGTCGGAACCTTTCACCGTGTCGTACATATGCCATTCCCAGTTGTCCTCGTGGCTGTTGCCAAGCGCGACGGTAATGCCGCCCTGTGCGGACACGGTATGGGAACGGGTCGGGAAAACTTTGGACAGCAGGGCACAGGTCGAGCCCGCTTGGGAAATTTGCAGCGCGGCACGCATGCCCGCACCGCCGGCGCCGATTACGACGGCATCAAACTCTCTGACTGGCAGTTTCATTTAAGCACCCCACACTACGATTGTTCCGTACAGTAAATAGACCAGCAACGCGACCACGACAGCCAGCTGCAACACCAGGCGAACCGCCAGCGGCTTGACGTAGTCCGTCAGCACCTGCCACAGCCCGATCCAGGCGTGCACCAGAATCGACAGCAAGGTCAGCAGAGTGAACACTTTCGTAATGGAAGTGGCGAAGAAACCGCGCCAGATGTCATAAGTGAGTTCCGGAGCCGTGACGAAAAAGCCCAGGATATACAGGACGTACAGGGTGATGATGATCGCGGAAGCACGCAGCAGCAGCCAATCGTGCACGCCGTTGCGCCCTAATGCAGAAACGTTGTTTACCATACGAGGACTCCAGCCAGAACTGACAGCACGACGGTCAGACCGATCGCCACCTGGGCGGAACGGGTACCGGCGGCCAAACTCTCTTCGATGTAGCCAAAATCCATTAACAAGTGACGGATGCCACCGCAAATGTGATAGGCCAGCGCCGTGAGGATGCCCCAGAATATGAATTTGACGATGAAGCTATTCATGATGGCGGCCGCCTGCAGGAACCCCTCTTGGGAAGAGAGTGACAGGCCCAGCAGCCAGAGGAGGATACCCACGGCAACGAAGGTAATTACGCCAGAGACTCGGTGTAAGATAGACGCTATCGCAGTTACGGGGAACCGGATCGTTTGCAGATCCAAGTTGACAGGTCGTTGTTTTTTCACGTATTTGCCCACACAGCTCTTATTATTTTCCTTCCTCCGGGCCTGGGCGGGGATCAGACAGCGTTAAGAGCCTAAAACCCTTACACGTCACGCGCTCAAACATCAACATCCTCTGTGCTCAAACGGCGCGCATTTATAACGCTGGGTGCTCCTACTTCAGGGTAATCCGGAGACCTGGCGGCAGTATAGGAGGATCACATTCTGATTACAATTCTCATACAACCGCTTTGATAACATTTCCCCCGAACAGTGATTCAGATCACGGATTTCACAATTAGTGCAAAATTAATTATCTGATTTGACAAGAGATCAACATTTCCATTACATATAGGGGCACAAACGGTCCTATGATGCGCTATGGGTCAGCAGATACACTTCCTCCCGGGTTCGAGTTATGCAACAGTGTATTTGGCGAACCTATCCCAATAGCCGTTGTTTCCCGCTCGAGTTTGCCGGCGTCAAAAGCAAATAAAGCACATAAAAAACAGATTATTGGGATAGGTTCACATCTCTTCGAACAGCTCATAGGTAAGATTAACAGACTATAACGAATTACTCTGAATCGTTAACAACTGGTCACCCGTCTCGTTCGCCTGGTCAGCACTCTGTACCCTACCCGCGCACAGTTGCGCAGTCGCTCACAGAGTTAGCGTCCGCACCATTTTTTGCGGGCAACCTGCAGAGATTTAAGGTATTTCAGTTGTTAGTGGTTTTTAAAATAAGGCGCTAAGGAGACAGTAAATGACTGATAAGAAAGCGACGCTAACCATTAACGACAGCGAAGCTCCGATCGAACTGGGCGTATTGACACCGACACTGGGCCCTGATGTCCTCGATGTCCGCGCCCTGGGTTCCAAAGGTTATTTCACATTTGATCCCGGCTTTACCTCCACCGCTTCTTGCGAATCCAAGATTACCTTCATCGACGGCGACAAAGGCGTGCTGCTGCACCGCGGCTTCCCTATCGAGCAGCTGGCGAAAGAATCTTCCTACCTGGAAGTGTGCTACATCCTGCTGTACGGCGAGACCCCAACGCCGGAAGAATTCGAAACCTTCAAGACCACCGTAACCCGCCATACCATGATCCACGACCAGATCACCCATCTGTTCCGTGGCTTCCGCCGCGACTCGCACCCGATGGCGGTGCTGTGCGGCGTGACCGGCGCGCTGGCGGCGTTCTACCACGATGCGCTGGACGTCAACAACGAGCGTCACCGTGAAATCACCGCGTTCCGCCTGCTGTCCAAAATGCCGACCGTGGCCGCGATGTGCTACAAATACTCCCTGGGCCAGCCGTTCGTTTATCCGCGCAACGATCTGTCCTACGCCGGCAACTTCCTGCACATGATGTTCGCCACTCCGTGCGAAGAATACGTGGTGAACCCGGTGCTGGAACGCGCCATGGACCGCATCCTGATCCTGCACGCCGACCATGAGCAGAACGCCTCTACCTCAACCGTGCGCACCGCCGGCTCTTCCGGCGCCAACCCGTTCGCCTGCATCGCGGCCGGCATCGCCTCCCTGTGGGGGCCGGCGCACGGCGGCGCCAACGAAGCGGCGCTGAAAATGCTGGAAGAGATCAAGACCGTCGAGCACATTCCGGAATTCATCAAGCGCGCCAAGGACAAGAACGACTCCTTCCGCCTGATGGGCTTCGGCCACCGCGTGTACAAGAACTACGATCCGCGCGCCACCGTGATGCGCGAAACCTGTCACGAAGTGCTGAAAGAGCTGAACAAGAAGGACGACAACCTGCTGCAGGTGGCGATGGAGCTGGAACACATCGCGCTGAACGACCCGTACTTCATCGAGAAGAAACTGTACCCGAACGTCGACTTCTACTCCGGCATCATCCTGAAGGCGATGGGCATTCCTTCTTCCATGTTCACCGTGATCTTCGCCATCGCGCGCACCATCGGCTGGATCGCCCACTGGAACGAAATGCACGACGAAGGCATCAAAATTGCCCGTCCGCGTCAGCTGTACACCGGCTATGCCGAGCGTGATTTCAAATCCCAGCTGAAAAACAAGTAAGCCACTTTCCTGGCTGAAACCGTACAGCGCCGCCCCTTCGGGCGGCGTTTTTTTTTGGTTATTTCTGGCAGCCCGGGCACCAATAAAACGGCCGCGACGACAGGTCCGTACGCACGATCATCCCACCGCAGCGTTCGCACGGCTCACCGCTGCGATGAAACACCTTGAAGCGAAACAGCGCGCCGTGATGCCGGTTGTCATCCGCCTGCCCGCGCGTCTGGTAGGAAAGGCGCGGCACCGCCAGCGACGCCTCCGCCAGGCGCCGCAGCGCCTCTGGCGCCAGATCCTGCGGTTTATGCTGCGGCGCCAACTCGGCCTGCCACAGGATTTCGGCGCGCAGATAGTTGCCCAATCCGGCAAGAAACGCCTGGTCGAGCAGCATGCCACCCAGCTGCCGGCGGCGAAAACGCGGCGTCAGCAAACGCTCCTGCACCTCATCCACCGTCAGCGACATGTCCAACACGTCGGGACCGATGCGTTGCAAAAACGGGTGTTGTTCTATTTCCTCGCGCGGCCCGAGGGTAATGTCGGAAGCGCTGTAGAGCAATATCGCGCTGCGAGCGGTTTCCAGCCGCACCCGCAGTTCGCGTTTGGTCTCCGGCGTCTCCCCCGCCGCCGCCACTTTCCACACGCCATACAGCTGGTTATGGCTGTACATCGTCAGCCCGTTGGAGAAATGGGTCAGCAGCGCCTTGCCGCGCGGCTCGATGGCGACGATGCGCTCGCCGAGCAAACGCTGGCGGTAGTGCTTCAACTGGGGAAAAGCGAAATCGACGGCGGTCAGCGGCTGATCGATCACCGCCGCCGCCAGTTTGTCCGCCGCCCGGCGGATCTCCGGTCCTTCCGGCATAGACCACTCCTTGCGTAGACCCGGCGCAACCCGGTGCGCCGGGAGTGTTCTTGATTAATGCGTCGCGCCGCCCACCACTTTCAGATCGTGTTCCACCTGCAAAGCGATGGAAACGGCCAGCTCCAGCGCAAACAGCACCGTCGAAGCCGCCATGCTCGGCGCGCCGGGGTGCGCCGCCGCCTGCTCAGGCAAATACGGGATATGGATAAAACCGCCCTTCACCTCGCGTTGGCCGCTCAAACGGTGCAGCAGCCCATACATCACATGGTTGCACACGTAAGTGCCGGCAGTCTGCGAAACGGCTGCCGGAATGCCGGCCTCGCGCATCGAACTCACCATCGCTTTGATCGGCAAGGTGCTGAAATAAGCCGCCGGACCGCCGGCGATGATCGGTTCGTCCACCGGCTGCTGCCCCTGATTGTCGGGGATACGCGCGTCGTCGACGTTGATCGCCACCCGTTCAATCGTGATGTCGGTGCGGCCGCCGGCCTGGCCGATAGCCAGTACCATCACCGGCTGCACCTCGTCGATCGCCGCGTTGAGCGCCTCCAGCGCCGCGCCGAACACGCACGGCAGCTGGCGCGCCACAATGCGCGTGCCGACCAGTTCCATATCGTTGAGCTGCTTCACCACTTCCCAGGAGGGATTGAGGCGCTCACCACCAAACGGCTCGAAGCCGGTGATCAATACTTTTTGCATCCTTACTCCTACAGGAACATCAGGAAATACAGCAGGAACACGTTAACCAACAGCAGCAGCACGCCGGTCGGCACCTGCGCCTTGATCACCGCATTCTTGTCCGGCAACTCCAGCAGCGCCGCCGGCACAATGTTGAAGTTCGCCGCCATCGGCGTCATCAGGGTGCCGCAATAGCCGGAGAACATGCCGATCGCCGCCATCACCGCCGGGTTGCCGCCGTGTTGCAGCACCAGGATCGGAATGCCGATGCCTGCGGTGACGATCGGGAACGCGGCGAAGGCGTTGCCCATCACCATGGTCAGCACCGCCATACCGATAGCGTAGACCGCCACGGCGATAAAGCGGTTATCCACCGCCAGATACTCCTGGGTCAAATGCGAGATTGCGGTGCCGACGCCGGCGACGGTAAACAGCAACCCCAGCGTGGCGAGGATCTGCGGCAGAATGAACGCCCAGCCGATCGAATCCAGCAGGCGCCGCGCTTCCTGTATCGGCTGCAGGGCCTTCTCATGGGTCATTTTCACCGCGATCGCCAGACCGATCAGGCAGCCGACGGTCATCGAGAACAGGGTGATCAGCGTCGCGTGGTTACCGCTGCCGAACACCGCGCTTTGCAACGCCGGCACGTTGTTGAACAGTAGCACGCCGATCACCGTCACGACCGGGATCGCCAACGCGGGGATAAACAGCTTGTTGCCCAAACGCTTGGCGCTGGCCTCGCGCTCCTGCGGCGTTCGCTGATGATAGCTGCCGAGGCGCACGCCGCCGAAGCCGGCGATCAGGGCCATCACCACCACCACCCCGCCAACGATGATATGCAGCATGCGTTTCTCGTTGCTGCCTTCGCCGAGCACATCGCCCAGCAGGCGGTAAGTCCAGTCGCCGACCAGGAATACCAGGCCGTACAGCCCCCAAAACAGCCCGGTGGTGATGCGGCGCGGGTTGGCGCGATCGCGGAAGGACATCACCGCCACAATCAGCAGCACCGCGCCGGCCAGCCAGTAGAGATATTGTTGCTGGAAGTTCATCGCGCCTCCCCCTTCGCCTGCAGCGCCGCCTGATTCAGCTGCGCCAGCTCGGCGCTCAGCTGTTTATCCATCCGATACAGCCGGAACGCGTGGATCAGGAAGGCGAAAATGGCGGTCGGAATGCCCCACAGCGCGATATGCAGCGGCTCGGTCTGAATGCCGCCGGACTCCAGCATAAAGTTATGCATGAAGATGATCGCGCCGAAGGCCACGAAAATATCCTCGCCGAAGAACAGCCCGACGTTGTCGGTCGCGGCCGACATGGCGCGCAGGCGGTGGCGGGTGCGCTCTGGCAGCTCGCCGTAGCGGTTTTCCGTCGCCCCTTCCGCCATCGGCGCCAGCAGCGGCCGCACCATCTGCGGGTGCCCACCCAGGCTGGTCAGCCCCATCGCCGCGGTGATCTCGCGCACGAACAGGTACACAATCAGCAAACGGCCGGCGGTGGCGCTTTTGATCTTGGCGATCCACGCCTGCGCCCGCTCTTTCAGCCCGTGTCGTTCCAGCAGGCCGATCACCGCCAGCGGCAACAGCAGGATCAGCGGCAGGTTGCGGGTATTGAGAAAGCCCTCGCCGAGCTTTTCCAGAATGACGTCCAGCGGCATTAGCGCCGCCAGACCGGTGATGATGCCGGCGGCGATCACCACCAGCACCGGATTGAAACGCAATACAAACCCGACCACGATCGCAGCGATGCCGATCAGTGGCCAGAGATTCACGGCCTGTTCCATAGTCTTCCCTCAATATTTTCTAATAGTTTTTTGCTTGTGATGTTGTGTCTTGCTTTATTGCTCCGCGCTGACGCGGATGCCCTGCTGAACAAAACTGTCCCGCAGCTTGCGCGCATACGCCAGCGCATGCTCGCCGTCCCCGTGCAGGCAGACGGTTTCCGCCTGTACGGCGGCCCAGACGCCATCCACGCTGCGAACCCGGTGATGGCGCACCATCTCCAGCGTTTGCGCCAGCGCCTGTTCGTCGTCCTCGATCAGCGCCCCCGGCAAACCGCGCGGCACCAGCGTGCCGTCGGCCTGATAGCCGCGATCGGCGAACACCTCTTGCCGGGTGGTCAAGCCAAGTTGTTCCCCGGCGCGGATCAGCGCGCTGCCGGCCAGCCCCACCAGCCGCAGCGCCGGATCGACCGCCTGCACCGCCCGAGCGATCGCTTCCGCCAGCGCCGGCTCAACCGCCGCCTGGTTGTACAGCATGCCGTGCGGCTTAACGTGCACCATCACTCCGCCCTCGGCGCGGGCGATGGCCGCCAGCGCCCCGAGCTGATACACCACCTGCGCGTAGACCGTTTCCGGCGGCAGCTGCATGCGGGTCCGGCCGAAGTTCTCCCGATCGGGAAAACTCGGGTGGGCGCCAATCGCCACGCCGTACTGCAATGCCCAGCGCACCGACTGACGCATGGTCTGCGCATCGCCGGCGTGGAAGCCGCAGGCGATGTTGGCCGAACTCACCAATTGCAGCAGCGCCTGGTCGTTGGCGCAGCCTTCGCCGAGATCGGCGTTCAAATCAACGATCATGTAACCCCCAGGCAATCTGTCGAAGGAAGAGATCCTGCTCGGCCTTGGCGCGCTGCGCCTCGGCCAATGAGCAGAGAACGAAGTGGATCGGTTCGCCGAGACGGACCTGCGCCAGATGGTAGAGATCGGCTTCGATCACGCAGGCGATGCGCGGGTAACCGCCGGTGGTTTGCGCATCAGCCATCAGCACGATCGGCTGGCCGTTGTGCGGCACCTGCACCACGCCGGGCATCAGGCCGTGCGACAGCATCTCTCTCTCAGTGGTGCGCGCCAGCGGCGTGCCGCCATGCAGGCGGTAGCCCATGCGGTTGCTCTGCGGGCTGAGCTGCCAGGCGGTGCGCCAGAACGTGTCCTGTGCCTCTTCGCTGAACTCGGCGTACTCCGGCCCCGGCAAAGCACGGATGCGGTTGGTGAACAGCAGCTGTTTCACGCCGCAGGAATGTTGCGGTTGAGCGGCAGAGTTGCCCAGCGGCAGCCGATCGCCGTCCTTCAGGTTACGGCCTTCGTGGCCGCCAAAGGCGGCTTTCATGTCGGTGCTGCACGATCCCAGCATTTCCGGCACGGCGATACCGCCCGAGATCGCCAGGTAGCTGCGCATGCCGCGTTTCGGCGTGCCCAGCGCCAGCCGCTGCCCCTTTTTCACCGGATAGCGCCAGCCGGTCCACAGCGGCTTGCCGTCCAGCTGCGCGTCGCAGCCGGCGCCGGTCAGGGCGATCCAGCCTGCACGGGTAAACTCGGCGCTGAACTGGCCGAGGGTGATCTCCAGCCCGGCGGCCTCCGGCGCATTGCCCACCAGCAGGTTGGCGATCTTCATCGCCGGTTGATCCAGCGCTCCACCGGTGCTGATGCCCAGACGGCGGAATCCCTCGCGGCCCAAATCCTGCACCGTGGTATAGATGCCGGCGCGCAGAATAATCAGCATACGCCCTCCTTCTGCGGCACAAAGCGTACGTTATCGCCCGGACGCAGCAGCGTCGGCGGCATTTCATGCGGATTGAACAACGCCAACGGCGTGCGGCCGATCAGCTGCCAGCCGCCGGGCGTCACCAGCGGATAGATGCCGGTCTGGCCGCCGCCGATGCCGACGGAGCCGGCCGCCACCGCCAGACGCGGTTCAGCGCGGCGCGGCGTCGCCAGTTGTTCCGGCATGCCGCCCAAATAGGAGAAGCCCGGCTGAAAGCCGAGAAAATAGACCACATAAGCTGCCGCCGCGTGACATTCCACCACCTGTTGCGGCGTCATGCCGGTATGGCGCGCCACCTCATCCAGGTCGGGGCCCTGTTCCCCGCCGTAGACAACCGGAATATCCACCTGGCGCGACTCCGGCGTCAGGCGCTCTTTGCTTTCCCAGCCCTGCTGCAGCAACGCCAGCATCGCTTCGGCGTCGGCCTGCGGCGTATGCAGCAACAGCGTCAGGTTGTTCATCCCCGGCACCACTTCCCGCACGTCGGGATGGTGATTCAGCTTTTCCGCCAGCGCCCAGATGCGCTGCTGGCTCGGCAACGTCACCGGCGGCGACAGTTCAAGCACTACCGCTCTTTCACCCAACAGGTAATAACGCGCTTGTTGCACCCTTATTCTCCTTATTATTATCGCGCTGAAAAACACACCAGTTATGCGTGACGCGGCCCCGGCTGTCAATAGAGCGCAACCATAAGGAAAATAAGGAAATAGCGCGATAAAAGGATTCAGCCGGCGCACAGGCCGGGCTGGATCCGGGGAAGAAAAAAATCAGGCGGGATTCGGGATATCGATAAAGGTCACATCAAAGCCGTGGTGCTGGGCCAGCCACTCACCCAACGCTTTCACGCCGCCGCGCTCGGTGGCATGGTGACCGGCGGCGAAGAAATGTACGCCCATTTCACGCGCGCTGTGAATGGTCTGCTCAGACACTTCACCGCTGATGAACGCATCGACGCCGAAACGCGCCGCGCTGTCGATAAAGCCCTGGCCGCCGCCGGTGCACCAGGCCACCCGGCGAATATGTTCAGGCGCGTTATCGCCGCAGTGCAGCACCGCGCGCCCCAGTCGGCTTTCGATACGCTGCTGCAGTGCTTCACCGGTCAGCGGCTGTTCAAATTCGCCGTGCGGCACCAGCGGCTCGACGTCGCCAATCACCCGGATGCCCAGCGCCTGCGCCAGCTGCGCGTTGTTGCCCAGCACCGGATGCGCGTCCAGCGGCAGGTGGTAGCCGTACAGATTGATATCGTGGGTCAGCAGCGTTTTCAGGCGATTGCGTTTCATGCCGCGCACCGCCGGCGCCTCGTTTTTCCAGAAATAGCCGTGGTGTACGATAATCGCGTCGGCCTGATGCGCCACCGCGGCGTCCAGCAGCGCCTGACAGGCGGTGACGCCGGTCACGATGCGCTGCACGTGCGGGCGGCCTTCTACCTGCAAACCGTTGGGGGCGTAGTCCTGAAACGCCGCGGCGTTCAGTTCCGTGTTGATCAGTTGTTCCAGATCGAGGTTACGCATTCTCTTCTCTCTTCATAGTCAAAATGTCTGCCGGTCGCCCTGCGCCATCAGGATGAATTTCACCCCCAGATCGTTGCCCTGCGTCAGCTGCTGCGCAATGGCGGCGCGCGCGTCTTCGCCCTGCTTCAGGCTGGGCTTGATGTGGCTGATGACCACCGGCAGACCCTTCAGCGAGCCTTCGCCGCCGCTGTACTGTGTCAGGTTCTTCAGCTCCTTCAGCAGCCAGGCCGGCGTCAAATGACCGTACAGATGTTTGTCCTCCATCCCGTTGGGGTAAGAGGTTTCGATAATCATGCCTTTGAGCTTTTTCTGCTCGACAAGCGGCCCCAGCGCGCGCCAGACGGTATCGAGATCGCGCGACTGCTCCACCTTATCCGGCCCGGTATCGCCGAAGTAGGCGAAGAACTCGTTACCGTTGGAAATCAGCAGCATCGACGACGGGTAGCGATCGTGACTGAGCGGGTACATCACGCCGGTCAACCCGGTCAGCCCGAGGGTAAACCGCTGCTGCGGCCGCACCGTTTGCAGCCGGTAGGTGCCCAGCCGCGCACCGTTGCCGGCGTCGGTAAAGTTCGGCCAGGCCTTCCAGTTAAAGTAGTGATTACGCAGGGTCAGCACGGTGTCCGCCTGGGCGTAAACGGTTTTTTTATTGTCCTCGGGCGAGCCGACGATCAGCCCCGCCACGTGGTCCAGATGGCCGTGGCTGATGAAATAGCCGCCGATCAACTGCCGGAACACATGGCCCTGCGGCGTGTAAGGCGCGGCCAACTCGGCGGTCACCTGCGGGAAGCTGCCCTTCTCCAGCCCTTTGGCGATGCCCGGCAGCAGCGAACCGGCGTCCAGCGCCACATACTGCGGCTGATTGTCGCTGCGGATCAGGTAGGAAGTCAGGTTGCCGTCGCTGACGCCGCCGTCGACGCCCAGCGCCACCACGTCAAAGCCGGCGATCGCCAGCGCGGAATAGCCGCTCAGGCACAGGGCCAACACCTTTTTCATCATTGCGTCGCTCCTTGCAGTTGCCTCAAGACTCTCCCCGTTTCGCCGCCTCGAACGCCGCCAGCGTCTCCAGGCGGGCTTGCTTATGATCGACGATCGGCAGCGGGTAATTCAGCACGCATGGCTGTTTTTCCGCCCAACGGTGAGGATGATGGATGTCATTGTCGGGCACATCCGCCAGTTCCGGCAACCATTTACGGATAAAAGTGCCTTGTGGATCAAAACGTTCACCCTGCGTCGTCGGGTTGAAGATGCGGAAATACGGCGCGGCGTCGGTGCCGGTGGACGCCGCCCACTGCCAGCCGCCGTTGTTGGCCGCCAGATCGCCGTCCAGCAGTTGCGACATGAAGTAGCGCTCCCCGGCCCGCCAGTCGATCAGCAGATCCTTCACCAGGAAACTGGCGCTGATCATGCGCAGCCGGTTATGCATCCAGCCGGTGGCGTTCAGTTGGCGCATGGCGGCATCGACGATCGGGTAGCCGGTCTCGCCCCGCTGCCAGGCCTGCAGCTTCGCCGCGTCATCGCGCCAGCGCACTTTGTCCGTCCAGGCGATAAACGGCCGATGGCGGCACAGCTCGGGATAGGCCACCAGCAGATGGCGGTAGAACTCGCGCCAAATCAGCTCGTTCAGCCAGGCGAAAGCGCCGCTCTCGCGATCTTCCAGCAACCGTGGGCATTCGGCGCGCAGGCGATTGAAGCACTGGCGCGGCGACAGCGCGCCAATCGCCAGATAGGGCGACAGGCTGCTGGTGCCGGCGATGGCGGGCAGATCGCGCTGGCGAAGGTAATCCTGCACCTGCTCACGACAAAAGGCGCGCAGCCGCTGCAGCGCGGCCTCCTCGCCGGCGGGATAGTCCCCCCCGATGTCCGCCGCGGGGTAATCGAACGCCGCCGGCGCCTCAGGCGCAGGCAACGCGCCACCGGCACGGGTTTTAGGCGCCGGCAGGCAGCTGAGATCGGACTCGGTCAGGCGCTGAATGAAAGCGTTGCGAAACGGCGTATAGACCTTGTACATCTCGCCGCCGCCGGTTTGCACGCTGCCCGGCGGCAACAGCAGGCTGTCATCGAAACCGCGGCACGCCACCCGGTCGCTCAATCGCTGTTCCAACCGCGCATCGCGGCGCCGTTCATTCAGTTCGTACTGGCGATTGTAAAACAGCGCATCTACCTGCTCTCGCTCGCAATAGTCCGCCAGCCAGTCGATCGACGAGGCAAAGTCCGTGCCAGCATGGCAATGCAGCGCAATGCCTTTTTGCGCCAACGCCTGCTGCACCGCCCGCAGGCTGGCGTGGATCAGCGCCGCCTGCCGCGGCGCCATCTCATGTTGCCGCCACTGCTGCGGGGTGGCGATAAACACCGCCAGCACCCGGGCTTCGGGATCGCTGCAGGCGGCGTGCAGCGCTTTGTTGTCGGTGATACGCAGATCGTTACGCAACCAGACCAGATGCGTGGTCATAAAACTCCTTGTCAATCAATGGCCGTAACGCAAACGCAGCGCCTCCGGGTAAGGTTCGAAATAACGTTGTTCCGCCAGATAGCGGTCGGGGTATTCCGCCATGTAATGCTTAAGCAGCGCGATCGGCGCCAGCAGCGGCTGCATGCCCTGCCGATAACGGTCGATCAGGTGCGCCAGTTCCTGACGCTGCGCCGCGCTGAGCTGACGGCGGAAGTAGCCCTGCACGTGCATCAGCACGTTGGTGTGGTTGCGCCGCGTTGCTTTGTGCGCCAACAGCGCCATCAGGCGGCTGCGGTATTCCACGGCGAAGGCCTCCAGCGAGTCCCAGCGGTGAATATCGGCGACGAAGCGCCCCAGCTCGCGATAAGCCGGCTGCGAATGCGCCAACAGTGAAAGCTTGTAGCGGCTGTGAAACGCGATCAACCCGCCGCGGGTCAGCCCCTGGCGCCACAGCATATTCAGCTCATACAGCGCGTACACCCGTTCAATGAAGTTTTCCCGCAATGCCGCATCCTGCAATCGTCCGTCTTCTTCCACCGGCAGCCACGGCATCTGACGCAGCAGTTCAGCGGTAAACAGCCCGACGCCGTTTTTACGCGAGTCTTTGCCGTTCTCGCTGTAGACCCGCACCCGCTCCAGTCCGCAGCTCGGCGACTTGGCGCAGACGATATAACCGCAGAGGTGCTGCAACGCGGCCACGCGCTGCGAGGAGAAACTGCGCATCTCCTCAGTCAGATCCACGCCGGCGTCGTTGCTGTAACGCATCGCCGGCCATGGCTGCGCCTGTTTCACCAGGCGCAGCGCCGGGCGCGGCGTAGGCAGACCAATCGCCATTTCCGGGCAAACGGGCTCAAAGCGCACATAGGGCGCCAACTGTTCCACCGCAAAGGCCAGCCGCTTGTGGCCACCGTCGAAACGCACCGCATCGCCCAGTAAACAGGCGCTGATGCCGATAGGGATCTTGTCACTCATACCGCTCTCCCGCGTTGTTAGCCGATTGAGGAAAGTGTAGAAGAATGGCTTGCCGAATACGACCTTGCGCTTGATAGGGGCGGCTATAGGCATAAAAAAACCCCCGCCACAGGGCGAGGGTTTTTCGTGAATCAGTAGTGGCTCAGTAGAAATCGCAGGACGCCAGTTCCGCCTGCTGCAGCCAGACCGGCTTATCGCTGGTTTTTGACCAGACGCGGTGCAGGTAGCTGTAAAAACGCCCGCGATCGCTGCGGAACAGCATCACCGGCAGGGCCAAAATGCCCGCGATCACCACTGCGCTGCGGCGCAGGAGAATCCGATGCAATGAATAAGCGTGATAGGTCGTAGACATGCGAACCTCCTTAAAAACGCCTGCCGTTGATTTGTCAGGGAAAACGGCGTGGGCGTATCAAATGAACAATCGGTAATTTGGTAACTGGACAAAATTTTAGCGCACTTGATGAAAGTTTACTACTCATCCGACCACTAAATCGCACAAAAAATCGCTAATCACCATGCTGATTCGTAATTTTGTTACAATAAAGTTAATTTTTAACTAAACATGGGTTACATTGTGGTTATTATTCGGTTCTTCATCCCACGCCTCAGCCCCTGCTTATTCACACATCAGGCGCAATCTCGCCGCAAGCAGGCTGCCTGAAATGGCCAATTTCCGCTGAAATTTCAGTCATTTTTATACTTTTTTTACACCCGCCCGCGCGATTTTTTCATCTTCTTTCTACCCCGCTCCCTACACTGCCTCTATCAAAAACAACACCTCTGGAGGTGTCCCGTGAGTTTCAGCGTTATTGGTGGTGCGCTGTTGGTTCTGCTGCTGTTGGCCTATCTGGTCTACGCCCTGTTTAACGCGGAGGATTTCTGATGGCGGCTTCAGCCTTTTTACTGATCGCCAGTTTCCTGCTGGTGCTTCTGCTGCTGGCACGGCCGCTGGGCGGTTTTATGGCGCGCCTGATCGAGGGTGAGCCGCTGCCTGCGCTGCGCGGGGTGGAAGCCGGGGTCTGGCGCGCCTGCGGCATCCGCGCCACCGAAATGAACTGGTGGCAGTACGCGCTAGCGATCCTGGCGTTTAACCTGCTCGGCCTGGCGCTGCTGTTCGCCCTGCTGATGACGCAGGGCTCGCTGCCGCTCAACCCGCAAGGCTTCCCGGGCCTCTCCTGGGATCTGGCGCTCAACACCGCCGTCAGCTTCGTCACCAACACCAACTGGCAGGCCTACAGCGGCGAAAGCGCCCTCAGCTATTTCAGCCAGATGGCCGGGCTGGCGGTGCAGAACTTCGTCTCCGCCTCCACCGGCATCGCCGTGGCCTTTGCGCTGATCCGCGCCTTCACCCGCCGCGCCGGCAAGACCGTCGGCAACGCCTGGGCCGATCTGTTCCGCATCACGCTGTATGTGCTGCTGCCGATCGCGCTGGCGATCGCCCTGTTCTTCGTCAGCCAGGGCACGCTGCAAAACTTCCTGCCTTACCTGCACGTCACCACGCTCGAAGGCGCGCAGCAGACGCTGCCGATGGGGCCGGTGGCCTCGCAGGAAGCGATCAAAATGCTCGGCACCAACGGCGGCGGCTTCTTCGGCGCCAACTCGGCGCACCCGTTCGAGAACCCAACCGTGCTGACCAACTTCGTACAAATGCTGGCCATCTTCCTGATCCCCTGCGCGCTGTGCTTCTCCTTCGGCCAGTTGGCCGGTGAAAACCGCCAGGGCCATGCGCTGATCTGGGCGATGGCGCTGATCTTCGTGGTGGCGGTGGTGGTGGTGATGGTCGCCGAGCTGGCGGGCAACCCGCACCTGAGCGCGCTGGGCGCCGACAGCAACATCAATATGGAAGGCAAAGAGTCGCGCTTCGGCATTCTCGCCACCAGCCTGTTCTCGGTGGTGACCACCGCCGCGTCCTGCGGGGCGGTCAACGCCATGCACGACTCTTTCACCGCGCTGGGCGGCATGGTGCCGATGTGGCTGATGCAGATCGGTGAAGTGGTGTTCGGCGGCGTCGGCTCCGGCCTGTACGGCATGCTGCTGTTCGTGCTGCTGACGGTGTTTATCGCCGGCCTGATGATCGGCCGCACCCCGGAATACCTGGGCAAGAAGATCGACGTTTACGACATGAAGATGACCGCGCTGGCGATCCTGGTCACGCCGACGCTGGTGTTGCTGGGCAGCGCGCTGGCCATCGGCACCGACGCGGGCCGCGCCGGCATCCTCAACCCGGGCGCCCACGGCTTCAGCGAAGTGCTGTACGCCCTGTCTTCCGCCGCCAACAACAACGGCAGCGCCTTCGCCGGGTTGAGCGTCAATACGCCGTTCTACAACCTGCTGCTGGCCTTCGCCATGTTCGTCGGCCGCTTCGGGGTGATCCTGCCGGTGCTGGCGATCGCCGGTTCGCTGAGCGCCAAGCAGCGTCAGCCGGCGGGCAACGGCACCCTGCCGACCTATGGGCCGCTGTTTATCGGCCTGCTGATCGGCACCGTGCTGCTGGTGGGTGCGCTGACCTTCGTGCCGGCGCTGGCGCTGGGCCCGGTGGCCGAGCATTTGCAGCTTTGGTTGGCAAACTAACCGACGTCACAGAGAGAGAATAAGAGATGACTCGCAAACAACGCGCGCTATTTGAACCGGCCCTGGTGCGCACCGCGCTGATCGATGCGGTGAAAAAACTGGACCCTCGCGTTCAATGGCGCAACCCGGTGATGTTCGTGGTGTATATCGGCAGCCTGCTGACCACCGCCATCTGGCTGGCGATCCTCGCCGGCCAAACCGACGGCGCCGCCGCCTTTACCGGCAGCGTCGCCCTGTGGCTGTGGTTCACCGTGCTGTTCGCCAACTTCGCCGAGGCGCTGGCCGAAGGGCGCAGCAAGGCCCAGGCGGAAAGCCTGAGGGGCACCAAGAAAACCAGCTGGGCGAAAAAGCTGGCCGGCCCGCGCCGCGACGGCGCCACGGAGAAAGTGGCCGCCGAAAGCCTGCGCAAAGGCGATATCGTGCTGGTGGAAGCCGGCGACACCATCCCGTGCGACGGCGAGGTGCTGGAAGGCGGCGCTTCGGTGGATGAAAGCGCCATCACCGGCGAATCCGCCCCGGTGATCCGCGAATCCGGCGGCGACTTCTCCTCGGTCACCGGCGGCACCCGCGTGCTGTCTGACTGGCTGGTGGTGCAGTGCAGCGTCAACCCGGGGGAAACCTTCCTCGATCGCATGATCGCCATGGTGGAAGGCGCCAAGCGCCGCAAAACGCCGAACGAGATCGCGCTGACCATCCTGCTGGTGGCGCTGACCATCGTGTTCGTGTTGGCCACCGCCACCCTGTTCCCGTTCTCGCAATACAGCGTCGAGGCGGCCGGCAGCGGCAGCGTGGTCACCATCACCGTGCTGGTCGCATTGCTGGTTTGCCTGATCCCCACCACCATCGGCGGCCTGCTGTCCGCCATCGGCGTGGCCGGGATGAGCCGCATGCTCGGCGCCAACGTGATCGCCACCAGCGGCCGCGCGGTGGAAGCCGCCGGCGACGTGGACGTGCTGCTGCTGGATAAAACCGGCACCATCACGCTGGGCAACCGCCAGGCGTCGGAGTTCCTGCCGGCGCCGGGCGTGAAAGAGCAAGAGCTGGCGGACGCCGCGCAGCTGGCCTCGCTGGCGGACGAAACGCCGGAAGGCCGCAGCATCGTGGTGTTGGCCAAACAGCGCTTTAACCTGCGCGAGCGCGATCTGCAGGCGCTGAACGCCACCTTCGTGCCCTTCTCCGCCCAGACCCGCATGAGCGGCGTCAACGTGCAGGAACGCATGATCCGCAAAGGCGCAGTGGATGCCATTCGCCGTCACGTCGAATCCAATCAGGGCCACTTCCCGCGGGCGGTGGACGACCTGGTGGAAAGCGTGGCGCGCACCGGCGGCACGCCGCTGGTGGTGGCGGAAGGCGCCCGGGTGCTGGGCGTGGTGGCGCTGAAGGATATCGTCAAAGGCGGCATCAAAGAGCGCTTCAATGAGCTGCGCAAGATGGGCATCAAAACGGTGATGATCACCGGCGATAACCCACTGACCGCGGCGGCGATCGCCGCCGAAGCCGGAGTGGACGACTTCCTGTCGGAAGCCACGCCGGAAGCCAAGCTGGCGCTGATCCGCCAGTATCAGGCGGAAGGCCGTCTGGTGGCGATGACCGGCGACGGCACCAACGACGCCCCGGCGCTGGCGCAGGCCGATGTGGCGGTGGCGATGAACTCCGGCACCCAGGCCGCCAAAGAGGCGGGCAACATGGTCGATCTGGATTCCAACCCGACCAAGCTGATCGAAGTGGTGCATATCGGCAAACAGATGCTGATGACGCGCGGCTCGCTGACCACCTTCAGCATCGCCAACGACGTGGCCAAATACTTCGCCATCATTCCGGCGGCGTTCGCGGCCACCTATCCGCAGCTGAACGCGCTGAACGTGATGCATCTGCATTCCCCGGCCTCCGCCATCATGTCGGCGGTGATCTTCAACGCCCTGGTGATCGTGTTCCTGATCCCGCTGGCGCTGAAAGGGGTGAGCTACAAACCGATGAGCGCCGCGGCCCTGCTGCGCCGCAACCTGTGGCTGTACGGAGTCGGCGGCCTGCTGGTGCCGTTCGTCGGCATCAAACTGATCGACCTGATCCTGGTCGCGCTGCACGTCGCCGGTTAACCATTGAGGGAAATGAACATGACGTATTTACGACCTGCGCTGGTGATGGTGATCCTGCTGACACTGATCACCGGCATCGCCTATCCGCTGCTGACCACCGGGCTGGCGCAGCTGCTGTTTTCGGGCTCGGCTAACGGTTCGCTGCTGTACCAGGGCGACAAGGCGGTCGGCTCCGCGCTGATCGGCCAAAACTTCACGCGCGCCGACTATTTCTGGGGCCGCCCGTCGGCCACCGGCGATTCGGCCTATAATCCACTGGCCTCCGCCGGCAGCAACCTGGCGGCCACCAACCCGGCGCTGGATAAGGCTATCGCCGAGCGCGCAGCGCAGCTGCGCCAGGCCAATCCTGCGATGCGCGGCCCGATCCCGGTGGATCTGCTGACCGCCTCCGGCAGCGGGCTGGATCCGCAGATCTCGATCGCCGCGGCGCGGTATCAGCTGGCGCGGGTCGCGGCGGCGCGTCATCTGCCGCCGGAACAGATCGCCAAACTGATCGAAGACAACACCGATCGGGCCACGCCCAACTTCATGGGCGAATCGGTGGTGAACGTGTTGAAGCTGAACCTGGCGCTGGATGCGTTGAAGTAACGCGCCGTATTCAGCATAGTGATAGGGTTCGGCGTGCCGAACCCCTTTTTGCTTGGTAACACAAGGAATTGCCATGGTCGAAGAAGAACAGCAGCGTCCCGATCCCGATAGCCTGCTGGCGCTGGCCAATGAAAAACCGCGCGGCCGGTTGAAGGTATTCTTCGGCGCCTGCGCCGGCGTGGGCAAAACCTACGCCATGCTGCAGGAAGCCCAGCGCTTGCGCGCTCAGGGGCTGGATGTGCTGGTCGGCGTGGTGGAAACCCACGGCCGCAACGAGACCGCCGCCCTGCTCGACGGCCTGGCGCTGCTGCCGCAAAAACGCATCCAGCACCGCGGGCGACTGGTGCATGAATTCGATCTCGACGCCGCGCTGGCGCGCCACCCGGCGCTGATCCTGATGGACGAACTGGCGCACAGCAACGCCCACGGTTCGCGCCACCCCAAACGCTGGCAGGATGTGGAAGAGCTGCTGGACGCCGGCATCGACGTGCTGACGACCGTCAACGTGCAACATCTGGAAAGTCTGAACGACGTGGTGGGCGGCGTGACCGGCGTGCGGGTGCGCGAAACGGTGCCCGACCACGTGTTTGACGAGGCCAGCGAAGTGGTGCTGGTCGATCTGCCGCCGGACGATCTGCGCCGACGGCTGCACGAAGGCAAAGTGTATATTCCCGGCCAGGCCGAGCGCGCCATCGAGCATTTTTTCCGTAAAGGCAACCTGATCGCTCTGCGCGAGTTGGCGCTGCGCCGCACCGCCGATCGGGTCGATGATCAGATGCGCGAGTTTCGCGACACCCAGGGGCGCGAGAAAGTGTGGCACACCCGCGACAGCATTCTGCTGTGCGTCGGCCACAGCAGTGGCAACGAAAAGCTGGTGCGCATCGCCGCCCGGCTGGCGGCGCGGCTTGGCTGCCATTGGCATGCAGTCTACGTGGAAACCCCCAAGCTGCACCGGCTGCCGGAAAACCAGCGCCGCGCCATTCTGCGCGCGCTGCGGCTGGCGCAGGAGCTGGGCGCCGAAACCGCCACCCTGGCCGATCCGTCCGAAGAGCGCGCGGTGCTGCGCTACGCCCGCGAGCATAACCTCGGCAAAATCATCATCGGCCGCCGCAGCGAGCAGCGCTGGAAACTGCGCGGCAGCTTCGCCGATCGCCTCGGCCGGCTGGGCCCGGATCTCGATCTGGTGATCGTGGCGCTGGACAGCGACGCCGCGCAGCCCCCGCCGGGCAAGGAGCACGACGGCCGCAGCTTCAATGAGAAATGGCGCATGCAACTGCGCGGCTGCGCGGTGGCGATAGCGCTGTGTGCGCTGATTACCCTGCTCTCGCAGTGGCTGCTGCCGGGCTTCGATCAGGCCAACCTGGTGATGGTCTACCTGCTCGGCGTGGCGATCGTCGCGCTGTTCTTCGGCCGCTGGCCGTCGGTGCTGGCGGCGGTGATCAACGTCGCCAGCTTCGATCTGTTCTTCGTCCAGCCCGAATGGTCGTTCGCCGTCAGCGATATGCAGTATCTGCTGACCTTCGGCGTGATGCTCGCCGTCGGCATCATCATCGGCAATCTGACCGCCGGGGTGCGTTATCAGGCCCGGGTGGCGCGCTATCGCGAGCAGCGGGCGCGCCATCTGTACGAAATGTCGCGCGGGCTGAGCCGCGCGCTGACCGTGGCCGACATCGCCAACACCAGCCGTCATTTCCTCTCCAGCAGCTTCCAGGCGAAAACCGTGCTGCTGCTGCCGCAGGAAGACGGCCGGCTGCAGCAAATGATCGGCGAGGAAGGCGGACTGCTGTCGGTAGACGAAGCCATCGCGCGCTGGAGTTTCGACAAAGGCTTGCCGGCCGGCGCGGGTACCGACACCCTGCCCGGCGTGCCTTACCAACTGCTGCCGCTCAATACCCCCAAACAGACCTTCGGCCTGTTGGCGATCGAACCCAACAACCTGCGCCAGCTGATGGTGCCGGAACAACAGCGGCTGCTGCAAACCTTCGCAGTGCTGATCGCCAGCGCGCTGGAACGGCTGCACCTGGCGCGCAGCGCCGAAGAAGCCAAGCTGGACGCCGAACGCGAACAGCTGCGCAACTCGCTGCTGGCGGCGCTGTCGCACGATCTGCGCACCCCGCTGACCGTGTTGTTCGGCCAGGCGGAAATTCTCACGCTGGACCTGGCGGCCGAAGGCTCCAATCACGCCACCCAGGCCAGCCAGATCCGCCAGCAGGTGCTGAGCACCACCCGGCTGGTGAACAACCTGCTGGATATGGCGCGCATCCAGTCCGGCGGTTTCAGCCTGCGTAAAGAGTGGCAGTCGCTGGAAGAGATCGTCGGCGCCTCGCTGCACATGCTGGAGCCGCTGCTCAGCCAGCATCCGATCGAGGTCGAGCTGCCGCCGGAACAGATCCTGGTCAACTGCGACGGCAGCCTGCTGGAACGGGTGTTCACCAACCTGTTGGAAAACGCCAATAAATACGCCGGCGCCGAGGCCACCATCGGCATTCGCGCCCGCACGCTGCCCGAGTGGCTGGAAGTCGAGGTCTGGGATAACGGCCCCGGCATCCCCGCCGATCAGCTGCAGCTGATTTTCGACAAGTTTTCACGCGGCAATAAAGAGTCGGCGATCCCCGGCGTAGGCTTGGGGTTAGCGATTTGTCGTGCCATTATTGAAGTGCATGACGGCCGCATCTGGGCGGAAAACGGCGCCAACGGCGGCGCCAGCTTCCGCTTCGTGCTGCCGCTGGAAAAACCGCCCGAGATCGACGGCGACGCCTTCGATCTGTAATCAACGCAGGGGAAACGTGAGCATAACGCCAACCAACATTCTGATTGTTGAAGATGAAAAAGAAATCCGCCGCTTCGTGCGCACCGCGCTGGAGAGCGAAGGCCTGCGGGTGTTTGAAAGTGAAACGCTGCAGCGCGGGCTGATTGAGGCCGGCACGCGCAAACCGGATCTGATCATCCTGGATTTGGGGTTGCCGGATGGCGACGGGCTGAGCTACATCCGCGATCTGCGGCAGTGGAGCGCCATTCCGGTGATCGTACTGTCGGCGCGCAACGCCGAAGAGGACAAAATCGCCGCGCTGGACGCCGGCGCCGACGACTATCTCAGCAAACCGTTCGGCATCGGTGAGCTGTTGGCGCGGGTGCGGGTCGCGCTGCGCCGCCACTCCGCCAACCAACAGGAAAGCCCGCTGGTGAGCTTTTCGGCGATCACCGTCGATCTGGTGAATCGCCGGGTGCTGCGCAACGACGAAGATCTGCACCTGACGCCGATAGAATTTCGCCTGTTGGCGGAGCTGCTGGCCAACGCCGGCAAGGTGATTACCCAACGCCAGCTGTTGAGCCACGTCTGGGGGCCGAACTACGTGGAACACAGCCACTACCTGCGCATCTACATGGGCCATTTGCGGCAGAAGCTCGAAGCCGATCCGGCCCGGCCCAAACACCTGCTGACCGAAACCGGCGTCGGCTACCGTTTCATGCCTTAACCCCGGCGAGCGCGGTGTGCCGCGCCTTTACGCCGCCGGGCCTTTCTTCAATCCGACCATAAATTCCTTAAACGCCTCGCGCAGCGGAGCGAACACCGGGTGTTTGCGGTTTTCGATCATCACTTCGGAGAACAGTTTCAACCCCACGGCGAAGGCCGCGCTCTGCTCGGGGCCGAAGTTCAGATCGTCACGCGCCCGAATGCGCTCGACGATCTCGAGAATATCGTCATGATTGGTCACCTCAAAACTCAGCGGTGCCTTCTCGACGGGGTTGCCCTGGCGGTCGCTCAGGGCTTCAACGGTAATGTTAAAACGGTGGCCGGGCATCAGTTATCCTCCTGCTGCGTGGGTTGAATGTGCATTTCACTTTCGATCGCCGCCACGGCGGTCAGCAACGCGGCGTTGATGCGCTCCACCTGCTGCGGCGTGAGATCGGCGCGCATCACGTTGCCGCGCAGCAGGCTGCGCAGACGGTTCATGGCGTCGTAAATGCCTTCCGCCAGGTTGCCGTGCCGATGATGCTCGCGGCCGGCGCCCGCCAGACGCGCCAGAATGATGTCAACCACCTGTTGATGCTTTTGCAGCTCGCCCTCACCCGCCGTGGTGATGCGGTAGCTTTTTCGGCCGTTGCCGGTGGTGAGCGGTTCGAGAAAATCCTGTTCTTCCAGCAGCGTCAGCGTGGGGTAAATCACCCCCGGGCTCGGCACATACAGGCCGGAAGAGGCTTCCTCGATCGCCTTGATCAATTCGTATCCGTGGCTGGGCTTGCGCGCCACCAGCGCCAGCAACACCAGGCGCAGATCGCCGTGTTCGAACAGACGATGACGCCCGCCCCGGCCGCCGCGCCCACCTCGGCCGTGCTCTTCGCCTTCGCCGCCGAAGTGATGACGCCCGCCGCGATGACGGCGCCCCTCTTCGCACGCATGAGGGTGGTGGTGATGCCGGTGTAAACCTAATCGATGAAACATAGGGTGATACCTCGCTTTAACAGTGAACATCAATACGAGGTTGTTTAGATATATCTAAACAGCGTCGATAACGCTAATCTAGATCGATATATCTAAATGCGCAAGCGCGTGCCGTGAAAAAGATATATCTAAATTGCAGGCATAAAAAAAGCGCTGTAAAAACAGCGCTTTTTATCCATCAAGAAAAGCGATTACTTGGCGGAAGCCAGCACTTCGCTGACGATCTCGACCGCTTCGTGCTCAATCTTCTCGCGGTGTTCCGCCCCGAGGAAGCTCTCGCAGTAGATCTTGTAAGCCTCTTCGGTGCCGGAAGGACGGGCCGCGAACCAGCCGTTGTCGGTCATGACTTTCAGGCCGCCGATCGACGCGCCGTTGCCCGGCGCCGCAGTCAGACGTGCGGTGATCGGATCCCCGCCCAGCGTACTGGCCTTGACCATCTCCGGCGACAGCTTGGACAGCGCCGCTTTCTGCGCATGGGTTGCCGGCGCCTGGATACGGTTGTAGCTCGGCGCGCCGAAGCGCTTGGCCAGATCGTCATAATGATGCTGCGGGTTCTCACCGGTTACCGCGGTGATTTCAGCCGCCAGCAGGCACATGATGATGCCGTCTTTGTCGGTCGACCACGGCTGGCCGTTGAAACGCAGGAACGAGGCCCCGGCGCTCTCTTCACCGCCGAAGCCCAGGCTGCCGTCGAACAGGCCGTCCACGAACCATTTGAAACCGACCGGCACTTCCACCAGCTTGCGACCCAGGTCAGCCACCACGCGGTCGATCATCGCGCTAGACACCAGCGTTTTACCTACCGCCACATCGGCGCCCCACTGCGGGCGATGTTGGAACAGGTAGTTGATGGCTACCGCCAGATAGTGGTTCGGGTTCATCAGGCCTTTCGGCGTGACGATGCCGTGGCGGTCATAATCCGGATCGTTGGCGAACGCCAGATCGAATTTGTCGCGCAGCGCCAGCAGGCCGGCCATCGCCGACTCGGACGAGCAATCCATGCGGATGATGCCGTCGTGGTCCAGGTGCATGAAGCGGAAGGTCTGATCGATGGAGTCGTTCACCAGCGTCAGATCCAGCTTGTAGTGTTCCGCTACCCGCTGCCAATAGGCGATGCCGGAGCCGCCGAGCGGATCCACGCCCAGCTTCAGGCCGGCGCGTTGAATGGCCGGCATGTCGACCACGTCAACCAGCCCTTCGACATAAGGCTGCACCAAATCTTTGGCGTGCAGGTGGCCGCTGTTCCAGGCCTTGTCCAGCGACTGGCGCTGAACGCCTTTCAGCTGCTGCGCCAGCAGTTCGTTGGCGCGCTTTTCGATCACCGACGTCAGGTTGGTGTCAGCCGGGCCGCCGTTCGGCGGGTTGTATTTGATGCCGCCGTCTTCCGGCGGGTTGTGGGACGGCGTAATGACGATGCCGTCAGCCTGCGCGCCGCCGCGGCGGTTGTGGCACAGAATGGCGTGCGATACCGCCGGCGTTGGCGTGAAGCCGTTGTTTTCCTGCACGATCACATCGACGCCGTTGGCGGTCAGCACTTCCAGCACGGAAATAAAGGCCGGCTCGGACAGCGCATGGGTGTCTTTGCCCACGTAGCACGGGCCGGTGGTGCCCTGCTGATGACGAACTTCGGCGATCGCCTGAGCGATGGCGAGGATGTGCGCCTCATTGAAGCTGTGGCGCTGCGCGCTGCCGCGGTGGCCGGAAGTGCCAAACTTCACCGCATGTGCGGCATTGCCGGCTTCCGGTTGCAGCACATAGTACTGCGACGTCAGCTGGGCTACGTTGATCAGATCGCTTTGACGGGCGGGCTGCCCGGCACGTGGATTATTCGCCATCGACATATCTCCCTCATCCCTGTCGGTGACCGGGCAAATACGTCGCGCACGGCCATCATGACGGGCTGTTCGCTAAATTAGACGGTACCGCAAACTTTCTCGATCAGTTCCGCCGGGAACTGCATCGCCTGCATGATGTGTTCGATCATGCTGCGCTTGCGGCCGGTATTGGTATTGGTGATCACCCAGTAAGGGGTGCCCGGCACATGCTTCGGCTTGGTGTGCGTGCCGTTGGCCAGCAGGGTCTGCTGATCGCCGGCGAAATAGGTGCGGGTGCGGCCGGTCAACGCCTCGGTGGCGGCGGCGAAACCGGCGGCATCGAGGGTGTACAGCGTGGACAGCACCAGCATGAAACGGTTGACCGCTTTGTTCTGCTCGGCGTATTCATCCGACAGCAGCAGTTCACGCACGGCGCGTACGCGATCGCGCGGGCGCTGAACCGGCGCCGCTTTTTCCAGTTCGACGGACGACGACGCACTGGCGGCAGGCAACACGCGCACCGGCTGACCGGCGGTGAATTTCAACATGCGGCGTAAAATATCGGACGCGCTTTCACCGATGTGTTGCGTGTGGCTGGCAATATAACGGTAAAGCTCTTCGTCGACTTCAATAGTTTTCATCTTTATCCAATACTGTTTTTTCTACTTAGAACCTGAAGCCAGATCCTGCATTCAAGCCATGGGATTATAAGGTTAAAAGCGCTGGGGCGAACACAACAATGTGCCTCCGGACGGCAAATGCAGACTAATACCTATAGCCGGCACTGCCAAGCCCGCGCCGCGAAAATTCCGCATGATTCATCGTGCGATTCAATCATGATACCCTAATCTGAATCTCTCTCAGTATGAACTTCGCCATGAAATTACATTATCAACTGCTGGCCGCCGAGTCAGACGCGCTGCCGGTGCTGCTGATCCACGGCCTGTTCGGCAATCTCGACAACCTGGGCGTGCTGGCGCGCGATCTCCATAAACAGCACAGTGTGATCAAGGTCGATCTGCGCAACCATGGCCTCTCCCCGCGCGCCGACGACATGAACTACCCCGCCATGGCGCAGGATCTGCTGGCGCTGCTCGACGAACTGCAGCTGGAGAAAGCGATCGTCATCGGCCACTCGATGGGCGGCAAAGCGGCGATGGCGCTGACCGCCATCGCGCCCGAGCGCATCGCCAAGCTGATCGTCATCGACGTCGCGCCGGTGGATTACCAGACCCGACGTCATGACGAGATCTTCACCGCGCTGAAGGCCGTCAGCGCCGCCGGCATCACCCAGCGCCAGGCGGCCGCCCAGTTGATGCGCGACTACCTGCAGGAAGAAGGCGTGATCCAGTTCCTGCTGAAGTCCTTCCATAACGGTGAATGGCGCTTCAACCTGCCGGTGCTGATCGAACGCTACGAAGACATCACCGGCTGGCAGGAAGTCCCGGCCTGGCCACACCCGACCCTGTTCATTCGCGGCGGCCTGTCGCCGTACGTGCAGGACAGCTACCGTGCAGACATCGCCCGCCAGTTCCCGCAGGCCCGCGCGCACGTCGTCGCCGGCACCGGCCATTGGGTGCACGCCGAAAAACCGGAAGCGGTGCTGCGCGCCATCCACCGTTTCCTCGGCGAAGCCTGAAAAATACGTTAATCTGGCGAAAAAACGCGCTAAAGATAACGGCTTAGCGCGTTTAGCCCGCAGTTAGGCATTGTCGCCGCTCCATCTGCTGGGGTAATATGGCGCGCTATAATTTTGCCGCCGCGCCAGCGCGTTCGCGAACGCCGGTTCGGGGGTAAATTTGGGTTAGGGTTTATTGGCCCGAAGTGTGTTAATCGATGCCTCCGGAAGCGTGCGAGCGCTTTTTGATGCAAACTCCCTTGCAGTACCGCTACCTATGGCAAAAGAACAAACGGATCGCACGACGCTGGATCTGTTCGCAGATGAACGCCGTCCGGGGCGCCCGAAAACCAACCCGCTTTCCCGCGATGAACAGCTTAGAATCAATAAGCGCAATCAGTTACGGCGCGATAAAGTGCGCGGATTGCGGCGCGTAGAGCTGAAAATCAACGCGGATGCGGTGGACGCCCTGAACAAACTGGCGGAACAGCGCAACATCAGCCGCAGCGAACTCATCGAGCAGATGCTGTTGGCGCAACTGGCGGAAGAACAGCCGGAACATTGATCTCTTCGGCCGCACGCGCGGCGCGGCGTTAAGGACAACGCCGGATCGACCACGCTTTTCTTCATCCTTCGGCATCGCATAAATGCGATAAAACCCCGGCGCCACTTTCTGGCATGATACGCATTTACCGGTAAGAGACTGCGCCTGTCGGCGCCCGCCACCGTGGCGAAAGGCTCTTGTCATGGCATCATTTTAATCGGCGGCAGTGCCGGCGCCGAGTAATGCAATTAATTGAATTTAAAGGTTATACGCGATATGGCTACTGTAGGCATTTTCTTTGGCAGCGACACTGGCAATACCGAAAACATTGCCAAAATGATCCAGAAAATTCTTCAGAAACAGTTTGGCGACGATGTCTCAGAAGTGCATGACATCGCCAAAAGCAGCAAAGAAGACCTGGAAGGGTTCGATATCCTGCTGCTGGGTATCCCGACCTGGTACTACGGTGAAGCGCAGTGTGACTGGGATGATTTCTTCCCGACGCTGGAAGAAGTCGATTTCAACGGCAAACTGGTGGCGCTGTTCGGCTGCGGCGACCAGGAAGACTACGCGGAATATTTCTGTGACGCGATGGGCACCATCCGCGACATCATCGAACCGCGCGGCGCGGCCATCGTGGGCCACTGGCCGACCAAAGGCTACCACTTCGAAGCATCCAAAGGCCTGGCGGACGACAACCACTTCATCGGTCTGGCGATCGACGAAGACCGTCAGCCGGAGCTGACCAATGAGCGCGTGGACGCCTGGGTCAAACAGATCGTCGAAGAGCTGAGCCTGGCCGATATCGTCGGCTAAACGCCGGTACTGGCGAAAGGTTGAACAAAGGCCCTGTAAAGTGCATAGTGTGCCGACAGGGCCGTCATCGGCAACAGGGATTGCTGCGATAGAAGCTACAGATTTGTAACTTCCCACCCCGTCACGGTAGACTGAGATATCGGTTTATCCCATCCATCAAGGCGTTGCATGCAAAACATGCAATAGTGCAATTATATCTTTGTTAACAACCGGCGGTTTCCATTTAGTACAACCGGTTCTATAATGAGACGCATTAACTCTTTGTGCCGACCGATGCCACAGGCGAGTACGCCTCAACTTGATTAGCATAGTAACAGGACTGAATTCGCATGACCGACAACAACATCGCATTGAAGAAGGCCGGCTTAAAAGTCACGCTTCCGCGACTCAAAATCCTGGAAGTACTGCAAAATCCGGAATGCCATCACGTCAGTGCGGAAGATTTGTACAAAAAACTGATTGATATGGGCGAAGAGATCGGCCTGGCGACGGTTTATCGCGTACTGAACCAGTTTGACGATGCGGGCATTGTGACACGTCACAATTTCGAAGGCGGCAAGTCCGTGTTCGAGCTGACCCAACAACATCACCACGATCACCTGATTTGCCTGGACTGCGGCAAAGTGATCGAATTCAGTGATGAATCCATCGAAGTGCGCCAGCGTGATATCGCCAAGCAGCACGGCATCAAGCTCACCAACCACAGTCTGTACCTGTACGGCCACTGTGAAACCGGTGACTGCCGCGAAGACGAATCGCTGCACGACAAGAAATAAGCCTGACCGGCTATGAAAAACCGCCTCACATTGGGGCGGTTTTTTTATGCCCGCCATACAACGGGCAAAAAAATCCCCGGACAAGCCGGGGGAAGATCATGTCATGAAATACTACCATTGCAGCGGCACTGCGACTCCACGTACTGCTCTCACTTCAACATCCGCCCCACGCCGGCACGCGCGGGGGCGAACGCATTCCCCCTTCATTATGATGCGGCCCGCCGCCAGAACCACGGGCCCCGGAGCCAGACCTAGACCTTCTCGGCGCGGCTGTAGCGTTTACCGTCCGGGCTGACCGAACGCACCTGCACTTCACCGGAGACCGCCGGCTTGGCCTTGGCGTCATAGCGCTGCCACTGCTTGCCGCCGTCGGTGGAATACTCGATGCCCAATCCCGGCAGCGCGATATTCGCTTCCAGCTTGCCGCCCGCCACGCGGGCGCCCGGCACCGGCAGACGATAAGCGACGCCGCCTTTGTCCAGCTTGGCCAGTTCACGTTGGCCCAGGATATTGGCGAAGCGCAGCCAGTCTTTCTCCAGCGCCTGGGTATCGACAAAGTGGGTTTCCCCGCCTTTGTATTCGCGGCCGGCGCGATAGTCCTGCTCCCAACCGGCGCGGTGCCAGGCGCGTTCCGCCACCGAAAGCGCGCGCGGGAAGATCATGTATTCCATCTGCGGATCGGTGCGCTGGGTTTCGCTCCACAGCTGAGCGGACAGACCGTAGGCGCCCGGCCACGGCTTGTCGCTTTTGGCGTTGAAGTGGTTGCCGTCGCGGTCGACCGAGGTTTCCGCGTTCTGCGGCATGTTGTCCGGCGCGAAGCTGAACACCTTGCGCTCGTCGCTGAAGCGGGTGCCCCAGTAGTAACCGCGCTCGTCCGGATTCACCTCGTAAGGGAAGTCCATGTAGACGTAGTCCGGGTTGGAAACCACCACTTCATACCCTTTATTGGCCCAGTCGTTAACGCTGTCGAAACCGCCCCAATACAGGGTGTCCCAGAAGTTGACGCCCACGCGCGAGGTGGCGAACGCCTTCGAACTTTCGGCGTCTTTCAGGCCGTCTTGCCAGGCCTGCATTCTGTCGATGCCGTGCGCCTTCACCAGCTTGCTGACCTCCTGGCCGAAGTAGCTCGGCAGGTGCTCCATGTCGGCTACTTTGCCCTCTTTGATCATCGTCTGGCACACCTGCGACTTGGCCCACGGCTTGTCTTCATTACTCTGGTCAATGATGCCTTTACCCGGTTCCGGTTTCGCCTTGTCGGTATAGCCGGCGCCCAGGCGGATGTTTTTCGCCTCATCGCCGCCAAAGTGCCAGGTCTTGATCGGCTGCCCGGCTTCTTTATGCATCTGGGCAATCTCGCCGATCACCTTGTCGACAAAGCGCTGGGAGGAATCCAGGCACGGGTTCAGGTAGCTCTGGCGGTTAAAGAACTGCACGGAGGTGGTGTTGGAGGTATCGGTCGGATCCACCAGACGGAATTCGTTGGCCTCCTGCTCTTTGCCGGCGGCATGCAGCTTTTTATAGCGCGCTTCCATCGAAACCACCGCGGCGCGGGCGTGCGCCGGCATGTCGATCTCCGGGATCACCTCAATCTGGCGCGCCTGGGCGTATTTGATGATGTCGATATAGTCCTGACGGCTGAAGAAGCCGCCGTAGACGTCCGGTCCCTGGCCGTACTGCGGCAGCAGGCAGGTGGTTTCGCTCAGATCGTGGCAGCGCTGGCCGCCGACTTCCGTCAACTCAGGCAAGCCGGGGATCTCGATGCGCCAGCCTTCGTCATCGCTCAGGTGGAAGTGGAATTTATTGAGCTTGTAAGCCGCCATCTGATCCAGCAGACGCAGCACCGCGTCCTTCTTATGGAAGTTGCGCGCCACGTCGAGGAAAATGCCGCGATACGGGAAGCGCGGCGCATCGCTGGCGTCCAGCGTGGCGATCTTGCCGCTGCCGTCGCTCGGCACTAACGACAGGATCGACTGCAGCCCGTAGAACACCCCGGCCTGATCGAAGCCGATCACTCGCGCCTCTTTCTTGCCGATTTTCAGCTCATAGGCGCCCGATACCGCCATCGCGCCTTTAAACTTGCCCGGCTGGATATCGGTCTTGATCGGATAACCGTTGGTCTGAACCGGCACGCCCAGCAGCGCGAAACGCTGGCTAACGACGTCCGCCGCCGGCTTGACCAGCGTGCTCAGATCCAGCGCCACCCCTTTGCGCAGGTCGGCGTCCTGTGCGTGGACCTTCACCTGCATCGGCGTCGGCACGATCTGGCCGCGCAGCGCGCCGGCGGGCAGCGTCTGCAGATCGGCATTGCTGACAAAGCGCGAAGCCGGCGTCATCAGAATGTTTTTGTCGTCCTTGGTGCGCTTCCACTGGTCGCCGGTGAACGGCGCCACAAACTGATCCAGGTTTTCGGTGTCGGTATTCGCCAGCATTTTCGGCTTGGCGTCGCCGGAGGTGGCATACCAACGCGGCAGAAAGTCGTTTCTGAACAGCTGCCAGTATTCGGCGACCACCGGGATTTCCACCGCCTTACCGGCCGGGAAACCGCTGAATTTGGCGGTCGGCTCCAGCTTGTACAGATCGCCGGTCAGATGCGCGATCTTGAACTGGTCGTTGTCCACCCGCAAGGTCTGCCGCGGGCTGTGGAAATAGATGACCCAGTCTTTGCCGTCGATCGCCTGGCCGTCGTTGCTGAGGGTGAACAACACCCGGTTGCAAGAAGCCCAGTCAGCGCCCAGCGCCGCGCAATCCACGCCGTTTTCGCCGGCGCGGTTATCCAGCATTTTCACGTTCAGCTTCAGCTGGCTCAGTTGATCCACCAGCTGTTGATCGGCCATGGCGCTCCCCATACCGCCCAGGAATCCCATCGTTGCCGTCAAGGCGGCAAGCGCGCTCAGTTTGAATGCGTTCATCTTCTCATCCTTCTTAATTATTGTTATCGCGAATTTCTTGCCACAGCTTGCCGCACTTGGCGTCATAAGCCTGACCGTTACCGCTGTGAACCGCCATAATGCAGTTCTGATAATCCATCACCCGCACCGTTTCCTGCTCAGCAAACTGCTGGTGCTGTTTTTCTTGTTTCAGCACGTTCAGCACCGACTTGCAGGGCTGCAGACGCTCCGGCGAACCTTCGGCGGTGTTGATGCAGGCGCTGTAAGCCTGCTTCAATTTGGCGTCTTCCGGCGGTGCGGCGGGTTGCGCACAGGCGCTCAAGGCCGCGGCGGCCGCCAACATCAGCATGATTTTTTTCATCGTTGAATTCCCTTAACTGCCCCCGGCGGCGAGGCCGGGGAACGCATCAGAAGATGGTGAATGGCGCGATGACCATGAACTTGACGTCTTTCTCGTCCTGGAAGATGTTGCCGTAACCGCCGCCCCAGCTCGGGATGTTGGTGTGGTTGTCATACTGGGTATAGTGCAGCTTGATCAGGGTGCCCTTGGCGCGCCCTTCCTGGATGGTGTACATCGCGTCCAGGCTCCAGGCGCTCTCTTTCAGGCGCTGGCTCTGATCGTAGATTGGGTTGGTGCTCGGCTTGGCGTCCCAGGCGTAAACGTAGGAGCCGCCGACCGCCATGCCCGGCAGGTTCCAGTTGCTGAGGTCGTACATCACGCCGGCGTACACCGCTTTCTCGCCGTTGGCGTTAAAGTCGGAGCGGTTGTCCCACCACACGTCCAGACGGCCGTTGGATGAGGCGTAGGTCGGGGTCATACGCTGCAGGAAGAAGCCCTGGTTGCCTTCCGCCTTGACCATGGTGCCTTCCAGACGCCAGTTGAACTGGCCGGTGGTGTAACCGAAGGTCAGCGCCTGCAGCCAGGCCAGGCCGTCGTAGATGCTGTTCGGATCGTTCTTGTCGCTGATGCGGTCTTCCGCGCCGTAGAACTGGTAACTGGTGGTCAGCGGGTTGCCCAGCAGATCGAATTTGTAAGACGCCTTGGTGAAGTACTGATTCACGTAACCCTGGGCTTGGCCGAAAGCGGCTTCCAGCACCAGATCGTTTTTGAAGTCGTACTTGGCGCCCAGCGAGTGCAGATAGGAGACGCGGGTTTTCTTATCATTCTGGCGGAAGTCGTCCACCTCGATATGCCACGGCGCCTTGTATTTGTCGGCCCACATGTAGGAGAAGCTCAACGCGCCGGCATCGCCGTAGTCGAACTTGGCGCCGGCCTCGGCGCCCTGATAGGTGCCCGGCATAAAGCTCCAGTGCGGCGCCAGCAGGGTTTGGCCGCTCGGCTGAATGTAGCCGGCGCGCGCCCAGACCGGGCCGTATTTGAATTTGGCGGCGGCTTTGTACAGGCTGATACCGCCTTTGTCACCGGAGTAGTCTTCGTCGTAGGTACGGTTCTTCGAGGAGAACGCAATTTCGTTCGGGTGACCGCTGGCGCTGGATTCAGCCAGTTCGATGGCGGTAAAGGCGCCGACGTCCAGACCGAACATGTCCCAGGCGTAGCCCGACGCGAAATCCAGGCTCAGGTTGGCGGTGGAATGCGACAGGTTGGTGGTGTATTGGTTGTAATCCTTGCTGTCCGGATTGAGATCTTTACGGTCACGCTCACGTTGCCAGTAATAGATGCCGCCGGTCAGCGTGGAATCATCGATAAACCCTGCGGCTTTCGCCTCAGGCGCCATGGCAAACCCTGTTCCCAACAGCGCGCCCGCGACTGCGAGCGCCAGCGTTTTACGCTGAGCACCGTGCGTACCCATAGTGAAATTCCTCTTTGACTTAACTTAAAAGTTGCAGCCGCCTGTGTTCACCACTGCCCTGCACGACTGCCAATAAAAAACCCGAACGGGTAAAAAAAATTGCCGACGAGATGTTATTCCCACAGCACTAATTGCTACAGACAGACTATTTTTCGCGACGCGAATTATCAAACAAAAAATGCGGGAGATTTGTCAAAGTATGACAAGCAGCACATATCAGTGATATTTTGTTACGCCGGTGTTCATGGAAGGTGTCGAATAAAAAATTCAATTAAATCAGAATAAATTGAGATACAAGGTCAACCAGAGACGATTAATGGTTTCAGCCTGGCCGAATTCGTCAGCCAGAAGATAAAATCTGAGAGCGCTCTCTAAATGAAATTAATTCGCATCACGAATATATAAGTAAAAATTAAGAATATTAAACCCAATATCAGAAAACTTATTGATTAACGCACCGCGGTTAATTAAACACGGCCCGGAATAACTCGGCAGGAATAGATGATTTGCTCAATGGCAGACATAAAAAAAGCGCGGTCAAAGCCGCGCTGATTCATTAATTTTCGAGGCGAATAAGATTAGCCTTCGATTTTCGCCCAGGTATCACGCAGGCCGACGGTGCGGTTAAACACCAGATGCTCGGCTGACGAGTAACGGTTGTCGGCGCAGAAGTAGCCTTCACGCTCGAACTGGTAGGCCTTCTCCGGCTGTGCGGCCGCCAGACTCGGCTCGACGAAGCCGTGCTTGATGACCAGCGATTCTGGGTTGATGGTGGAGAGGAAATCCTCCGCCGCGCCTGGGTTAGGCACGCTGAACAGGCGATCGTACAGGCGAATTTCCGCCGGCAGCGCGTGCGCCGCGGACACCCAGTGGATCACGCCCTTCACCTTGCGGCCGTCGGCAGGATCTTTGCTCAGCGTTTCCGCATCGTAGCTGCAGAAAATGGTGGTGATCTCGCCCGCTTCGTCCTTCTCGACGCGCTCGGCCTTGATCACGTACGCATTGCGCAGACGCACTTCCTTGCCCAGCACCAGACGCTTGTACTGCTTGTTGGCTTCTTCACGGAAGTCGGCGCGATCGATATAGATCTCGCGGCTGAACGGCACATCGCGGCTGCCCATTTCCGGCTTGTTCGGGTGGTTAGGCATGGTGACCATTTCCACCGCATCGCCCATGTTCTCGATGACGACTTTCACCGGATCCAGCACCGCCATGGCGCGCGGGGCGTTCTCGTTAAGATCGTCGCGAATGCAGGACTCCAGCGCCACCATCTCGACGTTGTTGTCTTGCTTGGTCACGCCGATGCGCAGGCAAAACTCGCGAATCGAGGCGGCGGTATAACCGCGACGGCGCAGGCCGGAGACGGTCGGCATGCGCGGGTCATCCCAACCTTCGACGATCTTCTCGGCCACCAGCTGGTGCAGCTTGCGCTTCGACATGATGGCGTATTCGAGGTTGAGACGCGAAAACTCGTACTGCCGCGGGTGGCAAGGAATGGTGATGTTATCCAGCACCCAGTCATACAGACGGCGGTTATCCTGGAATTCCAGAGTACACAGCGAATGGGTGATCCCTTCCAGCGCATCGGAAATGCAGTGGGTGAAATCGTACATCGGGTAGATGCACCATTTGTTGCCGGTCTGGTGGTGTTCGGCGAACTTGATGCGGTACAGCACCGGATCGCGCATCACGATAAACGGCGAAGCCATATCGATCTTGGCGCGCAGGCAGGCGGCGCCTTCGGCGAACTCGCCGTTGCGCATCTTCTCGAACAGCGCCAGGTTCTCTTCCACGCTGCGGTCGCGGTACGGGCTGTCTTTGCCCGGCGCGGTCAGGGTGCCGCGATATTCACGGATCTGCTCCGGCGACAGCTCATCGACGTAGGCCAGCCCCTTGGTGATCAGCTCAACCGCATACTGGTGCAGCTGATCGAAATAGTCTGAGGAGTAATGAACGTTGCCGCTCCACTCAAAGCCCAGCCACTCCACGTCGTGCTTGATTGACTCCACGAACTCGATGTCTTCTTTCACCGGGTTGGTGTCATCGAAACGCAGGTTGCACTGGCCCTGATAGTCCTTGGCGATGCCGAAGTTCAGGCAGATGGACTTGGCGTGGCCGATATGCAGATAGCCGTTAGGCTCCGGCGGGAAACGGGTATGTACCGACGTGTGTTTCCCCGACGCCAGATCTTCATCGACGATCTGACGGATAAAATTGGTTGGGCGGGCTTCAGCCTCACTCATTTCACTGTTCCTCAATGCAAAGCGCTACACATAACCGCCTATGATCCAACAAGCCACGTCTGGAAACAACCGTTTGTTTCACGAAAAATGCGGCATATTGCACCCTCGGCGCGCAGCGCGCCGCCGTGGCGCGAAACGGGATAAAAAAAGCGGGAAGAGATCGCTCTCTTCCCGCCAAGTCGGGGCAAACTCCGCCATGATGCGTGACCGGCCCCGGGTACTACTCAGGTAAAAACGGCCTTACTTTTGGATCTCGTACAGCTTGGTCTGACCGGCGACCACTGAGCCGCTGGCCAGCGCCGCCAGGCCGGCATAGTCGTCAGAGTTGCTGACCACCACCGGGCTGATCATCGAACGCGCATTGGCGTTCAGGTAATCCAAATCCAGTTCCAGAATCGGTTGACCGACTTTCACTTCCGCGCCCTCTTCCACCAGGCGTTTGAAGCCCTGGCCTTCCAGCGCGACGGTGTCAATCCCCATGTGCACCACAATCTCAGCGCCCTTGTCGGTTTCCAGGCAGAAGGCGTGGTTGGTATTGAAGATTTTCACCACGGTGCCGTCAGCCGGCGACACGACGATGTTGTCGGTCGGGCGAATCGCCAGGCCGTCGCCTACCGCCTTGCTGGCGAAGGCTTCGTCCGGCACCTGATCGAGCGCCACCACTTCACCGGTTACCGGCGCCACCAGCGTTTCAAACGCGGCTTTCGGTGCGTTCGGCACCGCCTGCGGTTTGGCTTCCGCAGCAGGAGCCGCCGCCGGAGCCGCCGCAGCCGCCACCGGGCCGGCCGCAATTACGTTGCGCATTGCGCTGGCAATCAGCTCGGCACGGGTGCCGACGATCACTTGCACGCTCTGCTTGTTCAGACGGATAACGCCCGACGCGCCGAGGCGCTTCGCCAATGCGTCGTTCACCAGCGCAGAGTCCTTCACGTTCAAACGCAGGCGAGTGATGCAGGCGTCGATGCCGGTCAGGTTGTCGGAACCGCCGATCGCGCCGACGTAGCGACGGGCCAGCGTGGTGGTTTCATTCTCGTCTTTACCGGCGCTGCTGTTGACGTTGACGTCATAACCGTCGGTTTCGTCACCGGCAACCGCCAGCTCGCGACCCGGGGTCATCAGGTTGAACTTGTTGATGGTGAAGCGGAACACCACATAGTAGATAACGAAGAACACCAGGCCCTGCGGGATCAGCATATACCAGTGGGTCGCCAGCGGGTTACGCACCCACAGCATCATATCCACCAGGCCGGCGCTGAAACCGAAACCTGAAATCCAATGCATGTTAGCGGCGATGAACACCGAGATACCGGTCAGTACGGCGTGGATCACGTACAGCACCGGCGCCACGAACATGAAGGAGAACTCCAGCGGTTCGGTGATGCCGGTAAAGAAGGCAGCGAATGCCCCCGCCATCATGATCCCCAGCACCTTCGCCTTATTCTCAGGACGCGCGCAGTGATAGATGGCCAGCGCCGCGCCCGGCAGACCGAACATCATGATCGGGAAGAAGCCCGCCTGATAACGGCCGGTGATGCCAACAACCGCTTTGCCCGCGTCGATCGACTGCTGGCCGCCGAGGAAGTTAGGGATATCGTTGATGCCGGCCACGTCGAACCAGAACACCGAGTTCAGCGCGTGGTGCAAGCCGACCGGGATCAGCAGGCGGTTGAAGAAGGCATAGATGCCCGCGCCGACGGAGCCCAATTTTTGGATGTGTTCGCCGAAGCTCACCAGAGCGCCAAACACGACCGGCCAGACGAACATCAGGATGTAAGCGACCAGGATCATCAGGAAGGAAATGAGGATCGGCACCAAACGGCGGCCGCTGAAGAACGACAGCGCCTTAGGCAGCTCAACGCCGCTGAAGCGGTTGTACACTTCGGCGGAGATGATACCCACCAGAATACCGACGAACTGGTTCTCAATCTTGCCGAACGCGGCAGGCACCTGATCGAGCGGGATCTTCTGAATCATCGACACGGCGGCCGGTGAACAGAGGGTAGTCAGCACCAGGAAACCGACGAAGCCGGTCAGTGCAGCAGAGCCGTCCTTGTCTTTGGACATGCCGTAGGCGACACCAACGGCGAACAACACCGCCATATGATCGATAATCGCAGAGCCAGACTTAATCAATAAGGCAGCGAAAGCGTTGTCGCCGCCCCAACCAACAGGGTCAATCCAGTACCCGACGCCCATCAAGATGGCGGCGGCGGGCAGCGTGGCGACCGGCACCATCAGCGCCCGTCCCACCTTTTGCAAATAACTAAGAATGTTCACCTTTTCCCCCTATGTTGTCCGCGGACGGACCCTATTAGTAGTTTATTTGAAGCTCTCACTACCTTTTTAGAAACAATGCTTGGCACGTATCACTCATGCCGAGTGTAAAAAATTTATTTTGTATCGCAAATTAAAACCTCCCTTTTTGTGATAAATATCACCAAAAAGTAGTCTTCACCTCCCAGATTGCTGGCCATCACACAAAACTTATTTTATCATTCAAAAAATCAACCGAACGGACGATTCACGCGAGAATCATAAAGCTGGGTTACGCTTAGGACTCCCGCAGGCCCGTACAGTATAGCTTTAGTTTACTTATCCCAAGAGGTGTTAGATGAGACTTATCCCACTGAAAGATACCGCACAAGTCGGCAAATGGGCCGCGCGTCATATCGTTCAACGCATCAACGCATTCAAGCCAACCGCAGAGCGCCCGTTTGTACTCGGCCTGCCTACCGGCGGCACGCCGCTGGAAGCCTACAAACATCTGATTGCGATGCACAAAGCAGGTGAAGTAAGCTTTAAGCATGTTGTGACTTTCAACATGGACGAGTACGTTGGCCTGCCGCAGGAACACCCGGAAAGCTACCACACCTTCATGTACCGCAACTTCTTTGACCACATTGATATTCCTCGTGAAAATATCAATCTGCTGAACGGCAACGCCGCGGATGTCGACGCAGAGTGCCGCCAGTACGAAGAGAAGATCAAGTCTTACGGCAAAATTAACCTGTTCATGGGCGGCGTGGGTATCGACGGCCATATCGCGTTCAACGAGCCGGCTTCGTCCCTGGCTTCGCGCACCCGCATCAAAACGCTGACCGAAGACACCCGCATCGCCAACTCGCGCTTCTTCGGCGGCGACGTCAGCCTGGTGCCGAAATATGCGCTGACCGTCGGCGTGGGTACGCTGCTGGACGCGGAAGAGGTGATGATCCTGGTGACCGGCCACGCCAAGGCGCAGGCGCTGGAAGCCGCTGTGGAAGGCAACATCAACCACATGTGGACCATCAGCTGCCTGCAGCTGCACGCCAAAGCGGTGGTGGTGTGCGACGAACCGGCCACCATGGAACTGAAAGTCAAAACCGTCAAATATTTCCGCGAGTTAGAAGCGGAAAGCGTGAAAAGTCTTTAATCTTTGCAGGGGGCTACGATGTTCGCTTTAACCCACGGCCGAATCTATACCGGCCACGACGTACTTGATGACCATGCAGTCATTATCGCTGATGGGCTGATTGAGAAAGTCTGCCCGGTGGCTGAATTGCCCGCCGGCATCGAAACGCGCGACCTGGGTGGCGCCATCCTGGCCCCCGGGCTTATCGACGTGCAGCTGAACGGCTGCGGCGGCGTCCAGTTCAACGATTCGCTGGAAGCCATCTCGGAAGAAACGCTGGAGATCATGCAGCGCGCCAACGAGAAATCCGGCTGCACCAGCTATCTGCCGACGCTGATCACCAGCAGCGACGAATTCATGAAGCACAGCGTCGACGTGATGCGCGCTTATCTGAGAAAGCACCAAAACCAGGCGTTGGGCCTGCACCTGGAAGGGCCGTACCTCAGCCCGGTGAAAAAAGGCACCCACAACCCGGCGTTCATTCGCAAGCCGTCCCAGGACATGATCGATTACCTGTGCGCCAACGCCGACGTGATCACCAAGGTGACGCTGGCGCCGGAAATGGTTGAGCCGCACTTTATCAAGCAGCTGACTGAGACCGGCATCGTGGTCTCCGCCGGCCACTCGAACGCCACCTACGATCAGGCGCGCACCGGCTTCGCCGCCGGCATCAGTTTCGCCACCCACCTGTACAACGCCATGCCGTATATCACCGGCCGCGAACCGGGGCTGATGGGGGCTATCTTCGATACGCCGGAGGTCTATACCGGCATCATCGCCGACGGCCATCACGTAGCCTGGGCGAGTATCCGTAACGCCAAACGCCTGAAAGGTGATAAATTGGTCTTGGTCACCGACGCGACCGCACCGGCGGGTGCAAATATTGACCAATTTATTTTCGCCGGTAAAACAATATACTATCGGGATGGGCTGTGCGTGGATGAGAACGGCACCCTGAGCGGTTCCGCGCTGACCATGATCGAAGCGGTGCAAAACAGCGTCGAGCATATCGGCATCGCGCTGGACGAAGCGCTGCGCATGGCGACGCTGTACCCGGCGCGCGCGATCGGCGTCGATCACCGTCTGGGCACCCTCGAAGCCGGCAAGGTGGCTAACCTGACCGCCTTCACCCGTGATTTCAAGATCACCAAAACGCTCGTTAACGGTAACGAGGTTTAATTCAATGAACAGCGAGTAACATTATTGATGAGCACTGGCGGACAAGCACAAATAGGGAACGTTGACTTAGTCAAACAACTTAACGGCGCGGCAGTTTATCGCCTGATCGACCAACAGGGCCCGATCTCGCGCATTCAAATCGCCGAACTCAGCCAGCTCGCCCCCGCCAGCGTCACTAAGATTACTCGCCAGCTGCTGGAGCGCGGGTTGATCAAAGAAGTCGATCAGCAAGCCTCCACCGGCGGCCGCCGCGCGATCTCCATCGTGTCGGAAACCCGTCATTTCCATACCGTCGCGGTGCGCCTCGGCCGCCACGACGCCACCATCACGCTGTATGACATGAGCGGTAAATCGCTCAGTGAAGAACACTATCCGCTGCCGGAACGCACCCAGGAAACGCTGGAGAATGCGCTGTTCGCCGCCATCACTCAATTCATCGAAGCGAACCAGCGCCGCCTGCGCGAGCTGATCGCCATCGCGGTGATCCTGCCCGGCCTGGTGGATCCGGCGCTGGGCGTGGTGCGCTATATGCCGCACATCAGCGTCAGCAACTGGGCGCTGGTGGACAACCTGCAGCAGCGCTTTAACGTCACCAGCTTCGTCGGCCACGATATCCGCAGCCTGGCGCTGGCGGAGCACTACTTCGGCGCCACCCGCGACTGTGAAGACTCGATTCTGGTGCGCCTGCACCGCGGCACCGGCGCCGGCATCATCGTCAACGGGCAGATTTTTCTCGGCAACAACGGCAACGTCGGCGAGATCGGCCATATCCAGATCGATCCGCTCGGCGAACGCTGCCACTGCGGCAACTTCGGCTGCCTGGAAACGGTGGCCGCCAACGCGGCGATCGAACAGCGCGTGCGCCAGCTGCTGAGCCAGGGCTACCCGAGCAAACTGACGCTGGAAGACTGCGGCATCAACGCCATCTGCAAGGCCGCCAACCGCGGCGATCTGCTGGCCAGCGAAGTGATCGAACACGTCGGCCGCTATCTGGGCAAGGCGGTGGCCATCGCCATCAACCTGTTCAATCCGCAGAAGGTGGTGATCGCCGGTGAGATCACCGAAGCGGACAAGGTGCTGCTGCCGGCGATCCAAAGCTGCATCAATACCCAGGTGCTGAAGGACTTCCGCAAAAATCTGCCGGTGGTGACCTCCGAACTCAATCATCGCTCGGCGATCGGCGCTTTCGCCCTGGCCAAACGCGCGATGCTCAACGGCGTGCTCTTGCAGCGATTGCTGGAAAGCTGATCCGCCGCTTCTGGCAGGTGTGTTATCGTCACTTCTTGCCTGCCGTAATCATGAGAAACAGCGACAAATGAAAATCAAAAACGTTATATGCGATATCGACGGCGTGCTGCTGCATGACAATACGCCGGTGCCCGGCGCCGATCTGTTCCTGGCGCGCATCCAGGAACAAGGCATGCCGCTGGTGGTGCTGACCAACTACCCGTCACAGACCGCACAGGATCTGGCGAACCGCTTCGCCGCCGCCGGGCTGGAAGTGCCGGAGAGCGCGTTCTATACCTCGGCGATGGCCACCGCCGACTTCCTGCGCCGTCAGGAAGGCAAAAAAGCCTATGTGGTCGGCGAAGGTGCGCTGATCCATGAGCTGTACAAAGCCGGTTTCACCATCACCGACATCAACCCGGATTTTGTGATCGTCGGTGAAACCCGCTCTTACAACTGGGACATGATGCACAAAGCCGCCTACTTCGTCAGTAACGGCGCGCGCTTTATCGCGACCAATCCGGATAGCCACGGCCACGGCTTCTCGCCGGCCTGCGGCGCCCTGTGCGCGCCCATCGAGAAGATCACCGGCCGCAAGCCGTTTTATGTCGGCAAGCCCAGCCCGTGGATCATTCGCGCCGCACTGAACAAAATGCAGGCGCACTCGGAAGAGACGGTGATCGTCGGCGACAACCTGCGCACCGACATTCTGGCGGGCTTCCAGGCCGGCCTGGAAACCGTGCTGGTGCTGTCCGGCGTCTCCACGCTGAGCGACATCGAAACCATGCCGTTCCGCCCGAGCTACGTCTACCCTTCCGTCGCCGATATCACCATCTTCTGATCCATCGATGGCGGCTGCCCGGCCGCCATTATTTCCCTCTTCCTGACCGCAGTTTGAATTTAATTCGTTCATGGCCGCAAAAGGTTTCAGCCTGCCTGCGCTAAAAATCCTCATTATAAGTTTACGCCCCGCCAATAGCTGATATTGCCGGCGAGCGAAAAACTCTCCCCCTTAATGAATGAGGCCACCATGAGCACAAATAACATTATTAATGCCGTCGCCGCCGATGACGCGGCCATTATGCCGTCTATTGCCAATAAAAAGATCCTGATGGGTTTCTGGCACAACTGGGCCGCCGGCGCCAGTGACGGTTATCAACAAGGCCAGTTCGCCAATATGAATCTGACCGACATTCCCGCCGAGTACAACGTAGTGGCCGTCGCCTTTATGAAAGGCCAAGGCATCCCGACCTTCAAACCTTACAACCTGTCCGACGCCGAGTTTCGCCGCCAGGTGGGCGTGCTGAACAGCCAGGGCCGCGCGGTGCTGATCTCCCTCGGCGGCGCAGACGCGCATATCGAGCTGAAGACCGGCGACGAAGACAAGCTGAAAGACGAGATTATTCGCCTGGTGGAAGTCTATGGCTTCGACGGCCTGGATATCGATCTGGAACAGGCGGCGATCGGCGCCGCCAATAATAAAACCGTCTTGCCTGCGGCATTGAAAAAAGTAAAAGACCATTACGCCGCGCAGGGGAAAAACTTTATTATCAGCATGGCGCCGGAATTCCCGTATTTGCGCACCAACGGCACCTATCTGGATTATATCAACGCCCTTGAAGGCTATTACGACTTTATTGCGCCGCAATATTACAACCAGGGCGGCGACGGTATTTGGGTGGATGAACTCAACGCCTGGATCACGCAGAATAACGACGCCATGAAAGAGGACTTCCTCTACTATCTGACGGAAAGCCTGGTCACCGGCACCCGCGGCTATGCGAAAATCCCGGCGGCGAAATTCGTCATCGGCCTGCCGAGCAACAACGATGCCGCCGCCACCGGCTACGTGATCGACAAACAGGCGGTGTATAACGCCTTCGCGCGTCTCGACGCCAAAAGCCTGTCGATCAAGGGCCTGATGACCTGGTCGATCAACTGGGACAACGGCAAGAGCAAAGCCGGCGTGGCCTACAACTGGGAATTCAAAACCCGCTATGCGCCGCTGATTCAGGGCGGCGTCACCCCGCCGCCGGGAAAGCCTAATGCGCCGACGGCGCTGACGGTCGCCGAGCTGGGCGCCACCTCGCTGAAACTGAGCTGGGCCGCCGCCACCGGCGCGTTACCGATCGCCAGCTACACCGTCTACCGCAACGGCAATCCGATCGGCCAGACCGCCGGCCTGTCGCTGACCGACAGCGGCCTGACCCCGGCCACCCAGTACAGCTACTTCGTTACCGCAACCGACAGCCAGGGCAATACCTCGCTGCCGAGCAGCGCGCTGGCGGTCAAAACCGCCAACGACGGCACGCCGCCCGATCCGGGTGCGCCCGAGTGGCAGAACAACCACAGCTACAAAGCCGGCGACGTGGTGAGCTATAAAGGCAAGAAATACACCTGTATCCAGGCGCACACTTCCAACGCCGGCTGGACGCCGGACGCCGCCTTCACCCTGTGGCAGCTCATCGCCTAATCGCTAATCGATTGCCGGTCAAACTGGCCGGCAATCTCGCCATCACGCTAAAAATTGCATAATCGATAATTTTTCACGCCGATAACTGAATATCCGTTAAAAACCGCACCTAAGCAAACAACTATTTCTCAACGCATGGCTAAAACGCTTGCATCTCCCGCAGCTTTTGGCGCATTTTCATAACCACAGCGCAGCAAAACCGGGTTATCGCTGATAAATCGGCAATGCTGCCCATAAGAGTAAAAAACAACATCACAGTCATAAAAGCCCGTTAGGAGAGTTGTATGTGTTCTATTTTCGGTGTGCTCGATCTGAAGTCCGATCCCGTTGAACTGCGTAAGAAAGCGCTGGAGCTGTCACGTCTGATGCGCCACCGCGGCCCGGATTGGTCCGGCGTTTACGCCAGCGACAAAGCCATTCTGGCTCACGAACGCCTGTCGATCGTCGACGTCAACAACGGCGCTCAACCGCTGTACAACGCTGCGCACACCCACGTTCTGGCGGTCAACGGCGAAATTTACAACCATCAGACGCTGCGCCAACAGCTGAGCGACCGCTATGCGTTCCAGACCGGTTCCGACTGTGAAGTGATCCTAGCGCTGTACCAGGAGAAAGGCCCGGACTTCCTCGACGATCTGCAAGGCATGTTCGCCTTCGCCCTGTATGACACCGAAAAAGACGCCTACCTGATCGGCCGCGATCACCTGGGCATCATTCCGCTGTACATGGGCCACGACGAGCACGGCAACCTGTACGTCGCCTCGGAAATGAAAGCGCTGGTGCCGGTGTGCCGCACCATCAAGGAATTCCCGGCCGGCAGCTATCTGTGGAGCCAGGACGGTGAGATCCGTGAATATTATCGCCGCGACTGGTTCGATTACGACAGCGTCAAGGACAACGTGACCGACGCCGCCGCCCTGCGCACCGCGCTGGAAGAGTCGGTGAAAAGCCACCTGATGTCCGACGTGCCCTACGGCGTGCTGCTGTCGGGCGGGCTGGATTCCTCGGTCATCTCGGCGATCACTAAGAAATACGCCGCGCGCCGCGTGGAGGATCAGGAACGCAGCGAGGCCTGGTGGCCGCAGTTGCACTCCTTCGCCGTCGGCCTGGAAGGCTCGCCGGATCTGCGCGCCGCGCAAGAGGTGGCCAACCATCTGGGCACCGTGCACCATGAAATCCACTTCACCGTGCAGGAAGGCCTGGACGCCATCCGCGACGTGATTTATCACATCGAAACCTACGACGTCACCACCATTCGCGCCTCGACGCCGATGTACCTGATGTCGCGCAAAATCAAGGCGATGGGCATCAAGATGGTGCTCTCCGGCGAAGGCGCGGACGAAGTGTTCGGCGGCTACCTGTACTTCCATAAGGCGCCGGACGCCCGCGAATTCCACGAAGAGACCGTGCGTAAACTGCTGGCGCTGCACATGTTCGACTGCGCGCGCGCCAACAAGGCGATGTCCGCCTGGGGCGTCGAAGCCCGCGTGCCGTTCCTGGACAAGAAATTCCTCGACGTGGCGATGCGCATCAACCCGAAAGATAAAATGTGCGGCAACGGCAAAATGGAAAAACACATCGTTCGCGAATGTTTCGAGTCCTATTTGCCGGCCAGCGTGGCCTGGCGCCAGAAAGAGCAGTTCTCCGACGGCGTTGGCTACAGTTGGATCGACACGCTAAAAGAGGTCGCTGCGCAGCAAATCAGCGATCAACAGCTCGAAACCGCGCGTTTCCGCTTCCCGTACAACACGCCGACCTCTAAAGAAGGCTACCTGTACCGCGAAATCTTCGAGGAGCTGTTCCCGCTGCCGAGCGCCGCCGAATGCGTGCCGGGCGGCCCGTCCGTCGCCTGCTCGTCCGCCAAGGCCATCGAATGGGACGAATCGTTCAAGAAGATGGACGATCCTTCCGGCCGCGCCGTCGGCGTGCATCAGGCCGCCTATAAATAATCGCGCGGCGTTTTCCCTTGGGGCGGGCCTTTTGGCCCGCCTTTTTGTTGCCTTTTTCCTCCGCCAACTGCCTGAATTGCCGATTTTATCGCCATAATGTTCACAACCCAGACAAACGGCGCTTCCGGGCGCTTTTTCGGGAAAAAACTTGTTGACGCAAATCGGTCATATACGCATAATGCGCCCCGCAACGCCGATGAAGGCAAAGCAAAAAAAGAGGGCTACGTAGCTCAGCTGGTTAGAGCACATCACTCATAATGATGGGGTCACAGGTTCGAATCCCGTCGTAGCCACCATCTCTTTTTTGCATTTGCGGGAGTGGCGAAATTGGTAGACGCACCAGATTTAGGTTCTGGCGCCGCAAGGTGTGCGAGTTCAAGTCTCGCCTCCCGCACCATTTCTCTTCATCGTCGGCGCAGTATGTTGATGGGGTATCGCCAAGCGGTAAGGCACCGGTTTTTGATACCGGCATTCCCTGGTTCGAATCCAGGTACCCCAGCCATATTCTTTCGGGAACGGGGTTTCAACATAAGATTTGTTTGCAGGTGGGGTATCGCCAAGCGGTAAGGCACCGGTTTTTGATACCGGCATTCCCTGGTTCGAATCCAGGTACCCCAGCCATAACAAACTGCTTGCAAATCAAAGAAGTAAAAAGTAACATCGGCTACGTAGCTCAGCTGGTTAGAGCACATCACTCATAATGATGGGGTCACAGGTTCAAATCCCGTCGTAGCCACCATAATTGGGGTGTCGCCAAGCGGTAAGGCTCTGGTTTCTGATACCAGCATACCCAGGTTCGAATCCTGGCACCCCAGCCATATTTAGAAAAGCCCGCTTCGGCGGGCTTTTTGCTGTCTGGCGTTCAGCCAATCCTAACGGGCCCAGCCGCCGCTGAGCCCTACCGGTTACAATCCCAACGCGTACTTCAACGCATGCTCTTTCAGCTTGCCCGCCCGCTGCGCGGCCATCAGCGCCAGATTGCGCGCCACGTTCAGCGGCGCCAGGTTATTGCTGAAGGCGGTATAAAACAGATCCATGCCGCTCTGCATCAGCAGATTGTCGGTGCGACGGCGACGCTGATAACGCAACAGCACCGCCTCGCTGCTCCAGTCCTCTCCCTGATCCCGCGCCTCGCTCAACACATTCAACAAGGCATCCACATCGCGATACCCCAGATTGACGCCCTGCCCGGCCAGCGGGTTGATGGTATGCGCGGCATCCCCCAGCAGCGCCAGCCCCGGCAGCACGTAACGCTGCGCATGACGCCGCGTCAACGGGAACGATCCGGCGGTGTGCACCTTGACCGGGCCCAGTCGCGCTGGAAAAGCGGCGGCGATCTCGCGCTCCAGCTGCGCCGGCGGCATCGCCTGCAGTTGGCGAATGCGCTGCGGGCTGTCATACCACACCAGCGATGCCCAACTGTCGTACAGCGGCAGGAAGGCGCGCGGCCCGGACGGGAAGAAGCGCTGCCAGGTCACATCCTGCTGCGGCGCGCCGGTATCGACGGTGATCAACATGCATGCCTGACGATACTGCCAACCGTTGGTGCCGATCGCCGCCAGCTTGCGCACCTGCGAGTTGGCACCATCGGCGCCGATAACCAGCCGCGCCTGCAGCGTTTCACCGCTGTCCAGCGTCAACTGCCAGGCCTTGTCCGCCCGCTGCAGCGATTGCAGCCTGGCGGGGCACAGCAACGTCAGATTGGCGCACTGCGCGAACTGCTGCCACAGCGCCAGCTGCAGAATACGGTTTTCCACCATAAAGCCCAGCTCCGGCAGCCCCAGGGACACCGCGTCGAACGCCACCCGCGACGATGCCCATTCCCAGGTCTCCAGCCGGCGATACGGCGCCGTGCGCATCGCCGTCACGGCCGGCCAGGCGCCGAGCTGTTTCAGCAGCCCCACCGAGGTGCAGCCGATAGCGGAAATGCGCAGGTCCGGCGGGCTTTGCGCCTCGAACGCCTGCGGCGCCTGATGTTCCAGCAACGCCACCGACCAGCCCGCCTGCGCCAGCCCGAGGGCCGCCGCCGCGCCGACCATGCCGCCGCCCACCACCACCGCGTCATACCGATTTTGAGATGTCTTCATATTGGCTATGTTTTCTGTGTGAATGCTCGCCATCCCACCCGGGATGGCGTTTTGCGCAGTGTACCGGATTTTCGCTTCGGCTTCAGGTTGCGTGCCATTTTCCCCCGCGCTGGTCACAACGGCGGCAAATGATTACAATACGCGCCCTGCATGTCGCGTAACGCAACTTTCGCTCCGCACTGAGTAATGGCAAGTCAATGACGAAAAAACTACATATCAAAACCTGGGGCTGCCAGATGAATGAGTACGATTCATCGAAAATGGCCGACCTGTTGAACAGCACGCACGGCTTCGAGTGGACCGACAACGCCGAAGAAGCGGACGTGCTGTTGCTGAACACCTGCTCGATCCGCGAAAAAGCGCAGGAGAAAGTTTTCGCCATGCTGGGGCGCTGGCGCTTGCTGAAAGAAAAGAACCCGTCTGTCATCATCGGGGTCGGCGGTTGCGTGGCCTCGCAAGAAGGGGAGCTTATCCGCAGCCGCGCGCCCTGCGTCGACGTGGTATTCGGCCCGCAGACCCTGCACCGCCTGCCGGAAATGATCAACCACGTTCAGGGCACCCGCAGCCCGGTGGTCGATATCAGCTTCCCGGAGATCGAAAAGTTCGACCGCCTGCCGGAGCCGCGCGCCGAAGGCCCGACCGCATTCGTGTCGATCATGGAAGGCTGCAACAAATACTGCACTTTCTGCGTGGTGCCTTACACCCGCGGCGAGGAAGTGAGCCGCCCGAGCGACGACGTGCTGTTCGAAATCGCCCAGTTGGCGGCGCAGGGCGTGCGCGAGGTCAACCTGCTCGGCCAAAACGTCAACGCTTATCGCGGCGCCACGCATGACGGCGATATCTGCTCGTTCGCCGAACTGCTGCGCCTGGTGGCCGCCATCGACGGCATCGATCGCATTCGCTTCACCACCAGCCACCCTATCGAGTTCACCGACGATATCATCGCGGTGTACGAAGACACGCCGGAGCTGGTCAGCTTCCTGCATCTGCCGGTGCAGAGCGGTTCGGATCGCATCCTGACCATGATGAAACGCGCGCACACCGCGCTGGAGTACAAGGCGATTATCCGCAAGCTGCGCAAGGCGCGCCCGAACATTCAGCTCAGCTCCGATTTCATCGTCGGTTTCCCGGGCGAGAGCCAGGCCGACTTCGAACAGACCATGAACCTGATCGCCGACGTCAACTTCGACGTCAGCTTCAGCTTCATCTATTCGTCGCGCCCCGGTACGCCGGCGGCGGACATGGTTGACGACGTCAGCGAAGAAGAGAAAAAGCAGCGGCTGTACATTCTGCAGGATCGCATCAACCAGCAGGCGCTGCAGTTCAGCCGCCGCATGCTCGGCACCGTCCAGCGTATTCTGGTGGAAGGCACCTCGCGCAAAAGCGTGATGGAACTGGCCGGGCGCACGGAATGCAACCGTGTGGTAAACTTCGAAGGCACGCCTGACATGATCGGCCAGTTTGTCGACGTGGAAATTACCGAGGTGCTGACCAACACCCTGCGTGGCGCAGTGGTGCGCACCGAACAGCAGATGGATCTGCGCGTACATGAATCCCCGCAGTCGGTGATCGCCCGTACCCGCAAAGAAAACGCGCTGGGCGTCGGCATTTACCAGCCCTGACGCCGCGGCGGCCGCCATATCGCCGCCCATTCACGCTATTCCTTACCGTTTCTCCGCCGGGCGTCCGCGCCCGGTGATGTTCTTTTTTCTATTTTTTATTGTTGAAGAGGCGACATAACATGCAACTCCCACACTGCCCGAAGTGCAACTCCGAATACACCTACCAGGACAATGCCCTGTTCATTTGCCCTGAGTGCGCCCACGAGTGGAGCGACAGCGCCCCGGCGGAAGATCAGGATGCGCTGATCGTCAAAGACGCCAACGGCAACCTGCTGGCAGACGGCGATGCGGTCACCGTGGTCAAAGACCTGAAGGTCAAAGGCAGCTCCTCGATGCTGAAGATCGGCACCAAGGTGAAAAACATTCGTCTGGTGGAAGGCGATCACAACATCGACTGCAAAATCGACGGTTTCGGCCCGATGAAACTGAAGTCCGAATTCGTGAAAAAGAACTGATTCCCAGCGGTCTTGTCCTGTGATGACGCGGCGGGCTTTGCGCCCCGCCGCGTTTTTTCCTGATCTTCCCTTGAATTCCGCCGACGGCGCACAGATAGATCAGCGGTAAACTTGCGCCGTTGCGGCGCACCATGAATAATTCAAGAAAGAGAGTATTCAGGCTCGCCCTGAACGCGCGCGTCCCGGACGCGCTATGTGACATCAACCAGGCCCGATGTGACCTAGAGGAATAGTTTGAACGTCGCAACACAAGAAATTTTGTTAGAGCCCGCAGACAACAAGCGTTTGCTCAGCCTGTGCGGCCCGTTTGATGACAACATCAAACAACTCGAGCGCCGATTGGGCATCGAAATCAATCGCCGCGACAACCGTTTCAAGCTGGTCGGCAAGAACCTGTGCGTGGTCGCCGCCGCCGATATCCTGCGCCATCTTTACGTGGATACCGCGCCGATTCGCGGCGTGATCCCGGATATCGATCCGGAGCAAATCCATCTGGCGATCAAAGAGAGCCGGGTGCTGGAACAGGTGGCCGACAGCGTGCCGGATTACGGCAAGGCGGTCACCATTAAAACCAAGCGCGGCATGGTGAAACCGCGCACGCCTAACCAGGCGCAGTACATCGCCAACATTCTCGATCACGACATCACCTTCGGCATCGGCCCGGCGGGCACCGGCAAAACCTACCTGGCGGTCGCCGCTGCGGTGGATGCGCTGGAACGCCAGGAAATTCGCCGCATACTGCTGACCCGCCCCGCGGTCGAAGCCGGCGAAAAGCTGGGCTTCCTGCCGGGCGATCTGAGCCAGAAGGTCGATCCTTATCTGCGCCCGTTGTACGACGCCCTGTTCGAAATGCTGGGCTTCGAGCGCGTGGAGAAGCTCATTGAGCGCAACGTGATCGAAGTCGCGCCGCTGGCCTATATGCGCGGCCGCACGCTGAACGACGCCTTTATCATCCTGGATGAGAGCCAGAACACCACCATCGAGCAGATGAAGATGTTCCTGACGCGCATCGGCTTCAACTCGAAGGCGGTCATCACCGGCGACGTCACCCAGATCGACCTGCCGCGCAACCAGAAATCCGGCCTGCGCCACGCGGTGGAAGTGCTGTCGGACGTGGAGGAGCTGAGCTTCAACTTCTTCCACAGCGAAGACGTAGTGCGCCACCCGGTGGTGGCCCGCGTGGTCATCGCCTATGAGGCCTGGGAAGCGGCCGAACAGAAACGCAAAGACGCGATTGCCGAACAACGTAAGCGCGAGGCGCTCGCCGCCTCCGAGCAGGAGACACCATGAGCCAGGTGATTTTGGATTTGCAGATTGCCTGTGAAAGCAGCGACGGCCTGCCGGACGAGGCCACCTTCCAGCGCTGGCTGGAAGGCGTGCTGCCGCAATTTCAGGAAGAGGCCGAGGTGACCGTGCGTCTGGTGGACGAAGCGGAAAGCCACGAGCTGAACCTGACCTACCGCGGCAAAGACAAGCCGACCAACGTGCTCTCTTTCCCGTTCGAAGCCCCGCCGGGCATCGAGCTGCCGCTGCTCGGCGATCTGATCATCTGCCGTCAGGTGGTTGAGCAGGAAGCGATTGAGCAAGGCAAAACGCTGGAGGCCCACTGGGCGCATATGGTTGTCCACGGCAGCCTCCATCTGCTAGGGTATGACCACATCGAAGACGATGAAGCCGAAGAAATGGAGTCTTTGGAAACCGAAATCATGCACGGACTGGGCTATCCTGATCCGTACCTGGCGGAAAAAGACCCCGTCTGACGTCAGCCGTTTACCCTACAGCCCCTTTGCGGGGCTGTCGCTGACGCCCCTTAACTCTGACATGAGTGACAGTAACGAAAACGCCATGAGCGACGACCATTCACAAAGCAATGACAGCCCCAGTCCCAAGAAGGGGTTCTTTACTCTTATCCTTAACCAGCTGTTCCACGGCGAGCCCAAAAACCGTGGCGATCTGGTCGAGCTGATCCGCGATTCCGAACAAAACGACCTGATCGATCCCGATACCCGCGACATGCTGGAAGGCGTGATGGATATCGCCGAACAGCGCGTGCGCGACATCATGATCCCCCGCTCCCAGATGGTGACGCTCAAGCGCAACCAGACGCTGGAAGAGTGCCTGGACGTGATTATCGACTCCGCACACTCGCGCTTCCCGGTGATCAGCGAAGACAAAGATCACATCGAAGGCATCCTGATGGCCAAGGATCTGCTGCCGTTCATGCGCGCAGACTCCGAGCCGTTCAGCATCGACAAGGTGCTGCGCACCGCAGTGGTGGTGCCGGAAAGCAAGCGCGTCGACCGGATGCTGAAAGAGTTCCGCTCCCAGCGCTATCACATGGCGATTGTCATTGACGAATTCGGCGGCGTGTCCGGCCTGGTCACCATCGAAGATATCCTGGAACTGATCGTCGGCGAGATCGAAGACGAATACGACGACGAAGACGATCTGGATATCCGTCAGCTCAGCCGCCACATGTACACCGTGCGCGCGCTGGCGCCGATCGAAGACTTCAACGAAGCCTTCGGCACCCACTTCAGCGACGACGAGGTCGATACCATCGGCGGTCTGGTGATGCAGGCCTTCGGCCACCTGCCGGCGCGCGGGGAAACCATTGAAATCGAAGGTTACCTATTTAAAGTTGCCATGGCCGACAGTCGACGTATCATCCAGGTTCATGTAAAAATTCCGGACGATTCTCCACCACCGAAACTGGAAGATTAAATCCAACATGGCTAAAGCCTCATTACTTGAACGCCAGCGGGTTCGCGCCCTGCTGGCGCTGTTGTCAGGTGCCGGCGGGACGCTGGCGTTCTCGCCCTACGACTTCTGGCCCGCGGCCATCGTTTCCCTGTTCGGCCTGCTGGCCGTTACCCTCAATCGCACCACCAAACAGTCCGCCCTGCTCGGCTTTGTCTGGGGCTTCGGGCTGTTCGGCAGCGGCATCAACTGGGTGTATGTCAGCATCGCCGATTTCGGCGGCATGCCCTTCGCCGTCAACGTCTTCCTGGTGGTACTGCTCGCCGCTTACCTGTCGCTGTATACCGGGCTGTTCGCCGGGCTGTTGACGCGCTTGTGGCCGGCCACCCGCTGGTGGCGGCTGGCCATCGCCGCGCCGGCGCTGTGGCAGGTGACCGAATTCCTGCGCGGCTGGGTGCTGACCGGCTTCCCGTGGCTGCAGTTCGGCTACAGCCAGATCAATGGCCCGCTGAAGGGCATCGCGCCACTGCTGGGCGTCGACGCCATCACCTTTGTGCTGATGGCCATCGCCGGCCTGCTGGTGTACGCCGTCAATCAGCGCCGTCTCTCGGCAGCCGTGATTGCCGCCGCGCTGCTGCTGTTGCCGTGGCCGCTGCGCCAGCTGCAGTGGTTTACCCCGCAGCCGGAGAAAGCGGTGAACGTCGCCATGGTGCAAGGCAACATTCCCCAGTCGATGAAGTGGGATCCGAGCATTCTGCTCAGCACGCTGCAAACCTATCTGGACGAAACCCGCCCCTACATGGGCAAAGCGCCGATCATCATCTGGCCGGAGTCCGCCATCCCTGACTTCGAGCCGCGTCAGAACGGCTTCCTGACCATGATGGATGACCTGATGCGGGCGAAGAACAGCAGCCTGATCACGGGGATCGTCGATGCGCGCGCCACCCCGCAAGGCGTGCAGGAATACAACAGCGCCATCGTGCTGGGCGAACCGACGCCGTACAGCTACCCGGCCAAGGATCGCTACAACAAGCACCACCTGGTGCCGTTCGGCGAGTTCGTGCCGCTGGGTGAACTGTTGCGCCCTATCGCGCCGTTCTTCAATCTGCCGATGTCCGGTTTCAGCCGCGGCGACTACGTGCAGCCGCAGCTCAGCGTACGCGGCTACAACCTGACGGCGGCCATCTGTTACGAAATCGTGCTGGGCCAGCAGGTGCGCGATAACTTCCGCCCGGACACCAACTTCCTGCTGACCATCTCCAACGATGCCTGGTTCGGTCACTCCATCGGCCCGTGGCAGCACTTCCAGATGGCGCGCATGCGGGCGCTGGAGCTCGGCCGGCCGCTGCTGCGCAGCACCAATAACGGTGTTACCGCCGCAGTGGATGCGAACGGCGAGGTGATCGCCGAGATCCCGCAGTTTACCCGCCAGGTGCTCGAAGTGAAGGTCACGCCGACCACCGGCGTCACGCCTTATGCGCGCTTCGGCGCCACACCTCTGTGGGTGATTACCCTGCTGCTGGGCGGCTGGGCGCTGATGTTGGGCCTGCGCCGCAAATAATCCTCTTCGACGGGGCGCGCCCGCCGCGCCCCGCGTTCCCGTCAATATCCCCACCTCAGTCAGAAAACGTCGTTAAATCAACGCGGCTGGCACACTCCTTGCTTTTATCTATGGCGACAACGCGCGCCGGTTTACTTTTGCTGACGTTTTGTCGCACCTGCGCACATTTTAGGTGCATTAAGCGCACCACGCGGGGGCGCCGACGTTTTGTTGCATTGATTTGGTGCGCGCGGCGTCTCAAAAAATGAAACATTTTAGTTTCAATGTGTTCACAATCGGTTATTTTTTAACAGCGTTCAGTTCATAAGACTATCTTTATAACTTGAGCAATAAACAGTCGATTTAACCTGACGCTCTTTAGTCAGAGCCACAACAACAGCAAAGGAGTTGGACCATGCAAATGCGTAAATTGGCGTTATCGTTACTGCTGCTCGGTGCGGCAGGTAGCGTGGCGCATGCGGAAGACCTGACCGGTACGCTGAAGAAAATCAAAGACAATGGCGTGATCGTTGTCGGCCACCGCGAATCGTCAGTGCCGTTCTCCTACTACGACAACCAACAAAAAGTTGTGGGCTACTCTCAGGACTACTCCAACCAAATCGTTGAAGCCGTTAAGAAAAAGCTGAATGCGCCGAATCTGCAGGTGAAAATGCTGCCGATTACCTCGCAGAACCGCATCCCGCTGCTGCAAAACGGCACCTATGATTTCGAGTGCGGCTCCACCACCAATAACCTCGAGCGCCAGAAACAGGCCGCCTTCTCCGACACCATTTTCGTGGTCGGCACCCGCTTGCTGGTGAAAAAAGGCTCCGACATCAAAGACTTTAAGGACCTGGCCGGCAAACCGGTGGTGGTCACCTCCGGCACCACCTCCGAAGTGCTGCTGAACAAGCTGAACGACAGCGACAAAATGAACATGCGCATCATCAGCGCCAAAGACCACGGCGACTCCTTCCGTACCCTGGAAAGCGGCCGCGCGGTGGCCTTCATGATGGACGACGCCCTGCTGGCGGGCGAACGCGCCAAGGCCAAGAAACCGGATCAGTGGGAAATCATCGGCACGCCGCAGTCGAAAGAAGCCTACGGCTGCATGCTGCGCAAAGACGATCCTGAGTTTAAAAAGCTGGTCGATGACACCATCGCCCAGGCGCAAACTTCCGGTGAAGCGGCCAAGTGGTTTGAGAAATGGTTCAAGCAGCCTATTCCACCGAAAAACCTCAACATGAACTTCGAACTGTCGGACGACATGAAGCAGCTGTTCAAAGAGCCTAACGACAAAGCGTTGAACTAAATAGAACAAAAGCCGGGGCGGCCGCCAGGCCAAACCGGCCCAGTTGATGACTGGGACAGACAGGAATGAGGGGGGCCGTTCCCCTCCCTCATTTTCCCCAAGGCGCATCACCGACACCCGTACACAACAAGCCAGCCAGACTGGCCGCGCGGCGATCGGCGCTCATCAAGTCATCAATCTTCGGCGCCCTGCGCCCGTTTATCGGAGTTTGTTATGTCAATAGATTGGAACTGGGGTATCTTCCTGCAGCAGGCCCCGTTTGGGAACACCACTTACCTCGGCTGGATCTGGTCCGGCTTTCAGGTCACGGTGGCCCTCTCCGTCTGTGCCTGGATTATCGCTTTCTTCGTCGGTTCACTGTTCGGTATCTTGCGTACCGTGCCCAACCGCTTTCTTTCCACCCTCGGCACCTGTTACGTCGAACTGTTCCGCAACGTGCCGCTGATCGTGCAATTCTTTACCTGGTATCTGGTGATCCCCGAGCTGCTGCCGGCCAATATCGGCACCTGGTTCAAAACCGAGCTGGATCCCAACGTGCAGTTCTTCGTCTCTTCCATGCTCTGCCTGGGGCTGTTTACCGCCGCCCGCGTTTGCGAACAGGTGCGCGCCGCCATTCAGTCCCTGCCGCGCGGCCAGAAAGCCGCCGGGTTGGCGATGGGCCTGACGCTGCCGCAAACCTACCGCTACGTGCTGCTGCCGAACGCCTACCGGGTGATCGTGCCGCCGATGACCTCGGAAATGCTCAACCTGGTCAAAAACTCCGCCATCGCCTCCACCATCGGGCTGGTGGACATGGCCGCGCAGGCCGGTAAGTTGTTGGATTACTCCGCACACGCCTATGAATCCTTTACCGCCATCACGCTGGCTTATATCGGCATCAACGCCGTTATCATGCTGTTTATGCGTCTGGTCGAAAAGAAAGTGCAGTTGCCTGGCAACCTGGGGAGTAAATAATGTACGAATTTGACTGGGCGTCGATCGTCCCAAGCTTCCCTTATCTGCTGCAGGGCATGGCGATCACGCTGAAGATCACCGTGACCGCCATCGTGGTCGGCATTCTGTGGGGCACCGTGCTGGCGGTGATGCGTCTGTCGCCGTTCAAGCCCATCAGCTGGTTCGCCACCCTGTACGTTAACCTGTTCCGCTCGGTGCCGCTGGTGATGGTGCTGCTGTGGTTCTATCTGGTGGTTCCAAGCTTATTACAACAGGTTCTAGGCCTGTCGCCGAAAACCGATATTCGCCTGATCTCGGCTATGGTAGCCTTTTCCCTGTTTGAAGCGGCCTATTACTCGGAAATCATCCGCGCCGGTATCATCAGCATCTCGCGCGGCCAATCCTCCGCCGCGTTGGCGCTGGGCATGACCCACTGGCAGTCCATGCGGCTGGTGATCCTGCCGCAGGCGTTCCGCGCCATGGTGCCGCTGCTGCTGACTCAGGGCATCGTACTGTTCCAGGATACCTCACTGGTTTACGTACTGAGCCTGGCCGACTTCTTCCGCACCGCGTCGACCATTGGCGAACGCGACGGCACCCAGGTTGAAATGATCCTGTTCGCCGGTTTTGTCTATTTTGTTATCAGCCTCGCCGCCTCGGCGCTGGTAAGCTATTTGAAGAAAAGGACTGTTTGATGATATCCCTGAAAAATGTTTCCAAGTGGTACGGTCACTTCCAAGTGTTGACCGATTGCACCACCGAAGTGAAAAAAGGCGAAGTGGTCGTCGTCTGCGGTCCTTCAGGTTCCGGCAAGTCCACCCTGATCAAAACCGTCAACGGCCTCGAGCCGATCCAGCAGGGAAGCATCCTGGTGAACGGCACGCCGGTCAACGACAAGAAAACCAACCTGGCGCAGCTGCGTGCCAAAGTCGGCATGGTGTTCCAACACTTTGAGCTGTTCCCGCACCTGTCTATCATCGACAACCTGACGCTGGCGCAGGTGAAAGTGCTCAAGCGCGATAAGACCGCCTCACGCGAGAAGGGCCTGAAGCTGCTTGAACGCGTCGGCCTCTCCGCCCATGCCAACAAGTTCCCCGGCCAGCTGTCCGGCGGCCAGCAGCAGCGCGTCGCCATCGCCCGCGCGCTGTGCATGGATCCTATCGCCATGCTGTTCGATGAACCGACCTCGGCGCTCGATCCGGAAATGATCAACGAAGTGCTGGACGTGATGGTCGAACTGGCGAACGAAGGCATGACCATGATGGTGGTAACCCACGAAATGGGCTTCGCCCGCAAGGTGGCGAATCGGGTGATCTTTATGGACGAAGGCAAAATCGTCGAAGACCGCAACAAAGACGATTTCTTCAACAACCCCGAGTCCGATCGCGCCAAGGACTTCCTGGCCAAGATCCTGCACTAAACTCTCTCGATGCGCCCCGCCAGGGGCGCATCTTTTCTCCCGGCACTAAAAGCGCTTGTTTCTCCCCGGTTTTGATCCGATGCTCGCTGGATAACAAACAGAGGAGAAAGAACATGCCCCGCCCTATTATCATCGATTGCGATCCCGGCCTCGACGACGCCATCGCGCTGGCCATGGCGCTGCGTTCGCCGGAGCTGGACGTCAAAGCCATTACCACCTCCGCCGGCAACCAGACGCCGGAGAAAACCCTGCATAACGCGCTGGGCCTGCTGACCCTGATGCAGCGCGAGGACATCCCGTTCGCCGCCGGCGCCGGCGGCCCGCTGATGCGCGAGCTGGTGATCGCCGACTATGTCCACGGCAAAACCGGCATGGGCAACACCCACCTGCCGACGCCGACCCTCAAACCCGATCCCCGCGGCGCCGTTGAGCTGATCGCCGACCTGCTGCGCGCCAGCCCGCAGCCGATCACCCTGGTGGTGACCGGCCCGATGACCAACATCGCCCTGCTGCTGGCCCAGCACGCCGAGCTGAAAAGCCGCATCGAGCGCATCGTATTCATGGGCGGCGGCATGAACGCCGGCAATACCACGCCGGTGGCGGAGTTCAACATCTTCGTCGATCCCGAAGCCGCCGAAATGGTGCTGAAATCCGGGGTGCCGCTGACCATGGCCGGGCTGAACGTCACCCATCAGGCGCTGGTGTTGCCGCAGGATATCGAGCGCATTCGCCAGATAGACAATCCGGTCGCGCAGGCGGTCGCGGAGATGCTCGATTTTTACCTGCCGCTGTACCTCAGCCATCCGCGCGGCTTGCCCGGCGCAGCGATGCACGATCCCTGCACCATCGCCTGGCTGCTGGCGCCGCAGCTGTTCACCGGCGTAGAACGCTGGGTCGGCGTGGAGACCAAAGGGGACTACACCGTCGGCATGACGGTGGTGGACTATTTCCAGCAAACCGGCAACGCGGCCAACGTGGAAGTGCTGACCGGCATCAACCGCGAGGGCTTTATCGATCTGCTGGCCGAGCGCGTAGCGCGTTATTGATCCTATCGGGGCGCGCTCGCGCCCCTCATTCAACTTTTTTGATTTAACTCAGCGAATTTTTGCGCTATCACTGTTCATGGCTTGCCTCTACCATGCGTTTACACCGACTGACATCGTTACCGATTAGCCTTCGCCTGGAGATAAGCCAATGAGCCGCGTACTGGTCCTGAAATCAAGCATTCTGGGTGAATATTCCCAGTCTGGAAAATTAGTCGATTTTTTTGTTGAACAATGGCGTGAAACTCACCCTGAAGACACGTTCACCGTGCGCGATTTGGCCAACCCAACGCTGCCGGAGCTGGATGGTGAAGTGATGGCCGGCTTTACCGCCGGCGACAAACCGCTGACGCCGCATCAGCAAAGCACCCTGGCGCTGTCCGATGAGCTGATTGCCGAGCTGAAGTCGCACGACACGCTGATCATCAGCGCCCCGATGTACAACTTCAACATCCCGACGCAGCTGAAGATCTACTTCGATCTGATCGCCCGCGCCGGTCAGACGTTCCGCTATACCTCCGCCGGCGCCGAAGGGCTGGTGACGGGCAAGAAAGCGATCGTCATCTCCAGCCGCGGCGGCGTCCACGCCGACACGCCGACGGATCTCATCACGCCGTACGTGAAGTTGTTCCTGGGCTTTATCGGCATCACCGACGTTGAATTCGTGCTGGCGGAAGGCTTCGCCTACGGCCCGGAAGCGGCGGAGAAAGCCGCCCAGGACAGCCGCATCGCGATCGCGCAGAAAATCCCGGCCGGCGTTGCCGTACCGGCCAGCGCACCGGCGCAGGCGGAAGTTGCCCCGGCAACCGTCAGCGGCGGTTTCCTGAGCAATCTGCTGAAGAAACTGTTCCGTTAAACGCCGGCCTTAGCGTTCCCCGCCCTGCCGGGGAACGTCATCACGGTTCAAACGGCCGGCGCTGGAACTGGTCGTGACCGCATTTCGGACAGAGCGGCAGCACCTCCGGCGTGTAAAACGCCAGATGGTAGTGACACTGCTCGCACACCAGGTTGCCCAGCCCCACCACTTCACCGCTGTGGTAAACGCCGTGGTGGCTGACATCCTTGAACACCTCGCGCCACTCCAGCTGGGTTTTGTCGGTGATATCCGCCAGTTCCTGCCACAGGCTCTCTTTGATCACGCGCATAAACACGCTGTCGGTAAACTCGTCCCGGCTCTCCTGATAGCTGCGCGCGAACTCTTCCAGATCGCGCCGCACCGCCTGCGTCACCTGCCGCACTTCGTCGCGGGTCAAATCTTCGGCCTCGTTCAAGCGCCGCTCCGCGCTGGCCACCAGTTCATCGATATCGCGTTCGCCGTTTTTCAGGCGTTCGCTCAACGATGCCACCAATTCGCGGTAATACTGAGCAACCTTGTTCATAGACTCTCCTCGATAAACGCTGCGCCGGACTTGGCTGTAGGGATCCCCCCTAAGCTACTTGTTCTTATTTTAGCCGTAAATGACTGATGCCACTTGGCAAGACGCGGGATCCGCAGGTTGTGAGCCGCGTCATGACGGCGTTTTTTTTAAATGCGCCGAGTCAGGCGCTTGGAGTTGTTGCCGGGAGGTCTTATCAGCTATGCTATGCGGATCTACGAATACTAAATGTTCATTGCGTTGCCTCTGACCGGGGCAACGGTTTACACCTACAGGACCACCGGCCGCCATGCAAGAGCAATACCGTCCAGAAGACATAGAATCGAACGTACAGCTTCACTGGCAAGAGAAGCAGACTTTCAAAGTTACCGAAGACGACAGCAAGGAAAAGTACTACTGCCTATCCATGCTGCCTTACCCGTCCGGCCGACTGCACATGGGCCACGTTCGTAACTACACTATCGGCGACGTGATCTCGCGCTATCAGCGCATGCTGGGCAAAAACGTACTGCAGCCGATCGGCTGGGATGCGTTCGGCCTGCCGGCGGAAGGCGCGGCGGTGAAAAACAACACCGCGCCGGCCCCGTGGACCTACGACAACATCGAATACATGAAGAACCAGTTGAAACTGCTGGGCTTCGGCTACGACTGGGATCGCGAAATCGCCACCTGCCAGCCGGAATACTATCGCTGGGAACAGTGGTTCTTCACCAAACTGTATGAAAAAGGCCTGGTCTACAAGAAGACTTCGGCGGTGAACTGGTGTCCGCACGATCTGACCGTGCTGGCCAACGAACAGGTTATCGACGGCTGCTGCTGGCGCTGCGACACCAAGGTCGAGCGTAAAGAGATCCCACAGTGGTTCATCAAAATCACCGCTTACGCCGATCAACTGCTGAACGATCTGGACACGCTGGAAAGCTGGCCGGAGCAGGTGAAAACCATGCAGCGCAACTGGATTGGCCGCTCCGAAGGCGTGGAAATCACCTTCGACGTGGCGGACAGCGAAGAGAAGTTGACGGTTTACACCACCCGCCCGGACACCTTCATGGGCGCCACCTACGTGGCGGTCGCCGCGGGCCACCCGCTGGCGCAACAGGGCGCGCGCAACAATCCGGCGCTGACCGAGTTCATCGACGAATGCCGCAACACCAAAGTTGCCGAAGCCGAAATGGCGACGATGGAGAAGAAAGGCATGCCGACCGGCCTGTTCGTTGTCCACCCGCTGAGCGGCCAGAAGCTGCCGGTGTGGGTCGCCAACTTCGTGCTGATGGAATACGGCACCGGCGCCGTGATGGCGGTACCGGCGCACGACCAGCGCGACTGGGAATTCGCCACCAAATATGATTTGCCGATCAAACCGGTGATCCTGAACCTCGACGGCAGCCAGCCTGACGTAAGCGCCGAAGCGATGACCGACAAAGGCGCGCTGTTCAACTCCGGCGAGTTCGACGGTCTGGACAATGAAGCCGGCTTCAACGCCATCGCCGACAAACTGGTCGCCAAAGGCGTCGGCCAACGCAAGGTCAACTACCGTCTGCGCGACTGGGGCGTTTCCCGCCAGCGTTACTGGGGCGCGCCAATCCCGATGGTGACGCTGGAAGACGGCACCGTGATGCCGACGCCGGAAGACCAACTGCCGGTGATCCTGCCGGAAGACGTGGTCATGGACGGCATCACCAGCCCGATCAAGGCCGACCCTGAGTGGGCGAAGACCACCGTCGACGGCCAGCCGGCGCTGCGCGAAACCGACACTTTCGACACCTTTATGGAGTCTTCCTGGTACTACGCGCGCTACACCTGCCCGCAGTATGACCAGGGCATGCTGGATCCGGCCGCCGCCAACTACTGGCTGCCGGTCGATCAATATATCGGCGGCATCGAACACGCCATCATGCACCTGATGTACTTCCGCTTCTTCCACAAGCTGATGCGCGATGCGGGCCTGGTGGATTCCGACGAGCCGGCCAAGCGCCTGCTGTGTCAGGGCATGGTGCTGGCCGACGCCTTCTACTACACCGGCAACAGCGGCGAACGCGTCTGGGTATCCCCGGTTGACGCCACCGTCGAGCGCGACGACAAAGGCCGCATCATTAAAGCCACCGATCCGCAAGGCCGTGAACTGGTCTATGCTGGCATGAGCAAAATGTCGAAGTCGAAGAACAACGGCATCGACCCGCAGGAGATGGTGGAAAAATACGGCGCGGACACCGTGCGTCTGTTCATGATGTTCGCTTCACCGGCAGAAATGACGCTGGAGTGGCAGGAATCCGGCGTGGAAGGGGCTAACCGCTTCCTGAAACGCGTGTGGAAACTGGCCTACGATCACGTGGAAAAAGGCGCGGTGCAGCCGCTGGACGTGGCGGCGCTGAACGAAGATCAGAAAGCGCTGCGCCGCGATCTGCACAAAACCATCGCTAAGGTGACCGACGATATCGGCCGCCGTCAGACCTTCAACACCGCGATCGCCGCCGTGATGGAGCTGATGAACAAGCTGGCCCGCGCGCCGCAGGAGAGCGAGCAGGATCGCGCGCTGCTGCAGGAAGCGCTGCTGGCCGTGGTTCGCATGCTGTATCCGTTCACCCCGCACGTGTGCTTCACCCTGTGGCAGGCGTTGGGTGGCGAAGGCGACGTGGACACCGCGCCATGGCCGGTTGCCGACGAGCAGGCGATGGTCGAGGACTCCAAGCTGGTGGTGGTGCAGGTGAACGGCAAGGTTCGCGCTAAAATCACCGTATCTGCCGATGCGACCGAAGAGCAAGTGCGCGCGCGCGCTGCCGAAGAGCATCTGGTGGCTAAATATCTGGACGGCGTCACGATTCGTAAAGTGATCTACGTTCCGGGCAAACTGCTTAACCTGGTTGTGGGTTAACACAAGGAGGAGTTGTGCGACAACGTATTCTGACGCTGTTGCTGGGGTTGGCGGTGCTGGTCACCGCCGGCTGCGGTTTTCACCTGCGTGGCACCACGCAGGTGCCTAATGAAATGAAAACGCTGATCCTCGACAGCGCCGACCCTTATGGTCCGTTGACGCGCGCGGTGCGTGAGCAGTTGCGTCTGAACGACGTGACCATCGTCAGCGATCCGAAGCGTAAAGACGTGCCTTCCCTGCGCATCATCGGCGCGACGGAAAGCCAGGATACCGCCTCGATCTTCCAGGACGGTAAAACCGCCGAGTACCAGCTGGTGCTGACCGTGCAGGCGCAGGTGCTGCTCCCGGGCCACGACCTGTATCCGCTGTCGGTGAAAGTGTTCCGTTCGTTCTTCGACAACCCGCTGACCGCGCTGGCCAAAGACTCCGAGCAGGAGATCATTCGCCAGGAAATGCGTGAGCAGGCGGCGCAGCAACTGGTGCGCAAACTGCTGACCGTGCATGCGGCGGAAGAAGAAAACCGGCAAAAAGCCGCTGCCGCCGGCGAACGAGCGGCAAGCCAAACCGCACAATGATCCGTATTTATCCGGAACAACTTGCCGCGCAGCTCCGAGAGGGGCTGCGCGCTTGTTATTTATTGAGCGGCAATGAACCGCTGCTGCTGCAGGAAAGCCAGGATCTGCTCCGGCAGGCTGCGCAACAGCAGCAGTTCAGCGAGCACTACAGCATTTCCCTCGACGCCCATACCGACTGGGACGCCATCTTCGGCATCTGCCAGGCGATGAGCCTGTTCGCCAGCCGCCAAACGCTGCTGCTGATCTTCCCGGAAAACGGCCCGACGGCGCCGATCGGCGAACAGCTGACCAAGCTGGCCACGCTGCTGCACGAGGATATTCTGCTGATCCTGCGCGGCCCACGCCTCACCAAAGCACAGGAAAACAGCGCCTGGTTCAAGGCGCTCAGCCCGCACGGCGCTCTCGTCAGCTGCCAGACGCCGGAACAGGCGCAGCTGCCGCGCTGGGTCGCCGCACGCGCCAAGGCGATGAAGCTGGAGTTGGACGACGCCGCCAACCAGTTGCTGTGCTACTGCTACGAAGGCAACCTGCTGGCGCTGTCGCAAGCACTGGAGCGGCTGTCGCTGCTGCATCCGGACGGCAAGCTCACCCTGCCGCGCGTCGAGCAGGCGGTGAACGACGCCGCCCACTTCACGCCGTTCCACTGGCTGGACGCCTTGCTGGCCGGCAAGAGCAAGCGCGCCTGGCATATCTTGCAGCAGCTGCAGCAAGAGGATGTCGAGCCGGTGATCCTGCTGCGCACCCTGCAGCGCGAACTGCTGCTGTTGCTGACGCTGCAGCGCCGCATGGCTTCCGCGCCGCTGCGCACGCTGTTCGACCAGCATAAGGTCTGGCAGAACCGCCGCCCGCTGGTGACCCAGGCGTTGCAACGCCTGTCCGGCCCCCAGCTGCAGCAGGCGGTGCAGCTGCTGACGCAAATCGAGCTGACGCTCAAGCAGGACTATGGTCAGTCGGTCTGGCCGGAACTGGAAACCCTGTCGATGCTGCTGTGCGGCAAACCCCTGGCCACGAGTTTTAGCGATGCCCACTAATCCGGAACACCCCACCGTATTGCACGCGCTGTTCGGCGGCACCTTTGACCCGATCCACTACGGCCACCTGCGGCCGGTGGAGGCGCTGGCCGCCGAAGTGGGCCTGAATCGCGTCACGCTGCTGCCTAACCACGTGCCGCCGCACCGCCCGCAGCCGGAGGCCAATGCGCAGCAGCGCCTGAAGATGGTCGAGCTGGCGATCGCCGGCAATCCGCTGTTTGCGGTCGACGATCGCGAACTGCACCGCACGACTCCCTCCTACACCATCGAGACGTTGGAAACGATTCGTAAAGAGCGTGGCGCCGCCCAGCCGCTGGCGTTTATTATTGGCCAGGACTCGCTGCTGACGCTGCATAAGTGGCACCGCTGGCAGGCGCTGTTGGACGTCTGCCACCTGCTGGTGCTGGCGCGCCCGGGCTATAACGATCGCATGGACACGCCGGAACTGCAGCAGTGGCTGGAACGCCATCGCACCGCCGACCCGGCGCTGCTCAGCCGTCGCCCGCACGGCCACATCTATTTGGCCGATACGCCGGAGCTGGAAATTTCCGCCACCGAGATCCGCCAGCGTCGCCATCAGGGCCTCAACTGCGACGACCTGCTGCCGCGCCCAGTGCAGCGCTATATCGAGTTGCAGGGTTTATATCGCTAGCGAAAGGTGCGTGATATACTGCGCCGCTATTTTTCAGGTATCCGCTGAAAACCCCGGAAACCTTAGCTGGCCGGGCAGTCACCAGTTAGCTGGCTTTCAGCGGCAGCCTGCCGAAACCATTATCCGGTTACGCCGCGGCGCGCGCATTTTGCCCGCCGCAGCCGACTGAACAGAACACACCCGAGGGGGAACCTTTGCAAGGTAAAGCGCTCCAAGATTTCGTCATCGATAAAATCGATGATCTGAAAGGCCAAGACATTATCGCTCTGGACGTTCAGGGCAAATCCAGCATCACCGATTGCATGATCATCTGCACCGGCACCTCGACACGCCACGTGATGTCGATCGCCAGCCACGTGGTGCAGGAATCCCGCGCCGCGGGCATGGAGCTGTACGGCATGAAAGGCCAGGAAGCCTCCGACTGGATCGTGGTCGATCTGGGCGAAGTGATCGTGCACGTGATGCAGGAAGAAAGCCGTCGCCTGTACGAGCTGGAAAAACTCTGGAGCTAAGCGGTGAAACTGCAATTGGTGGCGGTCGGCACCAAAATGCCAGACTGGGTGCAAACCGGCTTTATGGATTACCTGCACCGCTTTCCCAAAGATATGCCGTTTGAGCTGACCGAGATCCCGGCGGGCAAACGCGGCAAAAACGCCGACATCAAGCGCATTCTGGACAAGGAAGGCGAACAGATGCTGGCGGCGGTGGGCAAAGGCAACCGCATCGTTACGCTGGATATCCCAGGCACGCCGTGGGAAACGCCGCAGCTGGCGCAGCAGCTTGAGCGCTGGAAGCAGGATGGCCGCAACGTCAGCTTGCTGATCGGCGGCCCGGAAGGGCTGGCGCCCGCCTGCAAAGCCGCTGCCGAGCAGAGCTGGTCGCTTTCTCCGTTGACGCTGCCGCATCCTTTGGTGCGCGTCCTGGTGGCCGAAAGCCTCTACCGCGCCTGGAGTATTACAACAAATCATCCTTACCACCGGGAATAGCCGGTGGTGACCGTGACAGAGTGAAATAAAGCAGCGGGATGAAAATAGAACGTAACCCTTTTCGCGACTATACGGCTGAATCCGCCCTGTTTGTACGCCGCGCCCTGGTGGCGTTCCTGGTCATCCTGGTGCTGTCCGGCATCCTGATCGCCAACCTGTATAATCTGCAAGTGGTCCGCGTCGAGGATTACCGCACCCGCTCCAACGAAAACCGCATCAAGCTGGTGCCCATCGCGCCCAGCCGAGGCATTATCTACGATCGCAACGGCACCCCGCTGGCGCTCAACCGCACCATTTATCAGCTGGAGCTGATGCCGGAGAAGGTCGACGATCTCAAAGCCACGCTACAGGCGCTGCGCACGGTGGTCGATCTGACCGACGACGACATCGCCAATTTCGAAAAAGAGCGCAAGCGCTCACGCCGTTTCGTTTCCATTCCGGTGAAAACCGCGCTAACCGAGGTGCAGGTCGCCCGCTTTGCGGTCAATCAGTTCCGCTTCCCCGGCGTGGAAGTGAAAGGCTATCAACGCCGCTACTACCCCTATGGTTCCGCCCTTACCCACGTCACCGGCTATGTGTCGAAGATCAACGACCGCGACGTCGAACGTTTGGACAAAGACGGCAAGCTGGCCAACTACGCCGCCACCCACGATATCGGCAAGCTGGGCATCGAACGCTATTACGAAGACACGCTGCACGGCAAAACAGGCTATGAAGAGGTCGAGGTCAACAACCGCGGCCGGGTGATCCGCCAATTGCACGAGCAACCGCCTTCCGCCGGTCAGGACGTTTACCTGACGCTCGATCTTGATCTGCAGCGCTATATCGAGCAACTGCTGGTCGGCAGCCGCGCCGCGGTGGTGGTAAGTGATCCGCGCACCGGCGCCATCCTGGCGATGGTGTCCAACCCGAGTTACGACCCGAACCTGTTCGTGGACGGCATTTCCAGCAAGGACTATCAGGGCCTGCTGAACGATCCGAATCGCCCACTGATCAACCGCGCTACGCAGGGGGTCTATCCGCCCGCCTCAACGGTGAAGCCTTACATCGCGGTGTCGGCGCTGAGCGCCGGGGTGATCACCAAAAACACCGTGGTGTTCGATCCCGGCTGGTGGCAACTGCCCGGCTCGGAAAAACGCTTCCGCGACTGGAAAAAATGGGGCCACGGCCGCCTGAACGTCACCAAAGCGCTGGAAGAATCCGCGGATACCTACTTCTATCAGGTCGCCTATGACATGGGGATCGATCGGCTGTCGAGCTGGCTGACCAAATTCGGTTACGGCCAGTACACCGGCATCGATCTGTCCGAAGAACGATCCGGCCTGATGCCGACGCGCGAGTGGAAGCTGAAACGCTATAAAAAGCCGTGGTATCAGGGCGACACCATTCCGGTGGGCATCGGCCAGGGTTACTGGACCGCCACGCCGATCCAGATGGCCAAAGCGCTGAACACCCTGATCAACGACGGCACCGTCAAAACGCCGCACCTGCTGCAGAGCACCCGCGTCAACGGCGCGCTGGTGCCGTTCAAACAGGAAGAGAGCACGCAAATCGGCGATATTCACTCCGGCTTCTGGGAAATCGCCAAAGACGGCATGTATGGTGTGGCCAACCGTCCGAACGGGACGGCGCGCAAGTACTTTGCGGACGCACCTTATAAAGCCGCGGCGAAATCGGGTACCGCACAGGTATTCGGCTACGAAACCTACAACGCCCACAAACTGGCGGAGCACCTGCGCGATCACAAGCTGATGACCGCCTTCGCGCCGTTCAACAACCCGACGGTGTCGGTCGCCATCATTCTGGAAAACGGCGGCTCCGGTCCGGCGGTGGGCACCATCACCCGCCAGATCCTCGACCATATTCTGCTGGGCGACAACAATACGCAATTGCCAAGCGAGGCCCCGCTGCCGCCTGGCGTAGAAGGTGACTAAGGTAGAACATGACTGAAAGCCAACAAAAAGGCTCGATCTGGACCAAAATCCACATCGATCCGACGTTCCTGCTGCTGATCCTGGCCCTGCTGGTCTACAGCGCCTTCGTGATGTGGAGCGCCAGCGGCCAGGACATCGGCATGATGGAGCGCAAGATCGGGCAGATCGTCATGGGGCTGATCGTGATGGCCGTCATGGCGCAAATCCCGCCGCGCGTCTACGAAAGCTGGGCGCCCTATCTGTATATTTTCTGCGTGATTTTGCTGATCCTGGTGGACGCCTTCGGCCAGATCAGTAAAGGCGCGCAGCGCTGGCTGGATCTCGGCGTGGTGCGCTTCCAGCCGTCGGAAATCGCCAAGATCGCCGTGCCGCTGATGGTGGCGCGCTTTATGAACCGCGACGTTTGCCCGCCTTCGCTGAAAAACACCGCCATCGCGCTGGTGCTGATCTTCCTGCCGACGCTGCTGGTGGCCGCGCAGCCGGATCTCGGCACCTCAATCCTGATCGCCGCCTCCGGCCTGTTCGTGCTGTTCCTGTCGGGCATGAGCTGGAAGCTGATCGCCGTCGCCGCCGTCGCGCTGGCGGCCTTTATCCCGGTGCTGTGGTTCTTCCTGATGCACGGTTATCAACGCGACCGCGTGATGATGCTGCTCGATCCGGAAAGCGATCCGCTCGGCGCCGGTTATCACATCATTCAATCCAAGATCGCTATCGGCTCCGGCGGCCTGTCCGGCAAGGGCTGGCTGCACGGCACCCAGTCGCAGCTGGAGTTCCTGCCGGAGCGCCATACCGACTTTATCTTCGCCGTGTTGGCCGAAGAGCTGGGACTGATCGGGGTGTTGGTGCTGCTGGCGCTCTACCTGCTGGTGATCATTCGCGGGCTGATGATCGCCGCCAAGGCGCAAACCACCTTCGGCCGCGTGATGGTCGGCGGCTTGATGCTGATTTTGTTCGTTTATGTCTTTGTTAACATCGGTATGGTCAGTGGCATTTTGCCGGTAGTTGGCGTACCTTTGCCTCTGGTCAGTTACGGGGGTTCGGCGCTGATAGTGTTGATGGCCGGTTTCGGCATCATCATGTCGATCCACACGCATCGGAAAATGCTGTCTAAAAGTTTATAAGAGGTGAGTAATGCGTAAGGAATGGCTTTGGATCGGCGTCGCGGCGGTGTTGCTCTCCGCCTGTACCGCCCCGACCACGGAACAGCAAGCCCCTCCGCAGCCGTACAACGGCCCGGTGGTGGAAATCGGCGGCGTCGAGCCTCAATATGAACCCTATAACCCTAATAACATGCAGGATTATAAGGTTAATGGCGATACTTACCGCATCGTAAAAGATCCGCAGAACTTCTCTCAGACCGGCCTGGCGGCCTGGTATGGCGAAGAGGCCAACGGCAACACCACGGCGCTGGGCGAGCAGTTTGACCCCAACGGCCTGACGGCGGCGCACCCAACGCTGCCGATCCCAAGCTATGTGCGCGTCACCAACCTGGCCAACGGCCGTCAGCTGGTGGTGCGCGTCAACGATCGCGGGCCATACACCAAGGGCCGCATCATCGATCTGTCGAAAGCCGCCGCCGATCGCCTCAACCTGTCTAACAACACCAAGGTCAAGGTAGATTTCATCAATGTGGCGCCGGATGGCACGCTGAGCGGCCCCGGCACCATCGGCACCATCGTGGCGAAACAGAGCTACGCCCTGCCGGCGCGCCCGGATCTCGGCTCCAGCGGCATGGGCACCCCAATTCAACAGGACGTGCCGATCGCCAGCGGCGCGGCGGTGCGCCCGATCGATAACAGCACCCTGCGCACCGACGACAACAGCGCCCCTGCTGCCGGCGGCAATGCCGCCAACGGCCGCAGCGGTTTCCTCGGCGCGCCAAGCGCATTACCGGCCGGCGTGCTGGAAGGTTCCGAACCTGAAGTCGCAGCGGTGGCCGCACCGGTCGCGGCCGGCGCAGCGGCTGTCGGTACGGCTGCCGCCGCCTCTTCCGGCGGCTACGTGGTGCAGGTCGGCGCGCTGAGCAGCGCCGAACGCGCCCAGAGCTGGCAACAGAGCCTGAGCCAACAGTTTGGCGTCCCGGGCAAAGTAGCGGCCAACGGCAACGTTTATCGCGTTCAGCTCGGCCCGTTCAGCAGCCGTCAGCAGGCGGCTCAGCTGCAGCAACGCCTGGCGAGCGAAGCGCAACAACAGTCTTTCGTTACTGCTGCACCCTGAGCGTTAAGCCCGGCGGGCATTCACGGCCGATAAGCGGTTATTTAGCTGAAACATTTTCTTGCAGCTAAAAGGGCACTAACCGCAATTAGTCAGATGAATGGGTAATGCCTGCCGGGATCGCATCTGCTATAGTGTGGCTCGTTTTTTAACTTTACTTTCACGGATGTTGTAGTCCCGATCATGAAACAAGTAACTTCTTTTCGCTTAATCAAAAGCATCGCCCTCGGCACCGTTATCGCAATGAGCGCAGCCTCCGTTGCGCACGCCGATGACGTTAACATCAAAACCATGATCCCAGGTGTCCCGCAGATCGATGCGGAAGCGTACATCCTGATTGATTACAACTCCGGCAAGGTGCTGGCCGAGATGAACGCCGATGCGCGTCGCGATCCGGCCAGCCTGACCAAAATGATGACCAGCTACGTCATCGGCCAGGCGCTGAAAGCGGGTAAAATCGGCCAGGACGATCTGGTGACCGTCGGCCAGGACGCCTGGGCGACCGGCAACCCGGTGTTCAAAGGCTCCTCGCTGATGTTCCTGAAGCCGGGCGATCGCGTGCCGGTCTCCAAACTGACCCGCGGCATCAACCTGCAGTCCGGTAACGACGCCTGCGTGGCGATGGCCGACTACGTCGCCGGCAGCCAGGACGCATTCGTTAACCTGATGAACACCTACGTCAGCAAACTGGGCCTGCAGAACACTCACTTCCAGACGGTACACGGCCTGGATGCCCAGGGCCAGTACAGTTCGGCGCGCGACATGGCGCTGATCGGCCAGGCGCTGATCCGCGACGTGCCGGAAGAGTACGCGATCTATAAAGAAAAAGAGTTCACCTTCAACAATATCCGCCAGATGAACCGTAATGGTCTGCTGTGGGATAACAGCCTGAACGTCGACGGCATCAAAACCGGTCATACCGACGCAGCGGGTTACAACCTGGTGGCTTCGGCGACCGAAGGCCAGATGCGTCTGATCTCCGCCGTGATGGGCGGCCGCACCTACAAAGGCCGCGAAGCCGAGAGCAAGAAACTGCTGACCTGGGGCTTCCGCTTCTTCGAAACCGTGGCACCGCTGAAAGTCGGTAAAGAGTTCGCCTCCGAGCCGGTCTGGTTCGGCGATGCCGACCGCGTTGAGCTGGGCGTGGATAAAGACGTCTACCTGACCATCCCGCGCGGCCGCATGAAAGATCTGAAGGCCAGCTATGTGCTGAACACGCCGGAAATTCACGCGCCGCTGGCGAAAAACCAGGTGGTGGGCAGCATCAACTTCCAGCTGGACGGCAAAACCATCGACCAGCGTCCGCTGGTGGTGATGAACGAAGTGAAAGAAGGCGGTTTCTTCAGCCGCATCGTGGACTACATCAAACTGATGTTCCACCACTGGTTCGGTTAACGGTTGAAACGGGCGAAATTGCCCCCATATACTGAATAACATTAACTCCCGCCCCGGCGGGAGTTATAATTTATAGATTAGCTAGCACTCTGGAGCGCACGCACATGCAAAAAACTAAACTGAATGAACTGCTCGAATTCCCTTGCTCGTTTACCTACAAGGTGATGGGCCTGGCGCAGCCTGAGCTGGTTGACCAGGTAGTTGAAGTGGTGCAGCGCCATGCGCCGGGCGATTACAACCCGCAGGTTAAGCCGAGCAGCAAAGGCAACTACCACTCGGTTTCCATCACCATCAACGCCACTCACATCGAGCAGGTCGAAACCCTGTACGAAGAGTTGGGCAACATTGAAATTGTTCGCATGGTGCTGTAATTCCAGCATAAACCCCTGCTTATCAACCCGGGATGGCGCAGCGTCTTCCCGGGTTGCGCATTTTTGGTCAGCGAAAGGCTGGCCGCCAGCCGGAGCGCCCGGTATAATGGCTTTACCACTTCTGTAACCTGACGATGACTCTTTTGCAACCAGACAAGATCATTTTGCGTCAGCTGGGGTTGCAGCCCTACGCGCCTGTATCCCAAGCCATGCATAACTTCACCGACAGTCGTACCGAGACTACGCCGGACGAGCTGTGGCTGGTGCAGCATCACCCGGTATTCACCCAGGGCCAGGCCGGCAAAGCCGAACACGTGCTGATGCCCGGCGATATCCCGGTTGTCCAGAGCGATCGCGGCGGCCAGGTGACCTACCACGGGCCGGGCCAGCAGGTGATGTACGTGATGGTCGATCTGAAGCGCAACAAGGTCGGCGTACGCCAATTGGTCACGGCGATAGAAGATACGGTTATCAACACCCTCGCCCACTTCCGCCTCGCATCGCGCGCCCGTCCGGATGCGCCCGGTGTGTACGTGGGGGAGCAGAAAATCTGTTCGTTGGGTTTGCGGATCCGCAAAGGCAGCTCATTCCATGGCCTGGCCCTGAATGTGGCGATGGATCTCAGCCCCTTCCAACGCATCAACCCTTGCGGTTACGCCGGCATGCAGATGACGCAGGTCAGCGCGCTGGCGCCCGGCGTTGGCATTGAAGACATACACCCAATCCTGGTACAGGAATTTGTTCATTTACTCGGCTACCAGACGGTCGAGCTTCGTAACTGGAACCTGCACGATTATGAGTAAACCAATTCAGATGGAACGCGGCGTCAAATACCGCGATGCTGACAAAATGGCGCTGATCCCGGTCAAAACGGTGGTCACCGAACGGCAGGAGCTGTTGCGTAAACCCGAGTGGATGAAAATCAAACTGCCTGCCGACTCAACGCGCATTCAGGGCATCAAAGCCGCCATGCGCAAGAACGGTCTGCACTCCGTCTGTGAGGAAGCTTCGTGCCCTAACCTGTCCGAGTGTTTCAACCACGGTACCGCCACCTTTATGATCCTCGGTGCTATCTGCACCCGTCGTTGCCCGTTCTGCGACGTGGCCCACGGCCGCCCGATCGCGCCAGACGCCAACGAGCCGGAAAAGCTGGCGCAAACCATCGCCGACATGGCGCTGCGTTACGTGGTGATCACCTCGGTTGACCGTGACGACCTGCGCGACGGCGGTGCTCAACACTTTGCCGACTGCATCTCGGCCATCCGCGCCAAGAGCCCGAACATCAAAATTGAAACGCTGGTTCCGGACTTCCGCGGCCGTATGGATCGCGCGCTGGAGATCCTCACCGCCACGCCGCCGGACGTGTTCAACCACAACCTGGAAAACGTGCCGCGCGTCTACCGCCAGGTGCGTCCGGGCGCCAACTACGAGTGGTCGTTGAAGCTGCTGGAGCGCTTTAAAGAAGCGCACCCGGATATCCCGACCAAATCCGGCCTGATGGTTGGCCTGGGCGAAACCAACGCGGAAATCATTGAAGTGATGCGCGATCTGCGTCGCCACGGCGTGACCATGCTGACGCTGGGCCAGTACCTGCAGCCGAGCCGTCACCACCTACCGGTGCAGCGCTACGTCAGCCCGGCCGAGTTTGACGAGATGAAAGAAGAAGCGATGGCGATGGGCTTCACCCATGCCGCCTGCGGCCCGTTCGTGCGTTCGTCTTACCACGCCGATCTGCAGGCCAAAGGGATGGAAGTGAAATAACGCGTAATAGTTTGTTACGCTAAAGACGGCGGAAACGCCAAAAAACGGATGTCCGCAAGGCATCCGTTTTTTATTGCGCGCCATCAGACGGAATTAAACGTCTTTCTTTTCGACGCTCTGCTGAGCGGACTGGCTCTCGGCGCCATTGTTGCCGGCGGCCGGCGGCGTGCTGTCATCGCCCACCGCTTTTTTAAAGCCTTTCAGCGCCGCGCCAAGATCGGCGCCGAGCGTGCGCAGTTTGCTGGTGCCGAACAGTAAAATCACCAACACCGCAATCACCAGAAGTTTGGTAATGCTGATACCTTCCATACTCACCTTCTTATCATAGAGCGCTGCGTGAACAGCGAGAAAAACTGACCTTGCCTGCGAATATTTAGCGACTTTCCTTCGGCTCGCACAACCGCAACATGTAACAGAGTGAGATCCGTCGCAGGAATGCCACGCGCCCCCGCGGCGTGAATCCAAGACTATTCTTAGTTTATCACCCGCATGCTACGCTGCCGTGATGCCTATCAGGGAGATGCCGGATGTATATTGCTCCACCCATTTTCGATGCCCGAAAATCCGGCCTCAGCTTCGCCAAACGCACCTATCTGCCCCGCGTCGCCGGTCTGGGGCTCGGCTTTATCTGCGTTTGCGCCGCGCTCTACCCCTTGGCTCCGCCCACGGCGGTCTGGCTATTGCTGGCCTTTCACGGCTTTCTCTGGCCGCATCTCGCCTATCGGCTGGCCTGCCGCGCCAAAGAACCGTTCAAAGCCGAGATCCGCAACCTCTTGATCGACTCCGCCTTCGGCGGCTTCTGGGCGGCGATGATGGCGTTCAACGCGCTGCCCGCCATCGTCATCCTGTCGATGATGAGCATGAACAACATCGCTTCGGCCGGCAAAGCGCTGTTTGTGAAAGGATTGGCCATTCAACTGACCACGGCGATGCTCACCGCCGCGCTGCTCGGCTTCCCGTTTCACCCGCACAGCACGGCGCTGCAAATCTATCTGTGCCTGCCGATGATCTACCTGTATCCGACGCTGCTTGGGCTGGTGACCTACCGCACCGCCAAACGACTGGCGGAAAAGAAACAGGAGCTGCAACGCATCAGCACCCGCGATGGGCTGACCGGCTTATATAACCGCCGCCACTGGGAGCACCTGCTGCATCGCCAGTTCGACAGTTGCCGCCGCTACCAGGATAACGCCACGCTGATTCTGATGGATATCGATCGCTTCAAAACCATCAACGACACCTTCGGCCATGCTTTGGGGGATGAGGCCCTGGCGGCGTTGGCGGAAGAGTTGCTGATCGGCATGCGCAACGTGGATATCGTCGGGCGCTACGGCGGCGACGAGTTTGGCGCGGTGCTGCCGAACACTAACGCTGAACAGGCGGGAATCGTTCTGCGCCGCATCCAGCAGCGGCTGGACGCGGTCAGCTTCAAGGAGGCGCCGCAGCTGCGGCTGCAGATCAGCGCCGGTATCGCTGACTACCACCCCGCGCTGGGCGGCTATCTTGACTGGCTGAAAGCGGCCGACGGCGCGCTCTATCGGGCGAAGCAGAATGGCCGCAACCGGCTGGAAACGGCGGCGCCGCCAGGGAAGTAACTTACTGACTTAATAACTTGGCAAAATACTTCGGCGCTTCGACAAAGCCTTCGCGCCGGTAAAAAGCATGCGCCCGCTCGCGGCGGCTGTGGCAATGGACTTCCAGCCGATCGCAGCCGCGACGGTGCGCCAGCGCCTCGCCTGCCGCCAGCAGCCGCCGCCCTACGCCCGCGCCGCGCGCCCGATCGTCGACGCAAAAATAGCTGATGCGGCCAATGTCGCCGGCCAACGCCAGCTGCGGCAGGAAATGCAGCGACAACACGCCCAACACCTGCTCCCCGTCCGCCGCCACCAGCAGCGCCTCATCCGGATGCGCCAACAATTGCTGCATTCGCTGCGTCAGAAACGCCTCGGTGCCAGGATAATCCAGCGCCGTCATTAATTCAGCGATAGCGTGCCGGTCGCTCAGACGCGCCGTTCTGATTTCCATCCGTTTTACCTCGCAGAGTGTCGATACTACAAAATAGGCGGCGTTAGGTGTAACATCCACCGGGTGCGGCGAAAAAGGCCGTGCGGCACGCTGGAGATGACATTCCTCCCTAACCGCCTTCACAGGCTGATGATGTCTACGTAACCTCTCGGAGAGAGGCGCGTAGCGTTACGCCTGTCCCTTTCCGAGCCTCGTGAATTTCTCTGATTGAAAGGTAGTTGCCCCATGTTGAGCTCTTTACTGGCCGTATTTATCGGCGGCGGCGTCGGCAGCGTTTTGCGCTGGGCGGTAAGCATGAAAATGAATCCGCTGAACGCCCACATTCCGCTCGGTACGCTGATGGTCAATCTGATCGGCGGTTTTATCATCGGCCTGGCGATGGCGATTTTCACCCGCATGACGCATCTGGATCCCACCTGGAAATTACTGATCACCACCGGGTTCTGCGGCGGCCTGACCACCTTCTCCACCTTTTCGCTGGAGGTGGTATACCTGATGCAGGATGGCCGCTTCGGCTGGGCGCTGGCCAACATGCTGCTCAACCTGGCCGGCTCGCTGGCGATGACGCTGCTGGCCTTTATGCTGGTGATGTGGCTCAACGGGCGCTAAGCCCTTAATGTTTCCTTAATCTTGCATGCGCATAATCTCATCCAGTACCCCTGACTGGATGAGAAACCGCTATGTTTAGCCTGCCGAAAACCGCCGCCGAAGCGATTGCCGTTGCGCTGTGCGTCCTGATCGTCGCCGCCTTTATCAAATCCTACCTGTTCACATAAGCGCCTTTTCCCCGCAGCACGCGTTCATCTTGCGTCTTTCCGGCCGTTTACACTACAATTGAGAATGAACGTTCACACTCAAAAATGTGAACCCGGCTCACGCGTAGCAAAGGATCGGGCAGATGCTCCCCCCCAACGACAGTAAACAGGCCAAAGTGCAGGCTCGCCGCGATCAGATCGTCGAAGCGGCGAAAACCAGCTTTCGCCGCCACGGCTTCCACGCCGCCAGCATGGCGGAGATCGCCCAGGGCTCGCAGCTCAGCGTCGGGCAAATCTATCGCTATTTCGCCAATAAAGACGCGATTATCGAAGAGATCGTCAACCGCATCATCACCAACAAGATGCAGCGGCTGGAAAACCTTGGCGATCACATCAACCTGATCGCCGGCACGTTGGCGGCGCGCACGCTGTTTCAGCAGCCGGGCGAGAGCGAAACCGATCACATGCTGATGCTAGAAGTGACCGCCGAGGCCACGCGCAACCCGGTGGTGGCCAAAATGCTCAGCGATGCGGAAGCGCGGCTGTTTCGCCACGTGTGCCACAATCTGCAGCGGCTGTATCCCCATTTCAGCGCGGAGGAGATCGCCGCGCGGGTGGAGTTTATCGCCGTCATGAGCGAAGGCACCGGTTACCGTATCCTTACCACGCAAAAAGCCGATGCGTCCCTGCTGCGCGATCTGTATCAGCAGGCCATTTCTCACCTGTTCAGGAAATCTTAATCTCCCATGACCAAACACTTAGCCAGACAACGTCTGGTGTACGCCGTCGTGCTTGGCCTGCTGGCCGCGCTGGGGCCGCTGTGCACCGATCTCTATCTGCCCGCCCTGCCGGAAATGGCGGGCGAGCTGAATACCTCTACCGCCGCCGCGCAGCTCAGTCTGACCGCCGGGCTGCTCGGCCTGGGCGTCGGCCAGCTGATTTTTGGTCCTTACAGCGACAAGCTGGGCCGTATGCGCCCACTGTTGCTGTCGCTGATCCTGCTGCTCGGCGCTTCGCTGTGGTGCGCGCTGGCGCCCACCATCGACCAGCTGCTGATCGCCCGCCTGCTGCAGGGCATCGCCGGCGCCGGCGGCGCGGTGATTTCCCGCGCCATTGCCCGCGATCTGTACGCCGGCCATGAACTGACCCGCTTCTTCGCCCTGCTGATGCTGGTCAACGGCCTGGCGCCGATCGTCGCACCGGTGCTGGGCGGCGTCATGCTGCAGGTGATGAACTGGCGCGGTATCTTCGGCGTGCTGGCGGCCATCGCCGTACTGCTGTTCAGCCTGTCGGCGTTGAAGCTGCGCGAATCCCTGCCGGTCGAGCGCCGCAGCCAGGGCGGTATCCTGGCGATGCTGATGTCGCTCGGCGGGTTGCTGACCCAGCGCTATTTCATGGGCCTGTGCCTGACACAGGGCTTCGTGATGGCCGGCATGTTCGCCTATATCGGCGCTTCGCCTTTCGTCTTGCAGCAGATTTACGGCCTCAGCCCGCAGATGTTCAGCCTGTGCTTCGCCATTAACGGCGTCGGGCTGATCATTGCGGCGCAACTGGCCAGCCGTCTCAGTTCACGTTGGGGGGAACGCCGGGTATTGAGGGGCGGGTTAACGCTGGCGGCCGTCGCGTCGTTGTTGCTGCTGTTGGCCGCCGCGCTGCATGCGCCGCTGGCCGTGTTGCTGGTGCCGCTGTTCTTCTCGGTGGCGGTGATCGGCATCGTCGGCCCGACCGCCTCTTCACTGGCGATGCAAAGCCAGGGGGACAAAGCGGGCAGCGCCTCGGCCTTGATCGGCGTGTGCATGTTCGCCCTTGGCGCCTGCGCCGTGCCGCTCACCGGGCTGGGCGGCACTTCGGGCCTGTCGATGGCGCTGACCATCGTCGGCTGTTACGCCATCGCCATCCTGCTGTTCAACCTGTTGGCCCGCCGCAGCGACGCATAACGCGCCCAATAAAAAACCCGCTCAATGAGCGGGTTTTAAGAAATTCAGCTACGCAGCTTAGATAGCAGTAACGTTAGCGGCAGATGGGCCTTTGGCACCGTTCGTGATTTCAAACTCTACACGCTGGCCTTCAGCAAGCGTTTTGAAACCATTGCTAACGATGGCAGAAAAGTGAACGAAAACGTCCTTGCTACCATCTTCCGGAGTAATGAAACCGAAGCCTTTGGATTCATTAAACCACTTAACGCTACCTTTAATCTTAGACATCAAACTTACCTTTAACGTGAATGAAAGACACAAAACCTGTGTCGATTACAGTACAGCAAGCAGGCAGGATTTTGTCCACCACCGCGATCACAGAAATCCGATAAAGAGTGAAAAAATCCGTGTTGCCCGGTGTAAATGCATTGCACCGGTTGCGATACGTTACCGTTCCAGGCCAATCCTCTCCCTGCGCCGGCGAACAACGCGCGAACGCCCAAACCCGCCCGCTGACCCCAGCGTTGACGCCCCCATGCAGACGCAATCGCTATGAAATATAACCAGATGGTCTTTTTGCTTCTGCGCCCCCTGCACTAGGGTTAGGGTTTATTTCCCACTGTGAGCCAAGCCTATGACCAGCCAGTTGGCAGAAAAGATCATCGCCTATCGGCGTGAGCTGCACCAAAACCCGGAGCTTTCCAATCACGAATTCGCCACCACCGCCCGGCTGACCCGCTGGCTGCAAGAGGCGGGCATTCGTATTCTGCCGTTGGCGCTGAAAACCGGCGTCGTGGCGGAGATCGGCAGCGGCAAGGGGCCGATCATCGCCCTGCGCGGCGACATTGACGCCCTGCCGATCGACGAAATCGCCGACGTGCCCTTCAGCTCGCAAAACAGCGGCGTGATGCACGCCTGCGGCCACGACTTTCACACCTCGGTGATGCTCGGCGCCGCGCACCTGCTCAAAGCGCGTGAGGCCGAGCTGCCCGGCACGGTGCGCATCTTCTTCCAACCGGCGGAAGAGACCTTCAACGGCGCCCGGCACCTGATCGACGCCGGCGCGCTGGATAACGTCGCGGCGGTATTTGGCCTGCATAACGCGCCGGAGCTGCCCACCGGCACCTTCGCCACCCGCGCCGGGCCGTTCTATGCCAACGTCGATCGCTTCCAGATCAGCATCACCGGCAAAGGCGCCCACGCCGCCAAACCGGAACAGGGCGTCGATACCATCGTCACCGCCAGCCAGATCGTCGGCGCGCTGCAGACGCTGCCCAGCCGCAGCTTCAGCTCGCTGGAATCGCTGGTGGTGAGCGTGACGCGCATCGAAGGCGGCAATACCTGGAACGTGCTGCCGCAAACCGTCGAGCTTGAAGGCACGGTGCGCACCCACAGCGACGCGGTGCGCCGCCAGGTGCCGGACAAAATTCGCCAGGTGATCGACGGCGTTGCCGCCGCGCTGGGCGCGCAGGCAGAACTCCACTGGCAGCCGGGGCCGCCGGCGGTGATCAACGACGCCCATTGGGCGGCGTTCAGCAAAACCGTCGCCGCCGAGGCCGGCTACCGGGTCGAAGAGGCGGAGCTGCAAATGGGGGGTGAAGATTTCGCGCTGTATCTGCATCATGTGCCGGGCGTATTCGTCAGCATCGGCTCCGCCAGCGAATTCGGCCTGCATCATCCGCGTTTCAACCCCGATGAACGCGCCCTGTTCCCCGCCGCACAATATTTCACACTGCTGGCGGAACGCACGCTGCAACAGCTCACTACCGCGCCAGAAAAAGCCCTCAGCAACGCCTGAATAACGTGAAAGAGTATTTCCCCGACGCCGCAGAGGCCGCGCCGGGGATTATTATTTTCGCTCGCCGTGATATTTGCAGTTTTCAACATTTGAATATGCTGTTTTGTTGTTTTACATCCCGTTGCCGCTCATCAATAGTGGACACATCAGACACCGCGCGCCTTTGCGGCGCATGACAGGATAATCACGATGAGCGACAACGCGAATAATCAACGGCAATTACGGCTGGGCGCCATTCTGCACGGCGCATCGGGAAATATGTCCGCCTGGCGCCACCCGGATGCCACCGCCGACGCCAGCATCAACCTCGAATTTAATATCGCCTCGGCGAAAAAAGCCGAACAGGGGAAATTCGATTTCGTGTTTGTCGCCGATGGGTTATATATCAACGAAAAGTCCATCCCCCATTTTCTTAATCGTTTCGAACCGCTCACCCTGCTGGCCGCGCTGTCCGCCGCCACCGATAAAATCGGCCTGGTGGGCACCCTTTCCACCTCTTACAGCGATCCGTTCACCGTCGCCCGTCAGTTCGCCAGCCTCGACCACCTGAGCAACGGCCGAGCCGGCTGGAACGTGGTGACGTCGCCGCTGGAAGGCTCGGCCAAAAACTTCTCGCGCAAAGAACACCCAGAACACAGTCTGCGTTACCGCATTGCCGGTGAGTTTCTCGACGTCGCCAAAGGGCTGTGGGACTCCTGGGAAGACAATGCCTTCGTGCGCAATAAAGCCAGCGGCGAATTTTTCAGGGCCGGGAAGCTGCACACCCTCAATCACCAGGGGGAGTTCTTCTCGGTGCAGGGGCCGTTGAACATCGGTCGCACGCCGCAGGGCCGCCCGATCCTGTTCCAGGCCGGCGCCTCTGAAGACGGCAAACGGCTGGCGGCCCAACACGCCGATGCGATCTTCACCCATCACGACACGCTGGAGCAGGCGCAGGATTTTTATCAGGACGTGAAGCGGCAACTGGTGGAACAGGGGCGCGAGCCCGACGACCTGCGCATCTTCCAGGGCGTCAGCGTGATCGTCGGCGACGACGACGCGGACGTCGAGCGCCAATACCAGGAGACCGCCCGCCTGGTCAGCATTGAGAACGCCCTCAACTATCTTGGCCGCTACTTCGAACATTACGACTTTTCCCGCCACCCATTGGACGCCCCCTTCCCGGACATCGGCGATCTGGGGCAAAACAGCTTCCGCAGCACCACCGACGCAATCAAGCGCAATGCCCGCGAGCGGAACCTCACGCTGCGCCAGGTAGCGCTGGAAGCCGCTTCGCCGCGCCCGGCGTTCAGCGGCACGCCGGAAGCGGTGGCGGACGGCCTGCAACGCTGGTTCGACGGCGAAGCCGCCGACGGCTTCATCATCAGCGGCGGCACGCCCAACGCCTTCGGCCACTTCGTCGATCGGGTGGTGCCCATCCTGCAACAACGTGGCCTGTTCCGCCGGGCGTACCTTGGCGACACGCTGCGCGAGCACCTGGGCCTGACGCGCCCGTTGAACAGATTCACCCAATAATAAGAACGCTGTCAGGGATACCCGCTATGCAAAAAACCGTTACCGCCGCCCTCGTGGCGGCCTTGCTGAGCCTGACCGGCGCCGCGCAGGCGAGCACCGGCATCGATTTACAGGCCAATGAAACCCCGATCCACGCGCCGAAAAACCCGCAGGCGATCGCCAAATTGCCGGCCGATTTCCACTTCGTGAAGCCGGGCCAATTCACCGTTGCAATCGCCGCGCTCAACACGCCGCCGCTGGCGCTGTTCGCCGCCGACAACCGGCGGCTTATCGGCAGCGAAGTGGATATCGCGCAACTGGTGGCCGACAGCCTGGGCCTGGAGCTGAACGTAGTGCAAACCTCGTGGGAAGACTGGCCGCTGGGGGTAGTTTCCGGCAAGTATGACGCGGCCATCACCAACGTCACCGTGACCAAAGAACGCAAAACCCGCTTCGACTTCGCCACCTACCGCATCGACTCGCTCGGCTTTTACGTCAAAACCGGCGGCAAGATCGCAACGATCAAACAGCCTGCCGATATCGCCGGATTAAAGATCATCGTCGGCTCCGGCACCAATCAGGAAGCAATTTTGCTGGCGTGGGACAAACAGAATCGGCAACAGGGGCTCAAACCCTTCCAGCCGATCTACGTGACCGACGATGCGGCCGCCACGCTGGCGATCCAGTCCGGCCGGGCCGATGCCTACTTCGGGCCGAACGTGCTGGGCGCCTATAAGGCGGCGTTGAACGGCCGCACCCGACTGGCGGGCACAGTGGAAGGCGGCTGGCCCAAGGCGGCGCACATCGCCGTCACCACCCGTAAAGGCAATGGCCTGGTGCAGGCGGTGAATGAAGCGCTGAACGGCGCGATCCGCGGCGGGCAGTACGATCAGGTGCTCAACCGCTGGGGCGAGAGCGTCGAACGCCTTGCGCAGTCGGAAATCAACCCGCCCGGCCTGGGCGATTAGGAGCGTGCGATGACGCAAGACACTTTCATTCAGACGCTGCCGACCGATCCGCTGATCGCCCCGGTGATCGAGGGGCTGTTCGGCGAATATCGTCAGCGCTACGGCGACTATTTTGGTGACCAGGAACCGGAACCGCTGGACCTGTACGCGCCGCCGCAGGGCGCCTTCATCGTGCTGCTGCGCGCCGGTGCGCCGATCGCCATGGGCGCCTTCAAACGCTATGACGGGCAAACCGCCGAGCTGAAGCGCATCTGGACCCGGGGCGATCTGCGCCGCCAGGGCCTGGCGCAGCGGGTGTTGCAGCAGTTGGAAACGCTGGCGCTGGCGCAGGGGTATCGCCGGCTCTACCTGACCACCGGCTTTCGCCAGCCCGAAGCGGTGGGCCTGTACCTGAGCAACGGTTACCAGCCGCAGTTCGATCCCACCGTTGACAGCGAGGTTTACAGCCGCCCGCCCTACGATGGCCGCCTGCCGTTCCGCAAAAGCCTGATTGCAGAGGACGCGTGTTGTTGCGCGTCAGAAAGGAAAATCGCCTAAACCCCTTTTATCTGTAGTCAGGAGACATGACATGTCCAAACAAGAAGTCTTGAAAGTGGTGCCCGCCCGCTATCCGCTGCGGCTGATCGGCGCCCTGTTCTCGCTGTTTATTCTGGCCGCCATCGTGCAATCGGTGGCGGGCAACGCGCGCTGGGAATGGGGCGTGTTCGCCGAGTGGTTCTTCGCCCCGGCGGTGCTGGCGGGGCTGGGACAGACCCTGCTGCTGACGCTGCTCGGCACGTTGTTCAGCATCCTGTTCGGCACCCTGCTGGCGCTGGCGCGGCTGTCGCGCTCTTACCTGTTGGCGTCGCTGGCCTGGGGGTATATCTGGCTGTTTCGCTCGCTGCCGCTGATCCTGGTGCTGATCATCCTGTATAACTTTTCCTATCTGTACGACGCCATCTCGCTGGGCATTCCCTTTACCTCGGTGGTGTTCGCCAGTTACCCGACCATCGACATCCTCGGCCAGTTCGCCGTGGCGGTGCTGGGCCTGACGCTGGTGCAGTCCGCCTACACCGCCGAGATCATCCGCGGCGGTATTCTGGGCGTAGATTACGGCCAGCACGAGGCGGCGGCGGCGCTGGGCCTGCCGGGCTATCGCCGCACCTTCCGCATTATTCTGCCGCAGGCGCTGCGCTCCATTATTCCGACCGGCTTCAACGAGATCATCAGCCTGGCGAAAGGCACCTCGATCGTTTACGTGCTGGCGCTGCCGGAGCTGTTTTACACCATCCAGGTGATCTATAACCGCACTCAGCAGGTGATACCGCTGCTGATGGTCGCCACCGTCTGGTATCTGTTCATCACCACCGCGCTGTCGGTGATCCAATACTACATCGAGCGCTATTTTGCTCGGGGCGCGGTGCGCGAACTGCCGCCGACGCCCTGGCAGAAACTGGCCGGCTGGCTAAAACGTTAGGAGACCCGCATGTCTGAAGCCATTGATTATTACGCCTTGCCCGAACAGCCGGCGCGCAATCTCACCCCGGTGCCGGCGCGCGGCCTGATCGAAATCAGCAACGTCAGCAAGTTTTTCGGCAAACACAAGGCGCTGGACGACGTCAGCCTGACGCTGCAGCCGGGCACCGTAACCGTGATCCTCGGGCCTTCCGGCTCCGGCAAATCGACGCTGCTGCGGGCGATCAACCATCTGGAGCGCGTGGACGAAGGCTTTATCCGCATCGACGGCGACTACGTCGGTTACCGCCGCAAGGGCAACCGGCTGTACGAGCTGAAGGAAAAGGCCATTCTCCGGCAGCGCATCAACGTCGGCTACGTGTTCCAAAACTTCAACCTGTTCCCGCACCTGACGGTGCTGGAAAACATCATCGAAGCGCCGGTGGTGCACAAAATTCACTCCCGCGAACGGGCGAAGGCGGTGGCCTATGAACTTCTGGATACCGTCGGGCTGCGCCACAAGGCGGATGCCTACCCGCGCCACCTCTCCGGTGGCCAGCAGCAGCGCATCGCCATCGCGCGCGCGCTGGCGCTGAACCCGAAGGTGATCCTGTTCGATGAGCCGACCTCCGCGCTCGATCCCGAGCTGGTCGGCGAAGTGCTGGACGTGATTAAGGGATTGGCGGATCTGGGCGTCACGCTGGTGGTAGTCACGCATGAAATCGGCTTTGCGCGCGAAGCGGCGGATCGGGTGGTGTTTATGGTCGACGGGCAGATCGTCGAACAGGGCGACGCCAGGCAGGTGCTGGCTCAGCCGCAGCACCCGCGCACCGTTAACTTCCTCAACAAAGTGCTGTGATCGTCGGGGCGCCGCGGCGCCCCGCACCTGATCCGCTTACAGGCCGGCGAAACGCCGCTTCTCGGCGGCGAAATCCAGCGGGCGAATTCCCTGCCGGTTTTTATCCTCTTCGGTCAGCAGCGCCGGCGGAATAAACCAGGTCACCTCAAACAGCAGTCCGTCCGGATCGTGGCCATAAATGCTTTTGTGTACGCCGTGATCCTCTTCCAGCCCGAGAATGCCGCGTTCGGCCAGCTGGTGACGAATGCGCTCCAGCTCTTCCAGACTGTCCACTTCCCAGGCCAGATGGTACAGCCCGGCCGGTGGCTCATGCTCTGCCGGCGGCTCGTTGTTGGCGCGAAACACCCCGGCGCGCTGCTGGCCCAGATTCTTGCTGAACAGCGCCAAATCGTGATCGTTGTCCGAATCGGCGGCCTGGGTAAATACCGCCCGGTCGGGGCTGTCGGACGGCTTCAGCTTGAAGCCCAAGACCTGATGATAAAAGTCGGCGCTCTGCCGCACGTCGCTGACATACAGCACGGCGTGATTGAGACGTTTGATGCCCATCGATATTCCTTTTTCGCATTGAATGAAGTCAGCATGAACATAGCATGTGGGGGGAAAGCCGCTAAATGCCGTTATCGCATGACTAAATGCCGCCCGCGCAATCTGTCGCTGCAAGGCATTCCGCGCTATCATAAGCGCTGTATTGATCCCTTTTGTGAGAATAGCGATGAACGGCAAGATAACGACTTTTTTTGAAGACAAAGGCTTCGGCTTTATTACCGACGAGAACGGAGAAAATCGTTATTTTCACGTGATTAAAGTGCAGAATCCGGAGCTGATTAAGAAAAACGCGGCGGTGACCTTCGAACCGACCAATAACACCAAAGGTCCGTCGGCTTATGCGGTCAAAGTGTTGGCGCCCAGCAAATACATCATCATCGCCAATGAAAGAATCAAGATCACCAGCATCAAGTCTTTCAATACCTTCACCAAGGAAGTGCCGGTCAAAGCCGATGTGGATAAAGAGAACACCGTGCTGTCGGTCGGCCTGCTGATGAATCGCATTCGCCCGCAGTCAGAAGAGCAGGCACAGGCCATGCAAACGCTGCGCATGCTGACCATCACCACTTTCCAGAACACCACCCATACCTTCTCCGAGCACGAGATCGACATGGATGAAACCATCAAGGCGCTGAAAAGCCTGTAAGCAACGGTTGCCCGGCGTCGAGCCCTAACGGAACAGGATATGCTCGACGCTGTTGCCGTTCACCACGTTGAACGACTCCACCCGATTACGCCCCTGCGATTTGGCGCGATACAGCGCGATATCCGCCATGTTCATCAGTTGCTCCAGCGATTTCACTTCGTTCATCGCCAGGCTGGCGACGCCGACGCTGATGGTGATTTTCAACGTCTGCTTGCCTTCCACCTGCAGCGCCGTCTGCTCCACCAGCCGGCGCAAATGTTCCCCCAACGCCACGCCCTGCGCCGCCAACGCGCGCGGCAGCATGATGGCGAACTCTTCCCCGCCCAGGCGGCCGAACAGCTGATCGTGCCGCAGCTCGCGCCGCACGATGTGCGCAAACGACGCCAAAACCTGATCGCCGGCGCTGTGGCCGTGCGTATCGTTGATCTGCTTGAAATGATCAATGTCGATCAGCAACAGCGATACCGCCTCTTTGGAGCGATGTTTATGCTCCAGCAGCTCGCCCGCTTTACGCGTCATCGCGCTGCGCGCCAGCACGCCGGTCAAAAAATCGTGGTTGGCGCTGTGCTCCAGACGCCGCATCAGCTTGCGGTTGGCGGCGATAGAGCTGGCGAGGATCAGCGGCCCCATCACCAGCATGGCGATGCCCAGTCGGGCGGACATCAGCGTATCGAGGAAGGCGTTGTGGTTGTTCGGCGTTTCATACAGCATCAGGTTGGCGGAAATGCTGCTGATCTCGGTCATGCCGGTCAATAGCGTCAGCAACGTCACGGGGAACAGCTGGTAGCGCACCGCGCACCACAGCAGCGCCGGGATCGGGAAGGCGATAGCACCCGGCCCGCCGATATAGACGCTGAACACCAGCGACAGCAGCAGCGCCAGCAGCGGCAGGCAACCTTGCAAACGCCAACGCACCTGCATGCGCAACAGTTGCTTCAGCCGCGGCGCCGCCATCAGCACCGGCAACAGCAGCAAGGTCGTCGAGAACTGCTCACTGAACCAGGCCAGCCAGGCGATCACCACCGTGTTGTTATAGAGGCTGTCATTACGCAGCACCGACAGCGTCGACGCCACCGCCGCGCCGGCCAAACTGGCGCTGAACATATAGAGTATCGCCTGGGGCTTGCCCATGCGCCGTTGAGATTGGGGCAGCATCAGCATGATGCCGTAACCGACGGCGATCAGCGACATGTTGCAGGCGTTCAGCCACAGCGCCAGGGACCAGCCTTCGCCGGTAATGAGATCGGCGACTATCATGCCCAGATAGGTGGTAAGCCAGCCGAGCGGCGTGGCGTAAATGGGTTTGCGCAGCAGCAGACCGAGCAGAATCGCATTCACCGGCCAAAATAAGGAAAGCGAGCCAATTGGCCGGCTAAGAATACCCACCAGGGAAAGTAAAAAGGCCAGCATGAAAAGATTGATCAGCTGAACCGTTAGCGGCAGGCCATGCCTGGCGTTTATTCTGGCGTTCATCGCCTCGCCCATATTTTGCTAATAACCAGAATAATAATGTGCATACTCGCTCGCCCGGCCAGTGAGGGATAGTCAATCCGAATTTCAACCAAAAAAGCCAGACAAATCAATAATAAAAAACATTAACATTTAATTAACAGACTTTTCTTAGCCTGAGGCGGCCGCGGCGGGAACCCCCCGCATAGCGTCAGCAAATAATACCTACTCTGCTGTCAGCATAGCGCATGGCGTAATAGGCCGCCGACAGCGTTAATTACATTAATAAGTTTATGGTTATTGGTCATTAAATGATGTTTGAATCACTGCGCGATTATTTTCCTGCAACTGGGCCGCCTGTGCAATAACAACCCAAAAAAAGCCCGCATGAAGCGGGCTTGCTTGAACAACAGCAAATCGACAGTTACGACACGGCCATGCATTGCATGACCATGCTGACGCGCAGTATAGCGGCGAAAGCTTAAGCAGACCTTAGCAACAAAAAACCCGGCCTAGGAACCGGGAATATTTGTACGAAATGCAGTGTTAGCCCAAGCAGGCTAATAACATTTCGCAGATTACACGCCAATTGTGCAGAGAAAATGAACGCGGCATCCGTTCAACCGCACCGCCGTCCCATCTACGCGATAGGTATTACGCCAGTTTGGCGGCAAAGCCCGCCACGCGCTGACCATAGAGCTTGGCGGTCGCCAGATCGCCCGACAGCATCTCATCCACGCCGGCATCCGCCGGGGTCTGCACCAGCAGCCCCACCGAACCGCCCAGGTTATTGACGTCGGTGCGCTGCGCCGATTTGGTGTTGGCCGGCAGCAGCCCCAGGCTGACCCACAGGCCGCCATGTTGCGAAGCCAGCGTCTGCAGCGCGATCAGCGTCACCTGCTTGTCGCCGTTCAGGCTGGCGCTGTTGGTAAAGCCGCCAAACACTTTGTCTTGCCACTTGCGGCCGAACCAGGCTTTGGAGCTGGCGTCGGCGAATTTCTTGAACTGCCAGGATGGGCCGCCCATATAGGTCGGCGAGCCAAAGATGATGGCGTCCGCCTCATCCAGCGTCTGCCAGGCTTCGTCGCTGATATCGCCGTTCTGATCGATGGCGATCAATTCCGCCCCGGCGCCTTCCGCCACCACTTTCGCCAAACGCTCGGTATGGCCGTAGCCGGAATGAAACACCACTACTGTCTTCGCCATAGAAATTCTCCACTCATTGCACAAAGGCGCCGACGGCGCCCCTCTCGCGTTCAATCTAATCAAGCGCGCAGCGACTGAATACCGAATAAAACTGACGGTGTTATTCAAAAAAATCGCGTTACCCCGCCAGGCATGCGCAGATAAAAAAAATCCCGCACAAGGCGGGATAAACTTAACAGGGATGGGGTAATACACTACAGGGAATGGATAACACACAACATCATCGGGTAGAGCTACAGTACCAATCTCAATGTATAGAACTGTCATCCCCGCGTAAGTTTGCTCGGCCAGATGTAACGCCGAATGGGAAATATGACATTTTACTCAACGCACCACGAACAGGCGCGACTCAAAACCGCCGCTCTTGAAGGTAGCGGTGTTGACCCAACCCGGCGGCGAACGGCCGAAGTCCTGGTTGAAATCGCCGCCGCTGACCAGCCAAATCCGGCGATGGCCTTTCGATAAGGCGCTGAGCTTATCGACGTAGGTCTGCGCCGCCCGATCGTGGAAAAAGGTACCGAAACCATAGGCATTGGGCTTACCCGAGATGCCGTTGGGCCTGGCCGGCGTGTACAGCAAGGCGCGATAGCCCTTCTTGTTGTAATACACATAACTCAGGTAGTTGAACATGTTGCTGACCACCACCGCATCGTTGAGCTGATAGTGGCTGTTGATGTAGTGCACCATCACCTTGAACTCATCTTTCTCGACCGGGTAATCGTTACGCACACCGCAACCGAACAACAAACTGAAGAACAGCAGCAAAGAGATCCCGCGCACTCGGCTTTTCGTTCTGGCGATCAGCACACCCAACACCAACGGGATGCCGAGCGCGGCCGAATAGAGGTAGCGATCGACAAACAGCGGCGAGCGCCAGGAAATGGCGAAGACCAGCGTCACCGGGATCAGAATCCCGCCAAGCAACAACAGAGAGAATGTTCTCGGCGTCTCCCGCCGCCACAGCAGCAATGAACACAACGCGACAAACATCGCCGGCAACAGCCAGAGAATGGCCATGGGATAGTTGCTGCCATCATGCCCAGTGAGAAAACGCCAATACATCGCGGGCAGATCGCCCCAGGAAACCCGAGGGATCCAACCGACGTCGCCGCCGACCCGCAGTTCGGCGATATGCGCCAGCAGATTGAACAGCGCCAGCAGCCAGGGAATGTAGGCCATCCCGATCGCCGCATTGGCCAACCACCACGCCGGCCGTTTGATGTAACGTTCGCCTTCGCGGCGGCACGACAGCGCCAGCAGCACCATCCAGTGAGCGATCAGCGTGAAAATCGTGAAGTAATGGGTATAAAAGCTTAGCGTCATCACTAACGCATACAGCGCCAGATAACGGCGGTTATCCGGCGTTTTCAGCCACTTCGCCAACGCCATGGCGGCGGCGATCGCCAGCAGCCCCATCAGCGCATACATGCGCGCCTCCTGGCTGTAGCGCACCGCCATCGGCATGATCGCCATCAGCCATCCCGCGATCAGCGCCGCCCGCTCATTGGCCAGCCAACGGGTAAAGCGCATCGCCAGCGCCACCGTCATCACGCCGAACACCAGACTCAGCGAGCGGGCCGCCAGAATGCCGTCGCCAAACAGCGCCATCCAGCCATGCAGCAGCAGGTAATAAAACGGCGGGTGAACATCGAAGGAAGCGTGATAGAGCAAAGCGCCCACATCGTAACGGCTGGTCAGCACGCTGGAGGCTTCATCGCACCAAAAATACCTGTCCGTTAAGGAAATAGACCGTACGAGCGCCGAAAACGCCACGATCGCCAACGCATAATGTTTGTAACCGATGCCCTTTAAGCCGTTGTTGCTCAAAGAAACATTCGATACCTGCTGCAGTGACATAACCGCATTCCGCCCAAAAGAACCACACAATGTGGAGACGCAGCGTCATCATTGCCGACGGCGGGTAAATGGCGGGTAAATCAGTGCGAAAAAATCGGCGCAGTCCCCTTCAGGCCGCACGGCCCTCAGCGAATTTCAACGCTGATATCCGGGTAGGCCTTCTCGCCGTCGCTGAGGTAATGCCCCAGTGCCCGATATGCCATAACGTACAGCACGGCAGCGGCGCACAGGCACAGCAAGGTCACGAGCAGGAATCTGGATTTGCGCACGATAGGCTCCATGGGGAAATTTTCGCCTATTGTAGCGCGACAAACTAAACGAAGGTTCAATGCCGCTTGCCGTTTCCTGTGACCGCGTTCGGTGCCAGGCAAAGACCCGTCACTTAAACCCCACTGTCCCCGCAGTGAACAGTAACCAGCCGCCCGTCCTCTTTATGAACAAAAAGAGAAAAGTGAATTGCCCGCCGGTCCCTTTTTCCACCGATGCGCCCTCTCTACTATGGCCCTATCCAGCCGCTTAACGCTCAGCTGGCTGACCTCACTCCCGTCTTAGGCACGAGTGATTCGGGATAGCAGCGTGCTTCACCGCCGCTTTTCAGATACGACACATTAAAGGAGTTGCGACAATGGCTGTAAAATTTCCTTATGCCGGTCAATCTTTTACCATCAAGATGGACAATGGTCTCGAAGTTAAAAACGCCTACCATGCCAGTGAAAACACCATTACCGTTGAGTTTCTAAACGGAGAACTTCGCGGAACCATTATGAATGTGCCTTTCCAGTGGCGTTCATTGGCTGACGGCTATTTCATGATTTCCTGGCAAGAGTCCGATAAAAATACCGTTGTTCACTGCGATAATTTCGAAAAAAACATTTCTTATGCTTACTACACAACGATGAGTGGAGATTTTTACGTGATGGAAGGGAAAATTCTTTAAGTTACTTCAGCGCCTTTAATCCTTTACGCATATTAATTGCCGCTCTACCAAATAGCCTATCCTTTAGCGTGGCCATTTTTATGACTTTCTCATATCGCTCCCACATGACGCAAAAAACAGCGGCATACGTGGGCAAGCAAATTGCTTCAGACCGGTGTGCCACTTTCGGTACTGCAAGAAATGGGCGACTGGGAGAGCATAGGAATGGTACAGCGATACGCTCACCTTGCACACTGAGCATGCGAGGCAAATTGATGCGATTTTCGAAGGTTTAGTCCCAAATCTGTCCTATGATGAAATTGGAAAGACGGGATGAAATGCGTAACTCATTGATACTTAATGGCACGCCCTATAGGATTCGAACCTATGACCTACGGCTTAGAAGGCCGTTGCTCTATCCAACTGAGCTAAGGGCGCATTGAGATGCGGCAACCTGCGGCTGCGGGTTGGGATTATACGGTCAGAGGTTAGCGAGTCAATGCCTTTTCATGACGTTACGACGGCGGCCGTGCTTTATGGCGTTTTTTCCGCCAGCGCCCGCGCGGCGAGGGTTCTCGTCAACCGGCACCGTTATGCTGAACCAGGCCAACGCCTACGTAAATCGGCGTGCGCTCAGCCTCTTGCCGCCCACCGCCCCGCCGCAGACAAAGGCGCGTAGACTGCACCACTGCGGCAATGTCCCCCCAATCGGCATGCTCAATCACCCGTGTGTTGCAAGTCGCCGTCACGCTTTCAACCCATGCGGCGTCAGGGCGCGCGCTGTTTAAAGAAGCCTGGCTCCATGGCGCCCAAAGCAGCCATAGCATGCAGCCTACCCATGCGCAGCCGTTCATGCGCACAGCTTCCGCCACAGCGCGCTCAGGCGTACCCGCCACGACGGCGCCGCTTCGCGCCGGCCGAGCTGATGCAACGCTGTCAGCTGCGCGCCGTCCGCCGGGTGCAGCGAAGAATCGAACACCGTTTCGCCAACGTGCTTAGGCTGCGCCGGTTGCTGATCAGGCTGATGATGCAACGGATAAAGCCGGGTTATCGCTCTCATGATCCTGCCCTCTTTCGCCCTGTGTATGGCCCCAGCGTATGCAAATGCCGGTAAAAATGGCGTAGAGGTTCCTGAAGTCGGCATAAAAAAAGCGTAAATCGGTCTCGCTAACGGCGGCGAGGGTGATTCTGCGCCTGACAGCGCGCTCAGCTTCTGACAGAATAGCGGCATCCCCGCTTTTCTTAATTGATGGATTTCCACACTGATGTCAGCAAAGATTATTGATGGTAAAACGATTGCGCAGCAGGTTAGAAACGAAGTGGCTGAGCAAGTGAAACAACGTCTGGCGGCCGGCAAGCGCGCCCCAGGGCTGGCGGTTGTGCTGGTCGGCGAGAATCCGGCTTCGCAAATTTACGTCGCCAGCAAGCGCCGCGCCTGCGATGAAGTCGGCTTCCTCTCCCGCTCCTACGACCTGCCCGCTGCCACCAGTGAAGCCGAGCTGTTGGCGTTGATCGACCAGCTGAACGCCGACGCGGAAATCGACGGCATTCTGGTGCAGCTGCCGCTGCCGGCCGGCATCGATAACGTCAAGGTGCTGGAACGCATCCATCCGGACAAAGACGTCGATGGCTTCCACCCCTACAACGTCGGTCGCCTGTGCCAACGCGCGCCCAAGCTGCGCCCGTGCACGCCGCGCGGCATCGTCACCCTGCTGGAGCGTTATAACATCGATACCTACGGCCTGAACGCTGTGGTGGTCGGCGCCTCCAACATCGTCGGCCGCCCGATGAGCATGGAGCTGCTGCTGGCCGGTTGCACCACCACCGTCACCCACCGTTTCACCAAAAATCTGCGTCACCACGTCGAGAACGCCGATCTGCTGGTGGTGGCGGTTGGCAAACCGGGCTTCATCCCGGGCGACTGGATCAAACCGGGCGCCATCGTAGTGGACGTCGGCATCAACCGTCTGGAAAGCGGTAAAGTGGTGGGCGATGTCGACTTCGACGCCGCCAGCGAGCGCGCCGCCTACATCACCCCGGTGCCGGGTGGCGTTGGCCCGATGACCGTGGCTACACTGATCCAAAATACCTTGCAGGCCTGCGAGGAATATCACGACGTTCAACCTAAATAAGTAAGGCAGTATGGAAATTTTCAATCTGGACAATCATCCCCATGTCGAACTGTGCGATCTGCTGAAGTTCCAGGGCTGGTGTGAAAGCGGCGGCGCCGCCAAAGAAGTCATCGCCGAAGGGCTGGTGAAAGTCGACGGCAAGGTCGAAACCCGCAAGCGCTGCAAGATCGTCGCCGATCAGGTGGTGGAGTTCAACGGCGGCAAGGTCATGGTTAAACCCTAACCCGCAGCCATAGAAAAAGGCGCTGAATTCAGCGCCTTTTTTGTTTCCTTCTGTCGGCTTACTTACGGCGCCAGGTGGTGCCCTGCGGGCCGTCTTCCAGCACGATGTTCATCTCGTTCAACCGATCGCGAGCGGCATCCGCCAGCGCCCAGTCCTTGGCGGCGCGCGCTTCGTTACGCTGTTTGATCAGCGCTTCAATCTCCGCCACTTCGCCGTCGTCAACCTGTGCGCCCCCTTGCAGGAACTGCTCCGGCTCCTGCTGCAGCAGGCCGAGCACTTTCGCCAGCTTGCGCAGTTCCGCCGCCATGCCATTGGCCGCCGCCATGTCTTCGCTCTTCAGGCGGTTAACCTCACGGGCCAGATCGAACAGCGCCGAGTAGGCTTCCGGAGTGTTGAAGTCGTCGTCCATCGCTTCGCGGAAGCGGGCTTCGAACGCTTCGCCGCCGGCCGGCACGGCATCGGCGTCGGTGCCACGCAGCGCGGTATAGAGGCGCTCCAGCGCGGTGCGCGCCTGCTTGAGGTTCTCTTCGCTGTAGTTCAGCTGGCTGCGATAGTGGCCGGACATCAGGAAGTAACGCACCGTCTCCGCATCGTAATGGCCGAGCACGTCGCGGATGGTGAAGAAGTTATCGAGCGATTTGGACATCTTCTCTTTGTCGATCATCACCATGCCGGAGTGCATCCAGTAATTGACGTACGGGCCATCGTGGGCGCAGCTCGACTGCGCGATCTCGTTCTCGTGGTGCGGGAACATTAGATCGGAACCGCCGCCGTGGATGTCGAAGTGGGTGCCCAGCTGTTTGCAGTTCATGGCGGAGCATTCGATGTGCCAGCCCGGACGGCCCGGCCCCCACGGCGACTGCCAGCTCGGCTCGCCCGGCTTGGACATTTTCCACAGCACGAAGTCCATCGGGTTGCGCTTCACGTCGTCGATCTCCACGCGCGCGCCGGCCTGCAGCTGATCCAGATCCTGACGCGACAGCAGGCCGTATTGCGGATCGCTGTCGATGGAGAACATCACGTCGCCGTTGCTGGCCACGTAAGCGTGATCGCGATCGATAAGACGCTGCGTGATCTCGATGATCTCGGCGATGTGCTGGGTCGCGCGCGGCTCTTGATCCGGACGATCGATCAGCAGCGCGTCGAAGTCGGCGTGCATTTCCGCCAGCATGCGTTCGGTCAGCTGGTCGCAAGTCTCATGATTTTCCGCCGCGCGGCGAATGATTTTGTCGTCTACGTCGGTGACGTTGCGCACGTAGTTCAGCGAATAGCCGAGATAGCGCAGATAACGCGCCACCACGTCGAAAGCGACAAAGGTACGACCGTGGCCGATGTGACACAGGTCATAGATGGTTACCCCGCACACGTACATGCCCACTTTCCCGGCATGAATGGGTTTGAATTCCTCTTTTTGACGACTCAGGGTATTAAAAATCTTTAGCATCGGGAGATTCCGTGGTGTGCGTGATAACAAAAAAGATAACCGGGCTTCAGGTTTTACGCCCGGTAGCGTATTGAAACCTGAAGCCTGATCTATTGCAAGGTTAAGGCCAAGCTTTGCTGATTTCACGCGAAGAAAACGCGTAAAATCCGGCCGTCGGCATTATTGTTATAATATAACAATAAAACAATTACCACAGACAGTGCGCGGTTGACCCGCTGCTGACTCGCCGGGGCGGATATGTTATAAGGGCGGTCTGAATGTTCACTCGCTTTACGTGGCGTCTCACTTCATCTTGTTAGGATTAAAACTATGGTTACTTTCCACACCAATCACGGCGATATCGTCATCAAGACCTTTGCTGACAAAGCGCCGGTTACCGTTGAAAACTTCCTGAACTACTGCCGCGCCGGTTTCTACGACAACACCATCTTCCACCGTGTGATCAACGGCTTCATGATCCAGGGCGGCGGTTTCGAGCCGGGCATGAACCAGAAAGCGACCAATGCGGCTATCAAGAACGAAGCCAACAACGGTCTGAAAAACACCATCGGCACCCTGGCAATGGCGCGTACCAACGATCCGCACTCCGCCACCGCACAGTTCTTCATCAACGTGGCTGACAACGACTTCCTGAACTTCCGCGGCGAAAACGTGCAGGGCTGGGGCTACTGCGTGTTCGCTGAAGTGGTTGAAGGCATGGACGTGGTCAACAAGATCAAAGGCGTGAAAACCGGCCGCAGCGGCATGCACCAGGACGTACCGGTAGAAGACGTCGTCATCAACAGCGTGACCGTCAGCGAGTAATCGCGGCTGCATGAGTACGCTGTTCATCGCAGATCTGCACTTGTGCGCACAGGAACCGGCAATCACTGCCGGTTTTCTGCGTTTTTTACGGCGCGAAGCGATGCACGCCGACGCGCTGTACATCCTCGGCGACCTGTTTGAGGCCTGGATCGGCGACGACGATCCCGAGCCGCTGCACGCGGAGATCGCCGCGGCGCTGAAAGCGCTGCAACAGGCCGGCGTGCCCTGCTATTTCATCCACGGCAACCGCGATTTTCTGCTCGGCAAGCGCTTCGCCCACGCCAGCGGCATGCAGCTGCTGCCGGAAGAAAAAGTGCTGGAGCTGTACGGCCGCAGGATCCTGATCCTGCACGGCGACACCCTGTGCACCGACGATCAAGCCTATCAGCAATTCCGCCGTAAAGTGCACAACCCGCTGATTCAAAAACTGTTCCTCGCGATGCCGCTGCGCTGGCGACTGAAAATCGCCGCCAAGATGCGCGCCCGCAGCCAGCAATCCAACCAAGGCAAGTCGGACGCCATCATGGACGTCAACCCGCAGGCGGTCGAACAAACCATGCTGCGCCACGACGTGCACTGGATGATCCACGGCCATACCCATCGCCCGGCGGTGCACCGACTGGCGCTGAGCAATGGCGAAGCCCATCGTGCGGTGCTGGGTGCCTGGCACGTCGAAGGATCGATGATCAAAGTCAGCGCCGACGCCGTCGAGCTGATCTCATTCCCATTCTGAATTCCGCACTGGCGCGAGAGTGAAAATTCGCGCTTTCGACGGTGAAAACCGGCGACGCAACCGTTTTCCTCGCCGTGCGCTCATGGTATGCTCTACGCCCTCATTCGGCCCTCAGCCGACGCCAGACAAATCACAGGAGCCTTACACCCATGGGAGCCAACGCCGCTTCAGCCGCCAATACCGGGGCGAAAATCGCAATTGTAATGGGATCGAAAAGTGACTGGGCCACCATGCAGTTCGCTGCCGAAGTCCTGACCCAGCTCGACGTCCCCTTCCATGTCGAAGTCGTTTCCGCTCACCGCACGCCGGACAAGCTGTTCAGCTTCGCCGAGCAGGCTGCCGCCAACGGCTTTGACGTGATCATCGCCGGCGCCGGCGGTGCGGCGCATCTGCCGGGCATGCTGGCGGCGAAAACCCTGGTGCCGGTGTTGGGCGTGCCGGTGCAAAGCGCCGCGCTGAGCGGCGTGGACAGCCTCTACTCCATCGTGCAGATGCCGCGCGGCATTCCGGTGGGCACGCTGGCGATCGGCAAAGCCGGCGCCGCCAACGCCGGGTTGCTGGCGATGCAGATCCTGGCGCTGCACGACGCCGCGCTGGCGCAGCGTTTGGCGGACTGGCGTCAGGCGCAGACCGAAGACGTCTTGAACCACCCCGACCCGCGGGAGGACGCATGAAGCCGGTTTGCGTACTGGGCAACGGCCAACTGGGGCGCATGCTGCGCCAGGCCGGCGAACCGCTGGGCATCGCCGTCTACCCTGTCGGCATCGATGCCGAACCTGAAGCGGTGCCGTATCAGAACAGCGTCATTACCGCCGAGATAGAACGCTGGCCGGAAACCGCGCTGACGCGCGAGCTGGCGACCCACAGCGCCTTCGTCAACCGCGACATCTTCCCGCGTCTGGCGGATCGCCTGACGCAAAAACAGCTGCTCGACCAGCTCGGCCTGGCGACCGCGCCGTGGCAGCTGCTGGCGAGCGCCGCCGAATGGCCGCAGGTATTCGCTGCGCTGGGCGAACTGGCGATCGTCAAACGCCGGGTCGGCGGCTATGACGGCCGCGGCCAGTGGCGCTTGCGTCCGGGCCAGGAAGCCGAACTGCCGGCCGACGCCTATGGCGAGTGCATCGTCGAGCAAGGCATCAATTTCTCCGGCGAAGTGTCGCTGGTGGGCGCGCGCGGCCACGACGGCCGTTCGGTATTCTACCCGCTGACCCATAACCTGCATGAAGACGGCATCCTGCGCGCCAGCGTGGCGCTGCCGCAGCCCAATCCAGCGCTGCAGCAACAGGCCGAGCAGATGCTGGCGGCGATCCTGAACGAGCTGAACTATGTCGGCGTGATGGCGATGGAGTGCTTTATCGTCGGCGATCGGCTGCTGATCAACGAACTGGCGCCGCGCGTGCACAACAGCGGCCACTGGACGCAAAACGGCGCCTCCATCAGCCAGTTCGAGCTGCACCTGCGCGCCATCCTCGGCCTGCCGCTGCCGCAGCCGGTGGTGAGCACGCCGTCGGTGATGGTCAACCTGATCGGCACCGCCGTCAACGAACAGTGGCTGTCGCTGCCGCTGGTGCATCTGCACTGGTATGAGAAAGAGGTGCGCCCGGGCCGCAAGGTCGGCCACCTCAATCTGAACGACCCGAGCGCCGCCGATCTGCGCCAGGCGCTGCAGGCGCTGGCGCCGCTGCTGCCGGGCGAATACCAAAGCGGGCTGGCCTGGGCGCAGCAGAAGCTGGCCTAAGGCTCACGCCGCCGAAAGTAAAAGGGGTTAGCCCAAGGCTAACCCCTTTTTTATGACGACAATTTTAAACCGCTGCGCTTAATCAGAAAAAATATTCTTATTTTTCCTTAGCATACTTCTTATCATCAGATTCACACCCAAAAAACCGCTGATGCCATATCCAAGCGCTGTGACGATATGATTGCGCAAGAAAGGGTAATTAAGGGTCAGATCGTTAGCGATAAGAATCGAAAACCACGGCAACAATGCAACCAGCAATATGCCCGTTCCGTTAAAGAATCCCGCTGAAGCAAGGCCACGCTGCCAACGTCCGAGACGTTCGCGCAAAGGCAAATTTTTTAATTCCGGGATACTTTTAAGTGACCAGTAGATTTTCATTCCCTTCGTTCCTGGTGGTAACCCGCAGATCACACATTATAAAACACGAAAATAATACAGTTTAAAGACGACGCCTCTCTTTTCTGCCAAGCCGGGTGCTTATCACATCCGGCGTTATAAATAGCCGCATCAACCCTCATAACTGCGGAACAGCGCCTTGCCGCGCAGCAGGCGCACGCCCAGCCAGCCGCCGCACAGCGACAGCAGCAGCGCGCTGGCCAGCGGCAGCGCCCACCACAGCACCGGCGTCGGCGTCCACGGGAAGTCAAACACCCGGCTCTGCAGTAGCCACAGCGCCGCCTCGGCGCCCACCGCCGCCGCGATGCCCGCCACCAGCCCCAGCAAAGCAAACTCGCACCACAGCGTGCGGCGCAGCAGCCGTTTGCCGGCGCCCAGCGTGCGATAGACCACCAGCTCCTGCCGCCGCTGACGCATGCCGACCTGCACCTGCGCCAGCAGCAGCAGGCCGCCGCACAGCACCACCAGCACCACCATCACCTCCAGCGCGCGGCTGACCTGTTGCAGCACGCCGCCGACCTGTTTCAGGATCGCGCCGATGTCCAGCAGGCTGAGCGTCGGGAACTGGCGATTGAGCTGAGTCAGCATCTGGCCGTCGCCGTCGTAGCGAAAGCTGGTGAGCCAGGTCTGCGGCTGGTCGTCCAGCGCGCCCGGCGGGAAGATAAAGTAAAAGTTCGGCTTCAGACTTTCCCAATCCACCTGGCGCAGGCTGGTGACTTTGGCGCTGAACGCCTGGGTATCGCCGCTGAAGGTCAGCGTATCGCCCAGCGTGATCTTCAGCCGCCCGGCGATGCCTTCGTCCATCGAGACTTCGCCGGTTTTCGGCGGCCAATTGCCCGCCACCAGCGGATTGTGATCCGGCAGATCGGCCAACCAGGTCAGGTTCAGCTCGCGGTTCACCGCCTCGCCGCCCGGATCGTCTTCATGCACCCGCTCGGTCGCCAGCTGCTGGTTTATCTCGGTCAGGCGCACCCGGACGATCGGATAATAGGTTTCCGGCTTGATCTGGTGCTGCTGCAGGAAGGCTTTCACCTGCGGCACCTGTGCCTCGGTCATGTTGAGCAAGAAATAGTTCGGGCTGTCCGGCGGCAGCTGTTGCTGCCAGCGTTCGAGCAGATCGCCGCGCAGCACCAACAGCAGCGCCAGCAGCATGAACGACAGCGAAAACGCCGCCAGTTGGCTGATGGTCACCCAGGGCTGGTGCAGCAGGCGGTTGACCGCCAGCCGCAGCGCCAGGCTCTTGAGCGTGATGCGGCGCAGCAACAGCAAGCTGCCCCAGCCGATGCCGCCCAGCAGCAGCGCCAGCACCGCCATGCCAGCCAGGATCGCCCACAGCAGCGTGCTGGCCCCCATCAGCGCCACCAACAGCGCCACCACGATCGCCGCCGTCACCGGCAGGAAGTAGCGCAGCGGCCAGACGTTGGCCGTCACGTCGCGGCGCAGCACCCGCAGCGGCTGGGTGGCCAGCAGCTGGCGATACGGCCGCAGCCCGACCAGCAGCGAGATCAGCACCAGCGCGCCGAGCGCCCACAGCCACGGCCAGGCGCCGGCGGCAGGCAACGCAGCCGGTAATACCGGCTTCAGCAGGCGGATCAGCAACGCTTCAAACGCCAGCCCGATCGCCCCGCCGCACGCCGCCGCCAGCGCCATCACCGCCAGCCACTGGCCGACGATCAATTTACGCAGCGCGCCACGCCCGGCGCCGAGGGTTTTCAGCACCGCGATCAGATCGTAACGGCTGCGGCAATAGTGGCTCATCGCCACCGCCACGGCGGCGATCGACAACAGCAGCGTCAGCAGAGCCGACAGCAGCAGGAACTGTTGGGATCGCTGCAGCGACTTGCCGAGCGCGCTGCCGGATTCCTGCAGCCCGAACCAGCGCTGATCCGGCGTCAACTGCGGCGCCAGCCGCTCCTCATAACGCTGAATATCCGGCTCGGCGCCGGCGAACATGTAGCGGTAGGTCAGGCGGCTGCCCGGCTGCACCGCACCGGTCTTCTCGACGTCCGCCAGGTTGATCATGATGCGCGGCGCGGTCTGGAATGGATTGAAGCCGGCGTCCGGCTCCTGAATGATTTCACCGGCGATACGCAGCGTAGTGTCGCCCACCTCCAGCGAATCCCCCACTTTCACGTTCAGCAGCGCCAGCAAACGCGGCGCCACCAGCACGCTGCCCGGTTCGGGCTTGATGTTGGCCGGGCGCGTTTCCAGCTTGCCGTACAGCGGATAGGTCAGATCGGTGGCTTTCACGTCCGCCAGCTGCGGCCGCTCGCCGGCATAGGTCATGGTGGTGAACGACAGCTGGCGGCTCACCTTCAGCCCCTGCTGCTGCGCGTCCAATAGCCAGCCTTCCGGCACCGAATGCGCGCTGCGCAGCACCCGATCGCCGGCGATAAAATCGCGGCTCTGCTGGCTGAGCCCTTTGTCCATGCGATCGCTGATGCTGCCCAGCGCCAGCACGCAGGCGACAGAGAGCGTCAGCGCCAGCCACACGATCAGCAGCGACGGCGAGCGCCATTCGCGCCAGAACCAGCGCCAGATCATGCTTCCTCCCACAGCTTGCCTTCACGCAGCCGCAACCGCCGCTGGCAGCGCGCCGCCAGGGTTTCGTCATGGGTCACCAGGATCAGGGTGGTGTCAAAATCGCGGTTGAGAGAGAACAGCAGGTCGGCGATGCGATCGCCGGTCTGACGATCGAGGTTGCCGGTCGGTTCATCGGCGAACAGCACCCGCGGCCGGCCGCTGAAGGCGCGCGCCAGCGCCACGCGCTGCTGCTCGCCGCCGGACAGCTGCGCCGGCAGGTGATCGAGACGTTTGCCCAGTCCCAGCTGTTCCAGTAACTGCACCGCCTGCTCGCGACTCTGCCTGTCGCTCTCGCCGCGCAGCAGCGCCGGCAGTTGCACGTTCTCCAGCGCGTTCAGCGTCGGCACCAACATGAACGACTGAAACACGAAACCGACGTTCCTGGCGCGCAGCGCGGCGCGGCCTTCTTCGTCCAACGCGGTCAGCGACTCGCCGAGCAAACGCACCTCGCCCTCGCTGCCGTCGTCCAGCCCGGCCAAAATGCCCAGCAAGGTCGATTTCCCCGATCCGGATTCGCCGATCAGGGCGATCGTCTGCGCGGGTTTGACAAGCAGCTCGACTCCGGTAAGGATGGTGAGCTGATGCTCACCCTGACCAACGTGTTTACTAAGATGATGAACTTCAAGAACGTTTTCCGCTGGCATCTTCCCTTCCTTTTGCTGTTGGGATTATTCAGTTTACGCGCTGCCGCCGCCGATACCTTATTGATTTTGGGCGACAGTTTAAGCGCCGGCTACCGCCTGCCGATCGAGCGGGCCTGGCCGACGCTGTTGGCCGAACAGTGGCAGAAAAAACCGGGCGCGCCGCAGCTGGTCAACGCCAGCATCAGCGGCGACACCGCCGCGCAGGGGCTGGCGCGTCTGCCCGCGCTGCTGAAACAGCATCAGCCGCGCTGGGTGCTGATCGAGCTGGGCGCCAACGACGGCCTGCGCGGCTTCCCGGCGCAGGACGTACAGCGCGATCTCGGCCAAATCATCACGCGGGTGCAGCAGGCCGGCGCGCAGCCGCTGCTGATGCAGATCCGCATCCCGCCGAACTACGGCCGCCGCTACACCGAGGCGTTCAGCGCCGTCTACCCGGCGCTGGCCAAGCAGTTCAACATTCCGCTGCTGCCGTTCTATATGGAACAGGTGGTGGTGAAGCCGGAATGGATGCAGGATGACGGATTGCACCCCAATGGGGACGCTCAGCCGTTTATCGCCACCTGGATGGCGGAGCGCCTGGAACCGCTAGTAAAGCATGAGTCTCACTAAATTAGGGTCGTACACTAGGTAAAGTTATGCAAAAAGCGGTATTGATAACCGGCTGTTCCAGCGGGATTGGATTGATTGCGGCGCAGGATCTGCGCAACCGCGGCTACCGGGTGCTGGCCGCCTGCCGTAAGCCGCAGGACGTGGAAAACATGCGCCAGCTGGGGCTGGAAGGCATTGAGCTGGATCTGGACGACAGCGCCAGCGTCGAGCGCGCCGCCGCCGAGGTGATCGCGCTGACCGACGGCCGCCTGTACGGCCTGTTCAATAACGGGGGATTCGGCGTTTACGGCCCGCTTAGCCGCATTTCGCGCAGCCAGCTGGAGCGGCAGTTCGCCACCAACCTGTTCGGCACCCACCAACTGACCCAGCTGCTGTTGCCGGCGATGTTGCCGCACGGCGAAGGGCGCATCATTCAGACCAGCTCGGTGATGGGGCTGGTCTCCAGCGCCGGGCGCGGCGCCTACGCCGCCAGCAAGTTCGCGCTGGAAGCCTGGTCGGACGCGCTGCGCATGGAGCTGCACGGCAGCGGCATTCAGGTCAGCCTGATCGAACCGGGGCCGATCGCCACCCACTTTAGCCAGAACGTCAACCAGGCGCAGAGCGACAAGCCGGTGCACAATCCCGGCATCGCCAAGCGCCTGACGCTGCCGCCGGAGGCCATCCTGCCCAAACTGCGCCACGCGCTGGAAAGCCCGCGCGCCAAACTGCGCTATCCGGTCACCCTGCTGGCGCACGCGATGAGCGTGCTGCGCCGCATTTTGCCGGGCCGCTGTCTGGATTGGCTGCTGCGCAGCAACGCTTAATTCGCCCGACGGGGTTGAAGAATGGCGGCGCGCCCCCATTTACACCCCATGGCTCCGCACGATCAGAGAGAAAAAAGATGCTAGCTCAAGCTGTTGTTGATATTAACGAAACTAACCTGCACCAGACGCTGGAACAGTCGATGTCCATTCCGGTGCTGTTCTACTTCTGGTCCGAGCGCAGCCAACACTGCCTGCAGCTCACGCCGGTGCTGGACAAGCTGGCGGCGGAATACGCCGGTCAGTTCATTCTGGCCAAGGTGGACTGCGACGCCGAACAGATGATCGCCTCCCAATTCGGGCTGCGTTCCATTCCGACGGTCTACCTGTTTAAAGACGGCCAACCGGTCGACGGCTTCCAGGGCCCGCAGCCGGAAGAAGCGATCCGCGACTTGCTGCAGCGTTTCCTGCCGAAGGAAGAAGATCTGAAACTGGCGCAGGCGCAAGAATTGCTGGCCGCCGGCAACGCCGCCGAAGCGCTGCCGCTGCTGAAAGACGCCTGGCAGAGCAGCCAGCAGCGCAGCGACATCGGCCTGACGCTGGCCGAAACGCAGATCGCCCTCAGCCGCAGCGAAGATGCCGAAGCGGTGCTGGCGACCATCCCGTTGCAGGATCGTGATACGCGCTATCAAGGCCTGGTGGCGCAGATTGAACTGTTGAAACAGGCGGCGGACACGCCGGAAATCCAACAGCTGCAACAGCAGGTGCAGCAGCAGCCGGACAACGTCGAGCTGGCGGTGCAGCTGGCGCTGCAGCTGCATCAGGTCGGGCGTAACGAAGAAGCGCTGGAACTGCTGATGGGGCATCTGAAGAAGGATCTGGCCGCCGCCAACGGCAACGGGCGCAAGACGCTGATGGACATTCTGGCCGCACTCGGCACCGGCGACGCGCTGGCCGCTAAATATCGCCGCCAGCTGTACTCACTGCTGTACTGATACTCGTCATGCTTGAAGCTGCATCCAGGCGGCAAAGGTGAGAAGCCCTGGGAGCTTAGATAACTAAGCGACCAGGGCTCGAACGTGCAGTCAGCTTGAAATATGGCGGGGATATCAGCGATAGACCCGCACCCCGCCCTCCACGCCCGCCGGGCTGAACAACACCTGCCACAGCTGAATGTTGCGCGAACGGAACGCGCCGGCGCAGGCGTTCAGGTAATAAGTGAACATGCGTTCGAAGCGCTCGGAATAACCGTCCGCCAATTCCGGCCACGCCCGTTTGAAATTCTCCAGCCAGGCCATCAGCGTGCGATCGTAATCGGCGCCGAAGTTGTGCCAATCCTCCATCACGAAACGCCCTTCGCTGGCCTCGGCGATATGCCGCACCGAAGGCAGGCAGCCGTTGGGGAAGATGTATTTGTCTATCCAGGCATCGACGTTAAGGTCGGTTTGATTGGAACCGATGGTGTGCAGCAAAAACAGGCCGTCCGGCTTCAGGTTGCGTGCCGCGACGCTGAAATAGGTCTCGTAGTTTTTCGGCCCGACGTGCTCGAACATGCCGACCGACACGATGCGATCGAACTGACGATCCAGATCGCGGTAATCCTGCAGCAAGATCTCGACGTCCAGCCCGGCGCAGCGTGCCTGCGCCAGCTTCTGCTGCTCGGCCGAAATGGTCACGCCGTGCACCGCGACGCCGTAGTTTTGCGCCGCAAACTGCGCCAGCCCGCCCCAGCCGCAGCCGATATCCAGCAGCGTCATGCCCGGTTTCAGCTGCAGCTTCTCGCAGATCATCCGCAGCTTGGCCTGCTGCGCCTGATCCAGCGTCTGCGCCTCTTTCCAGTAGCCGCAGGAGTATTGCATGTAAGGATCGAGCATCGCCCGGAACAGGTCGTTGCCGATGTCGTAATGCTCTTTGCCCACCTGCCAGGCGCGCTTGCGCGATTGGCGGTTGAACAGCCGGGCATAGGCGATGCGCGCGATGTCGCTCAGGCTTTTCGGCAGGCGCTCATCGACGCCGGCCTGCAGAATGCGGGTAAACAGCATGTCCAGCCGTTCGCATTCCCACCAGCCGTCCATATAGCTCTCGCCGAAGCCGAGCGAGCCTTCCTGCAAAATGCGTTTGAACAGGGCCGGGTTGTGCACCCGAATATCCCAGGCGCGCGGGCCGTTGATGGCGACGCCGGCTTCGGCCAGCATCTCCTCTACAATGCGATACCAGCGGTCTTTCTTCTGGGCGAGTTCATCAACACTGAGCGAATCCATAACAATCCTTGGCCGAAATGTCATTTCAAAAAGCATAGTCGCAAATAAAAATGACAAATTTTTGACGGTAAACACGGGGGTGTTTTTACTCTAGCCAAGGCGAGCAACATCATGAAATGAATAAAAATTATTGAAATCATGCCATTTAGGCATACTTATCCGCCAACTGTGCCAGACTTATTTCAATAACGTTTTTCTCCCTGTTCGGAACAGCGGTTCCGCTTATGACGGAGTCGCCAATGTCCTGGATTAAGTCGCGGTATCGGTAGGCATTTTTCCGGCGCTGACGTAATATCTGTTTACATATGTCTGACAGGAGGTTTGCATGCTTACTTTTATTCCCATCGTGATCGTCGTCGCGCTGATTGTGGTGTTCGCCGGCGTCAAAATTGTGCCGCAGGGGTTCCAATGGACGGTAGAACGCTTCGGCCGCTATACCAAGACGCTGATGCCGGGCCTGAACCTGGTGGTGCCGTTCATGGACCGCATCGGCCGCAAAATCAACATGATGGAGCAGGTGCTGGATATCCCCTCGCAGGAAGTGATTTCCCGCGATAACGCCAACGTCGCCATCGACGCGGTGTGCTTTATCCAGGTGGTCGACCCGGCGCGCGCCGCCTACGAGGTCAGCAACCTCGAACAGGCGATCGTCAACCTGACCATGACCAACTTCCGCACCGTGCTCGGCTCGATGGAGCTGGACGAAATGCTGTCGCAGCGCGACAGCATCAACAGCCGCTTGTTGCACATCGTCGATGAAGCGACCAACCCTTGGGGGGTGAAGATCACCCGTATCGAGATCCGCGACGTGCGGCCGCCGGCGGAGCTGATCGCCTCGATGAACGCCCAGATGAAGGCTGAGCGCACCAAGCGCGCCGACATCCTGGAGGCGGAAGGGGTGCGCCAGGCGGCCATTCTGCGCGCCGAGGGTGAGAAACAATCGCAGATCCTGAAGGCTGAGGGCGAACGCCAGTCGGCGTTCCTGCAGGCGGAAGCGCGTGAACGCGCCGCCGAGGCCGAGGCGCGCGCCACCCAGTTGGTGTCCGACGCCATCGCCAGCGGCAACATTCAGGCGGTGAACTACTTCGTGGCGCAGAAATACACCGACGCGCTGCAGAAGATCGGTTCCTCCAACAACAGCAAAGTGGTGATGATGCCGCTGGACGCCAGCAGCCTGCTCGGCTCGATCGGCGGCATTACCGAACTGCTGAAAGAAAGCAAAGGCAAATAATCATGCTCGAACTGATCGCGGCGAATCCGCTGTGGTTTTGGCTCTCCCTCGGGGGCGTGTTGCTGGCGGCGGAAATGCTCGGCGCCGGCGGCTACCTGCTGTGGAGCGGCGTGGCGGCGCTGTTGGTCGGCGTCCTGATCTGGCTGCTTCCGCAACTTTCCTGGGCGTGGCAAGGCGCGATCTTCGCCGTCCTGACCGTCGTCGTCGCTTACCTGTGGTGGTACTGGCTGCGCCGGCGCCCGGCGGCCGCATCCGGCGGGTCGCCGGTGCTCAACCAGCGCAACCGCCAGCTGATCGGCACCCGCGCCACGCTGACGGAACCTATGCACAACGGCATGGGCCGCATCAATATCGGCGACAGCAGCTGGCGCGCGCAGGCGGCGGAAGATCTGCCTGCCGGCACTGAAGTGGAAGTGGTGGCGGTGGAAGGGGTCACGCTGGTGATCCGCGCCATCAGCCGTTAATTCGAACGACAGCATCCCGCCAGATTATTGATGATGGGGCACTCCGCCCCCTCGTCGCCCGGACATTGTTCCGCCAGCGTCAACAGGCGTTGGCGCATTTCTCCCAGTTCGCTGATGTGCCTTTCGATCTCCGCCACCTTCTGCAGCGTGCGCGCCTTCACGTCGGCGCTGTGGCGGGCCGGATCGTTGAATAACGCCACCAGCTCACGGCACTCGTCCAGGTTGAAGCCCACCTGCCGCGCCTGGCGCAGCAGCGTCAGCTCTTCAACGTGCCTGGCGGAATAATGGCGATAACCGTTATCGCTGCGGATCGGGGCGGTAATCAGCGCTTTCTCCTCGTAAAAACGAATCGTCTTGCTGGTTAACCCGGTCTTTTTCGCGACGTCGCTAATATTCATTTTTTCCTCCGGAATGCTCCTGCTCATCTCCTATCTTAAGCCGCTTTCCGCCACTCACCAAGCCTCAACGCCCTACCGTCGATATCGATGAGAAACCGATAGCCACAGTCAAAAGATAGATACTTCACCTGCAAAGTATTCACCAAAAAACAATAGACAATCTAACCTATTAAAATTTGATCAAATTAAGATTTTTATTATATGTAAATTTTTGTGTATAAATAACACAAAATAAAACACAATTAAAACAACAAAATAAAAACACAAATTAACATAATTGTAATAATAGACCACACAAATAAACATTTATTTACATTTGCCATTACTTTACCTGTTTGAGTTTTGGCCACCTCCAAACTAGAAATATTAGCTAATTTAATCTCTCAACCCAATGGCGGAGTTCGTCATGGATTTTAACTTATCAAGTGAGCAGCAGGCTCTAAGCGAATCCGCTCAGCGTTTTGCCCGCGAGGTGCTGGATCAGGATGCGCATGCTCGGCTTTCACGGCAGGTATTAAGCCTGGATTTGTGGCGACAAGCCGCCGCCTATGGTTTTACCCGAGCCCCCGTGACGACCGCGTTCGGCGGATTGGGCATGAATGCGCTCGATACTGCACTGATGATTGAGGCGCTGGGTAAAGGCAGCCGCGACATCGGCATGTCCTTCTCGCTCTGCGCCCATCTGTGCGCCTGCGTGATCCCGCTTTCCCGCTTCGGTTCCGAGGCATTAAAAGCGCGCTATCTCGAAGCGTTGGCGGCCGGAAAACTGATCGCGGCGAATGCGGCGACGGAGCCGGACGCCGGTTCCGATATTTATGCCATGAAATCAACCGCTCAACCCTGTGAAGGCGGCTACCGGCTCAACGGAAACAAAATTTTCATCACCAACGCGCCGATTGCCGACATCTTCATCGTCTATGCGAAAACCCATCCCGAACATGGCTTTATGGGCGTGTCCGCATTTGTGCTCGAAAAAGGGATGCCAGGCTTAAACGTAGGCGCCGTCAGCCCGAAAGATTGCCTCTCCAACTGCCCGTGGAGCGAACTGACCTTCAACGACGTCTTCATTCCAGAGGCCCAACGGCTCGGTATGCCGGGCGCCGGCGGCGCCATCTTCCACGATTCAATGATCTGGGAAAAGGGCTGCCTGTCGGCTCTGTTTATCGGCGCAATGGAGCGCGTGTTCGACAGCGCGCTGGACTATGCCAAACAACGCCGACAATTCGGCAAAGCGATCGGCCAATTTCAGTCCGTCTCCAACCGCATCATCGAGATGAAACTGCGTCTGGAACAGTGTCGGCTAATGCTCTACCGCGCCTGTTGGAAACACGATCGGGGCCAGGATGCCGAGATCGACATCGCCATGAGCAAACTGTTGATTTCCGAATATGCCGTGCAGTCCGCGCTGGACGCGATTCAAATCTTCGGCGGAGCCGGCATGGATCAAGAACTCGGTCTGGTGCGCCACTTACTGAACGTGATCCCCAGCCGGATCTTCTCCGGCACCAACGAGATACAAAAAGAAATTGTCGCCCGCAAGCTGGGTCTGCGGGGAGGCGCATGATGATCGTTCAACGCGTTTTTGCTGTGCTCTATATGTTGGCCGGCCTGGCGAAAGCCTTCCCTCAGTTGGAAAACGTCGCCGATATTCTGCAGCAGGCGGCCGTGGCGAACCAGGGCACCTGGTACGCCGGGGCGACGGCTTGGTTGGCGGCGCAGGGTACAGTGGTTAACGCGCTGATCGGCGTGGCGCTGTTTGCCTCCGGTGCGGTCTTGATGTTCAACCCGCGTTGGACGCCATTGATCATCTACTGCCAGCTGCTGATGATGGCGGGATTTGTCACGATCCTGCACCGCGCCCAGCCGCAGGTCATGTTGCTCGATGCGATTTTCGCGCTGGCGGCGCTGTACATGCTGCGTCAGCAGCACCACCGCAAACCCAAGCCGCGCACGTTCCCCACGCGCGACTTTTCCACGCCCACGCCGGCGGCAGGCGGCCCGGTAACCCCCGCGCTGGACGGCGAGTATGACGTGGTGATCATCGGCGGCGGCGTCTCCGGTTTGGCCGCGGCCAGCGAACTGACCGATCGCCGGGTTTTGGTGCTGGAAAAAAGCGCCTCCTTCGGCGGCAACGCCCGCTACAGTACGGTGAACCGCCTGAAATTTCCTATCGCCGGCGTCTGCTTCCAGGAACCGCTGCCGAATTCTTTCATGGCGCAACTGCTGAAGAAAATCGGTCTGAGCGGCGTATATAAATCCAATGAAAAGGACACGCTGGTATTTTTCGACACCGTCTTGCTGCTCCGCTGCCTGGGTGAAGTCGTCGTCGGTTTTATCAAACAACCGGTCTACCTGCTTAAACCGGCCGTCTGGCGCCTGACGGGACAACTATTCCTGCATGCCTTGATCGGTAAACCTTATGTTATCGCGGCAAAACAGCTGGGCGATCCGATCTTTGCCGATCTGTACGCCTTCCTGGATACCTTCTCGCCGCGCGGCGAGCGGTATCCCAGCCTGCCCTGGACGCCGCAGAGCGCCTGGAGCAAAACGAATATGGCGCTGCTCGACACTATCCCGCTGTACACTTATCTGTTCGAACCGCACAAACTGGATCAGATACCGACGGATCTGCGGCCACCGAGAAAATTCGGCAGGCTGGTAGAGAATGCCGTCAGCACCACGCTGCGCGTGGAATGTCTCGATATTCGCGAAGTCTCCGCCTATGTCGGATTGCACTTCCTGGTGGGGTATTTACGCGGCAATCTGGTCACGCTGCCGGGCGGTAACGGCAGCATCAGCGCCGGGCTGCTCGACTATCTTGAGGAGCAAAACAACGTCAGGCTGCAAAGCCGCGTACAGCTTCAAAGCATCACGCCCGGCGGCGACGAAACGGTGATCCGGTTCAGCGTCAATGGCGCGGCCAGCGAAATCAGAGCCAAACAAGTGATCTGGGCCGCCCCCAAAACGCATGTGCCCACCTGGTTGCCCACCCTGCCCAAAGAGCAATTGGCGGCGATCCGCCAGATCCGCCATGAAGATTACTACCTGGCGAACGTGCTGTTGAAAAAACCGATCCTCGAACGCTCGTTCGGCGGCTATCTGATCGAGCCGGAAAACACCCGCACACCTTACTATTGGAGCAAAGCCGGCACCTGCCTGGTCGCCAATTGGATGGACAATCACCTCAGCGCGGAAGCCGGGGTATTAACCCTGCTCAAACCAACCACTCGTCCAGAGCGGCAAGGTCGCACCGCGCAAAACGAGTTCCTGGCGCTGCAGCAACAGACCTATGTCGAAATCGCCAAAGTGCTGGGCAACATGGGCATTGACGCCGACATCATTGAAGACATTCAAATCTGGTTCTGGCCCGCGGGTCTGGTGACCTCGGTCGCCGGGCAACAGGCCCAGGGCGTGTTTCACCAGGCCAGCAGGCCGTTTGAGAATATTCACTTCGCCAATCAGGACAGCGTGGGCATCGGTAATATCGAAAGCGCGGTGTTAGCCGGACTGAACGCCGCCAAAGCGGTGAGAGAACGCCTCGCAATGCCCGTTACGCCTGCGGAGGTGATGTCATGAATCCTACCCTGGTGGTTGAACTTTCCGGCGATAAAACGCTGGAACCCCATCGCCTGGGCGGCAAAGCCCATTCGTTGAATCATTTGATTCAGGCGGGCTTGCCGGTGCCGCCGGCGTTTTGCATCACCGCGCAGGCTTACCGACAGTTTATCGAATTCGCCGTGCCGGGAGCGCTGCTCGACACGGGCGCACCGGGCAACGTGCGCGATATGATTTTGAGCGCCGCTATCCCCGCCCCGCTCGATCTGGCGATCCGTCACGCCTGCAAACAGTTGGGCGACGGCGCCTCGCTCGCCGTGCGCTCTTCGGCGCTGGAAGAAGACGGCCTGACCCACTCTTTCGCCGGGCAATACGACACTTACCTGCACGTGCGCGGGGATGACGAGGTGGTGCGCAAGGTGCAATCCTGCTGGGCGTCGCTCTGGGCGGAACGCGCCGCCCAGTATAGCCGGACATCGGCGGCGCAGAGCGATATCGCCGTCGTCTTGCAAATCATGGTGGATGCAGACGCCGCCGGCGTCATGTTTACCCAAGATCCGCTGACAGGCGATGCCAACCACATCGTCATCGACAGCTGCTGGGGGCTGGGGGAAGGCGTGGTATCCGGACAAGTCACCACCGACAGCTTCATTTTGGATAAGGCGAGCGGCGAGATCCGCGAGCGGCAAATTCGTCACAAACCGCACTATTGCCAACGCGATCCGCAGGGACGGGTCACGCTGCTGCAAACGCCCGAAGCCAGGCGAGACGCCCCCAGCTTAACCCCGGAACAGCTGCAACAGCTTGCCAGGCTGGCCCGGCAAACGCGGATGATTTACGGCACGGAACTGGATATCGAATGGGCGGTGAAAGACGATCGCGTGTGGCTCCTGCAGGCGCGGCCGATCACCACGCAGGCCAAACCGGTTCAGATGCTTTACGCCAACCCGTGGGAAAGCGATCCGACGATCAAGGAACGGGCCTTTTTCTCCCGAATGGACACCGGCGAGATCGTCACCGGCTTGATGACGCCGCTGGGGCTGTCGTTTTGCCAGTTCTACCAAAAGCATATTCATGGCCCGGCGATCAAAACCATGGGGCTGGCGGATATCGGCGATTGGCAGATTTATATGGGGTATTTGCAAGGCTACGTCTATCTGAATATCTCCGGATCGGCCTACATGCTCCGCCAATGCCCGCCCACCCGCGACGAAATGAAGTTCACGACCCGCTACGCCACCGCCGATATCGATTTCAGCGGGTACAAAAACCCCTATGGCCCCGGCGTACAGGGATGGGCTTATCTCAAGAGCGCCTGGCATTGGCTGAAACAGCAGAGGCATAACCTGCGCAGCGCCGGCGCGACCGTCGATGCCATGATCGCCCTGCGCCAGCGCGAGACGCGCCGCTTTCTGGCGCTGGATCTGACGACCATGACACATCAGGAACTGGAGCGAGAACTCAGCCGCATCGACGGTTACTTCCTCGACAGCTGCGCCGCCTATATGCCCTTCTTCCTTCAGTCGTTCGCGCTCTACGATGCGCTGGCGCTGACCTGCGAACGTTATCTCAAAGGCCGCGGCAACGGATTGCAAAATCGCATCAAGGCGTCGATGAACAACCTGCGCACCATCGAAGTCACGCTGGGCATTCTCAGCCTGGTGGAAACGGTCAATCGTCAACCGGCGTTGAAGGCCCTGTTCGAGCGACACAGCGCACAGGAACTGGTCACCGTCCTGCCCACCGCTCCCGAATCGCGCGCCTTCTGGCAAAGCGACTTCAGCGCCTTCCTGTTCGAGTTCGGCGCCCGTGGCCGCCAGGAGTTCGAATTGAGTCTTCCGCGCTGGAACGACGATCCCAGCTACCTGCTGCAAGTGATGAAAATGTATCTGCAACATCCGGTGGATCTGCACACGAAACTGCGGGAAACAGAGCGGCTGCGCCATGAAGACAGCGCGACGCTGCTTAAAGCGATGCCCTGGTTTGGCCGGATGAAGCTGAAGTTCATCACCAAACTGTATGGCGTGATGGCCGAACGCCGCGAAGCGACCCGGCCAACCTTCGTCACCGAAACCTGGTTCTACCGCCGCATCATGCTGGAAGTGCTGCGGCGCCTGGAGGCGCAAGGCCTGGTCAAACCGGCCGATCTGCCCTATGTGGACTTCGAGCGCTTCCGCGCGTTTATGGCGGGGGAACAGTCGGCGCAGGAAGCGTTCGCCGCCGATCTGATCGAGCGCAATCGCCACCAGCATCTGCTGAACCTGCATGCGGAAGAGCCGCCGATGGCGATCGTCGGGGGGTATCAGCCCAGGATGAAAGCCCCCACGGCGGAAAACGCCGCCGGCATGCTGTCCGGCCTGGCGGCCAGCCCCGGCAAAGTGGTGGCGAAAGCGCGCGTCATCACCGACCTGCTGGCGCAGGCCGGCGAGCTGCAGCCCAACGAAATCCTGGTGGCGCGCTTTACCGACGCCAGCTGGACCCCGCTCTTCGCGCTGGCGGCGGGCATCGTCACCGATATCGGCTCTGCGCTGTCCCACAGCTGCATCGTCGCACGCGAATTCGGCATCCCCGCGGCGGTCAATCTCAAGAACGCCACCCAGTTGATCAACAGCGGCGACACCTTGATTCTCGACGGCGACAGCGGGACGGTCATTATTCAACGCGGAGAACGTGCCGATGGCTAGTCAGCACCACATCCGGCGAAGGTAAACCATCCGCCTGAACACAGCACAATTCAACGAAGGTGATGCGCGCGGCAACCGCCGCCTGCAGAGACCGTCGCGGGCTTTGTCGTGCCGAATTTGCCCGCCTGGCTGAAGCCGTCACTCCATTTTGGCTGCACAAGGAACTCATCATGACGACCCTGACAGGACAAGCAAGACTCACCAACTCCGCCGCCTACGAGCAAGTGTGGCAAGCGGAGCGCCAAGCCTGCCGCACCGACGCGGATCCCGACACCCTGACGGTCGGCGTGGTGGTGGTGACGCGCAACCCGGCGTTTTTCCAAACCGGGCTTAGCGTACTGAACGATATCCGCGATTATGTTTTCAACCGCGTGCATATCCAGTCCGAGATGCCGCTGAAACTGTTGGATCTGGCGGCGGACTCGCTTTATCTGGCCGCGCGCGAAAAGGCGCTGCACTTTCTCAAAGGCCAAAACAAGGCTATCAACGTTCGCATCATCCAATGCGCCAGCCTGGCCGAGGCCACCGGCAAGATCATCTATACGCATGCGCTGGAACAGCGTCCCGAATTTCATTTGGGCATGCTGTTCTACGATCAGACCACGCCGGCCGGCGTCGATGACAGCATCGAACAGATCGATCGCGATCTGGACGCCTTTTACAGCGCCTTGCAGCGCAGCGGCATTCCCGCGTTTTACACCACCTTCTCCACCGTTGCGTTCATTCGCCAGCTGCGATCGCCCTTCCGCTACCTGCCGCAGCAATACCGCGAAATCGTGCGCAGCGAAGATCCGGCGATCTTCCAAACCGAGCTGTTGTGCCTGTGGATGGACTTCTTCGAGATGAACTACACCAACCGCCGGGTCAAGCCGATCGGCGCGCTGGCGCTGCACAACACGCTGGGTGAGCAGCTGATTCAATTTTTCGAGCGTACCGCCGCCGAACGCTGGCTGGTGTCCTATTACACCGGGTCGATCATCTCCAATCTGATCGGCTATCTGGATCGGCATGCGGAGGCGCGCGGCGCGCTGATCCTGCGCGGCCCTAACGAACACGCCATCGCCTGCGGCGCCATGGCCAACTGGCAGCTGTATCGCATGCCGTTCCTCGGCGTAGTGACCTCCGGGATGATGGATGAATTCAAGGGTACGCTGGCCAACCTCAAGGAAACCGCCGCCCAGGGCATCATCGTCGCGGCGGAAAACCGCGGCAATCAATGGTACAGCTTCCAGGGAACGCTGACGCCGACGGAGGACATGCGCGAAGTGCTTATCGCCCGCCGCATCCCGTTCGTTTATATCGATGACGTCGAAATGATCGGCGCCGGTTTGACGGAAGCCTTCCGCCTTTATCATCAAGGCCAGGGGCCGGTGGTGATTCTGGCGACGCAAAACGTGCTGGAGTCGACCCTGTCGCTGGAGGGCGCCGTCTGCGATCCCTCGCCGATCCCGGTTCTGTCGGCGGACGATCCGCTGCCGATGAGCGAAAGCCTGGCACAGGCGATAGCGCTGATCAACCGCGGGCCGGAACGGCTGGTGTGGCAGTTGGGCCCGGTCAGCGACGACGAATACGCCCTGATCCATGACATCGCCGACGCCGCCGGCATCGCCCTGGTGGACTCGTTGGCCCATCCCGGCTCGGCGCCGAAATATTATCAGGGCCGGCGCAATCCCCACTACCTGGGCACCCTGGCGATTTACGGCTATAGCCCGCGCGTCTACAACTTCCTGCACACCAATGACAAGCTCAACGCCATGAGCGAGCAGAGCCTGTTTATGATCAAAAGCCGCGTCGCTCAGATCACCACCCCCTTCTCCGACGGCAGGCTGGAGCGCAAGGTTCATCTGGTGCAGCTCACGCACGATGATCGCCATCTGTCGCCCTATGCCGATCTGCACCTGCACATGAACTGTCTGGCGTTCCTGCGCACGGTGAAAGCGCATCTCGACGTCGATCCGGCATTGCGGGAAAGACGCCGCGCGTTGATCGCCGCCTATCTCGATTCGCCTTCCGACGTGGTCAGCCAGCTTCCCAGTCTGCCCATGTCGGCCAACTACTTCTTCTGCCAGTTGAACCGAGTGATTGAAGATTTGATCGAAACGGAGGGCTTCGATTTTACCGGCGTATATGACGTCGGCCGGTGCGGCATCTCCGCCGCGCGCAACGTCGCCAAAACGCGCCGCGGCTTTTCCGGCTGGTATGGCCGCGCCCTGATGGGCGACGCTCTGCTGGCCACCGGCTACCTGGCTTACACCAGCCCAAGCCACGTGATGGCGTTTATCGGCGACGGCGCTAAAGGGATCGTACCGGACATCCTGCCGGCTTTTATCGACAACATTCTCACCCATCCGCAGTTGCTGAATAAAAGCATCACCGTCTTCTATTTATGCAACGGCGGTCTGTCCGTCATCAATACCTATCAGGAACGCATTCTGTTCAATCGCACCTCGCGGCAAATGCGGTTGGTGAACGTCGAACAGCCGGACGTCGAACAAACGGTCAATAACTTCCATATCCAGAGCAAAACGCTTACGCATTTCGACGAAGACGTCATTCGCCAGGCGCTGACCACCCCGCACCGACTCAATCTGTTCTCCGTGGTGCTGGGGCACAACAATGAAGGCGACGGTATCTCGCTGGCCACCGCCAAAGGCTGGCAGCGCGATCCGAGCGACCACGACGCCCTGCAGGAGCGCAAAGCCTGGGCAGCCCAACAGCCCGAATCGACCAGCACCGCCTTCGACCAAGATCCTACACAGGAAGCCACCTCATGAAATTCGGATTCATCGCTCATCCCACCTCGCTGGGGTTGAAACGTTACGTCAAAATGCTCGATCTGCTGCAACGCAACTCGACCGAGCAGCACAGCGGCTATACGCGTGAACTGTGGGAACGACAAAACCTGGTTCCCTTTATGAACTTCGCCAGGATCACCTCGGCGACCGGCGCCACTTGCGAAGGGGTGATCAAATACATGCCGCTGGTGGCGGATGAGATGCTGGCCGACGCACGCGGTATCGCCGCCAGGGTGGTCCAAGGCATCGAAGAGCTGGCCGGCGATGGCGCCGAACTGGTCGGTCTCGGCGGTTTTACCTCTATCGTTGGGCGACGCGGCGAAGCCACCGCGGAAAAGTCACCGGTGCCGGTCACCTCCGGCAACTCGCTGACCACCTACGCCGGCTACAAGGCCTTGATGCAGATCCAGTCCTGGCTGGAAATTCGCCCGGAGGAGGAACCCGTCGCCATCGTCGGCTATCCGGGGTCGATCTGCCTGGCGCTAAGCCGTCTGCTGCTGGCGCACGGTTTCTCTCTCCATTTGCTGCACCGCGCCGGCAACCATGATCGCAGCGAACTGCTCAGCCATTTGCCCGAGGAGTATCACTCGCGCGTCACCCTGACCAGCGATCCCGAAGATCTCTACCCGCGCTGCAAACTGTTTGCCGCCGCGACCTCCGCCGGCGGCGTGATCGACCCCGCCAGACTGCAACCCGGTTCGATCTTCATCGACGTGGCGCTGCCGCGCGATATCGCTTCGGAAACGCGCCCGGCGCGGGATGACATTCTGATCATCGACGGCGGCTGCGTCACCGCCACCGATGCGGTCAAGTTGGGTGGAGAATCGCTCAACGTCACCATCAAGCAACAATTGAACGGCTGCATGGCGGAAACCATTGTGCTGGCGCTGGAAAACCGGCGGGAAAACTTTTCGCTGGGCCGCTATCTGGCGCCGGAAAAAGTGCTGGAGATCGGTGAAATCGCCGAGCGCCACGGGTTCTTCGCCTATCCGCTGGCCTCGTACGGCGAGCGCATCGATCGGCAGAGCGTGACCAATCTCAAGCGCTACTACCACCATGACATCTATGCCGGGGAACCGGCTGATGCGGCGCTGCCCGCATCGCGCCTGGCGTTTATCGATGCGGTCATCGCCCAAACGCCGGCCAGGGAAGACACCCTCGACCGCTATCATCAATACATCAACCCCATGATGGTGGACTTCCTCAAGTTGCAGCGCTGCGACAACGTTTTCCGCAGCGCCGCCGGCACCCAGTTGTATGACGATGCGGGCGAGGCTTTCCTGGACATGGTGGCGGGCTACGGGTGCCTAAACCTGGGCCACAACCCGCAGCCAGTGGTCAACGCGCTGAAAAACTACCTCGACGCTCAAGGCCCCAACTTCATTCAATACATTTCCATTCCCGAACAGACCGCCAAGCTGGCCGAAGTGCTCTGTCGTCTGGCGCCGGGCAACATGGGCCGGGTGTTCTTCAGCAACTCCGGCACCGAAGCCGTCGAGGCCGCGATGAAGATCGCCAAGGCCTCGACGGGCAAGCCGGGCATCGCCTATCTGCGCAACAGTTACCACGGTAAAACGCTGGGCGCGTTGTCCATCACCGGACGAGACAAACACCGCCGCTATTTCACACCGCTGCTGGACGCGATGGTGGAAGTGCCGTTCGGCGATCTCGCCGCGCTGCGGGAAGCGCTGAACCGTGAAGACGTCGGCGCGCTGATGATCGAACCGATCCAGGGCGAAGGCGGCGTACATATCCCGCCCGCCGGTTACCTGCAGGCGGTGCAGCAGCTCTGCCGCGAGACCGGCGTGCTGCTGATGGTGGACGAAGTGCAAACCGGGCTTGGGCGCACCGGCAAACTTTTCGCCTGCGAATGGGACGGTATCGAGCCGGACGTGCTGATGCTGTCGAAATCCCTGTCCGGCGGCCTGATCCCCATCGGCGCCACGCTGTGCCGAACCGATCTTTGGCAAAAAGCCTATGGCACGGCGGACCGCTTCCTGGTGCACAGCTCCACCTACGGCGGCGGCAACCTCGCCTCGGTCGTCGCCCTCAGCGCGCTGCGCGAGATCCTGGCGCAGGATTTGGTCGGCCATGCCGAACGGATGGGCGCCTACTTTAAGCAGGCACTGAGCGAGATCGCCGCCCGCTATCCGTTCGTCAGCGAAGTGCGCGGCCGCGGCCTGATGCTGGGGATCCAGTTCGATCAGGCGTTCACCGGCGCGGTCAACGCCTCCGCCCGCGAATTCGCCACCCGGCTGCCGGGCGATTGGCACACCACCTGGAAATTCTTGCCCGATCCGGTGCAAGCCCATCTGCGGGCGGCGATGGATCGCATGGAACAGGCGCTCGGCGAAATGTTCTGCATGAAATTCGTCACCAAGCTGTGCCAGGACCACAAGATCCTGACCTTCATTACCGCCAACAGCTCGACGGTGATCCGTATTCAACCCCCGCTCATCATCAGCAAAGCCGAGATCGACCGTTTCGTCGGCGCCTTTGCCACGGTGTGCGAGGAACTCTCCACCTTTTTAGACTAGGGAGCCAGCAATGCCTTTAACCAAGCAAGATGCCGTCAATCAGATGATGGGCTTTTTCCAGGCCAAGGCGCTGACCGCCGCGCTGGCGCTGAAGCTGTTCGATCAGCTGCGCGATCGGGACGCCGACGCGGCGCACATCGCCGCGCGGCTTGACTGCCCGGCGCGTTCCACCGAGCAGTTGCTCATCGCGCTGCGGGCCATGGGGTATCTCGACCAACGAGACGGCCTTTATCATTTGCCCGCCGCCCACCGGGCTTTTCTGTTGAGCGACGAACCCCAGTGGCTGGGATGGCTGGGCCGCCACATCGATACCTTCCTGTATCCGCTGTGGGGCGAGCTGAAAACGGCGGTGCGAAACGATGCCCACCAGCGCCGCACGGTCTTCGGCGATGACCGCAGTTGGTTCGACATCCTGTACCAAAATCCGGACGACGTGGCGGACTTCCAGGAATTTCTCGGTAAATTCGCCGCGCCCTTTATCGCAGGCTTTGTTCGCGATTACGACTTCTCGCAACACCGTGCGTTTTTGGACATCGGCAGCGGGATCGGCAGCCTGCCGATGGCGATCGCCGACGCTTATCCGGGGATCGCACTCGCGATCTGCGAACTGCCGCAGGCCTCGGCGTTCTTGCGCGACAAGCTGACGCTGCAAGGCTATGGCGAACGCATTGACGTCGTGGAGGGCGATGTCATCAGCGGCGATCTGCCGATCGGCGGCTATGACCTGATCCACCTGGGATGGATGCTGCACGACTACGCCCCGGAAACCCAACTGACCATCCTGCGCAACATCTATCGGGCGATGCCGGCCGGCGGCCGCTTCATCGCTTCCGAAACACCGCTGAACGAAGACAAATCAGGGCCGGAATTTACCGCCCTGCTGTCGCTGAACATGCTGGTCTCCACCGACGGCGGCATAGAGAGCAGCGCGCAGGAATACCTGGACAGATTCCGTCTGGCGGGATTCAGCAACGCGCGCATCATGAAAATAGCCGGCCCACGCACCCTGATCGTCGGCGAAAAATAACCAGTTAGCAACGGGAGCTCGCAATGTTAGAAAGCAAATTGATCCAGCATATCGCCACCCAGTATCTGGATGGCGATCACGACGGCCTGAATGCTCAAACCCCGCTGTTTGAACTGAACGTCGTCGATTCCGCCTCCATTTTCGATCTGGTGGATTTTCTGCGTCAGGAGTCTCATGTCGCCATCGGCATGCATGAGATCCATCCGGCGAACTTCGCCTCGGTGCAGGCGATGGTCGCGCTGGTGCAACGGTTGCAAGCGCAAGTCGCCGCAGGGGGTGTCGCATGAGCGTTCACGCCGTCGATAGCGCAGCAAACGCGCATGAAGCCGTCCGGCAGTCGGTGCTGCACACCTTCGCCCGGCTGACCGAGTATGAACCGTCGGCACTGGCCCTGACCAGCCATCTGGAAAACGATTTGGGCGTCGACTCCATCGCGCTGGCGGAAATTGCCATGGTGCTGAACCGTCAGTTCCAATTAAATACGCCGCTGGCGATCCAGGAGATCAAAACCATTCAGGATGCGCTCGACGGTATTTTGCAGCGCGGTTTCACGCTGCCGACGCCGAACGCCGCCGCGCAACCTGCCCCCGAGACGCCTCAGGCCTGGTTGAGCGCTCTCGTACGCCAGGTGTTCGCCACCCACAGCGGATATGAAGTGCGTGATCTGTCCCCCGACGCCGCCATCGAAGGCGACCTGGGCATCGACTCCGTAGCGGTGGTGATGGCGCGCAACGAGTTGCTCAAAACGCTGGGCCTGGACGATAACGCAGCGCTGGCGGAGTGCCGCACGCTGGCTGAGCTGGAGCACAACCTGGCGGCGCGGCTGGTTCAGGAACAGGGCGAAGCGTGGTTCAGCCGCTTTGGCCAGCACACCGCCGCGTCCGCCGCGCCGCAGCCCACCAAGGCGCCCGCATCGCCGGACGCGCGCGATGAGCTCGGCGATCCGCGCACCATGCGGGACTTCGTCGGCATCGAGCACCCGGATTTGTTCCATAAAACGCGTGAATTCGGCGCTTTTTATCGCGATAAAAAACAGCGTCAGCTTTACTGGTACGGCATGCCGCTTGAAACGCCGTGCAAAAACCGCGCGGTCATGTTCGACGAGGTCACCGGCAAAAGCCGCGAATTTCTGATGTTCGGCTCCAACAGCTATCTGGGATTGTCGAACCATCCGGAAGTGATCCACGCCATCCAGGACGCCGCTGGCCTGTACGGCGCCACCAACACCGGGTGCCGCATCATCGCCGGCAGCAACGTGCTGCATCTGGAATTGGAGCGCAAACTGGCCAAGCTCAAAGGGCGCGAAGACTGCATCGTCTATCCGTCCGGCTACTCGGCCAACCTGGGATGCATCTCGGCTCTGACCAGCCGACACGACCTGGTGTTCACCGACGCCATCAACCACATGAGCATCCAGGACGGCTGCAAGTTGGCGGGCGCGCAGCGGAAAATTTATGACCACTCTTTGACCAGCCTTGAGAAATCGCTGGCCAAATACGCCGATCACCCCGGCGGCAAGCTGATCGTCACCGATGGCGTTTTCAGCATGCACGGCGATATCGTCGATCTGCCGCGCCTGATGAAGCTGGCCGAACGCTACGGCGCACGCGTATTGGTCGACGACGCGCACGCGACCGGCGTCTTGGGCAAAACCGGCTCGGGCACGGCGGAACACTTCAATATGAAAGGCCAGGTGGATCTCGAACTGGGCACCATGAGCAAGGCGCTGTCGGGGTTAGGCGGCTTCGTTTGCGCCGATGGCGAAGTGGTCGAATACCTGCGTTTCTACTCCAACTCCTATGTTTTCGCCGCCACCATCCCCGCCGCAGTCGCCGCCGGCGTGATCGCCTCCATCGACGTGATGCTGCGTGAACCCGAGCGACTGACCAAGCTGTGGGACAACATCTACTACTTCCGCACGCTGCTGCTTAACGCCGGTTTTGACCTTGAGCATTCCGACTCGGCCATCATTCCGGTGGTGGTGGGCGACGACGCCAAAACGCTGCTGTTCGGCCGCGCCGTCCGGGCGCGCGGGCTATTCTGCCAGACCGTGGTCTTCCCGGGCGTCAGCGTGGGTGACGCCCGCTTACGCATCAGCGTGACCAGTGAACACACGCGTGAAGATCTGGATGAAGCCTACGCCATTTTGGTGGCGGCGGCGCTGGAGACCGGCGTGCCGGTCAACGGCGATGTCCGACGGGAAGAGCGCGCACGCGCCGCCGAGGTCTGACATCATGGCAACCTTCATTTCACCGATACTGGAGGCCCTGTTCCGGCACGCCCGCCAAGCGCCGGAAAGCACCGCTCTGCTGTGCGGCGATCGGCGCTGGAGCTATCGTCGCCTGGCCGATCGCGCCTGCATGATGGCGGCGGCGCTGCGACATGCCGGGTTGAAGCAGCAGGCCGTGCTGCTCAACCTGCAGAAAGGGCCCGACGCCGTCGCCGCCATGTACGCGTGTTGGCTGAGCGGCAACCACTATGTCCCTATCGATTTCAGCCAACCGACGGCGCGCATCGAACGCATTATCGCCGCCGCCTCACCCGCGCTGATCGTCGATGAGGGCTGGTTGAGCGCGCTCGATGACCGCACCGATCTCGATGGCGCCTGGCCGGAAGCGATCGCCGCGCTCGGCTCTCCCCTCGCCGCCATTCTCTATACTTCAGGCTCCACAGGCACCCCGAAAGGGGTGCAAATCACCCATGACATGCTGACGTTTTTCATCGGCTGGGCCGTCAGCGATACACAACTGACGGCGCGCGACGTGCTGGCCAACCATGCCAGTTTCGCCTTTGATCTGAGCACCTTCGATCTGTTCGCCGGCGTTTGTGCCGGCGCCGCGACCTGGATCGTGCGCGAAGATGAACAGAAAGATTGCCAGGCTCTCGTTCGCGGATTGCAAACGCACGGCGTCACCCTGTGGTATAGCGTGCCTTCGATTTTAGCCATGCTGGAAAAGAGCGCGTTGCTGGCGCCGTCGACGGTGAAAACGCTGCGCCAGGTCACGTTCGCCGGAGAACCTTATCCGGCCGCCGCGCTGAGGCGCCTGGTTGCGCATCTGCCGGCTCGCTGCCGCGTCAGCAATTGGTATGGCCCGACGGAAACCAATGTCTGCACCGCCTACGCGCTGGATCGAACGCAGTTGGCGACGCTGGAGCAGATCCCCATCGGCCATCCGCTGCCCGGCTTGACGGCGCAGTTGGTCGATGAGCAGGGGCGTCTGCAGCCGATTGACGGTACGCCGGGCCGACGCGGAGAATTGCTGATCGGCGGGCGGTGCGTTACCCCCGGCTACAGCAACGTCGCCTCATCGCGGCAAGCGCAATGGCATCCGCGCCAATGCCACGCGACCGGCGACTGGGTGGAGACGACGGCGAATGGGCTGGTCTACCGCGGCCGGCTGGACGACATGGTGAAAATCAACGGCTACCGGGTGGAATTGGGGGAGATAGAATCGATCCTTCATCACCATCCCTCGGTCTGCCAGGCCGCACTGTATGTCGAGCTCGGCGAGCTGAAGCAAAAACTGATCGCCGTGATCACCCTCCATCCCGGCGCGCTCCGCCCTAACCTGCTGGAGCTCAAGCAGTTCCTGCAGCCCAGGCTGCCCGCCTATATGCTCCCCAGCCAACTGGTGGTCGCCGACAGCCTGCCCACCAACGCGAACGGCAAGGTGGACAGAGGACGTTTGTCCGAGGTGAATGCGCGATGAACCAGGAAATTCATGCCGCGCCGCTGGCGCTGGTCGGCATCGGCTGCGCACTGCCCGGCATCGATCGTATCGATCTGTCCAACGGCGCCGCCTGGTCGGCGCTGTTCGACGCCCCGCCGCCGATGCCGTGGAGCGATGCGGCCGCGCCGATCCGCGGCCGCCAGATCGACGACGCCGCGTTTGATTTCAAAAAATTCGCCATCCCGCCGCTGTTTCGACTGGCGGTCAGCCGCGAGACCCGCCTGGCGCTGCAGGCCGCCTCCGCCGCCATGCAGCATCTGACGTTATCCGACGCGTTGCGCGACCGCTGCGATCAATTTTGCGCCACCCATTTGGGCAGTGATGCGGCCTATCGCAACGCCACCAAAATCGGCGCGCTGCGCAGGCTGGCCGAACGGCTTGACGTTCAGGGTCTCTCACCGGCGGCGGTCATGCGCCGGATTGACGATTACAAACAGCCGCTGGCCCAGGCGTTCGGCAGTTCATCCCACGATCGCGTGGGGGAAATGGCCTCCAGCATTCCCGCGCGCATCGCCCATTTCGCCCGCACGCGCGGTAAATGCCAAACCCTCGACGGCGCCGATCTGGGCGGCCTGCGCTTGCTGCAGCTGGCGCAAGACTGTTTTCGCCATGCCGACAGCCGCATGGCGGTGCTGACCGCCGTACAATGCTTCCACCATCAACCTCAGGCGGACATGCTGTTGGCGCAGGGCGTTTCCTCTTCGGCCTGTTGGCTGGAGGGCGCGATCAGCCTGGTCGTTTGCCCGCTGGACGTCGCTCAGGAACAGGGATGGCCAGCGATCGCACATTTGTCGACCCTGATCGCCGAACGGCAGGATGCCGCGCCGAGCGCCGGCTATTTTGCCGGCGCCAATCAGGTTTTCTGCCATCTCCTCGACATGCTGTTGCAACGGCAACAGGCGTGCGCCGGGCACTCGTTCACCGGCTACCGCTGGCGGATCGACGCGGCGTCTCCCCCCTCATTAAAACCGACGGCTTCGCCACGCATCAGCATCATCGACTATCAGCCCATCACCGCGCAGGGGCTGGATAAAGCGCGTTTCTGGCAGGCCTTGCGCAACGGGGAGGACGCCCTGCGCGATCACAGCCCCGAGCAGCTGCACCCCGGCGCCTTCGTGCGACCCACGCCGCAAAAGCTCAGCGCCTACACCGCTCACGCCATGTGCTTCCCAACGCACGATCCGGTGCGGCTTGAGCTGACGCGGCCTATGATGCCGGCCAAAAAACAGCGCCTCGACGTCACACAACTGCACGCCCTCAACGGCTGCGCGGCGTGGCCCGACAGCCTGCGACGCTTTGAACGCATCGCCATTATCGTCGCCAGCAACCTGTCTTTGAGCGCCGATCGACAACAGGCCATGCGCGCCCTGTGGCCGGCGTTGCCTCCCGCCGGCGTCGCCCTTTCGCCACCGCCCCAACCCGCGATCAACCGCTGGAGCTGGCATGGCGCCTGCGGCCTCGGCACCGCGCAGCTGTTGGCGCAACAGCTCGGCGTCGAGGCGGACTGCTACGCGGTCGAGGCGGCCTGCGCCAGTTCGCTGGCCGCCTTGCACAATGCGGTCAGGGCGTTACAGGCCGGCCGTTACGATGCGGTGCTCGTCGGCGGCATAGAAACGGCGACGCTCGAACGCGATATGGTGCTGTGCAGCGCGCAGATGATGCTTTCCGCTTCGCGTATGCGACCTTTCGCCCGACAAGCCGACGGTTTTACTCCCGGCGACGGTGGCGGCTTCTTCATTCTGACCGGCCAGGCGACATCGCGGGCCATCGCCACCATCGAAGCGATATCGGGATCTTGCGACAGCTATTCCATGACCGCGCCCGATCCCGAGGGCCAGGCGTTGGCAATCGAAAAAACCCAGAGCCTGAGCGCCGTCGAAGCGCGCCAGATACAGTATCTCGAAGCGCACGGCACCGGCACCGAACTGGGTGATCGGGCAGAAGTCGCGTCATTGCATCAGGGGTATCGCCGCGCCGCGCGCGCCCCTTTGTACATCGGTTCGGTGAAGTACAACTTCGGCCACTGTTTCGCCGGCGCCGGCGCGCTCAGCCTGTGCAAAGTGCTGAGCGCTTTCGAACACGGTCAAATCCCGCCCACGCCGGTGGCGACATTGAATGCCGAACTGCCGCTGGCGGCGATCCCGGCCGAAATCCCGCAAGTCGCGCTCGACTGGCCACACGGTGAAGGCGGACGTCGGGCGGCGATCAACGGCTTTGGCACCGGTGGCATCAATTACCATTTGCTTATCCATCAACCCGTTTAAAAAGGCCGCCCAGATGCACATTATCGTCCATAAGATTCGGCTAAAAGACATCGCCCACCGCGCCGCGTTTCGCGACTGGGTGGAGACGACCGATTACCAGGCTTGCCGCCACCTCGACGCGGTACGCGCCTTCGATGTCATCGAAGTCAGCCCTTCGGCGGAGGCGCCGTTTCACTTTATCGAAATCATTCAGCTGAACTCGCTGAAAATGTTCGAGCGCGAGATGCAAACCCCGCTGTTTCAAAGCCTGGTTGAACGCTTTAATCAGTTGGCGGAAGTCGTTGACGAAATCAGCGGAGAACGCATCGCCGATGGTTATCGAGCTTAGCGTGGCGCCGCGTATCGTCATCGCCCTGGGCGGCACCCACCGCTGCGCCGCCGTTCGGGGATTGCGGCATCTGTCGGCGGTGAAAAACCTCGCGCGGGCGCAGGCCGTCGCGCTGCTGAACCGGACATGGTGCCAGGGGCACGCGACCGGCTTTACGCTGCGCCATGAGGCGAGTGGACAACCGTTCGGCGAACACCTCCTGCTGGGACGCCGCCACGTTTCCCTCAGCCATTCGCATGCCTGGTACGCCAGCGCCACCGGCGATATCCCGCTCGGCATCGATCTGCAGCATTATCGCCCCTTCTCCGGCGCGGCGCTGCGCTGGGCCTTTAGCGAGGCGGAGCAGCGATTGGGACGCATACAGGCCTGCGCCGTCTGGGCCATTCGCGAAGCATTTTTAAAAAGCCACGGCTGCGGTCTGCCCTACGAATTGCGGACGATCGGCATCGACTGGCGCACCGGGTTGGTCTCAAGCGCCGACGGCAGTTTGGCGAGCAGACGCTTCTGGCTGTGGCGCAGCCTGGACTGGGCATGCGCACTCTGCTTTCCGGCGGAGGAGAGCATGTCGTTCAGAGCGAACGTTACCGTATTTTCACTGCCCGCCCCTTCCGCTTTCGGAGCCTTATCATGACCCAAGACCTTTTCGCCGCGGCGCTGCAACAGGCCGTGGACATCGCGCGGCAGGCGCCCTCTTCACACAACTGTCAACCCTGGTCTCTCCACTATGACGCCGACGCCCGATGTGGCCGGTTGGCTATCGACCGCCGTCGCGCCTTGCAGAGCCTGCCTTCGCTGGAACGCGAGATGCTGATGAGCTGCGGGATTTTCTTCGAGTACCTCAGCGCGCTGCTCAACTGTGCAGGCTCGCCTCTCGCCTGGCGTTGGGAGAATGGCCCCACGCATTTACTGAGCTTTGCTCCCGCCGCGCCTGCCGCGCCCGATCGCGCCGCCCATCGCCAATTGGCGCAGCTGATCGGCGAGCGGCATACCGCACGGGCGGCCTATCAGCCTACGCCAATCAATGAAGCGCAGCGGATGCAGCTGCAGACCTTGTTCGACGGAACGGCAAGTTCACTCAGTATCGCAGGTGACGAACGCGCTCGCAGTCGGGTCGCGCAGCTCACCGCTCGTCACGCCGCGCTCGATTTCTCGGATCGCCAAGCCTGGCGGGAAACCTATCAATACATCCGCTTCAACGAACGGCAGCCTACCGACGACGGTTTTCACCTGCACCACCTGTTTGGCCCGGTATCCCCAGCATTCAAGCGCTTCTTTCAAGTGGCGTTTCATCCTCGCTTAAGCCGGCTGGCGACCGGGCTGCGCCTGCCGGCTTATATGGCGCAAGGGCTGGCGCAACGCGTCGCGGAAGGCCCGCAATACCTGGCGCTGTGTCTGAACGACGAAAGTGCCGAGCACCTGTTCGCCACCGGCATGCGGCTTGGGCGTCTGTGGCTCACGCTGCAACACTGGGGTTGGGGATTGCATCCGATCAGCGTTCTGGTGCAACACGCCGAGGCACGTCGCGAGCTCGCAGCAACCCTGGCGCTCAGCGCTCCCCCGGTGTTTTTTGCCCGCTTCGGCCACCTGCAACAATGGGGCAGCGCAGCGCCCAGACGCAGTTGGCAAAGCATTTTGACCGCGCCGCCATCCGGCGAATGCGCGCACCCGGGGAACGATTCCCCCTAATCCGCTGAGGAGAACACAATGAATGTATGGATTGCTTTGGCCGTTGTTTTGTTGATCCTTGCCCTGCTGGCGTTTATTACCAGCCGCGGCGCCCAGGACACTCGCCCGATGTTCCTGTGGGGGTTCAACGCCATGGGGCCGGTTACCCTGGTCTATTGCTATTTCGGCGAGGGCGATCTGAGCCACAAAGCCCTGATCCTTCTCATGGTCGGCCTGTACCTGCTGCGCATGAACATCGTGCTGACACGTTGGTACGGCAACACCGCCGCGGCCAAACTCAAGGACGTGATGCCCACGCAGCAGGTGCCCTGGCTGGCGGTGATGATGGTCATGATCTTCGGCGGCCTGTACTGCCTGCCCTTTTACTGGGCCAGCCAACTGCAGGGGACGTGGGGCGCGCTGCAATGGCTGGCCATTGGGGTCTACCTGATAGGCACGCTGTTCCACTTCGGCAGCGATTATCAAAAACGGCGCTTCAAACAGGATCCGAACAATAAAGGCCGGTTGCTGAACAGTGGCTTTTGGGGATTGGCGCGCCATCCGAATTATTTCGGCGACTTTCTTATTTTCGTCAGCTTCGGGCTGCTTGCCGGCAACCTGTTTGGCCTGATCGCACCGCTGACTAACCTGGTGCAGTATTTCGCCGACGCCATTCCCAAAAGCGAGAAAATGGCCGAGAAGCGCTACGGCGAGGTCTGGCGCAACTATAAACGTCAGGTTAAGTGTTTCATTCCTTTCGTGCTGTAACCCCAACGCGGCAGCGCGGTTCGGGTAAGCCGACCGCGCTGCCGCCGATAAAACGCCTTGTCATACAACACAAAACGACCGTCACGCCCGCGCAAGTAAAAACCGCCTTGACCTTACCCTTGCTGGAAGGTTTAAGCTCCCTTCTTAGTGAAAACAGGTCAGGCGGTCAACCTTTAAACACCGCCTTCTAAGCAAGGAGTCCAATCATGTCACACACCACTATGCTGGCATTGCAGGGGCTGTCCTGCATGAACTGCGCGCAGCGGGTGAAAAAAGCCCTGGAAAGCCGCAGCGATGTCGAACAGGCGGACGTTAACGTGCATTACGCCAAAGTGACCGGCGACGCACCGGACAGCGCGCTGATCGACAGCGTGATCGCCGCCGGTTATCAGGCCGAAGTCGCGCCGCACGCCGATACCGAACTGCAGCTGAGCGGCCTGAGCTGCATGCACTGCGTCGGCACCACCCGCAAGGCGCTGGAAGCGGTGCCGGGCGTGTTCGCCGCCGAGGTCGAGATCGACAGCGCGAAAGTGTATGGCGATGCCGATCCGCAGGCGCTGATCGCTGCGGTGGAAGATGCCGGTTATCACGCCAGCGTAGCGGGTGCCGCCGCCCCAAAAACTGAGCCGTTGGCTGACGCAACACCTTCGTTGCCGGACGTTCAGCCAGCGGCGCAATCTCCCCTTCCGGCAACCGACAGCGCGGACGACAGCGTACAGCTGCTGCTCAGCGGCATGACCTGCGCCAGCTGCGTCAATAAAGTGCAGCAGGCGCTGCAAAGCGTACCCGGCGTAGAACACGCGCGCGTCAACCTGGCGGAACGCAGCGCGCTGGTGACCGGCGCCGCCGATGCGCAAGCGCTGGTGGCGGCGGTGGAAAAAGCCGGCTACGGCGCCGAGATGATTCAGGACGAGACCGAACGCCGCGAGCGCCAGCAGCAGACCGCACGCGCCAACATGAAGCGCTTTAGCTGGCAGGCGGCGCTGGGGCTGGCGTTGGGTATCCCGCTGATGGCCTGGGGGCTGTTCGGCGGCAGCATGACGCTAACGCCGGAAACCCAGCGCCCCTGGCTGCTGGTCGGCGTCATCACCCTGGCGGTGATGGTGTTCGCCGGCGGGCACTTCTACCGCAACGCCTGGCGCGCGCTGATGAACGGCAGCGCTACCATGGACACCCTGGTGGCGCTCGGCACCGGCGCCGCCTGGCTTTACTCGATCGCCGTCAACATTTGGCCCGATTTCTTCCCGATGGCGGCGCGCCACCTCTATTACGAGGCCAGCGCGATGATCATCGGTTTGATCAACCTCGGCCATGCGCTGGAGCAGCGCGCCCGTCAGCGTTCTTCACAGGCGCTGGAGCGGCTGCTGGATCTGACGCCGCCCACCGCGCGCCTGGTGACCGACGACGGCGAGCGCGATATCCCGCTGGCGGAGGTGCAGCTCGGCATGACGCTGCGGCTAACCACCGGCGATCGCGTGCCGGTCGACGGTGAAATCGAGCAGGGCGAAGTCTGGCTCGATGAAGCGATGCTGACCGGCGAAGCGGTGCCGCAGCAGAAAGGCCCCGGCGATACGGTGCATGCCGGGACGGTGGTCGACGACGGCAGCGTGCTGTTCCGCGCCGCCGCCATCGGCAGCCAAACCACGCTGGCGCGCATCATCAAACTGGTGCGTCAGGCGCAGAGCAGTAAACCGGCGATCGGCCAACTGGCCGACCGCGTCTCGGCGGTGTTCGTGCCGGCGGTGGTGGCGATCGCGCTGTTCAGCGCGGCGATGTGGTACTTCTTCGGCCCGCAGCCGCAGCTGGTCTATACGCTGGTGATCGCCACCACGGTGCTGATCATCGCCTGCCCGTGCGCATTGGGCCTGGCAACGCCGATGTCGATCATCTCCGGCGTCGGCCGCGCGGCAGAGTTCGGCGTGCTGGTGCGCGACGCCGACGCCCTGCAGCAGGCCAGCCAGCTGGACACCCTGGTGTTCGACAAAACCGGCACCCTGACCGAAGGGAAACCGCAGGTGGTGGAGATCCTCACCTTCAATCAGGTCAGCGAACAGCAGGCGATCGGCTGGGCCGCCGCGCTGGAACAAGGCTCCAACCACCCGCTGGCGCGCGCCATCATGGAACGCGCCGCCGGGCAAACGCTGCCGCAGGTAGCGCAGTTCCGCACCCTGCGCGGCGCCGGCGTCAGCGGGGAGATCGACGGCGTGCAGGTGCTGTTGGGCAACGCCGCGCTGCTGGAGCAGCATCAGGTCGCGACCGCCGAACTGGAAGCGCCGATGCGCGCCCAGGCCGAACGCGGCGTGACGCCGGTGCTGCTGGCCGTGGACGGTAAACCGGCCGCGCTGTTCGCCATTCGCGATCCGCTGCGCGAGGACAGCGTCGCGGCGCTGCAGCGCCTGCACCAACAGGGGTATCAGTTGGTGATGCTGACCGGCGACAACCCGGTAACCGCCAACGCCATCGCCAAAGAGGCCGGTATCGATCGGGTGATTGCCGGCGTGCTGCCGGACGGCAAAGCGGCGGCGATCAAGCAGTTGCAGGCGCAGGGCCAGCGCGTGGCGATGGTCGGCGACGGCATCAACGACGCCCCGGCGCTGGCGCAGGCCGACGTGGGCATCGCGATGGGCGGCGGCAGCGACATCGCCATCGAGACCGCCGCCATCACCCTGATGCGCCACAGCCTGCACGGCGTGGCGGATGCGGTGGAACTGTCGAAGGCTACGCTGCGCAACATGAAGCAGAACCTGTTCGGCGCCTTTATCTACAATACGCTGGGCATCCCAATCGCCGCCGGCGTGCTCTACCCGCTGACCGGTACGCTGCTCAGCCCGGTGGTGGCGGGCGCGGCGATGGCGCTGTCGTCCATTACCGTGGTCAGCAACGCCAACCGGCTGCTGCGTTTTAAACCCAGGAAGTAAGCTCCGGGGCGCCGTCAAGGCGCCCCGCCGTTTTCCGGGCTTTCCTGCGCGGCGGATAGCGTTTAGCATGAATGACGATTTCCCCTCGCCTTTCATGCTGAAACGCGCACCCGTTATTCAGGAGCCACGCCGTATGGGTCAACTGTTACGCCGCCTCGCCGCCTTTCTCGGCCTGATTTCCCCCAAACGTTACGCTTATCCGGCGCTGGACATCACTCTGCCAGGCGATCGTCGGCTGCATCTGGTGGGCAGCATCCATATGGGCACCGTCGATATGTCGCCGTTGCCGCCCCGGCTGGCCGCCCGGCTGCAGCAGGCCGACGCGCTGATCGTCGAAGCCGATATCACCGGCGCCGCCTCCCCTTTCGACCACGCAGAGCAACAGCCGGAGCTGGAACAGCGCCTGTCCGCCGAAGAATATCAACAGCTGCTGGCGCTGTGCCACGAACTGGGCGCCGATCCGCACGCCTTCGCCACCCTGCCCGGCTGGCAGGTGGCGCTGATGATGCAGGCGCGGCAGGCTCAGCGTCTGGGGCTGCGCGCAGAGTACGGCGTAGATTATCAGCTGCTGCAGGCCGCCAGAGCGCAGGACAAACCGGTGATCGAACTCGAGGGGGCGCAGCAGCAGTTGGCGCTGCTGGAACAGCTGCCGGAAGGCGGCATCGCGCTGCTGCGCGATACGCTGGAGCATTGGCATACCAACGCGCGGCTGCTGCAAACCATGGTGAGCTGGTGGCTGGACGCCAAACCGCGCGGTACGCTGGACACGCTGCCGGCCACCTTCAGCGCCGGGCTGTACGACGTGCTGATGCATCAGCGCAATCGAGACTGGCGGCGTCAGTTGGAGGCGCTGCCGGCCGGTGACTATGTGGTGGCGGTTGGCGCATTGCACCTGTACGGCGAGGATAACCTGCCGGCGATGCTGCAGCCGCAGGGGTAAAAAAGTGGCCAATATCGCTATTGGCCAGTCAAAGAGGAATTTCTTGTATTCTAGTTATACGCATAGCAACCGTGTTAACGGTTACAGTAAACAGGGTAGCAACCCGGTGAATATCTTGGCAACCCGCTTTATGTAACAGCCGCTCAGGTTGCCGGGCAGGTTGGATTTTTGTATTTTTAAGGCTGGTTATCACCCTTTCCCCGCTGGGGACATTTTGGACAACACATCATGACGCCCGCAGTCGTTCTGCTTGAGAAACAAAAGGTCGCCTTCACCCTTCATCCTTATCACCACGACAGTGACGAAACCAACTTCGGTGACGAAGCGGTGAAAAAGCTGGGGCTGGATGCCGATCGGGTTTACAAAACCTTGCTGGTGGCGCTGAACGGCGACGCCAAACACCTGGCGGTGGCGGTCACGCCGGTCGCAACCCAGTTGGATCTGAAAAAGGTCGCCCGCGCCCTCGGCGCCAAAAAGGCCGAGATGGCCGATCCGCAGCTGGCGCAGCGCGTCACCGGGTATCTGGTGGGCGGCATCAGCCCGCTGGGGCAGAAAAAACGGCTGCCGACGGTGATCGACAGCCCGGCGCAAGCGTTCACCACCATCTATGTTTCCGGCGGCAAACGCGGGCTGGACATCGAGTTGGCCGCCGCCGATCTGTGCCGCCTGCTGGCCGGCAGCTTCGCCGACATCGCCAAACGCGACTGACGCCGCGCGCTCAGCGGCACGCCACCGTGGCGTCACAGGCCGCCAGCGTTTCCACCAGGCGGTCCTCCAGCGCCTTCACCTTCGCGCCGGGCACCAAATAGTTATTGCTGATGATGGCGAATGCCAGCGGCCGACCGGTCGCCGAATCGACATAGCCGCTGAGCGACGATACGCCGGTCATGGAACCGCTCTTGGCGTGGGCGCGCCCTGCCGCCGCGCTGTTCACCATGCGGTTACGCAGCGTGCCGCCCACCAGCAATCCCGGCTCGCCCGCAATGGGCAAGGCGTGATACCAGTCGGCGAACCACGGCTGTTTTCTGGCCGCCAGCAGCAGCGTCGTCAGCTGTTGCGGCGTGATCTGGTTCATGCGCGACAGCCCTGAACCGTCCACCTGGCGATAGGCGTCGGCCGCGACGCCCTGACTTTGCACAAATCCGTTTATCGCCTGAAGGCCGGCGGCCCAATCCCCTTTACCCTGCGTCTTGCGGCCCATCGCCTTGGTCAATATCTCGCCGTAGCCGTTATTGGAGACTTTCAGGAAGGTGACGACCAGGCGGGAGAGCGGCGGCGAGGTTTTTTCCGCCAGCAGCTGTGCGCCGGCCGGCGTCACGCCCTCGTCAACCTTGCCGCGCAGGGTGATGCCGTGCGCGCGCAGGGCATGTTGCAATAAGGCGCCGACGACGAGGGACGGTTGATCGACGGTAATCAATCGCGAGCTGGCCTCCGCCTGCGCGGCGATGGTGCCGCTGACCACGATCCGGTTGCTGCCCGGCCGGCGCTCGTACGTCAGCGCGGTGTCACTGCCGGTGGTGGTGCGGTTGACCAGCGTCACCGCGTCATTGGCGGGATAGAAGCTCGCCCGTCCCGGCGCGCCGGCGCGGGCGCCCGGCCGCACCGCCACCTGCACCACGTTGATATCGCCGCCGGGAGTAAAGGCGTAGTTCAGCGCCGAGATCGGCGCAGCGAAGGCGAAAGGTTCATCGTCCCAGCTCCAACCGGCGCCGAATGGCGTCTGATCGAAGGCGCCGGCATCCAGCAACAACCGCCCCTGTATATGACGGACGCCGCGCTGCGCCAGCGCCGCGGCGAAGGTGTCGAGATCGTCCGGATGCAGCGTCGGATCGCCGCTGCCCTGCAGATAGAGATCCCCTTGCAAGGTGTCGCCGCGCTGTTTACCGGCGGTCAGCAGCCGGGTTTCAAAGCGGTAATCGGCCCCCAGCACGCCGAACGCCGCCAGAGAGGTGAACATCTTCATGTTGGAAGCCGGCGCCAAACGCTGATCCGCGTGCGCCTGATACAGCACCTTGCCGCTGTTGGCGTCGCGCACCATCACGCCGCTCGACGCCCCGGCCAACGCCTTGTCCTGGCCGATGGCCGCCAGCGCCTGGCTGAGGGTTTGTTCGTGACGTGGGCCGGATGACGAACACCCCGCCAGCGCCACGATGGCGGGCAGCAGCCAGCCTGCGGTTTTCAACATGTCATCTTCCTGTTTGCGTTATCAAAACCAAATTGTCGCTCAGGCTATCATTGGAAGGCGGCGGCGGCGACTTTTGCGTGCGTTTGAGGCGGGGTTTTCGGCAGGAAAACAGGCGGCCCGCCCATGGGGGCAGGCCGCGGCGGTGGCGATTAGCGATAAACGATTTCGCCCTTCGGTTCGTAAGCCGCCGCATCCAGCGGCGAGTGTTTCTCGATGTATTGCTTCAGCACCTCGGCGTCGATAAAGCCGGTGTTGACATAGCTCGGCAGCCCGTCCAGCTTCGGATAGCCGTCGCCGCCCAGCGCGTTGAAGTTCAGCGTCGCCATGCGGTAAGTTTTATCCGCCTGCAGCGGCTGGCCATTGATCTTCACCTCGCTGACGCCCTTGCCGTCCGCCACCAGGCTGACGTTGGCGAACTGGGCGTAGGCGCCGGAATCCGGCTTCATGTTGGCCACCACCGCCAGGTACTGCTCAACCTCGCGGCCTTTCATATCGACATGCACCAGGGTGTTGCCGAACGGCTGCACCTTGAGCACATTCTTGTAGGTGATATCGCCGCTTTCAATTGAATCGCGCACCCCGCCGCCGCTCATCACGGCGAAGTCGGCGTCGGCGCGCTCCCTCTGCGCGGCCAGCATCACCCGCGCCAGGTTGGTCTGCACGAAGCGCACCTTGCTGCGGTCGCCTTCAAGCTTGCCGTTGACGCTGCCGATCTTCACTTCCAACTGCGCCTTGCCCTTATCCTGGAATGGCGTCAGCAGCTTCATCATGGTCGGATCTTCCGCAATCTGCTGGGTGTAGTACACCCGCTCGCTGGTGCCGTCCGCTTTCTCCACTTTCTTCTTCAGGTTCACCGGAATCAGCTGATAATGCACCAGCTTCAGCTCGCCGTTGCGGAATTCGAAATCGGCGCGCCCGACGTATTTGCCCCACTCGTGCGCCTGCACGATCCAGGTGCCGTTCTGGCGATCCGGCGAGCACGGCGTGCCCGGCACATAATCCGCCTGCTTGCGGTTGTCGCCGGCCATGCACACCGGATCCTGCGAGTGGCCGCCGACGATCATGTCGAGATATCCGGCCGGCAGGCTGCGCGCCATCTCCACGTCGCCCGGCGCGTTCGAGCCGTGTTCGCCGTTGTCATAGTGCCCCATGTGGGTGGCGGCGATAATCACGTCCGGCTTCTCGTCCTTACGCAGTTGCTCCACCACCTGCTTCGCTTCCTGCGCCGGCACGCGGAATTCCATGTCGGTGAAGTACTCCGGGTTGCCGATCTTGGCGGTGTCGTCGGTCGTCAGGCCGATCACGGCAATCTTGATGCCCTGCTTGTCGAACAAGGCATAAGGCTTGAACAGGCGCTGGCCGGTGCTTTTCTGATAGATATTGGCGGACAGCAGCGGGAAGGTCGCCCACTTCTCCTGCTGGCGCAGCACGCTCAGCGGGTTGTCGAATTCGTGGTTGCCGATCGCCATCGCGTCGTAACCCACCAGGTTCATGCCGCGGAAGTCCGGCTCGGCGTCCTGCAGATCCGATTCTGGCACGCCGGTGTTGATATCGCCGCCGGACAACAACAGCAAGCTGCCGCCCTGCGCCGCCACTTCCTGACGAATGCCGTCCACCAGCGTTTTCTGCGCGCCCAGGCCATATTCACCGTGATCGTTCTGCCAGAAGTGACCGTGATGATCGTTGGTGTGCAGAATGGTAATGGCGTAGGTCTTATCCTTTTCCCAGGCACTGGCGGCCCCCGACAGCAACGTCAGGGAAACGGCCAACGCGCATGCGGTGGTTTTCAGCGAAAAACGCATGGCGGATCTCCGTGTATTAAATGGCTTTTATGATGAGGCCGAAATTGTAGCGCGAATTAATGACAGCTGATTTCAAATTTTTGCGATGTGAGTCTGATTATTTCAGATATGGTAAAAATTGAACGTCCTGCCTAAGATGTCATCTCTGTGCTCAACAACTTATCAGGCTAATAATAATATGACCGACAGTAGCCAAAGCGCGATGCCGCCCGCCAAGGGCAGTGCGGTGAAGGGAACCGCCTTCTCCATCCTTGGCGCCATCAGCGTGTCTCACCTGCTCAACGATATGATCCAGTCGCTGATCCTGGCGATTTACCCGATCCTGCAAGCCGATTTCCACCTCAGCTTCGTGCAGATCGGCATGATTACCCTGACCTATCAGCTAACGGCCTCGCTGCTGCAACCATTGATCGGGTATTACACCGATAAACACCCGCAGCCTTACTCGCTGCCGATCGGCATGGGCTTTACCCTGTCCGGCCTGCTGCTGCTGTCGGTGGCGAGCACCTTCCCGCTGGTGCTGCTGGCGGCGGCGCTGGTGGGCACCGGCTCATCGGTCTTCCACCCGGAATCCTCGCGCGTGGCGCGCATGGCCTCCGGCGGGCGGCACGGCCTGGCGCAGTCGCTGTTCCAGGTCGGCGGCAACTTCGGCAGCTCGCTCGGCCCGCTGCTGGCGGCGCTGATCATCGCGCCTTATGGCAAGGGCAACGTCGCCTGGTTCTCGCTGGCGGCGCTGCTGGCGATCGTGGTGTTGCTGCAGGTCAGCAAGTGGTATCAACATCAGCATCGGGCAGCTAAAGGGCAGCCGAAAAGCCCGTCGATGCTGAAACCGCTGCCAAAACGTACCGTCGCCTACTCGCTGGGCATCCTGCTGGTGCTGATTTTCTCCAAATACTTCTATCTGGCCAGCATCAGCAGCTATTACACCTTTTATCTGATACATAAGTTCGGCGTTTCGGTGCAGAATGCCCAAATTCATCTGTTCGCTTTCCTGTTCGCGGTAGCGGCTGGCACCATTATCGGCGGGCCTCTTGGCGACAAGATAGGACGTAAATACGTGATTTGGGGCTCTATTCTCGGTGCTGCGCCGTTTACCCTTGTTTTACCCTATGCATCCCTCTATTGGACCGGCATTTTAACGGTGATCATCGGGGTTATTCTCGCCTCGGCGTTCTCCGCCATTCTGGTCTACGCTCAGGAGCTGATCCCCGGTAAAGTGGGCATGGTTTCCGGCTTATTCTTCGGTTTTGCTTTCGGTATGGGCGGGTTAGGTGCGGCAGTTCTTGGTTATGTCGCCGATTTGACCAGTATCGAACTGGTCTACCAAATCTGTGCTTTCCTGCCGCTGATCGGCATTATCACCGCATTACTGCCCAATATGGAGCATAAACCGCAATAACCCCGCGAACCGCCCGGATGAAATTATTTATTCATCCGGGTTATCCTACGGATAAATCAATGTTATTTGATTTATCTGGCCCAAAACCCCCTCATTGCCGCGCCTTAAGTGAGATCCTCTGTTTTTTTACAGAAAAGGCCAAATTAGCCAAGCAAGCCGCGAACAAATGCAATAAACTAAATGTATCTTTTCGTAACTTTGTTGCGATTCTCCCGTGCCGCGATGCATAGCCAGAAGGAGTATGGATGCATAATTCAACACCGCTCATCACCACCATCGTCGGAGGGTTAGTACTCGCCTTCCTCCTCGGCATGCTGGCGAACCGCCTGCGCATTTCCCCTCTGGTGGGGTATCTGGCCGCAGGGGTGCTCGCCGGCCCGTTCACCCCCGGTTTCGTCGCCGACACCTCACTGGCGCCGGAACTGGCGGAAATCGGCGTTATCCTGTTGATGTTCGGTGTTGGCCTGCACTTCTCTTTGAAAGACCTCCTCGCAGTAAAATCTATCGCCATTCCCGGCGCCGTGGCGCAGATAGCCGTCGCTACCCTGCTCGGCATGGGGCTGTCCAAGCTGCTCGGCTGGGATCTGATCTCCGGTCTGGTGTTCGGCCTCTGCCTCTCCACCGCCAGCACCGTGGTGCTGCTGCGCGCCCTGGAGGAACGGCAACTGATCGACAGCCAGCGCGGGCAAATCGCCATCGGCTGGCTGATCGTCGAAGATTTGGCGATGGTGCTGACGCTGGTATTGCTGCCGGCCTTCGGCAATATGCTGGGCAACGATAACGCCAGCAGCAGCCAGCTGCTGATGGAGCTGGCGCTGACCATCGGTAAAGTCATCGCCTTCATCGCGCTGATGATCGTGGTCGGCCGCCGCCTGGTGCCATGGATCCTGTCGAAAACCGCCAGCACCGGCTCGCGCGAGCTGTTCACCCTGGCGGTATTGGCGCTGGCGCTCGGCATCGCCTACGGCGCGGTGAAGCTGTTCGACGTCTCCTTCGCGCTGGGCGCCTTCTTTGCCGGCATGGTGCTGAACGAGTCCGAACTGAGCCACCGCGCGGCGCACGACACCCTGCCGCTGCGCGATGCGTTCGCGGTGCTGTTCTTCGTCTCGGTCGGCATGCTGTTCGATCCGATGATCGTGATTAACGAACCGCTGGCGGTGCTGGCGACGCTGGCGATCATCGTGTTCGGCAAATCCGCCGCCGCGTTCCTGCTGGTGAAAATGTTCGGTCACTCCAAGCGCACCGCGCTGACCATTTCCGCCAGCCTGGCGCAGATCGGCGAGTTCGCCTTTATTCTGGCGGGCCTCGGCATCGCGCTCGGCATGATGTCGGAGCACGGCCGCAATCTGGTGCTGGCCGGCGCCATCCTGTCCATCATGCTCAACCCGCTGTTGTTCACCCTGTTGGAACGCTATCTGGCCAAAACCGAAACCATCGAAGAGCAAATCCTCGAAGAGGCGGTGGAAGAAGAGAAACAGATCCCGGTGGATATGTGCAATCACGCGCTGGTGGTCGGCTACGGCCGCGTCGGCAGCCTGCTGGGCGGCAAACTGGCCGAGGCGGGCATTCCGCTGGTGGTGATCGAGAATTCCCGCCCGCGGGTGGAAGCGCTGCGCGAACAGGGTATCAAGACGGTGCTGGGCAACGCCGCCAATCCGGAAGTGATGGATCTGGCGCGGCTCGACTGCGCGCGCTGGCTGCTGCTGACCATCCCGAATGGCTACGAGGCCGGCGAAATCGTCGCCTCAGCGCGCGCCAAGCGGCCGAACATCGAGATCATCGCCCGCGCCCACTACGACGACGAGGTGGCCTACATCACCGATCGCGGCGCCAATCAGGTGGTGATGGGCGAACGGGAGATCGCTAACAGCATGCTGAACATCCTGCAGCTGGACACCCTGAGCGAAGAAGAAAAAATGGGGGGCTGCCCGATCTGAGGCACCGCGCATAAAAAAAGGTCCGGCATGCCGGACCTTTTCTTTTTCAGCGGGTTAACGCTCCCAATAGGACTCTTCCAGGCTGTCTTCGCGCTCCGGCAGGCCGCGAGTGAGACGCGGCGAATGCTGGTTCAACACCTGGTAGCTGACGCGGTTGGCGTATTTGCACACCTGCGCCAACGAAGAGTATGTCAGGTAACTGCGCACGTGCTTGCTGGAGTTCGGCACGTTATGGCGGTGATAACCGTTGGCGGCGATATCGTGCAGCAACGCCGACAGCGCGCCGTCGCCGGCGCCGTTGGTGTTCATGATCTTCTCCGGCCCGCCCATATACGGCGCGATGTGCGAATAAACGCGCAGCGGATTTTCACAGTGCTCGCGGCGCATGGCGCGGCTGAACTCGTAGCGGTTGAACTCGGCGATATGCCCCGGCAACAGCGGGTGCTGGGTCTGGCGCTTATTGGCTTCTTCGGTGTAGCCCGCCATATACAGGCCATTCGGCCCGGCGGTGCACAGCACCAGATCCACCCACTCCAGCGCCATGTCCGACGCGGTCAGCGGATCGCTCAGCCCGGTCAGCTCCAGCGCTTCGTCTTCGTTCATCGCCAGAATCGTCACATTTTCCTTCAGGAAGTCGCGCCACCACTGCGGGTTGTCGGCGATCACGTACTTGGTGCCCAGCGTCAGCACCACCGGCACATCGTGTTTCTTGGCGTACTCGATCGCCTGCAGGGTCGCGTCCTTTATCGGCTCCCCTTCCTTGCAGCGCACCAGATAAGAGCTCAGCACCAGCGCCGACGCGCCGGCGATCACCTCTTCAGGAATGCTTTCCGGGCGCAGCTGGTTCATCTGGCCAGGGTTGATGGCGAAGGTGCGCTCGCCGCTTTCGCCGATCAGCGTGAAACAGCGGCCGATGGCGCCATCAACACCCTGCAAATAGTTAAGATCGGTGCGGCTGGAGGTATTGCACAGATAACGGTAGGCGTAGCTGCCGATTTTCACGTTGCTGCACATCACGCCGAGCAGTACCGAACGATCGTCCGCCAGCACCGAATAGTTGTGCATGGTATTGCCGATGGTGCCGCCGGCGAACTGATGGGTGACCAGGTTGTTTTCATTCAGTTCCTGATACAGCGCCTCGGCGACGTCGTCTTCGATCACCAGAGAGTGGCCCAGGCTCAGGCCGTAGCGCTGGACAAAAGCGTCGTCCACTTTCGCCTCGATATCCACCAGCGTCTGGTCGATGCCGACGATATACGAGGTGCTGATTTCACTTTCGGGCTGGGCCTGCTGCAGAAGCGGATCGCGGGCGCTCACCGGGAAATAGTGTTTGGACTTGCGTTTACCAGGAAATTTCATGTGATTGGTGGTGGTGGCGGTTTAACAAGCGGAGAATGTTAACACATCCCCGCCCGATCACGATGCATCTAATAGACAGATTATGGATGATTACAGACGCTGCGCCACCAGTTGCTGCATCATGTCAATATGCGCCGGCTCGTCGTTCAACGCAGAGATGTATTCAAATTTCTCGCCGCCGGCCTTAAGGAAGATCTCGCGGTTCTGCTCTTTGATCTCTTCCAGCGTTTCCAGGCAGTCTGCCGAGAAGCCGGGGCAAATCAGTTGAATGTGCTTCACGCCCTGCGCCGGCAACCCCTTCAGGGTTTCATCGGTGTACGGCGTCAGCCAAGGCTCGCGGCCGAAGCGCGATTGGTACGTCATCATCACTCGCTCCGGCGCCAGCGGCAGCGTGGCGCTCAGCGCACGCAGCGTATCCTCGCAGCGTTGCGGGTAGTCGTCGCCCAGCCGCGCATAACGTTTGGGGATGCCGTGGAAAGACAGCACCAGCCGGTCCGGCTGGCCGTGCTCGGCGAACGAGCGCTCCACGCTTTGTTGCAGCGCGGCGATATAGGCCGGGTGTTCGGCGTAATCGCGAATGAAGGCCACAGAAGGCAAGCGGCGATAGCCTTTCAGCACCCGCGCCACGCCATCCCATACCGCCGCGCTGGTGGAACAGGAATATTGCGGATAGAGCGGCAGCACCACCAGGTTGGTCACGCCCTGCGCCAGCAGCTTGTCGATGGCTTCCGCCAGGCTCGGCGAACCGTAGCTCATGCCCAGCTCCACCGGCGTATTCGGCATGCGCGCCGCCAGCGCCCGCTGTTGGCGGCGGCTGTACACCAGCAGCGGCGAGCCTTCTTCCATCCACACCGACTGATAGAGTTTCGCCACGCGCGGCGAACGGATCGGCAAGATCGCGCCGTTGAGGATCGGCCACCAGATCAGCGGCGCCGTGTCGACCACGCGATCGTCACTGAGGAATTCCTTCAGATAGCGTTTGACCGCCGACGAGGTCGGCGCATCTGGCGTGCCCAGGTTCACCAGCAATACGCCGTGTTTCTCTTGCTTCATCTCAGTTCCCCTCATTTCCTTTCCGGCCGGCATTCCGTTCTGGGTCGGGATGTCAGCAGCCATTAATGCCGGCTATTGTAACGGAAAAGTCCTGCATCGAAACCGATAACAGCAACAGGCTATGCCTGTGGGCTTCTTCCTTGCGCCAGCTGCCATACCGCCGCCACGTTGCGCGCCGTCACCTGCAGATTGCGATCGGCGCCCGCCAGCGCTTCTTCCAGCGTCACAATGCGATCGAGCACCGAAAACGCCGCATCGATGCCGTGTTGATGCACCACCGAATAATCCGGCGTCAGGCTGCCGGCGATGGCGATCACCGGCACGCCGTAACGCTTGGCCACCCGCGCCACGCCGATCGGCGTTTTGCCGTGAATCGACTGGCTGTCCAGCCGCCCTTCGCCGGTGATCACCAGATCGGCATCGCGCACCGCCTCATCCAGGCGCAGGGTTTCAGTGACGATCTCGATGCCCGGCCGCAAGCGCGCGTCGAGCATGCCGAGCAGCGCCGCCCCCATGCCGCCCGCCGCGCCCGCCCCTGGCTGGGCCAGCACGGCGCGGCCGGTTTCCCGTTCCAGCAGTTCGCCATAGTGATGCAGCGCCGCATCGAGCTGCGCCACCATCTCCGGCGTAGCCCCCTTCTGCGGCCCGAATACCGCCGACGCGCCCTTTTCGCCGCACAGCGGGTTATCGACGTCGCAGGCGGCGGTCACGCTCACCCGTTGCCAACGCGCATCCAGCCCGGCGAGATCGAGGTGCGCCAGCTGCGCCAGCGCCGCGCCGCCCACCGGCAGCGGGCGACCATCCTTATCCAGCAATTTAACGCCCAGCGCCTGCATCATCCCGGCGCCGCCGTCGTTGGTGGCGCTGCCGCCGATGCCGAGAATGATCGCCTTCACGCCGCGTTCCAGCGCCGCCAGCATCAGTTCGCCGGTGCCGTAACTGGTGGTGATGCGCGGATCGCGCCGGTTGGGCGGCGCCAAATGCAGTCCGGAGGCGGCGGCCATTTCAATCACCGCGGTTTCGCCGTCGCCCAGCAGACCATAGAATCCCTGTACCGGCTCCCCCAGCGGCCCGGTGACCGTTACCTGGACGATCTCGCCGCCGGTGGCCGCCACCATCGACTCCACCGTGCCTTCGCCGCCGTCCGCCATCGGCAGCTTCACGTAGTGCGCCTGCGGATAAATCTGACGGAATCCCCGTTCGATGGCGTCGGCGACGCCGAGCGCGCTCAGGCTCTCTTTGAAAGAATCCGGAGCAATAACCACTTTTTTCAGCGCTTTCATCACTGTTCCTTATCCCGCCAGGTTAAATACGCCAAACATCAGCGCCGAGATTGCCGCGATGGTGAACCCCACCAACGTTTCATACGGCAGCAGCTTGAGCCGCTCGTGCACCGCCATATTGACGCTGCCGCCGGTGGCGTGGAAGAAACTGCCATGCGGCAGGTGATCCAGCACCGTGGCGCCCGCGTGGATCATCGCCGCGCCGGCCAACCCGCTCACCCCCAGTTCCAGCAGCGTGGAGCTGAACACCCCGGAGGCGACGGCGGTGCCGGCGGTGGTCGAGGCGGTCGCCATCGACATCAGCGCACCGGACAGCGGCGCCAGCAGCCAGGCCGGCAGCCCGGTGTGCGTTAAGCCGTTAATCAAGACATCCTTCAGCGCCGAATTGGCGATGATGCCCGCCAATGTGCCGGTGCCGAGCAGCATGATCGCCACCGGCGCCATGCGCGACAGGCCGGAAACCATAAACTGATTGCACTGACGAATGCGCCCCATCAGCAGCGCACCCGCCAACCCGCCGACCGGCAGCGCGATCAGCGGATCGACGGCGATCCCGGCGATCGGCCGCAGCGACAGCAGCAGGATCGCCACCAGCGGCGCGCTGATCGCCGCAGCAAAACCCGGCCGCGCTCCTTCGGCATGCTGAGTCAGCTCTTCGGCCATCACCCTGCTGCCTTTATCGCTCAGACGACGCGCCAGCAGATAGGCCACCACCAGGCCGCACAGGCCCGGCACGATGCCGGCCATCATCACCGAAGTGAGCGGCACATGGAAGTTGTCCGCCGCCGCAATGGTGTTCGGGTTAGGCGACATCACGTTGCCGGCCTTGCCGCCGCCGATCATCGCCAGCAGGATCGCCGCGCGTGAAATGCCGGCCTTCTGGGCGATCGACAGCGCGATCGGCGCGACGGTGATCACCGCCACATCGATAAACACCCCCACCGCCGTCAGGATAAGTGTAGCCACCGCCAGCGCCAGCAACGCGCGGGTTTCGCCCACCTTGCGCACGATGGTTTCGGCGATGGTGTGCGCCGCGCCGGATTCGATCAGCACCCCGGCCAATACCCCCGCCGCCAAAATGCGCATCACGGCGTTGGTGATGCCCTGCGCCCCGCCGATCATCAGCGTCACGGTCTGCACCAGGTCGGCGCCGCCGCACAGCCCGCCCGCCAGCGCGCCGGCGATCATGCCGTAAGCCGGCGGCACCTTGCGTAGAATCAGGACGATGGCGACGGCTAACGCCACCAGCGCCCCCAGAGTGGATACGGTTGTCATTGTTGTTTTCTCCGTGGTTGATGTGCAGGCCAACATATCGCGCGCGTCCGGCGTTGACCTGAGGGGAAACAACAAAAAAGCGCCGGGGGAACGGCGCGGAATTTGTGGGTTGGCACAACTCAGTCGTGCATCAGCATGCCGATAAACAACCGCAGAGAGTCAGTTAATTGATTGATTTTCATGCCGGTTATCGCTTCAATGCGCTGCAGGCGATAACGCAGGGTATTGACGTGAATATGCAGCTGCGCGGCGGTCTGCGTCTGATCACAATTCTGCGAAAAATAGTGGCGCAGCGTACTGCGCAGCACGCCTTTTTCATCCTGTTCGCCCAGCGTCCGCCAGGGGCGCCCCAGCTCTTGCGCGCGCCAGTCCTCTCCCAGATCGCACAGCAGCGACGGCAACGGATAGTCGTGGTAGAACAGCGTGGCGTGACGCAGTTTCAGGCGCTGCGCCATTGCCTGGGTGGCGCGCGCCGTCAGGCTGGAACGGTAGGCGCTTTGCGGATCGTCATAAAAACCGCCGACGATCAGCCGCACCCGAAAGCGGTGTTTAAGCTGATTTTGCAAACGCTGCGCCTGCTGGCGCTCCAGCTTCAAACTCCATTCGCCCTGAGCCATGCAGGCCGGGCGCAACAGGGTCATTTCATTGAAGCCGGTAATGGCGATCAACGCGTCGCGCTGGGTGGCCTCCAACTCCGCCAACAGCTCGCGCAACAGGTGCGGCTGCGCCTCTTGCAGCTCGACGATCCACACGATGCGCGTCTGGCGCAGCTCCAATCCCAGATACGCCGCCATCGCTTCCAGCGACGCCGTGTTCGGCTGCGGCTGCAACAGCTGGTTCGCCAGCTCTTCCCGGTAGCGCTTTTCCCACTGGTGCTGATCCAGCAGCGCCGCCTGCTCTACCATCATCTCCGCCGCCATCTTGACCAACTCGGCGTAGGCGCGCACCTCGGCCGGTTCGCCGGAAATGCCAATCACCCCCACCCGCTGGTTACGAAAGCTGAACGGCAGGTTGATGCCGGGCCGCACGCCCTTCAGGTGCTCGGCGGTGGCGCGGTCGATTTCCACCACCCGATTCTCCGCCAGCGCCAGCACCGCGCCTTCATGGCGCTGGAACAGGCGCTGCGGGTTGCCGGAGGCGATGATCACGCCGTTGCTGTCCATCACGTTGACGGAATGGCTGATGATGCCCATCGCCCGCTGGACGATCTGGCGCGCGGTGGCTTCCGCCAGAAGATTGGTTTGTCTGAGCATGCCCGGCTCCCTGCTGAGGGTGAAAACGCAGGCTTGTTATACGCCATTTGGCGTGGGCGATTAACGGGCACGGTTGCAACAAGCCGCCGCGATCACAATTTGGCGGCAAAACGGCAAAAAAAACGCCGGGCCACGGGCCCGGCGTCATGCACAATGCGCTTGCGATCAACCGAGGATGGTCGCCAGCTCTGCGCTCACTTCGGCCACCTTGCGGGTGCCGTCGATTTTGCGGTATTGGGTGTTGCCCGCTGCCGCTTCTTTGCTGTAGTAAGAGATCAGCGGCGCGGTCATCTGATGGTATTCCACCAGACGCTTGCGTACGGTCTCTTCCTGATCGTCCTTGCGCGTGGTCAGCTCTTCGCCGGTCACGTCGTCTTTGCCTTCCACCTGCGGCGGATTGAACTTCACGTGGTATACGCGGCCAGACGGCGCGTGCACGCGGCGGCCAACGATGCGGTCAACGATCAGCTCGTCCGGCACGTCGAACTCCAGCACGAAGTCCACGTTGATGCCGGCTTCTTTCATCGCGTCAGCCTGCGGAATGGTGCGTGGGAAACCGTCCAGCAGGAAGCCCTTGCGGCAATCTTCCTGAGCGATGCGCTCTTTGACCAGCGCGATCACCAGCTCATCGGTCACCAGCTTGCCGGCGTCCATGATCTCTTTCGCCTGCTTGCCCAGTTCACTGCCGGCCTTCACGGCTGCGCGCAACATATCACCGGTGGAGATTTGCGGAATGCCGTATTTCTCCATGATGAATTGAGCCTGAGTACCTTTACCAGCGCCCGGAGCGCCCAGCAGAATGATACGCATTGCGTAAATCCCCTTGCTATGTAGTTTTTATAAAATTGCGAAAACGCTCAACGATACCATTTCAGGGGGGGCAGGCTCAAGGCGCGCGAAGGAAATCGATTGCGGAATGTGCAAAAAAACCGACGAACAAAAGGCGAGAAAAGGTGGGGAAAAACCGAAAATGCGCCCCTAACGGTGCCGTTAAGGGCGCATATCTTCAACTTTAGGCGGACAGCAACTTATTCATGCGGCGGATGAACAGGTTCGGATCCTCCAATGTGCCGCGTTCAGCCAACAGCGCCTGATCCAATAACAGGTCGAGCCATTCGGCAAAATGTTCGTTATCGCCCACGTCGGATGCGCGTTTGACCAGAGCATGTTCCGGATTAAGCTCGAAAATGTACTTCACTTCCGGCGCCTGCTGGCCGGCAGCGGCGAACAGCTTGGCCATCTGGGTGCTCATTTCGTCGGCGTCGGTCACGACGATCGCCGGCGTATCGGTCAGGCGGTGCGTCAGGCGCACATCCTTCACGCGATCGCCCAGCAGGGTTTTCACGCGTTCGATGAATGGTTCCAGTTGCTTCTCGGCGGCCTTCTGCTCTTCGGTTTCATCCGCCAGTTTATCCAGCGCTTCATCCGCCTTGCTGACCGACTGGAACGGCTTGCCGTCGAACTCGGTCAGGTAGCTCATCATCCACTCGTCGATGCGATCGGACAGCAGCAGCACTTCGATGCCTTTCTTGCGGAACAGCTCCAGGTGCGGGCTGCTCTTGGCCGCGGCGTAGCTGTCGGCGGTGATGTAGTAAATCTTCTCCTGGCCTTCCGCCATGCGGCCGACGTACTCTTCCAGCGATACGGTCTGCGCCGAGCTGTCGCCGTGGGTGGTCGCGAAGCGCAGCAATTTGGCGATCGCTTCCTGGTTGCCGTTGTCTTCCGCCGGGCCCTCTTTCAGCACCAGACCGAACTGCTGCCAGAATTTCTGGTAGCCTTCGGCGTCGTCTTTGGCCAGCTTATCCAGCATCTGCAGCACGCGCTTGGTCAGCGCGCCGCGCAGGTTCTGCGTCACGCGGCTGTCTTGCAGGATCTCGCGCGATACGTTCAGCGGCAGATCGTTGGAATCGATCAGGCCGCGCACGAAGCGCAGGTAGTTCGGCATGAACTGCTCGGCGTCGTCCATGATGAACACGCGCTGCACATACAGCTTCAGGCCGTGCTTGTGATCGCGGTTCCACATGTCCCACGGCGCCTGCGCCGGGATGTACAGCAGGCTGGTGTATTCCTGCTTGCCCTCCACCCGGTTGTGGCTCCAGCTCAGCGGATCGGTGAAGTCGTGGGCGATGTGTTTGTAGAACTCTTTGTACTCTTCGTCGGTCACGTCAGCCTTGCTGCGGGTCCACAGGGCCTGCGCCTTGTTGATCTTCTCCCAGGTGACGGTGTCGTCTTCTTCGTTTTTGCTTTCGATCTCCACCGGCAAGGCGATGTGATCGGAATATTTGCCGATCACCGAACGCAGGCGCCAGGCGTCGAGGTACTCATCTTCGCCTTCGCGCAGATGCAGGGTGATTTCGGTGCCGCGGGTCTCTTTGGTGATGTCGGCGATGGTGTAGTCGCCTTCGCCGGCGGACTCCCAGAACACGCCTTCGTCATCGGCGGCGCCGGCGGCGCGGGTGCGCACGGTCACTTTGTCCGCCACGATGAACGCCGAATAGAAACCGACGCCGAACTGACCGATCAATTGGCTGTCTTTCGCCTGATCGGAACCGATGGACTCCAGGAACGCTTTGGTGCCTGACTTGGCGATGGTGCCGAGGTTTTCAATCACTTCTTCGCGGCGCATGCCGATGCCGTTGTCGGCGATGGTCAGGGTGCGCTGCTCTTTATCGAAGGACAAACGTACGCGCAGTTCGCCGTCGCCGGCGTACAGCTCTGGCGCGGACAGGGCGCGGAAGCGCAGCTTGTCGGCGGCGTCAGAGGCGTTGGAAATCAGCTCGCGCAGGAAAATTTCTTTGTTGGAGTACAGCGAATGGATCATCAAATGAAGCAGCTGTTTTACTTCAGACTGGAACCCGCGGGTTTCTTGACCTTTCATACTCATTGATTACCTCAAAAGACAATGGCTACCAAAATCGAACAATGAGGATCAGATGAGGGTCAGGGTGTTGTTTTTCAAGCGGACAGCGGGAATTTTTTGGCAAAAAACGGTGGGGCCGGGCGGCCCCATCCGGGAAAACATCAGAACTTGATGGCGTGGCGCCCGGCCAGCGAATGCGACAGCGTGGTGCCGTCGACCATCTCCAGCTCGCCGCCCACCGGCACGCCGTGGGCGATGCGGCTGGCGAGCACGCCATACTGGCCGCACATCTCGGCGATGTAGTTGGCGGTCGCTTCCCCTTCCACCGTCGGGTTGGTGGCGAGGATCACTTCGGTGATGCTTTCCTTTTCCAGCCGTTGCTCCAGGCGATCCAGACCGATATCGCCCGGCCCGATGCCGTCCAGCGGCGACAGATGCCCCATCAGCACAAAGTAGCGCCCGGCGAACTGGCCGGTCTGCTCGATGGCGTGGATATCCGCCGGGCTTTCCACCACGCAAATCTGGCCGTTTTGCTGACGGCGCGGATTGGCGCAAATAGTGCAGACGTCCTGTTCGGTGAAGGTGCGGCAGTCGGCGCAGTGGCCGATCTCCGACATCGCGCGCGTCAACGCCTGCGCCAGGCGCATCCCGCCGCTGCGATCGCGCTGCAGCAGCTGAAACGCCATGCGCTGCGCCGATTTCGGGCCGACGCCCGGCAGGCAGCGCAACGCCTCCATCAGGGATTCAAGGAGCGGGCTGGTTTGCATCAGAACGGCATCTTGAAGCCAGGCGGCAACTGCATGCCGCTGGAGACGGAAGCCATTTTCTCTTTCTGAGTCTCTTCGATGCGGCGCGCGGCGTCGTTAAACGCAGCGGCGATCAGATCTTCCAGCATCTCTTTGTCGTCTTCCATCAGGCTAGGATCGATCTCCACGCGGCGGCAGTTGTGCGCGCCGTTGATGGTGACTTTCACCAGGCCCGCGCCGGATTCGCCGGTCACTTCCAATTTGGCGACTTCTTCCTGCATCTGCTGCATTTTTTCTTGCATTTGCTGGGCTTGCTTCATCAGGTTGCCCAGACCGCCTTTACCAAACATAGTCGTCTCTCGTCGCTAGGGCCGCGCACCTCGCGCGGCGTTTAAAGGGGACGAATACTCTCTTCATCCAGATCCGCGTCGAAGAATCGGCGCAGCGTCTGAATGTTGGTATCCGCTTCGATGGACTGGCGCGCCTGCGCCAGCTTTTCTTCATAGATGGCTTGTCGCCATTCCAGCGGGGTCCGCCCCGCCGGATTATCGTCCTCCACCACGGTCAGCTCAATCGGGCCGCCGTACAGCTCACCGAGCGCGTCGGCCAGCGTCTTCTGCGCCGAAGGCGAATTCAGATGGCGCTGCGAAGACCGCAGATGGAGGTTAATTTTGCCCGGCTCCGGCTGCTGCTTGAAGGCGTTCAACGCCAGCTGCTGCACCAATTTTGGGATCTTCAGCTTATCGATTTCCGCCGCCCAGGCGTCGCGCTCCAGCGACTCCACCACCAGCTTGGCGGCCAGCTCCGGCGTTTTCTCGTGCTCCAACGCCGTACGCAGCGCTTTCGGCGTCGCCAGCGGTTCCGGCGCCGCTTCCGGCTCGGTCTGCGCGCGCCAGCGATAGGCTTCCGGTTTCGCCGGTTTTTCCGGCACCTTCTTCTCCGCCAGGCGCTGCTGGCTGCGCTCGGTCACGGAAGCCAAACGCCCCAGCGCCGAGTTTGCCGGCCGCGCTATTCCTGGCGCCGCCGGCTCATTCTTTTTTGGTGTGGATGCTCCCTGCTGCCGTTGCAGCTGGGACCGCGCTTTCAACAGCTGGGCGGTGGCATCCGGTAAAGGGGCCGATGATTGTCGCTGTGGCGCGGCCGGCTGCCCTAGCGGCGGCGGCGCGTCCTGAAACTGCGGCGGCTGTTGTGAAGCGGCGGCCTGCGGCTGCGCCATCGGCGCCGGCGCGGTCTGCACCAACGCCACCGGCTCCGGGATCACCGCTTTCGGGTGAAACGCCAGCGCACGCAGCAGGGTCATCTCAACCCCCATGCGGCGATCCGGCGCATAGGCCAGCTCTTTGCGGCCCACCAACAGCGTCTGGTAGTAAAGTTGCACATCGGCCGGCGGCAGGGTTCGCGCCAGCTCGCGCAGCCGTTGCTCCACGGCGGCGTACTGGTTGTCGAGCATCGAAGGCAACAGCTGCACCATCGCAATGCGATGCAGCAGCGCCAACGTCTCCACCAGCAGATTTTCCCAGTCCACGCCGCGCGAAGCGGCCTGCGCGACCTGCGCCATCACCTTTTCGCCGTCGGCGCTGACCAGCGCTTCGAGGATCGCCAGCGGTTGCTCGTCATCGAGCGTGCCGAGCATCTGGCTGACGGTGGCGGCGGTCACCTGCCCCTGCCCCATGGCTATCGCCTGATCGGTCAGGCTCAGCGCGTCGCGCATGCTGCCGTCGGCGGCGCGCGCCAGAAGCTGCAGCGCACGCGCGTCGCTGGTGATCTGCTCCGCCGTCAGCACCGTTTCCAGCTGCTGACGGATCTGATCGACGTCCAGCGCTTTGAGGTGGAACTGCAGACAGCGCGAGAGAATGGTCACCGGCAGCTTTTGCGGATCGGTGGTGGCCAACAGGAATTTGACGTGCGGCGGCGGCTCTTCCAACGTCTTCAGCAACGCGTTGAAGCTGTGGCGCGAGAGCATGTGCACTTCGTCGATCAGGTAGACCTTGAAGCGGCCGCGCGCCGGCGCGTACTGGACGTTGTCCAGCAGATCGCGGGTATCTTCCACCTTGGTTCGGGAAGCGGCGTCGATCTCAATCAGATCGACGAAGCGCCCCTGCTCGATCTCGCGGCAGTTGTCGCATTGGCCGCACGGCGTGGCGGTGATGCCGGTTTCACAGTTCAGACCTTTGGCCAGCAAGCGGGCGATGGTGGTTTTCCCCACGCCGCGCGTGCCCGAGAACAGATAGGCGTGATGGATCCGCCCCAGTGAGAGGCCGTTGGCCAGCGCGGTCAGGACATGTTCCTGGCCGACCACGTCTGCGAACGTTTGAGGGCGCCACTTACGGGCGAGAACCTGATAGCTCATTAATACCGGAGAAGTCGAGGAATCTGGAGGGTCATGCTAACACAGCCCCGCGGCGATCCGCGAGGCCGTTGTGCCCAAGGGGCAATGCCGCATCAATGGCCGGCGAAGTCCACCAGGCAGTAGCAATCGATGCCCAGCTTGTTCAGACGCGCTTCCCCGCCCAGATCCGGCAGGTTGATGATGAACGCGGCGTCGTTCACTTCACCGCCCAGACGGCGGATCAGTTTGGTGGTCGCTTCGATGGTGCCGCCGGTCGCCAGCAGATCGTCCACCACCAGCACTTTGTCACCCGCAGTGATGGCGTCGGTGTGGATCTCCAGCTTGTCGGTGCCGTACTCCAGCTCATAGCTTTCGCTGAGCGTGGCGCGCGGCAGTTTGCCCGGTTTGCGCACCGGCACGAAACCGACGCCCAGCGCCAGCGCGACGGGCGCGCCGAACAGGAAACCGCGCGCTTCGGTACCCACCACCTTGGTCACGCCCGCTTCGCGATAGCGCTCAACCAGCAGCTCGATGCTGGCGGCGTAGGCCAACGGGTTTTCCAGCAGGCTGGTCACGTCGCGGAACAGGATGCCCGGCTTCGGATAATCCGGGATGGTTTTGATACTGTCTTTAATAAACTGAAGCTGCTGCGCAGTAGCGGTCATAATTGTTGCCTGATAAAACTGCCTGAAAACCGGCGCGCCGCTCACCCGCCGCCCCCGGGTGAAACACACCGGAGAAGAAATGGCAGGCGATCCGCGCACGAAAACGCCCAAATCTATGCAAACTGGCGGACAAATGCAACCAGCGGCGCACAATCAGCGCTGTTTTTGTTGCGGCAGGTCAATAACCGGCAGGCGCAGCATAAAGGTCAGCAAAATAGCCAGCATCAGCAGCAACAGCCCGCGCACCCACCAGATTTTCACCAGCCACAGCGAACAGGCGAAGGTAAGTACAATAACCAGCACCGCCTTCCACTTCGCCCCCGGCGGCAGCGCGCGATGCTGCTGCCAGTGGCGCAGATAAGGGCCGAACCAGGAGCGGTGCAGCAGCCAGTGATGAAAGCGCGGCGAAGAGCGGGCGAAACACCAGGCGGCCAACAGCAGGAACGGCGTGGTCGGCAGCAATGGCAGCACCACGCCCAACGTCGCCAGCACCACCGCCAGCCAACCCAAAATGATCAATAACCCACGCGTCATGCGGCTCTTCGCTCCTCAATCGGTTGCCGCCTACTGTAGCATCGGCGCCGCGCCGGCGGAATATGCGTACAGCGCTTGTTTCATGGCAGGATCGCGGGCAAGCTTACGCCTGTTGAAATCAAGAGGGAGCTTATGTGAGCACTCAGCGTCTATTACAGGTGTTGGCACAGCAGATCGCGGCGCTGGCGGCCGAAGTGACCCCGCGCGGCGACGTTCCGATCCCGCAGGCGCGCTTCGACGCCGCCCTGTTCGCCAATCGCGGCACGCGGCTGCGCGACTACCTGGCCGAAGTGGAGAAAAATTTCGCCCAATTGCAAAGCGCCGCCAACGACAACCGCACCAGCCAGGTGGCCTTTCTGGCCGAAAAACTGGTGGCTCAAATCTCTGCCCTGCAGCGCGAGCTGGCAACCCAGGCGCTGCGGCGCAAGAACCAGCCGAAAGAAGCCCCCGAGGCCGATCTGTACCACAAACTGGCCGAACATCAGGACTACGAACGCCGGCTGATCGCCATGATTCAGGATCGGGAAAGCCTGCTGGGGCGCCAGACCACGCTGGCGGCGCAGCAAAAGCTGCAGCACGAGCTGGCGGCGCTGGAGGGGAGACTGATGCGCTGCCGTCAGGCGCTGGCGCGCATCGAGCGCAATATCGAGCGCAAAGAAAACGGTTTTTGAAGATTTATCACAATATTTTAATGATTATTCCCGGTTGCGCGCCGGGTTCACTATACTCTGCCGAGACACGAGTTTTTCATCCCATTAATTAATAAGCGCAGGTGCTATGTCTCTGGAAAACGCCTCACCCGAACTGCAGCTGGCGGTAGACTTGATTTACCTGCTGGAATGCAACGAGATCGATCCGGCTACCGCGCTGGCGGCGCTGGATATCGTCAAACGGGATTATCAGGAAAAGCTGCAGCGCGCCGGCGTCACCTCGCCCTATCTGCCCGCCGGACAGTAACCGGGGACAGCGCCGCTGTCCCTTTCGCCTCTCATTGCTTATCCGCCGCCGTCTGGCCGCCGTCGTCCGGCGACAGCGTTCTTTTCACTTCCTGCACTTCGTTGCCCTGCTGGTTATGCAGATACACCTCCAGCTGGTTGAAAGCGATGTCGATGTCGTTTTCCCGGCACAAGCGGTCGATTGAGCGATTCAGTTCATCCACCGTGTAGCTGCGATCGCGCAGTTCGCGCACATAGAGCCGCAGTTCGTGATCCAGCGTGCTGGCGCCGAAGTTGAGGAAGAACACCTGCGGTTCGGGATCGGTCATCACCCGCGGGTTGTCGTGCGCCGCCTGCAGCAGCACCTTTTTCACCTTGTCGAGATCGGAGCCGTAGGCCACGCCGACCTTGATCAGCACGCGGGTGATGGTATCGGACAACGACCAGTTGATCAGCCGCTCGGTGACGAACGCCTTGTTCGGAATGATCACCTCTTTGCGGTCGAAGTCGGTAATGGTGGTGGCGCGAATGCGGATCTTGCTGACCGAACCGGAGAAGGTGCCGATGGTGATGGTATCGCCGATGCGGATCGGGCGTTCGAACAGAATGATCAGACCGGAGACGAAATTGGCGAAGATCTCCTGCAGGCCGAAGCCCAGCCCGACCGTCAGACCGGCGGCCAGCCATTGCAGTTTGTCCCAGGATACGCCGAGCGATCCCAGCGCAACCACGGCGCCCACGGCGGTAATCAGGTAAGTGAGCACGGTGGTGATGGCATAGGATGCCCCCTGCCGCAGCTGCAGCCGCGACAGCACCACCACCTCCAACAAACCGGGCAGGTTGCGGGTGAGCACGTAGGCGACGATCACCGCGGCGATCGCCACCATCATGTTGCCCAGCGTCACCGCCTGCGCCACGCTGCTGCCCGCCACGGTGCTGGTGTAATGCCACAGCGTGATGCTGTCCAGGTAAGCGATGACCGTCACCAGATCCGACCAAATGGCGTAGAAGGCGCTGGCGAAGATGGCGAACAGCACCAGGGTGGTCAGGCGCAGCGACTGTTGGTTGATCTGATCGAGCGCCAGCGGCGGCTCTTCCACCACCGGTTCACCGCCTTCGGCCCCCTCTTTCGCCACGTTTTGCCGCCGCGCCAACGCGCGCCGGTAGGCCAGACGCCGCGCCGCCACGCTCAGGCCGCGCAGGGCAGTCAGGTACACAATATTCCACAGGAAAAACAGATACAGGCTGTCTATCCAGCGGCTGGCCAGCCGCAGCGTGGTATAAAAGTAGCCGGCGAACATCAGCCCCAGCAGGATCAGCGGCGTGGCGGCCAGCGCAGTGACCATCACCAGCCGCACGGCGTGCGAGCCCTTTTCACGCCAGCTGTCGCGACACAGCGGGAACACCAGCACCGTGAGCAGCGCCAGCGTCAACATCACCACGATCTGGCCGATAACGTCTTCCACCAGGCGCAGCGGCGCTTTTTCGCCCAATACCGACCAGAAGATCAGCGGCTGCAGCGCCAGCCCCAGCCGCAGCGTCTGGCGGCGGTAATGCGCGCACAGGTTGGCGCCGAAGTTGAAATGCCGCTCGGCGATGCCGCCCGGTTTCAGCATGCGGTAACTGAAAGCGAATACCAGCCATGACAGCGCCAGCTGCTGCGACAATGCCCAGATAAAGTCGCTGATGCCAAAATCTGCGCGATACATCCAGAAACCGACGCCAAGGAGCAACGCGGCGCCGGGCAACACCTTCAGCAAGGTCAGCGCGATGGCCTTCGGCGTATGCAGTTGGCCGTCGCGCTTCAGTTGCCCCACATCGTTGGCCAGCTTTTGTAAATGGCCGTCGATCAGCCGGTAGCGCCAACGCAATACCCCGACCGCCAACAGCAGCGGGATCAGGAACACCAGCGCATTCACCCCGCCCTGCAATAGCTTGCCGCCGTCGAATTTGAGATCGAGCCCGGCAATCTGATTGCGCACCGCCTCCGGCATCGCCTTCAGCCACGCCAGATCGACCGGCTTGTTGCTGTTGACCCAGAAAATCTGCTGGGTCAGCGTATCCTGCAGCGAGCCGTAGACGCTGGTGAGCTGCTGTTGGTTAATCTGCAGGTTGATCGACAGCGACAGCTGGTTGCTGAGCTGCTTGTTCAACTGATCCAGCAGTTCGCGGCGCATGTCGACGATCTCGTTCAACGCGTCGATCACTTCCGGGCCGGCCTTTTCCTTGCTCTCGGTCACCAGCTGGTTGATGTAATCTTCGCCCTTGAACAGATCGTCGCGTTGCTGATTGATATCGAACTGCTCCAGCCGCAGATCGGCGATGCGCGTATCCATATCCGCCAGCAGCGTGCCCTGCGGCAGGCTTTGCTGCTGCTGATACAGAATGCGCGACAGCACCAGGCTGCCTTTCAGCACCTGGATCTGCTCTTTCAGGTTACGCTCCGCCTGCAGCCCGCGGTCGAGCCAGTTCTTGACCCGAATGTTCTGCTGGAACAGGGTGTTGCTCTCTTCGGTGGCGGCGATCAGCCGCTGGCTCAGTTGGCGGTTGACGTCCAGCTGCTTGCTGACCAGCTGATCGTGCTGAATATCGGTGGCGTCTTCCGGGTTCTGCGCCTCTTTGGCGGTCTTTTCGGACAGCGTCAACCGCTTGCTGTTGACGATCTCCTGCAGCAGTTGCACCGACCGATCGAGCGCATCGATATGCGCGGTGGTGTAATCGCGCTGCTTTTGCAGCAGATCCTGCAGCGTGGTATTGGCCTCCAGGCTTTTACGCTGCAGCTCCAGCTGCGCATTGAGCAGCGCCTGCTCGGTGCTCAGCATCACCTGCTGACTGTTGCGCAGCGAATCTTGCCCCGGCGTCTGGCCGCTGAGCTGGCTGCGGATCTCCTGCAGGCGCTGCGAGGCGGCGTACATGGTGCTTTGTACCCGCTCGGGCTGGGTTTGCAGCGACACCAGTTGGCTGTTGTAGGTGGAGAGGCTCTCCTGCGCGCTTTGCAGCTCGTCGAGCGTTTGATACAGCCGGCTTTCCAACTGACGCAGCGACAGCGGCAACAGCGCAGCGCGCGCCGCCGCATTGTCTACCGGCTGCTTCAGCGCATCCAATTCGGCGGTGACCTGACTGAGTTTCGCCGGCGCCTGCTGCACCTGCTGTTTAAGCTGCGCGGCGTCTTGCCGGTTGCGCTCAAGGGCATCCAGCAGCTCCAGCGTGCGGGTCAAATCCTGCTGGGAGAGCTTTTCGACCGGCGTCAGGGCTTTTTGCTTGTTCAGCATTTCCAGCTGGCTTTGCACTTCGCTGCGCTGCGGCAGATCGCCGCTCAGCGCCGCCTGCGCCGGCGAGCTGAACGCGTAAATAAGGAAAAGGAGAGTCGCGGCGGCGATGCGCCGCCGGCATGCGCCGACAAACATGAGCGGCGCCAGAGAAGGCAGAGTCAACCAGCGATGCATGATTTAGCTTCGGATCGGTTAAGAAGCCTGAAGATTATCACGATCGCCGGCAGGCAACGAACAACAAAAGCGTTGCCGGTGATGTCCCATTGTCGCGAAATCAGAAAGTCAGCACTTTCTCCGCCGCCAGCGTCCACTGCGCCAGCTCGACCAAGGTGCCGATCGCCACGCCGTCCGCCAGCGGCAAGCGGCTGACGCCGCGCGCGTCGGCGCAGGTCTTGCACAGCTTGACCGGCACCTGCTGCGCGGTGAGGATTTCCAGCATCTGCTGCAGGTGGTACCCCTCGTGCGGCTGCTGCCCGGCCAACCCGGCCACCACCGCATCGGACATCAGAAACAGCCGCAGATCGAGATCGCTCTGCTGCTCTTTCATGGCGATGGCCAACCGCAGCGCATTGAACAAGGATTCGTGGCCATAGGCGGCGCCATTGGCGATGAGAACGACTGATGACATGAAATCTCTCCTTATAAAGGCAGGGAGCCGGCGTTGGACGGTGCAGCCGTCGGCATATCGGATTTGAGGCGCAAGGTGGGGCAAAACTGCAGCATCTCCAAAAACGCATCCACCAGCGCTTCGGCTTCAGCCCGCAAATCGAAACTTTCCGGCATAAACAGCCAGTTTTCCAGCAGGCCGGTGATATAACCGCGCAGGATGATCGCCGCGCGACGAGTGTGCAGATCGGCCGGCAATTGCCCGTGGTGAATGCAGTTGCACAGCACCGCCTCGATGCGTTCGTAACCGGCGAGGTACAGCACCTTGCGCGAATCCAGCAGCGGCATCATTTCACCGACAAACTCGCATTTGTGGAATATAATTTCCATCAACGCCCGCCTGCGGCCGTCTTCAACCGTAGACGTCAGAATGTAAATCAGAATTTCTCGGATAACCCGCAGTGGATTATCGGGAAACTTTGCCTGATACTCTGTTTCGAGCTGGTCAATTTTCGGCTCGGTAGATTCCCAAACTTCATTAAACAGGTCTACCTTATTCTTGAAGTGCCAGTAAATGGCTCCACGCGTAACCCCAGCAGCGGTGGCAATATCTGTCAGTGACGTTGCAGCAACGCCACGTTCAGAGAACTCTCTCACCGCAGCATCGAGGATTTGCTGTCGGGTTTCTTGCGCCTGCTGTTTGGTTTTTCGTGCCATGGCATTGTTATTTAGGGGGAGTGTGATTTACATACATTCGCGAATGTATGTACCATAGCACGCACATATAATTAACGCAGCAATGGGTTTTAAAGCTTGTGATCCATTGATCATTTTGAAATCGGACACTTGAGGTTTTTCTATGAACAAAAACAGAGGGTTAACGCCTCTGGCGGCCGTTCTGATGCTTTCAGGCAGCTTAGTGCTAACAGGATGTAACGATAAAGAAACCCAACAGCAAGGTGCCCAACAACAGGCACCTGAAGTGGGCGTAGTCACCTTGAAGGCCGAGCCTCTCAACATCACTACCGATCTTCCTGGCCGCACCGCTGCGTATCGTATCGCCGAAGTTCGCCCTCAGGTCAGCGGCATCATCCTGAAGCGCAACTTCGTCGAAGGCAGCGATATCAAGGCCGGGACGTCTCTGTACCAAATCGATCCCGCAACCTATCAAGCCAGCTACGACAGCGCGAAAGGCGATTTGGCCAAAGCACAGGCCAGCGCTTCCATCGCACGCGTGACGGTAAACCGCTACAAGCCATTGCTGGGTACCAGCTATATCAGTAAGCAGGACTACGACAACGCCGTCTCCACGCTGCAGCAAGCGGATGCCGCCGTCGTGGCCGCCAAGGCCGCCGTCGAAACCGCGCGCATTAATCTGGCGTACACCAAAGTGACCTCCCCGATCTCCGGTCGCATCGGCAAATCCGCCGTGACCGAAGGCGCGCTGGTCAGCAACGGCCAGGCGACCGCCCTGTCCACCGTGCAGCAGTTGGATCCGATGTATGTCGACGTCACCCAGTCGAGCACCGACTTCCTGCGCCTGAAGCAAGAACTGGCCAGCGGCGCGCTGAAGCAGGAAAACGGCAAGGCCAAGGTGAAACTGATGCTGGAAAACGGCACCGAATATGCGCAGGAAGGCACGCTGGAATTCTCTGACGTCACCGTCGATGAGACCACCGGTTCCATTACCATTCGCGCCCTGTTCCCTAACCCGAACGATACGCTGTTGCCTGGCATGTTCGTGCGCGCCCGTCTGGACGAAGGCGTGCGCAGCGATGCGCTGCTGGTGCCGCAGCAAGGCGTCACCCGCAACCCGCGTGGTGAAGCGACGGCGTTAGTGGTCGGTGCAGACGATAAAGTTGAGCTGCGCACGCTGAAGGCGGATCAGGCGATTGGCGACAAATGGCTGGTTACCGATGGCCTGAAAGCCGGCGATCGCGTGATCGTCTCCGGCCTGATGAAAGTGCATCCAGGCGCGCAGGTAAAGGTGCAGGAAGTTGACACTCAGGCGCAAAAACAGCCGCAGTCTGAAGCGCAGAAGTCATAAAAAGGAGCCTGTAATACATGGCTAAGTTCTTTATAGACCGCCCAATTTTCGCCTGGGTAATCGCCATCATCGTCATGTTGGCGGGGGTGCTTGCAATAATGAAACTGCCGATCGCGCAGTATCCCACTATTGCACCGCCGGCGGTGAGTATTTCCGCCACCTACCCGGGCGCAGATGCCAAAACGGTGCAGGATACCGTCACGCAGATTATCGAACAGAACATGAACGGTATCGATAACCTGATGTACATGTCCTCCACCAGTGATTCCTCTGGTAGCGTCACCATTACCCTGACGTTTGATTCCGGCACCGATCCTGACATCGCGCAGGTTCAGGTTCAGAACAAACTGTCGTTGGCCACCCCATTGCTGCCGCAAGAAGTTCAGCAACAGGGCCTGAAAGTAGAAAAATCCAGCAGCAGCTTCCTGATGGTGGCCGGCTTCGTTTCCGACGATCCGAACATGACGCAGGACGATATTGCGGACTACGTGGCGTCCAACATCAAGGATCCGATCAGCCGTTCGTCCGGCGTGGGCGAGGTGCAGCTGTTCGGTGCCCAGTATGCGATGCGTATCTGGCTGGATCCGAACAAGCTGAACAACTACCAGCTGACGACTACGGACGTGACCTCCGCCATCACCGAGCAGAACAACCAGATCGCCGCAGGCCAGCTGGGCGGCCTGCCGCCGGTGCCGGGGCAGCAGTTGAACGCCTCGATCATCGCGCAGACCCGTCTGACTTCGCCGGAAGAGTTCGGCAAGATCCTGCTGAAGGTGAATACCGACGGTTCCCAGGTGCGCCTGCGCGACGTCGCTCACATCGAGCGCGGCGCGGAAAGCTATGCCGTTACCGCGCGTTATAACGGCAAGCCTGCCGCCGGCCTGGGTATCAAACTGGCAACCGGCGCCAACGCCTTGAACACCGCCAAAGGTGTGAAAGACGAGCTGGCCAAGATGGCGCCATTCTTCCCGCAAGGGATGAAAGTGGTTTATCCGTACGACACCACCCCGTTCGTTAAAATCTCCATCAACGAAGTGGTGAAAACGCTGATCGAAGCCATCATCCTGGTGTTCCTGGTGATGTATCTGTTCCTGCAGAACTTCCGCGCGACGCTGATCCCAACCATCGCGGTGCCGGTAGTACTGCTGGGGACCTTTGCGATACTCGCGGCGTTCGGCTTCTCGATAAACACCCTGACGATGTTCGGCATGGTGTTGGCGATCGGCCTGCTGGTGGATGACGCCATCGTGGTGGTGGAAAACGTCGAGCGCGTCATGTCCGAAGAGGGGCTGCCGCCGAAAGAAGCCACCCGTAAATCGATGGGCCAGATCCAGGGCGCGCTGGTGGGCATCGCCATGGTGCTGTCGGCGGTATTCGTGCCGATGGCGTTCTTTGGCGGCTCAACCGGCGCCATCTATCGCCAGTTCTCGATCACCATCGTGTCCGCGATGGCGCTGTCGGTGCTGGTGGCCTTGATCCTGACGCCGGCGCTGTGCGCCACCATGCTCAAACCGATCCCGAAAGGCGATCACGGGGTTAAAACAGGCTTCTTCGGCTGGTTTAACCGCATGTTCGAGAAGAGCACGCATCACTATACCGACAGCGTGGGCAACATCCTGCGCAGCACCGGCCGCTATCTGATCATCTACCTGCTGATCGTGGTTGGCATGGGCCTGCTGTTCCTGCGCCTGCCTTCCTCGTTCCTGCCGGACGAAGATCAGGGCATCCTGTTGACCATGGTGCAGTTGCCTGCCGGCGCCACCGAGTCCCGCACCAACAAAGTGCTGGAAGAAGTCTCCGACTACTTCCTGAACAAGGAAAAGGACAACGTGGTTTCGGTGTTTACCGTCGCGGGCTTCGGCTTCAACGGTAACGGCCAGAACAACGGCCTGGCATTCGTCAGCCTGAAAGACTGGGGCGAGCGTCCGGGGGCCGGGAACAAGGTCGAAGCGATCGCGGGTCGCGCCATGGGCGCCTTCTCGCAGATTAAAGAAGGCCTGGTGTTCCCGTTCAACCTGCCGGCGATCATCGAACTCGGTACCGCAACCGGCTTCGACTTCGAGCTGATTGACCAGGGCGGCCTGGGGCACGAAAAACTGACCGAAGCGCGTAACCAGCTGTTGGGCATGGTTGCTCAGCATCCGGACGTGCTGGTGGGCGTGCGCCCGAACGGCCTGGAAGATACGCCGCAGTTCAAACTGATCGTCGATCAGGAGAAAGCCAAGGCGCTGGGCGTGAGCATCACCACCATCAACAGCACGCTGAGCACTGCACTGGGTGGTTCGTACGTCAACGACTTCATCGACCGCGGTCGTGTGAAGAAGGTGTACGTACAGGCCGAAGCGCCGTTCCGCATGCTGCCGGAAGACATCAACAAGTGGTACGTGCGCGGTACCAGCGGCCAGATGGTGCCATTCTCCGCCTTCTCTTCGGCGAAATGGGAATACGGCTCACCGCGTCTGGAACGCTATAACGGCTTGCCGTCGATGGAAATTCTGGGCCAGGCCGCACCGGGCAAGAGTACCGGTGAAGCGATGAACCTGATGGAGCAACTGGCGTCCAAACTGCCAAGCGGCATCGGTTACGACTGGACCGGCATGTCCTATCAGGAACGTCTGTCGGGCAACCAGGCGCCGGCGCTGTACGCCATCTCGATTCTGGTGGTGTTCCTGTGTCTGGCGGCGCTGTATGAAAGCTGGTCCGTGCCGTTCTCGGTCATGCTGGTATTGCCGCTGGGGGTTATCGGTGCGTTGTTGGCCGCGACGATGCGCGGCATGAACAACGACGTGTACTTCCAGGTGGGGCTGCTGACCACCATCGGTCTATCGGCGAAGAACGCCATCCTGATCGTGGAGTTCGCCAAAGACCTGATGGAAAAAGAAGGCAAAGGCCTGATCGAAGCGACATTGGAAGCGGTGCGTATGCGTCTGCGTCCAATCCTGATGACGTCCCTGGCCTTCATCCTCGGGGTTCTGCCGCTGGTTATCAGCAGCGGTGCGGGCTCCGGCGCACAGAACGCGGTTGGTACCGGCGTAATGGGCGGGATGATCACCGCTACCGTCTTGGCGATCTTCTTCGTACCGGTGTTCTTCGTGGTGGTTCGCCGCCGCTTCAGCAAGAAGAACGAAGACCTGGAACACAGCCATCCGGTAGAGCACCACTGATCGCTCAGTGATGTGAGCTCCACCTGATAATCGAAAAGGCCGCGCATGCGGCCTTTTTATTTTGTTTCAGTTACTTAATGCAAACCATTCTCATTAATTCACTTTTGTGTGCAATTTGCGCTTGATCGCGATGCCAGGTCGGCGCATAATTATTGTTATAGTATAACATTACACGAGAGAGCCATTATGAAACCCGGCATCCACCCCGATTACCGCACCGTGGTGTTCCACGACGTCAGCGCCAATGCCTACTTCAAAGTGGGATCGACCATCAAAACCGATCGCACTATCGAACTGGACGGCGAAAGCTGGCCGTATGTCACCCTCGACGTCTCTTCCGCTTCGCATCCGTATTACACCGGCAAGCAGAAAGACTATTCCAAAGAAGGCAGCACGGCGCGCTTCCAGCAGCGCTTTGGCCGCTTTATCGGCAATAAGTAACAAGGAAACCCCATGCAGGTATTGAGTTCATTGCGTTCGGCGAAAAACCGCCACCCGGATTGCAAAGTCGTGCGTCGTCGTGGCCGCATCTATGTGATCTGTAAAAGCAATCCGCGATTCAAAGCGGTACAGGGACGTAAGAAAAAGCGTTAACTCCCAAGTGTCATCTGTCGCAAAGCCCCGTTGCTGCTCAACGGGGCTTTTTTTATGGCGAGAAAGTGCCTGCAAGCTGTCCCCCACCCGCGGGCGGGGGGCAGAGATTACTTCATGCTGCTCAGCAGCGTGTCGACATTGTGTTTGAACGCCTGCTCATAGGTGGCCGCCGGGCCGCCGGCGCGGGAGAGCGCTTCAGGGTACAGCTCGCCGCCCGCCTTGGCGCCGGTGGCGGCGGCAATCTGTTTCACCAGCCGCGGATCGGTCTGGTTTTCGATAAAGTAAGCGTTAACCTTCTCCTGTTTAATCTGCTTAATCAGGTTCGCCACGTCGCTGGCGCTGGCTTCCGCTTCGGTGGAAAATCCGACCGGGGCAAGGAAGGTGACGCCATACTCTTGCCCAAAGTAGCCAAAAGCATCATGGCTGGTCAGCACCTTACGTTTCTGCGGCGGCACTGCGGCGAACTGGGTTTTGGCCCACAGATCCAACTTTTGCAGCTGCTGAATGTAGTCGGCGCCGCGCTGGCGAAAATAGTTGGCATCCTCAGGATCGGCGGCGATCAGGGCGTTCATCACGTTGGTGGCGTACTGCACGCCGTTTTTCATGCTGTTCCAGGCGTGAGGATCGGTAATCGGTTTGCCATCCTCTTCCATCTGGCGGGTGTTGATGCCCTGTGAAGCGGTGATCACCTGCCCTTTATAACCCGAAGCGCTGACCAGGCGATCGATCCACCCTTCCAGCCCCAGGCCGCTGACGAAGACCACATCAGCCTGAGCCAGCTTCTTGCCGTCCTGCGGCGAAGGCTCGAAACTGTGCGGATCGCCATCCGGCCCCACCAGCGTGCTGACCTTGACGTGATCGCCGCCCACCTGCTTGACGATATCTCCCAGAATGGAAAAGCTGGCGACGGCGTCGACGGTCTTCGCCATCGCCAATGGGCTGGCCAGCAGAGCAGCAACCGCCAGCGATATAGGTAAACGTTTCATACTTTCTCCTTGCAAATGGCACTTCTCAACGGCGCGCAAAGGCGTAAATGCCTCCGCGCGTTCCAAACAGGATTGAGACAAAAAAGAGGATGCTGGCGCTGAGCACGATCGCCGGGCCGGCGGGCAGCGAAGCGTGATAGGACCACACCAGCCCAATCAGACTGGAAAGCGCGCCGATGCCCATCGCCGTCGCCAGCGTCTGCGGCAGATTGCGCGCCCAGAAGCGCGCGCTGGCGGCGGGCAACATCATTAACCCAACCGACATCAGGGTGCCGAGGATCTGGAATCCCGCCACCAGATTGACCACCACCAGCGCCAAAAACAGGCCGTGGATCAGCGCCAACCGGCGCGGCGCGTTAACGCGCAGGAAAGTGACGTCGAAGGATTCGATCACCAGCGCGCGGTACAGCGCCGCCAGCGCCAGCAGCGAAACCGAGGCGATCGCACCGACCATCAGCATCGCCTGCGCATCCACCGCCAGGATCGAACCGAACAACACGTGCAGCAGATCCACGCTGGAACCGCGCAGCGAGACCAGCGTGACCCCCAGCGCCAGTGAACCCAGATAGAATCCGGCGAAGCTGGCGTCCTCTTTCAGCGGCGTGCGGCGGCTCACCAGGCCGGACAACATCGCCACCGCCAGCCCGGCGATAAAGCCGCCTACGCCCATCGCCACCAGCGACATGCCGGAGATCAGATAGCCGATCGCCGCGCCCGGCAACACCGCGTGGGACAAGGCATCCCCGACCAGACTCATGCGGCGCAGCAGCAGAAACACGCCCAGCGGGGCGGCGCTGAGCGACAACGCCAGGCAAGCCATCAGCGCGCGACGCATAAAACCGAAAGAGAGAAAAGGATCGATAAGCCCATGCAACAGCATCATGGCGCCACCGCCCGCAGATCCGGCAGCCGTTCGGCGGCGTGATGCCTCGGCACCTGCTCCAGCACTTGCTCGGCCGCGCCCCAGTGGCAAGCCTGCGGCGTCAGCAACAGCGCCTGCGGAAAATGCTCGGCGACCATCGACATATCGTGCAGCACGGCGATCACCGTTTTCCCCTGCCGGTGCAGTTGCGCGATCGCCTGCAGCAGGATCTGCGTGGTGGCGCTGTCGATACCGGTGAAAGGTTCATCCAGCAAAATCAGCGGCGCTTGTTGGACCAGCAGGCGCGCAAACAACACCCGCTGCAGCTGACCGCCGGACAGCTCGCCCACCGGGTTGCGCACCAGCGCGCTCATGCCAACGCTCGCCAACGCCTCATTGACCTGGCTCGCCGCACGCTTGTTCATGCCTCCGAACATGCCGCTTTGCGGCCAACAGCCCATCGCCACCAGATCGCTCACCGCGATCGGGAATTGCCGATCCAATTCCGCCTGCTGCGGCAAATAAGCTCTGCGCGGCGGCTTTCCGCCGCTAAAATTCAGGCTGCCGCTCATCGGCGGCAGCAAACCGGCGAGCGTTTTCAGCAATGTCGATTTTCCGGCCCCATTGACGCCCACCACCGCGGTCAACGAGCCGGCGGTAAACTGCCCGCTCAGCGGCGGAAAAAGCGGCGTGGTGCCATAGCCCAGCACCAACTGGCGCAGGGTGATCATGGCAGCGATACCGCCCAAAAGATGCCGAGCCACAGCAGAGCCAGCAGCACAGCGGCACCCGCACAACGCGCGGCAGCGGAGGTGGTGAACAACGAATTCAGTGACGACGCGGCGCCATGTTGCGAAGTGGGAATCAATGTGGTGACCAAAATGACGGGTTAATGGTTATAATATAACATCACAACAACTACCGTATCTCAAGCTATGGCGCGACAATAATGCAACGGAACGTAACAATCCCTCGCACAGCGGATCTTCCCCCGTCCCCCTTACAAAACTCAGGGCTATTTCCATTCGGTTGGAATGTTGGCGTAAGGTAAAGAACAGCGGTAAATCGAAAAATTTACCGACGAGGGCGGAAAAGGAGTAAGATAAGCAGATAACATTGTTGTTGGCCGAGATTAATGCTTGTTACCCTTGCCTGTAACCTGGAAGTCAACGCACTTTCTGTTAAAAAATTAAAGAAAGTGATTAATGACAATAGCGCGGAGTTAGTGCCGGCGCTGACCAGCGGACTCAGCTTTTATTCTGAAAGCGCACGCTATGCCGAAGATTCATTAGAAATACTTGATATAGTGCAGCAAGGTGGCGGCGATTATTCAATGAGTTATCGTTATAAGTGGGGCATTTTTAATGCCTGCCTGGATATCAACAGCGAAGATATCATCAACGACAGCGTCCGGTTTCAAGTGACGTCACGGGGTTTAATCTTCGACATCATTGATAACTCACGCCCATCAACTGCGGATGAATTGTAAGTTTACGTAATAACTACAGGCCAAACGCGAAAAAATGATTTATATTCATTTTACGGGAAGTTTATTTAACCACCGTTAAGCTGCCTCCGTTCATGATGTAAATCAGCTTACTCACATAGTGTTATCACACCGCAATTAAGACTTACGGAGGGGATGATATGGATGAGTATTCGCCTAAGCGGCACGACATTGCTCAGCTCAAATTCTTGTGCGAAAATTTGTATGATGAAGGTATCGCTACCCTGGGAGACAGTCATCATGGGTGGGTCAACGATCCGACGTCCTCCGTCAACCTGCAGCTTAATGAGTTGATCGAACATATCGCTTCGTTTGTGATGAGTTATAAAATTAAATACATGGACGAATCTGACCTGTCGGAGTTAGTCGAAGAATATCTCGACGATACCTATACGCTGTTCAGCAGCTATGGTATCAATGATTCCGACCTGCGCCGCTGGCAAAAAACCAAGGCGAGATTATTCAGAATGTTCTCAGGAGAGGACATCTGTACGACAATGAAAACTTAGGGGATAATTATTCCCAAGCTATTTTACGGTTATTAAACTAAAGGCCACCATGACTAAAACCGACTATCTGATGCGTTTACGTAAATGCACCACGATTGATACTCTCGAACGTGTTATTGAGAAAAATAAGTACGAGCTTTCCGATGATGAACTGGAGCTGTTTTACTCAGCGGCCGATCACCGTCTGGCAGAGCTCACCATGAACAAACTGTATGACAAAATCCCCACCTCCGTTTGGAAATATGTCAGATAATCAGCCCCCCAACGCGTTGAGCCGATGCTTTTATCGGCCTCAATGTTCAAGTTAAATACGTACTTTTCCTATTGACAGTAAAACTTCATTTACGTTCCCTCTTTCGATAATAATATTTCCGGAAACAATTTTCTTTTTTTATCGAGACAGGTTACCTCATCGCCCGCCTCACTATGCCTGCCCCCAGCACCGCTAATTCATTATCCAAAAGAATTGAGGACGGGAAGAAAAGAAATGCGTGTCGCTCTGCCTGATGACAGAAATGGATAATAGATACGTGGAAGAGAGGTGACAAAAGCGCGGATTGGCGAAGCCCAAATGGGTGGGGACCCTGCCAGCTACATCCCGGCACACACGTCACCTGCTGCGGCTGCTTCCTTCCGGACCTGACCGAGTTCACAAGTTAGTGTTGCGGGAGAACCAACAGGGCCCCCATTGACGGCTTCTGTACTCTGAAGCGGTGGGCATTATCGGCGATGCCCCACCAAATAGCAAGCCAACCGGGGCCAACCGCTGTTTTCTTACCCACCTGCGCTGTGGCACACTCTTCACCTGGGTTTTGACTCGTGCAGGAACAGCAATATGCAACCAGAAGACGCCTCTTTCAGCCAGCGGGTTTTCCATATCGTGGCCGCCATCCCGTTCGGCAAAGTCACCACTTACGGTGAAGTCGCCCGGCTGGCCGGCTCGCCGCGCGCCGCGCGTCAGGTTGGCGGCGTGCTGCGGCGTTTGCCCGAAGGCAGCACGCTGCCCTGGCACCGGGTGATCAACCGGCACGGACAGATCTCGCAGCAGGGGGAGGATTTTCAACGGCAACGGCAGGCACTGCTGGCGGAGGGGATAATTTTCGGCCCACACAGCACGGTCGATTTCGAACGCTACGGCTGGCGCTGGTAAAACAAAACAGCCTTTGGCCGAAGCGCAAAGGCTGTTGATTTCATCTTGCTGTACCGCAGTAAGTTTACTGCATGGCGGTTGGCGCAGCCTGAATCGGCACACCCTGAACCGGAACCAGCAGCAGATCGGCGCGGGTGCCGTTGCGGTTAACCACTTCCTGGATGGTGTCGGTAATGAACATCAGGCGCCCGTTGACCGTCACCGCCGCGCTCAGAATGATGCGCGCATTCGGTTGGATGTCGGACGGGTTGTACGGCAGCGTAAAGCTGAATGGCGCCTGCTGCCCTTCAGTACGTACCGCGCGCTGTGCAATCACTTTGGACGGCGCATCTGCCAGCGAAGCGTCAGAGAGGGTGACCGTCAGTACGGCGTCCGGCGGCAGCGCAATGCGCTGACGTATATTAACCGAACCTGTCACCGCCGGGCCCTGAATCTGCGTTTGCGCAGCCGCCGGGTTACCGGCCGCCTGTGTAGGCACATCGGCACTCTTTTGCGCGCATCCTGCCAGCGTGATCGTCAGTGCCGCGGCACCGCCTACGATTTGCCAGAGTTTCATGGATCGGTCTCCTTTTTTATTATCAACATGTTGGTGGCTTTCACCACCTCACCTATTAAACCTAGCACAAAACACTGATAAATCCACTTTACCCCGTCTATTAATCACTTAAACAACCCAAGGCGTCCATGATTAAGAGCATTCTCATCGGCCCTTAACGCAAAATGTTGACGCCGCGCCGTGATATTCCGCACACTGCGCAAAATGATTATTAGAAAGGTAACAACTTTATGAGCCAGGCATTGCAAAACCTCCTCGATCTGCTGGATCTGGAGAAAATCGAAGAAGGATTGTTCCGCGGTCAGAGTGAAGATCTGGGGCTGCGCCAGGTGTTCGGCGGGCAGGTGGTCGGCCAGGCGTTGTACGCCGCCAAACAGACGGTGCCGGACGAGCGCAGCGTGCATTCGTTCCACAGCTACTTCCTGCGCCCGGGCGACAGCAGCAAACCTATCGTTTACGACGTGGAAACCCTGCGCGACGGCAACAGCTTCAGCGCGCGCCGCGTCAGCGCCATCCAGCACGGCAAACCTATCTTCTATATGACCGCCTCCTTCCAAAGTCCGGAAACGGGCTTCGAGCATCAGAACCTGATGCCGGACGTGCCGCCGCCGGAAGGGCTGCTGTCTGAATCAGAGATCGCCCAGAAGCTGGCGCATATGCTGCCGGAAAAAGTGCGCGAAAAATTTATCGGCCAGAAGCCGATCGAAATGCGCCCGGTGAAATTCCATAACCCGCTGAAAGGCAGCGTGGAAGAACCGCATCGCTATGTGTGGTTCCGCGCCAACGGCAGCATGCCGGACGATCAGCGCATCCACCAATATCTGCTGGGCTACGCGTCGGACTTTAATTTCCTGCCGACGGCGCTGCAGCCGCACGGCGTCGGTTTCCTCGAGCCGGGCATGCAGGTGGCCACCATTGACCACTCAATGTGGTTCCACCGCCCGTTCCGCATGGATGACTGGCTGCTGTACGCGGTGGAGAGCTCCTCCGCCTCCGGCGCACGGGGCTTTGTGCGCGGCCAGATTTATACCCGCGACGGCGTACTGGTCGCCACCACCGTGCAGGAAGGGGTGATTCGCCAACGCGACGCCTGATCCGCAGCATAAAGAAAGGGGCGATGTTTCCATCGCCCCTTTTGGCTTCATCATTATTTTAGTCTTTAGCGCACTGCCCTGCTTTGAGCCTTACTGGTTGTAGGCGCTCTCGCCGTGGCTGTTGACGTCCAGCCCCTCGCGTTCCTGCTCCTCCGTCACTCTCAATCCAACCATGGCGCCCGCGATCTTGAAGGCGATAAAGGCGGCGACGCTCGACCACACCAGCGTGATCAGCACGCTCACCAGTTGGATCCAGACCTGATGGCCCATCGTCACCCCTTCGGCGTAACCGGTGCCGCCCAGTGAAGAGGCGGTGAACACCCCGGTCAACAGGCAGCCGACGATGCCGCACACCCCGTGCACACCGAACACGTCACAGGTGTCGTCCACTTTCAGCCATTTTTTCAGCGTCACGACGCCCCACAGGCCGGCGACGCCGCCCACCAGGCCGATGATCAACGCCCCGCCCACCCCCACGGTGCCCGCCGCCGGCGTCACTGCAACCAGCCCGGCGATCATGCCGGAGCAGGCGCCCAGCAATGAAGGCTTGCCGCGCAGCACCCACTCGGCGAAGGTCCAGGAGAGAATGGCGCCCGCAGTGGCAACCACGGTATTGAGGAATGCCAAGGCCGCAATGCCGTTGGCCGCACTGGCGGAACCGGCATTGAAGCCGAACCAGCCGATATACAGGATGGACGCCCCGGTAAACACCATCGGCAGGTTGTGCGGTTTGAAGGCCTCTTTACCGAAGCCGGCGCGTTTGCCAATCAGGTAGGCGCCGATCAACCCGGCGCTGGCGGCGTTGATGTGCACCACGGTGCCGCCGGCGAAGTCCAATGCGCCGTCGGCGGCCAGGTAGCCTCCGCCCCACACCATGTGCGCGATCGGCAGATAAGACAGCGTGAACCACAGGATCGCGAAGATCAGCACCGCCGAGAAACGAATGCGTTCGGCGAAGCCGCCCACCACCAACGCCACGGTGATACAGGCGAAAGAGGCCTGGAAAGCGACGTGGATCATCTGGCTGATGCTGCCGGTGACGCTGTCGATGCCGATGCCTTTCAACATCGCCGTCTCGAATCCGCCGAACACCGCATTGCCTTCGCTGAACGCCAGGCTGTAGCCATACAGCACCCACAGCACGCAGACCAACGCGAAGGTGACGGTGACCTGCGTCAGCATCGACAGCACGTTTTTACCGCGCAGCAGACCGCCGTAAAACAGCGCGATGCCCGGCAGCGTCATGAACAGCACCAACGCGGTGCAGATCATCATAAAGGCGTTGTCGGCCTTATCGGCGACCGCCGGGGCGGCCAGGGCCAAAGAAGGAACCAGGGTTACCGAACTCAGGCCCAACATGGATAACAGTCTTTTCATTATCAATCATCCCCATCACTTAACTGAGTTCGCGGTTACAGTGCCGATTCGTCGGTTTCACCGGTGCGAATGCGGATCACGCGTTGCAATTCGGCAACGAAAATTTTGCCGTCGCCGATTTTGCCGGTGTAGGCGGCTTTGCTAATCACATCAACCACTTCATCCAACTGATCGTCGGCGATGGCGATATCGATTTTGACCTTGGGCAGGAAGTTGACGTTATATTCGGCGCCGCGATACAGCTCGGCGTGCCCCTTCTGGCGGCCAAAGCCCTTCACTTCGGTTACGGTCAACCCCTGAATGCCCACGGAGGACAAGGCCTCGCGCACGTCCTCCAGCTTGAACGGTTTGATTACCACGGTCACCAGCTTCATATTGCCCCTCCACGAATTAAGCCCAAACTCACCCCTGGTACGCGTCATATGTAGCAAGGGCTGTGCCAAATTTAATTTTGCAGGGCGATTCAGCGGATTGGCGGGCTCGCGGGCGCAGCCGCGAGGCAGCACGGCACCAATACCTTGAATAGGTTAAATAATGCGCACCGATTTGGTGCGCATCGCGTCGAAAAAGTGCAGAAAGGGGGCGTGGCCCAGATGGTTTGCCTGCTTATGGTGCGTTGGAAAGAAAGAAGGGCCGCGAGCGCGGCCCATGTTCAGGCGGGTTGGCTCTCCTCGCGCACCGCTTCCGCCAGTTGTTCGCCCGCCAGCTGCAGCTGATACATCTGGTAGTAGCGCCCCTGCTGCGCCAGCAGCTGTTGATGGTTGCCCTGCTCCACCGCCTGGCCGCGATGCAGCACCAGGATGGAGTCGGCATCGACGATGGTCGACAGTCGGTGGGCGATCACCACCAGCGTGGTGTGCTCGCGGATCGCACGCAGCGCGCGCTGGATCGCCTGTTCGGTGCCCGAGTCGATATTGGCAGTCGCCTCGTCGAGGATCAGAATCTGCGGCGCCTGCACCAAGACCCGCGCCATCGCCAGCAGCTGTTTCTGCCCGACCGACAGGTTATTGCCCTGCTCCCCCAACCGGGTGTGAATACCCTGCGGGAAGCCGCGCACCAGATCCGCCAGCTGCACCGTTTCCAGCGCCCGCCAAACGGCGTCTTCCTCGATGTTACGCCCCAGCGTGACGTTGGCCAGTACCGAATCGGCGATCACCACCGGATCTTGCTGCACCATCGCTACGCCCTGACGCAGCGTGCGGTGCGACAGGCTGGAGATCGGGCGTCCATCGAGACGCACTTCCCCCTCGCTGACCGGGTAATAGCCCATCAGCAGGTTGGCCAAGGTGCTCTTGCCGCTGCCGGTATGCCCGACCAGCGCCACGAAGCCGCGTGATGGCACCGCCAGCGAAATATGCTGCAGCACCTTTTTGTCCGCACGGTAAGCGAAGCTCAGATCGGTGATGTCGATGCGGCCACCGGCCAACGGACGATCGTCAATACCGTAACTCTGCTGGCTGCGATCCATCAGCTCGAAAATGCGTTCGCCGGCCACCACCGCCTGCTGCAGGATCGATTGCTGTGACGTCAGCTCGATCAACGGTTCATTCAGGCGCCCCAGGTAGTTGATGAAGGCGTAGAGGACGCCGACGCCAATCACGCCCTCGCCGCTGAAGCCGAACAGCATCAACAGGCCGCACAGCACCAGCGCCGAAAACAGGCTGAGCAGCGGCCGCAGCAGAAAACCGTCGAGCCGTAGGGTCTGCATACGCGCAAGATAATGCGACTGGCTGGCGGCGCTCATGCGCTCGCCGAAGCGCACCTGCTGGCGGAACTGCTGAATCACGCCCATGCCGTTGATCACTTCGTTGAAACCGTCGTTGATGTCCGCCAGATAGCTCCGCACCCGGCGCACGATCGGCGTGCTGTAGTATTGATAGATGCCCATCACCACGAACACCGCCGGGAAGATGCAGACCGCCACCAGCGCCATGCGCCAGTCGAGGCTGAACATCGCCACCAGCATGGTGCCGATCAGCGCGGCGCTTTTCAGCACCGTGGAGACCACCATTACGTACAGATCCTTGATCACCTCGGTGTCGTTGGTAACGCGCGAGATCAATTGCCCGACCGGCTGCGTGTCGAAGGCGCTGAGCGGCTGGCGCAGCGCGGCGTCCATCACGTCAGTACGCAGCCGCTGCACCACCCCCACCGCCGCTTGGTTGAACAGCAGCGCCTGGAAGTAGTGCAGCGCCGCCGCCAGCAGCTCCAGCAGAATGTAAGCCGCCGCCAGCCCGCCGACGATCGTCAGCGGCAGTTGCCCTTTGGCGACGTAGTTATCGATAAAATAGCTCACCAGGATCGGCCCGGCGACTTCCGCCGCCGCCGCGATCCACAGCATCAGCACCGCCAGCCCCAGCGGTTTGCGGTACGGCGAGCCATAGGCCAGCAGCCGCTTCAGCGTCGGCCACAGCTTTTGCACTTTATTCATCGGCCAACGCCTCCTCGCCGTTTTCCGGCGCTTCGTCCAGCGCCGCTTCCAGCTGCTGATAACGGTACATATCGCGATACCAGCCCGGCTGCGCCGCCAGCGCCGCCGGGTCGCCGCGTTGCGCTACGCCGCCGTGCTGCATCACCAGGATCTCGCTGGCTTCGGTCAATGCCGACAGCCGGTGCGCACTGATGATCACCGTACGATCTTGCCCCCAGCTGCGCAGGTTGTGCAGGATTTGGTGTTCGGTACGGCCATCCACCGCCGACAGCGCGTCGTCGAGGATCAGGATCTCCGCATCCAGCAGCAGCGCACGCGCAATGGAGATGCGCTGTTTCTGCCCGCCCGACAGCATCACGCCGCGTTCGCCCACTTCGGTGTCATAGCCCTGCGGCAGCCGCAGAATGTCCTCATGAACGCTGGCCAACCGCGCCGCCTGTTCGATCTGCGCCTGCGTCGCCCCCGGATGGCCCAGCGCGATGTTGTTCGCCACGGTATCGGAGAACAGGAACGGCGTCTGGCTCACCACCGACAGCCGCGAACGCCAGTCGTCGAGTTTGACCTGCGGCAACGGCAAGCCGTGATAGCGGATCTGCCCTTGGTCGACGTCGAACTGGCGCTGGATTAGCGACAAGAGCGTCGACTTGCCGGCGCCGGTCGGCCCGCACAGCCCCAGCATCTGCCCCGGCTTCAGCGTCAGCGCCACGTCATGCAGCGCCGGATGTGGGTTTTCCGGGTAGTGGAACGCGCGGATATCCACGTCCAGCACGCCGCGCCCTGGCGGCAACGCCTGCGGGCCATCCTGCACCGCCGGCGCCTCGTCGAGCAGGCTGCGGATGCGGCTGTAGGCCGCGCTGCCGCGCTCGACGATGTTAAACATCCAGGCCAGCGCCAGCATCGGCCAGATCATCAGGCCGAGATACATCACAAAGCTGGTCAGCTGCCCGAGCGTCAGCGACCCGTTCACCACCATCCAGCTGCCGCCGCCGATGGCCAGCAGGTTAGAGGCGCCGATGGCGATATAAATGGTCGGATCGAAACGCGCATCCACCCGCGCCACATGCATGTTTTTGGCCCCGGTCTGCGCCGCCACCTCGGCAAAGCGATTGGATTGGTGATCTTCCAGCCCAAAGGCCTTGATCATGCGGATGCTGGTCATGCTTTCCTGCGCCTGATCGTTCAGGCTGGAAAACGCCGCCTGCGCCGATTTAAAACGCTGGTGCAGCTGGTCGCCGTAATATTTGATGGCGATCGCCATCAGCGGCATCGGGATTAACGCCAGCACCGTCAGCTGCCAGCTGATTTGGGTGCTCATCACCACCAGCACCACCAACCCCATCACCAGCGAATCCACCAGCGTCAGCACGCCTTCACCGGCGGCGAACACCACGCGGTCCACGTCGTTGGTGGCGCGCGCCATCAGATCGCCGGTGCGGTGGCGCAGGTAGAACGCCGGGTTTTGCCGGCTTAGCTGGCGGTAAAAGTTTTCGCGCAGCTCGACCGCCAACTGGTAGGACGCGCCAAACAGCAACACCCGCCACACATAGCGCAGCAGGTAAACGACGATCGCGGTGCCGATCATCAGCCCGAGCCAGGCCATCAGCACACCGGTGGACATCTGTTTTTCGGTGATACCGTCCACGATGATGCCGACCAGCTTAGGCGGCAGCAGTTGCAGGATGGCGATGACGATCAGCAGCACCACCGCCCCGAGGTAGCGGCGCCACTCCCGGCGGAAGTACCAGCCAATTTGAGCAAATAATCTCACGCAGTTTGATTCCAGGGTTTTATGGGATTTGTCTCTTTTTCTGCTTCAGCAGAGCAGGATACCACCGTTAAGCCGCCCGTCCGGTGAACTTTTCACTCTGGTACCGGCAGCGCGGTGGTGTATTTGATTTTTTCCATGGCAAAGCTTGAGGTGACATCGATGAGGCCCGGTACGCCGTTCACCAGGCGCTTATAAAAGCCGTCGTAGCTTTTCATGTCCGCCACTTCGACCTGCATCAGGTAGTCGTACTCCCCCGCCATGCGGTAGAACGCCAGCACCTCGGGCATCTGGCTGGTCAACTGCACAAACGCCTGATACCACTCGCTGCTGTGCTGCTGGGTCTTGATCAGCACGAACGCCGTCAGCCCCAGGCCGAGCTTTTCGTTATCCAGCAAGGCCACCCGGCCGCGGATATAGCCCTCGTCCTCCAGGCGCTTCAGCCGTTTCCAGCACGGCGTCGAGGTCAAATTGACCGCATCGGCCAGCGTCTGCAGCGACTGGGTGCAATCTTGCTGCAGCATGCACAGCAGCTTACGGTCTGTTTTATCTAACATATCGACCACCAGGAGAAAAATTTTCTCTCATTAGGCGATTAAACAGGAAAAATGGCAACCCTTTTTTCCTGCCGACAGGCTATGCTACGCCATAAACCAGCCCCCTATTCTGAGGCCAAATCATGACAAACTCTTGGGTAAAATATGCTATCGGTGAAATAGAAGCGGATTTTCAGCGCTCCGCCGATACGCACCTGATCCGCCTGAACCTGCCGGCGTTTCCCGGCATCTGCCTGTATCTGAAGGATGAGAGCACCCACCCGACCGGCAGCCTGAAACACCGTCTGGCGCGTTCACTGTTCCTCTATGGCCTATGCAACGGCTGGATCACCGAGAACACCACCATCATCGAGTCCTCTTCCGGCAGCACCGCGGTGTCCGAAGCCTACTTCGCTCGTCTGATCGGCCTGCCGTTCATCGCGGTGATGCCGTCCTGCACCGCGCGCCGCAAGGTGGAGCAGATCGCCTTTTACGGCGGCCGCTGCCACTTCGTCGATCATGCCGCTCAGATCTACGCCGCCTCCGAACAGCTGGCGCAAGAGCTGAAAGGCCACTATATGGATCAGTTCACCTACGCCGAACGCGCCACCGACTGGCGCGGCAACAACAATATCGCCGACAGCATCTTCCGCCAGATGGCGCGCGAACCCTTCCCGGTGCCGAAACACATCGTGATGAGCGCCGGCACCGGCGGCACCTCCGCCACGCTGGGGCGCTATATCCGCTATCAGGGGCACGACACCCAATTGACGGTGGTCGATCCCGAAAACTCGGTGTTCTATGACTGCTTCCACCACGGCGATCGCACCCTGATCGGCAGCTGCGGCAGCCGTATCGAAGGCATCGGCCGCCCGCGCGCCGAACCGTCGTTCATCCCGTCGGTGGTCGACAGCATGCTGCGGGTGCCGGATGCCGCCAGCGTCGCCACCATTCACTGGCTGGAAGGCGTGCTCGGCCGCAAGGTTGGCGCCTCCACCGGCACCAATGTCTGGGGTGCGCTGCAGCTGGCGAAACAGATGCGGGAAAACGGCGAGCAAGGGTCGATCGTCACCCTGCTGTGCGACAGCGGCGAGCGTTACCTGGATACCTATTACAACCCGGAATGGGTCAGCAACAACATCGGCGATCTGCAGCCGTATCTGGCGCAGCTGGCGGATTTGTAACGCCAGGCGTTAGGTAAAAAAAAGCCGGGTAGTCATACCCGGCCGGCTGTAAGGAGAACCTCATTCTTCGGGGGAATAGGTGAGGCAAGGTGAACGCAGCCAATGTTGTAAATAGTGGGCCACCGCCTGCTGTTGGCAATGGCCGATAACCGGTAGCTGCGGCAGCAGGGATTTCAACTGCGGCAGGGCGTTGCCCATCACCACGCCGTGTCCCACCGCCCCCAGCATCTCTTTGTCGTTCATCGCGTCGCCGAACGCCATGCAGTCGGCCATCGTCAGCCCCAGATGGCGGCTCAGCCGGTCCAGCGCCGTGCCCTTGTTGCAACCGAGCGGCAGCACCTCCAGACAGTCGTAGGCGGAAAAGCACAGGTCTGCCTCGTCGCCCAACTGCGCCCGCAGCTGCACCTGCAACGCCAGCAACTCTTCATGCGGCGCGACAAAGCACACCTTGCTGTTGCCGAACGCCGGCAGACGGCGCACATCGGCCAGTTGAAAACGAAAGCCGCTCAGGTGGTGCGCCCGCAGCATCTCTTCCGGCACGGGAAACTCGGTCAGCCAACCTTCGTCGCGGAATACATGCATGCTGGCGCGGGTGCGCCAATGATGATGCAGCACCTCTTCGGCAATCTCCGCCGGCAGGTCGGTGGCGTGCAGCTGTTGGCCGCGGTTGTCATATACCCGCGTGCCGTTGCCGGTGATCAGGTAACCGTGCAGCCCCAGTTGCGCCATGATCGGTTGCGCATCGAGGTAGTGCCGCCCGGTGGCGAACGTCACCACCATCTCCCGCTCCACCAGTTGGTTCAGCACCGCCAGCGTTTCCGGACCAACCCGGTGATCCGGCATCAACAGCGTGCCGTCCATATCGAAAGCTGCCAGGCGATACATAAAGACCTCTTGAATGTGAACGCGATTACAATCACTGCAGTATGGGATGGCATTTGCGGAAGTAATAGTGAACAATTTGAGAAAACTGTTCCGGATTTCTGCCCATGCGCCTGGTTCACCGTCTCAGCCAATATCAACGCCTGTACCATCAGCTCGGCAGCGCGCCGGTCGCCGTGACCATCGGCGAGCTGGCGGCGATGTTCTACTGCAGCGAACGCCATGCCCGCACGCTGGTGCAACAGCTGCAGGATCAAGGCTGGCTGAGCTGGCATTCGCAGCCCGGCCGCGGCAAACGCGCTCGCCTGCACTGCCTGAAAACCCCGGATGAACTGCGCGCGCAGCTGTTGCAGCAGCTGTTGCAACAGGGCAATCATCAGGGGGCGCTGGAGATGGCGCAGCTCGATCCGCAGCACCTGCAGGATCTGCTCAGCCCGCACCTCGGCGGACAATGGCAGGCCGGCAGCCCGACGCTGCGCATTCCCTATTACCGCACGCTGGAGGCGCTCGACCCGCTCACGCTGACCGGCCGCGCCGAACAACATCTGGTGTCGACCCTGCACGCCGGACTGACGCGCCTGATGACCGGTAACCCGGAACCGCAACCCGATCTGGCGCACCATTGGCAGATTAGCGATCGCGGCCTGCGCTGGCGCTTCTTTCTGCGCAGCCAGCTACGCTGGCACAACGGCGAACCGTTGACCGGCCACCAGCTGCTGCAAACGCTGGAAAAACTGCAGCGCCATCCGCGCAGCCAACCGAGCCTGACTAACGTCGCGCGCATCAGCCTGCCGCATCCGCTGTGCATTCAGTTCGATCTGCAGTTGCCGGACTATTGGCTGGCCCACCGGCTGGCGGAGCTGCCTTGTCTGATGACCCATCCGGAGCTGCCGGCCATCGGCGCCGGCCCGTTCAAGCTGACGTTGAATGAACCGCAGCTGGTGCGGCTGGAACAGCACGCCGGTTATCATCTGCAGCATCCGTATCTGGACACCATCGAATACTGGATCACCCCCGATTTACCTACCGCCGGCGCCGACACCAGCTGCCAGCATCCGGTACGCATCACCATAGGCCAGCAAGACGATTTGGCGCAGGCCCGGCCAGTGCAGCGCAGCATGAGCTTGGGCTGGTGCTATTTGGCTCTGAACCTGCGCCACGGCGTGCTGAGCGAAGCCCAGGGGCAAAAGCTGCTGATGCTGATCCAGCAGTCCGGCCTGCTGAACCATCTGCCAATCCCCAACAGCGTGATCACCCCCAGCCATGAAATGCTGCCCGGCTGGCGCATTCCGCACCAACAGGTCGAAGAGGACGTCGCCCTGCCCGCCCGGCTGACGCTGCTGTATCGGCCGCCGGTCGAGCTGGAAACGGTGACGGCAGCGCTACAGCGGTTGCTCGCGCAGCACGGCTGCGAGCTGGAAGTGCGCTACTACGCCGGCAAGCGCTGGCAAAGCGAGGAACAGATCGCCCAGGCCGATCTGCTGCTGGCGGACAACCTGATCGGCGAAGCGCCGGAGGCGACGCTGGAGAGTTGGCTGCGGCAGGATACGCTGTGGCGCGGCATCCTCACGGAAAGCCGCTGGCAGCAGCAACAGGATATGCTGCGGCAGATCCAGCAGCTGCAGGCGCAGCAACCGCGCTTCGAACAACTGCAGGCCTATTATCAACAGCTGATGGCCGCTGCCATCATCACGCCGCTGTTCCACTACCAGTATCAGATCAGCGCGCCGCCGCGCATGCATGGCGTGACGCTGACCGCGCACGGCTGGTTCGATTTTTGCCAGGCGTGGCTGCCGCCGCCGGTGGATGACGCACCGGCCTGAGCCGAACCGCCCTGCGCCTGGCGGCCCTTTCTGCTACTATTGTCGCCGCAACGCAATTTTTATCCTGCCGCCCGAATGTGTATCGGGAGAGGCCAAAGCCCAAAAAGGTGATTTTATGAAGCGCGCGGTTGTCGTTTTCAGCGGTGGACAAGACTCCACGACCTGCTTGATCCAGGCATTGCAACAGTATGACGAAGTTCACTGCGTCACGTTCGATTACGGCCAGCGCCATCGTGCCGAGATTGAAGTGGCTCAAGCGCTGTCGGTAGCCCTCGGCGCCAAGGCGCACAAGGTGCTGGACGTGACGCTGCTCAATGAGCTGGCCGTCAGCAGCCTGACGCGCGACAATATTCCGGTTCCCGCCTACGATCCCAACCAGAAAAATGCGCTGCCGAGCACCTTCGTGCCGGGCCGCAACATCCTGTTCCTGACGCTGGCGGCGATCTACGCCTACCAGGTCGAAGCGGAAGCGGTGATCACCGGCGTGTGTGAAACCGATTTCTCCGGCTACCCGGATTGCCGCGACGAGTTCGTTAAAGCGCTGAACAAGGCGGTGACGCTGGGTATCGCCCGCGATATCCGCTTCGAAACGCCGCTGATGTGGCTGAACAAGGCCGAGACCTGGGCGCTGGCGGATTATTACCACCAGCTGGATCGCGTACGCCAGGATACGCTGACCTGCTACAACGGCATCAAGGGTGACGGCTGCGGCGAGTGCGCCGCCTGCAACCTGCGCGCCAATGGCCTGACGCAGTACCGGGCCAACCAGGCAGAAGTGATGGCGGCGTTGAAACAGAAAGCCGGCCTGGCCTGAGGGCAGTGACGGCGGCAGCCTCTGCCGCCCGTGAGCTTACTGCGGATTATCCTTCAGCGTGAGCGCCTCCAGGTGCTCGCGCAATTCGCCTTCGATCGGCAGCGCCCGCTGCGTTTTCAGATCGACGCACACGAAAGTCAGCAGCGCGTCTGCCACCGGCGTCCCCGCCGGATCCTGCGTCACCTTTTGGCTCAGCACCCCGCTCTTGCCGTTGAGCTGCACCATCTGGCTGTCGATACGCAGCTTATCCCCCAATACCGCCGGGCTGCGGTAATTGATATTGATGTTCACCACGATGAAAGCGATGTTGTTTTCCGTCATCCAGCGGAACCCGGCTTCGTTCTCCAACCACTCCCAACGCGCCTCTTCCAGAAACTCCAGATAGCGGGCGTTGTTAACGTGCTGGTAAACATCAAGGTGATAACCGCGAACTTTGATAAAGGTTTGCATAGGGAACGATCGCTCCTGCCTGGTGATTACAGAAAGAGGGAGCCACGCTGGCTCCCTCGCCCGTTTGGTCAACGCGCCAAACTGGTAAGACCTGTAAAATGTAGCAGAGGAGTCACGGCCTCAGCGGCATTTTGCCACGCAGCCGCGACCGGGATCACATTTTCAGCCGGGTGCGGTTCTTCTCAAACAGCGCTGGCCCGATGCCCGGCACCTCCTGCAACTGCTCAACCTGGGTGAACGGCCCGTTCTGTTCGCGATAGCGCACGATGCCTTCCGCCTTCTTCAGACCGACGCCGCTCAAGGCGGCGGCCAGCTGTTCGGCGGTGGCCTGATTGATGCTGACCGCCGCCTCTTCGGTTGCCTTGGTCATCACCGATTGCCCGCCATTGCCCACCGGTGTTGAGAGCATGGGCGCCTCGTTTTTTTCCACCGCGGCGGCCGGCCCGGCCAGGCATAACAACAGCGCGGTCAGCGCGGCGTTAACGTGACGACGGTAACCGAAAAACGCTTTTTTCTCTGAATATTGCATGCTGTATCCTCCTTGTGTGTGACAGCACGGCTACCTTGCCGCGGCGGCGGATATTCAGCAATCGACGGATGTCAGATATGGAAAAGGCCGCGAAAGCGGCCTTTGTTTGTTGCACTGCGTTGCAGAAAAATGCGGCGATTACTGAGGCTGTTGCTCAGCGGCGCCCATTTTGATCTTGGCTTCTTTACGCAGGCTCGCCAGCAGCGAATCGAAGGAGACGCCGGTCGCGCCCTCTTCCATCTTGCCGACGAAGGTTTTCATTTCGTCTTCCGGCAGCGTGCCCGGCTTCACCGCATCAAGCGCAATCAGCACCACGTTGTCCTGGCGATCCTGCGACATGCCGTACACCGGTTTGCCGTCCTGCGGGTGCGGCAGCGCGAACACGCTCTCCACCAGCTGGCTGTCTTCCGGCGCGCGCGCCATCTTCTGCACGGCGCCAAAGCTCAGGCCGGCGGCTTTCATCGCTTCGTCGCCCTTGCCCTGCTTCAGCTCAACCAACAGCTTCTCGCCCTGCAGCTTCGCTGCCTGCAGCGCCTTGTTGCGTTTCACCAGTTCCGCCACGCGGTCTTTTACCTGGTCGAACGGTTCGATGCCTTCCGGCTTGTGGCCGCTCACGCGCACCACGAAGGCGCGGTCGCCGTCTACGGTGATCACGTCGGAGTTGCTGCCCGGCGCGCCGTTCTCGCCGATCAGCGAGCCGTCGAAGATCGCCTGCACCACCGGCTTGAAGTTCAGCGCGGCAGGAATGTTGTCACGGGTGAACCAGTCGCTTTGCGCCGCTTTCACGCCGGCCGCTTCTTCAGCCGAGGCCAGAGATTCGTTGTCGCTGGTCGCCGCTTCGCTCACCTTCTGCTGCAGCGCGTAATACGCGTCTACCGCTTTCTCCTGCTGCACCTGCTTGGCGATAGCGTCATGCACGTCGCTCAGCGGTTTCAGTTTCTCAGGTTCGATGTCGTTCAAACGCACGATCAGGAAGCCGACAGAGGATTTCACCACGCCGGACAGCTGCCCTTTCTCGGTCAGGTTAGCCTGCTTCAGCTCATCGGCGGTGGTTTCCGGCTCCAGCCACCCCAGTTCGCCGCCGGTGCGGCGCGAGATGATGTCGGTGGATTTCTCTTTCGCCAGCGTGGCGAAATCGGCGCCCTTCTTCAGCTCGTCCAGCGCCGCGTTGGCTTCCGCCTCGGTTTTCAACTGGATCACGCTGTAGTTTTTACGCTCAGGCTGGCCGTAGCTGCTCTTGTGCTGGTCGTAGTAAGCGCTGATGTCCTCTTCGCTCACTTTCACCTTGTCCTGCATGGACGCGGCGTCCAGCGGGATATAGCTCACCTTCACCTGCTCCGGGGCGATGAAGCTGTTCTTGTTCTGATCGTAATACGCCTTCAGTTCGTCGTCGCCGGCGCTTTGTTTCGCCTGCAGCGCTTTCAAATCGATGGTCGCCAGGCGCACGTCGCGCTCCTGCAGCACCAGCGCCGCCATGGCTTGCGATTCAGACGGCAGCACGAAACCGGACTCGCCGAAGGCCTGGATCACCTGCTGATTGACCAACTGCTGACGCATCGACTGCGCGAAGTTGTCGGCGGTGTAACCCATGCGGCCGATCAGATCGAGATATTTGGCGTTATCGAACTGGCCGTTGGTCTGGAAGTAAGGCGCCTTGCGGATGGCGTCCTTGATCTGATCGTCGCTGACCGCCAGGCCCAGCTTTTTGGCGTACTGGTCGAGCAGCATGTTGTCGATCAACTGGGACAACACCTGACGGCGCATCTGCTGCATGTAGCCTTCGTTGCCGGCCAGCGCAGAGAACTGGTCACCCAGCTGCTGCTGCATGCGGCTGCGCTCGCTTTGGAAAGCCTGTTCCAGCTGAGCGCGTTCGATCGTCTGACCATTTACTTTCGCAGCATAATCGCCGGAGCCGCCGATCAGGTAGTTACCCACCCCGGTCAGAACGAATGACAGGATGATCAGGGCCAGGATGATTTTGAGCACGACGTGATTGGCAGCCGCGCGTAAATTGTCCATCATAGTGTGACAACACTCCGCTGTGATGTGGATTAACAACCCTTGCGCAGGCGCGTTCCCTGCGACAAAAATAAAAAAAGCGCATCAGTCCGATGCGCCTTGTATCTTACCTTACCAGCACCGCTGCGTCAGGTGATTGTTTATTACAAAACCCTGTTACGCTAAACGGTTAGACGCTAAATCAGTTTACAGCGTCTTTCAGCGCTTTCCCTGCACGGAAGGCAGGTACTTTGGCTGCCGCGATCTTGATCTCTTTACCGGTCTGCGGGTTGCGGCCGGTACGGGCCGAACGTTCACGCACGGTAAAGGAACCGAAACCTACCAGAGCCACGTCATCCCCTGCTTTCAGGGAGTCGGTAACGGAAGCGATTACTGCGTCTAAAGCACGTCCCGCTGCCGCTTTGGAAATATCAGCACCTGCGGCAATCTTGTCGATCAGTTGTGACTTATTCACTCTATCATCCCCTCTAGAATTCTATCGTCGCACCGAAAAATCCCTACGGTTGCGACAGCGCAGCTGTTATATCAATCCCATCGAACCTTGGCAAGCCACCGACTGGGTGACAAAACGCGGGCCGACAGAGATCTAACTTAGCGGTACAAAAAAATACTGGCAAGTCCGAAATGGCTTGCCAGTATAAGTTTTATCAATGGTTTTTGCGATTCGTCACTATTTTGCCGCTACCGGCAGTGCGCCGAAGGCCGGGTTTTGCAACGCAATGTTCAAAACTTCATCGATTCGCTGCACCGGATGAATCTCCAGATCGGCGATAACATTGTCCGGAATCTCTTCCAGATCGCGCTTGTTCTCGTAAGGGATCAGCACGGTTTTGATGCCGCCACGATGCGCCGCCAGCAGCTTCTCTTTCAGGCCGCCGATCGGCAACACCTGACCGCGCAGCGTGATCTCGCCGGTCATCGCCACATCGGCGCGTACCGGGTTGCCGGTCAGGCAGGAGACCAGCGCGGTGCACATCGCGATACCGGCGCTCGGGCCGTCTTTCGGCGTCGCCCCTTCCGGCACGTGCACGTGGATGTCGCGTTTCTCGTAGAAATCGGCGTTGATGCCCAATTTCTCCGCGCGCGCGCGCACCACGGTCAGCGCCGCCTGAATCGATTCCTGCATCACTTCACCCAGAGAACCGGTGTAGGTCAGCTTGCCTTTGCCCGGCACGCAGGCGGTTTCGATGGTCAGCAGATCGCCGCCCACTTCCGTCCACGCCAGCCCGGTGACTTCGCCCACGCGGTTTTCGGTATCCGCACGGCCGTAATCGACGCGCTGCACGCCCAGGTAATCCTTCAGGTTGTCGCCGTTGATCTCGATATGCTTGCGCTTCTTGTCCATCAGCAACGTTTTCACCGCTTTACGGCACAGCTTGGAGATTTCACGCTCCAGGCTACGCACCCCGGCTTCGCGGGTGTAGAAGCGAATGATGCCGATGATGGCGCTGTCGTCGACCGTCAGTTCGCCTTTTTTCAGCGCATTGCGCTCAAGCTGCTTCGGCAGCAGGTGCTGTTTGGCGATGTTGAGCTTCTCGTCCTCGGTATAACCCGACAGGCGGATCACTTCCATACGGTCCAGCAGCGGCGCAGGAATGTTCATCGAGTTCGAGGTGGCGACGAACATCACGTCGGACAGATCGTAATCCACTTCCAGATAGTGGTCGTTGAACGCCACGTTCTGTTCCGGATCCAGCACCTCCAGCAGAGCGGAAGCCGGATCGCCGCGCATGTCGGAAGACATCTTGTCGATCTCATCCAGCAGGAACAGCGGGTTCTTCACCCCAACCTTGGCCATCTTCTGGATCAGTTTGCCCGGCATCGAACCGATGTAGGTACGACGGTGACCGCGGATTTCCGCTTCGTCACGCACGCCGCCCAGCGCCATGCGCACGTACTGGCGACCGGTCGCTTTGGCGATCGACTGCCCCAGCGAGGTTTTACCCACGCCCGGCGGCCCCACCAGACACAGGATCGGCCCCTTGATTTTGCTGACGCGACTCTGCACCGCGAGGTACTCGAGGATGCGATCCTTGACGCGCTCCAGGCCGTAGTGATCGGTATCGAGCACTTCCTGCGCCTTGTTCAGGTCTTTTTTCACCTTGCTGCGCGCATTCCACGGCACCTGCAGCATCCAGTCGATGTAGCCGCGCACCACGGTCGCTTCCGCCGACATCGGCGACATCATCTTCAGCTTTTGCAGTTCCGCTTCGGTTTTTTCGCGCGCCTCTTTCGGCATTTTCGCCGCATCGATCTTTCGCTTCAGCGCTTCGTGCTCGTCCGGCGCGTCGTCCATCTCGCCCAGTTCTTTCTGAATCGCCTTCATCTGCTCATTCAGATAGTACTCGCGCTGGCTCTTCTCCATCTGCTTCTTGACGCGGTTACGGATGCGTTTCTCAACCTGCAGCAGGTCGATCTCCGATTCCATCATCGCCATCAGGTATTCCAGACGCTCGGTGATGTCGGACATCTCGAGCACCGACTGCTTATCGCTGAGTTTCAGCGGCATATGGGCGGCGATGGTGTCCGCCAGGCGCGCGGCGTCGTCGATGCTGTTGAGTGAAGTCAGCACCTCCGGCGGGATTTTTTTGTTCAGTTTGATATAGCCTTCAAACTGATTGATCGCGGTACGCACCAGCACTTCCTGCTCGCGCTCGTCGATAGCCGGCGACTCAAGGTATTCCGCCTGCGCGGCGAAATGCTCACCGCTGTCGGACAGCGTAGTGATGCGTGCGCGCTGCAGCCCCTCGACCAGCACTTTTACCGTGCCGTCCGGCAGCTTCAGCATCTGCAGGATCGACGCTACGGTGCCGACCGAGAACAAGTCGTTAATGCCAGGTTCATCCGTTGAGGCCTCTTTCTGTGCCACCAGCATGATCTTCTTATCGTGATCCATTGCGGCTTCGAGGCACCGAATCGATTTTTCCCGGCCAACAAATAACGGGATCACCATGTGCGGATAAACCACCACGTCGCGCAATGGCAAAACGGGGATTTCAATGCGTTCGGAACGCTCAGGGTTCATAGAGCTCTCTCTTAGTTTAATTTCCGCCAGGTTGAGGGGGAATCTCATGAGACGCAAGCATCTAACGTTTCATAAAATCTGGTTAATGAGTATATGGGGATGAATCTCTTACATTCAACGGCAAGAATGCAGGAAAAAGAAATGGGGGATGAAATCCCCCATTTTGCTGATAACGCGCTGGTTTAACTGGCTAATTATTCGCCAGACGCCTGGGCTTCAGGCTTGCCGTAAATCAGCAGCGGTTTGGATTGGCCGGCGATCACCGACTCGTCGATCACCACTTTGTCTACGCTGTCCATCGACGGCAGATCGTACATGGTGTCGAGCAGCGCGCCTTCCACGATGGAACGCAGGCCGCGGGCGCCGGTTTTGCGCGCCATGGCTTTCTTGGCGATGGCGTTCAGCGCTTCGTCGCGGAACTCCAGCTCCACGCCTTCCAGATTGAACAGCGCCTGATACTGCTTGGTCAGGGCGTTCTTCGGCTCTTTCAGGATCTGAATCAGCGCGTCTTCGCTCAGCTCGCTCAGGGTCGCCACCACCGGCAGACGGCCGATGAACTCAGGGATCAGACCAAACTTGATCAAATCTTCCGGTTCGGCCTGCAGCAGCAGTTCGCCTTCGGTGGCCTTCTCGGACTCGCCCTTGACGGTCGCGCCGAAGCCGATGCCGGAGCCGGTGTTGACGCGTTGACCGATCACCTTATCCAGGCCGGCGAATGCGCCGCCGCAGATAAACAGGATCTTGGAAGTATCGACCTGCAGGAATTCCTGTTGCGGATGCTTGCGCCCGCCCTGCGGCGGAACCGCGGCGATGGTGCCTTCAATCAGCTTCAGCAGCGCCTGCTGCACGCCTTCACCCGAGACGTCACGCGTGATCGACGGGTTGTCGGACTTACGGGAAATCTTATCGATTTCATCGATATAAACGATGCCGCGCTGCGCTTTCTGCACGTCATAGTCGCATTTTTGCAACAGCTTCTGGATAATATTTTCCACGTCCTCGCCCACATAACCGGCTTCGGTCAGCGTGGTGGCGTCGGCCATGGTGAACGGCACGTCCAGGAAGCGCGCCAGCGTTTCCGCCAGCAGAGTTTTGCCGCTGCCGGTCGGGCCGATCAGCAAGATGTTGCTCTTGCCCAACTCGATACCGTTGCTGGTATCGCCGTTGCGCAGGCGTTTGTAGTGGTTGTACACCGCAACCGCCAGCACTTTCTTCGCCTGCTCCTGGCCGATGACGTAGTCATCCAGGTGGTGGCGGATCTCGTGCGGCGTCGGCAGCGCACTGCGCTCACGATGCGGGGCAACTTCTTTAATCTCTTCGCGAATAATGTCGTTACACAGATCGACACATTCATCGCAGATATACACTGACGGCCCGGCAATCAGCTTACGCACTTCATGCTGGCTTTTGCCGCAAAAAGAGCAGTACAGCAGCTTTCCTGAACCGTCTTTGCGCTTATCTGTCATCAGTCAAACCTCTTCTTTAGTCTTGTCCCGCAGGAAAATCACGGCGGCAGTGCGCCCAAACTCATATCGGGAACGCCGAGGGGCTACAACAGAGCGAGCCCCTGCCCACTCTGATTACTATAGTCCATCGGCGCCGCGTGGTTCTAGCTGCGGTGTGTCAGAATGCCGTCAACCAGGCCGTATTCCACGGCTTCTTCCGCGGTCATAAAGCGATCGCGCTCGGTGTCGCGCTCGATCTGCTCCAGCGGCTGGCCGGTATGCTCGGCCATCAGTTCGTTCATCCGCGCTTTCACCTTGAGGATTTCACGCGCGTGGATTTCGATGTCCGTCGCCTGGCCCTGGTAGCCGCCCAGCGGCTGGTGAATCATCACGCGCGAGTTCGGCAGGCAGAAACGTTTGCCTTTGGCGCCCGCGGTCAGCAGGAAGGAGCCCATCGAGCACGCCTGGCCCATACAGATGGTGCTGACGTCCGGCTTGATGAACTTCATGGTGTCGTAAATCGACATGCCCGCGGTGATCACCCCACCCGGCGAGTTGATGTAGAGGAAAATGTCTTTTTCCGGGCTTTCCGCTTCGAGGAACAGCATTTGCGCCACGATCAGGTTGGCCATGTGATCTTCCACCTGGCCGGTCAGGAAAATGATGCGCTCTTTCAGCAGGCGGGAATAAATGTCGTAAGAACGCTCCCCGCGTGAAGTCTGCTCTACCACCATCGGCACCAGCGCCATGTTCGGTGCAAATTGATCTCGTTCGCCACTGTATGACATTACCGTCTCCTAATAGAAATTGCCTTGGCGGCCAGGGTGTCACCCTAATACGCCGATTCTACTTGAGAACGGCCATGATGACTATGCTCAAGCATTCGACCCGCGCCGCACGTACCCGACGGTTAGTTTATCCCGCGCACTTTGGCAAACAGCCCCAGAATCATTCTTTACAGATTGGGGGATCCCGGCGCAATTTCAAGCCCAGGGGCCGATTTTCTCCGCGCGCCGAAAACGATGCCGTTAATCTGACCGTTATCATGCCAGCCAGTTCCCCAGGCAACAGGGTAAATATAGTGCATATTAACCCGCTTAACCTGAGATTAATCAGCAACGTGGCAAAAAGAAAAGCCCGCAACCTGAGGTTGCGGGCTTTTTCATCGTGCGCCGGTTCGCCAGGCGAAACCGGGGGCGCCGTTCATCGCGCCCGGCACGCCGGCATTACGCCTGTTGAGTCTGGTTCATCAGCTCGCTGAAAGTAGTGGCTTTTTCAGTCACTTTCGCTTTTGCCAGCAGGGCTTCAACCGCTTGCTCTTCCAGAGCCACGTTGCGCATGTTGTTCATCAGCTCTTTGTTTTTGCTGTAGAACTCGATGACTTCGCTTGGATCTTCGTAGGCAGAAGCCATTTCTTCGATCAGCGTCTTCACGCGGTCTTCGTCAGCTTTCAGATCGTTGGTGCTGATCACTTCGCCCAGCAGCAGGCCAACCACTACGCGGCGTTTCGCTTGCTCTTCGAACAGTTCGCGTGGCAGTTCCAGCGCTTGCTTCTCGTTGCCGCCGAAACGCTGTGCAGCCTGACGACGCAGCACGTCGATTTCGCCGTCGATCAGGGCAGCAGGCACGTCGATTTCGTTCGCGCTCACCAGGCCGTCGATCGCCTGAGACTTGATACGGTTACGCACGGCGCCTTTCAGCTCGCGCTCCATGTTCTTGCGAACTTCGGTGCGCAGGCCGGCAACGGAACCGTCCGCCACGCCGAAACGCTTGATGAACTCTTCGGTCAGTTCCGGCAGCTCGCGCTCTTCAACTTTCTTCAGCACGATAGCGAATTTGGCCGCTTTGCCCTTCAGGTTTTCCGCGTGGTAGTCTTCCGGGAAGTTCACGTCGATGGAGAACTCTTCGCCCGCTTTGTGACCAACCAGACCTTCTTCGAAGCCTGGGATCATGCGGCCCTGGCCCATTGCCAGCACGAAGTCGGACGCTTTGCCGCCTTCGAACTCTTCACCGTCGATAGAACCGGTGAAGTCAACGGTCACGCGATCTTCAGCTTCCGCTGCGCGATCGGTTTCTTTCCAGGTTGCCTGCTGCTTGCGCAGGGTATCCAGCATCGCGTCGACGTCTTCGTCGTTCACTTCAACCACGGGTTTTTCAACTTCGATGTTTTCCAGGCCTTTCAGCTCAACTTCTGGATACACTTCGAACTCAACGGCGAAAGTGAAGTCTTCACCTTCTTTGTACTCGCCCGGCACGTAGTTTGGTGCGCCGGCCGGATTAATCTTTTCTTTGATGATCGCGTCAACGAAGCTGCGCTGCATCGCTTCGCCCAGCACGTCCTGACGAACAGAGGCGCCGTAACGCTGTTCCACGATGTTCATCGGCACTTTGCCTTTGCGGAAGCCGTCGATACGCACGCTTTTCGCTGCGTTGATCAGCTCTTTCTTCACCGCCTGCTTGATAGTATCAGCCGGTACAGTAATAGAGAGACGGCGCCCAAGGCCTTGAGTGGTTTCTACTGAAACTTGCATCTTGTTACCTCAAAAAAATCACAGTGCTCGGTCAACTCCGTTCCAAGAACCAGGACGGCTACAGATAAGAACCGAGTTCCCTGATGACAGAAGCGTCCCGAAACCATTCCGGAAAAATAAGACGCGACATTATAGCGGCGCATGCGTGGCGAGTCGAGGAAAGCTAGGCGGCGCAGGCGCGCTAAAACTCACACTTTTGCCGATTCGATCGCCAAAAGGCCGCCAAAACAGACCGAACGTTGGCCACATTGCGCGTCGGCCGTGTCGTCGTCAAAAACAGAAACGGCCCGCAGGCCGTTTCAAAATTCGTCAGTAGTAATACCCTAATTCAAGGGCAAAGTTCCACTGATACCTGAAAATTTCCCCCTCAGGCCAGCGTGCCCGCGCCGCGGCACGGCGGCGAGGCCGGCACGGTATCCTGCAGACCTTCCCACTCTTTGAGCGTATAGGTATGCAGCGCCAGCGCGTGTACGCCGTCCGCCAGCTCCTCCGACAATACGCCGTAGATGGAGCGGTGGCGCGTCAAAAAACGTTCGCCGACGAAGCGATCGCTGACCAATACCACTTTGAAATGGCTTTCTGAACCCGCCGGAACGTTATGACGATAGCTTTCATCAACGACTTCCAGATACGCGGGCTCAAACGCCGCCCTTAACTTTGCTTCTATTTGCTCGCGAATCATAGGATCTCCTTACAACACCGGCAGAGGACCGTGCCCATCTAGTTCAATATTAGCCGGTTTTCCCCCGTTTAGACCATCGCCGGGACAAATTTCTCTTTTCTGCGGTCAAATGATGAGCGCCATCCCCGCCGCTTGGGGGATTATCCGATTGAGCGGGCCAAAAAAGCGTGTTTTTATCAACGGCAGGTAAAAATTTGTCACTCAGGCGCCTTCCGCGCTTCCACCGCACGGCGGCGATGCTATGATGTCGGCAATTTGTTGTCGGCTATCCCGCTCTGATTATTGCTAAATCCATCGAGAATGAGACAGAAAACATGTTAAAGAAACTTTGTCTTCCTTTGCTGGCCGCCCTGCTGCTGGCCGGCTGCGCGACCAGCAGCAACACCCTGAACGTCACGCCGAAAATCGTTCTGCCGCAGCAGGATCCTACCCTGCAGGGCATCACTGTCAGCATCAACGGCGCGGATCAGCGCACCGACCAGGCGCTGGCCAAGGTGAACCGCGACGGCCAGCTGGTCACGCTGACGCCATCGCGCGATCTGCGTTTCCTGCTGCAGGAAGTGCTGGAGAAACAGATGGGCGCACGTGGCTACATGATCGGCGCCGACGGCCCGGTGGCGCTGCAAATCGTCGTCAATAATCTGTACGCGGACGTCGCCGAAGGTAACCTGCGCTACAACATCACCACCAAAGCCGACATCTCGATCATCGCCCAGGCGAAGAACGGCAACAAGCAGGTGAAGAATTACCGCTCGACCTATAACGTGCAGGGCGCCTTCACGGCGACCAACGAGAAGATCACCGACGCCGTCAACTCCGTGCTGGGCGACGTGATCGCCGACATGGCTCAGGACACCAGCGTCAACGATTTCATCAAGCAAAACGCGCGTTAATCGCCGCGCCTTGTGCCGCCCGGCGGATCGGGCGGCGCAGACAGGGAACTCATGTCGAAACACTATTTGAACATCTTCACCCAGCGTAACTCCGCCATTCTGCTGCTGCTGGGCTTCGCGTCGGGTCTGCCGCTGGCATTGACCTCCGGCACGCTGCAAGCCTGGATGACCGTCGAAAATATCGATCTGAAAACCATCGGCATCTTCTCGCTGGTGGGCCAGGCCTACGTCTTCAAATTCCTCTGGTCGCCGTTCATGGACCGCTATACCCCGCCGTTTCTCGGGCGGCGGCGCGGTTGGCTGCTGATCAGCCAGCTGTTGCTGGTGGCGGCGATTGTGGCGATGGGCTTTATGCAGCCCGCGCAGCACCTGTGGTGGCTGGCGGCGTTGGCAGTGCTGGTGGCGTTCTGCTCCGCCTCGCAAGATATCGTGTTCGACGCCTATAAAACCGACCTGCTGAAAGCCGAAGAACGGGGCACGGGCGCAGCGATCTCGGTGCTGGGTTATCGGCTGGCGATGCTGGTTTCCGGCGGCCTGGCGCTGTGGTTGGCGGATCGCTATTTCGGCTGGCAAGCCACCTACTGGCTGATGGCCGGGTTGATGCTGATCGGCGTGGCCGCCACGCTGCTGGCGCCGGAGCCGGACGAAAACATCCCGGCGCCGCGCACCATGGAACAGGCGGTCGTCGCGCCGCTGCGCGATTTCTTCGGCCGCAACAACGCCTGGCTGATCCTGCTGCTGATCGTGATGTACAAAATGGGCGACGCTTTCGCCGGCAGCCTGAGCACCACCTTCCTGATCCGCGGCGTAGGGTTCGACGCCGGTGAAGTCGGGCTGGTGAACAAAACCCTCGGCCTGTTCGCGACCATCGTCGGCGCCCTGTTCGGCGGCGTGCTGATGCAGCGTCTCAGCCTGTTCCGCGCGCTGATGCTGTTCGGCGTCCTGCAGGCGGTCTCCAATCTCGGGTATTGGATCCTGGCGGTGACCGACAAGAGCCTGCTCACCATGGGCAGCGCCATCTTCCTCGAAAATCTGTGTGGCGGCATGGGCACCGCGGCCTTCGTGGCGTTGCTGATGACGCTGTGCAACCGGTCGTTCTCCGCCACCCAGTTCGCGCTGCTGTCGGCGCTGTCCGCCGTAGGGCGTGTCTATGTCGGCCCGATCGCCGGCTGGTTCGTCGAAGCCCACGGTTGGCCGTTGTTCTACCTGTTCTCTATCGCCGCTGCCCTGCCCGGCTTGCTGCTGCTCGGTATCTGTCGTCAGACGCTGGAGCACACCCAGCAGCATGGCAATTTTATGCCGCGCACCGAGTTTTCAGAATCTTACCGTTGGGCACTGCGCTTGCTGACGCTAGGCTGTTCGCTGTTGGGCCTGTGGTTGCTGTTGCTTATCGCCAATGCGCTGGATTGGACGCAGGCCCCGCAGTTGGCCGATCGGCTGCTGCAGGTCGGCGCCGCGCTGAGCCTGCTCGGCGTCGCAATGGGCAGTACGTTGGATTACCTCGCCCTGCGCCGCACCCGTTTGGCATAATCTGAACGGCCGGTGATTTCGCCGGCCGAAAAAAAAGCGATCCGGGGGTATATTTATTTCGGTAAAAAAAGATAATCGGCGCGGAAATTATTTTTTTATCCGACTGCCGCGCTCGGAAATAAAATTAAATTCACCTTTAAGACACAATTATTTTACATTAAATAAACCTTTTCTGCGTATTTCCCCGCCGCGCATTTCTTCGCCAAATTCATCATACCTTTAGTTTTCCTTAACATACGGGCTGCTCGTCACGATTCAGCGTGCCAACGCGTTGTTGTCATTGGTAAATTGTCACGCAGGGTTACATCTGTGACCCCCTTAACAGAAAGTGTCAACAAGCCGCTGACACTCCCTTAAGCATGTTTACAGTACTGCAACCTTCCCGTAAAATGCCCGCACACATGAAACGACAATTGAGCCTTTGTTATTGAGGTCGTTAGATGAGACTTAAGAAATACAATAAAAGTATTGGGATGCTGTCATTAATCGCAGGCACTGTATTGCTCAGTGGCTGCGATATGGTTTTGATGAATCCCAAAGGAGCAATTGGTGTTGAGCAACGGACACTGATTATCACTGCAATCGCGTTGATGTTGATCGTAGTGGTGCCAGTTATCTTCATGGCGTTCGCCTTTGCCTGGAAGTATCGCGCTTCCAACAAAGACGCCAAGTACAGTCCGAACTGGGCCCACTCCAACAAGATCGAAGCGGTCGTCTGGACCATTCCTATCATTATCATCGCCATCCTTGGCACCATTACCTGGAAGACCACCCACGAACTCGATCCGTTCAAGCCGATTGTCACTGACAAGAAGCCGATGACGATCGAAGTGGTGTCGCTCGACTGGAAATGGCTGTTCATCTACCCGGAACAAGGCATTGCGACCGTTAATGAGCTGGCTTTCCCGAAAGATGTTCCAGTCGAATTCAAGATCACCTCTAACTCGGTAATGAACTCGTTCTTTATCCCGCAGTTGGGTGGACAGATTTATGCGATGGCCGGCATGCAGACCAAACTGCACCTGATCGGCAACGAAGCCGGTGCCTACAAAGGCATCTCCAGCAGCTACAGCGGCGCAGGCTTCTCCGGTATGAAATTCACCGCGATCGTTACCCCGACCGAAGGCGACTTCGATCAGTGGGTGGCCAAGGTGAAGGCATCGTCTAAAAACCTGAACACCACCGACGACTTTAACAAACTGGCAGAGCCGAGTGAAAACAACCCGGTTGAGTACTTTGCCGCTGTCAAACCGAATTTGTTCAAAGAAACAATTGCCAAATTCATGGGCGACATGGATATGCACAAGGGCGCTGGCGCGCACGAAGGCATGGACATGAGCCAAGGTATGGACATGGGTGAACATGCTGCTCACGCCGGAGCCGAGGAATAACTGATGTTGGGAAAATTAACACTTGATGCGGTTCCGTACCACGAACCGATCATCATGGTCACCGTAGCCGCAATTATTGTCGGGGGCCTGGCAGTGCTGGCGCTGCTGACGTATTTCGGCAAATGGAAGTGGCTGTGGAGCGAATGGCTGACTTCGGTCGACCATAAAAAAATTGGTATCATGTACATCATCGTGGCGATGGTCATGCTGCTGCGCGGCTTCGCCGACGCCATCATGATGCGTAGCCAGCAGGCGTTGGCGTCCGCCGGCGAAGCCGGATTCCTGCCGCCGCACCACTACGACCAGATCTTCACCGCGCACGGCGTTATCATGATCTTCTTCATGGCGATGCCTTTCGTGGTCGGCCTGATGAACGTCGTGGTGCCGCTGCAAATCGGTGCGCGCGACGTCGCCTTCCCGTTCCTGAACTCCCTGAGCTTCTGGTTCTTCGTGGTAGGCGTTGTGCTGATCAACATCTCCCTGGGGGTCGGTGAATTCGCTCAGACCGGTTGGCTGGCGTATCCGCCGCTGTCGGGTAAAGAGTACAGTCCTGGCGTCGGGGTCGATTACTGGATCTGGAGTCTGCAGATTTCCGGTCTGGGTACCCTGCTGACCGGCGTGAACTTCTTCGCCACCATTCTGAAGATGCGTGCCCCTGGCATGCCTATGATGAAGATGCCGGTGTTCACCTGGGCGGCGCTGTGTACCAACGTCCTGATCATCGTTTCTTTCCCAATTCTGACCGTCACCATCGCGCTGCTGACCCTGGATCGCTATCTGGGCACCCATTTCTTCACCAATGATATGGGCGGCAACATGATGATGTACATCAACCTGATTTGGGCCTGGGGTCACCCAGAGGTGTATATCCTGGTTCTGCCGGTGTTCGGCGTGTTCTCCGAAGTCACCGCGACCTTCTCCAGAAAACGCCTGTTCGGCTATACCTCACTGGTATGGGCAACCATCGCGATCACCGTTCTGTCGTTCATCGTCTGGCTGCACCACTTCTTCACCATGGGGTCCGGCGCGAACGTTAACGCCTTCTTCGGTATCGCCACCATGATCATTTCCATCCCGACCGGGGTGAAAATCTTCAACTGGCTGTTCACCATGTATCAGGGCCGTATCAAGCTCAACTCCGCGATGCTGTGGACCGTTGGCTTCATCATCACCTTCTCCGTGGGTGGTATGACCGGCGTTCTGCTGGCGGTGCCGGGCGCGAACTTCGTGCTGCACAACAGCCTGTTCCTGATCGCTCACTTCCACAACGTCATCATCGGCGGCGTGGTGTTCGGTTGCTTCGCGGGCCTGACCTACTGGTTCCCGAAATCCTTCGGCTTCACGCTGAACGAAAAATGGGGCATCCGCGCGTTCTGGTTCTGGATCATCGGCTTCTTCACCGCCTTCATGCCGCTGTACGCATTGGGCTTTATGGGCATGACCCGTCGTATCAGCCAGAACATCAACCCTGAGTTCCACCCTCTGCTGCTGGTTGCAGCCGGCGGTGCGGCGCTGATCGCCTGCGGCATCCTGTGCCAGCTGACCCAGATCTTCGTCAGTATCCGTGACCGCGAACAGAACCGCGATCTGACCGGTGACCCATGGGGTGCTCGTACTCTGGAGTGGTCAACCTCGTCTCCACCGCCGTTCTATAACTTTGCCGTAGTGCCGCAGATTCATGACCGTGATGAATTCTGGGACATGAAAGAAAAAGGCGAAGCGTATAAGAAACCGGCTAAATACGAACCGATTCATATGCCTAAGAACACCGGCGCCGGCGTTATCATCGCCTTCTTCAGCCTGGTATTCGGTTTCGCAATGATTTGGGAAATCTGGTGGATGGCTCTGGCCGGCTTCATCGGTATGATCGTTGTCTGGATCGGCAAGAGCTTCGATCACGATGTTGACTACTATGTGCAGGTTGATGAAATCGAGCGCATTGAGAACCAACACTACGAACAAATCCGTAAAGCAGGCGTGAACCATGTCAACTGAAACTCTGACCAATCATAACGCAGCCCATGCAGAGCATGGGCACCATGACGCGGGAGAGACCAAAGTCTTCGGATTCTGGATCTACCTGATGAGCGACTGTATTTTGTTTGCGAGCTTGTTCGCGACTTATGCAGTCCTGGTGAACGGGACCGCTGGCGGTCCCTCAGGCAAAGACATCTTCGACCTGAAGTTTGTCCTGGTCGAAACTTTCCTGCTGCTGTTCAGCTCCATCACCTACGGCATGGCGATGATCGCCATGAACAAAGGTAAAGTTGGCGGTGTAAACACCTGGTTGTTCCTGACCTTCCTGTTTGGTCTGGGCTTCGTGGCGATGGAAATCTATGAATTCCATCACCTGATCGCCGAAGGCTTCGGTCCGGATCGCAGCGCGTTCCTGTCCAGCTTCTTCGCGCTGGTCGGCACCCACGGTCTGCACGTGACTTCCGGCCTGATTTGGATCATCGTGCTGATGATTCAGGTGAGCAAGTTCGGCCTGACCGCGACCAACAAAACCCGCCTGATGTGCCTGAGCCTGTTCTGGCACTTCCTGGACGTGGTCTGGATCTGCGTATTTACCGTTGTCTACCTGCTGGGGGTTATGTAATGAGCCATTCATCCCATGAAACCTCTCACGGCGGCGCAAGCCACGGCAGCGTGAAGTCATACCTGATCGGCTTTATCCTGTCGATCATCCTGACGGTAATTCCATTTGCGATGGTAATGAACGGCTCCGCCTCTCATTCCACCATCCTGGCGGTTGTTGTCGGTATGGCGGTTATCCAGGTGATTGTTCACCTGGTTTACTTCCTGCACATGAACACCTCATCGGAAGAGCGCTGGAACCTGGTGGCATTGCTGTTCACCGCTATGATCATCGGTATCGTTGTTGTAGGTTCACTCTGGATTATGTACAACCTCAACATCAATATGATGGTCGATTAAGAGCTGAGCTGCACGTGATGATTAAGCAATACCTGCAAGTCACTAAACCAGGAATTATTTTCGGCAATTTAATTTCTGTCGTTGGGGGATTCCTGCTCGCTTCCAAAGGGAGCATCGACTATCCCCTGTTTCTCGCCACCCTGGTGGGTGTCTCGTTGGTGGTCGCGTCGGGCTGTGTGTTTAACAACTACATCGACCGCGACATCGACAAGAAAATGGAGAGAACGAAGAATCGGGTGCTGGTAAAAGGCCTGATCGCGCCGAGTGTCACCCTGGTTTATGCGACCGTGTTGGGTATTGCGGGCTTCGCGTTGCTGTATATCGCGGCCAACCCGCTGGCCATGTGGCTGGCGGTGATGGGCTTCGTGGTTTATGTCGGCGTTTACAGCCTGTACATGAAACGCCATTCGGTCTACGGCACGCTGATCGGCAGCCTGTCGGGCGCCGCGCCGCCGGTTATCGGCTACTGCGCGGTGACCAACGAGTTCGACGCCGGCGCGTTGATCCTGCTGGCTATCTTTAGCCTGTGGCAGATGCCGCATTCTTATGCGATCGCTATCTTCCGCTTTAAAGATTACCAGGCGGCCAACATTCCGGTGCTGCCGGTGGTGAAAGGCATTTCCGTCGCCAAGAACCACATCACGGTCTACATCCTGGCATTTATGATCGCCACGCTGATGCTGACCCTGGTAGGTTATGCCGGCTACAAGTACCTGATCGTCGCTGCGGCGGTGAGCGTATGGTGGCTGGGCATGGCGCTGCGCGGTTACAAGACCGAAAACGACAGCGTCTGGGCGCGTAAACTGTTCGTGTTCTCCATCGTCGCCATCACCTCGCTGAGCGTGATGATGTCGATCGACTTCAGCGCCACGGCGGCGCCTGAAGCGCTGGTGACCTACGTTTGGTAAGCCAAATCATCTGTGAATGGGCCGCTTTTGCGGCCCATTTTATTTGTCACGCCGAAAAGCGGCCAAACTGTAATATCTGTTAAACAACATTCGATTTACCCCCCCTGCCCCGCACACTAAAATGACGCAGCTTTACAGAAATCATGCCATCAGGCGCTGTCTCAACGTCTGATGGCATGGTTTTTACCGAGGTTTGATGTGAACGATAATTCAATGACCCCGCAGGAGCGCCGCGCTACCTGGGGATTGGGCACCGTATTCTCCCTGCGCATGCTCGGCATGTTTATGGTATTGCCGGTGCTGACCACCTACGGCATGGCGCTCAACGGCGCCAGCGAAGCGCTGATCGGCATCGCCATCGGCATCTACGGCCTGGCGCAGGCGGTGTTTCAGATCCCGTTCGGCCTGGTGTCCGATCGCATCGGCCGCAAACCGCTGATCGTCGGCGGCCTGCTGATTTTTGCCCTCGGCAGCGTGATCGCCGCGGTCACTGACTCTATCTGGGGCGTGATCCTCGGCCGCGCGTTGCAAGGCTCCGGCGCGATCGCCGCCGCGGTAATGGCGCTGCTCTCCGATCTGACCCGCGAGCAGAACCGCACCAAAGCGATGGCGTTCATCGGCGTCAGCTTCGGTATCACCTTCGCCATCGCCATGGTTCTGGGCCCTATCATCACTCATGCCTTTGGCTTACATGCGTTGTTCTGGATGATCGCCGTGCTGGCGCTGGCCGGCATCGTCATCACTTTGGCAGTAGTGCCTTCCGCCGATACCCATCTGTTGAACCGCGAGTCCAGCATCGTGCGCGGCAGCTTCCGCAAAGTGCTGAGCAACTCGCGCCTGCTGAAGCTCAACTTCGGCATCATGTGCCTGCATATCCTGCTGATGTCGAGCTTCGTGGCGCTGCCGCTGGCGATGGAGAAAGCCGGGCTGGCGGCCAGCGAACACTGGATCGTCTACCTGGTGACCATGCTGGTGTCGTTCGCCGCCGTAGTGCCGTTCATCATCTATGCCGAAAAGTATCGCCGCATGAAGCAGGTGTTTATGGGCTGCGTGGCGGTGCTGTTTTGCGCCGAAGTGCTGCTGTGGCTCTCCGGCGCGCACCTGTGGGGCATCATCGCCGGCGTACAGCTGTTCTTTATGGCCTTCAACGTGATGGAAGCCATTCTGCCTTCGCTGATCAGCAAAGAGTCACCGGCCGGCTACAAAGGCACCGCGATGGGGGTCTACTCCACCAGCCAGTTTATCGGCGTGGCGATCGGCGGCAGCCTCGGCGGCTGGCTGTACGGTTTGCAGGGGGCAGGCTTGGTGTTTATCGCTGGTGCCGTGTTAGCCGCCGTCTGGTTCCTGGTCAGCAGCACCATGAAAGAGCCGCCGTATGTCAGCAGCCTGCGCATTACGCTGTCGGAACTGGCGGTGAAGGATTCGGCGCTGGAAAGCCGCCTGAAGGCGCAGCCCGGCGTGGCCGAGGCGATCGTGGTGCCGGAAGAGCGCAGCGCCTACGTCAAGGTGGACACCAAGCAGACCAATCGCGGTCAGTTGGAAGCGCTGGTCAATTCGCTGTAAAGAAACGGGGCCGGCAATGCCGGCCCCGTAGAGATTAATCGCGGAAGTTCTTGAACTGGAACGGCTGCCCCAGATCGCCGCCGCGCACCAGCGCCATCACGCTCTGCAAGTCGTCGCGTGATTTGCCGGTCACCCGCACTTCTTCGCCCTGGATCTGCGCCTGCACCTTCAGCTTGCTGTCTTTGATCAGCTTGACGATTTTCTTCGCTACAGAGGTTTCAATCCCCTGCTTCAGCTTGGCTTCCACGCTGTAGGTTTTACCGCTGTGGGTAAACTCTTCCGGGATCTCCAGCGCGGCGCCGTCGATGCTGCGCTTGCTCAGCTTTTCGCGCAGAATGTCGAGCAGCTGCTGCACCTGAAAATCAGACTCGGTGGCAACCTTAATGCTTTGGTTTTTCTCGTTTAGCTCAAAGCTGGCCGGCACGTTGCGAAAATCCCAGCGGGTGCCGAGATCGCGGGTGGCGTTCTCAACGGCGTTACGCACTTCCTGCATATCAATTTCGGAAACGATGTCGAAAGATGGCATACTTCTTCCTCCTGAATGAGTGCCTAATAGCTTAGGCGATTTTGATGCCGAGCATGATAACCGCTTTGCCGCCTCAGACAAAATCTGCTGAACGCACGCAGGGATAGCGCTTCAGGCTGCCATAAAGCCTATAGTTAAATCACGGTAATTGAGCGGTATTCCCGTGTTTCCAAGGAGACTGAATGAAAATAACCATTCTTGGTTGCGGCGCGCTCGGACAACTGTGGCTCTCCCGGCTGTATCAGCAGGGCCACGATGTACAGGGATGGCTAAGAGTGCCGCAGCCTTTTTGCGCCGTGAACGTGATCGAGCCGGAAGGCGTCTCGTTTAATCGCAATTTGCCCACCAACGATCCTGAGCACCTCGCGCAGAGCGAGTTGCTGCTGGTGACGCTGAAAGCCTGGCAGGTGTCCAGTGCGGTCAGCGCGCTGCTGCCGAAGCTGAACCCTCAGTGCGCCATTTTGCTGTTGCATAACGGCATGGGCACCCAGGAGGAACTGCCGCCAAACGGCCAGCCCATCCTGCAGGGCACCACCACCCACGCCGCGCGCCACGAAGGCAGCACCATTATCCACGTCGCCACCGGCATCACCCACATCGGCCCAACCTCGCCGGCCGCCCAGCACCTCAGCCACCTGGCGGAAGTGCTGCATCAGGCTTTGCCTGACGTTGCCTGGCACAACAATATCGCCTCGGCCAACTGGCGCAAGCTGGCGGTCAACTGCGTGATCAACCCGCTGACGGCGCTGTACGGCTGTCGCAACGGCGATCTGCAGCGCTACCCGGAGCAAATCGAAGCGCTGTGTCGTGAAGTCGCCAGCGTGATGGCGATGGAGGGCTACCACACCTCCTGCGAAGGCCTGATGCAATATGTGATGGACGTGATCCACAGCACCGCCGACAACGTTTCGTCGATGCTGCAGGATATCCGCAGCCAGCGACACACCGAGATCGACTACATCACCGGCTACCTGCTGCGCCGCGCGCGCAGCCACGGCCTCACGCTGCCGGAGAATGCGCGGCTGTTTGAATTGATTAAACGAAAGGAAAATGAATATGAGCGTATCGGCGCTGGTTTGCCTGGCACCTGGTAGCGAAGAAACCGAAGCCGTCACCACCATCGATCTGCTGGTGCGGGCGGGCGTAAAAGTCACTACCGCCAGCGTCGCCGGCGACGGCGAGCTGACTATCGTCTGTTCACGCGGCGTCAAACTGCTGGCCGATGCGCCGCTGGTGGCGATCGTCGATGAGCCTTTCGACGCCATCGTGCTGCCCGGCGGCCTGAAAGGCGCAGAATGCTTCCGCGACAGCCCGTTGCTGGTGGAAAAAGTGCGGCAGATGCACCTGCAGGGGAATATCGTCGCCGCCATCTGTGCGGCGCCGGCGCTGGTGCTGCAGCACCACGATCTGTTCCCGGTCGGCAACATGACCGGCTTCCCGGGCCTGAAAGACCAGATACCGGCGGAAAAATGGATGGAGCGCCGCGTGGTGTACGACGCGCGCGTCAACCTGCTCACCAGCCAGGGGCCGGGCACCGCGATGGAGTTCGCGCTGAAGCTGATAGACTTGCTGCTCGGCAAGGCCAAAGCGGCGGAGATCGCCGCGCAGCTGGTGCTGATCCCGGGAATGTACGATTTCCGCGACTGAGCGGCTTGCCGATAAAAAAGGGCTGAACATCGGTTCAGCCCTTCTCGTTTATGGCGCTCCGCGCGTTACGGGCGATAAACCTTCACGTTGCTGAAGCCCTGCTCCAGCAGGTACAACACCTGCAGACGGCTCATCACGCCGCGCTCGCAGTACAGCAGGTAGGTTTTGCTTTGGTCCAGATCGCCGAATTGGGTGCTCAGCTTGTAGAACGGCAACGCTTTCACTTCAACCTGTTCCAGCTGCAGCGGCTTCTCTTCCTGCTCGTCGTTGGAGCGGATATCCAGGATCACCTCATCGGCGCCGAAGGCCGCAACGGTTTCTACCTCGGTCACCTGCTCCTGCGCCTGCTCGGCGATGGAGCGAATATCAACGTTCTTCGCCTCGCTCACCACCCGATCGAGAATGCTGAAATCGAAGTGGCTCTCTTCCTCTTCGATCTTGGCCTTGACGGCTTTTACCGTCGGGCTCTTCGAAATCACGCCGCAGTATTCCGGCATGGTTTTGGCGAAGTCTTCGGTGCCGATTTCACGCGCCAGTTTGATGATGTGCTCTTTATCGTGCGAGATCAGCGGACGCAGGATCAGGGTGTCGGACGCGTTATCGATCAGGCGCAGGTTGGTCAGCGTCTGGCTGGAGACCTGCCCCAACGCTTCGCCGGTCACCAGCGCCTGCACGCCATAGCGTTCGGCCACTTGCGAAGCGGCGCGCACCATCATGCGCTTGAGCACCACGCCCATCTGGCCATCGTCGACCTTCTCCAGGATCTCGCCCACCACCGGCTCGAAGTCAATGGCGACGAAGCGCACCTTGTGCGAGCTGGCGAAGCGGTTCCACAGGTAGTGCGCCACCTGCTTCACGCCGATCTCGTGCGCGGCGCCGCCCAGATTGAAGAAGCAGAAGTGCACGCGGCAGCCGCGACGCATCAGCATGTAGCTGGACACGCCCGAATCGAAACCGCCGGAAATCAGCGACATCACGTCTTCCTGGGTGCCGACCGGGTAACCGCCGATGCCTTCGAGGCGGCGTTTGACCAGCATCAGCTTGTCGTCTTCAATCTCCAGATTTACCGTGACCTGCGGGCGGGTAAGATTAACGCGCGCGCTCTCGATATGCTGGTTCAGGCCGCCGCCGACGTAACGCTCCACGTCCTGCGAATTGAACGCCTGCTTGCCGCGGCGCTTGACGCGCACGCAGAAGGTTTTGCCTTCCAGCTGGGCGCGGTAGGCTTCCAACGTCTGCTCGAAGATGTGGTGGATGTCGGTATAAGCGCGATCTTCCACTTCCAGAATATGGTGGATGCCGGGAATGCGCGTCAGCGCGTCGGCGATGATCGGCCGCTGGTTTTCATCTTTGGCGCGAACTTCGATATGATCCCAGTGACGGACGACCGCCAGCGTTTCATCATACTGCTTCAGGACGTTGCGAATATTGGTCGAGAGAATCTTGATAAAGCGCAAGCGCACAGATTGGCTCTTGATGGTGATTTCCGGGAACAATTTAATGATAAACTTCATGGCGGTCTTTGTTGTCAGATAAGAATTACGGCGCGGAGTATATCACCATATCGCCGCGCTCTGCGCACAAAACCACACATGAGCGCCATGATTTGCTAATCAAGATCCGCTAGGATAGGCTCTGGCGCCACGGTTCACATGATGACGTAAAAAGAAAATTATGCCGAAAAAACCAGCACAATCAGCCAGTACAGAGCAAACAGCCAGCTTTGAAAGCGCCCTCGGCGAGCTGGAAAGCATCGTGACGCGTCTGGAGTCGGGCGAACTGCCGCTGGAAGACGCGCTGAACGAATTCGAACGCGGCGTGCAGCTGGCGCGCCAAGGCCAGCAGAAACTGCAACAGGCGGAACAGCGTGTGCAGATACTTCTTAACGACAGCGCCGACGATGCGGCGCTGGCGCCTTTCACACCGGATGCCGAGTAACCGACATGTCTGAGATCGCCCCATCGGCCGCTTTTGCCGATCAACTGCAGATTTTCCGCCAGCGCGCCGATCGCGCGCTGCTGGACTTCATCGCCCCGCTGCCGTTCAACGACGGCAACATGGTGGCAGCGATGCGTCATGGCGCCTTGCTGGGCGGCAAGCGCCTGCGCCCGTTCCTGGTGTACACCACCGGCCAGATGTTCGGCGTGTCGCTGGCCAACCTGGACGCGCCGGCGGCGGCGGTGGAATGCATTCACGCCTACTCGCTGATCCATGACGATCTGCCGGCGATGGACGACGACGATCTGCGCCGCGGCCAGCCGACCTGCCACATTAAATTCGGTGAAGCCAACGCGATCCTGGCCGGCGATGCGCTGCAAACGCTGGCGTTTTCGATCCTGGCCGATGCCGAGATGCCTGACGTGGCGCTGCGCGATCGGCTGGCGATGGTTTCCGAACTGGCGACCGCCAGCGGCGTAGCCGGCATGTGCGGCGGCCAATCGCTGGATCTGGAAGCTGAAGGCAAGCACGTCGATCTGCAGGCGCTGGAACAGATCCACCGCCACAAAACCGGCGCGCTGATCCGCGCGGCGGTGCGCCTGGGCGCGCTGAGCGCCGGCGAAGCCGGGCGAGCGGCGCTGCCGCAGCTGGATCGATATGCCGCCGCGGTTGGCCTGGCGTTCCAGGTGCAGGATGACATTTTGGACGTTGTCGGCGAGACTGAAAAGATCGGCAAACGCCAGGGAGCGGACCAACAACACGGAAAGAGTACCTACCCGGCGTTGCTCGGGCTTGACAGCGCGAAAGCAAAAGCGTGGGATCTCTATCAGGAAGCATTAGCTGCATTAGACACTTTGGCAGCGCAATCTTACAACACAGCGCCATTGCGAGCGTTAGCCAGCTTCATTATTGAACGCGACAATTAACGTGTGACGTTAACTCCTCTGATATGAGTATCGAATGAGTCTTGATATAGCCAAATACCCAACCCTGGCGCTAGCGGAAAACCCCGAGGAACTCCGCTCACTGCCCAAAGAGAGCTTGCCGAAGCTGTGCGATGAGCTGCGGCAATATCTGCTGAACAGCGTCAGCCGCTCCAGCGGCCACTTTGCCTCCGGGCTGGGTACCGTCGAACTGACGGTGGCGTTGCATTTCGTCTACAACACGCCGTTCGATCATCTGGTGTGGGACGTCGGCCACCAGGCCTACCCGCACAAAATTCTGACCGGTCGCCGCGACCGGATCGCCACTATCCGGCAAAAGAACGGCTTGCACCCCTTCCCATGGCGCGCCGAAAGCGAATACGACGTGCTGTCGGTCGGCCATTCGTCAACCTCGATCAGCGCCGGCCTCGGCATGGCGGTGGCGGCGGAGCGTGAAGGCAAAGGCCGCCGCACGGTGTGCGTGATCGGCGATGGCGCCATCACCGCCGGCATGGCGTTTGAAGCGATGAACCACGCCGGCGACATCAATCCGGACATGCTGGTGGTGCTGAACGACAACGAGATGTCGATCTCGGAAAACGTCGGCGCGCTGAACAACCATCTGGCGCAGCTGCTGTCCGGCAAGCTTTACTCCACCCTGCGCGAAGGCGGCAAGAAAGTGCTGGCCGGCGTGCCGCCGATCAAGGAGCTGGTGAAACGCACCGAAGAGCACCTGAAAGGCATGGTGGTGCCGGGCACGCTGTTCGAAGAGCTGGGCTTCAACTACATCGGCCCGGTAGACGGGCACGACGTGCAGGGGCTGGTCGCCACGTTGAAAAACATGCGCGATCTGAAAGGCCCGCAGCTGTTGCACATCATGACCAAGAAAGGCCGTGGCTACGCGCCGGCGGAAAAGGATCCGATCAGCTTCCACGCGGTGCCGAAGTTCGATCCCGCCAGCGGCACGCTGCCGAAAAGCGCCGGCGGTCTGCCGACCTATTCGAAAATCTTCGGCGACTGGCTGTGTGAAACCGCCGCCAAAGACAGCTCGCTGATGGCGATCACGCCGGCGATGCGCGAAGGCTCCGGCATGGTGCAGTTCTCCCGCGACTACCCGCAGCAATATTTTGATGTGGCGATCGCCGAGCAGCACGCGGTCACCTTCGCCGCCGGGCTGGCGATCGGCGGCTACAAGCCGGTGGTGGCGATCTATTCCACCTTCCTGCAACGCGCCTACGACCAACTGATCCACGACGTGGCGATCCAAAACCTGCCGGTGATGTTCGCCATCGATCGCGGCGGCATCGTCGGCGCCGATGGTCAGACTCACCAGGGTGCGTTCGATCTGTCGTTCATGCGCTGCATCCCGACCATGGTGATCATGACGCCGAGCGACGAAAACGAATGCCGCCAGATGCTGTATACCGGCTATCACTACAATGCCGGCCCGAGCGCCGTGCGCTATCCGCGCGGCACCGGCACCGGCGCGGCGCTGGAGCCGCTCAACATGCTGCCGATCGGCAAAGGCGTGGTGCGCCGCCAGGGGGAAAAGATCGCCATTCTCAACTTCGGCACTCTGCTGCCGGAGGCCGCGCAAGCGGCGGAAGCGCTCAACGCCACGCTGGTCGACATGCGCTTCGTCAAGCCGCTGGACGAGCAGTTGGTGCTCGAACTGGCCGCCAGCCATGAAACGCTGGTGACGCTGGAAGAAAACGCCATCATGGGCGGCGCCGGCAGCGGCGTCAACGAACTGCTGATGGCCAAACGCCGGCCGGTGCCGGTGCTGAACCTCGGCCTGCCTGACAGCTTCGTCTCGCAGGGCAGCCAGGAAGAGCTGCGCGCCGATCTGGGGCTGGACGCCGCCGGCATTCAGCGCCAAATCGAAACCTGGCTGGCGCAGTAATCACCCCCGCGCCTGAAAAAACGCCTCCGCTCTCGGAGGCGTTTTCGTTTCCGCCCTCCGGGATCCGCGCTACAGTTACTGTCTGAGCTGTGAATGGGAGGCAAACATGAAGTACCTGAAACTGGGCAACACCGATCTGAACGTTTCGCGCATCTGCCTGGGTTGCATGACCTACGGCGAACCGAATCGCGGCAATCACGCCTGGACGTTGCCGGAAGAGAGCAGCCGCCCGCTGCTGAAACAGGCGCTGGAAGCCGGCATCAACTTTTTCGACACCGCCAACAGCTATTCCGACGGCAGCAGCGAGGAGATCCTCGGTCGGGCGCTGCGCGACTATGCGCGCCGCGAGGACGTGGTGATCGCCACCAAGGTCTATTTCCCGCTGAGCAACCTGGAGCGCGGTTTGTCGCGCGCCAAGATCATGCAGTCCATCGACGACAGCCTGCGGCGCCTGGGCACCGACTATGTCGATTTGCTGCAGATCCATCGCTGGGATTACGAAACGCCGCTGGAAGAAACGCTGGAAGCGCTGCACGACGTGGTGAAAGCCGGTAAAGCGCGATACATCGGCGCCTCCTCGATGTACGCCTGGCAGTTCGCCAAAGCGCTGTATACCGCCGATCTGCACGGCTGGACGCGCTTTGTCAGCATGCAGGATCAATACAACCTGATCCAGCGCGAAGAAGAACGCGAGATGCACCCGCTGTGCGCCGCCGAAGGCATCGCCGTGCTGCCGTGGAGCCCGCTGGCGCGCGGCCGCCTGACCCGCCCCTGGGGCGAAACCACCGCGCGGCTGGTCTCCGACCAGTTCGGCAAGAGCCTGTACGAGGACACTGAAGGCATCGACGCCATCATCGCCGAGCGCGTCGCCAGCCTCGCCGACGAACGTGGCGTTTCACGCGCGCAGATCGCGCTGGCCTGGCTGCTGAACAAACCGACGGTCAGCGCGCCGATCGTCGGTGCTTCACGCAGCGAGCAGTTGGATGACGCCATCGCCGCGGTCGATTTGAGTTTGTCGCCACAAGAGGTGGCGGAACTGGAGACGGCCTACGTGCCGCACCGGGTGACAGGGTTTGAATAAAGAGAAGCGGGCGCGAAGAAGCGCGCCCGCCTGTCAGAACAGCCCGATAGGCCAGTGGTGGCCAATCAGGTAGATGATGCCGGCGGACAGCACGCCGGCGATGATATCGTCGACCATGATGCCCATGCCACCATGCACGTTGCGGTCGAACCAGCGGATCGGCCACGGCTTCCACATATCCAGAATGCGGAAGATGACGAAACCGGCGGCGACCCAGCGCCAGTCGTTGATCGGCAGCGCCATCAGCGTGATCCACATGCCGACGAACTCATCCCAGACGATACTGCCGTGATCGTGCACCTTCATGTCTTTTGCCGTGCGGTGGCAAATATAGACGCCGATACAGATGCTGAACATCACCGCCAACGAGTAGAGCTGCCACGGCAGCTGGATCAGCAGCAGCCAGAACGGGATCGCCGCCAGCGATCCCATGGTGCCCGGCATCACCGGCGACAAACCGCTGCCAAAACCGGTGGCCAGCAGGTGCCACGGATTGCTCATCCGCAGCCGACGTTTGGCTTCATCCATGGGTGCCCGGCTCCGCATTGAAATGATCGAACCCGGCCCAGTCCAGCTCTACCGCTTCGTCGTCGCGATAATAGCGGATGCCTTCAGACAGCGGACCAATTTGGCCGATGCAGGTGTAGTCGGCGCCGAGGTGGCTCAGCGCCACTTCCAGCGCGCCGCGGTTGATCTCCGGCACGGTGAAGCACAGCTCGTAATCTTCGCCGCCCGCCAGCGCCCAGCGCAGCGCCTGCTCGGCGTCGGTGTGGCTGCTCAGCGCCTGCGACATCGGCAGCTCGTCCAGCACGATGCGTGCCCCGCAGTCGCTGGCCTTCAGGATGTGTTTCAGATCGGAAATCAGGCCGTCGGAGATGTCGATCGCCGAGCTGGCCAGATCCCGCAGCGCCTGCCCCTGCAGCACCCGCGGCTGCGGCCGCAGATGGCGAGCGAGCAGGTAATCGCGCGCCGCCGCATCCGGCACCGCCAGGCGATCCTGCAGGATCGCCAGACCGGCGGCGCTGTCGCCCAGCGTGCCGGTCACGTAGATCCAGTCGCCGATGCGCGCGCCGCTGCGGGTCAACGCCCGGCCGGCCGGGATCAAACCCTGAATGGTCAACGTCATGCTCAGCGGGCCGCGCGTGGTATCGCCGCCGATCAGCTGCATGCCGTAATAGTTGAGCTGATCAAACAGGCTGTCGCTGAAGGCCTTCAGCCAGGGTTCGTTCACCTCCGGCAGGGTCAGGGCCAGCGAGAGCCACGCCGGATCGGCGCCCATCGCCGCCAGATCGCTCAGATTGACCGCCAGCGCTTTATAACCGAGATCGGCCGGATCGATATCCGGCAAGAAGTGCACGCCCGCCACCAACGTATCGGTACTGACGGCCACCAGCTGTTTTTCCGGCACTGCCAGCAGTGCGCAGTCATCTCCAATGCCCAACTGTACATCCCGGCGCACGCGCTTAAACCGGTCAAAATAGCGGGCAATGAGGTCAAATTCGCCGCATGCCATATCGATATTCCACGAGAAGAAATTAAGGCCGGGAATGCCGGCCTTAATGTTTTACTTTTTCTTGCGAAGGGTTGGCGCCACTTTATCCAGCACCCCGTTCACAAACTTGTGGCTGTCTTCCGCGCCGAAGGTTTTCGCCAGCTCGATCGCTTCGTTGATCGCCACTTTGTAAGGGACATCCTCGCGCATCTTCAGTTCAAACAGCGCGACGCGCAGCACCGCGCGCTCCACCTGGCCCAGCTCTTCGAGCTGACGCGACAGGTATGGCGCCATCAGTTCGTCCAGCATACCTGCATTCACTGCCGCGCCGGACAGCAACTCGCGAAAATAGGCGACGTCAACATCTTTGACATCCTGCTCCGTCAGGAACTGGTGTTCAACATCGGCAAGGTCGTTTTTAGACAACTGCCAAGAGTAAAGCGCTTGAACAGCGCACTCACGAGCGCGGCGACGAGCAGCAGGTTTCACGGAATTCCCCTTAACTAAATTCAGGCTTTAATAGCTTTGATAACATTAATCATTTCAAGTGCGGTCAACGCGGCTTCAGCGCCCTTGTTGCCCGCTTTAGTGCCGGCGCGTTCGATCGCCTGTTCGATGCTTTCGGTGGTCAGCACGCCAAAGGCAACCGGGATTTCGGCATTCATCGCAACGTTGCCGATGCCGGAGCTGGCTTCGCCCGCCACATATTCGAAGTGCGCGGTGCCCCCGCGGATAACGGTGCCCAGCGCGATAACCGCGTCGTATTTGCCGGTTTTGGCCAATACGCTCGCCGTCAGCGGCAGCTCGTAAGCGCCCGGGACCCAGACAACGGTGATGTTGTCGTCAGCAACCTGACCAATGCGTTTCAGCGCGTCGATGGCGCCTTCCAGCAGGCTGTCGTTGATGAAATTGTTAAAACGTGCAATTGCGATCGCCACACGGGCATTTGGAGTAGCAACAACACCTTCGATAACTTTCATGGGCTTTCCTTAAAAATGGGTTCAATACCCCGCAGGGGGGCGGATTCTATCATATTCTTTCATCGCCTGCGCGGCGCTTTTGTAAAACCGGCGCGCGGGCGCGAGATTCAGTGTTTCACCCGCAGGCGCAAACGCAGATCGGGGCCGACCTGGCGCACGTCGCTAAAGACGAATTCCGGCGCGTCGGCCAGCCGTTCCAGGCCCGGCAGATGACACAGGCCACGGCCATTATCGCCCAACAGTTTCGGCGCGATGTACAAAATGAGCTCATCCACCAGGCCGGCCTGCAGCAGCGCGCCGGCCAGCATTGCGCCCGCCTCTACCCAGATTGAATTCACCTGGCGCTTGGCCAACAGCATCATCATCACCACCAGATCAATGCCGCCGCCGTGCGCCGGGCAGATAAACTGTTCGACCTCTTGCGGCCAGGCCTGTTCATCCGCCTGCAGGCGCGCCAGCCAGGTAGCGCCCGGCTGCTGCACCACGCGGTGCTGCGGGGTGATGCGATTTTGGCTGTCGAGCAGGATGCGCAGCGGCTGGCGCAGATTTTCGCGCGGATAGAGGCGCTGCGTCTCGGCGTCCAGCTCATCCCAACGCACCGTCAGCGACGGATCGTCCGCCAGCACGGTGGCGCTGGTGCTGAGAATCGCGGCGCTCTGCGCGCGCAGGCGCTGCACGTCCTGACGCGCTTCGGGTGAGGTGATCCACTGGCTCTCGCCGGTGGCCATCGCCGTGCGGCCGTCCAGCGACGCGCCCAGCTTCAGCTGCACGTAAGGGAAACCGGTGCGCATGCGCTTGAGGAAGCCCAGGTTGACCGCTTCGGCCTCGGCCAGCATCAGGCCATGACGGACTTCGACGCCGGCCTGCTGCAGCTTGTACAGCCCGCGCCCCGCCACCTGCGGATTGGGATCTTGCATCGCCGCGACCACCCGCGTCACGCCGGCGGCCACCAGCGCATCGGCGCAGGGCGGTGTGCGGCCGTGGTGGCTGCACGGCTCGAGCGTCACATAGGCGGTGGCGCCGCGCGCCTTGTCGCCCGCCATGCGCAGCGCGTGCACTTCCGCGTGCGGCTCGCCGGCGCGCAGATGGTAGCCTTCACCGACAATTTCGCCGTCGCGCACGATAACGCAGCCGACGTTCGGATTGGGCGCGGTGGTGAAACGCCCCAGGCGCGCCAGTTCGAAGGCGCGCGCCATATAAAATTCGTCGTGATGCATGAAAGATCCTTTAGTCTTGCAGGCGGGCAATCTCTTCGCCGAACTCGCGCACGTCCTCGAAGCTGCGGTACACCGACGCAAAGCGAATGTAGGCGACCTTATCCAGCTTTTTCAACGCGTCCATCACCAGATTACCCACCAGTTTGGTCGGCACTTCGCGTTCGCCGGTGGCGCGCAGTTGGGATTTGATATGATTAAGGGCGTTTTCCACATCGTCCGAGCTTACCGGGCGCTTTTCCAGCGCTTTCAGCATGCCGCGGCGCAGTTTGTCTTCGTTGAACGGCTCGCGCACCTCATCGCTTTTAATCACTCGCGGCATCACCAGCTCGGCCACCTCGAAGGTGGTGAAGCGCTCATTGCACACCAGACACTGGCGGCGGCGGCGCACTTGCGAACCGTCCCCCACCAGGCGGGAATCAATGACTTTGGTATCAACGGCGGCGCAGAAAGGGCAATGCATAACACGTCCTGATAAACGTTTTTATAGATAAACGCAGTTTACCCCGAAGTGCAGCCACAACAAAGGGCGGCGGCCATTTGTTGCAACACGCCGCCGGGAAGCGGCGCCGATATGACTTTCCCCTCCGAGCGGACTAAGCTGATAGCAGGAGATTCAGCATAGGAAATCGCCGTCATGACAACCTGTTACCCCAAAATCGCCCTGCTCACCGCCGCCGTGTTGCTGGCAGGCTGCGCGCACAACGCCGCCGTGCCTCAACTGCGCCATCAGGTCGCCGCGCTGAACCAGAAAGTGAGCGTGCTGACCGATCAAACCACCGCGCTGGAGCGGCAGAATATGCTCAATCAGCACTCCGACAACGGCGTCTACCTGCTGCCGGCGGCCCGAAGCGCCGCCCGTTTGCAGAGCGGCATCGGCGAGCTGAGCGTTTCGCTGAGCCACATCAAGAGCGAAGCCAACGGCACGCAGGCGCAGCTGCATGTGCGCATCCTCTCACAGGCCACGCTGCCGCCGTTCAAAGCGGTGGTGGAATGGGGCCAACTGGACGACGCCACCGGGCGGCCGCTGACCGCCGAGGCGCTGTCGCAACCGATCGCCAGCGCCGATTCGCTGCTGCCGAAACCCGCCCAGGACTTTGAGCTGCGCTTCAGCGGCGTGACGCCGGAACAATTGGGCTATATCCGTCTGCACAGTCTGGTTTCGACCGCCCAACCGGCGGTGGTGCAGCAACGCTGAAACCCAAAGCAAAAAAAAGGAGCGCCGATGGGCGCTCCTTTTCATTTCGCTGAATACTGCGGCGGTTAAGGCAGAATCGAAGGCTGATCCGCGCCCTCTTTTTCCACTTTTTGCTGCAGCATGTGCTCGCGTTTCATCCCCAGTTTCAACGCCAGCGCGGACGCGACGTAGATGGAGGAGACGGTACCGATCGACACGCCGATCAACATCGCCAGCGAGAAGCCTTGCAGCATCGCGCCACCGAAGATGTACAGCATCAGCACCACCATCAGGGTAGTACCGGAAGTCATCAGCGTACGGCTCAGCGTCTGGGTCAACGACACGTTCATGATCTCGTAAGGCGTGCCGCGGCGGATCTTGCGGAAGTTCTCACGAATACGGTCGGAAACCACGATGCTGTCGTTCAGCGAGTAACCGATAACCGACATCAGGGACGCGACGATGGTCAGGTCAATCTCGATGTGGAACAGCGACAGCACGCCCAGCGTGATGATCACGTCGTGCGCCAGCGCGATAACCGCCCCCAGCGCCAGGCGCCATTCGAAGCGGAAACCGACGTAGATCAGGATACAGATCAACGCCACCAGCAGCGCCATGCCGCCGGTTTGCGCCAGTTCGCTGCCCACGCTCGGGCCGACGAACTCGATGCGCTTCACGGTGGCGTTTTTATCCACCGAGTCGTTGATCACGCCGATCACCTTGTTGCCCAGTTCCTGGCCTGCGGTGCCGGTCGCCGGTGGCATGCGCACCATCACGTCGCGGCTGCTGCCGAAGTTCTGGATGATCGGATCCTGGAACCCGGCCTTCTCCAGCGTATCGCGCATCAGGTCGAGGTTAGCCGGTTTCTCCAGGTTGATTTCAATCACCGTACCGCCGGTGAAATCCAGACCCCAGTTAAACCCGCGCACCGACATGGTGACGATCGACGCGACCAACAGCAGCAACGAGATGCCGAAGGCCAAATAGTCCCAGCGCATAAAGTCGTAGACTTTACGGCCGTAGTTGAGTTGCTCAACAGTATAATCCTGTGCCACAACGCACTCCTCAGATAGACAGCTTGTTAATGCGTTTGCCGCCGTAAAGCAGGTTGACGATGGCACGGGTACCGACAATCGCGGTGAACATGGACGTCGCCACACCGATAGCGGTGGTGATCGCAAAGCCTTTGATCGAACCGGTGCCCACTGCGTACAGGATGACCGCGGTGATCAGGGTGGTGATGTTGGCATCGACGATACTGGAGAACGCGCCTTTATAGCCCTCATGGATCGCCTGCTGAACGGACCGGCCGTTCTTCAGCTCTTCCTTGATACGTTCGTTAATCAGTACGTTGGCGTCAACCGCCACCGCCAGCGTCAACACGATCCCGGCGATACCCGGCATGGTCAGCGTCGCCCCCGGCAACAGGGACATCACGCCGACGATCAGCACCAGGTTGGCGACCAGCGCCGTGGTGGCGATCACGCCGAACTTACGGTACCAGACCACCATGAAGACGATGGACGCCACCAGGCCCCACAGACAGGCTTCCAGACCTTGGGTGATGTTCTGCTGACCCAGGGTTGGACCGATGGTGCGCTCTTCGACGATCTGAATCGGCGCGATCAGCGCACCCGCACGCAGCAGCAGCGAAAGCTGACGCGCTTCGTTCGGGTTGCCGATGCCGGTGATGCGGAAGCTGTTGCCCAGACGCGACTGAATGTTCGCCACGTTGATCACTTCTTCCTGTTTCACCAGCACCGCACGGCCGTTAGCGTCTTTCTTGCCGCTGTCCTTATACTCCACGAACAGGGTCGCCATCGGCTTGCCGATGTTATCCTTGGTGAAGTTGGACATGGACGTGCCGCCGGCGCTGTCCAGCGAGATGTTAACCTGCGGCTGGTTGTATTCGTCGGTGCTCGAGGTGGAGTCGGTGATGTGGTCACCGGTCAGGATCACGCGCTTGTACAGCACGATCGGCTGGCCGTCACGGGTGTATTTCACCTCGGAGTCGCCCGGCACGCGGCCGTTGGCCGCAGCAGTGGCATCCGCATTGGTGTTCACCAGGCGGAACTCCAGGGTCGCGGTGGCGCCCAGAATTTCTTTGGCGCGCGCGGTGTCCTGAATGCCCGGCAGCTCAACCACGATGCGGTCGGCGCCCTGGCGCTGCACCAGCGGTTCGGCGACGCCGAGCTGGTTGACGCGGTTACGCAGGATAGTGATGTTCTGCTGGACGGCGTATTCGCGCGCTTCGCTCAGACGGGCGTCCGTCAGGTTGGCTTTCATGGTGTTGGCGCCGTTGGCGGACAGCACCAGATCGCGCTGACGCGGACCGATGTAGCTGATGGCCTGATCGCGAGCCGCATCGTCGCGGAAGCGAACTTCCACGCCGTTATTGTCCAGCTTGCGGATAGACGCGTAAGGAATGCCCTTCTCGCGCAGCTCGCTGCGCAGGGTATCCATGGTCTGTTCCTGCAGCTTGCTCAACGCGGTGTCCATGTCCACTTCCATCAGGAAGTGTACGCCGCCGCGCAGGTCCAGGCCGAGTTTCATCGGCTCTGCGCCCAGCATGGCCAGCCAGGTCGGCGTGGCCGGCGCCAGGTTCAGCGCCACGACGAATTTGTCACCCAGCTCGGTCACCAGCGCTTCGCGGGCGCGCAGCTGAACGTCAGGATCTTTAAAGCGAGCCAGGATGGCGCCATTTTCCAGCGCAATCGACTTGCTCGCGATGTTGTCTTTTTCTAATACGGTACGGACCTGGTCCAGCGTAGTTTCACTGGCGGCGACGCCGCGCGCGCCAGTGATTTGTACGGCCGGATCCTCACCGTAGATGTTGGGAAGCGCATAAAGCAGACCGACGAGGATCACGACGATCAACATCAGATACTTCCACAAAGGATAACGGTTTAGCACGGCAATTCCCTTCGGGAAAAAAGATTACAGGGCCTTCATGGTACCTTTCGGCAGAACGGCCGCCACGAAGTCACGCTTGATCATCACTTCCGTGGTGTCGTTCAGCGCGATGGCGATGATGCCGGTGTCGGCCACTTTGGTCACGCGACCGATCAGGCCGCCGGTGGTCAGCACTTCGTCGCCTTTACCGATGGAGTCCATCAGCTTCTTGTGATCTTTAGCGCGCTTCTGCTGTGGGCGCAGGATCATGAAGTAGAAGATCAGGCCGAACACCACCAGCATAATGATCAGAGAGTACGGGCTTCCCTGAGCCGGAGCCCCTGCGGATGCGACGGCGTCAGAAATGAAAAAGCTCATTGAAATTCCCTCATTAAGTTATCAATTATTAGATCAAGCGTTTAAAGGCGGAATCGGCTTGCCGATCCGACCATAGAAATCCGCAACAAACTGCTCTAATTTACCCTCTTCGATAGCCTGGCGTAAACCCGCCATCAGGCGCTGGTAGTGACGCAGGTTATGAATTGTGTTCAGTCGAGCACCCAATATTTCGTTGCAACGGTCGAGATGGTGCAAGTAGGCGCGGCTGTAATGGCGACACGTGTAGCAATCACAGTCCTTATCCAGCGGAGACGTATCATCCTTGTGCTTGGCATTACGGATTTTTACCACACCGTCAGTCACGAACAAATGGCCGTTGCGGGCGTTGCGGGTCGGCATGACGCAGTCGAACATGTCGATGCCGCGACGCACGCCTTCCACCAAATCTTCCGGCTTGCCGACGCCCATCAAATAGCGTGGCTTATCTTCCGGAATTTGCGGGCAAACGTGTTCAAGAATGCGATGCATATCCTCTTTCGGCTCGCCTACAGCCAAGCCGCCCACAGCGTACCCGTCAAAGCCGATATCCACCAGCCCTTTGACGGAAACATCACGTAAATCTTCGTAAACGCCGCCCTGAATGATGCCGAACAGCGCATTTTTATTTTCCAGCTCGTCGAAACGCTGGCGGCTGCGCTGCGCCCAACGCAGCGACATTTCCATCGAACGCTTGGCGTAGTCCCAGTCGGCCGGGTACGGCGTGCATTCGTCGAAAATCATCACGATGTCGGAGCCCAGGTCATACTGGATTTCCATCGATTTTTCCGGGCTCAGGAACACCTTGTCGCCGTTGATCGGGTTACGGAAGTACACGCCTTCCTCTTTGATCTTGCGCATCGCCCCCAGGCTGAACACCTGGAAACCGCCGGAGTCGGTGAGGATCGGGCCCGGCCACTGCATGAAGTCGTGCAGATCGCCGTGCAGCTTCATGATCTCCTGGCCCGGGCGCAGCCACAGGTGGAAGGTGTTGCCCAGCAGGATCTGCGCGCCGGTCTCTTTCACTTCTTCCGGCGTCATGCCCTTGACCGTACCGTAGGTGCCGACCGGCATAAAGGCCGGGGTTTCCACCACGCCGCGGTCGAAAATCAGGCGGCCGCGGCGTGCGCGGCCATCGGTAGTTTGTAGTTCGTACTTCACAAAGCCTCCAGCATCAGAGAAACAGTCTGATGTCGTTGAAACGGGGCCGCGCCGTAGGCGCAGCCCGGGAAATTAACCGCCGACGGACTCGTTTTCCGCCTGCGGGTTACGGCTGATGAACATCGCATCGCCGTAGCTGAAAAAGCGATACTGCTCGGCCACCGCCTGCTGATAGGCGTTCATGGTATTTTTATAGCCGGCGAAGGCCGATACCAGCATGATCAGGGTCGATTCCGGCAGGTGGAAATTGGTCACCAGCGCGTCGATCACCTGGTAGTGATAGCCCGGATAGATAAAGATGCTGGTATCGCCGAAGAACGGCGCAATCAGCGCCTCTTTGCTGGCCGCCGCGGCGCTTTCCAGCGAACGCACCGAGGTGGTGCCCACCGCCACGACGCGCTTGCCGCGCGCTTTGCAGGCCAGCACCGCATCCACCACGTCCTGCGGCACTTCGGCGTATTCGGCGTGCATCACGTGATCTTCGATGGTTTCCACGCGCACCGGCTGGAAGGTGCCGGCGCCGACGTGCAGCGTCACGAACGCCATTTCCACGCCTTTGGCGCGCAGCGCCGCCAGCAGCGGTTCGTCGAAGTGCAGGCCGGCGGTCGGCGCGGCGACCGCGCCCGGTTTCTCGCTGTAGACCGTCTGATACAGCTCACGGTCGGCGTCTTCATCCGGGCGAGCGATATAAGGCGGCAGCGGCATGTGGCCGGCCGCGTTAAGAATGGTGAATACGTCGCGTTCGTCGTTGAAGCGCAGCTCGAACAGCGTCTCGTGGCGCGCCACCATGGTGGCGGCGATGCTCTCGTCATCCCCCAACAGCAGCTCGGCGCCCGGCTTGGGCGCTTTCGACGCGCGCACGTGCGCCAGCACGCGATGGTCGTCCAGCACGCGCTCCACCAGCACTTCTATCTTGCCGCCGCTGACCTTGCGGCCGAACATGCGCGCCGGGATCACGCGGGTATTGTTGAACACCAGCAGGTCGCCGGCTTCCAGCTTATCCAGCAGATCGGTGAATACGCCGTGCGTCAGCGCCCCGCTCGGCCCATCCAGCTGCAGCAGGCGGCATGCGCTGCGCTCGGCCTGGGGATAGTGGGCAATCAGGGATTCGGGAAGTTCAAACGAAAAATCAGCGACGCGCATGGGTATTCACTTCTTCAATTTAAGGCTGGTTGGTAAAAAACAGGCGGCCTAGTCTAAAGCCGGGGGCGGTCAGCGGCAAGAAATAAGGAGGATTTGCCTGACTTCAGGTATAGTTGAGGGATGAATTTTCTCGCTCACCTTCACCTGGCCATGCTGGCAGACAGCTCGCTGCTGGGCAACCTGCTGGCCGATTTCGTTCGCGGCAACCCCGCCGCCGACTACCAGCCCGAGGTCGTGGCCGGCATCATGATGCACCGCCGCGTCGACGTGCTGACCGACAGCCTGCCGCAGGTGAAAGCCTGCCGCGACTATTTCAGCGCCCCCTACCGCCGCGTGGCGCCGATCACCCTCGACGTGGTGTGGGACCATTTTCTGGCGCGCCACTGGCAACAGTTGGAGCCTTCACGCGACCTGCACCAGTTTACCCAGGAAGCCCGCAGCCAGATCGAACCTTACCTGCCGCTCACGCCCCCGCGTTTTCAGAACCTGAACGGCTATCTGTGGCCGGAACGCTGGCTGGAACGCTACGCCGAATTGCCGTTCATCGCCCGGGTATTGCAGGGCATGGCCAGCCGCCGTCCACGCCTCGAAGCGCTGGCCGGCTCGTTCGCCGACGTCGAACAACATTATCATCAGCTTGAAACACACTTCTGGCAGTTTTATCCGAAAATGATGCAGCAGGCGAAGGAAAAAACGCTCTGAGGTCAAGCCCAAGCGTTTGAAATTGCAGCGCATTGCAAGAATTTACGTTTTGCCGCTTGCCCTTTTGCAGGAAAAGGTTATTTTTAAAGCTTGATAAATTATATCAACGACTTTGATAGGTAAAAGCTATCTCATTGATTGGTCTTTTACCCTTTATTCACCAAGTCATGGCCCCTATACTGGCCCTTGTTTTTACATCCACCCTTTAACACCTATTACAGGAGTAATTATGGTCCTGGTAACTCGTCAAGCCCCTGACTTCACTGCAGCTGCCGTACTGGGTAGCGGCGAAATCGTTGAAAACTTCAACCTGAAGAAGCACCTGAACGGCAAACCGGCCGTGCTGTTCTTCTGGCCAATGGACTTCACCTTCGTATGCCCTTCCGAGCTGATCGCTTTCGATCACCGCTATGAAGAGTTCCAGAAGCGTGGCGTTGAAGTGGTTGGCGTTTCCTTCGACTCAGAATTCGTCCACAACGCATGGCGTAAAACCCCTGTCGACAAAGGCGGCATCGGTGAAGTGAAATACGCAATGGTTGCTGACGTTAAGCGTGAAATCCAGAAAGCTTACGGCATCGAACACCCGGAAGCCGGCGTTGCGCTGCGCGGCTCCTTCCTGATCGACAAAGACGGCATCGTGCGTGCTCAGGTTGTTAACGACCTGCCAATCGGCCGTAACATCGACGAAATGATCCGTACCGTTGACGCGCTGCAATTCCACGAAGAGCACGGTGAAGTCTGCCCGGCTCAGTGGGAAAAAGGCAAAGCAGGTATGGGCGCTTCCCCAGACGGCGTGGCAAAATACCTGTCTGAAAACGCTGCCAAGCTGTAATTTCAGCCTGATAGTGAATCAACCGGCCCACGCGGCCGGTTTTTTTATGCCCCTTTTTGGGGCAGACCGCCCGTCTTCAGTGCTTTATTTCCCTGTTTCCGCTCACATTTCCCGCCCAGTTCGCCGCGCGAATGCCCATCTGCGGCTACTATCAATAACGCTGGCTCGCGCTTTGCAAGCGAACAGCGGCAAGCAAACACAACACAATAAAAAACTGACAGGGTAGGAATAACTATGTTTTTACAGAAATGGAGCAAACCCCTGACCATGGCGGCGCTGCTGGTCAGCGGCAGCCTGTATGCGGCATCCAACCCAGCGGTGGAAGCCCAAAACGGCATGGTGGTCACCTCGCAGCATCTGGCCTCGCAGGTCGGGGTGGATATCCTGAAGATGGGCGGCAACGCCATCGACGCCGCCGTGGCGGTCGGCTATGCGCAAGCGGTGGTGAACCCCTGCTGCGGCAACATCGGCGGCGGCGGCTTTATGACCGTCCACCTGGCGGACGGCACCGATACCTTCATCAACTTCCGCGAAACCGCGCCGGCGGCGGCCAGCGCCAACATGTATCTGGACGCCGACGGCAAGGTGAAGAAAGACGCCAGCCTGTACGGCTATCTGGCGGCGGGCGTGCCGGGCACCGTGCTGGGGATGGAAACCGCGCGTGAGAAGTACGGCAAACTGAGCCGCGAACAGGTGCTGGCGCCGGCGATCAGGCTGGCGCGCGAAGGCTTTGTGCTGACCCGCGCCGACACCGATATCCTCGACACCACCATCGCGCGCTTCAGGCAGGATCCCGAATCGGCCAAAATCTTCCTGCGCCCGGACGGCAGCCCGCTGCAGCCGGGGGACAAGCTGGTGCAAACCGATCTGGCCAACACGCTGGAAGCCATCGCCAAAGGGGGAACCGACGCCTTCTACAAAGGCAAGATCCCGCAGGCGGTAGAGGCGGCGGCCAAACAGGGCGGCGGCATTTTGACCGCCGCCGACTTCGCCAACTATAAAGTCACCGAAACCCCGCCGATCACCTGCAGCTATCGCGGCTACAAGTTCGTGTCAGCGCCGCCTCCCAGTTCCGGCGGCGTGACGCTGTGCGAAATCCTCAACGTGGTGGAAGGCTATGATCTGAAAAGCATGGGCTTCAACTCGGCGGCGGCCATTCACACCATGACCGAAGCGATGCGCCATGCCTACATGGATCGCAACACCTACCTTGGCGACCCGGAATTCATCAAGAACCCGATCGACCGACTGGTGAGCAAGAGCTACGCCGAGCAGATCCGCAAGAAAATCGTCGCGGACAAGGCCACGCCGTCGGAAAACGTGCAGCCCGGCATGGAGCCGCATGAGAAGCCGGAAACCACCCACTATTCGATCGTCGATCACGACGGCAACGCGGTTTCCACCACCTATACCGTCAACGGTCGCTTCGGCGCTGTCGTCATCGCACCGGGTACCGGCTTCTTCCTCAACGACGAGATGGACGACTTTACGGTGAAAGTGGGCGAGAAAAACCTGTACGGGCTGGTACAGGGCACCGCCAACAGCATTGCCCCCGGTAAGCGCCCACTATCGTCGATGAGCCCGACGCTGGTGACCAAGGATAACAAGATCTTTATGGTGCTGGGCTCGCCGGGCGGTTCGCGCATCATCACCATCACCCTGCAGACCGCGTTGAACGTGATCGACCACGGCATGGCGCCGCAGGAAGCGGTGGACGCACCGCGCATCCATCACCAATGGCTGCCGGATGAGGTGTACTACGAACAGCGCGGCGTTTCCGCCGATACGCTGAAGCTGCTGAGCGGCATGGGCTACAAGATGGTCGAGCAAACGCCGTGGGGCGCCGCCGAACTGATTCTGGTCGGTTTGCCGGGCGCGGCGGGCGTCAGCCCGGCCAACTCCGGCAACGATTCGGCGGTATCCGGCAAAGTGCGCGAAGGCTATCTGTACGGCGCCAACGACGTGCGTCGCCCGGCAGGCTCCGCGGTCGGTTACTGATGTAAACACCCACTCACCTTAACCGCGGGGGCGTTTCTGCCCCCGCACTCCCTTTAGCCCCCGCAGCGCCACACGGTGGCCGACTCTTCCGCCAACTGCAGGCGCAACCCTCCTGTCGTTTCGCTCAACTCGCCTCGCCCTTCCACACGCCGCCACGGGCCGCGGGCCAACAGCGGGTTGTGCGGCAACTGCGCCTGGCCGCTGCCGTCGCGCTGCAGCGCCACCAGCACCTGCTCCTGCTGATACAGGCGCACGAACACCAGCGTTTCTCCGCTGGCGTACAGCACCTGACAGCCGCCTCGGCGCAACGCCAGGCTCTGTTTACGCAGCGCCGCCATGCGCTGGAACAGCGTCAACAACGGCCGGTCCCAGTCGCCGACGTCCCATGGGAACGGCTTGCGGCAAAACGGATCGTTGCCGCCATCCAGGCCAATCTCATCACCGTAATAGAGGCAAGGCACGCCGATCCAGCTCAGCAACCACACCGCCGCCATCTGCATGCGCGCCGCATTCCCCTGCAACAGCGTGAGGAAGCGCGCGGTATCGTGGCTGTCCAGCTGATTGAACTGGATCAGTTGGCGGCTGTGCGGCAGCCCGGCGCGGTAACCGTCCATCCACTGCGCGCACCCGGCGGCGTCCAGCCGCACCGGGTGGTAGGCCACGTCCAGCCCCGCCAAAAACGCCCGCACCGGCAGCGCGAACCCCATGTAGTTCATCGCCGCATCCTCCACGCCGGCGTGCAGCCAGCGGCGCGCGTCGCCGAAGTGCTCACCCAAGACATAGGCCTGTGGATTCTCCTGCTTCACCGCCTGATAGATGCCCGCCAGGTGGCGCAGATTGCCGGTGGCGCCGCCGTTCTCCCCCAGCATATGCACCACGTCCAGCCGCCAGCCGTCGATGCTGTACGGCGGGCGCAGCCAGTGACGCACCACGCTGCCTTCCCCCTGATAAATCGCTTCCGCCACCTGCGGCTCGGCGAAATTGAGCTTCGGCAGGCTGGCGTTGCCCTTCCAGTCGAGCGCGCGGCCGTCCGGGTAAAAGTTGAACCAACCGCGATACGGCGAATCGGGGTGGTGACAGGCGCCGTTTTCGCCCTGACGATGGCGGTCGAACCACGGGTGCGAGTCGCCGGTGTGGTTGAAGACCCCGTCCAGCACTAGTTTCATGCCCACTTTGTGAGTGCTCACTCGCAAACGCTGCAGCGCCGCGTTGCCGCCGAAGTGCGGATCGACCTGGTAATAGTCCTCGGTATCGTACTTATGCACGCTCGGCGCGGTAAAAATCGGGTTCAAATACAGCGCCGTCACGCCCAGCTGCTGCAAATACGGCAGTTTGGCGCTGATGCCGTCCAGATCGCCGCCGTAAAAGGTCGAGGCGGCGTGGCGATCCTCCAACGGGTGCTGCCAGTCGCGCCGAATCACCTCGGCGCCGGCCGCGTGATGGCGGTAGCTGCCGCTCTGGATGCCGTGCTCGCCGCCGCTGCTGGCGAAGCGATCGGGGAAAATCTGGTAGAACAGCTGATCCGCCACCCACGCGGGGCCATTGTCAGGATCGTCGACGGCGAACTGCGCCAGCTGGCCCGGCGGCGTTGGCGACCAGCCCTGCGGGCCGAACCACTGTTGGCGATCGGCCCACAGCAGCTTGAAGCAGTAACGCCGCGTCGGCTCGCCCTCATTCAGCGTCAGGCTGGCCTGGTAGCGCCGCATCCCCTCGTGGCGCTGCGCTTTCATCGTCAGCAGCCACTCTTCGTTGTCCGGTTCGGCGCGCAAAAATACCCGTTCCGGCAGTTCATCCCCTTGTAACCACAGCGTGATATCCAAACGTTGCCCTTGTTTCACCACAAAAGGCGGGACCGGTTGATGCCAGGCGTTAAGCATACTGTTCTCCTGCTGTACCAAACGAAATCGACGGCGTTCTTCAAAAACGAACAATGCCACGTTAAGTGCAACTCCCCCTCCTCTCTGGCCGCAAAACCCGGGGATGAGCCGGGGGGCGGAGACTGAAAAATAACGCTAACTTGATGTAAAAAAAGGTAAACAGGCACAAATCCTGCACGTTCCCCCTTAGGCTAACGCGTTTTAAGTTTACAGGATATTTTTTGCGCATTTTTTAAGGAGCGGTAATGCAACAACAGATAACGCGCTGGCTGGAACAGTTTGGTTTGGAATTCGGCGGAGTGATGTCGCTGTTGATGGTATTGGGGTTGATTGTTCTGATCTCGGTCGCGATCCACCTGGTGCTGCACCGGGTGGTGTTGGCGGCCCTTCAGCGCCGTGGCCAGCAGTCGCAGCGCGTCTGGCAACAGGCCATCACCCAATACAAACTGTTCCAGCGCGTGGCGCTGCTGCTGCAAGGGGTGATCATCAGCATCCAGGCGACGCTGTGGCTGCAGAGCGGCAGCCAGACTCAGGCGGTGATCGTCACCGCCGCGCAGGTGTGGATACTCGCCTTCACCCTGCTGTCGCTGTTCTCGCTGCTGGATACGCTGCTGGCGCTGCTGCGCCAAAGCCCGATTTCCAATCAGCTGCCGCTGCGCGGCATTTTCCAGGGCCTGAAACTGGTGGCGGCGATCCTGATCGGCATCATGATCGTCTCGCTGCTGATGGGCAAATCGCCGCTGTTGCTGCTCAGTGGCCTGGGCGCCATGACCGCGGTCTTGATGTTGGTGTTCAAGGATCCGATCCTCGGGCTGGTGGCCGGCATCCAGCTCTCCGCCAACGACATGCTGAAGATCGGCGACTGGCTGGAAATGCCGAAATACGGCGCCGACGGCGCGGTCACCGACATCGGCCTGACCACGGTCAAAGTGCGTAACTGGGACAACACCGTCACCACCATACCGACCTACGCGCTGATCTCCGACTCGTTCAAAAACTGGCGTTCGATGTCGGAATCCGGCGGGCGCCGCATCAAGCGCAGTTTGAATATCGACACCGGCAGCGTGCACTTCCTGTCGGAAGAGGAACAGCGCCGCCTGCAGCGCAACCCGCTGCTGCACAGCTATCTGAACGTTAAGACCCAGGAGCTGAGCCAGCACAACCAGGAGATCGCCGTCGATCTGGCCTCGCCGCTCAACGGCCGCCGCCTCACCAACCTCGGCACGCTGCGCGCCTATCTGGAAGCCTACCTGCGCGCTCATCCGCGCATTCACCAGAACATGACGCTGATGGTGCGCCAGCTGGCGCCGACGCCGGAAGGCCTGCCGCTGGAAATCTACGCCTTCACCAACACCACGGTCTGGGCGGAGTACGAAAGTATTCAGGCGGATATTTTCGACCATATCCTGGCGGTGATCGACGAGTTCGGCCTGCGCGTGCATCAGACGCCAACCGGCAATGACCTGCGCGGCATGCTGCGACAAAGCGTGAACGCTTCCTGACGTCGGCTGACGTAACTGTGTCTGCTGGTAATTATTCTCTTTCAATTGCCAGCAGATATCTCCATCCCCTTCTTTTCCCCGGCGAAAACGGCGTTAATGCGCCATCACCTTCACCACCGAGAGGGAAAGCCCTTGCTGAAACGGATACGTCATCGGCTGTTTACCCTGCTGGCCACCCTGCTGTTTATCGGCTGCCTGCACAGCGCGTCGCTGGATGAAAGCCGCATGCCCCGCAATCTGCAACCTTCGCTGAGCGCCCTCAGCAGCAACCTGCAGGACATTCGCGAAGTGCTGGCGCGCTGCGCCGGCGAGGAAGAGGAGGAACGGCTGAACGACGGCGGCATGCGCATCGAAGCGCGCGCCGCCGGGGAGGAGGAAGCGGAAGACAAACGCTTGGCATAGCAGGTTAAAAAACGCCCCATCTTGTTGCGCCACACGCAACACCTGGCTGTGATGCGTATAGCGCAACACTCATGGAGCCATCAGGATGATAAGAAGCTTCAAGCATAAGGGACTCAAAAAGTTTTTCGAAACCGGTTCAACGGCAGGTATCGACGCCAAGCAGGCGAAGAAAATCGCGCTGCGGCTGAGCGTGCTGGATCTGGCGAAAGTGATTGATGACGTAGATCTGCCCGGCTTCTTCTTGCACCCGCTAACGGGCGCTCGCAGCGGGCAGTGATCCGTCACCGTCACCGGCAACTGGCGTATCACGTTTGAACTGGTCGAGGGTGATGTTTATATCGTGAATTATGAGGACTATCACTAATGAACCGCATGCATAATCCTCCTCATCCTGGAGAATTGATCAAAGAAACCATGGAAACGCTGAATCTCAGCGCGCGCGCGCTGGCCAAAGCATTGGACGTCGCGCCGTCTACGGTTCAACGCCTGATCAGCGGAAAATCCGATATCTCGCCGGAAATGGCCATCCGCCTGTCCATCGTAATAGGCAGTTCCGAACAGGTCTGGATGGGCATGCAAGATGCTTACGATCTGTGGCAGGCCAGGCAGTCCATCGACGTTTCGAAACTGCGCAAGCTGGACTTCGCTTAACGCCTGCCCCTAAAAAAACACCGGCCTCAGCCGGTGTTTTTCCATTTAGTCTTGCTGCGTCGCCAACGGCGCGCGTTTTTTCTGATGGTTGACCTTGAACCAGTACCCCGCCAGCAGCAACACCACCCAGACCAGGCCGGCGTACAGCGAGACGCGCGTGGTCGGGAAGTAACCGATCAGGCCGATGATGAACACCAGGAACACGATCGCCACCACCGAGGTGAACACCCCGCCGCGCAGCGGGAACGCCAGCTGCTTCACCTGCTCTTTGCTCAGGCTGCGGCGGAAGGCGATTTGCGAGAACAGGATCATGATCCACACCCACACGGTGGCGAAGGTCGCCAGGGAGGCGATCACCAGGAACACGCTCTCCGGCATGATGTAGTTGAGGTATACCGCCAGCAGCAGCGCCAGCATCATCACCACCACCGTCACCCAGGGAATGCCGCGTTTCGACACCTTGCTGAACATCTTCGGCGCGTGCCCTTGCTCGGCCATGCCATGCAGCATGCGGCCGACGCCGAACACGTCGCTGTTGATCGCCGACAGCGAAGCGGTGATCACCACGAAGTTGAGGATGCCCGCCGCCACGGTGATGCCCATATGCTGGAAGGTCAGCACGAACGGGCTGCCGTTGGTGCCCACCTGGTTCCACGGGTAGATCGACATGATGACAAACAGCGTGCCGACGTAGAACACCAGAATGCGCCACGGCACTGAGTTGATGGCTTTGGGAATCGATTTTTTCGGATCCTTGGCTTCGCCGGCGGTGATGCCGATGATTTCAATGCCGCCGTAAGCGAACATCACCAGCTGCAGCGACAGGATCATGCCGATAACGCCGTTGCTGAAGAAGCCGCCGTTCGACCACAGGTTATGAATGCCGGTCGGTTGCCCGCCGTTGCCGATACCCCAGATGATGATGCCGATGCCGGCCGCAATCATGATGATGATGGTGGCGACCTTGAAGAACGAGAACCAGAACTCCAGCTCGCCGAATACCTTGACGCTCATCAGGTTGATGGCGCCGATGATCAGCACCACGCTCAGCACCCAGATCCAGTGCGGCACTTCCGGGAACCAGACCCCCATATAGATGCCGAAGGCGGTCACGTCGGCGATGGCGACGATCAGGATCTCAAAGCAGTAAGTCCAGCCGGTGATGTAACCCGCCATCGGGCCGAGGTAGTCCTGCGCGTAGCGGGAAAATGAGCTGGCCTGCGGGTTGTTGACCGACATCTCCCCCAGTGCGCGCATGATGATAAAGGCCACGATGCCGCCGATCAGGTAAGCCAGCAGCACGCTCGGGCCGGCCATTTTGATGGCGTCCGCCGAGCCGTAGAACAACCCGGTGCCGATGGCCGATCCCAGCGCCATAAAGCGGATATGACGCGTGCTGAGGCCGCGTTTCAGCTTATTGTCGGGGGCAGTGGTGGGTGACTGTTGTTGCATGAAAATGACCCATAGTTTTAAACGAAAAAAAGCCACGGACATGTCCGTGGCCCTGGATTTAGCCGGGGGATTATCAGTGCGCGGTCACTTGGGAACGCGTGCACACCCGATCATAAATCGCGACCAGCGCCAACATCAGCAGCGAAGGCGGCAACCATGCCAACCCCTGCTCCGCCAGCGGCAGGTGAGTGGACCAGGCCGGCAGCAGTTGCTGGAAACTGGACGCTTTCACCGCGTCAAGAATACCAAACAACAGGCTGACAAGCATCACCGGCGCAATGATGCGCGGCGCGCTGTGCCACCAACGCAGGGTGAAGCTCAGCACCACCAGCACGATGCACGGCGGATAAATCGCGGTCAGCACCGGAATGGAGATCTGGATCAGGTGGCTCAGGCCGAGGTTGGACACCACCATCGAGAACAGGCCCAGGATAAACACCAGCGTCTTGTAAGAGAACGGCAGGTATTGCGCGAAGAATTCGGCGCAGGCGCAGGTCAAGCCCACCGCGGTCACCATGCAGGCGATGAAGATCAGCGCCGCCAGGAAGAAGCTGCCGAGGCCGCCGAAGGTGTTCTGAACGTAAGCGTGCAGGATCACCGCGCCGTTGGTGGCGTCAGGCACCAGCGCGCCGCTGCCGGAGCCCAGCTTGAACAGGCTCAGATAAACCAGCGTCAGGCCCACGCCGGCGATCAAACCGGCCAGAATGGTGTAACGGGTCAACAGACCGGCGTCTTTCACGCCGCGCGAGCGCGCCGCGTTGACGATAACGATGCCGAATACCAGCGCGCCCAGCGTATCCATGGTCAGATAGCCGTTAACGAAGCCGGAGGAGAAAGGCACGCTCTGATAAGCCGCCGTCGCCGGGATAGGCGTGCCGGCAGGCCACAGCAGCGCGGCGATGCCCAGTACGGCCAGCGCGACGATCTTCAGCGGCGCCAGCACGTGGCCGACGGTATCGAGCAGACGGCCCGGATACAGGGAGATGCCGATCACCAGCGCGAAGTACACCAGACTGTAGATGAACAGCGGCATGGCGCCGTCGCCGGTCAGCGGGGCGATGCCCACCTCAAAGGACACGGTGGCGGTGCGCGGCGTGGCGAACAGCGGGCCGACGGCCAGGTAGCAGACGGTCGCCAGCAGCAGGCCGGCGCCGCGGCCGATCGGCGAACTGAGGGCGTCGATGCCGCCGCCGACGCGCGCCAGCGCGATGACGGTGATGACCGGCAGGCCCACGGCGGTGAGCAGGAAGCCCAGCGCAGCGATCCAGACGTGTTCACCGGACTGCAAGCCGACCATCGGCGGGAAGATGATGTTCCCGGCCCCAACGAATAAGGCAAAGGTCATGAAGCCCAGTGCCAGGATATCTTTTGACGTTAAACGATGACTCATACGATGTCGTGTTGCCTGTTCAAATGAAAAAAAATTGTCCGATAGCGTGGTGGCGAAACGCCCCACCCGGTTGCCGGCATGCCCGATCGTCGCAGCGCCAAATAAGCACCCTAAACGCAGTCGATCCGGCGTTTATGTCCCTATTCGAAAGTGGCCGCTCATGAAGATGGGCAAAATTTTAGGAGTTATAAAAATGGAGGTTTAATCCGACAACGAAGGCTAAGGTAAACGTTTATAGCGCTTCAAGGCAAGACGCACGGCGAAAAGCAGAGCTATCGACCATATAAACTTTAGCCACCAGTCGATCATATTGGCTATCAATAAATATACACTACATGATTTGTATCATTTTTGAACAATGAATTCACGAAACGTGAAGCATATATCGCTTTACCGCGCGAAAACGCCAATAAGCGCCCGATTTTCGCGTGGTATAAGCTCCGTTTCGCCGTGAAAAAAGGCGAAAATTACGCCGATTTTTGTCGCTTATTGCGCCGTGGCCAGCGCGAGCGGTGGCAACCCGAGCGCCTGACGAGTCTTCTGCAGGGCGGCCGGCGGCAGCGGCAGATAGCCGTCGTGGTTGACCAGGCTTTGCCCTGGCGTCGACAGCACGCGATCGAGGAACGCGGCGGTCAGCGGCTCCAGCGGTTGATTGGGGGCTTTGTTGATGTAGATATACAGATAGCGCGACAACGGGTAGCGATCGTTGCGCACGTTGGCGGCGGTAGGCGCGACATAGTCTTCTCCCGACTCCGCCAGCGGCAGCAGCCGCACGCCGCTGGCGCGAAAACCGATGCTGGCGTAGCCGATGCCGTTGAGCGAACCGGCCACCGCCTGCACCACCGAAGCCGAACCGGGCAGCTCATTGACGCGCGGCATGAAATCGCCGCCGCACAGCGCGCGCAGTTTGAAATAGCCGTAGGTGCCGGACGCCGAGTTGCGGCCGAAGCGTTGCAGCGAGCGTGTCGCCCAGTCGCCGCTCAGCCCCAGCTCGCCCCAGCGCGTCAGCGGCTGGCTTTCACCGCAGCGCCGGGTGGCGGAGAAAATGCGATCGAGCTGCTGCAGGTTAAGGCCGCGCAGCGGATTGTCCTGATGCACCAACACCACCAGCGCATCCACCGCTACCGGCACCGCCAGCGGCGCATAACCGTAACGGTGTTCGAACGCCGAAACCTCGGCCGCCTTCATCGGCCGGCTCATCGGGCCCAGCTGTGCGGCGCCCGCCGCCAACGCGGTCGGCGCGGTCGACGAACCGGCGGCCTGGATCTGCAGGTTGACGTTGGGATAATGCTGGCTGAAATCCTGCGCCCACAGCGCCATCAAATTCGCCAGCGTGTCGGAGCCGACGCTGGACAGGTTGCCCGCCAACATGCCGTCAGGCTGCGCCAGCGCGCCGCGTCCGGCCAGCAGCGCCAGGCAAAGCAACAGCCCTCGGGTAATTCGGGTCATACCGGTGTCTCGCGTTAATTTTTCACCGCATTCTCTGATAAAGCGGCGGGAACAATCAACCGATTGGGCAAGGTAAAGATAAAGCGGGTGCCGATCCCCGGTTCGCTGAGGATCTCCAGCCGCGCGTCGTGATGGCTGAGCGCGTGCTTGACGATCGCCAGCCCCAGCCCGCTGCCGCCGGTCTGGCGCGAACGGGCCTTGTCGACGCGATAAAAACGCTCTGTCAGGCGCGGCAGATGCTCGGCGGCGATGCCCGGCCCGTTGTCGCTGACCTGGAATTGCGCGCCGTGCGCCGTCTGCTGCCAGCTGACTTCGATATGGGTGCCCTTCGGCGTGTGGTTGACCGCGTTGTACACCAGGTTAGACACCGCGCTGCGCAACTGGTCTTCATTGCCGAACACGTTGAGCTGTTCGTTCACCCGGAAGGTGATCTCGTGATTGCCGCCGCTCAGCGATTGCGCCTCACGCTGCAACACCCGCAGCATCAGCGGAATATCCACCCGCTCGTTCATGTCGACATTGGGCGCCGCCTCGATGCGCGACAGCGTCAGCAGCTGCTTGACCAGCCCGTCCATCCGGCGGGTCTGCTCTTGCATGGTGCTAAGCGCCTTGCTGCGCAGCGAGCCATCCTGCTCTTCGTCGCCCATCATCTCCAGATAGCCCTGCAGCACCGTCAGCGGCGTGCGCAGTTCATGACTGACGTTGGCGAAGAAGTTGCGCCGCGCGCCCTCCAACTGGCGCATCTGGGTGACGTCGCGCGCCACCATCAGCAGTTGCCCTTCAGAATACGGCATCACGCGGAATTCGACGTAGTGTTCGTTGTTCAGCTGCAGCGTCAGCGGGCGCGAAAACTCCTGCTGTTGCAGATAGTGGCTGAATTCCGGATAACGCAGCAGGTTAAGGATGTGCTGGCCGTTGTCTTCCGGCCAGCGAAAGCCGAGCAGATGCTGCGCCAGCCCGTTGCACCAGAAGATATTGCCTTCGACGGTGGTCATCACCACCGCGTCAGGCAGCGATTCGGCCCCGCTGCGAAAGCGCTTGATCAGCAGCGCCAGCTCGCGCCGGCGGCGGCGGTTGCGCTGCTGCATCTGATACAGGCCATAGAACAGCGGCTCCCAGCTCCAGCGGCCGGGCGGCGGCGTCATGCTGCGGTCGATCCACAGCCAATGGGAGAGTTTGAGCTGGTTGTAGAAATTCCACACCAGCGCTGCCAGCGCGGAGGCCAGCAGGAACCAGGGCAGATAACCGAAAATCAGCCCCAGCAGTAAGGCGGGCAGACAGAAAAGAGCCAGCTCCAGAGCCAGCCTCTTCCACGACAGACGTTCTAACACGGCATATTCTCCAGCGCGGCGCGATCAGTAGCGCGTTGAGAACCGGTAGCCGGTGCCCCGAACGGTTTGAACCATTTTATCATGCCCACTGGTTTCTAACGCCTTGCGGAGCCGACGGATATGCACGTCAACGGTACGGTCTTCCACATAAACGTTAGTGCCCCAGACGTGATTAAGCAACTGCTCACGGCTATAAACCCGCTCCGGGTGGGTCATAAAGAAGTGCAGCAGCTTGAACTCGGTCGGCCCCATGTCCAGCGCCTGATCGTTCGCCATTACGCGGTGGGAGGACGGGTCCAGGCTCAGCCCTTGCATTTCAATCACTTCTTCCACCGCCATCGGCGAAATGCGGCGCATGACCGCCTTGATGCGCGCCACCAGCTCCTTGGGCGAGAACGGCTTGGTGATGTAATCATCCGCCCCCACTTCCAGGCCGCGCACCCGGTCTTCTTCTTCGCCGCGCGCGGTCAGCATCATCACCGGGATATCGCGGGTCAGCGCTTCGCGCTTCATATGTTTGATAAACTGAATGCCGGAACCCCCGGGCAACATCCAGTCAAGCAACACCAAATCAGGGAACGGCTCAGACAGACGCGTCACGGCGCTGTCATAATCCTCGGCTTCCAACGGTTGGTAACCATTCTGTTCCAACACAAAGCACACCATCTCACGGATCGGCGCTTCGTCTTCCACCACCAGTATGCGTCTTGCCATCGTCAATCCTGCCAATGTGTTAGCGACTTTTCGGGCGCCATTATGCGTCAGTTTTGTGACACTTTTATGAAAAAAACCGGCTGTTATAGGCAGTAAGCATAGCGATTATTTCCCGCAGTAAAGAAAAATCATCCGGTTGTCATCATCATTGCGCCGGGACAGCCGCCGCCGCGGCCTTTATAATCATCGCCATTATCTTCGCATCCGGGAGTGTCATGCGCCTGATCCACACCTCTGACTGGCACCTTGGCCAGTACTTTTTCACCAAAAGCCGCGCCGCCGAGCACCAGGCTTTTCTGAACTGGCTGATCGAACAGATCGAACAGCAGCAGGTGGATGCGCTGATCGTCGCCGGGGATCTGTTCGATACCGGCTCGCCGCCCAGCTATGCCCGCGAGCTGTACAATCGCTTCGTGGTGGAACTGCAGCGCACCGGCTGCCAATTAGTGGTGCTGGGCGGCAACCACGATTCGGTCGCAACGCTGAACGAATCGCGTGAACTGCTCTCTTGCCTGAACACCACGGTGATCGCCAGCGCGCAGGGCGCCCCGGAACAACAGATCGTGGTGCTTAACCAACGCGACGGCCAGCCGGGCGCGGTGCTTTGCGCCATCCCGTTCCTGCGGCCGCGCGACCTGCTCACCAGCCGCGCCGGCGAATCCGGCGCGCAGAAACAGCAGGCGCTGCAGGAAGCCATCGCCGAACATTACCAAGCGCTGTATCAGGCGGCCTGCGAGCGCCGCGACCAGCTGGGCCTACCGCTGCCGATCGTCGCCACCGGCCACCTGACCACCGTCGGCGTCACCACCTCCGACTCGGTGCGCGACATCTATATCGGCACCCTCGACGCCTTCCCGGCGCAGGCCTTCCCGCCCGCCGACTATATCGCGTTGGGCCACATTCACCGCGCGCAGAACGTCGCCAAATCGGAGCATATTCGCTATAGCGGCTCACCGATCCCGCTCAGCTTCGATGAGCTGGGCAAAGCCAAAAGCGTCTTCCTGGTCGATTTCGCCGACGGCGCTTTGCAGCGGGTAGACGCGTTAACGATCCCGCAGTTTCAGCCCATGCAACTGATCAAAGGCGATCTGGCCGAGATCGAACGGCAGCTGCGGCAATTTGCCGACTATGCCGGCGAGCTGCCGGTGTGGCTGGATATCGAAGTGGCGACGCAGGACTACCTCAGCGACATCCAGCGCCGCATCCAGCTGATGGCGGATGAGCTGCCGGTGGAAGTGGTGCTGCTGCGGCGCAGTAAAGAGCAGCGCCGCCAGGCGATCGCGCAGCAGGAGAAAGAAACGCTGAACGAGCTGAGCGTCAACGAGGTGTTCGAACGGCGTCTGACACAGGAGGCCGACATGCCCGAAGCGCGCCAACGGCGGATGCACCAACTGTTCCGCCAGGTGGTCGAGGCGGTGCAGCACAACGCCGAGGAGACCAACCCATGAAGATCCTCAGCCTGCGGTTAAAAAACCTCAACTCGCTGCAGGGCGAATGGAAAATTGACTTCACCGCCGAGCCGTTCGCCAGCAACGGCCTGTTCGCCATTACCGGCCCGACCGGCGCGGGCAAAACCACCCTGCTGGACGCCATCTGCCTGGCGCTGTACCACCAGACGCCGCGCCTCAACGTCACGCCGAGCCAGAATGAACTGATGACCCGCCACACCGCCGAATCGCTGGCGGAGGTCGAATTCGAGGTCAAGGGCGTCGGCTATCGCGCCTTCTGGAGCCAGCGCCGCGCCAAAAACGCGCCGGACGGCAATCTGCAGGCGCCGAAGGTCGAACTGGCGCGCCGCGAGGACGGCAAGATCCTGGCGGACAAGGTGCGCGACAAGCTGGAGCTTACCGCCGCCATCACCGGGCTGGACTTTGGCCGCTTCACCAAATCGATGATGCTGTCTCAGGGGCAGTTCGCCGCGTTCCTCAACGCCGACGCCAACGATCGCGCCGAACTGCTGGAAGAGCTGACCGGCACCGAAATCTACGGGCGGTTGTCCGAACAGGTGTTCGAGTCGCACAAGCAGGCCAAAACCGACCTGGATGCGTTGCATCAACGCGCCAGCGGCATCGAACTGCTGAACGACGAGCAGCGCCAGTCTCTGGCCGAACAGCTGACGGCGCTGAGCGCGCAGGAAATCGCCCTCGGCGAGCAAACCCAGCGGCAGCAACAGGCGCTGAGCTGGCTGCAGCAATGGCAACGCCTCCGGCAACAGCAAAGCGAGGGGCAATTGCGGCTGGACACCGCCCAGCGCGAGCAGGCGGAGGCCGCCCCGCAGCTGCAGCGGCTGGCGCGCAGCGAGCCGGCCGAGAAATTGCGGCCGCTGCGCGGCGAACGCGATCGTTGCCGCGCCGAGCTGCAGACGATACAACAGCAGGCAGCCCAGCTGACGCAACAACAGGAACAGCACTCGGCGCAGCTGGCGCCGCTGCAGCAGGCGGTGGAAAAAACCCGTCTGGCGCAGCAAACCCATGCCGAGCATATGCGGCAACAGCAACAGTTGATCGATGACCAGGTGGCCCCGCTCGACCATCAAATAGCCCAACTGCAGTCGACACAGGCCGAGCGGCGACAGGCCGGCGATGCCGCCGCGCAGCAATGCGCCCAGCAGCAGACCGCGCTGGAGCAGCTCACCGCCCAGCGCAGCCAACTGACGACGCAGGCCGCACAGCATCAGCAGCAGTTGAACGCGCTGACCGAAGCGCTGGCCGTTCAACAACAGCAGCAACAGGCGCTGGAGGCGAAAACGCCGTTGGCCCCGCTGCGCCAACGCCTGAGCGCCCTGGCGGATCTGCGCCCGACGCGCCGGCAGTTATTTGCTCTCGCTTCTTTATCGCAGCAAATCGTTAAACGGCTGGAACAACAGCGGCAAGAGCTAAACAGCGGCCAACATGAACTTACCCAGTTGGAACCGCAGCTAGAACTCATCCGTCAGCAATTTAAGCAGCAGAAAGCCCACCAGGCCGATGTTGAAAAAACCTATGCGCTGGAACAACGGATCGTGGGTCTGGAGGCCGAGCGCGCCCGTTTGCAACCCGGCGCCCCCTGCCCGCTGTGCGGCTCATGCGAGCACCCGGCGGTAGAACAATACCAAGAGGTAAAACTGTCAGAAACCGCGCAACGTCTGGAGCAAATGAAAGTCCAGACCGAAGCATTGCAAAAACAAGGCGTCGAGCTGCGAGCCCGTTACGACAACCTGCAACAGCAATTGCAGCGTCAGCAGCAAACCATCGCGCAGGATGAACAACAGCTGGCCGGCCAACAGCAGCAGTGGCAGCAGCTCAGCGCGCCGTTGGCGTTCGACTTTACGCTGGCGGATGGCGAGCAACTCAGCGCCTGGCTGAACGGCTGCGACGACGAAGAACGGCGCGGGCAACACGCGCTGCAACAGCATGAACAGGCGGCGCAGGCGGTACAGCAGGCGAAGGATGCGCTCATCGCTCTGCAAACGCAGCAGCAGCAGACGCAGCAACAGCTGGCGTTGCTCGAAGAACGCTTTACGCTGCTGCAGAAAGCCCACGCCGACAGCCTGCAACAGCAGCAAGAGCTGCATCAACGCTGGCAAGAAGGCGAGAAGACCCTTGCCGAACGACGCGCGCAGCGGCTGGCGCTGTTCGGCGAACAGCAGGTCACCGAGGTGCGCGAACAGCTGCGCGCCAAACAAACCGCCTGCGAACAGGCCAGCGTTCAGGCCGCCGAGCAGTGGCAAAAGGCGCAGGAACTGCGCGAACGCCTGGCCGGCCAGCAGGCCGGGCTGCAACATCAACACACTCAGATGCAGGAGCGGCTGCAGCAGGCGCAGCAGCAGTGGCAGCAGGCGCTGGCCGACAGCGAATTCGCCGATGAAACCGCCTTCACCGCCGCGCTGCTGGACGATGTCCTGCGCCGCGAATTGCAACAGCGCAAAGAACAGCTGCAACAGCGGCAGGTGGAGGCCGCCGCCCTGCTGACGCAGGCGACGCAAACGCTGGAGCAGCACCGGCAAAACAGCCCTGAAGGGGTGGATGAAGCCAACGCGGATCTCGATGCGCTCACCCAATCGCTGGCCGAACTGGCACAGCAGTTGAAGGCGCTGCAGCTGCGCCAGGGCGAACTGCGCAACCAGCTGGAAAGCGACGCCGAACGCCGTCTCAATCAACAGGCGCTGTTCGAACAGATCGCCCGCAGCCAGCAAGACTACGACGACTGGAGCTGCCTCAACCAGCTGATCGGCTCAAAAGAGGGCGACAAATTCCGCCGCTTCGCTCAGGGGCTGACGCTCGATCATCTGGTGTATCTAGCCAACCTTCAACTCGGCCGGCTGCACGGGCGCTACCTGCTGCAGCGTAAGACCAGCGACGCGCTGGAGCTGCAGGTGGTGGACACCTGGCAGGCCGACGCGCTGCGCGATACCCGCACCCTGTCCGGCGGCGAGAGCTTCCTGGTCAGCCTGGCGCTGGCGCTGGCGTTGTCCGATTTGGTCAGCCACAAAACCAGCATCGACTCGCTGTTCCTCGACGAAGGTTTCGGCACGCTGGATGCCGAAACCCTCGATACCGCGCTGGACGCGCTGGACAGCCTGAACGCCTCCGGCAAAACCATCGGCGTGATCAGCCACGTCGAGGCGATGAAAGAACGCATTCCGGTGCAGATCAAGGTGAAAAAGGTCAACGGGCTCGGCGTCAGCCGGCTGGAGGCGCACTTCAGGCTGGAATGATCCCGCGGCTCGCGGCGCAGAAGTGTGACCGCGGCGGCACTCCGCGGTGAAAAGCGTTGAGCCGCGGCGGGCACGGGTTATTATGCCAGCATAACAGGATTGTTACTGTATCCCCTCCGCCGCTCAGGCCGCAGGGCAGAAAGATAAAATACAGGCAAAACCTGACGCCCGGGATCGCTTCCGGGCGTCAGGTTTTTTCGTTTTCAGGATGCTGAAACACCGGGAAAAACCATGAAAATCGCTAAAATACTCAATAATAACGTGGTGATTACGCTGGACGACCGTCAGGCAGAGACGGTGGTGATGGGAAAAGGAATCGGCTTTAAAAAGAAGCCCGGCGATACGCTGGACGAAAGCCTGATCGAGAAGGTCTTCACCCATAACGGCGGTGAAATCGCCGAGCGCTATAAAGAGCTGCTCGCCGAGATCCCATTGGCCTGCGTCACCACCGCCGACAGGATCATCACCCTCGCCCGCGAACGCCTGCCGGGCAAGCTGCATAACATCGTCTACATCACGCTGACCGATCACATCCACTTCGCCCTGCAGCGCTATGCGCAAGGGCTGGATATCAAAAATGCGCTGCTGTGGGAGATTAAAAAACTCTATCCGGCCGAATTCGCCGTCGGGCTGGAGGCGCTGGCCCTGATCGCCCAGCGGCTGGATACCGCGCTGCCGGAAGACGAAGCCGGATTTATCGCCCTGCACCTGGTCAACGCTCAGCTTAACGACGAGATGCATAACACGCTGCACATCACCCGCGTGATGCAAGAGATCCTCAACCTGGTCAAATACCATTTCCGCTTTGATTACAACGAGGAATCCCTGAGCTACCACCGCTTCGTCACCCATTTGAAGTTCTTCGCCCAGCGCCTGCTGGGGAAAAACTACGTCGACAGCGACGACGACTCGCTGTATCAGGTGGTGAAAGAGAAATACCGCGAGTCTTTCGCCTGCGCCGGCAAGATCAACCGCCACATCGAAAAGCACTATCAGCATCAGCTCACCACGGAAGAGATGATGTTTCTGACCATTCATATCGAACGGGTGCGCAGCGAAAGCGAGGAAAAGCCGGCTTAACGGCGGGCGTCCGCCACCCGCACGCCGTACTGCGGAAACACCGCGTCGGCGGAGATCAGCGTCAGCCCCTCGGCCTGCGCCTGTGCGATCAGCATGCGATCGAAAGGATCCTGATGATAGGGCGGCAGCTGCCCGGCCTGTTGGCAGTGAAAGGCGTCCATCGGCAACGACAGAAAATCCTCGGCCTCGATGATCGCAAAGATATCTTCCGGCAGCGCCAGTTTGCCCTGCGCCTGCTTGATCGAGATCTCCCAAATGCTGGCCGCGCTGACGTACACCGCATTGCCCGGATCGGCGATCTGCCTTTTGGCGTTCGCGCCCAGGCAGGCGTCATCAATCAACCACCACAGCAACGCGTGGGTATCCAGCAACAGGCGCTTCATTCATCGCCCTCAAACAACGCCGCAATGGCCGCATCCCCCGCGTTGAAATCCGCCGGCACGGTGAACTTGCCCTTGGCGGCGCCAGGGCGGCGCGCTTCCCCCTTGATGGCGACCAGCTGTACGTACGGCTTCCCTGCTTTTGCAATAATCACGGTTTCTCCCTCCGCGGCTCTGTCCGCCAACTGACTCAGATTGGATTTGGCTTCGTGCATATTGGCCTGAATCGGCATACGCGTCCTCCTTAGCTAAGTTAGCTAAAGCATAAAGCGCCGTCCAGTTTTTGTACAGTGAAGGGTTTAAAGCGCGAGCAGCCTCGCGCTTTGTTGCAACGCTTAGCGCTGCTGTTGCGGCCACAGCCAGGCCGCACCGCGCACGCCGCTGGAGTCGCCGTGAACCGCCTTGCGGATCGGCGTTTCACACTCGCCGCCGAACACCCAGTCTTTCACTCGCTGCGGCACCGTGCGGTACAGGCGATCCACGTTGCTCATGCCGCCGCCGAGCACCACCACGTCCGGATCCAGCATGTTGATCACGTGCGCCAGCGATTTCGCCAATCGCATTTCGTAACGGACGATCGCCTGCTCCGCCAGCGCATCGCCCCGCTCGCTCAGCACCATGATCTCATGCCCTTGTAGCGCGTTGCCGCTCAGGCGCGCATAGTCGGTGGCGAAACCGGTGCCGGAAATAAAGGTTTCGATGCAGCCCGGTTTGCCGCAGTAGCACGGCACTTCGCGGGCGTAACGCAGCTCATCGTCATCCTGCCACGGCAGCGGGTTGTGGCCCCACTCGCCGGCAATGCCGTTGCCGCCGGAATGCGCCTGGCCGTTCAGCGCCACGCCGGCGCCGCAGCCGGTGCCGATGATGACCGCAAACACGGTTTTCGCGCCTGCGCCGGCGCCATCGGTGGCTTCCGACACCGCCAGGCAGTTGGCGTCGTTGGCGATGCGCACCTCGCGCGCCAGCAGCGCCGACAGATCCTTATCCAGCGGCTGGCCGTTGAGCCACACCGAGTTGGCGTTCTTCACCCGCCCGGTAAACGGCGACAGCGTGCCGGGAATGCCGATCCCGACCGATCCTCGTTCGCCGGTATGATCCTCCGCCAGTTTCACCAGTCCGGCGATCGCCGCCAGGGTTTGCCGGTAGTCATGGCGCGGCGTGGCGATGCGATGGCGAAACAGCTCTCGCCCGTCATTCGCCAACGCGATCACTTCAATTTTTGTTCCACCCAAGTCGATGCCAATGCGCACGTATTTTTTCTCCTCAATGCCACGCAGCGTTGTCACAGCCTAATGTAAGCGCGCGAATGAATCACCTGTTTCCCATTCTCCGTCCCGTCCTTCCCCGGTGCGCAAAGCGACGCAATTCGGAGAGAATGGGGCGATTTTTCAGCGTCAATTCGTTATCATGCCGCCCTGCTTTTGACGAATCAGCGTGCCGAACGCACGCCCAGCCAGGGATAACATTATGCTGTGGTTTAAGAATTTGATGGTTTACCGTTTGAGCCGCGAAGTGGCGTTAAACGCGGATGAAATGGAAAAACAACTCAGCGCGTTCGCCTTCACGCCGTGCGGCAGCCAGGACATGGCGAAGACCGGCTGGGTCTCCCCGATGGGCTCGCACAGTGATGCGCTGACGCACGCGGTCAACGGCCAGATCGTCATCTGCGCGCGCAAGGAAGAGAAAATCCTGCCGTCGCCGGTGATCAAGCAAGAGCTGCAGGCCAAGATTGAGCGCCTGGAGGCGGAGCAACACCGCAAACTGAAGAAAACCGAGAAGGACGCGCTGAAAGATGAAGTGCTGCACAGCCTGCTGCCGCGCGCGTTCAGCCGCTTCAACCAGACCTTCATGTGGATCGACACTGTCAACGATCTGATCATGGTCGACGCCGCCAGCGCCAAACGCGCCGAAGACACGCTGGCGCTGCTGCGCAAAAGCCTCGGCTCGCTGCCGGTAGTGCCGCTGACCATGGAAAGCCCGATCGAACTGACGCTGACCGAATGGGTGCGTTCCGGCGAGATGCCGGCCGGCTTCGCCATTCAGGATGAAGCGGAACTGAAAGCGATTCTGGAAGAAGGCGGCGTGATCCGCTGCAAGAAGCAGAATCTGATCAGCGACGAAATCGCGGTGCACATCGAAGCCGGCAAGCTGGTGACCAAGCTGGCGGTGGACTGGCAGGAGCGCATCCAGCTGATGCTGTCGGACGACGGCTCGCTCAAGCGCCTGAAGTTCGCCGACACGCTGCGCGAGCAGAACGACGATATCGATCGCGATGACTTCGCCCAGCGCTTTGACGCCGACTTTATCCTGATGACCAGCGAGCTGGCGGCGTTGATCAAAAACACCATCGAAGCGCTCGGCGGCGAAGCCCAGCGTTAATCCCGCCTCAGAAACGACCAGGGCCCAGCCTTCGCTGAGCCCTGCGTTCCCCTAACGAGCAACGTTTATTTGCTCAGGTAGCGGCACAGATAGGCGGTGGCGTCGGCCACCTGCAGGTTGAACTCGCTGTGCCCCGGCACGAAGAACTTCTCGCCCGGCGTAAACACCTGCCAGTCCGGCGCCCCCGGCAGCAGCACTTTCAGCGCCCCGGTGATCACCGTCATTTCTTCCGGCTGCGCGGTGGAGAAGGTGTATTCGCCCTCTTCCATCACGCCCACGCTGGTAAGACCGATGCTGCTACTGTCAAAACCGATAGACTTCACTTTTCCGGCAAAATACTCATTCACTTTCAGCATAGACTGGCACCCGCGTAATCATCTTGATGGAAAATCCATATTGGGGGATTGCGGTTGATCTGTCACTGGTTTTTCGCGCGAAATGCGATCGCGGCGCAGAGGCAAAGGTTTCCGTGCGCCACGCTCAGGCCATCGCCATGAAACAACCGCGTCAAAAACCCGCGCCGCGCAAACTGAAATCGATCGGCAACGTCAATTCCACCGTGCCGTTGACATAGGCGTCCGCCGGCGGCGTCGGCAGCGGCGACGCGCGTTTGACCAGCGCCTGAATTTCACGATCCAGCGACGGCAGCCCGGCGCTGCTGACCAGCGTCACCGCCAGCACGTGGCCCTGTCTGTCCAACGTGAAACGCACCTGCCCGACGCCCTGGCGCTTCAGCCGCAGTGCGTCTTTGGGGTAACGCTTAAAGCGATTCAGGCGGCCGCTGATGCGGCTGCGCCAGTTGTCCTCCCCCGCCTGAGCATAGGGTGTCAGGCGGGTTTGCGGCGCGGCCGTTTTATCCGCGCGGCCCGGCGGCGGCGCGCCGGCGCTTTGCTCCTGAACCTTCGGCGGCGCGATGATTCTCTCCTGCGGCGGCGTGCGGGGCAGGTTGTTTTTCTTCACCGGCTTAGGTGGTTTTTTCTGTTTCGGCGGCACGGCGATGTTCGGCTGCGCGGCGTCAGGCGCTTTCACCAGCGGCAACGGCTCCGGCGGCGCCGACGGTTCAGCCTGAGGCGGCAGCGTCCTTTGTCCCGGCGGCTGTTTCACCTCGGCCGGGGCCTGCGGCGCGGCGGCCATCAGCACCATCACCGCCGGCGGCGGCACCCACGGCGGCACGGCCTTGTCTCTCCAGGGCCAAAGCAGCGCGGCAACCAGCAGATGCAGCGCCAGCACCAACACCAGACAACGGCGCCAGGGCATGGCGGCGCCGGGCGCGGCGAAAGGCAGCGGCGAAACCGACATGCTCACTCTTCCGTCAGCGCCAAATGAAGGCGATCGGTCAGCGGTTTGAACAGATAGTTCATCATCGAACGCTCGCCGGTGCGGATGAACCCTTCAACCGGCATCCCCGGGCGGATCTCCAACCCGTTCAAACGTTGCAATCCTTCTTCGCTGACCTTGGCGCGCACGCTGTAATAAGGCGCGCCGCTTTTCTCGTCGGTCAGGCGATCGGCCCCGACCAGCGTCACTTCACCCTCGACGCGCGGCGTGGTGCTTTGGTTGAACGCCGAGAACAACAGTTCGACCGGCAGTCCCACCTGCACCTTGTCGATCAGTTCGACCGGGATGCGCGCCTCCACCTGCAGCCCCCGCTCGCTGGGCACGATCTCCATCAGTTGCTGACCGGCGCCGATCACGCCGCCTTCGGTGAACACGCTCAACCCCACCACGGTGCCCGCCACCGGCGCTTTCACCTGCGTATGCCCCAGATCGGCCTCCGCCTTGGCCAAGCGGTTATCCAGCTCGTCCAGCTTCATCCGTACCTCGGCCAATTGGCTGCTGACCTCTTTCTGATACTCCTCCCGCCGCTGGATCGCCCGCAGTTTCAGCTCCAGGATTTGGCGGCCCAGGCGGCCGATATTCCCGGTATCCTCGGACGCCTGGCCGTCGATCTGCGCATGCTGCCCTTCCAGATCCAACAGCCGATTGCGCGCCACATACCCCTGCGCCGCCAGCTTGCGCATGCCGCTCAGTTGCTCCTGCAACATGGCCTTTTGCCGTTGCTTGCTGGCGTAAGATTGCCGAACCCCTTCCAACATCGCCTGCGATCCGGCGATGCTCTCCGCGATCGCCGCCAGCTCGCTCTGCAGCGCCGCACGGCGGCTGGTGAACAGCTGTTGTTGCAGCAGCATCAGCGACATCACCTCCGGCTCTTCTCGCCGCGCTTGCAGCAATGGCGGGAAAGCGATCGCCTGCAGACCGTCGCGCTCGGCCTGCAGCCGCGCCTGCTGCGCGGCGTTGCTCAACTGCTGGCTGCGCAGCGCATCGCGCTGGGTGCGGCTGTCGACGGTATCCATCAGTAACAGCACCTGCCCGGCGCGGACCCGGTCACCCTCATGCACCTGAATCTGCGACACCACGCCGCCGCTCGGGTGCTGCACCGCCTTGCGGTTACCGGCCACCACCACGCTACCGGAAACCGGCACGCCCTTATCCAACGGCGCCAACAGCCCCCACAGCAGGAAGCCGCCAAATCCCAGCAGCACCAGCCAGCCGCCGAGCCGCAGATGGCGCCCTTCGTCAAACTGCCGGGAAAGGGTGTCGATATCGCCGGGGATCACACTCTGATTGCTCATACTTTTCGTTCACCGCTGGCCGTTTTGGCGAAATTGGCGTAATTGACGTTGAAGCCGCCGTTGCTGCGCCCGGTATTGGCCGGAGCAGCGGCAGCGGCGGGCGCAAAACCAGGCAGTTTTTTCAGGATGGCGTCGCTGGGGCCGAAGTGCTGCACCTGGCCGGCGGTCAGCACCAGTAATTTGTCGGTGGTCGCCAGGATCGCCGGTTTGTGAGTCACCAACACGATAGTGGTGCCGCGCGCCTTTAGCGCTTCGATCGCCCGCTGCAGCGCCTCTTCCCCTTCGCGATCGAGGTTGGCATTCGGTTCGTCCAACACCACCAGCGCCGGAGATCCATACAGCGCGCGCGCCAGCGCTACCCGTTGACGTTGGCCTCCGGACAGGCCGCTGCCGCCTTCACCCAGCTCGGTCTCATAGCCTTTCGGTAAATGCAGGATCAGCTGATGCACGCCGGCCAGCGCCGCCGCGGCCACCACCTTCTCGGCGTCGACCTGGCCAAAGCGGGCGATGTTGTCCGTCAGGGTGCCGGCGAACAGCTGGATATCCTGCGGTAAGTAGCCGATATGCGGCCCGAGTTGTTGCTTGTCCCACTGTTGAATGTCTGCACCGTCCAGCCGCACGTCGCCGCTGATCGGCGTCAGCGCGCCGACCAGTTGGCGCATCAGCAACGTTTTGCCGGAGCCGGACGCGCCAATCACGCCCAGCACCTCGCCGGCTTCCAGACGAAAACTGACGCCGTGCAACACCGGCGCCGTGCCGCCGGGCGCACTGGCGGTCAACTGGCTCACGGTCAATGCGCCGCCGGGCGCCGGCAGCGGCAGACTCGGTATTCGTGGCGGGTTAGCGGCCAGCATCACCTCCAGACGCTGCAGGGACTGGCGCGCCGATGACCACTGCTTCCAGGCGCCGATCAGCTGATCGATCGGCCCCAGCACCCTGCCGATCAGGATCGATCCGGCGATCATCATGCCCGGCGTAATGTCACCGCTGACCGCCAACAGCGCGCCGCAGCCCAACATCAGCGACTGCAGCGCCAGCCGCACGGTTTTCGACCAGGCGGTGACGGCGGCGATTTTCTCGCTGGCGCGGTTCTGCAACAGCAGGAACTGCTGATGCTGCCGCAGCCAACGCAGGCGCAAGTCGGTCAGCATCCCCATGGCGGCGATGGCTTCGGCGTTGCGCAGATTGCCGTTGGCCTGCTGTGTGGCGCTCAGCGCGACCCGGCCGGCCTCCGCCAGAGGCGCTTGCGACACCCGCTGATTGAGCCAGGCCAGCAGCACCAGCACGATTACTCCGGCGCTGGCCAACGCGCCAAGCCAGGGGTGGAGCAGAAAAACCACCAGCAGATAAACCGGGAACCAGGGGGCATCGAAAAAGGCGAACAGCGCATTACCGGTGGCGAACTGGCGCAGGTTGGTCAGATCGTTCAGCGCCTGCCCCGCCAGCGGGTTGCCGGTTTTCAGATTGGTTTCGAAGGCGGCGTCGTAGACTCGCTGATTGAGGCGCATATCCATCTGGGCGCCGAGGCGGATCACCACCTGGCTGCGCACCCACTCCAGCAGCCCCATAAACAGGTAAAGGCCGACCACCATCAGGGTCAGCATCGCCAGCGTCATACGGTTGCCCGACGGCAACACGCGATCGTAGACCTGCAGCATGTACAGCGCCGGTGCCAGCATCAGCAGGTTGATCACCGCGGTAAACAGCGCGATGCCCCAAAATCCGCGCCGGTATGCGGCCAGCACGCTCATCACTTCTCCGCGCCTGACGGCGTTTTTCATGGCGTTTTCCATCGGCTAAAAACGAGAAAACGCCCGCCGGGGCGCACGGCGCCGGCGGGCAAACGGCCGCGATCAGGCCGCCAGCAGTTCCGGGCTGTCGGCGTGCTGCACGCCCACCGCCGTCGCCGCCGCCACCTGATCGAAGGTGGAGTTGACGCTCAGGCCGTAGTCGTCGAGGATGCCGTTCAGCGCGGTCTCCAGCGCGCCGGTATCGCCGGACATCAGGCCGTACACCACCTGGTGCACCACGCCATCATGACCCTGCGCCTGCAGGCTGCTGAGGTTCAGGCCGCCAAAGCTGACGTCAGGCACCTGGATGCTGTACGGCGATGTATCGCCACCGCTCAAACCGTCGCCGAAGGACAGGGAATCCAGCTGGCCGTACAAGGTATGCGCCGGTTCGTTGAACAACGTGTAGGTCAGGTTGCCGCCCGCCACGAAGGCGGTCACCTGGTTTGCCGTGCTGCTGATGGCATACTGACTACCGGACAGGCTGCCGCCATAGAAGCCGCCGCTGTTGGCGTCGGTGACATTGCCGTTGGTGTGATTGACATCACCGAATGTCGAAGCCCACTGGCCCAGATAGTCATGAATGCTGTAACCGCCGAAGCTGCTGTCATAATTGACTGAAAATGCCATTTCTCTATCTCCATTGATGAACGGCGCCCCTTGCGAGGCGGCCCTTGTGCTCAAGGATGAGCAACGCCCTTTTACTGCTTAAAAACGGTATTCCACCCCGCCCTGCACGGTGCGGCCGCGCCCCAGGGTATTGGCCAACGTCTCGCCGTAGCTGACGACATAGGCGCGGTTGGTCAGGTTCTCCACCGAGCCGCGCAGCGTCAGGCTGTCGGTCAGCTTGTAGCTGGCGTACAGATCGAACAGGGTGTACTTCGGCCAGTCGGCCAGGTACGGGTAGTTGGACGGTACCGAGCTGTCCTGATAACCCGGCGCAAAGCGTACGGTCACCCCGGCGTCCAGCTTGCGATCGAAGGCACGCCCGCCCAGCGTCACCGAACCGCGATCGCCCGGCAGGTAGGCGGCGGAGCCGAACTGCGTCCCCCCATCACACGTGACGAAGTCATTGGAAGCGGCATCAGGCTCAACATAGAAGTTCCCGCGGCGCGAGCCGTCGCCGTAGCGCAGACGCCCTCCCAACCAGGCCTTGTTCGAGCAGAACTCGTTTTTGCCGATCATGTGGGTGTAGGTCAGGTCGGCGTAGAAGACCCCGGCGTCATAGTTGAGCTGGTACTCCAGCCCGCGGAAGCGGGTTTTCGACAGATTGTTGACGTAAGCGGCATTACCGATGCTCGGCTGCACCAGCCCCGGTTTATTGCGGTCTATCGCCAGGTTGATGTAGTTATCCACTTTGGTGTCGAAGTAGGCCACCTTGGCCACCAACCGATCGCCCTCAAACCACAGATCCGGCTGCTGCACGTTGAACCCGACTTCCCAGGCGCGCGAACGCTCGGGCTGCAAGAACGGATTGGGGTATTGCGTGGAAGAACTGTGCGCGCTGCCGTTGGTCAGCGTTTCAGTGATCGCCGGCGGCCGCCAGGATTTGCCGTAGGTGGTATACAGCTCCAGCCACTCCACGCCGGGGCGCACCGCCACCGCCAGCGTCGGCGACAGCTTGCCCTGATCGCGATCCACGTCCCAATCTTCGCGGGTGGTGGTTGAACAGCCGGTCAGACGCAACGCTTTGCAAGGATTGTCAATCGTGTAGCGTTGCCCATCCTTGGCCAAATCCGGATAGCTCAGGCCGGTCTGGCCGCGCAGGCGATAGCGGTCGTAACGCAGCCCGCCTTCCAACGTCAGCCAGCCGTCGTAGTCGTAGGTCAGATTGGCGAACAGGCTGGCTACCGAACGGTTGCCGGCCGGCGTCACCCCATCCATGCCTTGGCGGGAAGAGTCGCTGGTCGCTTTGTCGTAATAGAACTCCAGCCCGTAATTGGCGCGGAAGTCATGCCCCGGCGCCAGGCTGAAGCGCGAGGTGTTTTGCGCCTGTGCGCCATAGGTACGCAGGCGGGTGCGCGTCGCGTAGCCGTTGTCCAGCAGCGAACTGGTGCTGTAGGTGTCGCTGTCATCCTGAGTATCGACGTAATACAGCTTGGCCTGAAAATCGAGCCAGTCGACGTCTTCCGGCGCCAGGCTGTAGTCGAACGCCGCGTTGCGCGCCATCACGTCGGTGTAGCCGGTGCGTTTCCAGCCCAGTTCATAGGGCGGGCGAGTGCCCAGGTTAGTCAAGGTGCCGGCGATCGGCGATGAGGTCTGGGTCTGCAGATAACTCAGCTGCAGGCGCTGGTTGGCGGGCAGATTCCAGCCCACCTTGGCCAGCCGCGAGTGCATGCGGTAATGGGTGTCGGGGATTTTGTTGTTCTTGATGCTCTCGGCGTAGCGATCGTAATTGCCGGTGTCGTTATTGATGCGAATGTTGCCGATGTCGCCCTTGTTGCCGGGCCAATAGTCGCCGAGGTGGCGTTCGCTGGCGGCCAGCAGGATATCGCCGGTTTCGTTGCCCAATGCCAGTATGCCGCTGCCGATGAAGTGGGTGCCGTTATCGCCGGTGCTGGCGTGCAGCTTGCCGCCCAGTTCTTTGCCCGGCGCCAGGAAATCGCTCGCGCTGACGGTATTGAAGGTGGCGATGCCGCCGAGCGTGCCGGCGCTGCCCATGCCGCCGGTGGTGCCCTTGTCGATAGTCACGCCGGACAGCAGTTCGGAATCGATGTACATGGTGCCATTACGCTGGCCATGGCCGCTCTTTTGAAAATTCTGCCGCATGCCGTCGATATTCATGTTCACCCGGCCATAGTCTTGTATGCCACGGATGTTGACCGACAGCGCAGGATCTTGCTGGCTGACGCTGGAATAGGCTCCCGTAGTCTGCTCCAGAATATCGGCCGCGTGTCGCGCCGGGCGGTTGTCCATCTGTTCGCGGCTGATGACGCTGACCGAGCGCGGTTCGTCGTAAACCCAATCGTTGGCGTTGATGCCGCCGGCGCCCAGCACCGTCAGGCTGTCCAACGCCAGCGCGCCACCGTCGCCGTTCGCCGTCGGCAGCCGGCTCAATACGATCTGCCCCTGCGGCTGCAGGCGGAAAGCCACCGGATTGCCGCCGATCAAGCGCCGCAGGCCCTGTTCTACGCTCATGCTGCCATTCAGCGCCGCCGCCTGCATGCCATCGAGTTTCACCTCGTCAAAAAACACCTGCATGCCGGCCTGCTCGGCGAAGCGCAACATGGCGCTCTGCAGCGGCTGCGCCGCAATATTGAAATTCTTTTGCTGTGCGGCCTGCGCGCCGTTCGCCTCAGCCAGGACGGCGAGCGCTACCGCCGGCTGAGTCAACATCATCGCCGCCAGCGCGGCGCGTACCGCCGTGGCCAATCGGCCGGCCGGCGTGGTTCCCTTGTGAATAAGCATGCGTGTGTGTTCCACCCGAAAGAACGTCAAACCAAGTGATAATGGAAATCAATCTCGTTTAAACATAAGGACGTTCCGGGAGGCAAAAACCCGTAAAGATTTTTTACAGAAAGTGAAAATAGCGGTGAAGCGGGCATCCCGGCCCGCCTTGGCCGCTCAGTAAAGCAGCGTGATGCCGGGGAGATTCAGCTGGCGGGCGGAGAGTTCCTGACGAATGGCGCCGACGCCGTCGTCGAGTTTATTGAGCGCGAACACGCCGCTGACCGTGCGCGTTCTTAGCGTGGGATTGACCGCCACGATGCGGGTCTCGCGATAGCGGTTGAGCTGCGCGAGCGCCTGCGTCAGCGGTTGGCGGTCGATCACCAGCCAGCCGCGTCGCCAGGCGTCATCACCGGCCGTTTGCCGCGTCAGCTGCAGCTGCCCGTTGCGGTAATGCGCCGCCTGGCGTTGCGCGACCACCAGCGAGCGCTCGCCGCGCTCAAGCGTCACCCGCACGCTGTGCTGATGCACGCTGACGTCGACGCCCTGTTCAGTGCGCGCCACGCTGAACTCGGTGCCCAGCGCCTGGGTGACGCCGTTTTTCGCCTCCACCCTGAAAGGGCGGCTTTCCGCCCCGCCCAACGGCGCGACGATAAAATAGGCGGCGCCGCTCAGCAGCCGCACCTTGCGCTCGTCTGCGGAATACGCCAGCGCGATCGCGCTGCCGCTGTCCAGCGCCACCCGGCTGCCGTCCGGCAACGCAACTTCGCGCACCTCACCGCGAACGGTTTGATAATCGGCCTGCAGGCCGATCCACAGATCCGGCCCGCGATAAACGCCGAATGAAACGGCGAGCGCCACCGCCGCTGCCACCGCCCAGCGGGGCCATCGATGGCGAGATGGCGTTTTCAGCGCCGCCACCTGCGGTTGTAACGCCTGCCGCTGCTCAGGCGGCAGTTGCCCAAGCGTCGTCCACAGCAGGCGAGCCTGACGCAGCGCCGCCGGATGCTGCGGATCGGCGGCCAGCCAGGCGTCCAACGCTCGCCGCCGATCGGCCGGCAGCGCCCCTTCGGCCAGACTCACGGCCCAGGCGGCCGCCTGCTGTCGCGCCTGTGCGGTTAGCGGTTTCATAATGGCATAGACCTCTGTTTTTTCTGGTTATAGGTTAAGACGTCTGAGCGCGGATAAACCCGTAAAAAAATTGCCATTATTGTTCTTCCATCCGCGCCATCAGCCGCTCCAGCGCGCTGGCCAGGTGTTTTTCCACCGTGCTGAGCGACACGCCCAGCTGCGCCGCCACCTGCGCCTGGGTCAGGCCATCGAGCCGGTTAAGGCGGAAAATCTGCTGCGTGCGCGGCGGCATGTCCGCCAGCGCCTGCTGTAACAACTGCAGCAGTTGGCTATCGATCGCCCGTTGTTCAAGCGCCGGTTCACCCGAGGGATACTGCGCCAGAATGTCGTCTTCGACCGCTTCGGTCTGCCGCCGCTGCTGCTGGCGCAGATGGTCGAGCATCAGATTCTTGGCGGTTTTATACAGGTAGGCCTCAATATCGAGAATGTTACCCTGCGGATACTGCTCGGTAAGGCGGGTAAAACTTTCCTGCGCCAAATCCGCGGCCAGCTGAGGGTCGCGCAGTTTGGCGTTCAAATAGGCTTGCAGCGGCCGCATATGGCGCAGAAACAGCGCCTGCAACTCGGAATTGGACATCTCTTTTCCCAGAAGTGAAACACCCAATAGGGGCGATAAAAATCACATAAATGATTATCATTATCAATATTGTTCTGGGAAATATGTGCTAAGGCGGGGATAAACAGGAAACCGGCCTGACGCCGGTTTCCGCTGGGCTGCAGGTCAGTGCTCTAGCGCCTCGTCTTCATAGCGGTGCTTGGCGTCGAGCGCTTCCTGCTCGGTTTCATGTTCACTGAGCAGCGTATTCGGCTCAATGTCGTCGGTGCGCACTTCAAAACGGCGCAGATGCAGGTTCGGGTCACCCCGAAACACCTCTACGACGCGGGCACTCCGCGGATAAGCAGGTTGATCATTTTCGCGCATGCCGTTCTCCCGTGTGTTTCACACAGTAGCAAGTATAGCAGCCGCCCTCATTCCGACACGCGCGAGCCAAGATCGCGATCGCCGGGGGCGCCCGTCAACAGCTCGGTCAATTCGTCGCAGGCGCAAATACGCCCTTCACGCACGGTGAAGTGCGCCAGCACCCGCACGCGGCTGCGGGAACCGTCGCGCTTTTCCACCTCGACCAGATGGTGGGTCAGCACCGCCTCGCCCTGCGCCGCCGCCGCGATCACGCTCAGCGTCATGCGGCGGGTTTGCCGCTTCAGCAGCGCCATATGCTGCTCAAACTGCTCGAAGTTCAGCACCTTGCCATCCACCTGCTGGCGGTAGCCTGCGCTGAAACGGGCGGCGAGCTGCGTCGGCCGATGCTCCGGGCTGGCGACCACCTGCTGCAGCGTATCGAGCACCAGATTCAGCGGGGTAAGTTGAGTCATCACATTTCTCCGAAATAGGGTGAAAGGCGATCCTATCCCGGCCAGGCGATGGCATAATAACCACATCAAGACTTTCAATAACGTTAAACGGCCAACATGACGCAGATCCGCAGCCAACGCCTTCAGCATGAAAAAAAGCACCTGACGCCCTGGCACCGGCACGAAGGCGGCCAGATCTATCTCTTGACGCGCGGCATGCTGGCAATGGAACTCCCGGGCCGGCAATGGGCGATCACCGGCGGCACACTGGGCTGGCTGCCGCCGGGATGCGCCCATCAGGCGCTGGCCTGCGGCGACGTGGCGGGCTGGAGTCTGTATCTGCCGAGGGAAAGCGTGCCGGAGATGCCGCCGCTGCCGCAGCTGTTCACGGCCTCTGCGCTGTTGCAGGCCCTGGTGGCGCGCATCGCGCAGTTCCCCGCCGGCCCGCTGAGTGCGCCGCAACGGCGGCTGCTGCAGGTGCTGCTGGACGAAATGCACGCGGCAAGCCGCGCGCCGCTGCAATTGCCGCTGCCGCAGGACGCCCGGTTGCTGAACATCGCCCGTGCGCTGCTGAACGATCCCGCCAGCCCGCGCAGCCAGCGCGACTGGGCCGTCTGGGCCGGGCTCAGCCCGCGCACCCTGAGCCGCCGTTTTCTGCAGGAAACCGGCATCAGCTTCGCGCTGTGGCGCCAGCAGGCGCGGGTGTTGCGTTCACTGGAGGGATTATCACGCGGCAAAGCGGTTGGCGAGGTGGCCGACGCCTGCGGCTATGATAACGTCAGCGCCTACATCGCCGCCTTTCGCCGCCGCTTCGGCGTCACGCCCGGGGCGTACTTTGCACCGGCTCGGCAAGCGGAATAAGAAAACGGGCGCCCAGCGCCCGAAGAGAAGAAAGGGTTACTTCACCGTCTCACGCGGCAGCACCGCGAGGATTTGTTCCACCACCCGCTGCGGATCGGCGGCGCCATCCATCACGTAATGCGCGGCCTCCTGATACAACGCTTCGCGCGCGGCCAGCACCTCGCGCATCTCCTCGGCGATCGGCCTGCCGGTGAGCGTCGGGCGCTGCGCATCTTCCGGGTACTCTTCCAACCGCTGCGCCAACACGCTGGCCGGCGCGCGCAGGTAGATAACGGTGCCATGCTGGCGCATAAACTGACGGTTCTCCTCCGCCAGGATCGCGCCGCCGCCAGTGGCAACTATAGTTGACGGCTTGGTCACGGTTTGCAACGCGATGGTCTCGCGGCGGCGGAACCCCAACCAGCCCTCGCGCTCGACCATTTCCGCTACGCTCATCTGCGCCGCCTGCTGCATAAACAGATCGGTATCGACGAACTGATAGCCCAACGCCAGCGCCAATGCGCTGCCTACCGTGGTCTTGCCGGCTCCGCGAGCGCCTATCATGAACAGGGTTTGTGTCATTACGGGTTGTCCCTTATGCGGTGACTTGAGTGCATTGCATACCAAAATACCGAGCGGGTGCGATGGCGTGGTGGCAGCATCATACCCTGCCCGCTCTGTATTTCAATATTTACGATAGTGTAAATTCCATGGCACAGCGACTGCCGACGGCAAAGCCGTGCGCCAGATCTTCATCCAGGTGCCGCCGCAGGGCGACCGTGAGCCGCGCATCGTCAAGCGGCCGGAATCCCAGCCGCCGGTAGTAAGGCGCATTCCACGGCACCTCAATGAAGGTGGTGAGCGTCAGGCGGTCGGCCCCCTGCCGTTTGGCCTCTTCCGCCACCGCGCCGATCAGGCGGCGGCCGACGCCCTGCCGTTGCCAGGCACCGGCGACCGATAATTCGGCGATATGCCAGTCTTTCCCCTGAGCCAGCACGGCGATAAAACCGGCGCACTCGCCGTTGTCGCTTTCCGCCAGCCATTCACGGCGCTCGGCGATAAACGCGGCATGCTGCTGCGGGACCATCACCTCGCCTTCGGCGATAAAGCGCCATTCCGGCTGTTGGCGAAACAATTGCGCCGCCGAGCGCTCAACCGCCATCAGATGCGCGATATCCTGCTGCTGCGCCAAACGGATCTGCAGGCTCATGGGTTCTCCTTAACGTTGGGGCGGTTATTTAAGCAAATTTCACCGCCCGTGGCTCAGAAATCGATACTGCCGCGCAGCACCACCTCACGCGGTTCCCCCACCGCCACGCGCAGATTGCCGCCGCTGGACGGATAGTAGGTTTTATCGAACAGGTTCTTCACGTTCAGCTGCCATTTCACCCGATAGCCGTTGATCGGCATGGTGTAAGCGGCGAACGCATCGGCAACGGTGTAGTTATCCAGGTAGAAGCTGTTGGCGGCGTCGCCCGGGCGGCGCCCTACGTAGCGCGCACCGGCGCCAATGCGCACCTCATCGCCGCTGTACAGGCCCAGGCTGCCGAGGTTCTGGGTCAGGAACAGCGAGGCGGTATGGCGCGCCACATTGGTCATCTCTTTGCCCTTGTTGTCCGGATCGTCCACCACGCGGGCGTCGGTATACGCATAGGAACCGATCAGGCTCAGCGAGTCGGTAAGATTACCGGCCACGTCCAGCTCCACGCCCTGCGAACGCACGCGCCCGGCGGTGCGCGTCACGGTTTCGCCCTCCACCAGCTCATTGACCATCACGTTGCGTTTGGTGATGTCGAACAGCGCCAGCGTGCCGGTGACGCCGTTCGGCAGCGCCAGCTTGCCGCCGACTTCCCACGACTTGCCCTGTTCCGGCGGCAGCGAATCAATTTGGGTGGCGATGGAAGAGTTCGGCTTGAACGACTCGGTATAGCTGCTGTACAGCGACACGTAAGGCGTCAGCTTGTAGACCACACCGGCGCGCGGCACCAGCTTGCCGTCCGAGCTGTCGGTGTTGGTCTGGAACGGCCGCCCCTTGCCGGCATAGACGTCGAAAGCGTCGTAACGCAGCCCGCCCATCACCAGCCATTTATCGGTCAGTTGGATGGAGTCCTGCATAAACCAGCCGTAGCTGGTGAGATTTTCCCGCTGGTCGCTGTCTTTGGCGCTGACCGCGGTCGACGGCGGCATCAGGCCGTATACCGGATGATAGATATTGAAATCGCTGTTCTTTTTACCGCGGATCATGTCGCCGCGGTAGGTACGGTTATCTTCAAAATCAAAGCCGAACAGCATCTGGTGGTTGATGCTGCCCCAGTCCACGTCGCCATTGAGCGTCAGCTGCACCGCGTTGGCGTGGCTGACGGCATGGGCGGTCGAGTCGGCCTGGCGGCTCAATGCGCCGCTCTCCGGGTTCAGCGCCGTAGCGCGCGCCTGGTTGTCGCTGTAGCTGTTGCGGCTGTAGGCGTAGGTCAGCGAGCTTTTCCAGCGCTCATTGAGCGTTTGATCGATCTGCAGAGTGACGCTGTCCTGATCGCCGCGGGTGGCGTTATAGGCTTCGTCGAAACGGCGATCGCGCGGCGTATTCACCGGTTTGCCGGTGCGCGAATCGATAATGGTGCCGCGATCGAACGGCACCAGATATTCCATATGTTCATAGGCCAACCGCACGGTGGTGTTCTCGCCGTACCACATCAGCGAGGGCGCGATCACCGTCTGGCGATTGCGGCCAAAGTTGCGCCAGTAGTCGGTTTCATCGTGATCGACGATCATCCGATAGGCAAATCCCGACGTGCCGAGCGGCCCGGTAACGTCAAGCTGGCCGCCGCCGCCGTTGAAGCTGCTGCCCCAACCTTCCACGTGGGTGTGCTGCTGCAGCTGGGGTTTTTTGGTGATCATATTGATCATCCCGCCCGGCTCGCCCATGCCGTACAGCATCGAGGCAGGCCCCTTAAGCACCTCCACCCGCTCGGTGGTCGGCGTAAAGTTGCGCGCCTGCACCGAACGCACGCCGTCGCGCAGAATGGAGCCGTCGCGGTTGTCGCCGAAGCCGCGTTTCATTACCGCGTCCTGGGTGCCCCCCAGCGTGTTGGCCTGGGTAATGCCGCTGACGTTGTACAGCGCTTCGTCCAGGCTGCTGACAGCCTGATCGGCAATCACCTGTTGCGGCACCACGTCGATCGCTTGCGGCACATTCAGCAGGTTGGTTTCGCTGCGGGTGCCGGTGACGCTGGTCAACGGCTGATAGCTCTGCACGCCGTCGGCGTCTTTGCGGCCGACCACCACCAGGTTCTCTTCCTGCGGCGCGGCTTTTTCCGCCGCCCACGCCGGCGATGTCGCGCAGGCCGCCAAAGGCAATGCGCACCACCAGCCGCGCTTGTTGTTATTCATTATCTAACTGACTCCAATAGGTCCCTGAAAAAGGTAACGGCAAAAACTGCTGATACAACTGTTGGAAGGTCTGCTGCGGGTTGATGTCGGCGAACAGATCCGGGTAAAACGCTTTGGCGAACATCTCGACCAGCACGACATGGTACGGGCTGAGGTAAAAATTGTGCCAGACGCTCCAGGCGCGGTGGTTTTTCACCGCCTGCAGGTTGGTCAGCATCGGCTGTTTGGCGATCAGCCGGCGGAAGCTGTCGGCGGCCTCCTGCGGGCTGACCTGCGGCCCGAGGCGCAGATCGGACAGCCGTTTGCCCTGCGGGCCGGCCATGCCGGTGGCGAGGTACACGTCAGGATTGGCGCTCAGAATGGTTTCCGGGTTCAGTTCACCATACACCCCTTTGACGCTGGCGTTGGCGATGTTGTCGCCGCCGGCGAAGGTCAGCAGATCGCCGAGATTGCCGTGCGCGGCGGTGGTGCAGCAGGTGTCGCGCCGCCCCAGATGCAGGTGCAGCATCACTTTGGGCTTCGGTCCCTGATAGCCCGCCAGCCGTTGCTGAACCACCGCCATATGCTGCTGATAAAACGTGATGAATTGCTCGGCGCGCTGCTGGCGGTTGAGCACTTCGCCCAGCAGCCGCACGCTCGGCACGGTGTTGTTCAGCAGATCGATGCGCAAATCGACGTAGATCACCGCCACGCCGGCCTTGCTCAGTGCGGAAACCAGCCGATCGTTGTCGCCGTCTTCCCGCGCGTAGCGCGCCAGGATCACCAGATCCGGCTTCAGCTGCAGCAGGCTTTCGATGTTGACCTGGCGAAAGTTATTGCCGCTGATGACGGGGATCTGGGCTATCTGGGGAAACTTCTGCGTATAAAGCTGCCAGCTTTGCGCATCAAAGCGCGCCAGATCCGCCGGCCAGCCGATGATGCGCTGCGCCGGGTTGCCCGGCTCCAGCAGCGCCAGCGTATACAGCATGCGGCTCTCCCCCACCACGATGCGCTGCGGGTTGTCCGGCACCGCGACCTGGCGGCCGGTGATATCGGTCACCGTCTTCGCCTGGGCGGAGAACACGCCGAACCACAGGGAAAGCAGCAGTAAAATGAGGGAATTGCGCATGATTGAGCCGAAACGGGGGAAATAGTGTGCGCATGATAATCACTCTCATTAGCACTTGCAATCCCACGCCGCGATTGCCAAAAGAAATCCGGGAAACGGTGCCGGGCACGCGGTGAAACACCGTGAAACCGCTAAAATAGCGGCTTTAAAAAGTTAAAAAAATGGCGGAAAAATCGGTTAAATAGGAGGGGGAAACAGCAAAAAAACCGGGAGACCGCCATGACTCAACGCATCATTCCGCTGTCGGAGTGCCCGCAGTTTGCCGATGTGTGCGCCGCCTGGGCTTTCGGCCAATGGGGCTCACAGCGCGGCGGTTCGCTGGCGCGCACCCAGCTGCGTTTCGCCCAATGCAGCCGGCCAAGCGACGACCACCTGACGCTGATGATGATCGACGGCGATCGTCCGGTGGGCATGGCCAGCCTGTGGCCCAGCGACGACCATCAGCGCCAGGATCTCACCCCGTGGCTGGCCGGCGTCTTCGTGCATCCCGATCACCGCCGCAAGGGCATCGCCCACCGTCTTGAAATGGCCATCGTCGAGGCGGCACGGCAGCGCCATCACTCGGTTCTGCATCTCATCACCGACAAATCGGAAGTGCTGTACGCCGGCTGGGGTTGGCAACCTCTGGAACGCCGGCGGCAGCATGACGAAGACGTGGTGGTGATGGCGAAAACGCTGTAGCTAACGCGGCGTACAGACATACACCAGCGCCGGCGGGAAGTTGCGCACCACCCGCAGGCGCCTCCAGTGAAAATAGCGGGACAGCAATTTTTCCGACAGGTGGCTGTATTGGAACAGCACCAGCGTGCCGTTGCGCGCCAGCAGCCGCTGCCGGGCCTGCTGAAGAATGCGCACGCTGATCCTGACCGGGATCGACAGCAGAGGCAGGCAGGAAAACACCACGTCGTAATCCGTGGCCATCCGGGTCGCCGAATGGCCCATCACCTGCAGCCGCCGATCGTCTATCCCGCGCAGCCGATGCACGAAATGGGGCTGGATTTCGAAAGCCTCCAGCGCCGCATCGGCGCGCATCCGCCCCAAAATGCGTTTGGTCAACACCCCGTCGGCCGCCCCCAGTTCCGCGATCGACAGCGCCCGGGTCCATTCAATCTGGTTCAGCATCGCCTGACACAGCCACGGGGAAGAAGGTGCCAGCGTACCGACGGTGCGCGGTGAAGCCATAAATTGCTGCAGGTAAGCGAAGTGATTCATCAGTTGCAGCCGGGTCGCATTTAACATTGAGGCCTCCTTGGGTTAAGCCCTCAATGTGAGCCGAATTTCTTAAGTAATCATTAACATGATTCCGAAAGCGGCAGACACAGTTGTAATAAAATGCAACCTCATCAGCGGCACGCAAAGAAAAACGGCCGTAATAATGACCTGAAAATAAGTCGTTTAAACACCGACCACTCAGATAATTAGTACGACCATTTATTTTATTGACCGCGTTGCCGCGGCCAAAGCGTAAAAAAGCCGATGCTTAGCGATAAATTTCCGCATTGCCGCGCCAGTTGCTGGAATCCCCGGGGGTGTCCAGACCGATAATGCGATAATGGCTGGCGCCGTCCGCCGCGGCTTTTTCTTTAAGGGCGGTGATGGCATCATGCGGTGAGCCGCTAATGCCGGAAACCGACACGACGCCGATGCTTTGCAGATTGGCGGCCTGCTCGCTGTTGACCTGTTTCACCGACGACAGCGGCGCGGCGAAAGTGGAGAAGGAAGCGGCGGCGATCAATACGGCTGCGATGCTTGGGATGAGTTTCATGATTGACTCCAGGTGTTCTTGTTTATTAGCTCGTTGTCAGTGATGTTAATTATCCGCCAGCCAATGAAAACGGACGTCATGCAACGTAAAGAACATCAATCATTGTGAGGAGAATAAGGAGGAAGTGAGAGCGGGTGTGTATTTTCAGGCGAGAGTGGCTTTATAGGCTTCACCTTACCCCTATTTGATGAACAATTAAAGGCAGGGTGAAAGAAAGAACGCGCGCTGCGTCTATTTAAGATTTTTTACCCGCCGGAGCGCGCTGAGCTACGCTGATTTTGTGGCTTACCCTTTTAAGGAAGAACGCTTATGTCGCAAAACCTGCTGCGCGTGCGTGACGGTCAGGGCGCTTCGGTGTCATTTTCCGAGCTGCTGTTCGATCTGATCTACGTTTTCGCCGTGACCCAACTCTCCCACTATCTGTTGCATCATCTGACGCTGACCGGCGCGCTGGAAACCCTGCTGCTGTGGTTCGCCGTCTGGCTGGCCTGGCAATACACCGCCTGGGTCACCAACTGGTTCAATCCGGATACCCGTCAGATCCGCCTGCTGCTGTTCGCGATCATGCTGCTGGGGCTGTTCGCCGCCGCCGCGCTGCCACAGGCGTTTGGCGAGCGCGGCCTGATCTTCGCGCTGTTCTATGTCGCCATTCAGGTCGGCCGCTCTGTCACGGTGCTGCGCCTGCTGGCGCCTGGTCACCCGTTGAAACAGAACTTTCGCCGCATCCTCGGCTGGCTGTGCATCTCCGCCGTCTTCTGGATCGCCGGTGGGCTGGAGGAAGGCAATGCCCGCCTGGCGCTGTGGGCGATCGCCGTCTTGTGCGAATACGTCTCGCCGATGTTCGGCTTCCGTCTGCCGGTGCTGGGGCGCTCGGACAGCAGCAGCGAATGGACCATCGAAGGCCACCATCTGGCGGAGCGCTGCCAGCTGTTCGTTATCGTGGCGCTGGGGGAAACCATTCTGATCACCGGCGCCACCCTGAGCGAGATGGAAAGCTGGAGTCTGCCGGTGCTCATCGCCTCGCTGGTGGCCTTTCTCGGCAGCCTGGCGATGTGGTGGGTTTACTTCGACACCAGCAGCAAAGCAGGCAGCCACGCCATCAGCCAGGCGGAAAACCCCGGCCAGCTGGGCGCTTATTTCCACTACGTGCACGTCGCGCTGGTGGGTGCCATCATCGTCTGCGCCGTGGCCAACGAGCTGGTGATCGCCCATCCCGATGGCCGCATCCAACACGCCACGGCGGCGGTGCTGCTGCTCGGCCCGGCGCTCTACCTGTTCGCCAACGCGCTGTATAAACGGCTGGTGTATCGCCGCTTCCCGCTGTCGCACCTGGTTGGGCTGCTGGCGTTGGCGGTATTGGCCCCTGTCGCCTATTTAACCGATCTGCTGATGGTCAATGGCCTGACGACGCTGATCATGGTGGTGGTGGCGGTGTGGGAGAGCATCTCGCGCGGCAGAGCGCCGCAGCGGCACGCGGAAGCCTGAAGCGAACGGGGGCGCTGTCGCCCCCTCTCGATCACTTCAAGGGTTGCGGCAAGGTGAGCACCCAGAGCTCGCTCAGCGACTCCGGCTGCTCCAGAGGGCGCAATTCGATACGGGCGTCGGTCTTGTCGCCGTCGAGGCTCAACCGCCCTTCTTTCTCCAACTGGTAGTCGCCGATTTTTTTGCTCTTTGGCGACGCATCCACCAGCTTCGCCTGCAAGCCGAAATCGTTGTCATTGATCACCGCCAGCGTGCGCTCGTCGATCAGCGCCAGCCCTTCCGCTTTCTCCTGGCGCCAGCCCAACTGGCGCAGATCCGCCACTTCCCGTTTCTGCGCCAGCTTCACGCCGCGTTTAGCCAGATCTTGCGCGTCGTCGAATTCCAGCGCTTTACCCTGGCCATCAAACGTACTCAGATCGCTGGCCTGCGCGAGATCCACCAGATAGATCTTGTTGATCATCGTCTTATCTTTACCGGTTCCCTGTTCAATCAACAGGATGCGCTGGTTGTCCAACGCCACGACATCGCCAATCTTGGCGTCTTTGGCTTTTTTATAGCGGTCGATATCGATGGGATAGCCATACATCGCAGTTTTGCCACTGCGCGGATCGAAGCTCACCAGCCGGGTAAACTGCGCCTTGTTTTTGCTTTTACCATCGACATCCAGCGTGCTCTGCACCGCCGCCAAAATGCGCCCATCCCGCATCCGAGTCAGCCCCTCAAAACCGCGGTTAGGCTGGCGCCACTTCAGGATGTTCGGCAAACCGCTCGCCACCGCCTGCTCGCCGGCCTGCGGCGTTGGGCCATATTTGGCGAGAATTTTGCCTTTGTCGTCGACGTGGATCAGAAACGGGCCATACTCGTCACACAGCCAATAGCCGCCGTTGCCGTCACCGATGATGCCTTCGGTATCCAACCCGCGGCGATCGCCGGACAGCGGTTGCAGCGCGTCGTTCAAGGCCACTTCGTTCGTGGAACCAATCAGCTCGCTCGGCAGCGGCAGCCCGCTAATCGGCCCTTTTTCGTCATGCAAGGGCCGCGCATTCTCGGCCACGGCCTTGCCGCCGCCGATGCGAATATCCATCAACAGAGGCGTGAATTGCGGATTGGCGAAAATCTTGGCTTCTTGCTTGCCCACCGCAGGGGCATCAGCATTCGGGCCGCGATCGGTCAGCGTCGTCAGCACCAGATCGTCGCCCTGCTTGCGATTGAACGACAGCCCTGAGCCGATCCCCACCGGCAGCCCCTGCGGGAAATGCTTGGCAAACGCCCCCTGATAGGCGACGCGCTCCCCGCCGGGGAAGCCGACCACATAACGCGCCACCTCAATATCTGCAGCGTAGGTGAATACAGGAAACAGCGAAGCCAACAGCAGGGAGAGCGATTTTATTCTCATGTTTTTACCCGAGGTTGAATGAAGCGTTATCAGGCAGAAGAAGATATTAATTTAGCATGACACTTAGATGACAACAGGCGCTGCGTCAAATGTAAAACAAGCAATAAGGTTGGCTGGCAAATAGAAATTAGCAATTAACCTGAGCGTATTGAATGGAGAAAACCGCTGGAAAAAACCGCCCGAAAATACCCCGCCATTTTGCTTAGGGTAAATTCTTATAGTAAAGATAAAAAAAACGGCAAACGCGCGTCGGCACGGGGAAAAACGGTGTTTTTCTCATAGACAAAATAAAATACCAGGGATTTAATACCGCCGTTATTCAAGGTGCATTAAGAAAATTCTATAGAATATCTGCATGAACTCAAAAAGCTGTTCTATAGTTTTTAGTGCTAACGCCCGTTAGTCTATTCCGCAGGATGGAATCTATGTCAAAGCGACTTTTTGCTGAATTTTTTGGCACATTTTGGTTGGTGTTTGGTGGTTGTGGTAGCGCAGTATTGGCAGCGGCATTCCCACAGCTGGGTATTGGTTTCCTCGGCGTCGCGCTCGCTTTCGGTTTGACCGTGGTGACGATGGCCTATGCCGTCGGCCATATTTCCGGCGGGCATTTTAACCCGGCGGTCACCGTCGGCTTATTCGCCGGCGGCCGTTTCGCGGCGAAAGACGTGATTCCTTACGTTATCGCTCAGGTCATCGGCGGTATCGCCGCAGCGGCGGTGCTGTATTTGATCGCCAGCGGCAAAGCCGGTTTCGACGCCACCGCAGGCGGCTTCGCTTCCAACGGTTACGGCGAACACTCACCGGGCGGTTATTCTCTGCAAGCCGCGATCGTGATTGAGCTGGTGCTGACGGCCTTCTTCCTGATCGTTATTCACGGCGTGACCGACAAGCGCGCGCCGGCAGGCTTTGCCCCGCTGGCGATCGGCCTGACGCTGACGCTGATCCACCTGATCAGCATCCCGGTGACCAACACCTCCGTCAACCCGGCGCGCAGCACCGGCGTAGCGATCTTCCAGGGCACCTGGGCGCTGCAGCAGCTGTGGGTGTTCTGGCTGGTGCCGCTGGTCGGCGGCATTATCGGCGGCCTGATCTACCGCTGCCTGCTGGAAGACAAAAAATAAGCGTATCGCAGTCGATCGCGTTTCACGGGGCAGCCTTCATCGGCTGCCCCGTTGCTTTCAGCCCTTCGTCACTGCAAACATCATGATATCGCTGGTAAAGGAGCCGTCCGGCTGAATGGCGAAATGCGCCGCCACCTCCTGCGACACGCTTTGCTGCAGCGCGCGGATCGCGGTAACGAAATGCGCCGGCGTGCGCATGCGCGCCACCCAGCTGCCGAACTCCAGCATCAAGCGATCCGACGTCACCTCACGCACCACCAACCCGGCTTCGGTCAATAACGTCAGCCACTCGCCCGGCGCATAATTGCGCACGTGCGAGGTGTCGCGCAGCACTTCCACGGTTTGCAGGTAGATATCCAGCAGCGGATGCCCCGGCGAGACCACGTCCATAAAGATCGCTCTGCCGCCCGGTTTGAGTACCCGCCTGACCTCGCGCAGCGCCTGGCCGACGTCGTGCCAGTGGTGCGCCGAATAGCGGCTGATGACCAGATCGAAGCTGGCGTCTTCAAACGGTAAAGACTCGGCCACGCCCTGCTGCAGCTGAATGTTATTCAGGCCTTTTTCCGCCGCAGCCTGCTTCACCACCGCCAACATTTGCGCCGACAGATCGTAGGCCACCACCTGCGCCACCCTGGCCGCCGCCGTGAAGCTGGCGTGCCCGGCGCCGCAGCCCAGATCGAGCAGGCGCGCGTCGGCGTGCGGCTCCAGTAACTGTGCAAGGCGTTGCAAATCCTTGCCCTGCGCGTGTACCGCGCTGGTTAAGTAGGCGTTGGCCTGCTCGCCGAACTGCCGGTCTACCGCGTTTTTATGGCTGTTGCTGATGCTCATGTTTGCTCCCGTTATTATCCGGCTTGCGCCTGTGCCTGAAGGCTTTCGGCTACTATAATCAGGCTACTATACGGGTACAATATGAGCAGTTATCCTGGTATAAATAGGTACCACGCTATGACATCAGAAGCCTTATCCGGGCCAAAGGCCCTCGGCGCGTTCCTGCGGGCGCACCGCGAACGCATCACGCCGGAAATGCTCGGCCTGCCCAGCTCCTCGCGCCGTCGCACCAGCGGCCTGCGGCGCGAAGAGCTGGCGCAAATCAGCGGCATCAGCGCCACCTGGTATACCTGGATCGAACAGGGCCGCGAGGTATCCATTTCCCCCTATACGCTGGCACGCATCGCCAAGGCGCTGCGGCTCGGCCCGGCCGAACGCCACTACCTGTTTACCCTCGCGCGCGTCGCCGATCCCGAGCAGGAAACACACCGCGAAACCGCCAACGACGCGGTGCTGCAAAGCGTGCACCAGATGACGGTGCCCTGCTACCTGCTGGACGTGACCTGGAACGTCGTCGCCTGGAACCCGCAGGCGGCGGCGCTGTTCAGCGGCTGGCTGGATGTGGCCAACAGCCCCAACCTGCTGCACTTCATGTTCTTCCACCCGTTGGCGAAAACGCTGGTCAGCGATTGGGAGGAACGCGCTCGCCGCGTGGTGGCCGAGTTTCGCGCCGAGACCAGCCATCATCAAAATACCGAAGAGATGCGCGCCTTCGTGCGCAACATGACGCACAACAGCGCGGACTTTAATCACTGGTGGAAGCAACATGACGTCATGGCGCGCGAAGGCGGCGAAAGAGCGTTCGAACATTCTCGGCAAGGCGCACTGCGCTATCGCCAACTGACCTTCCACCCGGCAGAACACGCCGGTCTGAAGCTGGTGATGCTCATCCCGCTGCCGCAATTGGTAACAAATTCATAGGCAAGTTTACCCGCCATTTATTTATTGGTTCATGTAAACGCGCTAGGGTGATTAATACCGATGATAATGATCATCCAGCACCGTTATTTATCTCCTGAGGTACTCCTATGCAATCCGAAGAACAACGCCTTATCGATGGTCTGTTTGGCCGCCTGAAAGACGCCGAGACCAAGACGGGCCCACGGGATCTCCAGGCAGAGCAGCAAATCAACCAGCATATTCGCGAGCAGCCTTCCGCCCCTTATTACATGGCGCAGGCGATGATTATTCAGGAGGCGGCGCTCAAGCAGATGGATCAGCGGGTCAAAGAGCTGGAGGCTCAGGTGGCACAGCTGCAGCAAACCGCCAACGGCCAGCAGAGCAGCGGCGGCTTCCTGGCCGGTCTGTTCGGCGGCGGCAGCCGCACGCCAAGCCCGCGCGAACAGTATCAGGCACAGCAGCAAAATACGGCGGCCTGGAACAACGCGCAGCAGCAGCAGCCTGCCTATGCCCAACCGCAGCAGGCGGCGCCTTCACGCGCCGGCGGCTTCCTGGGAGGCGCCTTGCAAACGGCGGCGGGCGTCGCTGGCGGCGTGGTGTTGGCCGACATGCTGACCGGCATGTTCCGCCATTCGCAACCACAGGAAATCGTAAATATTATCGAGGAAACCCCGGCGCCGCTGGACGACAGCGCAATGCGCAATTTCGACGCCTCCAACAACCTCGATACCTTCAACAACGGCGATGGTGGCAGCTTCCTGAACCAGGACAACGGCTTCCAGAACGCCAGCTATCAGGACGACACGGATTACGCCGACGACGATTACAGCGACGACGACGACTCCTTCCTGTAATTCCCTTCGCCCCCTCTCACCCGCAGAGGGGGATTTCCCGTTTCACCAATCTGGTCTACAGTGAACACTGTTCATTTATCCAGCCGGGAGAAACGATGATGAGCCTTACTCCTTCAGACCCTTTTTTCAGCGAACGCCTGCAGATGCGCCCGCCGGTGATGGCGGATCTCGCACGTTTCTACGCCATCTTCGGCGATCCGCAAACCCAGCGTTTCAATCCCGCCGGCCCGCTCACCAGCGAAGCGCAGGCCGCCTCGGCGCTGCAAGAGAGGATTTCCGGGTGGCAACAACACGGTTACGGTTCCTGGGCGATCGCCCTGCGCGAACGGCCGGATTGGATTATCGGCTTTGGCGGATTGTCCTGGAAACCGCTCGGCGCGCAGCGCACCGTGAACCTCGGCTATCGATTCGATACACGCGTCTGGGGCATGGGGTTGGCCACCGAGATGGCGCGGGCTTCGCTGCGATATGGTTTTGTCGGATTGGCGATGGAGGAAATTTCCGCCATTGTGCGAGCGGAGAATCAGGCGTCGTGGCGAGTGCTGGAAAAGATCGGCATGCGGCGGGTGGATACGCTGGATGACGTGCCCGGCGCCGCGCCGAGCCTGGTGTACACACTAAAGCGCGGCGACTATCAGGGCTGATCGTCGCTGATTTTGGCCAATGCCATGCGATAAGATTTGACCTTCTGACGCTTCTTTAGCCAGGTCGTGGTCGACACGATGAACACCGCGCCCGACATCGCCAACACGCCGGTCGGGTGGCCGTAAAACACCATCAAGGCAAAGTACACGGCGGAAACGATCGCCACCCATTTCGCCGTATTGCCCATGTCGTTTTTCTCCTGGGTCAAACGGCGAATGCGCTCTTCTTCACTGATTCCCATACGCGCTCCTTGTTGGTTGAACGTTCCATTATATGGAGTTGGAGTGCTGATATTTCAAGCGATTGGATGGTAAAGAAGCGTAAAGCTCAGGCCGGCGGCTCCCGCCGCCGAGACAGATAACGCCCGGGCTGATCGGCGCCCGGCAGGCCGCTGCCGTCGTTGCGGCCAAACAGCCGGTAGCGATTGCCGGCGACCGCATCATAGACCTTGTCCGCCAGTCGCGGCGGCAGGTAACGCGCCAGCGCCAGCGCGCGGTACGGCCATCCCAATTGGCGCAGCGCCTGAAACAACGCCGCCGAACGTAGCCAACAGCGCCCCTGCTCAACATAGACCACGGAATCGAATCGATCGGTCGGCAATCCCAGCGCCTGCAGGATCGCCTGCCCTTCGACGGATTGCACCGTCGCCAACAGAATGCGCCGCTGCCGATCGGCGCGAATAAGGTATCTCACCAGCCCGTGACACAGATTGCATTCGCCGTCGAACAACAGCGCGCGATCGCCGGGCTGGAGATAAGGCAGCTGTGATAAAAGGGTCATCCCGCCTCCCGAGAACCGCTCTCCTTAGCCTAACGCGCCTGGCGCGCCCAGGCCAGGACGGGATGACAGGGCTCGTTAAGGCGCAGGCGGCGCGTCAGGCACGGCCACCACCGCGACGCGCACTTCGTAATGTTTGGCGCTGCCCGCCGGGATCACCGCCGTCAGTTTGTTGATGGTTTCCACCGGATTGTCGCTGGCCGAGGTGGCGCAGAACAGCTCGCCGCCGTGGCAGAATCCCGGCTTGGGCGGGTGCCCGCCCGGGAAAGGCGGCATGCGCATCGGCGCATCCATCAAAGGCGGCAACGCGTTGGCCGCAGGCTTCTCAGGCGCCGACATCGCGCTCGCGCTGAACAATAGCGCCATGCCCATGCAGGGCAGCGCCAGGATCTTGATTGCTTGTTTCATTGAATTAGCCTCATTTGCCGGGTTCGGGATTACGCTACCCCGCCCCCGGCCCATGAGAAAGCCGCTTTTCGCTACCTTTTCGCCTCACTGCGTTTTGCTTACATCCCGTGTCTAACGTGATGAAAGGCGAAAGGTTGGGTAAAGGGCCGTCGCGTTACTTACCGTTCGTCAGCGTGTTATAGCTGGTCATCAGGTTGCGGTAGTCCGGGATATGGTTGGAGAACAGCGTGCCCAGCCCTTCGATATCGTTACGCCAGTCACGGTGCAGCTCGCAGGCGACGCCGAACCAGGTCATCAGCTGCGCGCCGGCGGCTTCCATGCGGCTCCAGGCCGACTGACGCGTCAGCTCATTGAAGGTGCCGGAGGCGTCGGTCACCACAAAGACCTCGAAACCTTCATTGAGCGCCGACAGCGCCGGGAATGCCACGCACACTTCGGTCACTACGCCGGCGATGATCAGCTGCTTGCGGCCGGTGGCTTTTACCGCTTTGACGAAGTCATCGTTGTCCCAGGCGTTGATCTGGCCGGGGCGCGGAATAAAGGGAGCATCGGGAAATTGGGCTTTCAGTTCCGGCACCAGCGGGCCATTGGGGCCGTTTTCGAAACTGGTGGTGAGAATGGTCGGCAGGTTGAAGTACTTCGCTAAATCACCCAGCGCCAGCACGTTGTTTTTAAACCGATCGGGATCGATATCACGCACCAGCGAAAGCAGCCCTGCCTGATGATCCACCAGCAATACGGCGGCCTGGTCTTTGTCGAGGCGCTTGTAGTTTGCAGTCATGGTTTTACTCCTGTGGGGGGTTGATGTTGCGGATGGAACGCCCCGCCTTGCGGCGGGGCGTTGAGGTTTAAGTGTAGCGCCTGAGCCGGGAAACACGGCCCGCCCCAAGCGCCAAAGTTCAACCGGCGCTCGCTTCGGCGTTCATGCTGCCGAACTTGCCGCTGTTGAAATCGCGGAACGCCTGCTGGATTTCCGCGTCGCTGTTCATGACGAACGGGCCGTAGCCGACGATAGGCTCATCGATCGGTTCGCCGCTCAGCACCAGCAGCGCGACGTCGTTGTTGGCTTCGATGGTGATCGAATCCCCCGCCCGGTCGAAACGCACCATTTGGGTTTCACGCACCACGTCTTCGCCGTTGACCAGGATCGCACCGTGCAGCATCACCAGCGCCAGCGTATGGCCTTCTTTCACCGTCAGCGTGGTGGTATGGCCGGCATTCAGCTTCATGTCCCACACGTTGAGCGGGCTGAAAGTGCGTGCCGGGCCGGCGTGGCCGCCAAAATCACCGGCGATCACCCGCACCTGCCCTGCGCCGTCCGCCAGCGGAACCACCGGAATATCGGCGTTCAACAGCGTCTGGTAACCCGGCTCGGCCATTTTGTCCTTGGCCGGCAGGTTGACCCACAGCTGCACCATTTCCATGGTGCCGCCCTTGCGCGAGAAGTCCCGCGAATGGAACTCTTCGTGCAGGATGCCGGAGGCGGCGGTCATCCACTGGACGTCGCCGGGGCCAATCACCCCGCCGCTGCCGGTCGAGTCGCGGTGTTCCACTTCGCCCTGATAGACGATGGTCACCGTTTCAAACCCGCGATGCGGATGCTGACCCACGCCACGGGTGCCGGAGGCGGAGCGGAATTTGGTTGGCGCCGCGTGATCCAGCAGCAGGAACGGGCTCATTTCCGCCCCCAAATCGTTATAAGAGAACAGCGAATTCACCAGGAAACCGTTACCGACCCAATGCGCTTCCGGGCTGTTGTGAATACCGAGGATTTTTTTCATCTTGAACTCCCGTTTCAGACCTCACGGCCTTAAGTTGATGTCAGAAGTTTAATCCGCCGGAGTTTGCTGCAGTAGTAGGCAAGATGTACACTCAGCGTTCTACTGATAGAACGATAAGGGGTACGATGCTGACCGATCTGAACGATCTGTTTTTCTTCGCCAGCGTGGTCGATCACCAGGGATTCGCCCCCGCCGGCCGGGCGCTGGGCATTCCCAAATCCAAGCTCAGCCGCCGCGTGGCGCTGCTGGAGGAGCGGTTGGGCGTGCGCCTGATCCAGCGTTCAACGCGGCGCTTCTCGGTGACCGAGGTCGGCCAAACCTATTACGCGCACTGCAAGGCGATGCTGGTGGAAGCGGAAGCGGCGCAGCAGGCGATCGAACAGACGCGCGCCGAGCCCTGCGGCACGGTGCGCATGTCCTGCCCGGTGGCGATCCTGCACACTCGCGTCGGCAGTATGGTGGCGGCCTTTATGGCCGATTATCCCAAGGTGACGGTGCATCTGGAGGCCACCAACCGCCGGGTGGACGTGGTGGGGGAAGGATTGGATCTGGCGATCCGCGTGCGGCCGCCGCCGCTGGAGGACAGCGATCTGGTGCTGAAGATCCTGGCGCAGCGCACCTGGTGCGTCGCCGCCAGCCCGGCGCTGGTGCGCACCCTCGGGCCGGCGCACACGCCGGAAGACCTGCGTAAATACCCGACGCTCGATCTCGGCCCGGCGCGCGGTCAGCACCAATGGCGGCTGACCGGCCCGCAGGGTGAACGGGTGGAGTGGGAACACACGCCGCGGCTGGTCACCGACGACATGCTGATGCTGCGCACCGCCGCCATCGCCGGCGCCGGCATCGTTCAGTTGCCGGCGATGATGATGCGCGACGACATGCTGCGCGGCGAGCTGGTGCAACTGTTGCCGGGCTGGCAGCCGCAGGGCGGCGTGGTGCATGCGGTTTACCCGTCGCGCCGCGGCCTGCTGCCGGCGGTGCGGCTGCTGCTCGACTATCTGGGCGAGCAGTTCGCCAGCATTGAAGAAGAGTGATCAGGCGGTGATTTCGATCGCATTGCCGTCTGGATCGCGAATGACGGCCTCGTAGAAACCGTCGCCGGTCCAGCGCGGCGCGGACAGCAAAATGCCCTCCTGCTGCGCGCGCTGCGCCAACCGATCGACCTGCCGCTCATCCCCCAGCGACAGCGCGATGTGCGCCCAACCGACCCGCTCCTCCTGCGCCTGCGCCGGCAGCAACGTCGGCACGCGCATGATCTCCAGCGTCGGCCCGGCCGCCAGGCTGACGAAACGGGAAACGAACCCCGGCCGGTTGCGGCTGACGTACTCCTCTCCCGCTTCACCGTTGAAATAGCGCTGCCAGAACGCCAGCTGCGCGTCGATGTCACGGGTCCACAGAGCAACATGGGCTATTTTCATCATCATTCTCCGGTCGGTAAATCGCTGTGCCAAACCTGGCCGCCGCCCTGCGCCACCTGCAGCTCAAGCTGCGGGTGCGCGCCGCGCGCCGTCACCAGATGATCCACCCGCCCGGCGGGCAGGAAGGGGTAAGGGGCGTAGGTATTGAGCTTGTCGCGGGTGCACAGCACCGCCACGCTGCCGGCGCGCGTCAACAGCCGCTTTTTGAAGGTGGCGTCCTGGTAGCTCAACGCGGAGAAGCCGCCGGCCGGGTCGTAGGCGCAAATGCCGGTGAACACCAAATCGAAATGGAAACCGTCGATTTCTTCCGCGGCCTTGGCGTCCACGCAGCCGCCGACCTGCGCATCCAACTCGCCACCGATCAGGATGGTGCGGATCCCCGGCCGCTCCAGCATTTTGCCGGCGATGCTCAATGCATTGGTCACCACCGTTAAACGCCGATCGCGCGGCAACAGATCCGCCAGATACAGGTGGGTGCTGCCGGCGTCGAGGAAGATCAGCTGTTCTTCACCGATCACCCCCAGCGCGGTTTGCGCCAGCGCCAGCTTCTCGTCACCGCTGAGCGCAATGCGCGTCGCAACGGGCCCCTCGGCCGGCGTCGGCGCCAGCGCGCCGCCATAGATGCGTTTGCACAGGTTCTGCGCCGCCAGCTGGCGCAGATCGCGGCGGATGGTCGCTTCGGTGGTGTTCAGCCGCTGCGCCATCTCCAGGGCCAGCACCCGCCCCTGTTGGCGGAGCGTGTCAAGAATGGCCTGGTGACGCTCATTCGGTAACAGTTTGGACATCATGTCAATCCGGTGACGCTAAAAGTGATCACGAATGTACACAAACAAACAAAAACGTACAATCCAGGGCGGAAGAAAAATCGCCGGGCAGGATTTTCGCCTGCGGGATGTTGGCTATACTGAGGCAAGCGAAGTTACCGCAGACGTAACGGCTTGGGCGCTAAGGGAAAACGATGTTATTGACGATCGCAAGGTGGCTGTTTCAACTCCCCGGGAAGCTGTTCGGGCTGATTTTCAAAAATCGCCTGAGGATATTTTTGTTCTTCATGCTGGTCGCCGTTGGGGTGCTCGGCGCCAAGCGCTATCTGCGCGCCCACCAATATGACGACGAATTCAGCCTCGCCGCCCCCGCCGATTACAATCGCGCAATCAAGCGCGAAATGCCGCTGCGAGAGGCGCGCGAACAGTGCGGTGGGCCGTTGCACGACAATGTCGGCCAGCCGTGGCCCGCCTCAGCCGGTTATCTGCATCAGCCGACGCGGCTGCCCGCATCCGGCCTGCATCGGCTGACGCTGGATAATCAGGGCAACGATTTCGCGGTGCTGGTCAAACTGGAAACGCCGGCGGCGCCGCAACAGCTGGCGGAAGTCTTTATTCCGCCCGCCGGCAGCTTCGAGGTAAAAATCAATGCGGACGCGGAACACGTGATGAAAATCAAGAACATCAAGACCGGCTGCATGTTCCGCTCCCGGCCGTTCAACCTGGATAAACAGCGCGATTGGCGCATGCCGCTGACGCTACAGAAGGATGGCAGCCTGCAGCTGCAGCCGATAGGCGATCGCCAATTCTGATCGGGCGCCGGGCGGAAGAGCCGGCGCCACATAGGGTTACTTTTTCACCGGATGATCGCGGCGGAACAGTTCCCAGCTTTCAATTTCCTGCCCACTCGGCAAGGTACAGGTGGAATACTGGCCTGCCGCATTCTCTTTGGCGTTCAACTTGCCGCCGATTTGGGTGCAGTACACGTCGGCCGGGTTCGCCATGCCGATCGGTTTCACCTGCGGCGGTGGCGGCGCCTCATTGGATTTCACGGAACACCCCTGCAACATCGTCATCCCTGCCAGCAGGGAAAGCATCAACGTTTTTTTCATTTTTTCAGCTTATGCAAAAACGAACGGCGGAACGCTCCGCCGTTCGCTCATCATGAAATAAAGGATTTGCCCTGTTTCAGCACCAGATCGCAGGCTTTTTGCTTCACCTTCTCGGTGATCTGCGAGGTGCCCAGGCTGTTCAGATCCAGACTCTTGCCTTCGCCGGTCTGCAGCAAGCCGCCCAGGCCCTGCTGATAATCCTGGCTCTTGGCGTTTTCGGTGCTGGTGATGCCCAGCTTGCTGAGCAGCTGATCTTTCACCCCTTCGGCGCCGTTAGCCGACAGCACATTGTTTTTCACGCAGTACTGCAGGATACCGGCGGCATTGGTCATGCTGCTGGAGCTCAACGCCTTGTCGCCGCCGTTCAGCAGGCCGGTCAACGAGGAGAGCGACATGCCGCCGCTGCTGTCGCCGCCCGACTTGCTCAGTTCGCCCGCCGCGCTGCTGAGGGAATCCATCAGCCCGGCGGCCTGGGTGGCGCCGCTGGCCAGGGTAGCGGACAGCGCCAAAGCCAGAAATAAACGATGTTTGGTGATCATAGTGGTGAAACTCCTGTCATAACGGCATGCAATCGGCGCAGCGCGCCGGGATACCCTTCCGACGCCGTCGGCGGCGACAAGTTCCTTTTATCTCGCCGCCGCGCCGTTTTTCGGAATTCAGGAAGTTTAGAACTGCCAGCGCAGCCAGGCGAAGAACACGTTGCCGTTGTTATAGGTGCCGGGAATGTAGGTCGCCTGGAACGTCAGCCGCTGATAGCCGATAGAGGCCAGCGGCAGCGGCGCCGGGATAGGGATGTAATTCCAGTTGTCGCGCGCGGTGACGCTGGCGGTGAAGCCCAGCCCCAGGCGAAAATCCTTGTCATCCAGCGGGCGCCAGATCTTCTCGTAGGCATAACCGCCGATCGGCTCCCATTTGTTGAAGGAGTCCTTGAACGCCATGATATAGATGCCGTGCCAGTCACCGTCGCTGTCGTAGCGGGAGATGCCGTAACCGGCGCCCCACGGGCGTTCGTTGTACTTATCGATATGCTCATCATCATAAGTCCAACGGTTGTGCCAGGTGATGGCCGGGATATAGAGATCGTGGTTAGGCGAGTTGTTCCAGGTCTCCGCCACGTTATCGGTAAAACGCTGCCATAAACCCGGTTTTTCAGCCTGTGCGGCATTGCCACTTTCTGCACCAACCTCAGCGTACGAAGGCAGTGCAGGAAATATCAACGCCAGAGAACACGCCAAAAGAGTCCGTTTTAGAAACATCGTAAAGCTCCTGTAAAAATACGGCCGCAGATTTTTACCGATAGCCCGGGCAAGATCAAGCCGTATCTAATTTATCCAACGCCCGTTGTGCTTTGGTTAAGTTTAGCACCGGAAAATTCCCAATAATTCATGACAGACCGTACCGATATCCGCATGCTATCGCCTTTCGGGCGGCAAAACCGTGGGAAAAGTCCGCTTTGTCGCACGCGACTCGCGAGCAAGGTGCTTGACCAACACATCGACATCGAGACGGTTCACAAACGCCAGGGAATAAGAGGAATAGAGGCCGAACAGGCGGTTTTGGTGCCCGACCACCACCAGATCGATGCCGGCCTGGTGAATAAAATCGCTCACGTCCTTAAAGCGCCTTATGGTGACAATCTCCTTGACCGCGACCGGCACATCGACGGCGCTCACCAACCGGCTCAGCATCGCCTTGGCGGCGATCACTTCCTGCGCCTGGCGATCCTTGATTAACGCATCGCTGCCGTACTCCAGCTCCGCATAGTCGGCGTTAAGATGGCCGACAGTGAGGGCGATTGGCTGCCCGCGCACCATCGCCGCCGCTTGACTCAGCAACGGCAGCCCATCACGCTCGTTATGAATCAGTACCAAAATATGCCGATAGCCTTTCATCACACTTCCCCCTCCCAGGCCAGCACTACTGGGATATGATCCCCTCTGGTAGGTATACGCCATCCGCGCACACGTAGAGAAAAGTTTACGTATCACTTCCCACAGAATGTGATGACCGCCACGTTATATTAACGCCCGTGACGGCCCATTTTTACACCGGCCCGACGCGGCGCGCATTGCGGCATCTGTAAAGCAAAACTGACAACCATGACCGAATAAAAAAACCTTATTGTTAATTTTTTGTTTTTTATTGGTTACGGGATGGTTTCGTGAAATAAGCGTGCGGCGGATCACCAAAATGCCCCTTTACGCCAGGCTCTGCTTTTCTTTCTCAGGCAAAAAGCGTTACGCCACCCGATGGGACTTAACGCGGCGTCAAAAGTACCGGATGTCTCGCCCTGCATCACGATAAATGCCAATGCGCCGCCGCTTCTCTGCCGATATACCGTCAATGAAAAATACCGTCTCTTCCCAATATCCAATAACCCTACTTTTTATGTATTACTCAATCGCGTAAAGCGCCGAATACAAACCGCCTATTCACCGGCCGCCCTCCTTATCTTGAACAAGCCGAGACTTTAAATAACTGTTAATGCTAACGACACAACATCGCCAGCAATTTATTTTTGCTGATTTTCGCCTGACAAAATAAAGATAAATAATCCGGAGCAATCAATGAAAATAACTATCGGGTCATTCATTCTGCAACAGCTTCATGCCCTGAGCGTCGATCGTATTTACGGCGTGCCCGGCGACTATAACCTCAGCCTGCTGGAGCTGTTGGAAAGCGACGAACGGCTGACATTTGTCGGCAACTGCAATGAATTGAACGCCTCCTACGCCGCTGACGGCTACGCACGGATGAAAGGCGCCGGCGCGCTGATCGTCACCTACGGCGTCGGCGATCTGGCCGCGTTGTCCGGCATCGCCGGCGCCTATGCCGAATCTTCACCTGTGGTCTGCATCGCCGGCACGCCGCCGCTGCACGCGATGAAGAATCATCAGCTATTGCACCATACCCTGGGCGACGGCAATTTCGACAACGTCATGAACTGCTTTAAACAATTCACCGTCGCTCAGGCTCTGATCACGCCGGAAAATGCCGCTCAGGAAATTCCACGCGTTATTTCTCGCGCCTGGATAGAGAAGAAACCGGTATATTTACAGCTGCCGTCTGATATTTGCGATGTCGAAATTGAAGTTGCCGCAGCCGCAGCACCGCCGCAGTTGCCGGCAAGCGATAAATACAATGTGCAATTAGCGGCGATGGCGCTGTTAACCAAAATAAAACGCGCGCAGCGCCCGATCATATTGGTCGACCAAATGGTGGATCGTTATCGGTTGCAGCAGCAGGTTATCGCCGTCGCTCACCGCTTTGCCATTCCGCTGACCAATATGCCAACCGCCAAATGCATTATTCCGGAAGATACCGCCGGTTGGATGGGCGGCTACAGCGGCAACCTATCGCGCCCCGAACTCTATGAACGCATGGCCCACTCGGACTGCGTGCTGAGTTTCGGCGTGCGTCTGGTGGACTCCACCACCGGCTATTTCTCGCAGCAAATTCCCGCCGCCGCTCAGGTGGATATTCAGCCGTTCTCGATGACGCTGGACAAGACTTCCTACCCGGCGGTGTCGACGGCGGATCTGCTGCAGGCGCTGTTGGACCTGAGCGAAGACGCGCCGGCGCAGCGTTTATCACCGCTGGCCGATCCGCGTGACAAGCTGGCGACGCCGAGCGACGCGCCTCTCGACCAGGCCTATCTGTGGCAGCGGATCCAACGCTTCATTCAGGCGGATGATGTGGTGGTGGTGGAAAACGGCACCTCGGGCGCGGCCATCGGCGGCATGCGCATGCCGGGCGGCGTCAAGGTGGTCAACCAACCGATTTGGGGCTCGATCGGTTATACCCTGCCGGCGCTGCTCGGCACCCTGATGGCGGCTCCTGAGCGCCGTCACCTGCTGTTCATCGGCGACGGCTCCTTCCAGCTTACCGCGCAGGAAGTGTCCACCCTGCTGCGCTGTGAACAAAAACCGATCATCTTCCTGATCAACAATGACGGTTACACCATCGAACGCTATATCCTCGGCGAAAACTCGTCCTACAACGACATCAGCCCGTGGGACTACACCAAACTGCCGGCGGTATTGAATACCCAGGCGCAGCCGTTCAGCGTGGCGGTGGAAACCACACAACAGTTGGAAATGGCCCTGGAACACGCCTCGCGGCAGGATCGGCTGGCGTTTATCGAGGTGAAAGTGCCGATGATGGACACGCCGCCAGTGATGAAAGAGTTCTGTAACCGCTGCAACAGCTTTAACTTCGGCCTGACCAACCCGCGCCGCAGCGCCTGAGGCGCGATGATCGCGCCGCCGGTGGTTCAGGCCGCCGGCGGCGTTTTTCATGCCGTTACCCGCCGGCGCGCGCCATGCAACGCTGGCGGCGTTCATCCACCCGCTTGGCGAACCAGGCGGTGGTCAGCTTGCGGGTGATTTTCGGGCTTTCCAGCTGAATGCCCGGCAGCATCTCACGCGGCAGCTTGCCGCCCGCCAACGCAAAGACCTTCTTATACAGGTCGGTATCGGCAAAGTCAGCCGTATCGCCTTTCTCAAGCGCCCGGCGAATGGCGCTGTCGCTCATGTTCAGGCGCTTGCCGAACGTGCGCACCGCCAGCTCGGTCGAGCCGGGCTTGTCGCTGCTGAAGTCGATCAGATCGCCGTCCAGCGCCAGCGGAATGGCGCTCGCCCGGCTGACCGCGTTTTGGAACGCCGCGTTGCGGCTGGCGTACCAGCCGGCGTTAAAGTCGGCAAAGCGGTAAATCGGCCGGCTGTAATCGGCCGGGTACCCCAGCAAATGCATAATGCCGAAGTACATACCGCCGCGCCGGCTGAAAACTTCGCGGCGAATCGAGCCGTCGACCGGATAAGGATACCCTTTGGCGTGCGCCTCGGCGAAGGCGATGCTCACCTGCATCGGGCCGCCGGTATGTACCGGGTTCAAATGGCCGAACAGTTTCTGTCCCATCGGCACGCGGTCGATCATGTCATCGAAGATATCGCTCAGATCCTTCTCCGTGCGCACCTTATCCAGACGCTCGCTGTAGCTCTGGCCGTTCGACGACGAGATCTTCAACGCGGTATGCACCAAAAAGTTCGGGATGTGCATCTGATCGGCGCGGCGGTCGATCTCTTTCCAGGCGATCTTCGGCAGCCCCGGCACCTGCGGGTTAGCCTGGAACGTCGACTCTTGTTCGGTCACCGCCAGCACCGAACACAGGTTCTCATCGCTCGGTTCGATGCCCTGCGCGGCAAAGGCGGCGGTAATATCGGTGGCCCAGCCCTGACGATCGCCGGCGTTGGCCGGGATCAGCGTCATCAGTCGGGCTTTGACGTCGGCGGGACGCGCCGCCGGCGCCGTGGTGGTGGTCTTGCTGGTACAGCCCGCCAGCGCCAGCAGCGCGGCCAGGCTCAGCCAACGGAAGGGCATCGGGTGGAATAAACGAGGTATCGGCATCTTTTCCCTGAACGTGATGACATGAACAGCACTGAAATTAGCCCAGCCGCCGCGCACAATCCAGTATAAAGATACCGCCGCGCCTTTCCGTCAGGCCGCTATGTTCAAACGATCGATAAAGATGTATTTTATATGCATCATATAAATCACTTTGCTCACCCAGCCAGAGGAGCCCCCTATGGAGCAGCAGCTGCTTTGCTATAAAACCCTGCCGGAATGGAACAGCGATACGCTGCCGGAAGCCTTCCGCCAGCGCCACAACACCCAGAGCGGCACCTGGGCGAAGCTCACCGTGCTGAGCGGCAACCTGACGTTCGCCATGATGACCGAAGACGGCGCCACCACCGAAACCTGGCAGTTCAGCCCCGAAAGCCAGCCGCCGTTTATCGCGCCGCAGCAGTGGCATCGCATCGTTTCCTTCTCGGACGACATGACCTGCCGGCTGGCGTTTTACTGCACGCCGGAAGATTACTACCACAAGAAATACGAACTGACGCGCACCCACTCCGAAGTGATCGAGGCGGCGGCGCGCATCGCGCCGGGCAAGGCGCTGGATCTGGGCTGCGGCGGCGGCCGCAATTCGCTCTATCTCAATCTGAAAGGTTTCGACGTCACCGCCTGGGACAAGCACGCGCCGTCGATAGCTCGCCTCAACCAGATCGTCGACGCCGAGCAGCTGACCCGCCTGCGCGCCGGGGTGCAGGATCTCAATACTCACCGCTTCAGCGGCGAATATGACTTCATCCTGTCCACCGTGGTGTTGATGTTCCTCGAGCGGCAGCAAATCCCGCATATCGTGCAAAACATGCAGGACAGCACCGTGCGCGGCGGCCATAACCTGATCGTGGCGGCGATGGATACCGAAGATTATCCCTGCCCGCTGCCGTTCCCGTTCACCTTCAGCCCGGGTGAGCTGAAGCATTATTATCGCGACTGGGAAATCCTCAAATACAACGAAGACGTCGGCCAACTGCACAAGACCGACGCCAACGGCAACCGCATCTCGCTGCGCTTCGCCACCCTGCTGGCGCGCAAGCTATAGCGCGTCGTGAAAGATCACCCCCAGCGTATGGCGTTGGCCGGTGCGTATCCGGCTGACGCCGTGGCGCAGATTGACCCGATAGTAACCTTTCATTCCCGCCACCGGCCGGTGATGCACGGCGAACACCACCGCGTCGCCCTGCTGCAGTGGCACCACCTCCGGCCGGCTCTGCATCTGCGGCCGCTGTTCGGTCAGCACGAATTCGCCGCCGGTGAAATCCCGTTCGGGGACGGAGAGCAAAAACGCCACCTGCAGCGGAAACACCCGCTCGCCGTACAGATCCTGATGCAGGCAGTTGTAATCCCCTGTTTCGTAGCGCAACAGCAGCGGCGTCGGCCGCCGTTGGCCGGCCCGGTGGCATTCGGCCAGGTAGGCTTCGTGTTCGGCGGGATAGCGCGCCGCCAGGCCCAACAAGGCGTTCCAGCGGTTGGCCACCGGCGCCAGCCGTGCATACATCAGGCTGCGCGCCTCGGCCACCGGCGGCGGCAGCGGATAGGCGAAATAGCGGTACTCGCCGCGGCCAAAACCGTGCTTCGCCATTACGATGCGGCTGCGGAAGTGCGCATCCTGCGGGTAGAGCGCTGTCAGCTCGCGGCACAGCTCTTGGCTGAGCACGCCGGGCAGCCGCGCGCAGCCCTGCGCATCGAGTTCGCGCTCAATCGCCGCCCAGTCCAATTCGGCCAGCCGGGCCGCCAGCGCGCCGCTCATCGCTGCGCCTCTTTTTCCAGCAAGGCTTTCTTGCGCTCGACGCCCCAGCGATAGCCGGACAAGGCGCCGTCGTTGCGCACCACCCGGTGGCAGGGGATCGCCACCGCCAGCATGTTGGCGGCGCAGGCGCCGGCCACCGCGCGCACCGCTTTGGGCGCCCCAATACGCCGGGCGATATCGGCATAGCTGACGGTTTCGCCGACCGGTATCGCCTGCAGCGCCCGCCAGACTCGCTGTTGAAACGCGGTGCCGCGAATATCCAGCGGCAGCGCCAGCCCGTTCTCCGGCGCTTCAATCAGGCCCACCACCTGCGCCATCAGCGCTTCATACTGCGCATCGCCGCCGATCAGCTCGGCGTTGGGGAATTTGTCCTGCAGATCCTGCACCAGCTGCTGCGCATCGTCCCCCAGCAGAATGGCGCAGATGCCCACCTCGCTCTGCGCCGCCAGGATCTCGCCCAGCGAACAGCGCCCGACGGCGAAATGGATGCGCATGCCTTTGCCGCCCGCCCGATAGGCCTTCGGCGTCATGCCCAGCGCGGCGTTGGCCTGCTGGTAGAAGCGGCCATTGGCGCCATAGCCGGCGTCGAAGATCGCGTCGGTCACCGTTTCCCGCTGTGTAAGACCGGCGCGCAAGCGCTGGCTGCGCTGCGCATCGGCGTAGCCTTTCGGCGTCAGGCCGGTGATCGCTTTGAACAGCCGGTGGAAATGGTATTGGCTCAACCCGACGTGGCGCGCCAGCGTCTGCAGCGACGGCGCTTTTTCCGCCCGTTCGATATAGCGGCAGGCCGCGGCTATCTGCCGCGCATGCTGTTCCGTCAGCGGTGTCAGCCCTTGCCGGCAGCGTTTGCAGGGCCGATAACCCGCCGCCTCCGCCTGCTCCGCATCGTCGAACAGCTCCACGTTTTGCCGATTCGGCTGGCGTGACGGGCAGGAAGGCGAGCAATACACGCCGGTGGTTTTCACCGCGTAGATAAAGCGGCCGTCGGCGTGCTTGTCGCGGCTGACGATCGCCAGCCAGCGCGGATCGGCGCTGTCGATTACGTTTTTCATCATCCGTTCCTCACTGCGGTTTCGATGTTAACCAGCATAGTGACGAGCCGTTGGCGAAACACGCCGACTCTTGCTTTTTAATTCGATGCCGACGTTTTCAACAATGTTTCGACAATTTTTAACCAACAACATGAAGTTTATTACGTTGCCAACCTGGTTGCACGGCGTTAGGATCGCGGCCGGCCACGGGCGTGGCCAGTGTTTCTGCCTGTTAGTTGCGCGCATGGAGAGGTTATTGTGTTAGAGAGTTTTGGCGTCCTGAATTTATGGACCTATTTGGCCGGGGTGGTCTTCATCATCATTCTGCCGGGGCCGAATACGCTGTACGTGCTGAAAACCGGCGTATCGCGCGGCGTGCGCGCCGGCTATACCGCGGCGCTGGGCGTGTTTATCGGCGATGCGATCCTGATCTTCTGCGCCTATATCGGCGTGGCTTCGCTGATCCGCACCACGCCGTTCCTGTTTACCCTGGTACGTTTTCTCGGCGCGATTTACCTGCTGTTCCTCGGCGCAAAAATCCTCTACGCCACCTTCGTGCAGAAGGCGCAGGCGCAACAGCAGCAAATTGAAGGCGGCCACAGCATTCTGCGCAAGTCGCTGACGCTGAGCCTGACCAACCCGAAAGCTATTCTGTTTTACGTGTCGTTCTTCGTCCAGTTCATCGACTTTAACTACGCGCACACCGGGCTGTCGTTCACCATTCTGGCGCTGATCCTCGAAGCCGTCAGCTTTATCTACATGAGCACGCTGATCTTCTCCGGCGCGATGCTGGCGCATTTCTTCAATCACAAGAAAGGCCTGGCGAAGCTCGGCAACGGCCTGATCGGCCTGCTGTTCCTCGGTTTCGCCACCCGTCTGGCGACCCTGAGCTCGTGATCCCTCCCGGCCGGCGCCCGCCGGCCGCAGTTTACTGTTCCGTCACGGCAAAATGACACGCAGGACAAACCGAATGTCAGGCAGAGCAAAGCCGCCGCTTTACCGCTGATCTAGACTCTCAGGGTTAACGATAACCTGATGAGCCTGATCGGAGGATGTATGTCTGACAATACCGTAGCCGTGCTGGATAGCGTGTCGCGTTTTCTCGATCGTCAGCATGGGCTGTATATCGACGGCCAGTGGCGCGCGTCCGCCGCGGAAGGCCGCCTGGCGGTGTATAACCCCGCCAATGGGCAGCAGATCGCCACCACCGCCGACGCCAACGAACACGACGTCGCGCTGGCGGTGCAGTCCGCCCACAAAGCCTTCAGCGAAGGCGTCTGGGCGCAGCGTCTGCCGGTAGAGCGCGAACGCATCCTGCTGCGCTTCGCCGATCTGGTGGAGCAGCACGCCGAAGAGCTGGCGCAGCTCGAAACCCTGGAGCAGGGCAAATCCATCAACATCGCCCGCGCTTTCGAAGTCGGCAGCACCCTGAACTGGATGCGTTACACCGCCGGGCTGGCGACCAAAATCACCGGCCAGACGCTGGACGTCTCCATTCCGATGCCGCCGGGCGCCAAATATCAGGTTTATACCCGCAAAGAGCCAATCGGCGTGGTCGCTGGCATCGTGCCCTGGAACTTCCCGCTGATGATCGGCATGTGGAAAGTGATGCCGGCGCTGGCGGCGGGCTGCTCCATCGTCATCAAGCCGTCGGAAACCACCCCGCTCACCCTGCTGCGCATCGCCGAACTGGCGAGCGAAGCCGGCGTGCCGCCGGGCGCGTTCAACGTGGTCACCGGCCGCGGCACCGTGTGCGGCAAGGCGCTGACCGAACATCCGCTGATCGCCAAAGTCAGCTTTACCGGCTCCACCCCGGTGGGCAAAAGCATCGCGCGCGCGGCGGCGGATCGCCTGACCCGCGTGACGCTGGAGCTGGGCGGCAAAAACCCGGCCATCGTGCTGAAAGATGCCGATCCGCAGCAGGTGATCGAAGGCCTGATGCTCGGCAGTTTCCTCAACCAAGGGCAGGTGTGCGCCGCCAGCTCGCGAATTTATATTGAAGCGCCGATTTATGATCGGCTGGTAGCCGGATTCGAACAGGCGGTGAAATCGCTGTCGATCGGGCCGGGGATGGATACCGGCGCGCAAATCAACCCGCTGGTGTCGCTCGCGCACCGCAACAAGGTGGCGGCCTACCTGGACGACGCCCGGGCGAAAAACGCCGAGCTTATCGGCGGCGCGGCCGGGCCGGACGCCAACGGCTTCTACATTCCGCCGACGCTGGTGATCAACCCGGACGATCGGCTGAACCTGACGCGCGAGGAAGTGTTCGGCCCGGTGGTCAACCTGATCCGTGTGGCGAGCGCCGAAGAGGCGCTGAGCAAGGCCAATGACACCGACTTCGGGCTGACCGCCAGCCTGTGGACCACCAGCCTGCAGCAGGCGATGGCGCTGACGCCGCGCATTCAGGCCGGCACCGTGTGGGTCAACACCCATACGCTGATCGACCCGAACATGCCGTTCGGCGGGTTCAAACAGTCGGGCAGCGGCCGCGATTTCGGCCCGGATTGGCTGGATGCCTACACCGAGTCGAAATCGGTCTGCATCCGCTATTGAGTGCAGCGGCGCGGGCCTGGCCCGCGTCCTGATTTACTGATACTGCCGACGGTATTCGCTCGGCGACATGCCGAAACGCTGCTTGAAAGCGGTCGAGAAATGGCTGTGATCGGCGAAGCCCCAGTCGAGGCCGACCCCGGCCAGCTTTTCCTGCCCGGCGGCGCTGCGCAGCGCCTGCGCGCACAGATCCAGCCTGCGGTTCCTGATGTACTGCGCCACCACCAGCCCCTGACGGGCGAACAGCCGATACAGGCTGCGTAACGACACCCCCAACTCGGCCGCCACCCACTCAGGGCGCAGCTGCGCCGACTGAATATGCCTGTCGATCAACGCCAGCGCCTTGTCGAAGACCGATTGTTGTCCCTCCGGGCGCGCCTGTTCGAGCGCCAACGCCGGGCGCAGCAGCGCCGCCAGCGCATTCAGCACCGCCTCGCTTTCCGCCGCGGCGAGCTGAGGATCCTGCATGCTGCTCAGCACCAGCTGGCGGCTAAGGCGCACCGCGCTGAGCTCGGCCCCCAGACGCTGGGCGCAGGGCGGCGGCAGCGGCAGGCAGCCGCGCGGCAACAACAGGGAGATTTGGCGCGAATCGCGCTGGAAGGTGAAGCTGCTGGGCCGTGAGGCATCGATCAGCGTCATGTCGCCGGGAGAGAGCAGCGTTTGGCGATCGCCCTGCTCCATCAACGCGCTGCCGCGCAGCTGGATGACGGTGAAAAAGTGCGCGCCGTCGCTGCGGGCGATCTCACGCGGCGTGCGGTACAGCCGGGCCTGAGACACGTCGACCACGCTCAGGCGCAGGGCATGGGCGCGAAACTCCTGCATCGCCCCGCTGAAGCCGGGCCCCAACGTTTTCGCGCAGAATCGGCCGCAGGCGGTGTTGATTTTCCCCAGCCACTCTTCGAAGCCGACGTCCCGGAGCGTTGCCAATGCCGTCATGATCTCTCCCTTCAAACAGCAGCGGTGCTGCGCCGTTGAACAGAAAAACACCATAACAATCCGTTAACACACAATCAATGGCGAGCGGGGGATTTGGCGCCGCGATCACAGATCATCGAGCGCCGGGAAGCATCGCCTTAAGGCTGCGTATCCAACAGATAACGCACCACCGCCGCGTACTCTTTGGCGTAGCCTTCAACGCTGGTGCTGGCCATGCCGGCATTGTCTATCTTGTATTTGCCTGCCACGTAGAACGACGGGGTGCCGCGCACCTCGAACGCTTTCACCGCTTCGTTCTGCTTGGCGATCAATCCTTTGACCAGCAGGCTGTGGCGCGCGTTTTCATAGGTGGCGGCATCGATGCCGGCCGCCGTAAACACCCGCTGAATATCGTCGGCGCCGTTGACGGCGCGCTGTTTCTGCACCGCGTCGAACATCGCGCCTTCAATCTTGTCTTCCACGCCCAGCACCGTCGCCACCGCCCAGGCTTCGGTCAGCGCATTGCCCAGTTTGCCCATCAGGCTGACGTGATATTTGGTGACTTTCTCACCGGCGGGCAGCGCCTGCGCCACGGTGCCGCCTACGCGGTAGGTTTCGGCGAACTGATAGCAAGGGCCGCAGTAGAAGGAGAAGAACTCCACCACCGCCGGCGCGGCGGCCACCGGCTTATCCAGCCGGGTATATTGCTCGCCCGCACGGTAATCCGCGGCCTGAACCGCGGGCAGCGCCAACATCAATACGACGGCGGCGGCGAACGAACGCTTAACTTTTGCCAACATAAACACTCCTGGTTTCATCTATGAACATCGTCCTTAGCGGCGGTTTTTATAATCAAATAACCGCCAGAAGACCAGTTTTTATTACCTTCTATTTGTGAGGGATTAAGTCAGCGTCCTTCGTAGCCGTCCCAATAGGCACCCACCGCTTCCTGCGAGAGCACCTGGCGGCGCTTAGGATTGTCGGCGCTGCTGTAGGCGCGATTGATGAAAATGGTTTTGTGTTCCATGTTCTGCTGGAACTCCGCGCTGGCCAGGTAATCGGCCTTTTTCTGCGCCTCGCTGCGCGCCACGCCCGCCGCGCGATCCTTTTTCCCCTGCTGGTAGAACTGTTCGAACATCGGCACGGCGTTTTTAATGCTGCCGTTCACATCGGTGCGGAATTGCGGATCGAAGTCGTCGCGGGTTTGATAAACGTAGTGTTTGGCATGCTGCTCGGCGCTGCTGAGGTGATGAGTGCAGGCGCTGAGCGCCAACAGCGGCAACAACAGCGCCGCGCTTTTCAGTCTTTTCATGTCGTCTGTCCCTGTCAGTGAGGAAGCTTCCTTTAGCGCCACGAGCATAGCGCCGGCCCCCGGTGAACGTCAAACGACAAATCGCGCATCACTTTGTTTTATATTGATATTATATACATTGATTGGTATTCATTGCCTGAAACACTATGCTTTAACAGACAGGGTAAACACTCACCGACAGCGAGGCGGCCAATGAAACCGATCGACAAAAACGTGGGGGAGTACGACCTCACGGCGGAAAAAAAAGCGGGCATGATCACCGGCACCATCCGCGGTGAACTGCCGGACAGCGACGCGAATCTGCCGCTGGTGCCCTTCTCCGGCACTTTCGCCGGCCCCAGCGTAGCCGAAGCCATCGCCGATATTCAGCAGCAGTTCCCCGACATCGAACCGGCGATTATCGACGATTTGCGCGAGGAACTGCTGAAGGCCGGGTTCTAAGCCGGATCGCAGTGCCGCACGAACGGGCTGTACACCGGCGCGCCGGGCTTCAGCGCCAGATCGGCGTCAAAATCTTCATTGCGGTTGAACGGCACCGCCGGCCAGGCGGAAAACGCGTTCAAACCGTCCCGGTACGCCTGTGTCACCTGCGCCAACGCGGCGTTTTGCGCCTGCAGAGCTTCACCCGCCAACCCGCCGCGCACGCCATAGACCAGGAACGGCTCCAGCACGCTAAAGCCGATATAGTGCAGCGCATGCATGATTGGCCACAGCATCAGCCGCATGTCGCCGTCGCGCCCATTCGGCGCGCAGGCCTGTGCGGAAGCGCCGGCGGTGACGGTCAGCAGCGCCCGTTTGCCGCGCATTACGCCGTTCTCATGGCGGTGGCGGCTGTCGTAGATCCCGCCGTAAACGAACACCCGATCCATCCAGCCCTTGATGATAGCCGGCGCGCCGAACCACCAGAAAGGGAACTGCAGCACCAGCGTATCCGCCCAGCGCAGCAGCTCGATATGCCGCCGGATCTCCGCCGGCAGCGCCTGGATCGTCCAGTGATGGCGCTGTTCCTGCATCGCATCGAACCTGTCCGCCTGCTTTCTGCTGGGGTAGTGGCCGGCGCCCTCGCGCGGATCAAACCCCTCCTGATACAGATCGACCGTTTTCACCTGATGCCCCTGCGCCAGCCAGGCCTGCCGCGCCTGTTCGGCCAAATGGGCATTGAAAGAATGCGGCTCGGGGTGAGCCAGCACAATCAGCACGTTCATCCTGTGTCTCCCGTTGTAAGGTGGTGCTGTTATGCTGTGGTTTTATCGCCCCCTTGGCAATTACGCACCTGAAGGTAACCCCCAATGGCTTATCCCGGCGACGTCTATTCGAGCAAGTGTTCCGCGCGCGATGCGCTGGCGCTGATTTCCGGCAAGTGGGTAATGCTGATCCTGCCTGCGCTGGCGCAGCGCCCGATGCGCAACGGCGAGCTGCTGCGCCGCATCGACGGCATTTCGCAGAAGGTGCTGACGCAAACGCTGCGCCAGCTGGAACGCAACGGGCTGCTCGAACGGCTGGATTTAAGTGAAAAGAATCAGGCGCATGTGGAATACCGGCTCAGCGCCGTCGCCCGCTCGCTGGTCGAGACGCTGACGGCGCTGGACCGATGGGCGGAATACCATTTCCCCGAGCTGGACGCCGCCCGCGAGCGCTATGATGCCGACCGCGGGCGCGAAGCCGATTAAAGCGGTTTGGCCCGCAGCGTCTCGCCGCTGCGCACGAAGTTGCCGGCCCCCAGATGATGAATGGTGTGCAGATCCGCATTGGCGGCGGTGAAGTTCCAGCGCCCTTGCTGGAACACCCGCTCGTCCGCCGCCGCGCTCAACACCTCGCCGAAGCAGGTGTCGTATTTTTCCTGCGCGCCGCTTTCCGGCAATAAGCGGCACTCCAGCCACGCCACGCAACCCTGTTCGATCAGCGGCACCTGCAGCGTAGCGCTCGGCGCAGCGGCGATGTGAAAGCGAGCGAACTTGTCGTCATCCAGCCCGGACACGCTGCCGACCGCGTAGGTGGCGTCGATGAACATGGCCGCCGGCACGCAAATGCCGAATGCGCCGCTCTCCTCGATCATTTGCCGGCTGTGCGCCCCTTTGTCCACCACAATGGCGATGCGCGGCGGGCTGAACTCCACCGGCATCGACCAGGCGGCGGCCATCACGTTGCGTTTGGCGCCGTCGCGGCTGCGGCTGGTGATCAATACCGTCGGGCCGTGGTTCAGCAGGCGGCTGGCGTGTTCGAGGGCGACAGGACGAAAGTGGCTCATCGGGAAATCCTTGCGAGTGACTGTTTGCCCAGCAGTGTAGATCTGCGCCGTAAAGGCAAGCAACGCGGGGCGCACAGAATGCACCGATGAGACGCTTGTTCCCGATCTCGCCATCCGTTATCTATAGTTAGATCAATTCGCCGGTAACGGCCCACTCCACCTGAGGATCTTGCCTTGACGTTTTTAAAACACCCTATCGCCGGATTGGTGCTGGCCGGCTGCGGCCTGTTGTCGGCGGGCGGCGCGCTGGCCGCTTCCGATGCGCTGGTGTACTGCACCGTCGCCTCGCCGGAATCGTTCAACCCGCAGCTCTCCAGCTCCGGGCCGACCTTTATCGCCACCTCGCAGGTGCTGTACAACCGCTTGGTGACGCTGCGCGAAAGCGATAAAACCCCCGCCCCGTCGCTGGCCACCGAGTGGAGCGTCAGCCCGGACGGCAAGACCTACATCTTTACCCTGCGCCAGGGCGTGAAATTCAACAGCAACAAATACTTCACCCCAACACGCGACTTCAACGCCGAAGACGTGGTGTTCACCGTGATGCGGCAGAAGGATCCCGCTAACCCGTATCACAAGGTCTCCGGCGGCAACTATGAATACTTCACCGACATGGGCCTGGATAAGCTGATCACCAAGGTGGAAGCGGTGGACGAGCATCACGTGCGCTTCACGCTGAGCCAGCCCAACGCCGCCTTCGTCGCCGACTGGGCGATGGATTTCGCCTCGATCCTGTCCGCCGAATACGCCGACGCGATGCTGAAAAAGGGCACGCCGGAATACGTCGACAACTGGCCGATCGGCACCGGGCCGTTTGCGCTGCAGCAGTACAAGCAGGATTCGCTGATCCGCTACACCGCCAACCCTCACTACTGGCAGGGCGAAGTGGCCAGCAAGCACCTGATCTTCTCGATTACGCCGGATCCGCAAACCCGGCTGGCCAAGCTGAAAACCAACGAATGCCAGATCATCCCCGCGCCGCTGCCGGAACAGTTCGCCGCCATCAAGGCCGACGGCAACCTGCAGCTGCACGACATTACCGGGCTGAACGTCGGCTATCTGGCGTTCAACACCCAGAAAAAACCGTTCGACAACCTGCTGGTGCGCCAGGCGCTGAGCTACGCGGTAGACAAGAAAGCGATCGTCGCCGCGGTGTTCAAAGACAGCGGCACGCCGGCCAATTCGCTGCTGCCGCCGGGCATGCTGGGCTACAACGACACACTGCCGGAGTACGCCTACGATCCGCAGAAGGCGCGCGAGCTGCTGAAGCAGGCCGGGCTGGAACAGGGCTTTGAAACCGACATTTGGTCGATGCCGGTACAGCGCCCTTACAACCCGAACTCGAAACGCATCGCCGAGATGATCCAGAGCGACTGGGCGAAGGTGGGCGTGAAGGCCAAGATCGTCACCTGGGAGTGGGGCCAGTATCTGGCCGGGCTGCGCAAAGGCGAGCAACAGAGCGCGCTGTACGGCTGGGTATCGGACAATGGCGATCCGGACAACTTCGCCACCCTGCTCGGCTGCGCCGGCGTGCAGAGCGGCGCCAATGTGGCGCGCTGGTGCGATAAGGATTACGACCGGCTGATCCAGCAGGCGATCCAGGAGAACCAGCCACAGGCGCGCGCCAAACTGTATCAACAGGCGCAGGTGATCTTCGCCAAACAGGCGCCGTGGCTGCCGCTGGCCACCGGCAAAGTGTTCTACGCCACCCGCAGCAACCTGAGCGGCTACGTGGTGGACGTGAACGGCAGCGATTTCGCCAAGGCCAAATTGAACTGATCTCAGGCGCCGCAGCGAGGGCTGCGGCGTAATCCGCTTCATCGCTTAATAAGCTGCCAGCCTCTGAACCTATCGTTTATTAGCTTCATAACTTGCGACGCTCACCTATCGCCAGGCGCATATCCCACTAAGCCAATAGCTTAATAAGTGAGTTGAACCTGGCGTTTTGCCTAAATTGCGCGCACGCGCTTTCCTCCGATGTAACATTTCGTTACCATCGGCGCACAGACCCTTTAACATCAAAAGGTAACCCGGTGCAGAACACCTACATGCCGTGGCAAATTCGCCTGCACTGGCTGGTGGCGATCCTGCTGGTCATCACCTGCGTCACCATCGAGCTGCGGGGCTTTGCCGAACCGGGCAGCGCCCCCTGGTACGTGCTGGTTGTCACCCACTTCAGCTGCGGCGTAACGGTGTTTGCGCTGATGATCGCCCGCCTGTTCCTGCGCTGGCGCCGCCCCTCGCCCGCCATCGCGCCCAGACCGCCGAAGTGGCAAACCGGCCTGGCGCACCTGACGCACACCCTGATTTACCTGCTGCTGCTGACGCTGCCGGTGCTGGGGGTGTATTCGCGCTATCTGGGCGGCAAGGAGTGGTTTCTGTTCGGCCTGCCGATGCCGTTCGCCGACGTGGCCGATCGGCCGCAGGCGCGGACGATTATCGGCTGGCACAAAACGCTGGCGTCATTCGGCTACTGGCTGATCGGCCTGCATGCCACCGCCGCGCTGTTCCACCACTATATCGTCAAGGACAATGCGCTGGTGCGCATGCTGCCGCTGATGAAAAAGCGCTGACCACCCGGCGCCAGGGAAGAATTTTCGGGCCACGCCCGCTGACAGGGAATGATATGCAAACCCAATTTTTTAATGTGACCGTCGAACAATGCGCCTGCCAGCAGACGGCGCCCGACAACCTGGTGAGGATCATCGCCTCCGGCCAGACATTCTTTTTTTACCGTGACGACTTCAGCGACAGCGAAAATCTGCTGGCCAGGCTCGCCGCCGGCGATCGGGTGAAGATCGGCGCCCACCGCCTGCAAGACGGCAGCTACTGGCTGCACTGGCTGCTGCACGGGACAAAAGGCCGGCTGGAGCCGGACAGAACGCTGAAATACAAACTGAAATACTTCGCCCTGCTGCTGCTGGGCGCGGTGCTGGCCGGCGGTTTCCCGGCGGCCTTTTTCATCATGGACGGGGAAGATTCCTGGCTGACCATCGTCCTGTTCTTTATCGCCATCATCGCCGGCCTTATCGGCATCGGCATAGTGCTGTTCGTCGGTTCGGAGCTCCTGCTGATCGGGCACCGCGGCCGCAGGCGCCTGCTCCGGGCGCTGGATCGCGTGCTGCTGGGGCAAGACGTCACGCCGCCCGGCTCGCTCAGCCTGAAAATCCCCGGCATCAAATACCGGGCTGTCCGCGCAGACGCTGTGCCGGCAACCGCACCGCTGCAGACCGCGCCCCCCCTCCCGGACGGCGTCGAGACCTTTGGCATCGAGACGGTCAACGCCCTGAACTACGAACTCTGCCAATATGAGATCCCGCGGCAGGTGCAGTATTTGGATACGTATGCGTGGCGCCAGAAGGAGACGCACTTTGCGTTGACGACCCGCGCGCTCAATGTCCCCAATACCAAACTGCATCCGGTATTTCGTCGGCAACATCCGCTTTTCATCGCCAAAGGCGATCCGCTGCAGGTGCTGTATTGCGAGAACGACACCGTCCCCGAGTTGCCGACGGTGCGTGGGATCATCAATCATCGCGATCGCCAAACCTATCTCATCGGCGGCAGCCGCTACTTCACCGAAGCCGGCCTTAACCTGTGCGCGCGCGTTGTCTTCATTTTTGGGGCAATCGTGGCGTGTTTTGTGCTCGGCATGACGGTAGTGGATAACGCCGATACCCCGGCGGGCTTTTATCTGGATGCCTGGACCCTGAAGCGTCTCGGCAGCGAATTGCCGCCAATTATTCTGTTGCTGATGCTGATGGTCAGCGGCCTGGCGCTGTTGTTCGAGGGTTTCGCCCAGATCTGCCGCCTGTACTCTTTTGACCAGCACCGCACGTTTAAAACGTTTAAATACCTGCGAAATCTGCGCCGCAGGTTATGGCGGCAGGCTCAGGTGACGGAGCTGAAATGATGACGTTAGCGCTTTATAAAAGACCCCTTATTATCCTGACGCTGTTTTTGGCCAGCGCGCTGGGCGTCTATTTGCTCGCCCCTGAGCAACGCTATGCGCAGTGGCAATGGACTCAGGGCGACCAGGCGTTGCCGACGATAGCCCGTTACGATCTCATCCACAGCTACCCGGCGCAGGACGGCGCTCTGCTGCTCACCAGCAAAAGAAGTGAAGACCGCGCATACAATAGCTTTTACGGCTGGGCGGCCAACTACCTCAGCCAGGTGCTGTTTGCCGGCCCAAAAGGGTTACAGATGCTGGGGGAACTCGACGACTTGATCCACGATGCGGTTTGCGGCGAGCAGGAGTGCGTGCTTTTTCTCTCTGAGGGCCGCAGGCTGGTTGATGTGCAACGGGGCACCATCGGGGCGCTGATCCCCTGGCCGGAGGGCGACGACAACCGGCCTTCCTTTGTCGGCGGCAAACTGGTGGCGCAACCGGGAAAACGCGCGCTGTATCTCATCAGCACCGAAGGCGTATTCTACAGCCCGGACTTCGGCGCCCATTGGCGGCAGACGCTGGAGCTGCCGGCGCTGCTGGACGCGCGGCAACTGCTGGGCTTTGAGCGCGGCGAAGAGGACTCACCGACGGCTTACGCCTCCGGTAAGCGCAAATCCATGCCCGAGATTTTTACCGCCGTTGATGGCGATCGCGTGCATTTCTGGATGAACCCGGTGCTCGGCTCCGGCGCGTTACACATCGCCGTTAACGGTAAAACCGGCGAGGTGACTGAACTGCATTGGCTGCTGGTGCGCGTCAAGGAAAGCGCGCAGGCCCCGGACGGCGGCATCTACCTGATCGCGCAAACGCTGGACAGAGGACTGTATCAGCTTCTGCGTTATCAATCCGACGGGCAGTTGAAGGTGCTGCTGGAGACCGGCGATAAATCGCTGTATCAGCTCTGGGCGGGCAACGATAAGCTGGTCGCCCAAACGGATAACGGCGATGCGCGTCTTTCGCTGATTTTCGATCTGCGCTCATCCGAAGTGCGCTACCGACAGCCGTTGGAGTACCGGTACAACGGGCGCGACGACACGCGCCAAACCGTGATCGAACCGGAAAGCCACTATGACGATGACGGGGAGACCCCGGCGCTGCCCTACTTCGTTCGCTATCGCTCCACCACGCCGTGAACATAAGGAACTTGCCATGCTGTTAGGTTATGGCGCCGGCGCCGCCGGCCTGCTGGCGCTGTTATTGGCCCTGCTGCTCGCCGGCATCCTGCTCGCCTGGTGGGGCTGGCGATACGCCGCCGCCCGCTGCGGCCGCCCGCGCCCGCCGCTTTCCTGGGGCGGCTATCTGTTGGCCTCGGCGCTGGCGATCTACCCGGTGGCGTTCGCGCTGATGCTGATCGACATTGCCCTTCAGGATCTCAAGAGCCAGCGGGCGGAAGAACGCTGGAATCGGCGCAGTTACCTGACGCTCGAGGCGGCGAAACCGTTCGGTGAAATCACCCTGCCAAAAGGCAGCTGGGTAAACCGGCAGGAGCCGCGCCAGCCCGGCACCGAAGACAGCCCCATCACGATGAACGGCGTGACCGCCGTGCGCTTTCCTCAGCCGCAGAGCGTGGCCGGCGTGCCGATCATCGCCTTCGAGGTTTTACCGCCGGTGATGGAGCTGGCAGATGCGCATACTTTCACCCGCCCAACCGGTCAAATGGCGCACTGCGAAGCCGGTTGGCTGGTCTCTTTCTCTTTACCGCCGGATAAGCCGGCCCCGCAGTGGGAGGAGTGGCAAGCCGGCCTGCCTGCGGCGGCGTTTCGGCCCAGCGACTGGATCTTTAAGGAGTGCTTCTCCGGCAGCCCAATCGCGGTGCTGACCTTGCACAACGGCGAAGTCAGGGTGTTGCCTTAAGCCTTACGCCGTGGCGTTGGGCAAGCGCACGGTCACGCGGTTGTTGGCCGTTGGCAACTGCAGCGGCGTTTCCTGCCAACTCACCGCGATAACCAATACCGGCGGGGCCGGCACGCGCGGCTCACGCCCGTCGGGCCCCACGCTGTAAGCATCCCATTCAATCACAAAAACCCCGCCGTCTTGCGGCTCGACCCGCTCGACGAAAAAGGTGGTGTCCGAACCGCGCCCGCCCGCCGGTTTATGCGCGTAAGAGAGCAGGCTGAACCACTCGCCGGCGAAGTATAGATGGTACAGACCATCGACGATATGCTCGCCGTGGAACTGGCAGCCGCCGACGCTCAAGCCGTCACCCGACGGGGATCCCGCCACGCGTTCGAGATCGCGCACGAAGCGATCGGTCGGCCGGTTATCCAGCAGCAGCTCATAAGGCGGCGTGTGCAGCAGCGCGGCAGGATCGTCCGCCTGGCGCAGATCCGCCGGCAACATCGAGCGCGCCGCCAGCATCCGGTCGTTGGGTAAGGCGATCTCCAGCCGATCCGCCGGATCCGCTACCCACGGCGGCACCCACAGACCGCGTACAAGGTGCAACGGCGTGGCCTCCACCTGCCGACACGTCGCCCGCAGCCGCGCCAGCGCCTCAGCGGAACCGGCGGCCAAAGCTCCCAGCTCGCGATCGGTCAACGCAGGCAGCGCATACATCACCCGGGCAGCAGGCTCATAGACCGTCAGCCCCTCCCCCTCGCGGCCGCGGGTCGGGATCAGGCGCAGCTTGCCGTCGTCCACGTCCTGCGGCGCGGCACAGGCGCCATGCACAATCGCCCCGTCGCGCAGCAGCAGCGTCCAAAAGCTGGGGCCGCCCATGCCCAGTTCCCCCACGCCGCCAATCTGCCGGTCGCTGTCGCCGGCGTGCGCCATTTCAATCGGCTGCGAATGCCAGTCGGTCTTGCGCCACTCTGCCGCCTCTTCGGGTTCTTGCTCGCTTTTAGCGGCGTACTTCGCCCATTGCAGCACGGCAAACAGCGCGATGCACAGCACACCCCAAACCGGGTGATCCTGCCAAATCAACACCCAACCGACGATCAAAAGCGCCCAGGCGGCCATGACGATATCCTTTTCCACAAGAAAACCGCCTGATTCTAGCGCAGGAAACGCAAGGGGTTGAAGCCTATGCCATGAATAATTAGCCGTTAAATAGAAAGATAATAATTTCAGCGTTATTTCTGTGACTATGAAGATTACATAAATAATGCTTCACTGCGTGATTTTAACGTAGAAAAGACAACTCCCTGTTTCTCAATGTAATATTTATAACCCTGTTAAAAATAGAAAAATGAAAGTGAAAAAAACCGCAATAATTTGTGCATATTCTAAACATTGACTATGTTTATACATACTCTTTACATGCAGGTAAACAGACTGAAAAACAAAAGATAAAGACTCTCAATATAATTAAACAAACCTCGCGCACCGTGTGGGTGACACGCTATTTATTATAAAAATTCCGAGACTATTTTATCTCCACGGAACGGGCCACTTTGCGTTTTATCAGGCCAATAGGCTACACACCGCAATTAATATCATTATTAGCATTCCGGAGATCGACAATGAAAATCGTTACGGGCATTATCCTTACCTCTGTGGTCGCCTTCAGCGGCGCGGCTTACGCGGCCGATGCGCAACCTACCACCGGCAACGCAGAAGTGACGCTGGAACACGTGCACGCCGTGATGGAAAACGGCAGCCCGGCGCCGCAGCATGACGCCGCCTGCAAAAAAGAACTTTCCATGCCGGAATCGAAATATATGGGCATGAAGGTTAAAACCGATTACACCATCAACAGCAGCAGCATGATGATGTCGGCCAAATCGATGTTCCCATCGCCGGATTCCATGAAGCCCATGGAACTGACGGTCGATCTCTCCGCGCTGGGCCTGGCGGATGTGTATGCCTTCGGCGCCTTTAAACCGGCCGCATTGCCGCAGGCCTATATTTATTTCACCATCGACAAGGATTTTAAAAATCCGGTCAGCACCTTTATGATCATTAACCAAGACAAGCAATATAACTGCGTAATTTCCAGCTCGAATAAAATGATGAGTGAAGAAATGCGCGGCAAGATGATGAAGAAACAATAACGGAATGAAAAACGGCGCTTCCCTTAGCAGGAAGCGCCGCCAGCAAAGCCTTAAATCAGACCAGGATTGTATTTCTGGTTGAACTTCTCTTCCGACTGGAACAGATAAATAATGCCTTCGATAAAGCCGACAATCGCCGGGATCCCCGTCCAGCAGAACAGCAGGTAGAACAGCCCCCACCACTTCATCCCCAGGTAAAACTTGTGAATACCCAGCCCACCCAGGAAGATGGCCAGCAGGGCCGCCGCGAGCTTGTCTTTTCTGCTCATAGTGCACTTCTCCTTACTTCTCACCGAACCACCGGCATGTCCAAAAACGGATGCCGCTCCGCAGAGCACCGCATCGCAATGCTTGAGGAGAAAACATTCATCCATCAAGACTCAACAGGGGTAATTATAACAGTGATTAATTAAACGGTTGTTTAACCGGCGAAAGGGTAAGCATATGGAGCCTGGAGAGGAGGTGGTGCCGATAATAGGAACGACAATGACACATTATCACTATGATTTTAAATGAATTTAAAGACACACATATAACCTCTATACCTATAAACATACACAGCAAACACAGGGGGAACCCACCGTTTAGATTGCAAACCGCGCAGACCGCCACGCATCGTCGCAAAAAAGATTGCCGGGAAAACTATACACCCTGTTCACGGCCCTGGTTTACATTTTAATTTCAATGAGTTGACACGTTAGCAGCCATCCTATCACTGCACATCGCTGTTCACCTTAGAGTGAACAACCCATATCCGAGCCAGTTTGGGAGCAAATAACATTATGGTTTTTACCCGACGCTATAAGCGCTTCAACATTGATTTTTAACGCTGAAAAACGCTGCCGACGAACGCCGCACGCATCCACCAATCAGAAACGCTCCCGCGCCCACGTTAAGAATTATGTTTACCCTCCTGTTCCGCAAGTATAATACGGCTAAACACCCCCTCCATTTCGCGCACTTTTTTTATAAACACGTCCGGTGAATACACCACTCCGGTATGAACAACATAGTGCAATGCCATTTCACGCGCTTTTTGCGCCACCCATTGATGTCTTAACATAATAGTAACCTCTCTCATATCAAAATGATGCGAGATGCCGCGTATGCAGCAATCGCTCATAATTAAATTTTTAGTAAAATAAATTAAACAGATTAAGCAGTGAGTGAGGCGTATTCTCTAACCCCAGTTTCCTCAAACCACTGATCTTTTGACTGCTGATTGTTTTTATACTTTTTCGGGTTCTGAAAGCGATTGCCGTTAAACTCATTCCTGATGCGGCGAACCGCAACACGGTATATTCAGCTTGCGATAACAGATCACCTTTTGCAGCATCAGACTCCGACCCGCTCCCCTCAACAATTTCTCGTTCAAATGCCTCAACGCTTGCGCTCTCATCAATAAACCTCAGTGTTTTCATTGATAAATAATTCATGAGTGCCGCCAGACGCCTCTGCGTAATGAATATTGCTTTTCTTAACCAGAAAAACTGCCTACTTCTCATTAACACCAACAACTCGGAATAATTCTCATCTGTTACATGAATCAAAATAGTTGCATTGGCACACTCCTTATCAACTTTATAACCAGAACTGAGATGCTCTATTGTATAGTCGGCTTTATTCTCAAAAACAGTCTTTAATGCCAGACACATGTACTGACATTGACTGAGCAAAAAGATCTTTTTCATATCGATTAATACGCTAATCAGTAAAATACAGCACTAGAATGTGGAATGGTGTTTATTAAACACTTCACCGTTTAGAAACCGCGCCGCTCAAAACGTCTATCAAAGGGAAATAATAGCGCCGCCTCGCGTCTTAATTCGTCCGCACGCACGTATTGTTGCTGCCGGTACAAGATAACCAGCAGGTTCGCATAAACGTTCTTGTCTATACGGCGATTCAAATATGCTTGAGCCCACTGCGCATAGCTTTCCAGCCGCTGCTCATCGTTCGAACGGTTGAAGGCCAGCAAACCGGCCAGTTGGCGATCAAACTGCAGGCGATCGTCATGTATCCAACTGGCCCAGCCCGGCAAGGCCTCCACCTGCCGTATCTCCTGCAACCCGCTGCGTTCCGCCTGCGTCAGCACCCACCCGCTGTAAAACCCGGTCGCCATCACCCACAGCCCCACCAGCGACAGTGCCAGCATCGGGTATTTCCACCGCGTCAGCTTTTCACCTTTACCCAAACGCGGGCTGACCAAGCGATCGAGCATCGCCAGCAGCATCAAAAACACCAACCAATGCAGCGCAGAAAGGTAGAAAGGGTATTCCGTCTGGCAGTGCAACACTATCGGCAGCAGAGCAATGCACAGCGCCAACGCTTCGCCGGAAGTGGCTTTGCCGCAGGCGAAAGTCCGCTTGTCGCGCCAGTGGGCGCGCGCAACCAATTCCAGCCCCGCCCACACCAGCAGCAGCATACCCAGCAGAGCGACAATCCCGCCCTCAACCCACCACAGCAACAGCTCGTTATGCGGGTGCCGGGCAATCCCCACGCCCTGAGTAGATAAACCTTGCGCCAGGCGAAAGTGCTGAAAGCTGTATTCGAAGCCGCCGTACCCCCAGCCAAGCAATGGTTTCTCGGCAATCATCGCCAACGTAGAACTCAGCATCGCGTAGCGCGCCTGATTGGAGCCGGCGTGGCTGGCATAGCCCATATCGCCCGCCAACCACAACACCAGTGCCGCAACAATGACGCCACCAACAACCAGTACGGAAGCCATGGTGACGGCCCGCGAATAACGGCGGAAAAAACACAGGGCAAACAGCCCCAGCACCAAAACACCCGCCAGCCAGCCGGTGCGAGATTGCAGCCACACCAGCACCATCGGCAGCAGCACCAGCGCCACCGCCAGCGCACGGCGGCGCCAGCGTTCTGTACATGGATTCAGCAGATGGAACCCCGGTAGCACAAACGCCGCCAACGCCAGCGTGGCTCCGGTCGCGATTAAGCTGGCGGTAACGTTAGGCTGCTGAAAAATGCCAAGAGCGCGCCCACCGTTGGCGGGCACCCAGAATTGGGCAAGTTGTGGCGCAAACAACTGCAACACCACTACCTGCGCCTGCACCACCGCCGCTGATAAAATCAAATACAGCACCGCATGGCGCTGGCGAGCCGTCATACGTACCTGCAGCCAGGTGAAATAAAACACCGCTCCGGCAAATAGCCCCCCCAGCCGCCACAGGCCGGCGCTTTGCCATTCCGCACGCGTGAATATAATCGGCAGTAGCAATAGCAAGCTGCCAATTAGTATTGTGCGGCAGGTCGGGGTTATCACCACCCGACACAGCGGAGTTGCCATCCAGCAAGCCCCCATAAGTAAAGACGCTCCCCCATAGAATAACAAATTGAACGGTAGCGCCAACCCAATCCCTCCGGGATTGGTGATGTATATCGCGAGCGGAATAAAAATCAAAAATGTAAATAAGAAAAAAACACGATCGAATATCATATATTAAAAGTCACTATCAGTATAAAGAATCACACACGCACTTAAAAAACAAATACACAATCGATGTTATCTCAGAAGGTAATTACCTATTCCAGAAGCGATTTGATAGATGTGGTAATCCCGGTCCGGGCGTTAGCACCGGCAACATGGCCTGGGTGTTACATTATGAAATAAATCTGTTGTCATCAGGATTCTATGGTGCAAGAAAAATCCGAAAAAATAGACATCAATTTCCAGTGATGAAGGGGCGCACACTGGCCTCGACGGATGATGCTGGTGTCTATATCCAGAACTGGTTATCGCATAAGCGTCACTATGTATACAGAACCTTTCCGACGGTTGACATTGATAGACCGTGCCCACGCCCATCACATCGCCCATGACCCGTACCAAATCCGACACGCACCATATCCCCCCATACCCCATATAGGTTGGTCCCCGCCCTTGTTCTATTTCGTCCTCGGTAACTATGCCGTTGCCCACATCCGACCGCGGCTCGGGTCGTCCCGATACCGTTCGCGGTAGTTATCAATCGGCACATCAGGGAAGCCTGAAAGAAACACCAGCTCATCAATACCGGGTTGATCATTAGAGAATTTCTACAGAGATCACAGCAGACGCAGTATACTTCCCAGGAAGAGCAGTGCCTGGCACCGTCGTCGCACGAATCGTCACATCGATCGGTTGGTTTTTGTCGGCATGCCCACTTATGATGTTCGTACCCCCTGCCCCGTCGAATTCCATCCGAACGCGGCCCCCATTCGTGTACTGAACGAGATCACTTCCGTTTGCAGATCCCACGGTCATCCGGTACTGCGCCTCTCCATCGCATCGGAGCCTGACGGGCGCAGTAGAAGACGCGATACCGTCAGCCCGGACGGGCCCGATCGACATATTTGCGGACGTGGCCTGGCACGTTACAGGAGCGACTAAGTTATACCAATTCCGAACCTTAACTTTCAGATAGTACAACCCCCCATGTTTCGGGTCGTGTACCTCTCCGTCCAAGCGTATCTCGTAATGCCGGGGGGGGTCCTTCGGATTCGGCGGCCCGTTGGGATAAGTCGGCGAGAATGCCGCGGAAGTCATCATGTTCACCGCCATGTCATACGCCCAGTTGTAATCCAACGTTACACCAGCTAGGTCCGTGACACTGGGATTGGACCCGTCACCAGATGTAAAATAGTACGCAAACGAGCGCCGAACCCAGCCATTTTTCGGTCCAGCCCGGGCCTGGAGGAAGGTGCCGTCCCATTCCACAATACTGAAGATCGGTTGTCGAGTGTGGTCATACCAATAGGCATCGACGATGGCAGTCCCGGTGCCGGTCCCTTCCCCGGCGATCGCGTTTTCCGGGCGGGAGCACACGACGGACATGACAATATACAGGAGGGTTAGACACTTTTTCATACTTTTGAGTTCCGAAGCAACAGATCATATGATCTAAGAATTGTCGGGCGTTTAAGCCGTTTCGTCAGTACTATGCACTGCCTTCAACATACGCTCTGCCCATAATGTCCACCGTGCTTCGTACGTTCGCACCCGCAATTCAGTCTCTGTCGGTGACAGCCCCTGTCGGCGAGCCTGCTCGTAAAGCCGCGCGCGTCGTGCACGGTGGTTTTCCAGCGCTCTAGGCGCTATGGCGGCCCCCGTGGGGGTAAACCATAGCCCCAGCCAGTCAAAACCCTGCGCAATCCTGCCCAGCTGCGTCTTGTCCGGGTGGGTTTCGAGGCCGCCCAGGTCAAAAAATTCATGCAGCCGCTTAACGCTACGCCGCAGTTGCCAGCGGGTGCGGGTAAACAACAAAAAGTCATCCATATAGCGCGCATACCACACGCCCTCCTGAGCGTTAAAAAAACTGTCTACGTGGTGCAACAAGCTGCCGCCAATCAGCGGACTCAGCGCGCAGCCCCGGCAGATGCCGTTTGGCGGGGTATAAAACTCACCGCCGTCTTCGACGCTGTAATGCACGTACTGCTGCATCACCTCAAACAGCACCGGGTCTGTCACATTCCATTTCAGTTGATTAATCACCTGCTGTTTACGGATGTGCCGGTAATAGCCGCGAATGTCCGTTCGATAGACAAAGGCATAGTCGCCACCGGTCAGGGCTTCCCGGACTTCCGCCGCCGAAGCCGTGCTACCGCCATGCCCGCGCAAGTGCAGGCAACGAGCGGATTTTGGTAGCGGCGGCGCCGCCAACAGCGCTGCCCACTTCAATATCAGCGCATCCTGCGCACACCACTGCACCCAACTGCGACTACCCCGTCGATACGCCTGCATCGGTGCCAGACGGTAACGTCCGTTTTGCAGTTGCTGCCAGAGTTGCTTCTCTTGCTGCGCCCAGTGAAAGCGCAGATGCCAAATGTCGGCATTGGGCGGCGCATGGCGGCGGCGTTGGCACAGCCAGCGATACGCGGCCTGCCATGCCTCAGTGCGGTTATTCATACTCCAGGCTAAAGGTCGCCACCGCACTGAACGGCCCGCGCTCGATAGTTTTGTGCTTCAGCGCCTCCGGCTCGCCCTGCACATAGGCCCGCGCCGTCAGGGTGTTGGCGCCGCTCACCAGCGTCTGTGCCTTACCCTGCTGGTTCACCGGCAACGGCTCGCCCTGCGGGGTTTCCATCCCGATGGCAATACCGCTGGCCTGGCTGGCACCGTTCAGCGCCAGCAGTCCCGGCAGCCCCGCGCTTTCCGCGCCGCTGAACGTCACCCTCACCGTCTTGCCCAAGCTCAGGTCGCACTGCGCCAGGCGCAGCTCAAATGTCTGCCCGGGGGTGCGGGTGTTCAGGTACAGGTACTTGTCAATCACCGTGTCAAAATCCAGCACCACCGTCTCGTCCCCCGGTGGTATCACGCAGGGCTCCGCGACCAGCGCCCCATGCAACCGCATATTCTCTGCCGCGCCGGCCGGCACACTGCACAGCAGCAATGCCGCGGCGCAGCAGACCATCCTGTTCACCATGCCCGTTCTCCGCCTCATTGGTACACCGCCAGCAGCGTCGCCGTCGCCTCAAACGCCCCTTCCTTCAGCGTGGCACCCGGCCGTTTCACCGGCACCGCCTCAAGCACCGGTTTCGCGTTCGGGTTGATGGGTATCGGCTGATTGAGGATGAACCGCTTGCCGTTTTGCAGCAGGCGCACAGCCAGGTCATCCATGTTGCTCGCCACGGCCGCCGTATCGTAATCCGCCGCCGTACCGACCACTGCCAGCGTCATATTCCAGGCGCCGGCTCCCGGGGTGCAGCTTATCCGGTAGTTCACCGGTTGCTGGTAGTTAACGCCGTCCACCTTGCTGACCCCCACGCGGTTGCCGAAGTCGACATCCACCTCACCGCCGTCGTTGATGGTGCATGGCGGCGGTTCGATAAGGACGCCGGAGAACCGCATGTTGTCCGCCGCCGTCGCCGGGCCGCCGAGGGCCATCAGCAGTAAAATGCAGCCATAGCGCGCCATTGCCTCCCCTCCGTTCACTGGTATTCCACCTTCATGGTCGCCCCGGCAGAAAACTCGCCGCCACGCAGGGTCGCCCCGGCCTGTTTCACCGGCACCGCTTCCAGCGTCGGCTTCGTCGGGTAGGTAAAGTTAATCCAACTGTTGATGGGCTGCCGGCTGCCATTGCGCAGCAGCGCCACCCCCAATCCGTCCTTGTTGGTTTGCAGCACCTCACTGTCAAAGCCGGCGCCGGTGCCCTGGATTTGCAGTTTCATCGCGTTGTTCGGCGCGTTTTTGCACTCCAGTGAATACACCACCGGCTGCTTCTTGTAGCTGCCGTCGATGCGGGTGGTCATGACGTCGTTGCCGAAATTCACTTCAATCAGGTTGTTGTTGTTAATCACACAGGGTGGTGGCGCGACAATGGTCACCGTCACTTTGATGGTCGTGCTGGCCGCCTGTGCCTGCGGGCCGAACATCAATACCCACATCACCAGACCGCAACCGGGCCAGTACCGTCTGAACGTTGCCGTCATGCTGCTTCCCCTAGTCATAGCTGAGCTGAAAATCCACCACCGCCGCATAGGCGCCGGGCACCAGCGGCGCACGGGTGCGCTCCGGCGTCACGATATAGTTCAGCGCCTGTTGCCCCACCGCCAGCGCCAGCGGCGCGCCGCGGCTGCCGAGGCGGACGTCGTGACCGTGCGCGTCGGTGATGCGCAGCGCCAGTCCAGCGGCGCCGCGCACCTTCACCAGTGCCGGGTTGTCAGCATCCGCCGGGGCGATAAAACTGACCGACACCGCCGGCTGCTTCGCGCTCCACACAAGATTGCCGGTACGCGTATCCCGGTTGTTCGACGCGGTACGCAGGCAGTCGCGCAGGTGCAGCTGCACGTTCACCGGCACGCCGCGATCACCGGCCTGCGCCAGCTGCGCCGTGGCGGTATTCCCCAGCGAGACCGCCTGGTACGCGGAGGCCATCTCCAGCCGGCAAGCGCTTTCGGTCAGCTCACCGCGCACATGCAGCACGCCGTGAGCGCCTTCCACCTGCCAGTTGTCCGCCGCCTGCGTCGAGGGCAGCAGCCACAGCATCACCGTCAGGCACAGCGGCACCATCAGCGCCGCCAGCGTCACCACCAGGGCATACAACCATTCATGACGGTGATAACCACCGTTCCATCGCCGGGTTCTTGTTCGCATCGCTTCCCCACCTGTGAGTTCCGTGAACCTTATTTGCTGCCCGCCACTGCCTGGCAGCTCGCACCGTTACAGCTAAACGTCAATTGCGGGCGGCCGCCGTAGTCGTTGACATAGGTCAGCACCGGCGCACTCCCCAGCGCAGAGGCGGACACCTTCAGCGGCGCACTGCCCTTCGGCGGCACCATCAGCGGCTCGAAGCCCGGCGCGCTGTCGCCGCCCTTTTTGCTGCTGGCATCAACCAGCGTCACGTAGTACGGCGTCGGGTTGTTCACCTGATAGCCATCGCCCTGTTTGGTCAGCGTCAGCTTCTCCTGCCACGGCGCGGCGGATTCCGGGTTGGTCACCGCAATCGCCTTTGGCCGGTAGAACAGCTTGATGCGCGTTTGCAGCGCCAGCTGCAGCGTGTTGGGCTTGTCGCTCTTCGGCGGAATTTCACGCAGGTTGAAGTAGAACAGGGTTTCCCGGTCCTGCGGCAGCGCATTGGCCGCCGGCAGCCCCTGCACCTTCACCTGGCTTTTGGCGCCCGGCTCCAGCCGCTGCACCGGCGGCAGCACCGTCAGCGGGCTGCTGATTTTTTTGCCGTCGGCATCTTCAATCCAGCCCTGCGCCAGGTAAGGCAGCTGCTTGTTCTCGTTGCTGATGCTCATGCTCACCGACTTGTCGCCGCCGTTGAAAATCACCCGGGTGCGGTCCAGCGCGATGGCTGCACTCGCCTGCTGGGCGACCAGCAGGCCCGCCAGGCCACCGGCAATTAATGTCACTGCATGTTTGGTTTTCATCGTTTCTCTACTCTTCACTCGTGTTTAACGCCTTGCCGTCGGCCACCGGGCCGCAAGGCAGTAACAGGTTGGTTAATTCGCTCGGCGAGAGCGTCTGCGGCAGGGTAATGCCGCACTGCTCCGCGCCGCCCCAGTTCACGTGCATCCCTTCACCGGCATTGATGCCGCTCAGGTACACTTCGCCGTTGTCGTTGACGATGCCCACCTCTTGCCCCTTGCCGTTGCGCACCGTGGCGCCGAACGGCGGCGAACTGCCGTCCGCCAGGCGTATCACCGCCATCGCCTTCTCGCCGGCAACCACCTCGAAGCGGCGGTAACCGATGGCGCCTTCGGTCAGCGTGGCCTGCGCCACGCTCTGGCTGACCTCGGCATTCTCCGGCAGCGTGTTCAGGTCGATGCTGAACTGGTTGCGGTAGTAACTGCCTACATCCACCACCACCGCCTTGCCAAAGGCATTGCTCAGGGTCGGCGTGCTGTAGCCGCGCACAGGAATGCCCGGCACGCCGTCGGTATCCAGCAGCATGCGGGTACCGCCATTGACACTGCTGCGGTGCAAGGCCGCTCCCTTCAGGGTGGCGGTCGCACCGCCCTGCAGTGACAGCCCGAACGAACTGTATTGGCCGGCCTGATAACTGGCGCTGGCGTTCATCTGGCTGATATCACCGCTGTGGCTGTAGTAGCCGCTGGCGGTGGCGCCGCTACGCGCGCTGCCGGCGCTCACCTGATAGGTGTCGCGCTCATTCAGCCGGTCGTAGTACCCCACCTGCTGGGTGGTATCGTTGCGGTTGTAGCTGCCGCTGTAGCTCAGCGAGCCGCTGCGGCCCCACGGCAGCGACAGTGACAGATACATGCCGTCGTCGTTGGTGCCGTTGTACTTGTTGCGGTAACCGGTCAGCGACAGGCTGATGTTCCGGAAACGCCCCAGGTCGAAATAACGCGACAGCGTCAGGTTGTAACGGTCGTTCGCCGGCCGGTCCCAGTAGGTCTGGTGGTTGTAGTTGAGATAGGCACTCAACCCCAGGTCCCGGAACTGCTGGTTAAAGGTGATGGTGTACATCTCCTTGCTGCTGTTATGGCGCGTGCCGTACGTGCGTGCATCGAGGTACTCGCTCATCGACATGTAATTGCGCTCCGAGAAGCGGTAGCCGGCGAAGGTTACCTGGCTGTCGTAGTCGTCGAAGCGCTTGGAATAGCTCAGCCGATATGAACCGCCGCTGAGTGTGCCCTGCTGAGGCAACCGTGCGCGCGACTGTGTGGCGTCGAACGACAACGCGCCGAACATCATCAGGTCGCGCCCCACCCCCAGCGCCAGCGCGTTATAATCACCGCCCGCCACGCCGCCGCCATACAGCGACCAACCGTTGCTCACGCCCCAGGAGAACTCGCCGGTGCCGAACATCGGCCCGTTGCTGTGGTGCTCCCAGTCCGCCGGCCGGCCGGCCGCCAGTTTGTAACGCACCGAGCCCGGGCGGGTCAGGTACGGGATGCTGGCGGTGTCCATCTTGAACTCCTGCACGCTGCCGTCCTGCTCTTCCACCCGCACGTCCAGCTGGCCGCTGACCGCGTCGTTGATGTCCTGAATACGGAACGGCCCCGCCGCCACCTGGGTCTCGTACAGCACGCGCCCCTGCTGGCGGATAACCACCTTGGCATTGGTACGCGCCACGCCGGTCACCTCCGGCGCATAGCCGCGCAGGTTGGGCGGCAGCATGTTGTCGTCAGTCACCAGGCTGGCGCCGGCAAAGCGGAAGCTGTCAAAGATGTCGGAGTTTAAATAGTCCTCTCCCATCGTCAGCCGGGCGCCCAGTTTCGGCAGTGCGCGATAGGCGTAGTAACGGCTCCAGTCCCAACTGGAGCGGGTCGATTTTACGACGCCACTCTGGCGGTCCAGCCGCGATTGCCAGTCGGCCCGCAGCCGCCAGGCCCCCAGGTTGCCACCCAGCGTGCCGTTGCCGCTGAGGTTATAACTCTGCGTGTTCTGCTTTTGCTGGCGCTGGGCCTGCCCGTTCAGGTTGTAGTCGAACAGCAGGCCGGGAATCCCCTCGTCCCAGCGCGACGGCGGGTCCCAGTTCTCGGCGGTGTACTCCAGGTACGCCTGCGGAATGCTCAGGTATAAGGCCGCCGCCCCCAAATCACCCCGCACCTCCATCCCTTCCAGGCTCTCAGGGTTCATGCACTGGTTCTGGTGCCACCAGGTGATTTTTTGCAGGGCACTCTCTTTCAGCCCCAGCTGTTCAACCAGCTGCGGCGTAATGCAGGCTTCACTGCCTTTGGCGTCGTCATCCGGCGGGTAATACATCACCGGCTGGTCCGGCAGGTTTTGTTTATTGATATGCACGGTAAACAAATAATCACCGGGCATGATAAAATTGCCGCGAGAAAACTGTTCCAGGTCAATATTGGCGCGATCCGTCACATCCAGTACGTCGGTATTGAATTCAATATCAGCAGCCACGGAGCAAGCCGCATTTCCCGCCAAAACAAAGGCAATCAGCCGCCCCAATATTCTCGGTCGTAATTTCCCTGCACAACCATATGACGGAACAATTGACATCCGCAGACCCTTATCAAAAATTATTTAATTCACAGCTTTGGCATTCAGACAGGTTTAGTAGTAATCCATTTTAAAGCGCACCGTGGAGTAATAGCTCCCGGCTTTCATTACCTGGTTATTGCCAATCAACCTCAACCCGTAATTAAACTCCAACGTCCCGGGTTGAATCTCATTTTTACTCATAGGAACACCAGGCGCAGCGACATTCCCCTGCCTATCGGTTATTTGTAAGGCAATACCTTTCGCGTTACCGTCAATGCCAAAAAGATCGGCATCCGCTTTACCATCAAAGGTCACGGCAAAATATCGCCAGTCATCCAGCGCAGGGTTAAATTTCTCCAACGCACAGTTCACCAATTTAATGGTAAACTCGTGCAATTCACCGTGACCGTCGCGAATAATTTGGCTGACGGGCACTGTTGCCATCGTAATGGTTTGATCGAGGCTTTCGGTATCAATGGCGCAGGCCGAGGCGATAATCCGGCCGTTTACGGTCACTTCGCCACGCCCCTGATTGGCGGATTGCGCCAAAGAAGAACACAGCAACAGATTGATAAACACCGCACTGTGCAATATCCATTTGCCACACTGTGAATACATACCTACTCCCCCACATAACGCGTTAATCAGCAGCATGCGGGTTGCCCCGCATGCAATTAACTGTGCGAATTAATCGCCGTGGGCTTATTGGTACGCCAGGGTAAAGTCAGCAACAGAGTTGAATTCACCCGGGGTAATGGCAGCAGATGCGCCGTCGCCCTGCAGGTGAGCGCTGAAGCGCAGGGTCGCCTGACCGTCTTCAATTTTTTGCGCCTTGCTGGTTTTGGTCAGCGGCAGCAGTTTACCGTCAACATCGTTGATTGCGATGCTGGCACCGCGCGCGCTGCCTTTCATCGCCAGCAGCCCTGGCGCAGCGTCAGACTCAGTACCGCTGAAGGTGGTGGTTACGTTTTTAGCCGTTTGCACATCGCAACCAACCAGTTTGATCAGAATATCCTGTGGGGTAGACTTGCCGCCGTTTTTCAACTGAGCAGAAGTAATGTCACCCAGCTTCACGGTCTGATCCAGAGTACCTGGCTCGATTGAGCACGGTGCATCAACGATAGAACCTTTAAAGGTAACAGAACCGCCACCCTGGTTAGCTGCGTTAGCCATAGAAATAGTACCCAGAGTCATTACCGCTGCCAGCATGATTTTGTTCAGTTTCATTGTGTTAATTCCATATATACAAGTAATTAATTAAGGAAAGAGCCCTGCGATAACGCACTACTCTTTTTATACTTTCACTCTCGCCAGCACAGAGAGCTAAGTTCTCCCCCTGTTTCGGCGATGTGAGAATGATACCCCCCAACAAACCTTAACAGCAAAATAAACTAAATAAATCTAATTATACGACATAAAACACCAAAAATAATTTGTTTATTATTTTTAAATTCTGATATTTATTGAAAAAAACAACATACTGAAGACTTTTAATTCATGATAATAAACATAAATTTTCAATCGATATCGTGAGCATCAGAAAAGATAAGATTTTTCTTGAAAATTCCAAGCCGGCAGATAGGATAACGATAGACACACTCACATGAAATCAAATATAAAACTTATAAAAATGAAATATATAATCAACAAAACTGTTGTTTTCGATTCAAATGAACTGACATTGTGCCTGTATGAAAATACACAGATCGTGGCCAGACTAACCAAACCTGCCACACGTTTACTACTGGCATTAATACAAAATAATGGGCTCAGTGTTACCCGGGAAACATTATTGGACAATGTATGGCTTACCTATGGCTTTACAGCTTCCAATGCAGGATTAAATAATTACATCAGTGAATTACGTAAAGCATTTACATCGTTAGGTTGTCATCATGAGCTGATCATCACCATCCCTAAACTGGGTTTCAGATTTGAAGCTGAGGTAGATCTTTCCGATGCAGGTACCGCCGCGCCAGAACAAAACCTGAACGATGAAGAAAATAGGATGTTAACCAGCCCTGACGAAATTCAAGAAGCGGTGCTGATAAAACCACCGACGTCAAAAAATGAGGCGCCTTCGAAGCGCAATCGGAATTTTATTTTTTTAGCCAGCTCCGCGCTATTCCTTGGGCTTCTTGGTGCTATAGTTTTAAGTATTACAGATAGCAAAATTTATGATTACCATAAAATTATCAGCATTGATCGCTGCGACATTTATGTACTGAACAAAACACCTCTGCTTGTAGATCCAGCGGAAAAAATAAATACCGCACTAAAAAGAGAGGGAGTGGATTGTAAAAACATACCGAGCGATGTTTTTTACCTAGAGGATCGTATTAGTAAAAAAAACGTGCGAACAGATTTAATCTCCGTTTGCAGCAAAGCGGATAACAACCGGTACGACACCTGCTTCAATATCAAAAACCAGAGAAATACTTCAATATGAAAAAACTGCTGACAGGGCTCTTAACCCCACTCTTCTTGCTTTTTTTTTCATTCAACACGCTTGCGGAAGAACCATTCAAATGCACATCACATTACAAAATAATGATAGAAAATGACAGGGGCCCCGTTCAGTTTGATGGCCGCCTAACCTTATTTTTAAAAAATGAGAAGGAAGGTTTGTTTTCGTTAACGGGTAAAGTAAAAACCAGCAAAAGTAGCTACCTGCTTTTCCGCACCAGCCATTTCTCTCTGGTTCCGCAAGAGATCAACCCTGTCAAGCAGGCAAACATTACTAAAGTGATTAAACACCCCAGCGATACGACTCCAGAGGATATCTGGCTGGCAGACATCTTGCCGGAAATGCCTGGTATCGATTTTCAGATCGAAATATGGCACTTGAGAAATAATCTGATCTTGATTAAATCCCTGAACAGCGGATATCTTATCTGCGCCGCAGAGCGCTAATTTATCTCAAATAGCGAAATTATTGCCGGTTATCTACCTTGGTAACCGGCACATCGCGGCAATTCATCTCTATCGAACTCACTCTGCTGAGTAGCCATATCTTTATATAGATATCCGCCGCCTGAAGTCGTCACGTGGTTGTTACTTGAATCCCCCCCAGCCTCTTGTTCTGTGAAAAACCGGTGACAAAATGCTAAGTGAAAGTTAGCTTCCTATCCGTATCTAATGTACTCATTACTGATAAAAGCTACTCATATCGGTAAATAAGTAACAGTATCCTGCCCACATGTAGAAGCAGTTATAAAAAACACCCCATACAAAACCATAACATATTGATAATTAACAAATTAAAAACCAACAAACACCACCCAACCACAGCCAATAATAAATAACTTAATTATCTTATTTATTAAAATTATAAAAAACAAACAACCAAGATTTAAAAAAACCATTTTTCTCATATTGACTTTAGCTAAAACAAAAAACATGATTAACGCCACAGACAATAAGAACACTTATGGCAAACACCAGCAAAAAAATCTGTTATTTAACGCATCGTCATTAACAGGTTGCATATTTTTAAACACGGTTTCCGCATAGGGTATATACAAAACATCTCAATTCCATTGTTTATACCTTCTAATTACGCTCACGCGTAGCGTTTCCCCTAACCAAGGAGTTGTTATGTCAGACCATCAAGTCACCTGTATCAAAAAATCCGACCGTCAAAATGCGCATGAGCGCATTCAGGCTATCGGCGGCGTCAATGCCGATGGCACACGCTGGTCACTGCCCCAGGCAGACGCCATTGCCGGTATCGAGGCAGGCACCTGGCGTTTTTGGGTCACTGCCAATGGCCATTCCGTCTGGGTGATTGTCTCAATCAGCGCGGCGGGCAATAAATACCTCAAAACGCAAAATGACGGCGAACAGCCCAATAACCTGCTGAGCCTGCCGGAATGCCCCTGACGCAACCCGAGTTTCATGATTGATACGGTGTGCGGGCCCGCTTGCAGCCCATCGCTTCGCCTCTTTCTATTATTGGCCGCAGTGGCGTTTTCACGTCCGCAGTACAGCGGCCCCATAGCATAAGGAAATACCATGTACGGTTCCGCTACCGCCAGAAACCTGCCTTCAGGGAAAAAACAGCGTATCGCCGATTTATTATCGCAAATTATTGAAACGCTGGATCTCACCAAAACCCAATATGCCAACATCGAAAGCGCCTATAACGGCGTCGGCACCTTTCTGTCCGAAGGCGACGATCCGCTATTGCAAGATGCCGTTATTTACCCGCAGGGCAGCGTGCGGCTCAACACCACCGTAAAACCCAAAAATGAAGAGCAATACGATATTGACCTGATTTGTTATCTGCCCCATGCCACCCAGGCGGATTATACCGGCGTGATATCGGCCATTCGCCAGCGGCTGGAATCACATAAAACCTACAAAACGCTATTAAGCGAGTTACCGCGAGGGTTTCGCATCAATTACGCCGGGGATTACCATCTGGATATCACACCGGGCCGCGATCACACCGGTGCAGCAGAACGTTTAGGCCAGCCGCTGTGGGTCGTGGATGCACAAACCGCCTGGAAGGAGTCCAACCCCAGCGGCTACGCCGAGTGGTTCGAGAGCAGCGCCAGCGTGCAGCCCCTGCGCACCATTCTGGTCATGGATTCCGCCAGCCGCGTCGGCACCGAGGCGTTACTCCCGTTGCCGGACAGCACCGACAAGAAATTGCTTAATCGCATCGTACAAATTCTCAAACGCCACCGTGACGAATGGGCCGCAGAGCAGGATGAGGTCCGGCAGCGCTGCCGCCCGATTTCGGTCATCATTACCACGCTGGCGTGCCATGCCTACAACCACATCATTGCTGACAGGCGCGCCTACGACAACGACCTGGATATCCTGTTAGACGTGCTGGAACTGATGCCGGATTTCATCGTGTCGACACAGGGAGAAATACAGGTCAGCAACCCGCACATGCCGGAGGAAAACTTCGCCGAGAAGTGGAACCGTTCAGAGCAGGATGAGGGCCCTCAGCGCAGTGAAACCTTTTACCAGTGGCATACCGCGGCCCAGGCGACGTTTAACACCATCGCCGCCAGCGTGGGGGAAGATAACCTGTTCCTGAGCCTCGAAGACAGCTTCGGCAAAGACCCGGTCGATGTCGTCAGGCAACGTCTGATGGAACATATGCAGTCAGCCAGAGAACAAGGCAGCCTGCATATTGATAAGAAAACCGGCGGGCTGATTGCCACCGGCCTCGCCGGTACGGCAGCCCATGCCGGCGTGCCTAAAAACACCTTCTACGGTGAATAACGTGGTTATCAGGCATCACTGCAAACCGCTGACCCTCGCTCAGCAATATCGCGCGTTGAAAGCCGGCGGCCCGTATGAACGGCTGCGCATTATCCATCACGACCGCACCCTGCTTTGGGAAGGATGGTTGCAACCCTCAGTGTTCAGCCGCCGCTACAGGGTCGCGGTCCGGTATAGCCTCGGCACCCCACCGATTTGCGTGGTGACAGAACCGGATCTCTTCACGCTGGCTGGCACACGGGCCATCCCGCACCTGTATCCCGCCGACAAGCATATTCCCGGCGCCAGGCTGTGCCTGTTTTTGCCCCGTTCACAGGCCGACGACGGGCTCAGCGAATGGCGCGCCCAGTTAAAAATCAGCGACACCCTCATTCCCTGGGCGTCGCTCTGGCTGTTTTATTTTGAACAGTGGCTGTACACCGGCCACTGGGAAGGCGGCGGCAAGCACCCACGCACCAGCGAGGTAAAAAATGAGCGTTGAACATGAAGGCTTTATCTCGGTCGATATTGAAACCGCCGGGCCCATACCCGGCGTGTGCAGCCTGCTCTCCATCGGCGCCTGCGTCATCGACCGCCCGGCGGAACGCTTTTACATTGAAGTGCAGCCGCTGAATCTGCATTACGAGCCTGAGGCGCTGGCCGTCACCGGTTTCAATCTGCAGACCCAAATAATGCGCGGCATCGACCCGAAAGAGGCCATGCAACAATTTGCCCACTGGGTAACTTCCGTCACCGACGCCACGAGCAAACCGATTTTTGTCGGTTTCAATGCGGCGTTCGACTGGTCATTCATCAATCACTACTTTCACGTTTATCTCGGTCATAACCCGTTTGGCTTTGCCGCCCTCGATATCAAAGCCCTGTACATGGGCGCCACCGGCTGCGACTGGCAGAACACCCGCTCCAGCCGTATCGACGCCCGATTTAATCTCAAAAACCACGGCAGCCACAACGCGCTGGATGACGCGCTGTATCAGGCTGAGATGTTTGTGAAAATCAACGCATACATGAGGGAAAAGCACTGACATGGAAACGGTAAAATACATTCTGATTAAGCTGGTCGACTGGAAAACGCGCCAACGGAAAATCCAGTACCTCATCATGCTGCTCGGCGCCGGGATCCTGAGTGTGAATAACTCGCTGGGAAAGGCATTAACGCTGGAGAAAGGCGATGCCCGCTTCTCGCTGACCATGTCCGAGGGGAATGCCATCTCGGACTCTGCTGTCACGTTTGTGGCGGCGTTTATCATTCTGGGGGGATTTGTCTGGCTGCTGGTCGACGCCTACCGGGAGGCTAAAATCGCGGTGCGCAAAAAGGGGGTAGTTATCGAAGGGAGAGCGCTGCGGAAAGTCGCGACAACACCTCTGCACAAAACGGTCTCCCGTCATTTCAACGGGAAGATAGACGCATTAACCCTCGATATGACGCAGCGGATGCGGGATGGCGCAATCAGTCACCCGGAGGAGGCTTTTGACGACAATATCAGCACGCTGGCCAGCAATATCGCCACCCGGATTGACGGTATCGACCATCAGGACCTGACGCTGGTATATGGCGGGCAATTGCCGGTTCCGTTCACCTTCTACATTGGCGCCATTCTCGATGACAATGGCCCGGTCGGCGTCTATGACTGGGACAGAGCGCAAGAGGCCTGGCGGTTGATTGACAACAAGGCCGATGATGACCGCGCCAATTTTACCCTGATGGAAAGCCTCGTCACCTCAACGGCCAAAGATGTGGTGCTGGCGGTCTCGGTGTCCTACCAGGCCGACATTACGGCCATACGCCAAACCTTCCCCGCCTACCCGCTGTCGCATCTCTCGCTGAGCTCCACAACGCTCGGTAATCACTGGTCGCTTTCCAAACAAACCCGGCTGGCGCTGCAATTTATCGAACAGGTCAAAATGCTGACGGCGTGCGGCGCCGAACGCATCCACGTGATTTTGGCCGCTCCCAGCAGCATTGCGCTCAATTTCGGCCGCCGTTATGACCACCGCAATCTGGCGCAACTCATTGTTTATCAGTATGAGAAAGAACAGCAACCGGCCTATCCCTGGGGGGTGGTGATGCCGACGCAGGGGCAACGCCGGGGCGCGGTGGTTAAGCCTCCCACCGTTCCCTCATCCGACTGACTGTCGGACTGGGGCGAAACAAGGATATAAAAAACCGGCCTGAGCCGGTTTGGGAGCGCTTGTCATTATTAGGTCGGCCGTAGAACGGTCGGGGTAATGCCCTGGTGTTGCTGCGTATTTTCACTGTCACTATAGGCGGTGCGATGATTGAGCGTCCAATGGGTTCGGCAGATCAATAAAGGACAATTGATCGGCCCGGCCGATCGTCCTGCTCATCGTCACAGCGCCCCACATTTCGGCAGCCAGTCCGCTTCGCACTCTTCACTCAATATCACATTGGTCTGCATCCCCAGCCGGGTTTTACGCTTGAGCAGGGTTTTCTCATACTCCCTTAACGTCTGCGGCACCGCCAAACCAAAGGCCGTCAGGTTCATCACGTGCTGATAGCCTCGTGCCGCCATAAACGACAAGTAGGCGTGATACAGGTAGCGACGCGGGTTGGCCGGGGTGATATTGGCGTTGCCTATCATCATCCCTTCCGGCGTACCCAGCACCGTCAGGTAACCGCAAAAATCAACCAGTGGGTCGGCCTGGCGTTTGATGGTCAGCGCCTCGTCCGAGCTTTGCTGCGCCTGGAGCAGGGTACGGGCCTCGTTCGGGTTGGCGAAGCGCTGCATCAGGTGACGCACGATGACGGCCAGCTCATTAGTAATTTTGTCCAGCAGCTGCGGGTCACGTTCGGCCAGCGGTATCGCGTCCGGGAAGGTGATAATCACCCGCCGCCGGGAGACGCCGCCGCTGCGGTCGCTGAACTGCATCGGGTTGTTGTTGACCGCCAGTATCACTGCAGGGATGTGGGCGGCGTAGGCGTCGCGGTATTTGGGGTCGATAGCGACCGCATCGCCGCCGGTGATGGCCTTGATACCCGCGCCGTCACCGCTCCACTTCTCCTGGTCAGGCAGGAGTATCAGCGAGTAGCCGACCACCGAGGCACGTTCGCGCGCCGACTCCAGGTTGTCGATGGTGGCGGAGGTGGTGTTATCACTTCCTGCCAACAGCCGGGCGATGGCCGCCATTACGCTCTTGCCGCTGCCGCCCGGGCCGGTCACCTCGAGGAACAGCTGCCAGTCGTAGCGGTTGGCCAGCACCATAAAGAGTGCCGCGAGAATGCGTTCCTGCTTGTCGTGATTGCCCCCGGCGGCCCGCGTCAGCCATTGCCAGAAGTGCGGTGCATGGTCGGCCAGGTTCTCCCCGGCACGCGGCGGGGTATAGTCCACGCTGTTGACGGTGCGCAGCCAGTGTTCCTGGCGGTGGGCGCTAAACTGGCCGCTGACGGTATCAAACACCCCGTTACGAAAGCCTATCAACCGGCGGGCCGGGTCGCCCATCTGCGGCACCATCAGCTTGAGGGTGTCCAGGATGCTATTGATACCGGCGGCGGAGAACGGCGCGCGCACCTTCTGGAACAGCGCGGCAATCTCCCGGCTCAGCTGCCGGTGTGGCAGCACCTGCCAAGCGCCGCGCGTGTAGCGGCACAGCTCTTCCCCCACCGGCGGCACCGCCAGGGTATTGCCGTAGTGCTCGGCCAGCAGCTCGGCTTTCTCACTGGCACTCATGGCTTTTAAATCGGCATCGCTCAGCGTGTCGAACGGGCTGGGCTGCGGCGGCTGGCTGAACGCCTGGAGCTGCGCGCGCGTGGACTCAGCGCCCTGCTGACAGTAGACATCGTTCCAGTCGCCTTCCGTGGGCGGCAGTGCCGGGATACCGCCGGTACGTGTGGCCGCCTCGACGGCGCGGGTCTGCCCGGTGCCGCTGCGGTCATTATCGGCCGCCAGCAGCAACCGTGCATCCGGGTAATGGCTGCGCAGCTGCTGCGCCACCGCCGCCAGATTGTTGGCACTGAGTGCCACGCACACCGCCTCACCGGTCAGGCGGTGCACGGTAAGGCCGGTGGCATAGCCTTCGGTGAGCCAGATAACCGCGTTGTCCGGGCCGTTCAGAATGTAGCAGGCGGCTTTCACCTGCCCGCCTGCCAGCATGCGCTTGTCCCCGCTGGCGTTAATCAGCTGCACGTTAACCACCTCGCCCCCGGCATTATACAGTGGCAGCAAGAGGTCGCCGGGCTGGAAAGTGATACCCCCAACGCGCAGCGGCTGGCCCTGCAAGGTCAGGGTGTCCACCTCCGGCCAGCCTTTGGCGCTCAGGTAGGCATTGCCGGTCTGACGTTGAGCGGCAGCCACCAGAGCCTGTGCCTGTCGCGCGGCCTTGCACTGAGACTCGGCCTTATCTTTCGTTGAATGACCAGTCTCAGCGGCCGGTGGCAGGGCGTTGGTGTTTTCTCCCATCACGGCAGCCACCTGTTCGGCGGCGGCCTTTGCTGACAGCGACAGGGCTTTTTCTACCAGGTTGAGGCCGTCACCGGCCCCGCACTGATTGCAGAACCAGGTGCCGCGCCCGTCCTGGTTGTCGAAACGGAAGCGGTCTTTGCCGCCGCAGGTCGGGCACGGCTGCGGCTTGCCGTTCGGCTGCAAGGCAATGCCGAGGGCCGGGAGTATCACCGGCCAGTGGCCGGTGGCGGTGCGTACGGTCTGGGAAACGAACTGGGCGCTCATGCTCTTCTCCTCAGTGTACGGTGGCGTTCTGCGATGCCGACAGGCGCTCACAGCACAGCTCGTCCATCATCTTTTGCCCGAGCGCGGTCAGGCGCGGCGCAGCCACCAGAACGTCCGGCTGCACCATATCGCTCAGCATGGTGCACGCCATATCCATGCCGTCTTCTGCGCCGTACTGACGCACAAAGTGCCCTTCCAGACGCAGGGCAATCGTCATCTGCAGCTCGTCCAGCGTGTACCCCAGGCTCACCCGGTAAAAGGCGCAGGTGTCCAGATAGGCTTGCGCCACGGCGCGGCGGAAAACGGCGGTACGGACTTCAATCGGTAAACAGGATGCAGTGTTCATGCGGCGGTGGCCTCCATGCGGGCAAGAATCTGGGTTTCACAGGTGTTGACGACGTGGCCGAGCTGGTCGGTCAGCAAAGCAATGACCGAAGCAAACGACGCCTGTTGCGTGGCATCGGGGCGCTGCCCGCCGAGGTCGAGGGTGTCCAGCAGGTCGAGGAACAGCACGCCGGTGGCGTGCGCATGCTGAAGACGCAGAAAATCGGCGTGCGGAATAGGGTAATGGGTGTCACGGTAGTAACGGTCGGCCAGGGTGTTCATGCTGCCGCCTTAACCGGCAGACGACCGGCAAAGGACAACACGTAATCACGGGCCAGCACGCGGCGGGCATTGCGTTCGCTATCCGCCACGGTGCGCACCATACGGGGCGAAGCCGTCAGAGCAGAACGGCGTACGGCCGCGAACAGAAAGCAGAATGTCGGGTGAGTCGGGGTGAGGGTCGTAGCCATGGTGGCAGCCTCCTTGAAGTAAAGGTTATTGCTACCACCGAAGTTCCTACACTTATGGGTGGTAGCCCAGACGGGGGTAGGAATACCGGCCTTCAAGGGAACCGGCCAGCCCGAAGGCTGCCCCGCCTGAGCCACCATTGATTGACTGCTGCGATAGCATAACATCCACCGCGCAAAAAATGAGCGCACAAAGGCCACGACATAAAAAAACACGCCTGGCGCGTGTTGTGTCGCCTTGAAGTAACACGGGTTCCTACGCCCGGCTGCCGATTTTGCGGCAGCCGGAGGACTATAGCGCAGGGCCGGACGTGAGGGCAAGCCGTAAGACGCCCCCGGACGTTCAATCGATCGCATAGTGATCAACAGTCGGTAAGCGGGTCGTTGCGGGTATCGGCCGCCGCGCAGGTCAGCGGCACCGGCCCGGTACGGAACAGGCGCGGCTCGGCCTGGCGACTCGCCAGACGAATAACGCCGTGTTTTTCACTGCGGTGTTCCGGCAAGACGACGCCAGGCTCTTTACGCTGCAACAGGATAGCTTCCGCGATAAACAGTGCGTCGTTGTCGCTCAGGGTAAAGTGCTGGCGACCCAAGGTTAACTGCATCATGCGGCGCCCCCCTGGTGACGGTTGGCGATGCGTTCATCCATCCACTGCTCGACCTCGGAGGCCAGCCAGGCGACATTTTTACCGCCGAGGGAGACCTGGGCCGGGAACTGCCGGCGGTTCATCATCTCGTAGACGGTGGAGCGGGACAGGCCGGTGGTGTAGAGCACTTCCGGCAGGCGGATAAAGCGCTCGCGCGGGGTGTAACTGCCAGGAATAACCGGCGACGGGGTGGATGGAGTGGGGGTGGAAACGGTCAACATAAAACGCTACCTCTTTGTGTCCGGCCAACGCTGGCCGGGACTGTGTGAACTTCGGTAGCGCCCTATTATGTGAATATTTACTGGGGTGGCAACAAGGCGTTGTTGTGTGGTGGAACAGATTTTATGCTTGTTTTTCAATCAAGTGGACAACGTTGGCCGATATTGGCCTTTATTGGCATTTATTGACCGTTGTTGGCAAACCGGCCGAAAAGCCTGAGCGATGAATGGGCGGTTGATTAATAGGGAAAAACCGCCAAACATCGCTAGCCAGGGAAAAGGCCTCGCGAGAGCCGGTGAACAGGCATGAACACCAGGTGAACGGATACGGTCGCTACTCTTCACCCCACTACCTACTGATTTATCTATATTTTTTATTTTGGTGAACAGTATGAAGAGTGAGTAATAAAACTAAAAACACTCTGATGTGATTATCGTCAGCGCTAGGTACATCTCCCCCAGCTTCAGCAACGGTCCTCGGCCATGTCATTGAGTAACGCACGACAACGCCAGGCGTAACCCCCTCACGCCCCGTCATCAAAAAAGAGCTTTTTCTCTGGCTAGCGGGTATCAAATTGCGTGTGCATGCATAGGGTGCATGATTTTGCATGCGGGAAGATGCAATCTTTATCCCCCACAGCGCCAGTACAGGCAAGGCCTGCGGCCCATCATGCAGGTGCATGAAAAGCGACATATAAAGCGCGCAGGCGTGGCGGGGGTAGCATTGCGCGCCAGGGGGTTTTAACGCTTTATTGGCTGTGAGACTGGCGAGCAAGGCCCGCGATAAAATCGGCGTACCACTGCAACATGTCACGACGCTTCTCAAGGTACTGAGCATGGTTGTAAGTGCCGCGAATGGCGTTCTTGTCCACGTGGGCGAGCTGCATCTCTATCCAGGCTGTATTGAAGTCCTGCTCATGCAAAATCGTGGACATCATGTGCCTGAAGCCGTGGCCGGTGAGTCGACCGTGATAGCCGATACGCTTAAGGAGCTGGTTGATACTCGCTTCGCTCATCGGCTTGTTGACGTCATTACGGCCCGGGAAAACATAGCGATAGTTGCCCGTATAGGTTCTCAGTTCATTCAGGATGGCCGCCGCCTGCGTCGATAACGGCACGAGATGATCCCGGCGCATTTTCATGCGCTCCTGCGGAATTTCCCAAAGCGCGTTATCCAGATCAAACTCATGCCATTGCGCCATGCGCAGCTCAATCCCCCTGACTCCGGTCAACATCAGTAACTTCGTCGCCAGCTGTACCAACCGACTGCCGGAGTGCATCTCCAGCGCCGCAAGAAAATCGGGGATTTCGTCAACGGATAAAAAAGGATAATGAGTAGATTTTGGGCTAATCAAAACGCTGGAGAGATCGGCGGCTGGGTTGAACTCCGCCCGCCCGGTTGCCGTGGCATATCGGAAGACCTCACCGCAGCGCTGTCTGACCTTACGCATTTTCTCAAGCGCCCCACGCGCCTCAATTTTGCGAAGCACTGTGAGTAGCTCAAGCGGCTTTATCGCCGAAATGGGATGCTGTCCCAGATAGGGGAAAATATCAATGTTGAACGCGTCCATGATATCGGCCGCATACCCTGCTGACCACGTCGCCAATTTGGACTGATGCCACTCCTTCGCGATCGCTTCAAAGGTGTTTGCATTCCCGTATAGCTGCGCCAGCTTTTTCTCTTTACGAACTGTGCTGGGGTTCTGCCCCTCAGCAACTAACTTTCTGGATTCATCGCGCTTTGACCGAGCATCGGCCAACGAAACGGCAGGATAGACGCCGAATGAAATCATCTTGGGCTTACCGGCAAAGCGATAACGAAAGCGCCAGCTCTTGCTGCCATTGGGTTCAACCAAAAGGGATAAGCCCAACCCATCACTCAACGTGTAAGGTTTAGGGGTGGGTTTAGCATTCCGGATTTGTAAGTTATTAAGTCGCATGTGTATAGAAATTCAAGACCGAACAGAAGTACACGCAATTCTACACACACCTGATATTGGATTCCACAGGACGGCGCCGGACAATCACGGACAGAAAACCCAATCAATGCATTGTTATTTAATGTATTTTTGGATGATTACGGACGTTACAGGAAGAGAGGATGGTGCCGATAATAGGAGTCGAACCTACGACCTTCGCATTACGAATGCGCTGCTCTACCAACTGAGCTATATCGGCATCGAGCCGGGCCTGCGGGGCAAGCCGGAAGTGCGTTGAACAAGGTAGACCTGCGCGCGAAATGAGTCAATAGCCGCCGGGGCGTTTGGTTGTTTTGCAAGCAACCAGACTGTCGTGCAGACCCTCTTTTCCAAAAACAATCAGGGCGCAGCATGCTGCGCCCTGACCTCTTTATGACCGCAATGCGGCCTTAGCTGCGCACCAGATCGTCGCCGTAGCCGATCCACTTGTAGGTGGTCAACGCGTCCAGGCCCATCGGGCCGCGGGCGTGCAGTTTCTGGGTGCTCACCGCCACTTCTGCGCCCAGGCCGAACTGGCCGCCGTCGGTGAAACGAGTGCTGGCGTTGACGTACACCGCCGAGGAGTCCACCGCGCGCACGAAGTGCTCGGCGCTGCTGAGCGAACGGGTGAGGATCGCGTCGGAATGGTTAGTGCCGTGGGTGCGGATGTGATCGATGGCCTGATCGATATCGTCCACCAGCAGCACGTTCAGATCCAGCGACAGCCATTCGTCGTCGTAATCCTCCGCGTTCACCGGCACCACCGTCGCCGGGCCGCCCTGCAGCAGCGGCAGCGCGTTTTCCGCCGCGTGCAGCGTCACGCCCGCCGCCGCCATTTTGGCGCTCAGCGCCGGCAGGAACTCGGCGGCGATGCTGCGGTTCACCAGCAGCGTCTCCAGCGAGTTACAGGCGCTTGGGCGCTGGATCTTGGCGTTTTCAATCACCGTCAGCGCCTTGTCGAAATCGACGTCGGCATCCACGTAGGTATGGCACACGCCGATGCCGCCGGTGATCACCGGGATGGTCGATTGCTCGCGGCACAGCTTGTGCAGGCCGGCGCCGCCGCGCGGGATCAGCATGTCGACATAGCGATCCAGGCGCAGCAGTTCGTTCACCAGCGCGCGATCCGGGCTGTCGATCGCCTGCACCGCCGCCGCCGGCAGGCCGCACTGTTCCAGCGCCTGCTGGATCACTTTCACCGTTGCCTGGTTGGTATTATGCGTCTCTTTACCGCCGCGCAGGATCACCGCGTTGCCGGTTTTCAGGCACAGGCTGGCGACGTCAATGGTGACGTTCGGCCGCGCCTCGTAAATCACGCCGATCACGCCGAGCGGCACCCGGCGGCGCTCCAGCTTCAGCCCGCTGTCCAGCAGGTTGCCGTCCAGCACATGGCCGACCGGATCGTTCAGGCGGCACACCTGGCGCACGTCGTTGGCGATCGCCGCCAGCCGCGCCGGGGTCAACAGCAGGCGATCGAGCAGCGCTTCGCTCATGCCGGTGGCGCGCGCCTGCGCCATGTCTTGTTCGTTCGCCAGCAGGATCGCTTCACTGTTGGCTTCCAGCATGTCGGCCATCACCGACAGCACCTGATTCTTCTTCGCCGTGCTCAGCACCGCCAGCTGCCAGGAGGCCTGCTTGGCGGCCTTCCCCATCTGCTCCAGCATGCTCACTCCTTAACTGACAATCATATCGTCGCGGTGCACTGCCACCGGACCGTATTCGTAACCGAGGATCTCGCTGATTTCCTGCGAGTGGTGCCCGGCGATCATGCGCATCGCATCGCTGTTATAGCGGCTGACGCCGTGCGCCAGATCGCGCCCCGCCAGGTTGCGGATGCGGATCACTTCGCCGCGCGAGAAATCGCCCTTCACTTCGCGGATACCCTTCGGCAACAGCGAGCTGCCGCGCGCCATCATCGCTTCCACCGCGCCGTCGTCGACGGTGATCTCACCGGCCGGCGGCGCGCCGAAGATCCAGCGCTTGCGATTTTCCAGCGGAGTTTCCAGCGCGTGGAATCGGGTGCCCACCGGTTTGCCTTCGATCACGTCCGCCACCACGCCCGGCTTGCTGCCGGCGGCGATCACCACGTCGATGCCGGCGCGGCAGGCCACGTCGGCCGCCTGCAGCTTGGTGCCCATGCCGCCGGTGCCCAGACCGGAGACGCTGTCGCCGGCGATGGCGCGCAGCGCGTCGTCGATGCCGTGCACCTCACGGATCAGTTCGGCCTGCGGGTTGTTGCGCGGATCGGCGGTGTAGAGGCCCTGCTGATCGGTCAGCAGCAGCAGTTTGTCGGCCCCGGCCAGAATGGCCGCCAGCGCCGACAGGTTATCGTTGTCGCCCACCTTGATTTCGGCGGTGGCGACGGCGTCGTTCTCATTGATTACCGGCACGATGCGGTTGTCCAGCAGCGCCGTCATGGTGTCGCGCGCGTTGAGGAAGCGCTCGCGGTCTTCCAGATCGGCGCGCGTCAGCAGCATCTGCCCGACGTGGATGCCGTAAATGGAGAACAGCTGTTCCCACAGCTGGATCAGCCGGCTCTGCCCCACCGCCGCCAGCAGCTGCTTGGAGGCGATGGTGGCGGGCAGCTCGGGGTAGCCCAGGTGTTCGCGCCCGGCGGCGATGGCGCCGGAGGTGACGATGACGATGCGGTGGCCCGCGGCGTGTTGCTGCGCGCACTGGCGCACCAATTCGACGATGTGGGCGCGGTTCAGACGCAGCGATCCGCCGGTCAACACGCTGGTGCCCAATTTCACAACCAATGTCTGGCTGCCGTTCATAGTATTTCTGCCGTGTAATATACCCGTCATCTTTCAAGCTGCAGCGTTGTTGGCTGCACGCACTCACCCCAGTCACTTACCTCAGTAAGCTCCTGGGGATTCCTGCGCTTGCCGCCTAGCCGCAACTCGAAAGCTATAGGGTATGATGAGAATAAGAGTGCAAAGGTCTTTGTAACAGGAGAGACGCGTTATGCCAACAGGCACAACGCGAAATCAGCACAATACGTGGTCAAACGGGGTCAGGCGGAGAGTTTGATCAGTTTTTCTTTGAAATCATCGGCGGGTTCCAGCCCCAGCTCCATGGTCGCCAGCAGCTCGCCGAGGCGGCGATGGAAGTCGCGCAGGGTGTCTTCCAGCTTGGCGTTCACTTCATCATCCTTAATGTTTTGCGCCGTCCAGTCGCCTTCCTTGTCGAACAGGCCGAATTGGTACGAATAGGTGAAGCGCGCCTCTTCCGCCTGCAGCTCCATCCACCAGCCCCAGAACTCACGCTTCTCCGGAGCGGGCTTTACATTGACGCAGACGGCCAAACAATCAAAGAAAAAACGGTCGTTTTCACATTGCCCTTCACGCAGGTACGGCCCCAAGCTGGCAAAACGTTTCATTAGTCGGCTTTTAGGGTGACCACTCGGTAACGTCATTCTCTAACCTCCTCAATGTAGACCACTCTTTTTAACAAACTGTTAAAATTTAGCAACTAATTAACGCATTTTGTCCCTCAGCCAACCGGACATCTGCAGCAACGCCCGGTGGAAGCTGTCGTAAACCGGGGTGCGCGGGATGGCGACCAGCTTGCCGCTCACCGAGGAAGTGACGATCAGCTGCGACTCTTCTTTCGGGCTAAGCGTATCGCGCTCCCAGTAGCCGGAGATCATCGGCGTCGGGCAACGGCGCCCCAGCAACCCCTGCATTTTCAGCGAGTAGCTGTTCAACTCCACTTTCAGCACGTTGTCTGAAGCATTGGCCATGCCCATGCGGCTGGCCAGCACGTCCATATACATGTCCGGCACGTTCAGCTGGGTGCTGCTGTCGCACAGCAGGCGATGCACCACCGGCCCCAGGCAGGCCACGCCGCGCAGCCGCTGCGGCTCCAGATAGGCCAGCCGCACCGCCACGTTGGCACCGAAGCGGAAGCCGAAGGCGCTCACCCGCTGATGATCCACCCACGGCACCGAGGCCAGCTGGATCAACACTTGTTGGTGCAGGTAGCTGGAGTCCTGCGTCAGCTTCCATTTGCAGGAGGAACCTATCGACGGCATGTCGAGCGTCAGCATGGCGATGCCGTGCGGCGCCAGGTAGTCGCGGAACAGGCGATGATAGTCAGTCTGCAGCGTATCGAGACTGCCGCACATCAGCACCGTCGGGAACGGCGCTTCGCCCTTCTCGGGCATGTGCAGGAAACCGGTGACGCAACCGCCGCCTTCGATGCGGAACTCCAGCTCTTTCAACTGATACGGCAACAGCAGCGCCGCCTCTTCATAAGCGCGGTTGGCGAGCATCTCTGCCTGTTCAGCCAACTCGTCGCCCTTCAGATGCGGGTAGCCGGCGATGCTGTACAGGCTCGCGGCCTTCAGCCAGTACTCGCCGCCGAGCAGCGGATCCTGCTGCTCCGTCGCCCGCTGCTGCCACTGCATGCCCTGATGGATCCACTCGTAGATCCAGTTGCCGTTGCGGTAGCCCACCACGGTATCCAGCCGCTGCGGATTGCTGCGCTCGGCGTCCGAGGCGGCGATGCGCGCCAGCACTTCGTGGATTTCGATCGGGCTGACGCCGCGCCAGGCCCACAGCAGCGGATTCAGCATGCGGTACCAGCTGCCGGTGGTGTCGCCTTCCAATGCGGAATGCATGGCGGCGCTCACTTTGTTGCGCGCGCGCAGCACCAGCGTCGAGGTTTCAGGGTGTTTGAATTTGGGCTTGAAAAGAATTTCAGAAAGGTTGGCCTGTGCCATGGTAACAACAGCCTCCGTAAATCTGGCGATAGGCCGCAACAGGCCTACTTAACTGGAGGTAGTGTACCTAACTCTGGCGGGATAAACCAAGATAACGCAAACGCCCGGCATAACCGGGCGTTGACTTGGAACTGGCTGGGCTTAGCGACCGCCGATAGGGGGAACGAAGCTGACGCCCATGTCCCACGGCTGCTCAATCCAGGTGTCCTGCGGGATGTCGATCACGTAGTCGTCCACCAGCGGACGGCCCGCCGGCTTGGCGAAGATGGTGACGAAATGCGCTTTCGGGTACATGTCGCGAATCGCTTTTGCGGTGCCGCCGGTATCCACCAGATCGTCCACCACGATGAAGCCTTCACCGTCGCCTTCGGCGCGCTTGAGCACTTTCATTTCGCGCTGGTTGTCATGGTCATAGCTGGAAATGCAGACGGTATCCACATAGCGGATGCCCAGCTCGCGCGCCAGCAGGCCCGCCGGCACCAGGCCGCCGCGGCTGACGGCAATGATGCCGGTCCATTTGTCGGCAGGCAGCAGGCGGTGCGCCAGCTTGCGTGCATGTATTTGCAGCATATCCCAGGTAACAACGTATTTTTCGCTCATAGAATCGTGTCCCAGCCGGTTGGTGAAGCGGCTTACTTTATAGTTCAGGGGAAAAAAGGTTGCGCGAGATTATAGAGACTGGCCGCGTTGAATTCCAGCTGTACCGAGGAAAACCTCGCGATTTTCGCCGGGCGGCTTTTCGGTGATTGATGCTGAAAAAGCGAGCGTTCCCGCCGCGAAGCCGTGTGATCAAGCGCTTAAACCGCACAATACGGGGGGCGCACCGCCGGAAATAAAGTGATATTCTCTGACGATCGTGCCACGACGCACAGATACCCGCTCACCTTAACCGCGCGGCACGCCCGTCCTGTCGGAGCCTGCCGTCACAGGAGACTTATAGTGTCTGAATTGTCTCAGCTTTCGCCACAGCCGCTGTGGGATATTTTCGCCAAGATCTGTTCTATCCCGCACCCTTCTTATCATGAAGAAGCGCTGGCGCAGCACATCCTCACCTGGGCCAAAGAAAAGAACCTGCACGCTGAGCGCGATCGGGTCGGCAATATCCTGCTGCGCAAGCCGGCCACCAAAGGCATGGAAAACCGCAAGCCGGTCGCGCTGCAGGCGCACCTGGACATGGTGCCGCAAAAGAATAACGACACCGTGCACGACTTCGCCAAGGATCCGATCCAGCCTTATATCGCCGGCGAGTGGGTGAAAGCGCGCGGCACCACGCTGGGCGCCGACAACGGCATCGGCATGGCCTCCGCCCTGGCGGTGCTGGCCGACGACAGCGTTGAGCACGGCCCGCTGGAAGTGCTGCTGACCATGACCGAAGAAGCCGGCATGGACGGCGCCTTCGGGCTGCAGCCGAACTGGCTGCAGGCGGACATCCTGATCAATACCGATTCCGAAGAAGAAGGCGAAATCTACATGGGTTGCGCCGGCGGCATCGACTTCATCACCACCCTGCCGCTGCAGCGCGAAGCGGTGCCGGCCGGTTACCAAACCCTGAAGCTGACCCTCAAGGGCCTGAAAGGCGGCCATTCCGGCGCCGAGATCCACGTAGGGCTGGGCAACGCCAACAAACTGCTGGCGCGTTTCCTGTTCGCCCATGCGGCGGCGCTGAACCTGCGCGTGCTGGACCTGAACGGCGGCACTCTGCGCAACGCCATCCCGCGTGAAGCCTCCGCGGTGGTAGCGGTGCCGGCGGACAAAGCCGACGCGCTGAAAGCGCTGAGCCAGGAGTTCCTGGCCGTGCTGCAGAACGAACTCTCTGCCAAAGAGAAGAACATCACCGTGCTGCTGGAGCCGGCCACCAGCGCTTCGCAGGCGCTGAGCGCCGACAGCCAGCAACGCTTCCTGGCGCTGCTGAACGGCACGCCGAACGGCGTGATCCGCATGAGCGACGCGGTCAAAGGCGTGGTGGAAACCTCGCTGAACGTCGGGGTGGTCACCACCAGCGAAAACGAAGCGGAAATCATCTGCCTGATCCGCTCCCTGATCGACAGCGGCAAAGACTACGTGGTCGAGATGCTGACCGCGCTGGGCCAGCTGGCCGGCGCCAAGGTGGCGCCGAAGGGCGGCTACCCGGGCTGGCAGCCGGACGCCGACTCGCCGGTGATGCACCTGGTGCGCGAGCTGTATCAGGATCTGTTCAACAAGACGCCGAACATCATGGTGATCCACGCCGGCCTGGAATGCGGTCTGTTCAAAAAGCCGTATCCAAACATGGACATGGTATCGATCGGGCCAACCATCACCGGCCCGCACTCGCCGGATGAGCAGGTGCATATCGAAAGCGTCGGTCTGTACTGGAAGCTGCTGACCTCGTTGCTGAAAGCGATCCCTGAACGCGCGTAATCTGCGCGCTTAACGCAAAAAGCCGGCGACTCGCCGGCTTTTTTATTCCCAAGGTAGCGCCAACTGCCGCTCCAGCTGCGGATCGAGCAGCGTCACATGCAGCCCCACCAGCCGCACGCCGCGCCCTTCTCGCCGCTCGCGCCACGCCTGCCGCGCCACCTCCAGCAAATCCTGCCGGTTCAGCACCGGGAACACGTGCTCCTGAGTGGTTTGCTGAAAATCCTGAAACTTCAGCTTCACGCCTTGCCGGGCGATGTGCAGATCCGGCTTCACCTTGCGCAGCCGCATCTCCAGCTCGGGGTAGAGTTTGTCGATAATCAGCGTTTCGCAGTCTTCCCAATCGTGAATGTCTTCCGCCAACGTGCGCTCCACCCCCACCGATTTACGCAGCCGCTCCGCCGAGATTTCGCGCCGATCGATGCCCTGACACCGCTCCCACAGCACCCGGCCGAACTTGCCGAAACGCTTGAGCAACTGCGCCAAATCGTATTGCTGCACGTCAGCGCAGGTGATGAGCCCCACCTCTTCCAGCCGCTTGGCGGTCACCTTGCCGACGCCGGGGATCTTGCTGAGCGGCAGCTGCTGCAAAAACGCCGGTACCTGCGCCGGCGTGATCACGTATTGCCCGTTCGGCTTGTTCATCTCGGAGGCGATTTTAGCGAGAAACTTGATTGGCGCGATGCCGGCCGACGCGGTGAGGTTCAGCTCGTCGGCGATCGCCTGACGGATCTCCTGGGCGATCAGCGTCGCCGAACCGTTGCATTGTGGGCTGTCGGTCACGTCGAGATAGGCTTCATCGAGCGACAGCGGCTCGATCAACGGGGTGTAGCGGGCGAAGATTTCACGGATGTGTTGCGAAGCCTCTTTGTAGGCCGCCATGCGCCCCGGCAGCAGGGTGAGATGCGGACACAGCTTGAGCGCCATCGCCGTGGACATGGCGCTATGCACGCCGTAGCGCCGCGCCGGGTAGTTGGCGGTGCTGATCACCCCGCGCCGATCGGCGCTGCCGCCAATCGCCAGCGGGATATCGCGCAGGCTGGGATCGTCGCGCATTTCCACCGCCGCGAAGAAGCAGTCCATATCGACATGAATGATTTTACGCATCGCACCCTCCAGTAACACTGTATAAGTATACAGTCAGATACCGAAAGCTCAAGGCCGCAGGCTTCGATGAAAGCGCCGTTTCCGCCAGATATTTCCGCGTTGTTAAAAAAGCTTAATTTTTCAATAGTATGATTTCCGCCATCCCGTGCGGCTCACCACAACGATAACGACAAGGTACTCTACATGATCAGATTTTCTCATTGGCTGCTGGCTTCCGCACTGTCGCTGAGCGCGCTGGCGGCCAGCGCCGCCGCCGGTCACGCGCCGGCGATCGTCGCCCATCGCGGCGGCACCGCCGATGCGCCGGAGAATACCCGCATCGCCATCGAAACCGCGCTGAAAAACGGCGCCGACGCCATCTGGATCACCCTGCAAGCATCCAAAGACGGCGTCATCGTGCTGTATCGCCCCTCGGATCTGAAGGCGCTGACCAACCGGCAGGGCCCGGTTTCTGCCTATACTGCCGCGCAGTTGGCCGAGACCGATGCCGGCTGGGCGTTCGCCAAAGGCGATGCGCATCCGTTCCGCGGCCAGGGCATCGGCATTCCGCGGCTGGATGAGGTGTTGAAGGCCTTTCCGCGCGTGACTTTCTATCTGGACATCAAATCCCCGGATGCCGATCCGGCGCAGTTTGGCCAGGCGCTGCTGGCGACGCTGGAAAGCACCGACAGCCTGAATCGCACCCGCGTCTACTCTACCGACGCCAAATACCTGCAGGCGCTGCCGCCGGCCATCCCGCGCTTCGAAAGCCGCGACGAAACCCGCACGCTGCTGGCCAACGTCACCATGGCGCACCAGTGCGATGTCAAACCGGACAACCGGCAGCCGCGCTGGTACGGGCTGGAGCTGAAGCGCGAGGTGGAAGTGGTGGAGAAGTACACCCTCGGCGAAGGGCGGTCGAAGGCGTTTCTGACCTGGGATAAAGAGTCGATGGATTGTTTCCGCTCGCAGGGCCCGGCGCAGATCATTCTGTTCGGCGTCAACACGCCGCAGGCGTATCAGCAGGCGCTGGCGCTGGGCGCCGACGGCGTGATGGTCAACTCGCCGGCCGAGGCGAAAAGTTTCCGCAAGGCGAAATAAATCACCGGTTACGGCATAAGGCGGTTCGTCATCCCGCCTTATGCCCGTATGGCTTTCAATATCCGTTAGCGAGCAGGAACCACCTGGATGGTGCTATTTTCATAGCGAACACTAAACCCAGCACCGAATAGCCGGGCGGCAGGCTCAAGACCTTTACTTCGTTTATCCCGCGACAACAGCGTCACCGATATCCCGTAAGACTTCCCGCCTTCGAATTTATAGTTATCGTCGGGAATGCACGTAGCCGCGGTGACCGCAGGCATCTCGTTATCCGCGAAGTGCTTGCCGAAGATAGCATTGGCGTTGCCGATTTCTTCGATAATGACGCCGGCCAAGCGTTCGTCCCCTTCAGGTTGAACCCGCACACAAACGTGGTTATCAACGACAGTGACGTTGGCCGCGTAGTTTTTTGGCCTCGGATCGTTCATGTGCATGCAGCCGACGAGCAACAAAATTAGCGTTCCAGCCAAAATAATGCGGTTCATCCTGTTACCTCTGCTTAAGAAACTGAGAAAGCGCATATTCGTATTTTCTGGCGATCGTTTTATCCGTTACGCCCTGAAAATTCACGCCATTGTTAATCGCACCCAGCCAGATAGTGTAACCATACTTCTTCAGGAACCAATAATCAGCGATGATTGAAGCCTGCTGTTCCATGGAGTAGTTATGCAACAGCTGTTTACCATCGAGTCGATATTTGTATTCAGCAGCCCAACTCAATAACCCTCGGGTTCTCACCCACATGCCTTTTTGGTGCTGCCAGACATGGCTCATTTCGTGGATAAATACATGCTGGAAACCTGCAGCGGCCGTGGAAAAATCAGCCTTATATAAGGCTTGTCTAAACCAGACTTCTCCGTTGGGTGCCATCGCCGTTCTGTTGGCTTGCAGCCCAAACGGCAGATAGCTATCGCAGTGAACAAACACTTTTTCATAGAAAACTGACCTGCCAAACACGGAACGGGCCAAATTAATTTCACCCACCGTTAACCCCCGTTTTATCCCTTCTTGTTGTTGTCCCATCCTGGAACTCCCTAAATCCAAAAGAAACCTAATGAGACGACATTTTAACCAATCAAGTCAACAAGCTAACCTAATGATAAATATCAGGAATATTCGAATAATTCTAAAATGAGAGATGTATCAACCTTACGATTTAATCCTGAGCAAGATTAAAGATTACGATGGGCGTTTTAGCGATTTCGTTAAATCAAAAGAAGTCTGGTTCTGGCAGGTGATATGAAACGAATAGCAGCAATTATTGCCGGTGCGATAATAGGTATCGGCCTCATGCTCCTGGCTTTTCCCTTTCTCTCAGACTGGATTATTGGCCACGTTGAGGGCGAGGATCAGATGTCGGCTAACTTCGAGTTGCTGGCGATTGACCTAGTGTTATGCTGTTTCATGGACGGTGTACTCGGCAACCTGGCCTATTCAAAATCAAATAACTCCCCCAAATAAAAAAACCCGGCCAGGGCCGGGCTTTCACTTCGCTACAGAATGCGGTGCTTTTCCAACTGCTCGCGCCGCTGCGCCGCTTTGGCTTCGCGCTTTTTGCGCGCATCGCACGGCTCCGGGCAGTCGCAGACTTTCTCCATGCCCAGCGCGGTGATGCCGCCGCAGCTGCCCTGCAGGCTTTTGCGTTTGAACACATAGCCCAGCGACATGCCGCCGACGATCAGCAGGAACAACACGAAAGTAGCGGCGAATACCGTCAACATAGCAACCTCACGAACGCTTTTTCAGATAGGGCTTGAACGCGTCTGAATAACGCTCCTCAAACCCGTCGGCGGTTTTCACGATCATGAACACCGGAATGCCGAGCAGGTTGGCCAGCGCCATGCCGCGCTCCGGCCCCATCACGTTCAGGCCGGTGGACAGGCCGTCGGCGGTCATGCAGGTCGGGCTCAGCACGGTGATCGACACCAGCCGATGATGGATCGGGCGCCCGGTGATCGGATCGATGGTGTGCGAATAGCGCACCCCGTCCTGCTCGAAGTAGTTGCGATAGTCACCCGAGGTGGCGATCGACATCTCCCCCGGTTGGATCACCAGCTGCGCCTGCTGCTGCGCGCCGGTGGTCGGGCGCTCGATGGCGATGCGCCACGGCTTTTGCTCGCCGTTATGCCCGCGCGTGCGCACCTCGCCGCCGATATCCACCATGTAGTTCTTCACATGCCGGGACTGCAGATATTCCGCCACCACGTCCACGCCATATCCTTTGGCGATCGACGACAGATCGACGTACAGCTCGGGGATGCTTTTCACCAGCGCGCTGCCCTGCACCGCCAGTTTGTCGGCGCCGGTCCAGGCGCGGCGGTGCGCCAGCTCCGCCTCGCTCGGCACCTTATCCGGCCGCCCTTCCGGGCCGAAGCCCCACAGGTTGACCAGCGGCCCGACGGTCACGTCCAGCGCGCCATCGGTGACGCGATTGATGCGCAGCGCTTCGCGCACCACTTCGGCGGTGGCCGGCGAAACCGGGAACGGCCGGTCAATGTCGCGGCTGGCGTTGAAGCGGCTGAGCTCGGAATCCGGCCGGTAGGTGGACATCTGATCGTTCACCTGTTCCAGCCGTTTGTCGATCTCCGCCTGCATCTCGCGCGCCGACGGCGTATTGTCGCCGGCCACGTAACGGATCGAATACGAGGTGCCCATGGTTTTACCCGTCAGATCCACCTGTTCCGGCCCGCAGCCGGTCAGCAGCAGGGTGGCGCTCAGCGCCACGCCCGCCAGCCAGTTCTTCGTCGCCAATGCGCGCAATTTAGCCACCAAAGTCATCCAGCATGATGTTTTCGTCTTCGACGCCCAGATCTTTGAGCATCTTGATCACCGCGGCGTTCATCATCGGCGGCCCGCACATGTAAAACTCGCAGTCTTCCGGCGCCGGGTGGTTCTTCAGGTAGTTCTCCAGCAGAACATTATGGATAAAGCCGGTGTAGCCGGTCCAGTTATCTTCCGGCTGCGGATCCGACAGCGCCACGTGCCAGGTGAAGTTTTCGTTCTCCGCCTGCAGCTGGTTGAAATCGTCTTCATAGAACATCTCGCGCAGCGAACGCGCGCCGTACCAGAAAGTGATCTTGCGCTTCGAGTTCAGACGCTTGAGCTGATCGAAGATGTGCGAGCGCATCGGCGCCATGCCTGCGCCGCCGCCGATGAAGATCATTTCGGCGTCGGTGTCCTTGGCGAAGAACTCGCCGAACGGCCCGGAGATGGTCACCTTGTCGCCCGGCTTCAGCGACCAGATATAGGAAGACATGATGCCCGGCGGCACGTCCGGATTGTTCGGCGGCGGCGTGGCGATACGCACGTTGAGCATGATGATGCCCTTTTCTTCCGGGTAGTTGGCCATCGAGTAGGCGCGCACCGTGGTGTCGTTCACCGTCGAGCGGTAGCGGAACAGGTTGAACTTGTCCCAGTCGCCGCGATACTCCTGCGGCACGTCGAAGTCGGCATAGCTGATGTCGTGCGCCGGCGCTTCGATCTGGATGAAGCCGCCCGCGCGGAACGGCACGTCTTCGCCATCGGGGATCTTCAGCTTCAGCTCTTTGATAAAGGTCGCTTTGTTATCGTTGGAGATAACCTCGCACTCCCATTTCTTCACGCCGAAGATCTCTTCCGGCAGTTCGATCTTCAGGTTCTGCTTCACGTTCACCTGGCACGCCAGGCGACAACCCTCTTTCGCTTCGCGCTTGTTGATGTGCGAGAGCTCGGTCGGCAGGATATCGCCGCCGCCCTCTTTGATCACCACCCGGCACTGGCCGCAGGAACCGCCGCCGCCACAGGCCGAGGAGACGAAAATCCCCTGGCTGGAGAGCATGTTGAGCAGCTTGTCGCCCGCCGGCGCATGGAAGCTCTTATCCAGATCGCCGTTGATTTCCACCGCGATGTCGCCGGTATTCACCAGCTTCGACTTGGCGAACAGGATCAGCAACACCAGCACCATCACGATGGCGGTGAACATTGCTACGCCTAAAATAATTTCCATAAATTCTTCCCGCCTTTACAACTGAACACCGGAGAAGGACATGAAGCCCAGCGCCATCAGTCCGGTGGTGATAAAGGTAATGCCCAGGCCGCGCAGCCCTGCCGGCACGTTGGCATACTTGAGTTTTTCGCGGATCCCCGCCATGGCGACGATCGCCAGCATCCAGCCGGTGCCGGAACCAAAGCCGTACACCACCGATTCGGCGAAGTTGTAGTCGCGCTGCACCATGAAGGACACGCCGCCGAAGATGGCGCAGTTCACGGTGATGAGCGGCAGGAAGATGCCGAGCGCGTTATACAGCGACGGGAAGAAACGATCGAGGATCATCTCCAGAATCTGCACCAGCGCCGCAATCACGCCGATGAAGGTGATGAAGTTGAGGAAGCTCAGATCGACGCCTTCCACCAGCGCGCCGTCGCGCAGGATCAGGTTGTAGACCAGGTTGTTCACCGGCACCGAAATGCCGAGCACGATGGTCACCGCGATGCCCAGGCCAAAGGCGGTCGAGACCTTCTTCGACACCGCCAGGAAGGTACACATCCCGAGGAAGAACGCCAGCGCCATGTTCTCAACGAACACCGCGCGCACAAACAGGCTGATATAGTGTTCCATCGGCCTTTACTCCTTTTCGATCTGCGCCGGCTTCAGGGTGCGCAGCACCCAGATCAGCAGGCCGATGATGAAGAACGCGCTCGGCGCCAGCAGGAACAGGCCGTTCGGCTGATACCAGCCGCCGTTCTGCACCGTTTCCAGCACCGGCACGCCGAACAGCTTGCCGGAGCCGATCAGCTCGCGCAGGAAACCGACCAGCACCAGGATCACCCCGTAACCCAGCCCGTTGCCGATGCCGTCCATAAAGCTCTCGATCGGCGGCGACTTCATGGCGTAGGCCTCGGCGCGCCCCATCACGATGCAGTTGGTGATGATCAGGCCGACGAACACCGACAGCTGCTTGGAGATCTCGAACGCATAAGCGCGCAGCAGCTGATCGACCACGATCACCAGCGAGGCGATGATCGCCATCTGCACGATGATGCGCACGCTGTTGGGAATATGATGACGGATCAGCGAGATGAAGAAGCTGGAGAACGCGGTCACCAGCGTCACCGCAATGGTCATCACCACCGCCGTCTCCAGCTTGGTGGTCACCGCCAGCGCCGAACAGACGCCCAGCACCTGCAGGGCGATCGGGTTATTGTCGAACAGCGGCCCCAGCAGGACCCGCTTTATCTCTTTGGAATCAGCCATTTTTCAGCGCTCCTTCACGAACTTTTTTCAGGAACGGGCCGAAGCCGTGCTCGCCCAACCAGAAATCAAACGTATGCTGTACGCCGTTGGAGGTCAGCGTGGCGCCGGACAGGCCGTCCACACCATGCACATCCCCCTGACGCGCGCCGCCTTTCACCACGCGGATCGCCGGCTGGCCATTGTCGTCGAACAGCTGCTTGCCGACCCACTGCTGGCGCCAGGACGGGTTCTCGACCTCCCCGCCCAGCCCCGGGGTTTCCCCCTGGTCGTAGTAGGTGATGCCCTTGACCGTGTTGCCGTCATTATCCAGCGCCACGAAGGCGTACATCATCGACCACAGACCGGTGCCGTATACCGGCAGCACAATCTTGTTCACCTGGCCGCTTTCATCGCGCACCAGGTAGATTTCTGCCAGGTTGCTGCGGCGCTTGATGCCGGCCGGATCGTCGCCCGCCGCCAGCGCCACGCTTTTGGCGTCGTCGCGCAGCGCGGCGCCCAGATCGAACGCCGCCGCCTTGCCGGCGACAAACTCGCCGCTGTTCAGATCCACCAGGCGCGGTTCGATGCGCTCGCTGTACAGGCGCTTGACCTGCTCGCTCTCCATTTTCGGCTGCAACAGGCCGGCTACGTCGAGAATATTGCGCTGCTTGTCGAGCAGCTTTTGCTCCTGCTGTTTGGACTTCAGGCCGACGGCGGAGCCCGCCACCACCACTGAACACACCAGACACAGCAGCAGCACTACCAGCAGCGTTTTACCGATGCCGTCGTTTTTCGCTTCATTCGCCACGGGCTTTTCTCCGCTTGATGTTGGCCTGCACCACCAGGTAATCGAACAGCGGCGCGAACAGGTTGGCGAACAGGATCGCCAGCATCATGCCTTCCGGATAGGCGGGGTTGACTACCCTAATCAGCACGCACATCACGCCAATCAGAATGCCGTACCACCATTTCCCCTTATTGGTGAAGGAGGCGGAAACCGGGTCGGTCGCCATAAAGATCATGCCGAAAGCGAAGCCGCCCAGCACCAGATGCCAGTACCACGGCATGGCGAACATCGGGTTGGTGTCCGAACCGATGGCGTTGAACAACAGGGCGGAAGCCACCATGCCGAGCATTACGCCGGCGACGATGCGCCAGGAGGCCACGCGGCCGAACAGGATAATCGCCCCGCCGATCAGGATCATCAGCGTGGACACCTCACCGATCGAGCCGGGAATGTTGCCGAGGAAAGCGTCCAGCCAGCTGATGGACTGGCCGGTGGCCACGTTGCTCAGGCTGTGCGCCCCGCCCGCGCTCCACTGCGCCAGCGGCGTCGCGCCGGAGAAACCGTCCGCGGAGGTCCACACCAAATCGCCGGAGATCTGCGCCGGGTAGGCGAAGAACAGGAAGGCGCGGCCGGCCAGCGCCGGGTTGAGGAAGTTGCGCCCGGTGCCGCCGAAGATCTCTTTGGCCACCACCACGCCGAAGGTGATGCCCAGCGCGGCCTGCCACAGCGGCAGGGTCGGCGGCACGATCAGCGCGAACAGGATGGACGTGACGAAGAAGCCTTCGTTGACCTCATGCTTGCGGATAATGGCGAACAGCACTTCCCAGAAGCCGCCGACGACGAACACCACGGCGTAGATCGGCAGGAAGTAACAGGCGCCCAGCACCATCTTGCTGACCCAGCCGGCGTCGGCCGCCAGCGAGGCGCCGAGCCACTGCGCCAGGCGATAATGCCAGTCGCCCGCCAGCACCTGTTGCAGCGCGTCGCCGCTGTACAGATGGTGCAGCGCCGGGATTGCCTGCTGGCCGACGTTGTACATGCCCCAGAACATCGCCGGGAACACCGCCAGCCACACCAGGATCATCATGCGTTTCAAATCGATGGCGTCGCGCACGTGCGAAGCGCCGCGCGTCACCGTGCCGGGGGTGTAAAATACCGTAGTGGTCGCTTCATACAGCGGGTACCACTTTTCCAGTTTGCCGCCCGGCGTGAAGTGATGCTCTATCTTCTCGAAATAATTCTTCAGGCCCATCGGTTATCCTTCCTGCTCAATCTTGGTCAGCACCTCGCGCAGCACCGGCGCGTACTCATACTTGCCGGGGCAAACGAAGGTGCACAGCGCCAGATCTTCCTCATCCAGTTCCAGGCAGCCCAGCGCTTGCGCGCTGTCGCTGTCGCCCGCCAGCAAATCGCGCAGCAGCAGCGTCGGCAAAATATCCAGCGGCATCACCCGCTCATAGTTGCCGATCGGCACCATGGCGCGCTCGCCGCCGTTAGTGGTGGTTGAGAAAGCGAACAGTTTGTTCTTCAGGAAGTGGCCCAGCGTGGTGCGGGTAATGGAGAATTTGTTCGGCGAGGGCACGATCCAACCGAACAGCTCTTTGTCGCGCCCTTCCTCCAACACCGACACCTGCGAGTGGAAGCGGCCGAGCCAGGCGTTCGGCCCGGCGGCGTGCATGCCGTTCAGCACCGAACCGGAGATCACCCGATTCTCGCCGCCTTTCAGGCGGCCGGCGGTCAGCTCATCGAGGCTGGCCCCCAGGCGGGTGCGTAGCAGCGCCGGCTGCGCCACCTGCGGCCCGGCCAGCGCCACCACACGGCGGGTATCGAGCTTGCCGGTGGTGAACAGCGTGCCGATGGCGATGACATCCTGGTAACCGATGTGCCAAACGATTTTCTTCAGGCTGACCGGTTCAAGGAAATGAATGTGGGTGCCCGCCAGCCCGGCGGGATGCGGGCCGGCGAATTCGCTGTAGGCGATCTGCGAGCCGCTTTGCTGCCCAACCGAGGCGCCGGCGGCGTGGCATACGTGTACCTTGCCCGCCGTTAGGCGCGCCAACACCACCAGCCCGGCGTTAAACGCCGCCTGCTGTTCGGCGATGATCACCTGCGGGTCGGCGGCCAACGGCTGGGTATCCATCGCGGTGACGAAAATGGCGCGCGGCTCGCTGCCGGGGCTCGGCGTTTTGCTGAACGGACGGGTGCGCAGCGCGGTCCACAGGCCGCTGGCGATCAGTTCGCTTTCGACCTGTTCACGCGGCAGCTGGCTCAGTTCACCCAGCGGGTAGTGCGCAAACTCGAGCTGATCGTCGCCGCCGTTTTCCAGCGCAATCACCACCGATTGCAATACGCGCCGCTCGCCGCGGTTAATCGCGGCGATGCGGCCGCTGGCGGGTGCCGTGAAGAAAACCCCGGGGTTTTTCTTATCTTCGAACAACGCCTGGCCTTTCTTAACGGTATCGCCTTCCTGCACCAGCATGGAGGGGCGCATTCCGACATACTCTTCCCCAAGCAGGGCGACATGCTGAATGTTCGGGCCATCTTGGATCGCCTGAACCGGAACCCCGGCTATCGGCAGATCTAACCCTTTTCTGATCTTAATCATAGGATTTATACGATGTAGTTTGGTTTACACGTCTGCCCGGCCCCAGAGGCGGGTGCGGACGATGCCAGGATTGCCGGGCAGTGCGCACGACGGCACGCCCAACATGAACTTTCTCGCAGTGAATATATGGGGTAACGCGCATTCCCTTGATTCCCCCCTCTCCGTTATTTGCGTGACAATCGATGTGTTAACGGCCTGTAGCCAAATAACCACCGAAACGGCCGGGTTATATGCCATAACCCCCGCCGCTTCAATCGCCACCGCGCGTTAAATTGAAGAGAGAATATTAACATTGTTCGCAACATTGTTCTGCGTTCCGTCGTGACTTGGGTCAAGCAAACGCAATTAAATTTCGCCTGTTTTTCACTACTTATCGTTAAAATCTGCCGGTCATTTCACTTTTATCGAGCTTTGTCGTTTTTTTATACATATCACGTATTGCTAAAAATAAACGCGCTGGTAATCTGGCGGTGTTTTGCAGCAGTAAAAACAATAATCAGTGGCATGCTGGCCAGGTTGATTACGCCGGCAGATAAATATAAGCAGGAATTATAATGAGCAAAATCGCGCTGTTGTTTGCGATGCTTGTTTCTATGCCGATGATCACGGCCTGCAGCGCCAGCGAGCAGGTACCCGAAGCGCCGGTAGTTAAACAGCAATTATTGGGTTCGCCGGTCTATATTCAGATCTTCAAAGAGGAACGCAAGCTGGAATTGTATGCCAGAATGGGCAATGAATTCCGCCTGGTCAACACGTTCCCGATCTGTAATTTCTCCGGCGGGCTGGGTCCTAAACGTCGTGAAGGCGACTTTAAAAGTCCTGAAGGCTTTTATAGCGTTGACGCGCGCCATCTGAAACCCGACAGCAAGTATTATCGGGCGATCAATATCGGTTTCCCTAACGATTACGATAAGTCGCAGGGCTATTCCGGCGCTTATCTGATGATCCACGGCGAATGTAAATCGATCGGCTGTTACGCGATGACCAACACCTATATGGATGAGATCTATCGCTACGTCGAAGCCGCCTTCGCCTATGGCCAAAGCCGCGTCGACATCAGCATCTACCCGTTCCGCATGACCGAACAGAACCTGAAACGCCATGCGTCATCCAGCTATATCGCCTTCTGGCGCCAGCTGAAGCCGGGCTATGATTACTTCGCGAAGAACCGCCAACCGCCGACAATGGGCGTGGTCAATGGCCAGTACGTCTTGGGTCAACCGCTGATGAGCAGCGGCGGCATGATGACGCAGTACGCGTCAGCCAGCCCGACGCCCAACACCAACCCCTTCGCTCAGAACAAGCCGCTCACCGAAGTGAAATAACGCGAACTCGCCTGGCTCAATCTTGTGCCAGGTTTCGTTAGCGGTCAGCGGTTGGGTGGCGATCACCGTGACCACATCGTTCGGTGTGGTCTGTTGCTGAAAATCAATCTCCACGTCCTGATCAAGCAGCGTCGCCTTGCCGAACGGCGCGCGGCGCGTAATCCAATACAGGTTGGTGGAGCAATACGCCATCACGAAGCGCCCGTCCGACAACAGCATATTGAATACCCCTTTCTTGCGCAGTTGGCTCGCCAACAGGCCAATGTAGCGGAATACCGCCGGCCACTGGCTCGGGGTGCGCGGATATTTCAGCGCCAGCTGGTGCAGCAGCCAGCAGAAGGCATATTCGCTGTCAGTCTGGCCGACCGGGCGGAACGTGCCGGTATCCAACTGACGATAGCCTTTCAATTGGCCGTTGTGCGCGTAGGTCCAGTTGCGGCCCCACAGTTCGCGGGTGAACGGATGGGTGTTTTCCAACGCCACTTCGCCGCGGTTGGCCTGGCGAATATGGGACACCACCGCGCAAGACTTGATCGGGTAGTCCTGCACCAGGCGGGCGATCGGCGAGTTGAAGCTCGGCTGCGGATCCTTGAATGTGCGGCAGCCGTTCCCTTCATAGAAGGTAATGCCCCAGCCATCCTTATGCGGCCCGGTGCGGCCGCCGCGCTGTACCAGGCCGGTAAAGCTGAAGCAGATATCGGTCGGTACGTTTGCGCTCATCCCGAGCAGTTCACACATCGCCAGCACTCCTTAACCACACTGACACAGACTGTGCGGGCACGGCATACATGCGGCGCCCGCAGTCTTATTCATGGGGAGCCGCAGCCCCCCGAAGGCTATTACGCCTTAACCATCTCTTTTTCGATCAGCTGAATCAAGATGTGAATCGCTTTAATGTGGATTTCCTGAATGCGATCGGCGTAACCGAAGTGCGGCACGCGAATTTCCACATCGGCGGAACCCGCCATCTTGCCGCCGTCCTTGCCGGTCAGGGTGATCACTTTCATCCCCTTGGCACGCGCCGCATCGATAGCCTTGATGATGTTGCCGGAGTTGCCGGAGGTGGAAATGCCCAGCAGCACGTCGCCTTCGCGGCCCACCGCTTCCACATAGCGCGAGAACACATACTCATAGCCGAAGTCGTTGCTGACGCAGGACAGGTGGCTCACGTCCGAGATGGCAATCGCCGGGTAGCCCGGGCGGTTTTCGCGGTAGCGGCCGGTCAGCTCTTCGGCGAAATGCATCGCGTCGCAATGGGAACCGCCGTTGCCGCAGGAAATCACTTTACCGCCGGCTTTGAAGGAATCCGCCAGCAGCACCGCCGCGCGTTGGATGGCGTCGATGTTGGCGTCGTCATTGATAAATTTCGCCAGGGTATCAGCCGCTTCGTTCAGTTCACTGCGAATAAGGTCGTGGTACATGAGGAACCTCTTGTTATCGTCAAATCTTCCGCTCCGCAGTGTACCGGATCGCGGAAACAGCGAGAAGCATTCTCGGCCAAACAGCGCGCCGGTTAAGGAAGCGGAGAGGTTTTTGATGATTGGTGCTGTCAGTTTGTGACCTGAGTTGTAATTAAACTGTAAACGCATTGATAAAAATTCTGCCTTGTACTAAAACCTATTACATACACACAACAGGTCAGACCTCTTACTACTTCGGAGCTTCTTATGATGGTTCTTAGTATCGTCGTTTTCCTGGCTCTCCTCGGCGTGGTGTTCTACCACCGAGTGAACCTTACCCTCAGCAGCCTGATCCTGGTGGCGTACACCGCCGTCATGGGCGCTATCGGCCTGTGGAGCTTCTGGCTGTTGCTGCCGCTGGCGATCGTGCTGCTGCCGCTGAACCTTTCCTCTGTGCGCCGTTCCCTGCTCTCCGCGCCGGCGCTGCGCGCCTTCCGCAAGGTGATGCCGCCGATGTCCACCACCGAGAAGGAAGCGATCGACGCCGGCACCACTTGGTGGGAAGGCGATCTGTTCCGCGGGGCGCCGGACTGGAACAAGCTGCACAGCTACCCGAAACCGCGCCTGACGGAAGAAGAGCAGGCGTTTATCGACGGCCCGGTGGAAGAAGCCTGCCGCATGGCCAACGACTTCCAGATCACCCACGAACTGGCCGATCTGCCGCCAGAACTCTGGGCGTACCTGAAAGAACACCGTTTCTTCGCGATGATCATCAAGAAAGAGTACGGCGGTCTGGAATTCTCCCCTTACGCTCAGGCGATGGTGCTGCAAAAACTGGCCGGCGTTTCCGGCATCCTGGCGATCACCGTCGGCGTACCGAACTCCCTCGGCCCGGGCGAACTGCTGCAGCACTACGGCACCGAAGAACAGAAAAACCACTATCTGCCGGGCCTGGCGCGCGGCGACGAAATCCCATGCTTCGCGCTGACCAGCCCGGAAGCGGGTTCCGATGCCGGCGCGATCCCGGACGTCGGCACCGTGTGCATGGGCGAATGGCAAGGCAAGCAGGTGCTGGGCATGCGCCTGACCTGGAACAAGCGCTACATCACGTTGGCGCCGGTCGCCACCGTACTGGGCCTGGCGTTCAAACTGCATGACCCGAACCGCCTGCTGAGCGACAACGAATCCCCGGGCATCACCTGTGCGCTGATCCCGACCAGCACCCCGGGCGTGGAAATCGGCAACCGCCACTTCCCGCTGAACGTGCCGTTCCAGAACGGCCCGACCCGCGGCACCGACGTGTTCGTGCCGATCGATTACATCATCGGCGGGCCGAAAATGGCCGGCCAAGGCTGGCGCATGCTGGTTGAGTGCCTGTCGGTCGGTCGCGGCATCACCCTGCCGTCCAACTCCACCGGCAGCCTGAAATCCATCGCCCTGGCGACCGGCGCCTACGCGCACATTCGCCGTCAGTTCAAGATCTCCATCGGCAAGATGGAAGGGATCGAGGAACCGTTGGCGCGCATCGCCGGCAACACCTATGTGATGGACGCCGCCGCTTCGCTGATCACCTATGCGCTGGTGCAGGGCGAGAAGCCGGCCGTGCTGTCGGCCATCGTCAAATACCACTGCACGCACCGCGGCCAGCAGTCGATCGTTGACGCCATGGATATCGCCGGCGGTAAAGGCATCATGCTGGGCGAATCCAACTTCCTGGCTCGCGCTTATCAGGGGGCACCGATCGCCATCACGGTGGAAGGCGCGAACATCCTGACCCGCACCATGATGATCTTCGGTCAGGGCGCGATCCGCTGCCATCCTTATGTGCTGGATGAAATGGCGGCGGCGCAGAACAACGATCTGAACGCCTTCGATAAATCGCTGTTCGGCCACCTGGGCCACGTCGGCAGCAACAAGGTACGCAGCTTCTGGCTGGGCCTGACCAACGGCCGCACCAGCGCCACGCCAACCAAGGACGCGACCCGTCGTTACTATCAGCAGCTGAACCGCCTGAGCGCCAACCTGGCGCTGCTGTCGGACGTTTCCATGGGCGTGCTGGGCGGCAGCCTGAAGCGCCGTGAGCGCATCTCCGCTCGCCTGGGGGATATCCTCAGCCAGATGTATTTGGCTTCCGCCGTGCTGAAACGCTTTGACGACGAAGGCCGTCAGAAAGAAGATCTGCCGCTGGTGCATTGGGGCGTGCAAGACAGCCTGCATAAAGCCGAACAGGCGCTGGATGATCTGCTGCGCAACTTCCCGAACCGCTTTATCGCCGGCGCGCTGCGCTTCGTGGTCTTCCCGTTCGGCCGCGTGCATACTGCGCCGTCCGATCGCCTGGATCATCAGTTGGCCAAGATCCTGCAGGTGCCTTCCGCCACCCGCAGCCGTCTGGGGCGCGGCCAGTACCTGACGCCGAGCGAGCATAACCCAATCGGCCTGCTGGAAGCGGCGCTGGCCGACGTGATGGCCGCCGAGCCGATTCACGAACGTCTGTGCAAGGCGGCCGGCAAAAACCTGCCGTTCACCCGTCTGGATCGTTTGGCGGAGCGCGCGCTGGAAGAAGGCAAGATCAGCGCCGACGAAGCGAAGATCCTGGTGAAAGCCGAAGAGAGCCGCCTGCGCTCCATCAACGTGGACGACTTTGCGCCGGATGCGCTGGCGGCCGCCAAGCCGGAAAAGCCGGCGGCGCAGTCTAAGCGCCAGCAGCAGACCGAAGCGGCTTAACGCCAATTCCCACTCCACGCATCCAAGGGGCGATCATCATCGCCCCTTTTTTCTTTTGCTTTCAGGACAAACTGCGCACCACGCCGCAGGTTGGCGCAACGGCGGATTTCACAGGAAGGAAGTTCGGGTAGACTGCGCGGCGGGTGCTCTGGATCTTTCTGTCCGGAGCCTTGGCAAAGAAGAGAAAGAGAAAGAGAAAGAGAAAGAGAAAGAGAAAGAGAAAGAGAAAGAGAAAGAGAAAGAGAAAGAGAAAGAGAAAGAGAAAGAGAAAGAGAAAGAGAAAGAGAAAGAGAAAGAGAAAGAGAAAGAGAAAGAGAAAGAGAAAGAGAAAGAGAAAGAGAAAGAGAAAGAGAAAGAGAAAGAGAAAGAGAAAGAGAAAGAGAAAGAGAAAGAGAAAGAGAAAGAGAAAGAGAAAGAGAAAGAGAAAGAGAAAGAGAAAGAGAAAGAGAAAGAGAAAGAGAAAGAGAAAGAGAAAGAGAAAGAGAAAGAGAAAGAGAAAGAGAAAGAGAAAGAGAAAGAGAAAGAGAAAGAGAAAGAGAAAGAGAAAGAGAAAGAGAAAGAGAAAGAGAAAGAGAAAGAGAAAGAGAAAGAGAAAGAGAAAGAGAAAGAGAAAGAGAAAGAGAAAGAGAAAGAGAAAGAGAAAGAGAAAGAGAAAGAGAAAGAGAAAGAGAAAGAGAAAGAGAAAGAGAAAGAGAAAGAGAAAGAGAAAGAGAAAGAGAAAGAGAAAGAGAAAGAGAAAGAGAAAGAGAAAGAGAAAGAGAAAGAGAAAGAGAAAGAGAAAGAGAAAGAGAAAGAGAAAGAGAAAGAGAAAGAGAAAGAGAAAGAGAAAGAGAAAGAGAAAGAGAAAGAGAAAGAGAAAGAGAAAGAGAAAGAGAAAGAGAAAGAGAAAGAGAAAGAGAAAGAGAAAGAGAAAGAGAAAGAGAAAGAGAAAGAGAAAGAGAAAGAGAAAGAGAAAGAGAAAGAGAAAGAGAAAGAGAAAGAGAAAGAGAAAGAGAAAGAGAAAGAGAAAGAGAAAGAGAAAGAGAAAGAGAAAGAGAAAGAGAAAGAGAAAGAGAAAGAGAAAGAGAAAGAGAAAGAGAAAGAGAAAGAGAAAGGCCCCGAGTCGATATTATCAACCCGAGGCCACTCTGATGCCTAGCAACATCAGGTTAGCCTCTTACCCGCCGCAAGGCAAGGATAGGGAGGTCAAAAATGCAGCAAAAACGGGTCGTACTTAAACTGGTGATCGTCTGTATGACGCTGCTCGCGTTCATCTGGCTAACCCGCGGTTCGCTGTGCGAACTGCGCATCAGGTTGGGAGACTCGGAGGATGCGGCCACTTTGGCTTACGAATCCGGACGGTAAGGCAACCCAACGGCGGGGTTCGCCCCGCCCGTTGGCTGATGGTGTCAGGCAGGATCCACGAGCACCCGCCTTTTCAGCCCTGCTGACGAATGCGCGCCAACAGCGCGTCGATATGCTCGATCTGCGGCGCATTGACGATCAGCGTGCGCCCCAATCCCAGGGCGTGACGCTGACAGTCGAGGCGCATGTCGGCGTCGGCGATGCTGTCCAGATCGGCGACGTGCGCCAGGCCGATGGTGCGCCGAATCAGTTCGGTGCCGCAGTATCCTATCGCGTCGCTCCAGACCTGCTGCAGGAACTGCTCGGCGTAACCCGGCGTCGCCAGCGCCGCATCGCGGCTTTGCTGATGGCACAGCGCCAGAAAGCGATCGGCAAAGATCAGCCACAGCTCGCGCACATCCTGCAGCCGCTGCTCGCGCCCGGCGGCGGCGTCGCGCGGCCCGAACAGCCCCGGCTGGCCGCAATAGTTGAGCAGCAGGTTGCCTAACGCAGTGCCGACATCGAAACCGATCGGGCCGTAGAAACCGAATTCGGCGTCGATCGCTTTCAATCGCCCTTCCGCCACGAAGATCGAACCGCTGTGGATATCCCCGTGCAACAGCGCCTCCGCCTTGCTGAGGAAGCGATGTTTCAGGCCGGCGACCGCCAACTTCAGCGGCGCATCCTCGCGCAGCGCCTGCACCTGCGGCAACAGCGCCGCCTCGAACTGATTGCGCTCATGGTCGATATAGGGATCGGTAAAGAACAGATCTTCGGTGATCTTGCACAGTTCGGGGTTGGTGAAACGGCTGACTTCCGCCTTTTTCTGCTGCGCCGACTGATAAAAATCGGAGGTGTGAAACAGCGTCTGCGCCAGGTATTCCGCCAGTTGCCCGGCCGCCAGCGGATGATAGTTCCCCTGCACCAGTTCACTGCGCCAGATGCGATGATCGGAGAGATCTTCCTGCACCATCACCGCCAACTCGGGATCGTGATGCAAGACTTTTACCGTATGCCGCGGGCAGAAACCGCCGTGGACCAGCAGCGTTTCCGCTTCGATGCGCGCCCGATCCAACGTCAGCGGCCAGGATTCGCCCACGCAGCGCACGTAGGGCAGCGCCTGTTTGACGATCACCCGGCTCACACCTTCACGATCGCGGATCTTGAACACCAGGTTCAGGTTGCCGTCACCGATCTCGTCGGCGCTCACCAGCGCCTGCGGTTCGGCCACCTGCCCGTATTGGCGGGCATATTCAACGGCATCGGCAGCCGTAAACGTACGATAAAGCGACATTCCCCAACCCCTCTGTTCTCTCTCACTGACCCAGCGACTCTGATTATTTAGACGTAAAAGCATTTGGACGTCTATACATCTGGAAGTCATGTTGGCAGAATAGCGTTTCAGATGCAATAACCACGCAACAAGGAATTAACCGCCGATGCAAGCGCTTAACACCACCAGTTTGTCCCTGCGGGACAACCGCCTTTGGATCCTCGATCAGCAAGCCCTGCCGCAGGAAAAGCGGTGGCGCGCTTGCGACAGCGTGGAAGAGTTGGTCGGGCACATTCACAGCCTGCGGGTGCGCGGCGCTCCGCTGATCGGGCTGTCCGCCAGCCTGCTGTTGGCGCTGCTCGCGGAACGCGGTCTGCCGCGCGCCGAGCTGGAGCAGGCGCTGCACACGCTGCGCGCCGCCCGCCCGACGGCGGTTAACCTGATGAACAATCTGGATCGCATGAAGTTGGCGCTGGCGGAACCTGACTGGGCGCCGGCGATGGTGAACGAAGCGCTGCGGTTGGTGGAGGAGGATCGCCTGCTGTGCGATCGCATCGCCGATCGCGGCGCAGGGCTGGTCAAGCCCGGCAGCCGCCTGCTGACCCACTGCAATACCGGCGGATTGGCCACCGCCGGCGTCGGCACCGCTATCGGGGTGCTGCTGCGCGCCCACCAGCAGGGCAAAGTGCAACAGGTATGGGTCGATGAAACCCGGCCGCTGCTGCAGGGCGGCCGCCTGACCGCCTGGGAACTGGGCGAGCTGGGCATTCCCTATCGTCTGATCTGCGATTCAATGGCCGCCAGCCTGATGGCGCAAGGCCAGGTCGATGCGGTATGGGTCGGCGCGGATCGCATCGCCGCCAACGGCGACGTCGCCAACAAGATTGGCACCTACAGCCTGGCGGTGCTGGCGCACTATCACAGCATCCCGTTCTACGTGGCCGCCCCGCACACCACCCACGATCCGCACTGTCCGGACGGCGCCGCCATCCCGATCGAGCAACGCGCGGCGGCCGAAGTCACCGGCGTTTCAGGCAGCTTCGGCGCCTGCCAGTGGGCGCCGGCCGAGGCGCCGGTCTACAATCCGGCGTTCGACGTCACGCCGGCCAAGCTTATCAGCGGGTGGGTGTTCGACAGCGGCGTGATCACCCCGCAGCAGGTTGAAGCGGGGATTTTCCGGCGGACACTGGGTTAACGCCCGCCGGTTGACGATCAGTCCAGACGCGGATAGGCATCGGCGATCGTGTCGCCGGTGAAATGCGCCACCCAGCCTTCCGGGTTGTCAAATACCCGGATCGCGGTAAAGTGCGGCGCCGAGCCCATATCGAACCAGTGACGGGTGTTGGCCGGCACTGAGATCAGATCGTTCTTTTCGCACAGGATCTGGAAGATCTTGCCGTCCAGATGCAGGCAAAACAGCCCCGCCCCTTCAACGAAAAAGCGCACTTCATCCTCACCGTGCGTGTGTTCGGACAGGAATTTTTCGCGCAGCGCCTGGCGCTGTTCGTGGTCCGGCCGCATGCTGATCACGTCCCAGCTCTGGTAGCCCTTTTCCGCCACCAGCCGGTCGATCTCATGCTGGTAGGCGGCGATCACCGCCTGCGGCTGCGGGTTGTCGCCCAGTTCGCGATCCGCCTGCCAACGCTCAAAGCGCACGCCGATCTGCGCCAGCTGCCGCTGGATTTCCTGCGCGTCGCGGCTCTGCCACAGCGGCTGCTGCGGCTCTGTATCACTGAAAATGGTCAATCCACTCATGAGACAAACTCCCCTAAATCGATATGATCAAAACGGCTGACCTGCGGATGCCGGCTCTGTGCATCCGCCTCATCGCGGATCAGCTGGCAGGTATGCCAGCCGGCGGCCTGCGCGGCGTCCAGTTCCTGGTGGATATCGGACAGGAACAACAGTTCGTCGGGCGCGATGCCGATAGCCTGCGCAATGTTGCGGTACGACGCGGTTTCACGCTTGGCGCCGACGTGCGTGTCGAAATAGCCGCTGAACAGCGGCTGCAGATCGCCGGCGCTGCTGTGGCCGAACAGCAGCTTCTGCGCTTCCACCGAACCGGAGGAATAGACGTAAAGCTTCAGCCCCTGACGCTGCCAGGCGGCCAACTGCCCCGCAACCTCCGGGTACAGATGCCCGCGGAAATCCCCTTCGCGATAGCCGCTGCGCCAGATGATGCCCTGCAGCGCCTTGAGCGCGGTGGATTTGCGGTCTTCATCCATAAAGCGGTACAGCGCGGCGATCAGCGCGTCGAGATCCGCCTGCGGCTGGTCAATTTCAGCGCGCAGCGCCGCCAGCGGCGCGGCGACTTCGCTCTCCGTGGCGTGACGGCGTACAAAATCCGCCAGCCGTTCGCGGGCATAGGGAAACAATACCTGGTGCACGAAGCGAATATCGCTGGTGGTGCCTTCAATATCGGTCACGATAGCGCGGATCATTTCGCCTCCAGCAAGCGACGTTGCAGTTCACACTGGAACAGGAATTCCAGCCCTTCGAGATGGCGGCGGGCTTCCGCCACCTGGCTTCCCCAGCAATAGAGACCGTGGCCGCGCACCAGAAAACCGTACTGCAGCGGCGTGACCTCGGCATAGGCCGCGACGCGCGAGGCCAGCCGGGGAATGTCCTGATCGTTATCGAAAATGGGGATCGCCACGCTGTCCAGGTGGCTGCGCTGACCGGCGAGCGACTTTTGCATTTCGTACCCCTGCAGCACCAACGCATCGCCGCGTTCCACCCGCGACAACACGGTGGCGTTGACGGAATGGGTATGCAACACCGCGCCAAGATGCGGGTACAAGCGATAGAGCAGCGTATGCAGCCCGGTTTCCGCCGACGGCGTACGGCCGCTCGGCACATGATTGTCGGCGATATCCACCTGCAGAAAATCGGCGGCGCTCAGGCTGCCTTTGTCTTTGCCGGATTCGGTGACCAAGCACTGGCGTTCGTCGAGGCGCAGCGACATGTTGCCGCCGGTCGCCGGACACCAGCCTTTGTCGCCAATCCAGTGGCAGGCCGCCAGTAATGCGGTAAGTTGCGGATTCTCCGTCATTGTTATCGTTTCCCGTTCGGTAAGGCGGCCGGCAGATGAAACGTTGCCTGCCGCGTGGCGGGCTAAGCACTTTTTCGCATTTAGCCATCTAAGCGTCTTGATTGCCAAATACTAGCATCGTGTTATATTGACGGCAATATAAGCGCCTGGAGTATTCACCTGCTATGAGCACTTCCGCATTGATTCCCGAAAGTAAACTGCCTGCCCTGGGCACCACCATCTTCACCCAAATGAGCGCGCTGGCGCAGCAGCATCAGGCGATCAACCTGTCGCAGGGCTTCCCTGATTTCGACGGGCCGGACTACCTGAAAGAACGCCTGGCCTGGCACGTCGCCCAGGGCGCCAACCAATATGCGCCGATGACCGGCGTGGCGGCGCTGCGCGAAGCCATCGCCGACAAAACCGCCGAGCTGTATGGCTGGCAGCCGGACGCCGGCGGCGAAGTGACCGTCACCGCTGGCGCCACCGAAGCGCTGTTCGCCGCCATCACCGCGCTGGTGCGCCCCGGCGATGAGGTGGTCTGTTTCGATCCGAGCTACGACAGCTACGCGCCGGCGGTGACGCTGGCGGGCGGCGTACTCAAACGCCTCGCCCTGCAGCCGCCCGCGTTTGCCGTGGATTGGCAACGGTTCGCCGCCGCGCTGTCGCCGCGCACCCGCCTGGTGATCGTCAACACGCCGCATAACCCGTCCGCCACCGCCTGGCAGGCGGAAGACATGCAACAGCTGTGGCACGCCATCGCCGAACGCGAAATCTACGTGCTCAGCGACGAGGTTTACGAACACATCTGCTTCGCCAAAGGCGGCCACGCCAGCGTGTTGGCCCACCCGCAGCTGCGCCAACGGGCGATCGCGGTCTCCTCTTTCGGAAAAACCTTCCACATGACCGGCTGGAAAGTGGGTTACTGCGTGGCGCCCGCCGCGCTGAGCGCTGAGGTGCGCAAGGTGCATCAATACCTGACCTTTTCGGTCAATACTCCGGCGCAGCTGGCGCTGGCGGATAGCCTGCGCGCCGAGCCGGAGCACTGGCGACAGCTGCCGGCGTTCTATCGCGCCAAGCGAGATCGCTTTGTGCAGGCGCTGGCGAGCAGCCGACTGGAAATTTTACCCTGCGCCGGTACATACTTCTTGCTGGCGGACTACAGCGCCATCTCCGATCTGGACGATGTAGCGTTCTGCCATTGGTTAACCGAGCACGTGGGCGTGGCGGCCATTCCGCTGTCGGTCTTCTGTGCCGATCCTTTCCCCCATAAATTGATCCGGCTGTGCTTCGCTAAACAGGACGCCACGCTGGATGCAGCTGCGGAGCGGTTATGTCGACTTTAAAAATTACCCTGTTGCAGCAACCGCTGGTCTGGCGCGACGGCCTCGCTAACCTGGCCGCCTTCGACGCGTTGCTGGCGCCGATCGCCGGGCGTGATCTCATCGTCTTGCCGGAAATGTTCACCACCGGTTTCGCCATGGATGCCGGCGAGAGCGCCCTGCCCGAACAGCAGGTGATCGACTGGCTGCACGGTTGGGCGGTGAAAAGCCATGCGTTAATCGGCGGCAGCGTGGCGCTGAAAACTGACGAGGGCGCGGTCAACCGCTTCCTGCTGGTGGAGCCGGGCGGCCAGGTGCATGCCTATGATAAACGCCATCTGTTCCGCATGGCCGGCGAACACCTGCACTACCAGGCCGGCAACCGGCGTGAAATCTTCGAGTGGCGCGGCTGGCGCATCCTGCCGCAGATCTGCTACGACCTGCGTTTCCCGGTCTGGGCGCGCTATCAGCAGGATTACGATCTGGCGCTGTACGTCGCCAACTGGCCGGCGCCGCGCAGCCGCCATTGGCAAACGCTGCTGGCGGCGCGGGCGATTGAAAATCAGGTGTATGTGGCGGGCTGCAACCGGGTGGGCGACGATGCCAACGGCCTGAACTACAGCGGAGACAGCCTGATCATCAGCCCGCAGGGCGAGATCCTGGCGGATGCCGAGCCCGGCGCAGCCGCGCAGCTGGACGCTGAGCTGTCGCTGGAAACCCTGCAGAGTTACCGCAACGCCTTCCCGGCCTGGCGCGACGCCGACAGCTTTCTGCGTCTCGACTGATTAAACACGCTCCCAGCCGGCGATTGGCACGTCGATGTTCGGCAGAGAGATAAAGGCTCCGCGCCGATCGCCGCCAGCTTGTCGCCGCGCGTCATCATCCGTGCGGCGGCCTGCTGCGCCTCCAGCGCCGATGCCGGAAAAGGACGGCGCACTCAACACCAGTAGGCCATAAAGTTAACGGTAGCGCGGTCCAGATCGCGTTCGCCGATCAGGTAACGCCGCAGCGTTTTCACCGTGGAAGACTCGGCCGCCACCCAGGCGTAGAAAGCGTTGCTGCCGGCTGCCCGCTCCCACAACACCTCATCGCTCAGGCTGCTTTCCACCAGGGACTGCGCCTGCGCACAGGCCGACGCGGGGATATCCACCCGCTGGCGCACCGCTTCCACCAGCAACGTGCCGTGCGCCAATTGGCGGCCCACATCGCGCGGCAGCCAGTAAACCTCGGCGAACGGGAAACGGGTCAAATCCAGGCAATCCCCCGCCTGCGGCACTTCGAAGAACGCCTGCACGCGCGGCGGATTAGCCTGCTGCGCCAATTGCTCCAGAATGCCCATCGCCGCCGGCACGGCCGTTTCATCGGCGATCAACAGCGCCTGCTGCAACTGTGCCGGCGGCGTCCATTCGTAGCCGCCGCTGTCGCCGTCGAAGTCAGCGTTGGGGGCGACGGTCTGAATGGCATCACCCGGCTCGGCGTGAGTCGCCCAGGCGGAGGCCGGGCCGTTCACGCCATGCAGCACGAACTCGACGTCCATCTGATTCTGCTCACGGCGCAGCGCACGCAGCGTATAAGTGCGCATCACCGGGCGCCGCTCTTTGGGGATCGCCATGTAATCGCCGTACCAGTCCGGGCTATTGGCCAATTGCGGGATCTGGCCGTCCGCCGCCGGGAACAGCAGTTTGATGCGCTGATCCGGCGCTTCCAGCTTCATCCGATGAATATCCGCACCTTCAAACACGCAGCGCACCAGCGAAGGTGAAATCAGTATTTTGCTTTTCAAGGTGATATCAAAAATTCTGTAGCTGGCGGACATGTTCTCGATTCTCCGGCAACGGCTGTCGCTTGAACGTATGGCCGATCGGCTGCCGTGTTGACGGCGTGGGTTGCTCGATCGCGCAGCGGGCAAAATGTTAATAAAACTAATTAATTACGTTAATGTATCGCAAAAAATCATATCATGATTTTATTGATAACAAGAAACGTTATTGATAAAAGAATCATTCTCAAAAATAACGCAATAACAATATCACCTGGGAAATAAATAACGATGAAACGCAAACACCTTTGGGTTTTGAACCCTTGTCTGCTGGCAATGCTTGCGCCAGCGGCCTGGGCCGAAGATCAGAAAGCCGGCGCCGAAGAGCAGATGGTGGTCTCAGCCAGCCGTTCACACCGCAGCATGGCGGAAATGGCGCAGACCACCTGGGTGATCGAAAGTCAGGAGATCGAACAGCAGGTTCAGGGCGGCAAAGAGATCAAGGACATGTTGGCGCAGCTGATCCCCGGCATGGACGTCAGCGGCCAGGGCCGCACCAACTATGGCATGAATATGCGCGGCCGCTCGATGATGGTGATGATTGACGGCGTGCGCCTGAATTCATCGCGCAGCGACAGCCGCCAGTTGGATTCGATCGATCCGTTCAATATCGATCATATCGAGGTGATTTCCGGCGCGACCTCGCTGTACGGCGGCGGCAGCACCGGCGGCCTGATCAATATCGTCACCAAAAAAGGGCAACAGGAACAGCAGGTCGAGTTGCAGGTCGGCGGTAAAACCGGCTTTGGCGGCCATAACGATCACGACGAGAACGTGGCGGCGGCGGTCAGCGGCGGCAACGACAACGCCTCGGGGCGCCTGTCCGTTTCTTACCAGCGCTATGGCGGCTGGTATGACGGCAAAGGCAATGAGGTATTGATCGACAATACCCAAACCGGCCTGCAGTATTCCAATCGCCTCGATGTGATGGGCACCGGCACCCTCAACATCGACGATCATCAACAGCTGCAGCTGACCACCCAATACTACAAAAGCCAGTCCGACGGCGATCACGGCCTGTTTCTGGGGGAAAACTTCGCGGCGGTGACCGGCAACGCCAAGGCGTACAACAGCGGTAATTTAAACTCCGATCGCATCCCCGGCACCGAGCGCCACCTGATCAACCTGCAATATTCCAACACCGATTTCCTCGGCCAGGATCTGGTGGCGCAGGTCTACTATCGCGACGAAACGTTGACCTTCTACCCATTCCCAACGCTGGCGGGCAAAGCGCCGAACTATTACGTCAGCAGCATTGGCGCTTCGCAGCAAAAAACCGATTTTTACGGCGGCAAACTGACGTTAAACAGCAAACCTGTCGACGCGCTGACGCTGACTTACGGCATCGACGCCGAGCATGAGAGCTTCAACGCCAACCAGCAGTTCTTCAACCTGGCGAAGGCCCAACAGTCCGGCGGCATGACGCTGGAGAACGCTTACGGCACCGGCCGCTACCCGAGCTATACCACCAGCAACCTGGCGTCGTTCCTGCAGGCCAGTTACGACATCAATCCCATCTTCACCCTGAGCGGCGGCGTGCGTTACCAGTACACCGAAAACAAGATTGATGACTTCGTCGGTTATAACCAGCAGCAGGCGATCGCCACCGGCGCCGCGACGTCCGCCGACGCTATACCGGGAGGGAAAACCGATTACAACAACGCGCTGTTCAATGCCGGCCTGTTGGCACATCTGACCGAGCGCCAGCAAACCTGGTTCAACTTCTCTCAGGGCTTTGAGATCCCGGATCCGGGCAAATATTACGGCAACGGCACCTACGCGTTGAACGGCAGCCATTACCAATTGCTGAAGAGCGTCAACGTCGGCGATTCCAAACTGGAAGGCATCAAGGTCAATGCCTACGAGCTGGGCTGGCGCTATACCGGCGATAACCTGCGCACGCAAATCGCCGCCTACTACTCGCTGTCCGACAAGAGCATCGCCATCAACAAAACCGACATGACCATCAACGTCAATGCGGACAAGCGGCGCATCTATGGGCTGGAAGGCGCGGTGGATTATTTCTTTGAAGACAGCGACTGGAGCGCCGGTACCAACTTCAACCTCATCCGTTCCGAAACCAAGGTCAACGGCGAATGGAAGAAGCTGGTGGTCGATACCGCCAGCCCATCGAAAGTCACCGCTTATGTCGGCTGGGCGCCGGGCGACTGGAATCTGCGCTTACAGTCGCAGCAAACCTTCGACGTGTCGGACGACGGCGATTACACCAAAGCCAACTCCACTCAGGGCCGCAAGATCGATGGCTACAACACCGTCGACTTCCTCGGCAGCTATACCCTGCCGGTAGGAAAAATCAGCTTCAGCGTGGAAAACCTGCTGGACAAGGAGTACACCACCGTTTGGGGCCAACGCGCGCCGATCCTGTACAGCCCGACCTACGGCTCGCCTGAGCTGTACAGCTATAAAGGCCGCGGACGCACCTTCGGCTTGAACTATTCGGTGTTATTCTGAGGATAAGGGGCCGGTCCGCCGGCCCCGTTGATTGGGCCGCACCGTTTTTCAGAGAACGGAAACGACGAAGCCCTGAGTTATCGCTAACTCAGGGCTTCTGAATAGTGGCGGAACGGACGGGGCTCGAACCCGCGACCCCCTGCGTGACAGGCAGGTATTCTAACCAACTGAACTACCGCTCCGCGCCATTCCCTCTTGCGGGGGAACGAGGCGCATATTACGGACGCCTCTCGGTTCCGTCAACGCCTTTTTCTCCGCAAATGAACCGTTTGCACAGTTTTTCAACGAAGATTCATCCGGTGAGGTTTTTTCACGCAAAAACGCCGTTATTCCGCCGGCGCCCCGCGCCACAGGCAGCTACCGCCCTTTTTTGCCACCAGATCCAGACGCGCCTCATGCGCCTTCACTTCTTCGTCGCTGGCGTAGACCACTTTCATCGCCGTAGCCGGGCGGACGATACGCTGTATTTCTTGCGCGGCGTCATTTTGCTGGGTATCCCCCTCCATCTGGAACGCTATCGAGGTCTGACCGCCGGTCATCGCCAGATAGACTTCCGCCAGGATCTCGGCATCGAGCAATGCGCCGTGCAGCGTACGCTTGCTGTTATCTATCTCATAACGGCTGCACAAGGCATCGAGGTTGTTGCGCTTGCCCGGGAACAGGCGACGCGCCATCAATAGGCTGTCGGTGATGGTGCAGAAGGTCTCGGTCTTCGGGATGCCCTGCTGCAACATGCGGAATTCGTGATCCATAAAGCCGATATCGAACGCCGCGTTATGGATCACCAGCTCGCCGCCGCGGATAAAGTCGAGAAATTCCTCGGCAACCTGATCGAAGGTCGGCTTGTCGGCCAGGAAGTCGTCGCTGATGCCGTGTACGCCGTAGGCTTCCGGATCCACCAGCCTATCCGGCTTGATGTAAACGTGGAAGTTGCGCCCGGTCAGGCGGCGATTAATCACCTCCACCGCACCGATTTCGATGATGCGGTGCCCTTCGTAGTGCACCCCAAGCTTGTTCATACCGGTGGTTTCGGTATCGAGGACAATCTGTCTGGTGGTTGTAGAGATCATATTGCAGTGCTCACAGCGCTCGTTTATGTCAGACTTGGCTTTTATAAAACTGATAGGAAGAGTCTACCAGAGATGCTCAAACAGGTAGAAATTTTCACCGACGGCTCCTGCCTTGGCAACCCCGGCCCCGGTGGCTACGGCGCGATACTACGCTATAAGCAGACGGAAAAAACCTTCAGCGAAGGATTTCGTCTGACCACCAATAACCGCATGGAAATGATGGCGGCGATCGTGGCGCTGGAAGCGCTGACCGTCCCCTGCGCCGTGACGCTCAGCACCGACAGCCAGTACGTGCGCCAGGGCATCACCAGCTGGATCCATAACTGGAAGAAACGCGGTTGGAAAACCGCCGACAAAAAACCGGTCAAAAATGTCGATCTGTGGCAGCGGCTGGATCAGGCCATTCAGCGCCACGAGGTGAAATGGGAATGGGTCAAGGGCCACGCCGGCCATCCGGAGAACGAACGTTGTGACGTGCTGGCGCGCGAGGCGGCCGGCAAACCGACGCAGGAAGACGTCGGTTACCAACCGGAAGCCTAAGGCAGCTTGCGATAGCTCTTGGTCGCGCCCACCGCGCGGCTGAGAGACGGCTTTCTCGCCCCCAGTTTCATCGGCGTAGGCGTCAGCGGCAAGGTGCGCTTACGCGCCACAATTACGCTCATGCAGCCCAGCGCCGGCAAATGGGTACATAAAAACTTGCCGCCCTTGCGGTGCCACGGCAGCACGTGAAAACGCGCCTGGTGCAACACCTCGTAATTCAGCAGGCTGAGCCAATCCAGCAGCCGCATCTGGGTAAACATGCGGCTGACATAGGGCTGGCGGCGACGCAACCCGGGCACCAGCTTGCCCAATCCCAGCAGGCTGAACGGATTGAAGCTGCTGATGACCAACCAGCCGTCGTCGATCAACACCCTGTCCACTTCACGCAGCATGCGGTGCGGATCGTCCGCATAGGACAGCGTATGCGCCAGCAGGCAGGCATCTACCGATTTGGCGGCGAACGGCAGTTGATAAGCATCGGCGACCACCTGCAGCCCTTCCCCCTCCAGCCCTACGTTAACCTGGTGGGAGATTGCGCATTTGTCCGTGGCCAGCTCGGCGCTGAGCATGCCCATCTTCAGCAGATGGAAACCGAACAGCTTGGGCCACCAGGGTTGCAACTGCCGCTCGAGCGCTTCACGATAGTACTCCCCCCACGGCAGCTCAGCCCAGGACTGCGGGCCGGTGAGCTTTTGTAGAGTATGGGCTGGTTTCATGATTTATTATCTTCTTTCAAGCCGTTGCCAACGAGAGGTACACCATGAATCTTATCAGCATTCCCGCCTTCCAGGACAATTACATTTGGTTATTGGATGACCGACAGGGGCGCTGCATTATCGTCGATCCGGGTGAAGCGCAGCCAGTACTTGAAGCGTTGCAGCGCCTGCAGCTGGCGCCGGCGGCGATCCTGCTGACCCACCATCATCACGATCACGTCGGCGGCGTGGCGCAGATCGTGGCGCAGTATCCCGGCCTGGCCGTCTATGGGCCACAAGAAACCGCGGACAAAGGCGCCAACCACATCGTCCGCGACGGCGACACCTTTGACATCGATGGCCGCCACTACAAGACTATCGCCGTTCCCGGTCATACGTTGGGCCATGTGGCATTCTATAGTGCCCCTTATCTGTTCTGCGGCGACACCATTTTCTCCGCCGGCTGCGGCAGGCTGTTTGAAGGCACCGCCAAACAAATGTACGACTCATTTCAACAACTCGCGCAACTTCCCGATAACACCTTAATTTGCTGCGCGCATGAATATACTCTTTCAAATCTTAAGTTTGCGCGGGCTATTTTGCCGGAAGATCGAGAGATTGAAACATATCAACAACATGTTGAAGCGTTAAGGGCAAAAGGCCAAGCCAGCGTGCCGACTACATTGCAATTAGAGCGCAAAATCAACCTGTTTTTACGCTGCCATGACACTGATTTACAAAAGAAATTAGGCTTTAATTCACCACCCCAAAGCCTTCATTCAGTTTTTTCCGAATTACGCCTGCGGAAAGATAACTTCTAAGCTTTTAGTTGTGTTATTTGGCGAAGCAAAGTATTATTGCTCGTCTTTTAAGCAACTACATTGACACACACATGAAGGCTAAAGCGATATTTCTCGCCTCAGTCTTGCTAGTGGGTTGCCAGTCGTCCAGGCAGGACGCACCGGCGCCAGAACAGCATGCACAGAGTTTGTCTTCGGCTGGTCAAGATGGTGAAGCAGGAGAGTACACAGCAAATGGCCGAGCGAGCTCGGCGCGGTGGTTGGATAACAACAGTCCCACCGCGCAACAGGACCTGTGGAACTTCATTAGCGACGAGCTGAAGATGGAGGTTCCGGAAAATTCCCGGATCCGTGATCAGAAAAGAAAGTACTTAAAAAGTAAGAGCTATCTCCACGATGTAACATTACGGGCAGAGCCGTACATGTACTGGATAGTCGGGCAGATTAAGAAACGTAATATGCCGATGGAACTGGTACTGCTACCCATAGTGGAGAGCGCTTTTGACCCACACGCCACGTCAAGTGCCAACGCCGCAGGGCTATGGCAAATCGTGCCGCAAACGGGTCGTAATTATGGTTTGAAAAACAATCAGTGGTATGACGGTCGACGCGATGTCGTCGCCTCAACAACCGCTGCGCTTAACATGATGCAGCGCTTGAACCGCATGTTTAACGGCGACTGGTTACTGACCGTAGCCGCCTATAACAGTGGTGAAGGCCGCGTGATGCAAGCGGTGAAGGCAAACAAACGCCAGGGTAAGCCAACCAATTTCTGGGCATTGTCGCTTCCGCGTGAAACGTCAATCTATGTCCCGAAAATGCTGGCGCTGAGCGACATCATCAAGAACAGCAAGAAGTACGGCGTGAAACTCCCGAAAACGGATGAAACCCGTGCGCTGGCGCGTATTGATGTCGGACAGCAGATCCAGCTGACTCAGGCGGCTGAGATGGCAGGGCTTTCAGTCACCAAGATGAAAGCGTATAACCCAGGCTACAAAAAAGGCGTTACGGCACCCAACGGGCCCCATTACATCATGGTTCCCAAAGGACATGCCGAGCAACTGAAAGACTCGCTGGCCGATGGCCAGATCGCCGTGACTCAGCCAACGACGCAGTTGGCGAAGAACAGCGGTTTGACCGGTGGCAGTTCGTATAAAGTGCGCTCCGGCGACACCTTATCGGGCATTGCCAAGCGGCTGAACGTTAAGACCAGCGATTTGCAGAGTTGGAACAACTTACGCGCCAAGAGCGCCATAAAAGTTGGGCAAACCCTGCAAGTGGCCAGCAATACTGGCAGTAACAGCAGTATCACCTACCAGGTCCGTAAAGGTGATTCGCTCGCCAGTATCGCACGTCGTCACGGCGTCGATATTAACGACGTGATGCGTTGGAATTCAACGCTCGCCAAAGGCAACCTGCAGCCAGGTCTGAAGCTGACCCTGTTTGTCGGCAACAAGCTAACGCCGGATACCTAAGTTTCCGGTACAAAAAAGCACCCTGCGGGGTGCTTTTTTATTACCTGCGATTCACCAGACGGGAGAGTCTTTTTCCGGGTGGAACTCCACCAACAACGGATTGTGATCCGACGCGCTGGTCACCAATACCGACGCCTCCACGACCCCCAGATTGCGGTAAAATACGAAATCCAGCGGACGGCCGAAGGCCTTGCGGCGATGATCGTCGGCGAAGCTCACTTCGCGCAGCGCCATCTCTCCGGCGAAGTCATACAGCGCATTGATGCGCTTGCGGCTCCAGGCGTTGAAGTCCCCGGCCATGATCACCGGCCCCCGGTGGCTGGCGATCTGCTCACCGATTGGCCCCAGTTGCTTGCTGTAGACGTCGACGCCCAGGCTAAAGTTCACCGCATGGATGTTCACCACCATCAACAGCTCGCCGTTGTACAGCGGATAAACGGTGATCAGGGCCGACTTGGACAGCCGCAGCAGCGGCTCTCGCTCGCGCAGCGGGCAACAGTAAACAGGATGAGCGGCCGCCAGCGTCATCACGCCGGAAGGGTGCTGCGGTAGCACAAAGGCCGGTACCTGATCGGCCGCCAGGTAGTTGGCGGTAGCGTAGCTCACCAGCTCCGGCGTGGTTTGCGCCTCTTGCAACAGCACCAGTTGCGCGTCTTTGCCATGGTTTTTCAGCACCGAAAGCCAGTCGGCTCGCTGCTGTTTGAAAATATTCCACACCATAACGCGCAAGGCGCCGGTCGTCGGCAGCGCCGCCCCTGGCGGCAACGGCTGGTTAACGGCGCCAGGAAAGATTCGCTCAACTGGCTGACCTGCAACATACCGCATTGCATAAGTTCGTTTCGGCACGCGATTCGCCTATTACCCAGTAACATGAAAACTGGCGATGAAGACTCGCCAACGATGAATTGATTATACGCCTACCCCGCATAGAGGGCATGGCTTTTGCGGGCATCACCTTTTCAGTTATAGGGGCCACCTGCAGCGATTTCAATCTTCTGACGGTATAGCTGTGTAAAGGTGGGGGATAATAGGTGAAAAATGCGAAAAGGCCCGCAAAACGCGGGCCAGGTAGTAATAGTTGCCTATCAAGCTGTTTGCCGCTGAGACTTTTTATCCAGACGGCCACTGAGGCTAACCAGCAACAATGCAACCACCACGATCAGCGCGCCAATCCAGGGGGTCTGCGCCAGCCCCAGCGAGGCAACGGTCTGGCCGCCAATCACCGAACCAAGCGCAATGCCGATGTTGAACGCCGCGATGTTGAGACCGGACGCCACATCCACCGCATTTGGCGTGTATTGTGCGGCTTTTTGTACCACATAGACCTGCAGCCCCGGCACGTTGCCGAAAGCGAACACGCCCATCGCAATCACCGTCAGCAAAGCGGCGATACTGTGGCTGGCGGTAAACTGAAACACCAGTAACAAAACGGCCAACGCGGCAAAGATAAAGCTCAACGCACGCACCGCCCCATGGCGATCGGCCAGCTTGCCCCCCCAGATGTTACCCACCGCCACCGCGACGCCATAAGCCAACAGTATCCAGCTCACGGTCGGAGCAGAGAAGCCCGCCAGTTCCTGCATCATCGGCGCAAGGAAGGTAAAGGTCGTGAAGACCCCGCCGTATCCCAATGCGGTAATTGCGTAAATCAGCAGCAGACGAGGATGGGTCAGTACTTTCATTTGTTCCCGCACGCCGGCACTGCCCTGGTTCTTGATATTGTTCGGCACCAGAATAATGCTGGCCACCGTAGCGACCGCGCCAATCAGAGAAACGGCCAGGAAGGTTTCACGCCAGCCAAACTGCTGGCCGATGAACGTCCCTAACGGTACGCCGGTCACCAGCGCCACCGTCAGGCCACCAAACATGATGGCAATGGCGGAAGCCGCCTTCTCTTTCGCCACCAGGCTCGTCGCGATAGTGGAGCCGATAGAGAAGAACACGCCGTGCGCCAGGCCGGTCAACAACCGGGCAATCACCAGCGATTCATAGCTGGGTGATTGCCAGGCCAGCAGGTTGCCGAGAGTGAACAGCACCATCAGGCCAACCAGCAGCAGCTTGCGCGGTATACGGCTGGTCAGGGCCGTCAGCACCGGCGCACCAATGGCCACGCCGAGGGCATAGATAGTCACCAGCAATCCAGCGGACGGTACGGTCACCCCAAGCTGTTCCGCGATAGTCGGGATCAACCCGACAATCACGAACTCGGTCGTGCCGATAGCAAAAGCGCTGATGGTTAAGGCAAGTAATGCGAGTGGCATTTTTTACTCCGAAATAGCATTCAAGTTGATGACGGCTATTATCGGCCTATGCTTAAATGATAAAAATGCTCAAAATTTCAAATTAACTTTGCTATCGGAGCAAAAATGAAAGCAAACTCAGACGAGCTGATCACCTTTGTCACCGTAGTGGAAAGCGGCAGCTTCAGCCGGGCGGCCGAACGCCTGGAACAAGCGAACTCCGTAGTCAGCCGAACGGTGAAAAAACTGGAAAGCAAACTGGGCGTGACGTTACTCAACCGCACCACGCGCCAAATCAGCCTGACTCAGGAAGGAGAGAATTACTTTCGCCAGGTGCAGAAGGTACTGAACGACATGGCCGCGGCGGAAAATGCGCTGATGGAAAGCCGCCAGCGTCCGCAAGGCCTGCTGCGCGTCGACGCGGCAACGCCGGTGGTGCTGCACATGCTGACGCCTTTAGTGGCGGAGTTCCGCGAACGTTATCCTGAAATGTCGCTATCGCTGGTGTCTTCGGAAAACTTTATCAATTTGATCGAGCGAAAAGTGGATATCGCAATCCGCGTAGGCGAACTGACCGATTCCACGCTGAAAGCACGCAAACTGATGACCAGCTATCGGCATGTGCTCGCCTCTCCCGCCTATCTGGCTCAACACGGCACGCCACTAACGGTAGAAGATCTTGCACATCACTGCTGCATCGGCTTCAACGACCTGCCCAGCCTGAACCGCTGGCCACTGGCTTGTTCAGATGGCAGCCAGTTGGAAATTACCCCAGGCTTGACGACCAATAGCGGAGAAACCCAGCGCCATCTCTGTCTGCATGGCAACGGTATCGCTTGCCTGTCGGACTTTATGAGCGACGAAGATATCAAACGTGGAGATTTGGTTCCGATTCTGGTGGAAGCGACACTGCCGGTCGCCATGCCGATCAACGCGGTTTATTACAGCGACAGCGCCGTCAGCAACCGTCTGCGCAGCTTTATTGATTTTGTGAGTGAATACCTGAAACGATAAAAAAGGCGCCCCGATAGGCGCCTTACGCTGACTACTGCGAGGAATGATTAATCCCAGTTTGGCGCCAGACCTTCCGGGCTAACCAGACGGCCGTTGCACTCCAGTGCGGCAATCTGCGCCATATCTTCGTCGGTCAGCGTCAGTTGCTGCGCCAACAGGTTGCTCGCCAGGTTTTCACGCTTGGTCGAGGAAGGAATAACTGCATAGCCCAGTTTCAATGCCCAAGCCAGGACAACCTGTGCTGGAGTTGCATTGTGACGAGCGGCGATGCTTTTGATCGTTTCATCCTGCAGCGCTTTGCCGTAGGCCAACGTCATGTAAGAGGTGATGGCGATGCCGTGCTGCTGCGCGAATTCTACCACCTTGCGGTTCTGCAAGAACGGTGACAGCTCGATTTGGTTGGTGGCGATTTCATCGGCGCCAATCGCGTCAATCGCTTGCTGCATCAAATCGATGGTGAAGTTAGATACGCCAATTTGGCGAGTCAGTCCCAGCTTTTTCGCTTCCAGCAGCTCAGCCATAAATTCGGCAACCGGCACTTCGTCGTTGGGTGACGGCCAGTGGATCAGCGTCAGATCAACGTAGGACGTTTGCAGTTTTTTCAGGCTTTCTTGCAGGCTTGGGATCAGCGCGCCTTTCGCCAGGTTCGCGATCCAAATCTTGGTGGTGATGAACAGATCTTCACGTTTCACGCCGCTGGCAGCGATAGCCTGGCCAACAGCCGCTTCGTTTTCATAGATCTGCGCGGTATCGATAGTGCGATAGCCCAGCTCGAGTGCGGTGCTGACAGAATCGATAACAACCTGATCCTGAAGGCGGAAAGTACCTAAACCAAATGCAGGGATGCTCATAATGTTTTCTCTCATTAACAGGTAGATGTGGTATGAGGAAGATTATGGCAACTTTTTTATTGATCAAAAACGCCTGGTTCGGCATAAGACTTTTGATCTAACGGCAACAATATGGGGTAAGGCGGTAAGGAAGGACAATTCCGGCCTGAAAAGCGCAAAATGCAGATATGAAAAAGCCCTGAGTCGAGACTCAGGGCTTATCAATTAAGTGGCGGAACGGACGGGGCTCGAACCCGCGACCCCCTGCGTGACAGGCAGGTATTCTAACCAACTGAACTACCGCTCCACCGATTCTTTTACGTTGCATCTTTC